>NZ_CP030827.1:0-1200000 GCF_003597675.1 Neorhizobium sp. NCHU2750 | reverse complement strand
CCGGGATCTGCGTCCGTCCAGTCCATCGATTGTGGCAACCTGTATTGGAGCCTTGCGTCGCGCCGGTCTCACGCCCATCGACTGCGGCGATGTTGCAACGCCCGTTCTCGCCCTTTACGGGCTCAAAATCGGGGCTCCGTCTTTGATGATCACCGGGTCACATATTCCCGCCGACCGCAACGGGATAAAATTCTACCGCGCCGATGGCGAGATCGACAAAGGCGATGAGCAGAAAATTTCGGCGATCGCGGCAGTTCTCGAAAAGACCGATATCGATGCAACGGCCGGTGACAGCCCCTCGGCAAAAGACAGCGCCATCACTTTGTTTAAGGAACGTGTGCGCAGTGTGTTGCCAAGCAAGGCACTTTCCGGCCTCAGATTTGGCGTTTACCAGCATTCCACGGTTGCCCGGGAGCTGCTGGCCGAGACGCTCGGCTATTATGGCGCTGACGTCGTTGAGCTTGGCTATTCCGACACATTCATCCCCGTCGACACGGAAGCCGTATCAGTCGAGACGATCGCGCAACTGGCAGCTTGGGCAGAGGAACACCAACTTGACGGGATCGTGTCCGCGGATGGCGACGGTGATCGCCCGCTCGTTGCCGACGAAACAGGGACGCCGTTGCGTGGCGATCTTCTTGGGCTGGTTGCGGCCCGTGCGCTCGGTGCAAAAATTGTCGTCACACCCGTTACGTCAAATTCAGGTATCGAGGCCAGCGGAACATTCGAGGTCGTGCGAACCAAGGTCGGCTCCCCCTTTGTCATCGCCGGCATGCAGGAGGCGCTTAGCAGAGCGCAGACCGGTGTCATGGGATTTGAGGCCAATGGCGGCTTGCTGACGGCATCCAATTTTAACGTGCCGGGCGGAGCGCTTACACCTTTACCAACACGCGACAGCTTCGTTCCTATTTTGATGGTTCTGGGGTTTGCGGCGAGCCAAAGGCTGCCGCTGTCGTGCCTTGCAGGCGAGTTCAAACTGCCTTTTGCGGCAGCGGACCGGCTGGAGAATTTTCCGGTCGAGAACAGTTCCGCCTTGATGACCCATCTGCGCCAGTCGCCAGACAATATCGCGGCGTTTCTGGCACCGCTCGGCGCCGTCGTTGACCTCAACGATACAGACGGTTTGAGGGCGTTTCTGGCCGACGGTTCGATCGTTCACCTGCGCCCATCCGGGAATGCGCCGGAAATGCGCTGTTATGTGGAGGCAAGAACCGAGACAGAAGCTCAAAGGCTTCTGTCCGAGAGCCTTGAACTCGTTCGGCAATTTGTCATTGAATAAGAATATAGCGGCGCGTTGCGTGTGAATGGAGAGCGTAATGAGTGACAAGATCGTTCCAGTGATTATGGCAGGCGGCAAGGGCACGCGCCTGTGGCCGCTCTCCAGAGCGAGCGCGCCGAAACAGTTTATTCAATTCGTTGGCGACAGAACGCTTTTCCAAGCGACGCTTGATCGCGTATCGGATGCGGCGCTCTATACCGCCCCGATCGTCATCACCAATGAGGATTTTCGTTTTCTTGTCGCCGAACAGGCACGGGAACTCGGCATCGAATTGTCGGGTGTTCTTTTGGAACCGTCGGCACGCAATACGGCACCAGCAGTTGCTGCGGCCGCAAGCTTTGCAATGAAGACTTTCGGTGCCGATGCGATCATCCAGGTTCTGGCATCGGACCATGAAATCATTGCCGATGACCGTTATTTCGAGGCGATCGGGACGGCACATAAGACAGCACTTTCGGGCAAATTGGTCACGTTTGGGATAGCCCCGACGGAGCCCGCAACGGGATACGGCTATATCGAAGTCGGGGAGCGCCTCGCCACTGGCGCCAATGCGGTCAAACGCTTCGTCGAGAAGCCGAATGGAAAGATTGCCCAAGAGATGCTTTCCGCCGGCGGCTATGTGTGGAATTCGGGCATATTCATGTTTGGCGCCAAACGCGTCCTCGATGAGATCAAGGAATATGCGCCGGCCGTCGTCGGTGCTGCCGTCGAGGCTGTGCAAAATGCCAAGGCCGATCTCGACTTCATCCGCCTTGATGCTGCAGCTTTCGATAAGGCACCCAATATTTCGATCGATTATGCGGTTATGGAAAAGACGAAGGATGCTGCGGTCGTTCCTGCATCTTTTGTTTGGTCCGACATGGGAAGCTGGGACGCGGTTTGGAAGCTTGGCACCCAGGATCCCTCGGGAAACGTGGTCTTGGGCAAGACAACGTTGGTCAACACCAAAAATTCTCTGGTCGTCTCCAGACACAGCCACCTTGCCGTCCAGGGACTGGAGGGCGTTGCGGTGATCGCCAGTGAGGATGCGGTCTATGTGGGACGCCTCGACGAAAGCCAGAATGTCGGCGCCTTGGTCAAGCAGCTCGCCGCAGCAAAGGCAACAGCACCTTTAACCGAGACCCATCCGACGTCATACCGCCCATGGGGTGGTTATACGTCCATCCTCAATGGCGACCGCTTCCAGGTGAAGCGGCTCTTTGTCACGCCGGGAAAGAAGCTGTCGCTGCAAAAGCATCATCACCGTTCGGAACATTGGATTTGCGTCAAGGGGACAGCGGAAGTGACGATCGGCGATGAGATCAAGATCGTGCGCGAAAACGAATCTGTCTATATTCCTCAAGGAGAAGTTCATCGTCTTGCCAATCCTGGCAAGATCATGCTCGAGATGATCGAGGTCCAGACGGGCTCCTATCTCGGAGAAGACGACATCATCCGTATTGTCGACGAGTTCGGGCGCGGCTAAGGCAAATGGGCTGAGCGCTTGCGCGTCGGCCGGCTGGCTTCTGGCCAGCTTTTAAAAAGGAAGATAGTACAATGCGTATTGTAATGGTCGGATCAGGTTATGTCGGCCTCGTTTCAGGTGCGTGCTTTGCCGATTTCGGCCACACGGTGATTTGCGTCGACAAGGCAGCGGAGAAGATCGAAGCCTTGAAAAATGGCATGATGCCAATTTTCGAGCCGGGGCTTGATCAGCTCGTTGAGAGCAATGTCAAAGCCAACCGCCTGTCATTTACCACAGATCTTGCAGACGCGGTTGCTGACGCCGATGTAGTCTTCATAGCGGTGGGCACCCCGTCGCGGCGCGGCGACGGCCATGCTGATCTTGGTTATGTCTATGCTGCCGCTCGCGAGATCGCAGCCGCGATCCAGGGCTTTACCGTGGTCGTAACCAAGTCGACCGTTCCGGTCGGCACCGGCGACGAAGTCGAGCGGATCATCCGCGAAGAAAACCCGCAGGCTGATTTCGCGGTTGTGTCCAACCCTGAATTTCTCCGTGAAGGCGCTGCGATCGACGATTTCAAGCGCCCTGACCGTATCGTTGTCGGCCTGACCGACGAGCGAGCTCGCGGGGTGATGACGGAAGTCTACCGTCCGCTTTACCTCAACCAGTCCCCTCTCCTGTTTACCGGCCGACGCACCTCTGAGCTGATCAAATATGCCGCCAATGGCTTTTTGGCGATGAAGATCACCTTCATCAATGAAATTGCCGATTTGTGCGAGCGTGTCGGCGCCGATGTCCAAGATGTCTCACGAGGTATCGGCCTTGACGGCCGTATCGGCTCAAAGTTCCTGCATGCCGGTCCCGGCTATGGCGGTTCATGCTTCCCCAAGGATACGCTGGCCCTTGCAAAGACCGCGCAAGATAGTGAGAGCCCCGTTCGTCTGATCGAGACGACGATTGCAGTCAACGACAATCGAAAGCGCGCCATGGGCCGTAAGGTCATTGCCGCGATGGGAGGCGATGTCCGGGGCAAGAAGATTGCGGTATTTGGCCTGACATTCAAGCCGAATACGGACGACATGCGCGACAGCCCGGCGATCGCCGTCATTCAGACGCTGAAAGACGCAGGGGCGATTGTTGCAGGTTATGATCCTGAAGGGATGGAAAATGCCAAGCAGCTCCTTGATATCGAGTTTACGAGTGGCCCCTATGAGGCAGCTGAAAATGCTGACGCCGCCGTTCTCGTCACGGAGTGGAACGAGTTTAGAGCACTCGATCTGGCACGACTGAAGTCTGCAATGCGATCACCGATCCTTGTCGACCTTCGCAATGTCTATCGCAAATCCGAACTTGAGGCTCACGGTTTCGACTATACGGGCGTCGGCAAAGCATCCGATCTGTGATCGCCGCTATTAAAAGGACGACCGAAACGCGTGAGACAAACAAAAAGGGGGCCTCAAGGGCCCCCTTCGTCTTGAGCGTGATCGCTTAGGCAGCGAGTTGCTGGTCGTTGCGGCGGCGCTTTGCCCAATAGGCTACGCCGAGCATTGCAAGTGCACCGAGACCTGCCCCAGCTTCGGGGCCGGGAACAGCGGTGACTGGCATGTTGTAGTCAGCAACTTTCGAGGCGCTCGTCCACAAGAACGATTGAGTGTAGGCCGTACTTGTGTCCGCTACTGTCTGAAAAATCTGGCCGTAGACCAAACCCTTGCTGGCCGAGGTGGTGAAATCCCAGTCGTCCCCATAGGTAGTATCGAAGACTGTCTTCCACGCGGTCAGCCAGGAGTTCATCAAGCTATTCGCCACTGTATAATCGGAGGCGGGTTGGCTTGCGTCTTCGTACGCTGGCGCAGCGAGAGCAGGCGTAGTAAATGCCAGCGCCGCCACGAAAGCGAGATGCTTAACTTTCATCAAACTCTCCTTTCGGAATAAAATGTTACCGCATGGTAATTTATCTATTAAAAGGTGGATTCTGTCCAGTCACTTCAACTATCATTGACGCAAAGAAACTTCCTTTTTTTAAAAAAAACATCACTTTACCGCACCTGCGTAGAATCTTTCAGTATTTCCATATTAGAAAAATCTTTCTTTTTATCCGATATTTATATTTTCACATCGATCGGCATCGTATTATTCGCGTGGCTCTGGCTTTGCCTTCAGCGGACTAAAGTTCCTGCATATTCAAGCTCACCGCGGCGACTGTCTCAGTTGGAGATCGAGATCGGCGTCGCCTGCGAGGTGATGATAGGCCGAATCGTTGCTTTAATATCCAGCAATCAAACAGATGAGGTTATCGCGTTAAGGAACTACTCACCAATGTCTTTGACCAATTCATACCCCTTCTTCGCTACAACCCTAGCCAAACAGGGAGGGTATGATGGAAAGCCTAGCCGTCACGTCGCGCATGATCGAAAGCGTATTCTTCAGCCAAGAGGATGGACAACTTCAGATCCGCTTTCGAAACGGCGAGACGCGCCGCTTCACCGGCGTGCCGCAAGAAGAGGCGATCGCCCTTTGCCAGTCTCCGTCACCGGGCCAACACTATCTCGATTGTATCCGATCGCAGTTCTCGCGTGTCGCTGCATAAACTCGACGAGACGATGATGGACCGAAAAGCGACGCGCCATGAACGGGCGTAGATGCCAATATCGGCCCGCCCGCGGTGAGGCACGAGATCCAGAGTGCCCCGCAAATGACAATAGCCAGCACAACGGGCCGGAACCGCATTGATGAGGGTAGGCGCGACAGAGACAATGAATGGTGTGGCCGCAAGCTTTAACGAGGTCTGACTACCGACCGGCTTGCGCGATCATTGGGATGGTAATCGATATAGGGACCGCGATGGCGGGAGCCTACGCCGTGCATTTCTCCGATAACCTGCGCCTATTCCTGGCGAGTAGCACGAACCTTCGGGTTCCTTTTCTTTCAGCGCAAATCGGATCGGTCAGGACGAACTGCCTGCATGGGTGGCAACAGGAGGAGGACCTCTACTGATCCTGACCCACCACCCATGAAAATCTTGGAAAGGTCGCGGCATCTTCCGATCCAAACTCGCGCCTTGAACTGTGGCCATACCGTTATGCTCGGTTTGTCGGCCTGCATTTTTCAGTCATACATGAAACCCGGGCTGCCGGTTTCTATCTTGCCGGGGTGAGCCCGTCGGCTCAGCCGCTAAGCGACATCTCAACAATCCAGCCCGGGCCGTTCAAGCGCAGCATAATTTCCGCCTCCCCTGCCCGGTATATGTCGCATTCCGGGTGTTTCAGGAAGTATCCATGCCCCACCTCAAGACTGCGACGCAACACAGAGCATAAACATCACCAGACAGCATATAATTATGTATCAAATTGATACATAATCCATTTAAGCGCCGTTACATTAACACTGGAATCAATTATTACTTATTTACATTGTCGACTTTTCGATACCGTTGTGCATATTTACCTTCCATTAATGATTAAAGGAGGGATTAATGATCATTAAAATGTATCTGGCAGCAGCTATATTGGCTGGCGGACTTTCGGCACAAGCGTCTGCGGCCGAAGCCGTCGTCAATGGAGGCTTTGACGGGGTCTTGTCCCCTGAATGGAGCTTTTCGCGCGTCTCCAACCGCGTCGCGTCGACCATCAGCAACACGGGAGTTGTGGATACAATCTTGCCGGGTAGCAGCACGCTCAGTCAGTCCATCTATTTGACTGCGGGCAATTATAACTTCGACTTCACCGGCTTTTTCCTCGGAAGCACGACTGTACTGAAATACTCGATCGACAGTCTTGTTTCGGGGAAACTGACCGGCTCGGAGATCGCCGGCTCGAAGAGCTATGGTTTTTCGGTCGCAACCGAAGGCTTTTATGATCTGACATTTAAGGCTTTGGCTGGCGGTTCTTTGGCTGCATTTGCAGCCGTCGACAACGTATCGGTAAGTTCGGTGACGGCTGTTCCAGGGCCTGAGGCGGGTGCGGGACTTGGTGCGCTGGCGCTCGGTGGCGTTGCAATGTGGGCCAAGCGGCGCCAACAGGCAAAGGCATTGACATCCTAAACTGGCGGCGAGGGTCGTATGGGCGCCGTTACTGGTGCTTTGAACAGGCGCAAACCTCGCCTCCTTCCCTTTCTTCTTGGCCGGCCGATAGATTCGGTCGGCTTTTCTTTAGTGCCTGCACTTCGCTGCGGCCAACTGTTCTGGATTGGAAGCGCCGGAAGCCAGCCGACTTATTATCTACCCAACCCAGCTTCCATCGCAGCCATTCGGCCAGTGTTCTTGCAATTTTTCGGCCGGGATGCCCAGCTGCCGACAGACGTCGCAGATCGCATCTGAAGGTTCAATAGGTTCAGGCTGCCACAGCCCGTCCAATAGGCGCCTGCCTCATCGCTCCATCGAGCGACTGCACCAGCGATGGTCCACCCCTCTTTTGCAGTTGCTGACTTTGTCAGCCGGCGTCCAAATTAGGGAAAATACTTAGACCGGCTTCACTATGTGCGTGATACTCTTGTGGTCACGAGTAATGACTGCGTTCAGGAAGGCATGGCATTGGCAGGATCTCGATATCGAGGTGGTTCCGATATGACCTTGCCTCGACCGGCGAAACGTTGGCCTTTGGCGCTCTTTGTGTGCATGGCCATCGCCGCAGTCGTCGGAACCTCCTTATTGGCCAATGATCGCCGCAATATCCGGCAATTGGCACGCTTTCTTGGCATTGAGCTTCCCGCACCGTCACCCCCGGTGAAGATCGGCATTGTTTCGAAAGAGACGACATTAAGGAGATCCATGTGGCCATGGATATCCTATCGGCATACGCCAAGTCGTCTTTCCTCCGTTATACCAGCAACCCAGATGTGCGATTCTCTGGCAAAGGATGGCCAGGAAGAACCCCGCTTCATGTCCTCCGAGCAAGGCGGCTGGGACTGCTCCATGCTCCTGCAGGGACTTGATCAGCGCCAAAGGACGTCACTTTTCCTCCAGGCAAGAGGTCGAACATTCGCGGCGGCAAGCGAAGTCAGGGTGAAGTTCAGCCTCAATGGTGTCGATATGGACGACAATCTGATAAAGGCAGCCTTCCATTTTATCCATGTCGCCACGGGCGACAGAGACGCCCCACCGTCAACCGGCAGGATGCAACAAAAGCTCACACATTTGGAAGATTTCTATCGCCTGGAGGGCAATTATGTCTTCACGTTCCGCAGGGAGATCCAAGACACTGATCGATATAATTTGATCGCACTGGAGCGAAGGGTCGACTTGGACGTTGAGCAATTGCGCTTTCCGACGACCCGACCACATACAACAGGTGCACGAAAAGGCGACCGTCTATCAACGTTTCTTTCACAACGACGCAAAGAATCGGTTGGCAACCGCTGAAAGGCAAAGAGCCATAGTTATGTTTTAACCCTCTTTTAGCCTCGCGCTTTCCATTGTGAGACGAGCAAGAGCCAAATTGGGCAAAAGTGTATGCGTAATCTGATGGGTTGGGTCAAAAGACGACAGGAGGTTCTGGTACCTGCGCCTTTGCGTCGGCGCCTTGACCTCGGTGACGCTCGCCCCCTCTTCGCGATCTATGCCATCGGCGATGTGCACGGCTGTCTGAAGGAACTCAAAGATGCTGAGGAGCGCATCGCGCGAGACATGGATCAACTGGGTCGGTCGGGCCTTGTGGTCTTATTGGGTGACTATATCGATCGTGGCCCCATGTCAGCTCAGGTCATCGAGCATCTTTTGACGCCGAGCGATTTCGGTTTCAGGCGGCTTGCCTTATGTGGAAACCATGACGATATTTTCATCAAATTTTTAGCCGCGCCAGAACAATATATGCAATGGCTGGAACTTGGCGGCCAACAGACGCTGTCGTCCTACGGGATTGATCCCCACCAGCTCGATTTTTCGAAAAGAGGCCGCGACAAGCTCCAACAAATATTTGCAGCCAACGTGCCACCGCGCCATTTGGATTTTCTGTCCAACCTGCCGATTTCGCTCAAGGTTGGCGACTTCCTTTTCGTCCATGCCGGCCTACGGCCGAAAGTTATGTTGGACGAACAGACAGACGAAGACCTAATGTGGATCAGGGAGCCATTTCTATCATCAGGCTGGGGCGGTCCGGGCCTCGTCATTCACGGTCATACGCCACAACCTCAACCAAGCTTTGGCCCCGGCCGTATCGGGATCGACACAGGTGCCTTCTATACTGGCAATCTTACAGTGCTAAAGCTCTTTCAGAATGAGAAAAGCTTTATATAGCAACTGTTTCCGGGTTGGGTTCGGATGGCTCCATAATGCCGTATTTGAGGATCAACGTCACCATAATCGTCGACGACACCGCGACGTGGCCTCCCACTCGATAGCTTCGGCGAATTAATTGCTGCGGTGACGTCGGTCCATCTCGCTGGACTGGGCGCCTTCACCTCGCCCGCGGTGATCGTGGGGCGGGATCGCTGTCATGATCGGACGCATTTTATGGCCTCCTCCTATCTTCTTAACGGCGAAAAAGACGATGAGGGAGCAGGCCGATCTCAGGATGAACGCAAGTCTAGGAAAACTATATGATCATGAGCGGGCTCGCTACGAGTGCTTTGCCAGAAAAATCGCTGCAAAGCCCCGCTAGACTTTAGAAACCGTACCCGCCCGAAGGGACAATCACCTTGACCCTCGATATGAGACGGCTCTCGCACACGAGCGCGTCGGTGCACAGAGATCTTTCATGGGAAGGCACCTACGAACTTTGGTAGAGAAAATAGCGCCAATCATGAAGTTCAAAACGGAAGCAGATTTCGCAGCATCAGCAACAGTGGCAATTGAGGCCGGGTTCCGTCGAATTGCCCTTGAATCTGGCAGGGTTTGTTCACCATATCGCTTCACCCGCCGCAAAGGTTCGGGTGGGATAATAGGGCCTCATTCAAGAGGTCCCTATGACGTCTCGTCTTCGCAATATGATCATGGTTTTCGGCGTATCGATCCTGATGTGGGTCACAATCGTGCATGGCACGATGCTGGCCTATACAGGTCTCGCCGGTTCATCAACGGATACAATGACAACGGCGAGCGTGTCCAAGTAGTGGCTCGCGCCAATAGCGAGTTCGAGACATCGCCAAGCGCCCGCATCGCATTTTGTAATCTTGCGCAAACAGCAAGAAAAAGCTCCGGGCAGGTTATCCCGCCCGAAGCCATAGTATCGATCAGACGAGATCGAAGCGATCGGCGTTCATCACCTTGACCCAGGCCGAGACGAAGTCCCTGACGAACTTTTCCTTCGCATCCGACTGTGCATAGATTTCGGCGATCGCACGAAGCTGTGAGTGCGAACCGAATATCAGGTCGACGCGCGTTGCCGTCCATTTCAGATCGCCGGACTGGCGGTCACGGCCTTCATAGACGCCCTTTTCGCCTTCCTTGGGTGCCCAGACTGTCGCCATATCGAGCAGGTTGACGAAGAAGTCGTTGGTCAGCGCCTCCGGCTTGTCGGTGAACACTCCATGTTGCGGAGCGCCAGCCTTCAGCACCCGCAGGCCACCGAGAAGCGCCGTCATCTGCGGTGCCGTCAGCGTCAGAAGCTGCGCACGGTCGACCAGCGCCTCTTCGGGCTGCAGGAACTGCATCTTCTTGACGTTGACATAGTTGCGGAAGGCGTCGATGCGGGGTTCAAGCGCTGCGAAGGATGCGACATCGGTCTGTTCCTGCGAGGCGTCGGTGCGGCCCGGCGTGAAAGGCACGACGACGCTGTGGCCGGCGGCCTTGGCTGCCTTCTCGACGCCAGCGGCACCGGCGAGCACGATCAGGTCGGCCAGCGAGATCTGCTTGCCGCCGGCATTGGCGGCGTTGAAACCCTGCTGGATGCCTTCGAGCACGCCTAAAACCTTGGCGAGCTGTTCCGGCTGGTTGGCTTCCCAGTTCTTTTGCGGCTCAAGGCGAATGCGGGCGCCATTGGCACCGCCGCGCTTGTCGGAACCACGGAAGCTCGAGGCAGACGCCCAGGCGGTCGAGATCAGTTCCTGCACGGTAAGGCCCGTTGCCAGAACCTTTTCCTTGAGGCTTGCAATATCGGCATCATCGACCAGCGGATGCTCGACCGGCGGAATGACATCCTGCCAGATCAGGTCTTCGGCCGGCACTTCCGGGCCGAGATAGCGCACCTTCGGCCCCATGTCGCGGTGGGTCAGCTTGAACCAGGCGCGGGCGAAAGCGTCGGCGAACTCGGCCGGGTTCTCGTAGAAGCGACGGGAGATCTTTTCGTAGATCGGGTCGAAGCGCAGCGCGAGGTCCGAGGTGAGCATGGTCGGGCGGTGCTTCTTAGCGCTGTCGAAGGCATCCGGAACGGAGGCATCGGCATCCTTCGCCACCCATTGATGGGCGCCGGCCGGGCTCTTGGTCAGCTCCCATTCGAACGCGAAGAGATTTTCGAAGAAGTAATTGCTCCACCGCGTCGGGGTCTGCGACCAGGTGACTTCGAGGCCACTGCCGATCGCATCGGTGCCGACACCGCTATTGAACTTGCTCGACCAGCCGAGACCCTGCGCTTCGAGTTCGCCGCCTTCCGGATCGATACCGACAAAGGACGGATCACCGGCGCCATGGGTCTTGCCGAAAGTGTGGCCGCCGGCGATGAGGGCGACGGTTTCCTCGTCGTTCATCGCCATGCGGGCGAAGGTGTCGCGGATGTCGCGGGCGGATGCGAGCGGATCCGGATTGCCGTTCGGACCCTCCGGGTTAACGTAGATGAGGCCCATCTGAACGGCGCCAAGAGGCTCCGCCAGCTGGCGTTCGCCGCTATAGCGCTCGTCGCCCAGCCACGTGCCTTCGGGGCCCCAATAGAGCTCTTCCGGTTCCCAGACATCGGCGCGGCCGCCGGCAAAGCCGAAGGTCTTGAAGCCCATCGATTCCAGCGCGACATTGCCGGTCAGGATCATCAGGTCGGCCCAGGAGATCTTGTTGCCGTATTTCTGCTTGATCGGCCAGAGAAGGCGGCGGGCCTTGTCGAGGTTGACGTTGTCCGGCCAGCTGTTGAGGGGCGCAAACCGCTGCTGGCCCATGCCAGCGCCACCGCGACCGTCGGTGATGCGGTAGGTCCCGGCCGAATGCCAGGCCATGCGGATGAACAGGCCGCCATAGTGGCCGAAGTCGGCCGGCCACCAATCCTGGCTGTCGGTCATCAGTGCGGTGAGATCCTGCTTGACGGCCGCAAGGTCGAGCTTCTTGAACTCTTCGGCATAGTTAAAGCCCTTGCCCATCGGATCGGAAAGCGACGAATGGGCATGCAGCATCTGCACGTTGAGCTGGTTTGGCCACCAGTCACGATTGCTACGGCCGCGCGGTGTCGCACCATGTGCGACAGGACACTTGCCGGCGTTTTCGCTTGATTTCGCATCCATGATTTTTCTCCTTCCAAAATGCGCTCGGTGATGCGGACGGTCATGACACACGTCCGCATGGACGCCGATGAGGCTTAAGCTGGTGCACAACCTCGTCTGGACAAATCAAATATCGGCATTGAACGATAATTTTAATTCTTCTTTTTAAATCGCCTCAATTGCATTTTCTTATCGACGCCATCCCGTCATGTCTCCGTGAGGGGCAGAGGCTGATTTTGAGGTAAGGGACGGTGTGCCATGAGCCAACCGTTAGCCTTGATGCACAGTCCCTCGGATGACCAACTATATCTCGGCGTTACCGGAGAGTTTCATCGACATAATATTGATGGATTTTCATCCAATTCACGGTCATTGTGCATTCGTTAACCAAACATTGCGTGAGGATTTACGATGAATAAGCTTCAGTGCCTCGCCTTTATATTTGCATCCGCATTCATATCCCCTGCATACGCGGCAACCAGCACGGAGGTTGCGAGCCAAACACTTTCCGTGAGCTCGCCCACATTGCGACCTGTCACCAATTCCAGCGCATCCATCATCTTTCTGGATACAGGAACTTACAGTATTGACCTCCTCGTCACACAGACCCTTACAGGCCTTTCGGGAGGTTATTCGTACTTGTGGGAGATTAGCAGAGCGACAAATGCCTATCTCGGTACAGTCGCCAATTTGAGAGATCCACTTTTACCCGGTCAACCTTCAACTCTCAACTCCACCTTCACGGTGGAAGATGGCGCCGCGGTCAAATATGCATGGTTCTATAGTGTCGGAGCTGCAAACACGACCGCTACGATGACGACGACAATCTCGAAAATCACCGCCGTTCCCGGCCCCGAAGCCGGGACAGGTGCCGGTGCGCTCGCACTTGGCGGGGGATTTCTGATATTGAGACATCGACGCAGGAACCAAGCAATTCCGGGATGACAATGATCGCGAGCATTGCCGGCGATTATTCAGTCGCCGGCAATAGCCAATCTCCTCGTTTTACGCCATTTTTGAGAAGAAAATCGGCGCCCCATTTTGCTGCAATTTCTCTAGATCGTGTGCAGCGGAAGGGCAACTCAGAGAGCCCCACCGTTTCCTTAGGATCGCGGCTAGACATCGTTCTGTGCAATCGCCAAAGGCGATTGCACAGAGGCTGGACTGGCACAAAGATATCGCGCCTGCCAACTGCCCGAGCTGCGGACGACACCCATGGGCAGCCAGATCCCTGCCAAAGCAAGACGGAGGGCTGCCCATGTCAGAGTATGACGGGCACATCCTCTCGGCATAAGGCTTAAGGCATAAACAGGGCCGAACATTGCGCTTTTGTTGCGCCTTCGAGAAGGGTCATAAGCAGCCAACGGCAAGATACTGCACATGGCTATGACAGCTACGCCCAGCGACCTGGCCATAAAAGACGAGTCTGCGGTTCACCGTGTGCCTGATTTTAAGAGGAGGCTGAGCTCCTCTCAAGGCCGGAGTCAATGCCCTAAAGCCACCGATCTTGCTCGATCACACCGCCGGCCCAATCAGCTACTTGTGTTTTGTGTCCATCGCTTCCTGCCGCTAGCGTCGTTGAAAAATCAACACGACGGGCGCTGCTGTAATGCCGTTCCTGTGTCTTTCACCTTAACCTTAAGGCGTAACCAAGCCGCGATGAAACATTTCAGTTTGCCGGGTGACTGGCGCATATAAATCAAAATTGGCTCATTTGGAGCATTGAACCTTTCAACGGTCGCGACATGATTTATCAGAAGCTCAAGTCATCGATGCTCCATCACGTAGAATATGACGAACAGGATCATGTGCTTGCCGTCTATTTTCGCATCGGTAAGGTACGCCTATTTTCGGATGTGCCCCGCGAAGTCTTTGACAGACTGAGCCGAGCTTGGTCACCAGGGCGATTCTATCTCAGAAAAATTCGCCCGAAATACCCACGTAGAGAAACGTAACGTTTGATCTCGTAAACCAGTGGGGACCCTAACCCAAGTGCATCACGGCCGATTTAAAGGTTAGGGTGTAAACGTCTCCCGGGCAAGGCAACCGCAAACAACTCCCCGGCCGGCGCCGGCCATAGCT
Source organism: Neorhizobium sp. NCHU2750 (assembly GCF_003597675.1). NCBI lineage: Bacteria > Pseudomonadati > Pseudomonadota > Alphaproteobacteria > Hyphomicrobiales > Rhizobiaceae > Neorhizobium > Neorhizobium sp. NCHU2750. Next base: position 1,185,862 of record NZ_CP030827.1, on the reverse strand, counting down.
ATTGAGGGCGAGGATCATCTGCTGGGCTGATATGTCGAGTATCCCGCCGCTTTCTCAGCCATCACACCAAGATGATTAAACTTGTAGATATGCTCCTAAATCTTGCCTAACGCCAACATGATAGTCTTCTAATAAATTGTGGAGACATCAATGGCACTGCTAAACGTTGAGCAAATTGAAGCTCGTTTTTCGACCCGCCGCCTTGCTCTTTGGGTAATTGCGCCGTTGGCAGTCGCCGGCTATCTGCTCGCACTTTTCGTAATCCTGATAGTGCTGACACCTTTGTCTGTCTTGCCATTTGCAAAGGCGAAGGCAGGTGAGAGCGATGAGGCCGACCGGTACATCGATTGGTGAAATACGTTTGCGCCTCTATGGCCTTCAAAAGCTTGAGCGGACGGGAGCCGACGCTTGTCGATTGGCCTTGGAGGGTAAGTGATCACCAAAGTGGGGATACAAGTCCATGTCAAACAGCGCCGGTCGCTCCCGTCGCGTTTGTGCCAACCGCATCTTGAGAGGCAGGCGCCACGCCGTGACGTTGACGAATAGGTCAATAACAACATGGCGGTTATGACTGCGGATCAGCCTTTACTTTCTGAAAGAATACGCCAATCTTTTTACATTAGCTCCGCAAAGGAATTGGTGTCATGAATCTATTCAACCTAACGGCTGTAGCGGCCATCACTCTGTACACACAGGCTCAGGCCGCTGACACAGTCCATTACCCGCCCCAGCCGGCGGCACAGGATAGCCGCTACGCAACCCGTCCGGCGCATTACTCTGGCGTGGATGATTGCGAACTGCTTCGCATCGACTAACGGAGCCCCAACCCTAACTACCAGCAGATTGTAAACATATGCAGTTCAGCGCCTGCCGATCTAACGCCTGAGTCCGATCTGCCAAACTTGAATCATCCGTCAACGATGCGATAGGCAAAGGCGACTGCGTAAATACGTGATCGTTGGCAGGTCCTGCGGCCCCATTGGCCAGTTGTTCTGAAATGTATCGCGGATTTCGATCATCGGCATTGCGTGTGGTCGTGGGTATGCCCAGCACAATGTCTCATCCAGAGTGGCGGCTTGGCATCAGTCATAAATCAATCTATTAAAAATAGTAGATTTCATCATCTCAAATAATTAACTATCGTCTCACGTGCAATGGCTGTCTAATTGACTACTGTGATCGAAGCGCGAGAGAAATAGTTTGGCCTACACTATTGCTTTGTCCTTTTATGTTTTCACCGTAATATTGGCTTTGACAGCGACTGTGCTGGAGGCGCGGGGTTCGCGCATTGCATCCGACCGCGATCGGCTCGAAGGGCTGATACTATCGGCCTTTTGGCCGCTATTGGTTGTCGCGGTGATACTCAGATTAGGAACAAACAGTACGTCTCTGACAAATGAGGTCACAGTCCAAACGGAACGGCAGCCGCAATCACCGCTGTGACTGGCGTTTGATGCGTTCTGCGGATCGATCCAACGCGTCCGCTGATAAATTAGTTACTGCTGTCTCATAAAAATACGAGGTAGCATAACGGTGATAGTCAGGCTAAGAGACCGCACCATCGATAAGCGCCCGATATGTATCTTGCCGCCGATCGAACATTCTTCTTACCACCGTTCCGGCGCGACCCAACCCTTCCGCATAAGAAGATCGTCGTTTGCCCTGGTTTCGGCCGACACAACAGCCAGTCAGCGTCGGGTCTGAAACCGATACCAGATTTCGATAAAGGGTCTGGCGATCGGGCCGAACAGCGCCAGTGCCGCAATCGAGGCGGTAAAATAGACCCGCGCCGAGCGTCGATCGATGCCACGGACGATGCGGGCAGCAATCTCGCCGGCCGGCCGCGGCCTGATCTGTCCCATCAACAGTTCGGCCTCTTTCGGGCGGGCCTGCAATTCGCGTTGAAGCTGGGGCGTATCGGTATCGGGCGGGAAGCAGATGCCGACCGAGACGCCCGTTCCGACCGCTTCGAGCCGCAAGGCATCGGCAAAGCCGACCAGCGCGGCCTTGGAGGCGCAATAGGCGGAATAGGCGGGCAAGCCGATGAAGGCCGCGGCAGACGAGACAATCATGATGCGCCCCTCGCCCCGCGCCCGCATGCCGGGATAGACTTTCCGCACCGTATTTATGACGCCGGAGAAATTGGTCTGCCACTGGGCGTCGAAGACATCGGCTTGCTGCGCGTAAAACCAGCCGGGCTCGACCACGCCGGCAGAGGCAACGAGAATATCGCAGAGGTCGAAAGCGGCTTCGCAGGCGGCAAGGGCGGACGAGAGTTCGTCATCCTTGCCGGTATCGGCGCTTGCGGTGAAGACATGCGCGGTCGACGACGAAACACTCTCAATCGCCTGGCGGGCAGCCTCAAGCCTTACGGGATCGCGGGCGATCAGCGAGACCTGAGCGCCGCGCGCCGCATAGGCTCTGGCGACTTCCAGCCCTATGCCGCTCGATCCTCCGGTGACGACGACATGCATGGCCGCCCCCGCCTCAGCTGTTCGGCGTCTGAAGCAGCGGCGAAAGCTGCATCATCTTTTCCATGTCGAGCGATGCGAGGCCGAAATTCTTCTCCTGAAGCGCCTTCAGCCGGCGCGCGGTCGCTTCCACCGCATGGCGGATCTGCTCGTCGGTATGGTTGCAGGTAATGAAGAAGCGCAGCCTTGCCATGCCTTCCGGCACCGCCGGATGGATGATCGGCAGCGCGTTGACGCCGTCTTCCAGAAGTTCGTTCGACAATTGCACGGCGCGCAGGGAATCGCCGACGATTACCGGCACGACCGAAAAACCAACGCTGAGGCCCGTATCGAGACCGGCCTTGCGGGCCTCTTCAAGAAACAATGCACCATTGCGATGCAGCTTCTCGGTGCGCTCGGGTTCGGAGCGGAGAATATCGAGCCCGGTCTTGGCGGCGGCGGCGAGAACCGGGGCCAGTCCGACGCTGTAGACGAAGCCGCCGGCCTCGGCCTTGAGGATGTCGGCCAGCGCCTGCGAGCCGGCGATATAGCCGCCGCAGCTTGAGGTCGTCTTCGACAGGGTGCCCATCCACAGGTCGACCTCCTGCGGATCGATGCCGAAATGTTCGAATGTGCCCCTGCCAGTCTGGCCCAGAACGCCGAGCGCATGGGCTTCGTCGACCATCAGCCAGAAGCCGTAACGGCTGCGCAACTCGACAAGCTTCGGCAGGTCGGCGATATCGCCATCCATGGAATAGACGCCCTCAACGATGACGAGAACCCGGCGGAACTCCGAGGACAGCGTCTTCAAAACCGTTTCGAGATTGTCGACATCGTTATGGCGGAACAGGCGCCGGGTGGCACCCGACTGCTTGATGCCGGCCAGCGCGCTGTTGTGGATGAACTCGTCATGGATGACGAGATCCTGCGGGCCGATGATCGTGCTGATTGCCGCGACATTGGTGAGATAGCCGCTGACGAAACAGACGGCCGCCTCGACCCCGTAGACGCCGGCAAGGGCAGCCTCGAGCTCGGTATGGACCGGACGTTCGCCGGCAACGAGGCGGCTCGCGGAAGCGGAAATACCGTAGCGGTCGATCGCTTCCTTGGCGCGGCTCGTCACCAGGGGATCGGTATTGGTGCCGAGATAGTCGTAGGATGCGAAATTGGCAAAGGTCCTGCCGGCCATGACCGTCGAGGCACCGGCCGCCTGGTCATGCGACCGGTAGAAGGGATTGGCGACGCCGATCAGTTCGCCCACCTTCCGCTGTGTCAGAACCCGCTGGTACTCCGGCAACTGGTCGAATTTCGGCGCCTGGCGAACGGGCGCCTGCGGCTGGCGGTTCAATCGGGCCTCACGATTGCGGCCCGAGGTTTCGCTCGTCTGCCGCATCTGATCGAGGAAGCCGCGCTTGGCGCCTCCCGCGGAAGGCGCCATGGTCTGCGGCTTGTCTTTGTCCGTCACTGTGCGGCTGCTTTCTCACTCTGGGTCGAGTGGCTCCTGACCAGTCGGTCGAGCACCTCGTCCTGCGGAGCCTCCTCATCTCCGCCGCTGCGTTTCGATACCCTCTCCCTCAGGCGGGTGACGACGTCACTCACCGTGGTGTCCTCCCCGACACCACTCAAGGGAATGTCAAAGCCGGTCTTCTGCTGGAAGCTCATGCCGAGTTCCATCGCCATCAGGCTGTCGAGGCCGACATCCTTGAGGATCTTTTCCGGCGTGATGCTGTCTTCGGTGACGCGCAGGATGGCTGCGATCTCGGCGGCAACGATCTTGTGCAGGAGCGCCTGGGCTTCATCGGCGGTCTTGCCGCGGATAAGTTCCTCCAGATCGATCCGATCGCCATCGCCGGAAGACTGCTGGCTGCCGGCAGCGCGCATCGCCGTCTCGAACAGGGATGCCGTTGCGATGGGCAGCATGCGGACCGCGTTCCAGTCGACTTCGGCGATCATCACGGCTGCACCTTCGATGCTTCCCGTATCGCTGACCAAATAGCGTTCGACCTGCTCCAGTGCATCGCGCGCCTTCATCGCGGTCTTGCCGATGCGCTTCGACAGGATCTCGTTGACCTCGGCATTGCGGGCGAGGAAGCCGGTATCGGCAATCGCACCGAAGCCGACGGCAAGCGCCGGAAGTCCCGCTGCACGGCGCACGCGCGCCAGTCCTTCGAGATAGCCGTTGGCGATGACGTAGTTCGCCTGCCCCGGATTACCGAGCATGGTGGTGGCCGAGGAGAACATCAGGAAGAGTTCGAGTTCATCCTCGCGCGTCAAGCTGTCGAGAAGCTCGGCGCCGCGAACCTTGACGTCGACGACCGGACGGTTGCGCTCCTCGGTGAGGTTCGACAACAGCGCGTCGTCAAGCACCATGGCGGCGTGAATGACACCACGCAGCGGCGCCCGGCGGCGCAGTTCCGCGAGCAAGGTGGAGAGCGACTGCTCGTGGGTGATGTCGCAGGCATGCACCGTGGCAACAACACCAAGGCGCGACCACTTCTCGATCGCCTTCAGCGTCGCCTCGTCGGCAATGCCACGGCGCGAGCAGAGCGCGATGTGGCGGGCGCCGCGGGAAACCAGCCACTCGGCGGCAACGAGGCCGAAACCACCAATGCCGCCGGCGACGAGGAAGGTTCCCTCTGCGCCGAAGCTCAGGCTGCGCTCGGCAACGGACACGACACGATCGCGTCCCTTGACCGGCGGGGTGATGACGATCTTGCCGATCTGTCCGGCATTCTGCATCAGCCGGAAGGCACTGCCGATCTCGTCATAGCCGAAGGAACGGTAAGGCAGAGGCGCCAGTTCGCCGCGCTGGAAGAGATCGCCGATCTCGGCGAAAATCCGCTTGGTGACCGCCGGAAGGTTGACCAGCAACTGATCGGCATCGATGCCGAAATAGCTGATATTGCGGCGGAACGGACGAAGGCCGATCTTGCGGTCGGAATAGTAGTCGCGCTTGCCGAGTTCGAGGAAGCGGCCGAAGGGCTTTACCAGTTCCAGACTGCGCTCCATGGCCTCGGAGAACAGCGAGTTCAGCACGAGATCGACACCCTCGCCCTTCGTCACCTCACGAACGCGGGCGACGAAATCGAGCGAGCGGCTGTCGAAGATATGATCGGCGCCGACGGCTTCGAGGAAACGGCGCTTTTCCACCGTGCCTGCGGTAGCGATGACCGTCGCGCCCTTGAGCTTGGCGATCTGCAGGGCCGCGAGACCGACACCGCCTGCGGCGCCATGGATGAGGATCGTCTCACCCGGCTCGATATGGCCGAGCTGGACCATGGCGTAATAGGCCGTAAGGAAGGCGACCGGCACCGTTGCGGCGGCTGCAAAGTCCATCCGATCCGGGAACTTCGTCACGCCATCGCGGCGAACCTTCACATGGGTCGAGAAGGCGGCCGGGCCAATGCCCATGACGCGATCGCCGGGAACGAGATCGGTCACGGCGGAGCCCACGCGCTCGATGCGGCCGGCCATTTCCATGCCGATCGTTGCGCCGGCAAACCCGTCTTCCAGTGCTTCCTCGGGCAGAAGGCCCATGGACCACATGACGTCACGGAAGTTGAGGCCCGCGGCTTCGACGGCGATGATGACTTCGTTTTCGCCGGGCTCCTGCCGCTCGCAGCTCTGCCAGACGATGCTGTCGACGCGACCGCTCGTCAGCTGATGGATGGTCGCAGAGTCGAAATCGGTCGTCTTCACGTCCTTGCCGGCAAACGGGCCTGAAGCGGCGCGGATTTCCTTCAAGCCTGAAGCATCCGCCAGCCATTCGCGATTGGCGCTCTTTACAGTCGAAATCCGGTCGACAAGTGCTGCCGCCTCTGCACCTTCGGCATCGATGAGGTGGATGTCGATCGCATCATATTCGTTCTGCAATACGCGGGCGAATGTCCAAAGGCCACCATTGGCCGCATCGCTCTTTTCACCGGCCAGCGGCGAGCCACCGGGCGCGACGATGATCAGGCGCGGACGGCCTGCTAGGCCTGACGCCTTGCGCGTCAGGCCCTCGGCAAGCACCTTGAAACGCGACAGCCGGTCGATTTCCAATGCCGACACATCCTGCCCTGCAGCACGGTCGGCTATATAGACGATACAGGCCTGCGCCTCGGTATCGCCGGCGAGGAAATCGAGCGCTTCTTCGGCCCGCGTCGCCAGGACCACGGAAGTATTGGGGCGCAGGGCAGCCAAGGTCTGTTCCGAGGCGGGTTCAACAACGGCGACGAGACGTGCGCCGGATTGCGCCGGCCTGGATTGCAGGTCTTGCTGCTCACTTGCCTGCGATGTCGCGACGGCGACAATCAGCGTGCCCTCGTCGGTACCGACTTCCTCGACCGACGCTGTGGCAAAACCGAGTTCGCCCAGAAGAGTTTCGACCTGACCTGCCGTTCCGAGTTGCCCGACCGGGAATTCGGCGGACTGGCTTGCGGCGAACCAGTCTTCGGAAAGGCCGAAGGCGAAGTCGTTGAAAGCGGACGGGGCGCGGTCTGCGAACACCAGTGCCGCACCCTTGGCAGCGATGGAACGGACGGCCTGACGAACGTCATCATCTGCCGCCATCATCGACTGGCTGTTGAGGCCGCTTGCGACGACGAGATCGACATGCGGCAGCGATTCGAGAGCCTTCGGCTCGACGACCGAGACGTTGACATTCTGCTCGAATGCCAGCTCCAGCATGCGGCGGGGATTTTCCTTCGGCTCGGCGATGACGAGCACCGCGCCGATTTCGGCGGCGAGTGCGGCGAGCCTCGTGCTCATCGACTGGCTGGTGGTTCCCAGTTCGACGACGAAGCGGATATGACCCTGATGATCGCGGCAGAAGCGTTCCGCCAACGTGAAGCCGCGTTCGGCACGATTACGGCCGAGCGGCGAATGGACCAAAACGTGATCGAGCGTCGCCTCGCCGATATTGCGCGACCAATCGCTCTCCTCATCCGCATCGCCACCACCGAGAGACAGTTGCTCAAGGGCATCACGATAGACGTCATTGACCAGTACCGCCTCGGCGATACGCGAGGAATCCTCGCGGTAGATTTCCTGGATCAGTTCACCGACGCTCGGGAAGGAGAACTCGGCCGGAATGCTCCATCCTCCGTCGACCGGCGTCGCGATCCCGGCATCCTCCAGAATGAACAGGCAGGATGTCAGGAAGGCGCGGAAAGCTTTGTCTCCAGGCAGGGACATCGACAGGACAAGATCATTGCTGCCGACAAGCGACAACGCGATCTCGTGGGATGCGCGATAGATCGCGGCATCGATCATCAGCGAAGCGTTGTCCTTGGCGCCTGTCTGCGATCCTTCGGCGAGATCCGGCAGGGCCATCGGCCGGACGGTGGAAGACGTCAGGACCGCGCTCGGGACGGCCTCGAAATGGAAGGCGACCGAATCCAGCGTATGGTGGCGGCGCAGCGACGTGCGGCGGAAGCGGCAGTCGGACAGGACGGCGATCTGTTCGCCTTCTGTATCGAACAGGCGGAAATTGACCTTGATCGAGAAGTGGCTGAAACGCTCGATTTCAATGCGGGCCCTGGAGACCGCGCGACCGCTGCCGGTGACGCGGATCGATCCGAACCGGACCGGGATATAGGGAGAGCCCGCCTCGCTGCCGGAAAGGCGATCGAACAGAGCGACAAGCCCGTGGAATGCCGCATCGACAGAGAAGGGATTGAGAACATAACCGACATAAGGATGCGCGGGCTCTGCGGCATCCTTCAGTTCCACTTCGACGATGTTGTCGCCGTATGCGACCGCCTTCGACAGGAGCTGGAAATGCGGTCCATATTGCAGGCCGAAACGCTCGGCCGTTTCATAGACTTCGGCGGACGAGAGGCTGACACCTTCTCCAGCCGGGACAACCGGCTCGAAACGGTCGGCTTCCTCCTCCACCGGGCGCCGACAACGGCCGACAGCGTGGATGGTCCAGTCGTCGGTGCTCAGGCGTTCACGCGAACGGATCTCGATATTTCCGGTTTCAGGCGACAGCAGCGTCGACAGTTCCAACAGGCGGTCGGCACGCAGTTCAAGCGGACGGACGATCTCCATGTTGGAGATTTCCACCTCGTCGCTGCCGAAATGGGCCTGCGCAGCGGTGACGGCGATATCCAGGAAGCCCGCGCCCGGCATGATCGCGCGCGAATCGACCACATGCTCCGCCAGATCGGGGAAAAGCAGCGCATCGATATGGTTCTTCCAGTGCGAACCGTTCGGATCGTTTCGCCAGCCGAGCAACGTATAGCGGCTTTTCAGATCGCGCCCGAAGACGTCGATTTCATCGCTCGTGCCGGGCACTTTCAACGAGACAGGCTCGAAGGGCAGCGGCGGCAGATCGATCACCGCTGCCCGTCTTGCCGTGTGTCTCGACGGCGCCGGAACTGCACCATGGGCCAGGGCGCGGGCGAAAGAGCGGGCGACCGGATCGCGGCCATCCACCGGCGTCTCGCGCTGCAGCGTGCCGATCACCACGGCCGGCTGGGCGCGGCTCTTGGCAATTTCCGACACGTAGTTGGACAGAATGGTGCGCGGCGAGATCTCGATGAACAGGTTGCAGCCGAGATCGAGGGCCGTTTCGGCGGCCGAGCGGAACAGCACCGGCTCGCGGACATTGTGCCACCAGTATTCGGCATCGAGACCCTTGCCGTCATAGATGCCACCGCTGACCGTGGAAACGAAGGTGCAGGCTGCACTTTGAGGCTCAATGGCCGGCAGTTCGGCCAGGAAACCGTCGCGGGCGCTATCGATGATCGGGTGGTGGAACGGGTAGTTGATATCGAGGATATGGACGACCGTCTGGGCCTTGCGCGCCAGATCCCGGAAGGCCTGGATTTCATCGACAGGACCGGAGATGGTGACGGAATTGGGCGCATTGACCGCTGCCACACAGATATTGTCGAGCCCGTGATCCTTGGCAAAGGCGATCGCCGCTTCCTCGCCCATCACGGCGGCCGCCATCTTGCCCATGCCGGCAAACAGATGCTGCGAACGGGAGCGCTTGGCGACGATGGCGACGGCTTCGGCTGCCGTCAGCGCCTTTGACGCATAGGCGGCGGCGATTTCACCGACGGAGTGGCCAAAGACCACGTCCGGGCGAATACCATAAACACTCAGGCAATCAGACAGAGATGCCTGGACCGCAAACAGCAACGGCTGGGCAATGGTCGCATCGCCAAGGCGAGCACCAAGCTCGTCGTCGACGATAAGATCCGTCAGCTTTTCGCCGAGGTGATATTCGAACAGCGCGCTGAAGGATTGGAAATACTGACGGAAATGGCGGTTCTCGCGATAAGCCTCTACGCCCATGCCGGACCATTGGGCCCCGTTCCCGGAAAATACGAAGGCGATCTTGCCGAGCGTGGTCGGAGCTTCGCCGCGTTCGCCGATCGTCCCCTTGCCGGAGAGATGGGAATCGATGGCTTCAAGCACGGCATGCTCGCTGCGCGCATCGACGGCAAACCGATGTTTCAGTGCGTCACGGTTGGTCGTCGTCGCGGCAATGATCCGGCGCGCCTTGTCGGGCTCGGCGGCAACAAGGCGCATACGATAGTCCTTGAGCAGGGTTTCCAGCGCCGTCGCGCTGTGGGCGCTGGCCATGAACAACACGTTGTCGGTCTTGGCAGGAGAAGCGGCCTGCGTCGCCGGCTCTGGGTCGCCGATGACCACATGGGCATTGGTGCCGCCGAAGCCGAAGGAGTTGATGCCGACGAGGCGCGCTTCCTTGGCGGGCAAGAGCTTGATCGCGGACGTGTTGACCCGCACGTTGAGGCCATCGAAATCGATGTCCTCATTGACCGCTTCGATATGTAAGGTGGCCGGAAGATAATCGTTCTCCAGCGCCAGCATGGCCTTGAACAGGCCGAACAGACCGGAAACCGGCTCCGTATGACCGATATTCGACTTGATGGAGCCGATCGGGAGCGGCGCGCGGCGTTTCTGCGCGATGACGCTGCCGATCGCCCATACCTCTGCCGGATCGCCGACCCGCGTGCCGGTGCCGTGGCCTTCGATGAAGGCGACGCGGTTCACGTCGATGCCCTGGCCTTGATAGATGGAACGCAGCAGATCGGCCTGCGCTTCCCTGGACGGCAGGCTGATGCCGTTGGTGCGGCCGGAGGAATTGACGCCTGTCGCATGAATGCGGCCGTAGCTGCGGTCGTTCTGCTGGCGAGCCACATCGCTGCGGCGGAGCACAATGGCAGCACCACCCTCCGCACGCACATAGCCCTGACCATTGGTGTCATAGGCCCTGCAAAGGCCCTCCGGCGACAGCATGCGTGCCTGGGCGAAACCGACGAAGGAGAGTGGATGGACGAGGATGTTGACGCCGCCGACGATGGCGGTGTCGATATCACCGCGCTGCAGTGCCCGGAATGCCTGGTCCAGCGCGACAAGGGAGGAGGAACAGGCCGTGTCGATCGTCATGCTCGGTCCGTTCAAGCCGAAAACATGCGAGATACGGTTCGAGACGATGGAGAGCGTATTGCCCGTCATGAAATAAGGGCTGCCCGACGCCGGGTCCTCAGACGACAGGTTACCGGCTTCCAGACTCGACGCACCGATATAAACGCCTACCCTCTGGGTTGCGAGCGTGCTTGGTGGAAGGTTCGCGTCTTCCAACGCCTTCCAGACGATCGTCAGAAGAATGCGCTGCTGCGGATCCATCTGCATGGCTTCGCGCTGGGAAAGGCCGAAGACGGAGGGATCAAAATCATAGACCGAATCGATGACACCGGCGGCATAGGTATAGGTCTTGCCAGGCGTACCTTGGACAGGATGCCAGAAGCGTGCGAGCTCCCAGCGATCGGCAGGAATTTGCGTGACGGTGCAGCGCCCCGCTCTCAAGACCTGCTGCAACTCCTGGATGGAGTTGGCACCGGGCGCAATGCATGATCTGCCAATTACTTCTACTGTCATCGTCACTCTGCGTTTGTGCCAGATATAAAAGCTAATGCGGAATTAAGCCGACATTTCGACTTTAACACCACACTTGCCTCCGGTTGTCACCAGAAAAGCGGATAAAATAACACCTTAGGTGTGAATAGACCAAAATTCACAACCCTTGATAATTCAGCAATATATCAGACCGTGAAATCAATCACTCAAATCATTGGAAATTGCGGCACCTCTCGCAGCGATGCCCAGTGGCGTGCCGATGACCTGCAGGAATTTCGTCAGGTCTACAGTTGGATGACGTGAAGCATAGATCACGTCACGGCTCTTGACCGGGAAGGTCTGGCCGACGAGCATGCTGTCCGGCTGGCTCATGTCGAAGCGGTAGACGATCGGATAGTGACCATCCTTGTCGGGCTGCATGCCCTTGCGCACAAGTTCGTTGAAGCGGCTTGGGCCAAGCAGGCTCTGGACAACTTCTGCATCCTCGTAACGGAACAGGAAGTAGCCTCGCGCATCCACAGCCTGGTCGTTGCCACCACGGCCGAGCGCGACCGCCTCAAGCAGGTTCAGGTCGTTTGCACCGAAATCGATTCGGGAGCTGGCCTTGACGGATCCAAGCAGTGTAAATGTGCGCGGATCACGGGTGACGAAAATCTGGTCACCCGGCTGGACGTAGATGTTTTCGGTCGGGTTTTCGATAATCGACTTCAGCAGCGCAGTGCCCGTCCGCTTGCCGCGAGCGATCGTGACGTAGGTCTCATAGGGCTGCGCGGTCGGGCCGCCTGCCTTGGCAATGATATCCGAGATCTTTTCGCCGCTCAGATTGAGCGGAATCTGTGCGGATTTGTTGACCGCACCTGAAATCGTCACCGAACGCGACGGGGTATCGCCGCTCGCAACGATGACGTCAGGCTCGACCGCCTTGCTCTTCAAAGACGTGAGAATCGCCTGACGGGCCTCTTCCAGTGTGCGGCCGGCGAATTTGACCGTGCCGACATACGGGATGGCTGCCGTGCCATCCGGCTGGACAACGATGTTGAGTGGTGTCTGCTTGCGTTCGCTTGTGGAGAACAGCCCGTCCGCACCAGCTTCGAAAATGGTGATATTCAGCTGGTCGCCAACACCGATGACGGCCCTGCCCGGCCCGCCGCCGATGCCGAAACGGCGCTTCAGCGCGGTGGAGACATAGTCGGAGACCAGTCTTGCAGTGTGATTGTCGACGTTGACGATATCGAAAACGGCCGCATTCGGACGCCCGACTTCTGTCGCGGAACGGCCGGCTTCATCATTGATCGCGGATGCCAGAGGTCCTTCAGCCGGCACAGCCTGGCATCCTGCCAGGGCGGCGCAGATCACGATCGCAGTCACTCGAACCAAATCTCGATACTCCAAGTCAGGATCACGGGAGCGCGGTCTCGCGTCCTTACAATCCAGAATTCTGCGCCTTTGAAAGCACACCGGGCGACGAACAACAAGCGTCATGGCTCCGGCTATCCGCAAAATAAATTCCGATGCGGTCTTAAAGCCATAGTCATGAGCATACTGATATTCCGCACAGAACTTAAAAAAGTTAACTTAAATGCATCCTAATTAACGTGGTTAACGGCGACACGGATATCCTCGCGACGCTTCCATGCCTTACAGCCATCCGCCACCTTGCGCCGCGAATCAATCTTGGACACAGACCTGCCAGATGTGGCAATGCTTCTGGGCATTTGGACAGAAGTGGAGCGTATCTGGTTGGCGGACAAGGCGGAAATTCTGACGCCTATGATGCGCCTGCGCAGACGCAGGCGGGCGATGACGCTGTTCATCGCCTTGCTCGCTGTGGGCCTCGTGTCGCTCGTCGGGATCGTGCTCGCCGTCAATGACGGCCGCAACTACCACAGGTTGGTAATCTGGCTTGGCATGGACGATTACCTTGCGCGGCCTATCGCCACTCCCCCTCCCCAGCCGCTGCGCTCACACCGCACGGCACTCATCGTCGACATGCCGAAACGACTCACGGAACCACGTTCCACCGGCCGTGACCGGTTCGAACTCACGCCCCGCTTCAATGCCTCTGAACGCTGCGCACGGCTGGCACCTGAAGGCGACAAACAACCACCGACGTTCCAGACAAATAATAACGAATGGGAATGCCTCTACGCGAAACAGCTCGGTCACGGGGCAGATCCCTCGGTGCTGTTCGTCCAGATCAAGGGCACGGCATCCGACGCCTTCAGGACCTTTCGCCTCAAGCTCAGCCTTCTCGATCCAAGCCAGAACGCGGCGACGATCCAGCTCGCATTGCAGGCGGTCGAAAGGTTCGGTCTGGAAATGACGCCCGAAAGCCGCCGCTATCTCCGTAATCGAATAAACGAGGGCCGCAGTTTCGCTTCCACGCTGGCGAATTACCGGATCGTGCTGGAACGCGAACGGGAAGACGACCGGCGCTACAACATTCTGATCCTGCCGCTCCCCGCATCCGTGGCATGCGGCTCGGCCGCCTTCCCGTCCGGCGGCGCGGTGCTCAATTCGCAGATTACGCCGACACCGATAGGATGCCTGCAAATACCACAGCCTCGGCCTCTACGCCCGATCGAGCCGAATTAGGTCCACACCCTGACCAAGCTCGCGCCCGGCAGCCTCCATCAGGCTGGCCTGATGGGTGAAGAGAACCGTCTGGAAGGCGTCCGAAGACGCGGCGAGCGTTTTGAGCCCTGCGGCGGTGCGTTCGTCATCGAAAGTCTGGAAGATGTCGTCGAGCACCAGCGGCGCCGGTTCGTTGCGGCGGCAATAGTCTTCGAGAAAAGCCAGGCGCAGCGCCAGATAGAGCTGATCGCCAGTACCCTCGCTCAGGCCGGAAAGCGGCACTTGCTCGCCACTCTTTCGCTCGACGGCCAGTTGCAACTCATCGCTATCGTCATAGACCTGAACGAGGCGCAAAAAGCGGCCGCCGGTCAGATCGCGGAACACGTCGCCGGCACGACTCATCACCGGATCGGCCTGGCGTTCGCGGTAATTTTCCATCGAATGCGACAGAAGCGAGCCCGCAAGCTTGAGCACGACCCAGCGGCGGGCAAGCTCCCGAGCTTCCTGTTCGGCGGCCAGTTTGTCGAACACTGCACGTTCGGCACCGGTGCCTTTTTCCAATTCCTGGCGACGGCGCAGATTGTCTGCCTCGGCGGCGCGCAGTTCTGCGAGACGGTTGACCTGACGGCCGTCCTCCGCCTCCAGCCGTTCGATTTCCACGGCCGCGGCACTGCGGTCAAAATCCGTCAGGGCGTTACGCACCTCTTCTTCGTCGGCACCCTCGGCCTGCAGGAGAAAACGGTTGCGCGACTGCTCGGTAGTGGTGACGAGTGTGGCACGCTGGCGAAGACCCGCCAGCACGGATTTAAGACGCTCCGATTCGACTGCCGCCGTTGCGGCAAGCGCCGCCTCCTCGGCTGCCAGACTTTCGGCATCGGCCAGTTGGCGGGCGCGGGAGATTTCGATCCGTTTCAGCGCGGCAACATGTGCGGATCGCTGGCTGGCCGCCGCACGCGCGACCGAGACCCGGTCGTTCAGCATTCGCCCTGCAAGATCGGCCGGCAGCGAGGACAGGTCGGCGGCCACCGTACGGCAAAGTGCTCCAATCTCCTCCTCGAACGCCTCCATGTCGCGCGCCATGCCGCGAACGCGGCGGTCGCGGTTTGCGCGTTCCGACAGAAGATCGGGCAGCGTTCGCCAGACATCCAGTGCGGCTGCCGCCATCTCCATCGTCGCATCCTCCGCCAGGCCTGCGAGCGATGCCGCCGAAGAAAAGGCCGAGCGCCAGACGTCGATTTCGCCCCGCAGTCGTGCTTCATCGGCTTCGAGTTTTTCCAGCCCCTGACGGCTATTGTCCCTCACCCGTTCCAGCGTGCGGCCTTCGGTCCACTGGCGGGTCACTTCATCGAGACGACGGGCGATATCGCGCGCGAGGCTGCGCAGCGGAAGCACGCCCGAAGTGACGCCGACGGCGTCGGCCAATGCCGTCAAGGCCGGCGCGATCGCCTCTTCCTTCAGCCGCAAGGCCTCTTGCTCATCCTCGGCAGCATTCAGGGCCGAGGAAAGGGCTGACAGATTTTCGACGGCACGGCGCCATTCGAACATTTTTTCCGGTTGGCCGGGCGTTACCGGCACTGCATGGAACAGGTCTTCGAATTCCGTCACGGCATCAGAGGCGGCGATCGCGCTTTCCTTCACCGACATTTCGGCCGCGGCGATCGCCTCGTCGAGCTTGCGCCGGCGCAGCGTCAGTTGAGCATGGCGCGAAACCCGTTCGGCATTGGCAAGAGCTGTATCGACGAGCTCATCGGCATCGCCGGCCGACGCTATCGCCTGCTGCAACGCCTCTCTGGACGGTTTTTCCGCAAGGGAGGCGATCATGCCGTCACGCGACTGGCGGGCGGCGGTGATGGTGTCGCGGGAGACGATCCGCCCCTCGCCTTCCAGAAGTTCGATCTGGCCGGCCAGTTCTGACGCCTCGTCGCGCAGGTCAGCCAGTTTCTGGCTGGCGCGGGTACTTTCCTGTCTTTCCGCCTCGATCAGGCGGCGGTGACGGGCAAGCGTTTCGATATCCGGCAATGGCACCGAAAGAAGCAGTCCGATATCCCTGACCGGAGGATCGAGACGGGCCGCAGCCGCATCGAGATCCGTCCTTGCCCTCACTGCCCGAACCTTCAGCGTTTCGAGATTGGCGAGTTCCTCGATATCTGGCCTCAGCGCCGCAAGCTGGTCGCTCCACGGTTTCGGGTCGATCAGGCGCCCGGGCGGCAGGTCGGCCTCCATCTTGCGCAACTGATCCGCCTCGTTCTCGATGCGCTTGCGCAACTGGCGTATATCGCGATCGAGCTCGGCCCCTTTTTCCACCAGGTCCCGAAGCCGAGCGAGATCGGCATCGGCGGGCTGCGCCCGCTCAAGATCGGCAAGAGCGGCAAAGCCGAGCCGCCGGGCTGCCTGCAGGATACGCCCATCGAAATCGTCTACCTCACCGCGGACGCGGGCAATATCCTCGCGCGCCTTGAGATAGACGCCGCTATGGCCATAGGCGGCAAGGATGGCGGGTGCCTGCGCAAGCAGCGCTTCATCCACATGGATTGCGGCGATCTCTTCGCTAAGCCTTGCCATCTCCTTGTCGGCGGCGGCAAGCGCCTCAACGTTTTGCTGCCGCGTATCGAGAAATTCGGCGAGGCGAAGCTCGAAGCCGGCCGGCAGGGAAGCGAGTAAGGCAAACTCTGCAAGACGCTGGCGTTCGAAATCCAGTTCGCGCAGAAGCGGATCGAGTGCGAGCAGCCGACGCAGGCGATCGAGGCTGCGCTTGGTTTCGCCGCGCACCTGCTGGACCGCGTCGAGATCGGCAGCGATCTCGGCCTCCTCCTTGAGAAGGCCCTTCCAGTCGCCGGACTTCAACTCGCTGTCGCGTTCGGCCTTGCGGGCCGCGTCATGGGCATCGAGAACCTGATAGAAGCGGCGATCCTTCGAACGGCGCTGCGAATAGATGCTGTCGGCATCGGCTTCCAGCGACTTGCGCAGGCCAGACAGGCCGGTCAATCCGGATGCCGCGGAGAAAAGCAGGCTGCCGATCTCGCCGCCGCTCTTCAGCATGGTCTCGCCACCGGCACGCAGCGAATCGGAATTGAGACCGAAGGCACGCTCGAAGACGTCACGCGACAGATTGCCGAGGAACGGTGCCAGCGCGTCGTCGGCCAGATTTTCCTCGGCCTCGGCATTGGTCAGAAGCGTGTTCCGCCGGCCCTTGCGGCGACGGAAGGAAAGCGCCTGTCCGTCTCTGGCGGTCAGCGTCGCACCGATGCGCAGAGCTGCGCTATCATGCTGGAAGCCGTAGGCGGTACGCTCTGGAAAGCCGAACAGCAGATCCGATATGGCCGACAGCGCCGACGACTTGCCGGCCTCGTTCGGCCCGTAGACGATATGCAGTTTCGCGCCCGGCCGGAAGGTGAGCGTGCGATCGGTCAAAGCGCCGTAGCGCAGGATGTCGAGACGGTCGAAACGCATGTCAGCCGGCCTCCGCCGCGCGCGACATCAACAGATCCCGCGCTTCGGCCAGCAACACATCGACCGCGTCGCCAAGCGGCAGGTCGCCTGCGCCAGCGCCCCCCGGCAGACGGGCTGCGATCTCGGCAATGCGGGCTTCAGCCTCGGCAATCAGTTCCGCCGGGAAGCCGTCGATGGACAGAAGGCCGTCAAGCCCGAGCAGTCCGCTACCGCCCGACGACGCTTCGCCTTCTGCCTCGATACGCAGTTCCAGTTTTTCCAGCCAGATATCGGCGTGGCCGCGATGGCAGGCGGCCTGCACCTCGTCGCGAAAATCCTCGCCGCGGGCCAGGATCTCGTTGCGGAAGCGGCTGGCGCCGGCGATCCTTACCCGAAGCGCCAGAGGCCGCCCCTCCATCGCTTCGACGAGCGGATCGAGCGCGTGTTCGAGACGGCGCAGTATCAGGGCTGCGTTATCCTCCGACTCGACGCTGATATTCATCTCGGCAAAGCGGGCGCTGTCGGTGATCAGGCGCTCGTGGCTGATGCGGCCGTCCTCGACGGTTACCAGAAGGGCGCCCTTTGCCCCCTGCTCGCGGATCGACCGGCCCTGGATATTGCCGGGAAAGACGATGAGCGGGTCCTCGGCAACGATCTCGAAATCATGCACATGGCCGAGTGCCCAGTAATCGTATCCCCGCGAGCGCAGGTCTTCGAGCGAGCATGGCGCATAGGGCGCATGCGGCTCGCGGCCGGTGAGCGACGTGTGCAGCACACCGATATTGAACCAGCCGCTCTCAGGCTTCGGATAATTCAGCGCCAGATTTTCGTTCGCCGAGCGTTCGGCAAAGCCCTGGCCGTGCAATGCCACCTTCAGATGCTCCAGCCTGAAAGTTCCGGGCCTTGCGGTCGGGAACTCGCTGACATTCTTCGGCAGCATGATCGTCCGGGTGATGACGCTTTCGGCGTCGTGATTACCCTTCAACAGGAAAACCGGAATGCCGGCACGTTCCAGCCGGGCCACCTCGCGGTTGAAGAACAGGCCGATCTTGTTGTCCTTCCAGTCGCCATCATAAACGTCGCCGGCAACGATGAAGAAATCCACCTTGCGCGCCACCGCTTCATCGACAAGGGCGGAAAAGGCCCTGCGGCTTGCCTCGACGAACAGATCGGCGAGATCGGCATCTTTCAGCGCCAGCCCCTGAAAAGGACTGCCAAGATGCAGGTCTGCGGCGTGAATGAAGCGGAATGAGGTCATCGACTCGCTGGATCAGAACACATCAGGAACGCCAGACTTAAGTCAGGTCCTTCCCGGAGGAAAGGGTAACGAGGAAAGAGCGCGGCATTTTCTGTTGATGGGCATCCCTCATCCCCACAAACGAGAAAGGCCCGGCGCATGGCCGGGCCTTTCTCCACATTCATTTCAAAACAGCGCGCCTCTATGCAAGGTCGATCAGAACTTGACCGTATAGTTGCTGCGCAGCCAGACGGTCGGGTCCTGGCCCTTGGTCGTGGCATTGACCATGAAGGAAGCGACGCCCTTGCCGACGTCGAACTCGGCGCCGAGACCACCGCGGACCCAGAACTGCTGCAGATCCTGGCCCTCAAGGTCGAAGTCGCTGATGCCGGTCAGGGTGCCGGTGGTTGCAGCAGCATGATTTTCGAACTGATAGTCCAGTTCGGCCTTTGCCAGAAGACGCACGGTGTCGTTCAGCGGGCGAACGAAATCGCTGCCCAGGCGGGCGATCGTGGCGTGATCGCTGCTGCCATCGAATTCGACCGGGAAGGCGCCGCCGGTTTCCGAAAAGCCATCGACGCGGGTATGGGCATAGGACAGGCCGGCATAGGGGGTGATCGCCGTGTCGGCGATGGTTGCCGCATTCAGCCAGTCGAAGCGGATCTTGGCACCCCAGGTTTCGGCATTGGTATCACCGTAGGAGTAATCGGTGATGGCACCGCTTGCGTATCCGCGGCGGCTGTCGATGCTGCTGCGTCCCCAATAGCCGCCAACCGTCATATAGACGTTCCTGCCGAGATCGGCAGACACTTCCGGTGAGAGATAGAATCCGCGCTGGCGCACGTCACCGCCGGCGTCGAGATCCTGGTCGGTATAGGTCATGCCGGCCGAGAATCGTGCCGTCACACCTTCAGCGATGCCATAACCGAAGCCGAAATCGCCGAGGGCCAGACCGCCGTCGGCATGATCGCTGTCGTCATAACCGCCATCGACCGTGCCCCAGACGGATTTCTGTCCAGTCTTGAGCAGGTTGCGCATCGGTGCACCCTGGGCACCGAACATGATCGTGTCGGCGCTATTGACGCCGCTCTGGACGATCATGTTGTTGGCCGAAGCAACGGTCGGGAAATATTTGGCAGTGTCGATGATGCCGCTCTCGCCGCCGCCATCGCAGACATCGGCATTGCACTCGCTATCGCCGCCGCCGCTGTCGCCGCCGGTGCTGTCATCGCTGCCGGTCGTGACGACGCGGGCGATATAGGTGGAGCCGCTGGTGGTCGAGCCGACGATGACGCTGCCGTCGGCAGAGATCTTGTCGGCGCTCGTCGTCATGTCACCTTCAAGAGTGGCACCGTGGGCAGTCAGCCAATCCTCGACCGTCTGCATGCCGGTCGCCTCGCTCCAGACAAAGCCGTGATAGGCGGATGCGGAATCGCTCGCCCTGCCGACGACGATCGAACCGTCCGCAGTCAGGTCGCTTGCGTAGGAATAGGTTCCGCCCAGCGTTCCGAGGTCGGTCATGGTCGATGTCGACGCTACATAGCGATATGCATGATAGTCGGACTCGCCCACGGTGGTCGATTGACCCACCAGAACGTTCCCATCACCGCTCATGGCGGCCACACTGGTGTAGATCCCACCGAGCGTACCGATGTCGACCATGCCGGTATCCGCAGTCCAGCGGAAGACACCCGAAGTAGTGCCAGTCGATCCGGTGCCCGCGACGGCGGTACCATCATCGCTCACCAGAGTTGCCGACGAACTCGTGTAAAGCGTATCGATATTTTGCATGGTGTTGGTATCCACGCTCCAGACAAAAGCATGGAAAACTTCGTCAGCAGTATCTGCCCGTCCGACAACCGTGCTGCCATCCGTGCTGATCGCGTTGGCATAGGAGTCACGGCCGCCGAGCGTGCCGATACCCACCATGCCCGTCGACGACGACCAGTAGAAGCCCTCCGCCATATAGCTGTCGATGCTGACATAGCCCGCAACGGCCGAGCCATCGCCGCTTACCGACTGCGCGAAGGCGCCGGTGGTATCTTCGTCCAGCACGCCGAGGTCAACAAAGCCACCGGCGGCGGTCCAGACAAAGGCCACCTTCTGGTAGGCGTCTGTGACGTAATAGCCGGTTACCGTCTTGCCATCAGCACTCAGCGCTGAGGGATAAACAGACATTGCGCCGGCGGGCGGTGTGATCTGCTGGGTTTCTCCGGTCGACGTCGTCGTCAGCAGATAGGTGCCAGTCTCGGTATCGGCATCATAGGAATAGTTGAGCATGACCGAACCGTCGCTGCTCAGGCCCAGGATATCGGATCCCACAGACGCATTGGCGGTCGACGCCAGGCTGACGATCCCCACGAGCGCAGAGCTCGCGAGCAGACACAAAACTTTGGATTTCAGTAACATTTTCCAGACCACTCGTTAATTGACTGAGCGGATGCTTTCAGCGAAGTCGAAATATGAACTGCCTAAAAATATAAGTTTAAATCATATCTCTAAAACAAGAATCGCTTATGCCCCCGTCCATGAGAAAGAAGGGATAGACTTGTTCTGACAAGCACTTGGAAAACCGCTTCCCGGCAATTTCCTGATGAAAGACAAGAAAGGGAAGATGATGTTGCGCCATCGCACCAGTGGGCAAAGACCGGCAATTGGCCTTGGTCTACTGGGCGCCACCGCAGGTGGAGCGGAGATCTCAGGCAACAAAAAACCCCGGAGACTATCCGGGGTTTAAAGACCATGGCGAATGCATCGCCAGGTACAGCTCATTAGCTGTTCACGGCGTCCTTCAGGCCCTTGCCGGCCGAGAACTTCGGAACGTTGCGAGCCGGAATATCGACTTCTGCGCCGGTCGACGGGTTGCGGCCCTTGGAGGCTTCGCGACGGGATACGGAGAAGCTGCCGAAGCCAGCGAGACGAATGTCGCCGCCCTTCTTCAGTTCGCCCTGGACGGTTTCGAATACTGCGTCCACGGCGGATGCGGCGTCAGCCTTGGAGAGGCCAGCCTTTTCGGCAACTGCGGAAACCAGCTCGTTCTTGTTCATGTTTCCATCCCTTTCTACGGTTTTGGAACGACTCGATTAGTCGGCGCCGACAATAGTTTTGCGTCGGTGCTTGGCAACCCAAAAGCTCTCAGATGGCCTGAAAAACAAGGGGTTTCGTGCATTTTTCACAAAAAAAGCCGGCTTTCGCCGGCTTTCTCCACAATTCAAACTTGGTTCACCCGAGCATCTGCTCAGTGAGCAATCGTCGTCGCGCTGTCGTCTGAACCGTCGACGGTAGCGATGACAGGCGTCTCCACCGTGCCATCCCATTCGATCGGTTCGGGGCGGCGCACCAGCGCATGCTTGATGACTTCGCCCATGCGGGAGACCGGAATGATCTCCATGTTGTTTTTCACGTTGTCCGGAATTTCCGCCAAGTCCTTGGCATTCTCTTCCGGGATCAGCACCTTCTTGATGCCGCCGCGAAGTGCGGCGAGCAGCTTTTCCTTCAGGCCACCGATCGGCAGGACGCGACCACGGAGCGTGATCTCGCCGGTCATCGCGACATCCTTGGAAACCGGGATGCCGGTCATGATCGACACGATCGCCGTTGCCATGGCAACACCTGCGGACGGACCGTCCTTCGGGGTCGCACCTTCCGGCACGTGGACGTGAATGTCCGACTTGTCGAAACGCGGCGGCTCGATGCCGAAATCGACGGCGCGGGAGCGGACATAGGATGCCGCAGCCGAGATCGATTCCTTCATCACGTCCTTCAGGTTGCCGGTAACGGTCATGCGACCCTTGCCCGGCATCATGACGCCTTCGATGGTCAGCAGTTCGCCGCCGACTTCCGTCCAGGCGAGACCGGTGACGACACCGACCTGATCCTCACCCTCGGCCTCACCGTGGCGGAACCTGGGTACGCCGAGGTAATCCGAAATGTTGGCAGCCGTGACGGCGACCGACTTCGTCTTGCCCTTGATGATCTCGGTCACGGCCTTACGGGCAAACTTCATCAGTTCGCGTTCGAACGAACGGACGCCGGCTTCGCGGGTATACTGCTGGCTGATCGCCATCAGCGCGTCGTCGGAGACCGAGAACTCGTTCGGCTGCAGCGCATGTTCCTTGATGGCCTTCGGTAGAAGGTGACGCTTGGCGATCTCGCGCTTCTCATCTTCCGTGTAACCGGCGATGCGGATGATCTCCATGCGGTCCATCAGCGGACCCGGAATGTTCAGCGTGTTCGCCGTGGTGATGAACATCACGTCGGACAGGTCGTATTCGACTTCCAGGTAATGATCCATGAAGGTCGAGTTCTGGGCCGGATCGAGCACTTCGAGCAGCGCCGACGACGGATCGCCGCGGAAATCCGAACCCATCTTGTCGATTTCGTCGAGCAGGAAGAGCGGGTTGGACTTCTTGGCCTTCTTCATCGACTGGATGATCTTGCCGGGCATCGAGCCGATATAGGTACGGCGGTGACCACGGATCTCGGCCTCGTCACGCACGCCGCCGAGCGCCATGCGCACGTATTCGCGGCCGGTCGCCTTGGCGATCGACTGGGCGAGCGAGGTCTTGCCGACGCCGGGAGGACCGACGAGGCACAGGATCGGGCCCTTGATCTTCGTGGCACGCGCCTGGACCGCCAGATATTCGACGATGCGTTCCTTGACCTTGTCGAGACCGAAGTGATCCTGTTCGAGGATCTTCTCGGCGTTGTTGAGGTCGGCCTTGATCTTGGACTTCTTGCCCCACGGAATGCCGAGCAGCCAATCCAGGTAATTGCGCACGACGGTGGCTTCCGCCGACATCGGGCTCATCTGGCGCAGCTTCTTCAGCTCCGCATCGGCCTTTTCCTTGGCTTCCTTGGAAAGCTTGGTCTTGGAGATGCGCTCTTCCAGTTCGGCCATCTCGTCGCGGCCTTCCTCGCCGTCGCCGAGTTCCTTCTGGATCGCCTTCATCTGTTCGTTCAGATAATATTCGCGCTGGGTCTTCTCCATCTGGCGTTTTACACGCGAGCGGATTCTTTTCTCGACCTGCAATACGGAGATCTCGCCTTCCATGAAGCCGAGCGCCTTTTCCAGGCGCAGCTTGACGGACACCGTTTCCAGCATTTCCTGCTTTTCGGTGATCTTGATCGACAGATGTGAGGCCACCGTGTCAGCAAGCTTCGAGTAATCCTCGATCTGGCTGGCGGCGCCGACGACTTCGGGCGAAATCTTCTTGTTGAGCTTTACGTAGTTCTCGAATTCCGAGACTACCGAGCGAGACAGGGCTTCGACCTCGACGGCATCCTCTGCGGGCTCGTCGAGAACTTCGGCCTTGGCTTCGTAGAATTCCTCGCGGTCGGTATAGGTGTCGATCTTGGCGCGCGAGCGACCTTCGACCAGAACCTTGACCGTGCCATCGGGCAACTTCAACAGTTGCAGGACATTGGCGACCGTGCCGACCTTGTAGATCGCATCGGGTTCCGGATCGTCGTCGCTGGCATTGATCTGGGTGACGAGCATGATCTGCTTGTCGGAGCCCATGACCTCTTCAAGCGCGCGGATGGATTTCTCACGTCCGACGAACAGGGGAACGATCATATGCGGGAAGACCACAATGTCGCGCAATGGCAGGACCGGGTAGGTCGCGGCGCCGGCTGCAGCAGACGTTGAACTTGTCATCTTGTTTCCTTTCCATCGTCCCGTTTCCGGGATGGCCTGAGGAATACCCAGGCACTTCACTCCCGCCCAAGGTGGAGTTTTCCTATGTCATTTTCAAGCCTTGCAAGCCCCCTGACAGTCGCCAGTGTTACAGGGATATTACAAGGCACCTACGCAAATTTGCCATGGCACCTAGGCCAGGCTGACCAAGCACGCCGAACCAGTTTTCCCGTTGTCGAAACATGCGCCACGTCCTGCCGGACAGGCCGCAACCGCGAAGCAGCGAGAAGAACCATGATCTCCGTGCTTGACGTCTAAAGCAAGCTGAATATCGCACAACCACCAAGCTTTGCGATTTGGCGCAAAGACTGCGCCAAGTCACAACTTACCAACGAAAAGAGGCCCCAATATGGGGCCTCGATCGTTTCTATACTGACGGTATGGCTCAGGCCGAGACGTTGGCCTTCTCGTCCTGGCGATCCGCATAGATATAGAGCGGACGGGCATTGCCGTTAACAACCTCGTCGGAGATGACCACTTCGCGGACGCCATCGAGTGCCGGAAGTTCGAACATCGTGTCGAGCAGGATCTTTTCCATGATCGAACGAAGGCCGCGGGCGCCGGTCTTGCGGACGATCGCCTTGCGGGCGATTTCGCGAAGGGCATCCTCGTGGAAGGTCAGTTCCACGTCTTCCATCTCGAACAGGCGCTGGTACTGCTTGACGAGCGCGTTCTTAGGCTCCGACAGGATCTGGATCAGTGCGTCCTCATCGAGATCCTCGAGCGTTGCCAGAACCGGCAGACGACCGATGAATTCCGGGATGAGGCCGAACTTGACCAGGTCTTCCGGCTCCAGTTCGCGAAGGACTTCGCCGACGCGGCGTTCGTCCTGGGCGCGAACCATGGCACCGAAGCCGATCGAGGTCTTCTCGCCACGGGCGGAGATGATCTTGTCGAGGCCTGCGAATGCGCCGCCGCAGATGAACAGGATGTTCGTCGTGTCGACCTGCAGGAATTCCTGCTGCGGATGCTTGCGGCCGCCCTGTGGGGGAACCGAGGCAACCGTGCCTTCCATGATCTTCAGAAGCGCCTGCTGCACGCCCTCGCCCGACACGTCGCGGGTGATGGACGGGTTGTCGGACTTGCGCGAAATCTTGTCGACTTCGTCGATATAGACGATGCCGCGCTGAGCGCGCTCGACATTGTAGTCGGCAGCCTGGAGAAGCTTCAGGATGATGTTTTCGACGTCTTCACCGACATAACCCGCCTCGGTCAGCGTCGTTGCATCGGCCATGGTGAAGGGAACGTCGATGATGCGGGCGAGCGTCTGGGCAAGATAGGTCTTGCCGCAGCCGGTCGGGCCGACGAGCATGATGTTCGACTTCGCAAGCTCGACATCGCCGCCCTTGGAGGCATGCGCGAGGCGCTTGTAATGGTTGTGAACGGCGACCGACAGGATGCGCTTGGCCTGCTGCTGGCCGATGACGTATTCGTCGAGAACCTTGATGATGTCCTGGGGCGTGGGAACGCCGTCGCGGGACTTGACCATCGAGGTCTTGTTCTCTTCGCGAATGATATCCATGCACAATTCGACGCATTCATCGCAGATGAATACGGTCGGTCCTGCAATCAGCTTGCGGACCTCGTGCTGGCTCTTTCCGCAGAAGGAGCAGTACAATGTGTTCTTCGAGTCGCCGCCGTTGCCGCTGCTGACTTTGCTCATATCACTTTCCTTCCAGCACTCTGCGCTCACGTATAATACGGTCGCAGTCCACTCAACCGCTGCCGGCACGTGACACCGACGGGCCTCACGTGCCTGCCCTGCTTCGGGGGTACTCTACCGGTCATTATCTGATCCGGCGGCAACGAAACCCCTCAGAAACGAATGCTATGTCATAAAAGTTCAACACAGCATTAATAGTTACTAATAGCGCTTTCCGGCCGACTTGAAACCCCTTTTCGCTCACATCGGGGTTACAGTGGCCGAAAGGCTACAACCTGATCAGCCCTGCGGACCGCCCTCGGCATCCAGACGCGAGGTCAGGATCTTGTCGATGACGCCCCATTCCTGGGCCTCGTCTGCATCCATGAAGTGGTCGCGATCAAGGGTCTTTTCAACTTCCTCGAGCGTGCGGCCGGTATGCTTCACATAGACGTCGTTCAGGCGGCGCTTCATCTTGAGGATGTCGCGCGCATGACGCTCGATGTCGGATGCCTGGCCCTGGAAACCGCCCGAAGGCTGGTGCACCATGATGCGGGCATTCGGCGTTGCAAACCGCATGCCCTTCTCACCAGCGGCGAGCAGGAGCGAACCCATAGAGGCAGCCTGACCGATACACAGCGTGGCAACGGCGGGCTTGATGAACTGCATCGTATCGTAGATCGACATGCCGGCGGTGACGACGCCACCCGGCGAGTTGATGTACAGATAGATTTCCTTCTTGGGGTTTTCAGCCTCGAGGAAAAGCAGCTGGGCGCAGACGAGCGAGGCCATCTGATCTTCCACCGGACCGGTCAGGAAGATGATGCGCTCTTTCAACAGGCGCGAGAAGATGTCGTAGGAGCGTTCACCGCGATTGGTCTGTTCGACGACCATCGGCACCAGGGCCATTGCGGTATCAACTGGATTTTTCATGTCCGTCCTTTGTCAAATGCCTTGCCGAAGGCAGCGTGCCGCTCCGGAATCATTGGAATGGGTCAATCCCTACATAGAGTGTCAATGCCCGGTACTTCAAGACGGAGAGCCGGATATCCTTAACTCGCATGGGATGTATCAAACCAATCGCTTCTGCGCTGTCGCGAATAAATCGATCCGGCTCAATCGAAATCGCCATGCTCCCACGTGCTTTTTCATCACCAAGGTAAAGCGGATGTAAATCCCAGGTGCGAAAGCGCCCAATAGCAGGCTGCCGGCGATCTGCGGTCGGAAACGTGCAAACGACGCCTTAAACTTTCCCGCTTATACACAGGCTCATGCCAAGGGTCGGCGGGGAGTATTGCGTTGGATATTGTAACCGGTTTCATGATCTGGGCTGCAGAGGCCAGCACTCTCGGCGTTCTCCTGTGGTCACGTTGGTTCTACGAACGGCAACCATTCTACCTGACCTGGGGCGCCGGCTTCATTCTCCACGGTGTCGGCGTCGGCATGGTGGGCCTGCGCGGTACACTGCCGGATTTCGTGTCGATCGAGATCGCCAACGTCATGGCGCTGGTCGGCATCGGCCTGTGGATCGCCGGCATGCTGCAGTTCGACAAGCGCCGGGTGGAAGCCTTCATCGCGATCCCCGCGCTGATCTGCGTCGCCGGCATGATGCTCGACCCGGTGCGCACAGACTTCGGTTATCGTGTCGCCCTGTTTCACGGCGCGGCCGTGATCGGCTACCTGATGCTGATCGCCGCAGCCCTGTGGGGAGAGAACGGGCATTCCCGAACCCGCCGGGTATTTTCGCTCTTCGTCGGCATTCAGGTCCTGTCGAGCACGACCGTGGCGATTTATGCGCTGATCAACAAGCCGCAGTCCTTTGCTGCCGGAAACAGTTCCATCTGGCTGCTCCTGATTGCCGCCTTCTGCTTCATGGCGGCGATCATGAGCGGCGCAAGACTGATCAACGAGCGCAACGAGCAGAAGCTCAGGTTGCTCGCCGTCA
This sequence comes from Neorhizobium sp. NCHU2750, assembly GCF_003597675.1. Lineage (NCBI taxonomy): Bacteria > Pseudomonadati > Pseudomonadota > Alphaproteobacteria > Hyphomicrobiales > Rhizobiaceae > Neorhizobium > Neorhizobium sp. NCHU2750. The sequence continues at coordinate 1,158,007 of NZ_CP030827.1, read as the reverse complement.
CCGATCCGTTGACCAACCTTCTCAACCGTCGCGGCATGATCGATGAATTCCACATGCTGAAGCGCAGCCATGCGTCTGACAGCGGCCTTATGGCGCTCATCCATCTGGATCTCGACGGTTTCAAGCAGATCAACGACCTCTACGGGCACCAGGCCGGCGACGAGGTGCTGGTGGCATTCGCCAGGATCGGCATCGCCGCGCAGCGCGGCCGCGGCTCCTTCGGCCGCATGGGGGGTGAGGAATTCGCCTCGATCATGCATGTTGCCAACATGATCGAGGCAGCAAGCGTTGCCGAAGCGATCCGGACGACGCTGAAGCGCCAGCCGGTGACCGTCGGCGAACACCAGATCCCCGTCACCGTCAGCATCGGCATCGCGCTGGCAGAGATCGGCTCGGCCAATCTCGATACCCTGCTCAGTACCGCCGACCGGGCACTCTATGTGGCCAAGACGAACGGCCGCGACCGGACGGCGATCGGCACGGACAACGACGTATCGATCGTTCCGGCGATCGACCATGCCGAGACGGAGAGCACTCCGGTGCAGGCAAGCATGACGCAGCAGGTTGCCGCCCTCCGGCGCATCGTCGCCATCGGAAAATAGGCCGCAGCGACATCGGAGGCGGCTCCGCTTTTCGTATTTGCCTCTTGCCTTCCCTCGCCGAACCCTCCAAATCTCTCTGAAATCAACCGCGGAGGATGGGGCATGGCGAAGCGATTTTACGGGGCCGTCATCATCGGCCTTATGTCGATCTCACCGGCCATGGCACAGCAGGCCTCGGATACGACAGCGCCGGAACGGGCGACCGCGACGACGGTTGCCAAGCGGGTCGAGACCAAGGATTTCATGGTCGCAGCCGCCAATCCGGCGGCAGCCAAGGCCGGCCGCGATGTGCTGGCGCGCGGCGGAAACGCGATCGACGCCCTGGTGGCGGTGCAGACCGTTCTCGGCCTGGTCGAACCCCAGAGTTCCGGCCTCGGCGGCGGCGCCTTTCTCGTCTATTACGATGCCGCCTCGAAACACCTGACGACCTTCGACGCGCGGGAGACCGCGCCGATGGAGGCGACACCGCAGCTCTTCCTAGACGACAAGGGGCAGCCGCTCAAATTCATGGATGCGGTGGTCGGCGGCCGCTCGGTCGGCACGCCCGGCACGGTGCGCCTGATGGAAGACGTGCAGAAGCGCTATGGCCACGAAAGCTGGCCTTCGCTGTTAAAGCCCGCTGCCACGCTGGCGCGCAACGGCTTTGCCGTCTCCCCTCGCCTTGCCTCGCTGATCGCCGCCGAGGGTGACAAGCTGAAACGCTTCGAAGGGGCACGCGAGTATTTCTTCGATGCCGACGGCGCACCGTTGAAGGCCGGGGCGATCCTGAAGAACCCCGCCTATGCCGATACGCTGGAAGCGATCGCCACCGGCGGCGCCGATGCCTTCTATCGTGGCCCGATCGCCGAGGACATCGTCAGGACCGTCAGCAGCGCCAAGGGCAATCCCGGCGTCCTGTCGCTGACGGATCTTGCGACCTACCATATCAAGGAACGCGATCCGGTCTGCTTCTCCTATCGTGCGCTCGATGTTTGCGGCATGGGGCCTCCCTCTTCCGGAGCCATCGCGATCGGCCAGATGCTGGGCATGGCGGAAAATTTCGATCTCAAGGGGCTCGGGCCGGAAAATCCCCAGAGCTGGCGGATCATCGGCGATGCGCAGCGGCTCGCCTTTGCCGACCGCGAACGCTATGTCGCGGACCCGGATTTCCAGCCGCTGCCGCTCAAGGGCCTGCTCGAAAAGGCCTATCTCGGCGAACGGGCGAAGCTTCTCGACGGCGACAAGGCGCTGACCAGGGATCAAGTTCAGGCCGGCGAGCCGGAATGGGACCATGCCATGCTGTTCGGCCGCGATGCGGCAATCGAGCTGCCGTCGACCAGCCACATCGTGATCGTCGACAGGCAAGGCAATGTCGTCTCGATGACGACGACGATCGAGAACGGTTTTGGCTCGCGACTGATGACCCATGGCTTTCTGCTCAACAACGAACTCACCGACTTTTCCTTCAAGACCCATGACGGCGGGCTGGCGGTCGCCAATCGCGTCGAACCCGGCAAGCGCCCGCGTTCATCGATGTCGCCGACGATCGTGATGAAGGACGGCAAGCCGCTTCTCGCCATCGGCTCGCCGGGCGGCAGCCAGATCATCGGCTATGTGTCGCAGGCGCTCATCGCCTATATCGACTGGGGCATGCCGATCGAAAAGATCGTCGCGCAGCCGCATCTGATCGACAGGTTCGGCCCCTATGAGATCGAGGCCGGGACGGATGCGGAAAAGCTTGCCGGGCCGCTCAAGGCACTGGGCTACGAGGTGAAATCCACCGAGATGAATTCGGGGCTGCAGGCGATCGAGATCAAGGACGGCAAGCTTGCCGGCAGCGCCGATCCCCGCCGCGAAGGGATTGCCATCGGCGAGTAGAGGGATTTTGCCGATCGCGATTGCGCAGCAACGAAAGATTGCGCTACGCATCGGGCATGACACCTCTCGCCGATTTTCTCCACATCGACCCGAAAACCCGACGCGTTCGCCTCGACGGCCGCAACCCGGCCTTTTACGGCGATCCGAACCGCGTCTATGCGGCCCTGCACCGCGACTGTCCGACCTTTTACTGGGAGGAACAGCGACAGTGGTTCTTCACGGGCTACGACCATGTCAACGCGCTGCTCAGAGACCGGCGCTTCGGGCGGCAGATCCTGCATGTGGCAAGCCGCGAGGAGCTCGGCCTGCCGGAGCCGGAAGCGCATATCGCCAATTTCGATCTGGCCGAACGGCATTCGCTCTTGGAGATCGAACCGCCGGAGCACACGAGGCTGAGGACGCTGGTCAACCGTGCCTTCGTGTCGCGCCATATCGAGCGCCTGAGGCCCGAGATCGCCGATCTGGCGGAGAGGCTGATCGACGGCTTTGAAAAGGACGGGCGGACCGAGCTTCTGTCCTCCTTCGCCGACATCATACCCGTGACTATGATCGCCCGGATGATCGGCATACCGGACGAAATGGGACCGCAGCTCCTGAAATGGAGCCATGCCTATGTCGGCATGTACATGTTCAAGCGATCGCGGGAAGACGAGGACGCAGCAGATCAGGCGGCCAGGGAGTTTTCGGACTATGTGAAGACGCTGATCGTCGAACGTCGTCGGCAGCCGGCCGAAGACCTGCTCAGCCACATGATCCATACCGAGCGAAAGTCTTCCGATTCAGGGCGGGGACAGCACCTGACCGACGACGAACTGGTTTCGACGACGATCGTGCTTTTGAACGCCGGCCATGAGGCGACGGTGCACCAGATCGGCAATTCGGTGCGGGTGATCCTCGAAAGCGGTCTTTCGCCGGCAGACCTGTTTTGCGACGCGAGCGCGACGGAGCGAACGGTGGAGGAGACGCTGCGCATCTGCGCTCCCGTCCACATCTTCCAGCGATGGGCGCTCGAGGACGTCGAGATCGACGGCGTATCGCTGAAGCGCGGCGACAAGGTGAGCCTGATCCTGGCCGCCGCCAATCTCGATCCGAAGACGTTTTCCGATCCGCTCAGCTTCAAGCCGGATCGGAAAGAGGCGCAGAACCTCTCCTTCGGCGCCGGCATCCATTTCTGCATCGGCGCACCGCTGGCACGGCTGGAACTCAACACGGTCCTGCCGATCCTGTTCAAGCGCCTGCCCGACCTCCGGATCGCCGCTGCGCCGAAGGTGAAGGACGTCTATCATTTTCACGGTCTGGAGCGGCTGGATTTGGCCTGGTGAGGCGGGGTTCGGAGCATGGGCGGCAGTTGGTCACATCGAAAACACATGGCTCTTATGCAATCTGTTTGATTGTTTAGTGGAAACAGTACCTTATAGTACGGGTCAGGGAGGATCGTTGAATAAGGCCCCTTCCGTGACCAAGCGCAAAGCTTCCATTCTCTTGCACAAGAGCCTGCATCGCAGCCGCATCGCCCAGATCATGCTGATCGCGGTCCTGTGGCTTGTCGGAGAAGCCGTGTCGCGCAGCACAGGACTGCCAATCCCCGGCAGCGTGCTCGGGCTGTTCGGTCTGCTCTACCTGCTGGTGACCGGCACGATCCATATTTCGACGATGCGACGCGGCGCCTATATGCTTCTGGCCGACATGCTGCTGTTCTTCGTGCCGGCGGTGCTGGCCGTTCTCGACCATCACGAATTCTTCGGGCCGATGGGCCTGAAGGTGCTTGCGGTCATCGTTGCCGGAACATTGATAGTGATGTGCATGACGGCGATGGCCGTCGATCTCGGTTACCGGCTGATGCTCCGGCTGGAGACGCGGCATGCCCTCTCTTGAGCCTCCCTCGCTTGAGACCGTCGCGATCACGATCTTCTGGTCGGTTGCGACAATCGCCATCTACTTTCTCTCCAAGCGGACCTATCGCCGCTGGCCGGCCATCTGGTCCTCGCCGCTGGTGCTGACGCCGGTGCTGCTTGCAGCGCTCGCTCTGTCGCTGCACACGACCTATACGGAATATATCGGTGCCACCCGCTGGCTGATGGTCATCCTCGGTCCGGTGACGGTCGCCTTCGCCATCCCGATCTATGAGCAGCGCGCGATGATCATGCGCTATTGGCCAGTCCTGCTGTTCGGCATCGTGGTCGGTAGCGGCACGGCCATGGTGACCGCCTGGGCACTTGCCAGCCTACTGTCGATCGACGGGGCATTGCGCCTCAGCCTCGTACCGCGCTCGATCAGCACGCCGTTTGCCATGGCGATCTCGCAGAATATCGGGGGCGTGCCGGATCTGACGGCTCTGTTCGTGGTCGTCACCGGCGTGCTGGGTGCGGCAATGGGCGAAAACCTGCTGCGTATCCTGCCGCTCAAGTCATCGCTCGCCAGAGGCGCGTTGTTCGGCATGGGCGCGCATGGTGCGGGTGTGGCCAAGGCCAACCAGATCGGCCGCGAGGAAGGCTCGGTGGCCGGACTGGTGATGGTTCTGGTCGGCCTGGTCAACGTACTGGCCGCCCCGCTGCTCGCCCATATCCTGCGTTAGCTTTTGACGCCATAGCGGGCTGCCGGCTCTCGCCGCGACAGGTGCGGACCGAGTTCGCCGCGTGCGGCGATGTAACTGTCGTAAAGGCCCTTGTCGCCAAGCGAGGGAATGGTCACCAGTTCTCCCTGGTCGAAGCCGGACAGTGCCGCATCGACCATATCGCCGACATCCATGACCCTTTCCTTATCGAAATCGTCGAAGGAGCGCCCTACCCGGTCGAAGATCTCCGTACGCGTGAGGCCGGGCAGCACCGCCTGGAGCTTGACGCCCTTGCCGACGAGTTCGCTTGCCAGCGCTTCGGTCAGGCCCAGCACGAAGGCCTTGGTGGCGACATAGGTGCCATTGAACAGTTGCGGTGCAAGCGCCACGACCGAGGCGGTGTTGACGATGGCGCCCTTGCCCTTGGCGGCGAAGACCTGAGCCGCGGTGACGGCAAGACGGTTGGCTGCGGTGACGTTCAAGGCCACCATCTTGTCGAGATAATCGAGGTCGCTCTCAAGCAGCGAACCGGTGGGGCCGATGCCGGCATTGTTGACGAAAAGCGTGATGCTGTCGTCCTGGCGCAAGCGCTGCTCCACGGCAGAGACACCGGCGGACTGGCCGAGATCAACGGCGAGAATATCGACCTTCACGCCGTGGGTCGCACTCAGCTTTCCAGCCAGTTCCGTGAGCCTTGCCGCATCGCGCGCAACGATGACGAGGTCGTAACCGCGGCCTGCAAGCCGGTCGGCATAAGTTGCGCCGATGCCTGACGAGGCACCGGTGACGAGAGCAGTTCCAAGATTGGATGGCATGACAGATTTTCCCTTTTCCGAAGAAGGCTGGAATTTACTGGTATATGCCACTATATTTGAGCCTGGATTTCGAGAACGCAAGTGGGGCGCCGAATTTTTTGTGCGCGCCGCAGATTGCCGGGAGCGGCCAATGTTGCGGCGGCGGCTCGGGTCAGGAATGATGACGCGATGGAAAAGAAGATCGAAGACAATATCTGGTTTCACTGCAGCAACAGTTCCGTGCGGCGTGCAGCCCGCCAGCTCCGGCAACTCTATGGCGACGCAATGGGGATGACGGACCTTCGCGGCACGCAGTTTTCGCTGCTGTCACAGATCCGGCATCTCAAGGAGCCGACGCAGAAGGAACTGGCGCAGGTGATGATCATGGATCTTTCGGCGCTCGGCCACACGCTGAAGCTGTTGATCCGCGACGGACTGGTAGAACTGGTGCCGGACGAAAAGGACAGGCGCGCCAGGCGAGTGCGACTGACACCGGCAGGCGAGCAGAGGCAGGACGAGCTTGTGGCGGCCTGGCAGAACGCGCAGCGTCGCTTCGACAAGGTGTTCGGTGCGGAGCGATCGGAAGAATTTCGCCGGGCGCTCGCCTTCATCGCGTCGGACGAATTTGCAGCGGCCTATGCGGCGGCAGATGAGGGCGAAGAAGACCAGACGCACTGAACCAGCAGACTGCCGGCCGTTGACGGGACTACATCCAGCTGCGTCCGTCGGCACCGGCCTGGCAGCCATAGGGCGGCAGGGCATTGCCGAAAGTGGCGTGCAGCCTGTCGCAGCCCCATTTGCGCAGAGGCGTCGGAAGACGGCTGTTGATCTCGATGCCAACCTCGTCATAGGGACTGTCGGTATTGCCGATATAGCGATACCAGCGGAAGCCGAAGACCGCCGCAAAGGCGATGACGATGATGGCGAGAAGTCTTACAATGCGCATGCGATGTCCGGGCCCGATCGAGGCCTTGTCCAAGCCGTTGTCGATGCGACTGCTTAACCTGAACGACGGCCGAGAAAAACCCGCTGCGATGGTTCTCCCCATCTGCTGCAGCATAGCAGCATCGATCAAAGCCGGATGACGTAATCCTTGCGAGTCGTTTCAACGACTTCCCAGCTTCCCTTGAAGCCGGGTCTGAGGATCATCCGGTCGCCGGCACGCAGGTGAACGGGTTCTCCACCCTCCTCCGTCAGGATCGAATAGCCTTCGAGAAGATGGAAATATTCCCATTCGTCGTAGGCGACGCGCCACTTGCCGGGCGTTGCCTCCCATATGCCGGCATAGATGCCGCCGTCTGCTTCCTCGACATTCCAGGTGCGAAAGACCGGGTTGCCGGAAATGATCCGATCGGCGGCCGGCGCGCCTTCTTCCGGTTCCACGCTGGAAATGTCGAGACTGGTCCAGGCTTTCATTGGTGATCCCTCTTGGTCGAACCGGTGGATGCGCGGCATCAGCCGGTCTGGCTGATATAGGCGGAAAGCCCTTGTGCGGCGATCTCGGCCATCACGCGCAGGCGCATCACCGACATGCCATTGCGCGAACTTGCCGACAAGCCCGCCAGCGACGTCATGATATAGTCGGCCGCCAGATCGGCATGCTCGCTGTCGAGAACCGCAACCCTGTCGCGGATGAAGGCGTGGCTTGACGCCATCCGGGCGCGCGCCCTACCACCCGCCTCGGGATCGGCCGTACCCCTCGCCCCTTCGATCACCATGCAGCCATGGGCATCGCCGGTGGCATAGGCATCGGCCGCGTAGCGCAGCAGCTTTGCCACGCCTTCCGCCAGAGGCGTTCCGGGCGCCAGCGCGGTTTCCACGTCGAGCCCCTCGTATTTCTCGTAACGGCGCAGCGCCTCGTCATAGAGTTCCAGCTTGCTGCCGAAAGCGGCGTAGAAACTCGGCGGATTGATGCCCAGCGCCTGGGTGAGGTCGGCGACACTCAGCGCATCATAGCCCCTGGCATGAAACAGCGCCTGCGCCTTGGCCAGCGCCTCGTCCCTGTCGAATGTGCGGGGTCGCCCACGCCGGGGCTTTATTTCTGTATTATTCACTACAAAATCCTTGACGTTGCCGTCTCCGCTATTTATGTATCGCTCACTACATTAAATCTCAAGCCCCATGATATGGAGAGATGAAATGACCGACTTCCATGGAAAGAAAGTGCTCGTTCTCGGCGGCAGCCGGGGTATCGGAGCAGCCATCGTCAAGCGTTTCGCGGCCGATGGCGGCGCGGTGACATTCACCTATGCCGGCTCCAAGGATGCAGCCGATGCACTGGCCGCCGAGACCGGCGCCAGCGCGGTGAAATCCGATGCGGGCGACCGGGCCCAGACGATCGCGACCGTCAAGGCTGCCGGCGCGCTCGATGTCCTCGTCGTCAATGCCGGCACGCTGGTTCTTGGCGATCCGCTCGAAACGGACCCCGATGCGGTCGACCGGATGATCGACATCAACGTGCGGGCTCCCTACCACGCGGCCGTAGAGGCGGCACGCCAGATGCACGATGGCGGGCGGATCATCATCATCGGCTCGGTCAATGGCGACCGCATGCCGTTTGCCGGCGGTGCCGCCTATGCCCTGACCAAATCGGCCGTACAGGGCCTGGCACGCGGCCTCGCCCGCGATTTCGGACCGCGCAACATCACCGTCAACGTCATCCAGCCCGGCCCGATCGATACCGACATGAACCCGGCCGATGGCCCGATGAAGGACACGATGCACGGCTTCATGGCGTTGAAGCGCCATGGCCGTCCGGAAGAAGTGGCCGGTCTCGCCGCCTATCTGGCTGGCCCGGAGGCCGGCTTCACCACCGGCGCCATGCACACGATCGATGGCGGCATGGGCGCCTGAGGCGCCCTTCCGTCAGGCTTTTGCCATCACGCCTTCAACCGAGGATCACACCTTCGACAGGGCCTGTTCCAGGTCGGCGATGATGTCGGCCTCGTCCTCGATGCCGATCGACAGGCGCACGACATCCGGGCCGGCCCCGGCGGCGATCTGCTGCTCCTCGGTGAGCTGGCGGTGGGTCGTCGAGGCCGGATGGATGACGAGCGAGCGCGTGTCACCGATATTGGCGAGATGCGAGAAGAGCTGCAGCCCCTCGACGAAGGTTCGGCCGGCTTCGTAACCGCCTTCGATGCCGAAGGTGAAGACGGAGCCCGCGCCCTTCGGGGCATAATGCTGCTGCAGCAGATGGTTCGGGTCATCCGCCAGCCCGGCGTAGCTGACCCAGCGAACCTTGCTGTGCTTCTTCAGCCATGCGGCGACGGCCAGCGCATTGTCGCAATGTTTCTGCATCCGGAGCGGCAGGGTCTCGATGCCAGTCAGGATCATGAAGGCGTTGAAGGGCGAGATGGCCGGCCCAAGGTCGCGCAGGCCAAGAACGCGGGCACCGATGGCAAAGGCGATATTGCCGAAGGTTTCATGCAGCACGATGCCGCCATATTCCGGCCGGGACTCCGACATCATCGGATACTTGCCGGATTTCGACCAATCGAACGTGCCGCCATCGACTAGGATGCCGCCCATGGAATTGCCGTGGCCGCCGAGGAATTTCGTCAGCGAATGGACGACAATATCGGCGCCGTGTTCCAGCGGCCGCAGGAGATAGGGGCTCGCCATCGTATTGTCGACGATCAGCGGCAGGCCGTAACGATGGGCGATATCGGCGATGGCAGAGATATCGACGAAGGTGCCACCCGGATTGGCGAGGCTCTCGATGAAGATCGCCCGCGTCTCGTCATCGATCGCCGCCTCGAAACTTGCCGGGTCATCGGTATCGGCCCAACGCACATGCCAGTCGAAATTCTTGAAGGCATGGCCGAACTGGTTGATCGACCCGCCATAGAGCCTTTTTGCGGCGACGAAATTGGCGCCGGGCTGCATGATCGTGTGGAAGATCAGCATCTGCGCCGCATGGCCGGAGGCGACCGCGAGCGCTGCCGTGCCGCCTTCGAGCGCCGCCACCCGCTCCTCCAGAACCGCCTGGGTGGGGTTCATGATGCGGGTATAGATATTGCCGAACTGCTTCAGCCCGAACAGGGCGGCCGCATGGTCGGTATCGTTGAAGACGAAGGACGTGGTCTGGTAGATCGGCGTTGCCCGCGCACCCGTCGTCGGGTCCGGAGCTGCTCCGGCATGAACGGCAAGCGTGGAAAAGCCGGGGTTGAATGGCGGCATGGCATTATCCTCCCATCACATGATCTGTTCTTACATCATCTATTGTCGATCGTCCGGCAGGAAAGCTTGAACGTTGACGGGGATCAAGGAATATCGTTGCGCGAAACGGCATCCTTCAGGAAACAAAGGAGGTTGTCATGGGAAGGGTGGCATACGAGGATAACACGAGCATGTCGCGGCGGTTTCTGACCTGGTGCGCGGAAGCGTGGTCGGCCGCGGCAGAGGCGGAAGAAATCGCCATGCTGGACGAGGATACGATCCAGCAGATCTCAAAGGATTGCGCGATCGCGCCGGACGATCTCTTGCAACTGGTCAAGGCTGGCCCGCACGCCGCCGACGAGATGATCGAAATGATGCGGGCGCTCAATCTGGACCAGAGCGACGTCGCCGTGCTGCACCCTGCCCTTTACCGGGAAATGCAGCTCACCTGCACCAAGTGTCAGTCGAAGAGCCGCTGCCGCTACGACCTGCAGGAGCGTGTCGCTGGCCAGGAATTTTCCGACTATTGCGGCAATGCATCGAGCCTCAATGCGATGCGCGCCGACCCCGACCTGCTGATCGGCTGACGGGGCCTGCCCCTGTGGGCCTGAACCGGATTGTCGCCCCGTCAGCCGACGAGGCGGGGATATTCGATCGCGGGGCAGCGATCCATGACGACCTTCACGCCTTCGGCTTCGGCCTTTGCGGCAGCCGCGTCGTCACGCACACCGAGCTGGGCCCAGATCACCGCCGGCCGCTGTTCCAGCGCCATTGCCTCATCGACGACGGCATCGAGATATTCCGGGGCCCGAAAGACATCCACCATGTCGATCGGCTCCGGTATGTCGGCAAGCGTTGCATAGGTCTTCTGTCCGAGGATTTCCTTGCCCGCCTGCCCCGGATTGACGGGATAGACAGTATAGCCGCGCGCCAGAAGAAAGCGCATGACACCAAAGCTCGGGCGATCGGGCTTCGGCGAGGCACCGAGAAGGGCGATCGTCCTGACGTCCTTCAGGATGCCGGCGAGATAGGCGTCCTCGTATCGATCATGGTTCATGTTCCGCTCCCGCGATTTCCCTCACAAGCCATCTATCTAGGGATTGCAGGGAGGTTTCGCCATGCTCGGCACGGCCGGGCGGGCGCTTCAAATCGTCACCGTGGAGCCCTTATGAAGGGCCGATTTGCATAGCTGCCTCTTTTGTTTCTGGAACATTCCAGCTTTGTTCCCGGGCATATTAGATACAGCTTATAATTTAGTGATGGGTTACTAAAATAGGTCTCCCGGGACGGCAGAGCGCAGGTGTCGCCAGCAAGATAAATTGTGGTATTATAAGACCACAACATTAACCCATTGATTTATATCGGCTTATTTTTCAAGCACCCAAATGCGCAATATTGACCGGCCGAAGCGACCGGGTTATAAGCCGCCGCAGATCGCGGACCGTAACAGGCCCGCTTTCTTTTTTGGCATCCGCAAGGCTGCCAATCCAAGCAACAAAAAACGCCCTTACAGCCGGTTTTCCGACAGTTCCAGGGTCCAACGAAAGAGAAAACCATGTCTACCTTCGTTCAGAAGCCTGCAGAGGTGGAGAAGAAGTGGGTGATCATCGACGCCGAAGGGCTCGTTGTCGGCCGCCTCGCCACCCTCGTTGCCAATCGCCTGCGCGGCAAGCACAAGGCTACCTACACCCCCCACGTTGACGATGGCGACAACGTCATCATCATCAATGCGGAAAAGGTTGTCTTCACCGGCAAGAAGTATTCCGACAAGAAGTATTACTGGCACACCGGCTATCCGGGTGGCATCAAGGAACGCACCGCACGCGCCATCATCGAAGGCCGCTTCCCGGAGCGCGTTCTCGAAAAGGCCATCGAGCGCATGGTTCCCCGTGGCCCGCTCGGCCGTCGCCAGATGAAGAACCTGCGCGTTTACGCCGGTTCCAACCATCCCCATGAAGCACAGCAGCCGGTCGCCCTCGACGTGGCTTCGCTGAACAGCAAGAACGTAAGGAGCGCCTGATAATGGCTGATCTTTCCTCTTTGAAGGACCTCGCTCCGGCTGAAGGCCAGGCAGCACCGGTTCACGTCCGCAAGGTCGATGCACAGGGTCGTTCCTATGCGACCGGCAAGCGCAAGAACGCCGTTGCCCGCGTATGGGTCAAGGCTGGTTCCGGCAAGATCATCGTCAACGGCCGCGACTTCACCGCGTATTTCGCACGTCCGGTCCTTCAGATGATCCTGCAGCAGCCGCTCGTTGCTGCTGCCCGCGGCGGCCAGTTCGACATCATCGCGACCGTCACCGGTGGCGGTCTCTCCGGTCAGGCCGGTGCCGTTCGTCACGGCGTCTCCAAGGCCCTCACCTATTTCGAGCCGGGCCTTCGCTCGGTCCTCAAGAAGGGTGGCTTCCTGACCCGCGACAGCCGCGTTGTCGAACGTAAGAAGTACGGTAAGGCCAAGGCTCGCCGTTCCTTCCAGTTCTCCAAGCGCTAATCGCGCTTCGGCCAGTTCTCCAAGCGCTAATCGCGCTTCGGCCAGTTCTCCAAGCGCTAATCGCGCTTCGGCCAGTTCTCCAAGCGCTAATCGCTTTCAGACATCTGCTTTTGGAAAGGCGGGGCTTCGGCTCCGCCTTTTTCGTTATGCGCTTTTTCCAGCGCTATTTTTCGGCTTTCTACGAGCAAGAAAAAGCCGCCGCCCTTTATCGGAGCGACGGCGACCTGAGGCGTCAGTGAAATCGGAAGGCGTCAGTTCATCAGCCGGACGGAAGCGACCGAGGACTGGGTGTAGGGAGACGAGCCGGCATAGGGTTCGACTGCCCAGTTCGACGAATTCATGATCAGGGAGTAGACGACCATGTTGATCGTGCTCGTCTGGTTTGTCGTGGAGTTGTAGGTAACCTGCCGATTGGGCAGGTAAATGATGCCGCTCAGCGTCTCGCCGACAGAGCCGTTGAAGATATATTGCTGCTTGTTGGCATTGTTAGCGGCGCTGCTCGTCGCCTCATACATCAGCAGGCCGGCATAGGTGCCGGAGGTCGGCGCAGACGCGTTGAACGTCAGGCCGCCATTGGCGAGGATGCGGCTGTTGACATCCGGATAGTAGAAGGTCACGCCTTGGGCATTCACCACCGCGCCGGAATTGATGATCATCGTTCCCTTGATGATGTAGAGACCCGACTGGAACGTGAGTTTGGGACTGCCGTTGAACGTCACGTCGCAATAGACGCCGGGGGAGAGCGTAAAGGTCGTGCCCGATTGCGCGCCGGACATGGTGCAGGTGGAAGGCACCGGCGGTTCCGGCAGGAGACCGGCATAGGGATCGGCGGAGGCCGCGCAGCCGACCTGAAGATTGGTCAGCGTGCCACCGTTCTTGATGTAATTCGTGCCCTTGACGCAGAAGCGCGGCGTCGAGATCGTCGAACCACTGTTCATGATGAAGGCCGGGGAGGACGTCGACAGGACGTCGATACCGCAGGCCGCCGACTTGACGTTGGCACCGGAGTTGATGAGGACCGCCTGCCCGACATTGCCCAAAACATGGATGCAGGCCGAACCGCTGCTCGCACTCGTCCCGGACGACATTGCGGTTGCCGTCACGACAATCCTGAAGTTGTCGATCCCGATGATATTGAGGAAATTGTTCTCAACTTCATACGTGTAGGTTCCCGTCACGCTGCCGTCGCTGTTGGCGGCGAGAACGAGCGGATTGGCAACTGGATTTTCCGATGCCGGCGGCATGAAGCTCGCAGCAGTGGTTAAACGTTGCGTATTGTCGCTCACCCCGGCCACGGCAAGCACGGCTGAATCAAGCGCCCCCTGGATCCTGCTTTTTTCCAGATAGGCGGAAGACGCGTCGACCGCACCTCCTGCGGCAACAACGAGAACGGGCAAGATGAGCGCCGTAGTAACGGCGAAGTTGCCGCCACCATCCTTAACCAGTCTTTTGCAGCATTTCATTGCCGCATTAAATATGCCTAACATCAATAATATCCCGCCGCACCAAATATGACTGATGCTTACAACGGGAATCTCTAAATGTGCCTAAATGGAATATATCGAATTTTCGCATTTACCATTAGAAAACCAAAATATACTTGACTTCCATACACATCACGAGAGAAGCGAATACCCTAATACTCTCCGCGTTTATTATTGAACCGGACTTTCCCGCATACATCACGATTTGAGATTTGCGCATCAACTGTGCATGGCCACAGATGACTTTCATGCATCAGTTTGAGAGAGGACCTTTCCATGTCGGCATCTGCGCCATCCCCCTTCGCTCGGCTTCCGCAACCGCCCTATTACGTCGTCGCCTTTTCTTCCTGTCGCACCGAGGGCGATCAGGGCTATGGCCAGATGGCCGATGCGATGGTCGAGCTTGCCAGCCAACAACCCGGATTTCTCGGGGTCGAGAGCGCCCGCGGCATTGACGGGTTCGGAATTACCAATTCCTATTGGGTGGACGAGGACAGTATCAGGGCATGGAAGGCCGTCGTCTCCCATGCCGCCGCGCAGAGGCTTGGGCGGGAACGCTGGTACGAGGATTATCAGGTGCGTATCGCACGGGTGGAGCGGGCCTACGGGCTCGACAGGTAGGAGAGGCAATGGCGAGCAAATCGATCGATAACGCGTTTACCGCAAGAGCGCTTCGCGGGGCAGCAACCGACCCGACCTATGCAGGCGCCCTCTCCTTCATGCGGCGGCGTTATTCCAAGGATATCGACGGCGCCGACGCGGTGGTGCTCGGCATCCCGTTCGATGCGGCCGTTTCCAACCGTCCCGGCGCCCGTTTCGGGCCTCAGGCGATCCGTCGTGCCTCGGCGATCTTCGACAATGACCCGCAATATCCGTTTGAGCGTGATCTGTTCGAGGCGATGGCAGTCGTGGATTACGGCGACGTGCTGCTCGACTATGGCAATCACCGGAAGACGCCGGGGCTGATCGAGGCAGAAGCGGCGAAGATCATCGCTTCGGGCGCCTTTCTGCTTTCGCTGGGTGGAGATCATTTCGTTACATGGCCGCTGCTCAAGGCTCATGCGGAAAAGCATGGCCCCCTCGCCCTTGTCCATTTCGATGCGCATCAGGACACATGGGACGACAGCAATGGGGACGACAGCAATGGGGATGATGGCGGTGAACGGATCGATCACGGTTCCTTCGTCGCCCGCGCGGTGCGGGAGGGCGTGATCGATGCGGCGCATTCGATCCAGATCGGCATCCGCACCCATGCGCCGGACGATTTCGGCATCCGCATCCTGCATGGCTATGAGGTGGAGGACATGGGGGCGCAACAGATAGCCGATGCGATCCTCGCCCATGTCGGCGACCGGCCGGTCTATCTCACCTTCGACATCGACTGCCTCGATCCTGCCTTCGCGCCGGGCACCGGCACGCCGGTGGCCGGCGGACCGTCCAGCGCCAAAATCCTGTCGGTCTTGCGCAAGCTTGGTGCACTCGACATACGCGGCGGCGACGTCGTGGAAGTGGCTCCGGCCTATGATCATGCCGATATTACCGCCATTGCCGGGGCAACGGTTGCAATGTATATGCTCGGGCTCAAGGCCGAGCGTTTGGCCCGCGAGGCCACGGCTCGTTAAGAAACTTTCTCAAGTTGCTGGTAGATTGATTCCAGCACTTCATCCAAGGCACTGATTCAACAGGACAAAGACAATGACGGCAAAGATCTTCATCGACGGCGAACACGGCACGACGGGACTGCAGATCCGCACCCGCATGGCCGGCCGCCGCGACGTCGACCTGTTGTCGATCCCGGAAGCCGAGCGGCGCAATGCCGCCATGCGGGAGGACCTGCTCAACAGCGCCGACATCGCCATCCTCTGCCTGCCGGACGATGCCTCGCGCGAAGCCGTGTCGATGCTGTCGGGCAATAACAAGGTACGCGTCATCGACACCTCGACCGCTTATCGGATCGCCCCCGACTGGGCCTATGGCTTTGCCGAAATGGACAAGGCGCAGGCCGACAAGATCAGGGCTGCCCGCCATGTGGCAAATCCCGGCTGCTATCCGACCGGCGCGATCGGCCTGATCCGGCCGCTCAGGGCTGCCGGCATCCTGCCTGACAGCTATCCGGTCACGGTCAATGCGGTTTCCGGCTATACCGGCGGCGGCAAGCAGATGATCGCCCAGATGGAAGACCAGTCCCGCGAGGATGCGATCTCCGCCAACAATTTCGTCTATGGCCTGACCCTCAAGCACAAGCATGTGCCTGAGATGAAGACCCATGGCCTGCTCGATCGTTCGCCGCTGTTTTCGCCTTCGGTCGGCCGTTTCCCGCAGGGCATGATCGTGCAGGTGCCGCTGTTCCTCGACGACTTGAAGGATGGCGCGACGGCCGAGAGCATCCATGCAGCACTCGTCGCCCATTATGCCGGCCAGAACATCGTCACGGTCGTGCCGCTCGAAGAGAGCGCCAAGCTGCCGCGCGTCGATGCGGAGGAACTTGCCAATACCGACCGGATGAAGCTCTTCGTCTTCGGCACGCCGGGCGGTGCGCATGTCAATCTGGTCGCGCTTCTCGATAATCTCGGCAAGGGCGCATCGGGTGCCGCCGTGCAGAACATGGACCTGATGCTGTCGGCATAACCGACAGACTTCATAGAGATCCGAACCGGCGGTGCGCTCAGCGTGCCGCCGTTTTTGTTTCGACCGGATATTCTCCGACGAAGCCGCGGAAATGGGCGAAAGCGAAGCCAAGTACGATCATCGCCATGCCCTGGTGGGTGAGCGCCAGATCGAGCGGCACTTCCATGACGAGCGTCGAAATACCGATCGCGGCCTGGATGCTGACGAGGATGAAGAGGATCAGCGCGCGGCGGGCATGCGAGGATTGCGGCGCGCGGATCATAGCGGTCAACATGTGAAGGAAGGTGCCGGTCCACAGGACATAGGCACCGCAACGGTGGACGAACTGCACCGTCTTCGGGTTCTCGAAAAGGTTGATCCACCATGGCTGCTGGACGAAGAGATCGCCGGGTACCAGCGAGCCGTCCATCAGCGGCCATGTGTTATAGGCAAGGCCTGCATGCAGGCCGGCGACCAACGCGCCGAGATAGATCTGGAAGAGCGCCATGAAGGCGAGCGCGCCGGCGGCCCATTTGGAATATGCGGTCGGCGGGGCATCGGTCGGCTGGCGGGCAAGGCCGCGCATGATCCAGACCGAGGCAGAGAAAATGAGACAGGCGATCGTCAGGTGGGTCGCAAGCCGGTATTGCGACACGCTGGTCAGCTTTTCGAGGCCGGAGGACACCATCCACCAGCCGACAAAACCCTGGAAGCCACCGAGCGCCAGAAGGCCGACCAAGGGAAGCCGCAGGCGGCGCTCGATACGGCCGGTCAGCCAGAAGAAGATCAGCGGCAGCCCGAAGATCATGCCGATCGAGCGGGCGAGCAGCCGGTGCGACCATTCCCACCAGAAGATCGATTTGAAGCCATCGACCGTCATGTCGCTGTTCAACTGCTGGAATTGCGGGATGCGCTGATAAAGCTCGAACTCTTCCTGCCACTCGGCCGCATTGAGCGGCGGGATGACCCCGTGGATCGGCTTCCATTCGGTGATCGACAAGCCGGAACCGGTCAGCCGCGTTGCGCCGCCGACAAGGACGAGACAGAACAGTGTCAGGATGACCAGACCGAGCCAGATGCGAACCGCCTTGCGATTGCGGCTGATGCGCCCGATCTCGGGCGTAGCTTCGATGATGATCGCGTCTGCTGCCGACATGACGAAGGCTCCTGCCATTCATGGCTCTGGTCTCGGACTTATCGCCCGAACCTATGTTCGCGGGCCGCCAGCTGGGGTGTTCATCGGCCCGTATCGATGGGACAACGCGACGCAGAAGCGCGGCATTGTTCTATTCACCGTTGCTTTGCCTCAAGCCCCCATGCAAAACAAGTCCCAGTGTCGCGCGGCATGCGGTCGCGGCATCAAGTGTTCGGGAGGCGAACGAATGGTTCCGCGCTGGAGAAGCTTTGTCGGCACGATCCTGATCATCGTGCTCGTGGTCGTCTACGCACTGGCCGCCACGACGATCGCAACGCTGACACTCGCCAACGCGCCATGGTGGGTGCATTTCCTGTATTTCCTGCTCTCCGGCCTGTTGTGGATCCTGCCGGCGATGCTGATCATCAAATGGATGGCGGGACCGCGGCCCAAGCAGTGAGCTTCATTCGCGGTTAACCAGACGCAAGGCTTGGCCCATTGCCGTCGCCGCATAAACGCATTGTTTGCCGGCTTGTCCTAACATGGCACCCAACGACACGGGTGAACCATGACAATAGCGGCAAGCCAGACCAGTACGGATGTAGCATTGCCCCTGCCCGGCCCGACGGACAGAGCTGCGCTGCAATTCGGCGATATCCGGCTGGCGGTGGTTAGAGACTATTCTTCGATCGAGACCGACTGGCGGCGGCTGGAAGGCCGCGAGTGGAACTCGCTCAACCAGGGCCTGGACTGGTGTCGCACCTGGGCGGAAACCCAAAAAGCCGACATGGCCACGGTCACCGGCTCGATCGGATCCCGCGTGGTTCTGATCCTGCCCTTCGAGATCAGCCGCGAACGACTTGGCCGCGTTGCGCGCCTTCCCGGCGGCCGGTTCAACAATATCAATACGGGTCTGTTCGATGAAGAACTGACCCAGCCGAATACGGAAGAGCTGCAGCGGTTCAAGGCATCTCTTGCGAAAACACTGCACGGCCTTGCCGATCTTATCGTCATCGACGAGGTACCGCTTCAGTGGAAGGGCATCAGCCATCCGCTTGCGGCCCTGGCTTCGATCGAGAACCAGAACCATTCCTTCCAGCTGCCGCTTCTCGGCACGATGGAAGCAACGCTTTCACAGGTGAATGCCAAGACGCGACGGAAGAAATTCCGCGCGCAGGTGCGCCGGCTGGAGGCAATCGGCGGGTTCGACTATGTGGTCGCAACGGAGGCCAACGAGCAGCACGATCTGCTCGACCGCTTCTTCGTCCAGAAGGGAACGCGGCTGAAGGCCTTCGGCCTGCCGGACGTGTTCGCACCGCAGGAGACGCAGGCGTTTCTGCATCGTCTTCTGGATGCGCCAGAGCGCGGCACGGACAGGGCGCTTGCGATGCATGCCATCCGCCTCAAGGGCGAACATGAAGGCCATCTGGCGGCCATTACCGGCCTGTCGCGCCAGGGTGGCCACGTGCTTTGCCAGTTCAGCTCGATCGACGAAAGCATCGGTGCGGATGCGAGCCCGGGGGAACTGTTGTTCTGGCTCGTCATCGAAAACAGTATCGAGAACGGCGCTGGCCTGTTCGACTTCGGCATCGGAGACCAGCCCTACAAGCGCAGCTGGTGCAGTCAGGAGACGGTACTGCACGACATGCTGCTGCCGCTCACCCTCAAGGGATCGCTGCTCGCCTTCCGGCACCTCGCGGCAACCCGCGCCAAAACCATGATCAAGCGTAATCCGCGGCTCTACACGCTGGCGCAGAGCCTTCGATCAAAGCTCGGCTGAAAAAATCAGGCCGCGCTCGAGCGGCGGGAAGATGGCGTCTGATGGTCGTCGCCCTGCGCCATCACCAGAAGGTTGGGGAAGCCGGCATCCGCATAGGTGACCACGAGATTGGCGATTGCCTCCTCGCGGAAGCCGGGCACGGAGAGGATGATCTCGGTGTTTTCGCCGCGGACCAGGCGCTTGAGGCTTGCGATATCGGCCGGACCACATTCGATCAGCACGAGATCATAGGCATCGGAAAGCGCATCGATGATGATCGTCAGGCGGTCGGCGGCGCGCATGGCACGCACGACGTCTGAGACGCCCTGCGGCACGATATGGGCATCCGAAAGCCGGTCGCGATGGATGGCATCGCCGAATGCGGTTTCTCCGCAGAGAAGATCGGTAATGCCGGCCAGCCGGTCATGCTCGGCCATCAACCGCGTCGGGCAGGCCGAACCGGTGAGATCGACGAGGATGACGGTGCGGGCCGTCTCGGCCACGGCGCGGGCCAGCATGACGGTCGCGGTCGATCCATCATCGCCGGCGGGCGATACGGCAATCGCTACCGGTATGGCATGGCGCTGCAAATAATGGGCGACGGAGCCGATGGTAAAGCTGGTGTCGGCGGCACGCGGCGGCTCCGAGGCTTCGCTTTGCGGCAGGTCGGCGGAGACAGCAACGGCGGCCGGCAGTTCCTTGGCTGCGACATGTTCCACCGGCGGCTGGACACGGGTGGCGGCAATTGCTGCCTTGCGGATTTCGGGTTCTGGCGCCGGCGCCACAGCAGCTTCGACGACCGGCTCCGGCGTGAGGCTCGCCGGCTCGGGCGTTGCCGGATGAACCACGACTTCCCGTGCCACGACGGGCGCAAGAGCCGGAACGGCAGCAACCACCGGCTCATCGCGCCCCGCCTCGTCATGGGCGCGGTGAGGAAAGGAATCGGCATCGCGATTGACCGGGCGAAGGGCGCGGCCGCTGAACAGTTCCGAAATCATCACGATCAGGCAGCTGACAATAAGGGTGGCCAGCGTGATGACGACGATGATCGGGATGATCTTGGGAAAGAAGGGTTCGGACGGTTCGACAGCCTGAGAGACGATACGGGCATCGGCGGGCGTCGCATTGCCGTCGAGCTTGGACGTCGCTTCGCGGTAGCGCGACAGATAGGTTTCGAGCAACTGGCGCTGGGCGGTCGCCTCACGCTCCAGTGCCCTGAGCCCCACTTCCTCCTCGCCGGAGCGGGCCGAATCTGCCTTCAGCGCATTGAGCTGGCTTACCAACTGTTGTTCGCGCAGGCGCGCGACGTCTGCCTCGCTGTCGAGGCCTGCGAGAACCTTCTGCGTCTCGTTTGCAATCTGCTGGCGGATCTGGGCAAGTTGGGCGCGCAACCCCTTCAGCCGCGGATGGCCATCGAGCAGTGTCGTCGAGAGATCGGAGATCTGCGCCTGGAGATTGGTCTCCGTCTCCTTCAGCCGCTGGATGACCTGCGAACTGGAGACTTCGGAAATCGTATCGGGACTGCGGCCGGCCTTCAGCGCGGCACGGACATTCTGCGCCCTCGCCTCGGCATTGGCGCGATCGCCGCGCACGCGGGTGAGTTCGGCCGAAATGTCGTTCAGCTGCTGGGACGAAAAGCTGCTTGCGCCATTGGTCTGGAACAGGCCGTTCTGCGAGCGGTAGTCGGCGACCTTGCGTTCGGCATCCTTGACCTTCTGGGTCAGGCTGGCGATTTCCGGTTCAAGCCACTTGGCCGTTTCCTCATGATTGTCGATCTTTGCGCCGCTCTGGATCTGCAGGTAGACCTCGGCCATCTTGTTGGGGACGGCGGCAGACAGTTTCGGGTCATGGGACGAAAACTCGATCGCGATGACTCGTGAATTTTCCACCGCATAGACCTGCAGCTTCTCGCGGAACTTCTCGACCACGCGATCCTCGGGATCGAGCGACATCGGGTCAGGTTTCAGGCCAGTCAGCACAAGAAGATCAGGGACGAGCGATTTGGCGGCGGGATCGAATTCCTTGTATTTGGCAAGGTTCAATTCCCTTGCCACACGACGGATCAGGTCTGTCGACTGGAGGATCTGCGCCTGGCTGGTGATGTTGAGCGCATCGAGAACCGGATCATTGGCGGCGTTCGCGTCGGCGCCGGTCAGGTTGGGCGAGCGGGATTCGATCAGGAGGCGCGTCTCGGCCTTGTAGCTCGGCGTCATCAGGCTGGTCACGACAAGTGCACCGACAGCGGCAAGCGCGGTCACGGCCAGGATGCGACCCTTTCGCTCCCACAGAGCCGCGGCCACCCGACCCAGGTCGATATCCACATCCTGGTAACTGCCGTTCGCACCAGACATCACATGCTCCACCATTCGCGCTCACGGGATGGTAAAGGCCCGTGGTAACCTCGCGGTTAATACAGTGCCCACAACGGGACGTTATTTACGAAATCGCTGATTTTCGACGGCGCTTTTACCGGCCATTAACCCTAACAGTTTCATAACGGACACAGATACTACGAAAAGCCGGAGCCTGAGTGGGACATGGTCCTCGCCCCTTTCAAAAAAGTCCGTGCCCAAACGGTGCTTGCAGCCATGCTGGCTGGCGCCGCGCTGCTGAGCGGCTGCGCGACCACGCCTCCTGCGACTGCAGGCTTCGAGACTTCGGCGTTGCAGCCCTATCGACTGGATAGCGGCGATCGCCTGCGTGTCACCGTTTTCGAACAGGCGGGGCTTACCAATACCTATACGGTTGATCAGGCCGGCTATATCGCCTTCCCGCTGGTCGGGCAGGTCACCGCCCGCGGCCAAACACTGCCGGCACTGGAACATACGATCGCTGCCAAGCTCAAGCAGGGCTATCTGCGCGATCCGGATGTCAGCATCGAGATCGACCGTTATCGCCCCGTCTTCGTCATGGGTGAAGTTGGCCGTCCGGGCCAGTATTCCTATGTGCCGGGCATGACGGCGCAGAATGCGATTGCCATTGCCGGCGGCTTCACGTCGCGCGGCTACGAGCAGGATGTTGACGTGACCCGCAAGATCAACGGCGAAGTGGTGACCGGCCGCACCGGCGTCACGGCGACGGTGCTTGCCGGCGATACGATCTATGTCCGCGAGCGACTGTTCTGACCAGAGCCCCGACCGGACATGGCGGCCGCCCCTCCCCTCAAAATCCTGCACTGCTTCCGCAACCCGATCGGCGGGATCTTCCGGCATGTGCGCGATCTGGTGGAGGAACACAGCGCCGCGGGACACCAGGTGGGCATCCTGTGCGACAGCACGACGGGTGGCGCCTATGAAGACGCGCTGTTCGAGACGATCCGGCCACGGCTCGCACTCGGGCTGACGCGCATGCCGATGCGGCGGGCGATTTCGCCAACCGACATGATAGCGCTCTTCAAGAGCTATCGGCATATCAAGAGTTTGCAGCCGGACATTCTGCACGGTCACGGCGCCAAGGGCGGCGCCATGGCTCGAGCGATCGGCTCAGTGTTGCGGGTTAACAGGTATCGCGTCGCCCGCGTCTATTCCCCCCACGGGGGCAGCCTGCATTTTGCACGGTCGTCGCTCGCCGGCCAGATCGTGCTCAGGCTCGAACGTTTCCAGGAACGCTTCAGCGACGCGATCGTCTTCGTCTGCGATTACGAGCGACGCACCTACGAGGCGAAGATCGGCAGGCCGCGGCCGCATTCGCAGGTCATCTATAACGGTATCAACGAGGCGGAGTTTTCGCCGGTCGCGCTGGAGCCGGATGCTGCCGACTTCATGTTCATCGGCATGATGCGCGACATGAAGGGGCCGGACGTGTTCATCGACGCGCTGGCACGTACCGAGCGACGCATCGGGCGCCCGCTGACGGCACTTCTGGTGGGCGACGGTCCCGACGAGGACAGCTATCGCACGATGATTGCCGAAAGCGGCCTTGGCCTGCGGCTAAAAATGCAGCCCGCCATGCCGACCCGAAAGGCCTTCGCGCTGGCGAAGACCATCGTCGTTCCCTCGCGCGCCGAAGCCATGCCCTATATCGTGCTGGAAGCGCTGGCGGCGGGCAAGCCCGTCATCGCGTCCAGGGTCGGCGGCATACCGGAGGTGCTAGGAGAAGACAGCGAGGCACTGGCTGTGCCGGGCGATGCGGACGACCTGTCGCGCATCATGACGGCCGCGGCGACGCAGCCGGACTGGCGGGCACGCATCATGCCGAAACCGGCTTCGTTCAAGGCCGTTTTCTCCGCACCCGTCATGGCCCGCGACATGATCGGGCTTTATCGGGAACTGCTTCCGGCAGCGACAAAACGGGCCTCCTAAAGGCTTCCTTAGCATCTTGCTGATAAGCAAATCCAAGCATGATTTCCCGTATGGAAGGCGGGGCAAGGAACCTGTCCATGAACGAATTGGGTAATCCGCAGGGCCAGGATCCGGAGGCACTGCGTCGCCGCGCCTCGGGCGCCGAGGCAGATGCCGGCGCTGCTGCGGCGACGCCTGGCGCGTCGGTCGAACTCAATCCATTCGCCAAGCAGATCGCCGAGCAGTTTCGCGAAAGCAATACGTCCGCGACCATGCTGATCGGCCAGTTCCGCCTGTTCGAACTCGCCCTGCTTCTCGCCATCGGCCTGGCCGTCAGCCTGCTGGTAGCACCGGCTCCCGAGGGTCTCCTTCTGGAGCGGCTGGCAATGATCGCGGCAGGAAGCGTGCTGACCATTATCATGCTGCAGCTGGTGGATACCTACCTCATCCCGTCGCTTCGTGCAGTCCGGCGCACGGCAAGACGCGTTCTGGTATCGTGGCTGATCGGCCTTGCGCTGACCTATCTTGCAATATCGTTTGCCGAAGGCGCCCGGCTTCCAACCGATGCGATGGTCGTGTGGTTTCTTTCAGGTGCCGTCGTCCTGCTGGCCGAGCGCATGCTGACGGCCTATGCGATCCGCCATTGGGCCCGCAACGGGGTGATGGAGCGGCGTGCCGTGATCGTCGGCGGCGGGGAGCCGGCCAAGCAGCTCATCCGCCAGCTTGAGCAACAGTCCGACAACGATATCCGTATCTGCGGCATCTTCGACGACCGCGGCAGCCAACGCTCGCCGAGCGTCGTCGCCGGCTATCCAAAGCTTGGCACATTCGCCGAACTGGTGGAATTTGCCCGTCTGGCGCGGATCGACATGCTGATCATTGCCCTGCCGGCAAGCGCCGAGGCTCGCATTCTTCAACTGGTGCGAAAGCTGTGGGTGCTGCCGGTCGACATCCGCCTCGCGGCCCATGCGAACCAGCTGCGGTTCCGGCCCCGTTCCTATTCGCATGTCGGCACCGTGCCGATGTTCGATCTTTACGACAAGCCGATCCGCGACTGGGATTCGGTTGCCAAGCGGGTCTTCGACATCGTCTTCACCGTGATTGCAGTCGCCTGCCTGTGGCCGATCATGCTGATTGCGGCGATTGCGGTCAAAGCGACGTCCGAAGGGCCGATCCTGTTTCGTCAGAACCGTCACGGCTTCAACAACGAAACGATCAAGGTTCTGAAGTTCCGCTCGATGTATACAAACATGAGCGACCAGACGGCGGTGAAGGCGGTGACCAAGGGCGATCCGCGCGTCACCCCGGTCGGCCGTTTCCTGCGCAAGTCTTCGATCGACGAACTGCCGCAGCTTTTCAACGTGCTGAAGGGCGAACTGTCACTGGTCGGTCCGCGTCCGCATGCGGTGCACGCCCAGACCGGCGAGCGCAAATATGTCGATGTGATGGAAAGCTATTTCGCCCGTCACCGGGTAAAACCCGGCGTGACCGGCTGGGCACAGGTCAAGGGCTTGCGCGGCGAACTCGATTCGGACGAGAAGATCCGCGCCCGCACCCAGCACGACCTCGACTATATCGAGAACTGGTCGCTGCTCTTCGACCTCAAGATCCTTTTCCTCACGCCAATCAGCCTGTTCAACACGGACAACGCATATTGACGACCGCGGCCTTCGACACGACGCGCGATCAGCGCCCTTCGGCCATGCAGCTCGTGCGGCTCGGCGGCAAGGGACTTATCGCGTTCGGCGTCCTCTTATCCGGCTTCGTCATTTCGGAACCTGCGCCCTATGAGCTTTTCATGGTGGTGCAGATCGCCATCTGGTTTCTGCTCGGGCTGAAGCTTTCACGCACCACCTGCGTGCTGCTGGTGCTGCTTCTCGTGTTCAACATCGGCGGGCTATTCTCGATCACGGTGATGAACGACATGAGCGGCGCGCCGATGTATTTTGCCGTATCGACCTTTCTCGGACTGAGCTCGGTCTTCTACGCGGCGGTGGTCGAGGACGATCCCTGGCGGCTGGAACTGGTGTTCAAGGTGTGGATCGTCGCCGCCCTGGCGACGGCGATATTGGGCATACTCGGCTATTTCAATGCATTTCCCGGCGCGCATGTGTTCACCCGCTACGATCGCGCCATGGGCGCCTTCCAGGATCCGAACGTCTTCGGCCCCTATCTCGTCGGGCCGATCCTCTACATGCTCTACCGGCTCTTGACCGGACGGCTGATCATCTCGCCGCTTCTCGTCGCGGGCCTGCTGGTGCTGGTGCTCGGCGTGTTCCTGTCGTTTTCACGCGCGGCCTGGGGCTTGCTCGTGTTCGGCGGACTGGCCCTGGTGGTGGTCATGCTGCTCAAAGAGCGCAGCACGGCGTTCCGGCTGAAGATCCTCACCATATCGATGGTGGCGGCGCTGGTGCTGGTGCTGGCCTTGGTGATCGCCCTGCAGTTCCATCAGGTCTCGGACCTGTTCACCAACCGCGCCAAGCTGGTGCAGTCCTATGACGGCGCCCGTCTCGGACGCTTCGAACGGCACAAGATCGGCTTCCTGATGGCGATGGAGCGGCCGCTCGGGCTCGGACCGATGGCCTTCGGCAAGATCTATGGCGAGGACGAACACAATATCTGGCTGAAATCGCTGACCACCTATGGCTGGCTCGGCTTCGTCACCTATCAGATCATGATCTGGTCGACGATTTCCATGGGTTTTCGCTATCTGTTGCGCGAGCGACCCTGGCAGCCCTTCCTGATGATCGCCTGGATCATGATCGTTGGCCATGCCTTGATCGGCAACGTCATCGATACCGACCACTGGCGCCATTTCTACATGCTGCTCGGCCTGCTGTGGGGCTGCTACGCGCTCGAGCACAAGCAGATGCGCCGGCAGCGGGCTGCGTCAGTGAATACAGCAACCGCCTCTTGACTTGAGCTGTGGGCATTCCACATCTTATTCATGCTCACGACCTCCCAATTGCGCGCCGCGCGCGCCCTGATCGGCATCACTGTGGACGACCTTTCCGGCGCCACGGGTGTCAGCGCAGATACTATCCGCTCGATAGAAGCGTCATCCGGAACGGCAGACCCGGAGACTGCGGAGCGCCTCAAGCGCCTGTTTGAATCCCGCGGAGTGGTATTCGTCGCGGCCGGCCAGCAGGACGCGTCCGGCGCCGGCGTGAGGCTGCACCAGCAGGGCATGGACGAAGGGATCAAGCCCGACAATCTAAACTCTGCGAATGACGGCTAAATAATTTAAAATTTTCAGGAACCATCTGAGGTTTAACGCGTTTTCCCGCCGCCAACCAACAACGGGAAGACGCATGGCGCGCAGCAACAGCCTTTACATACTCATCGGAGCCCTGATCGTCGTGATTGCGGGCTTGAGCTTCTACTTCTATCGCGAAGAGACGAAGCCGGACGGCGTGTCGATCAGCATCGGCGAAAACGGCGTGAAGGTGAAAGAAGAATAAAATTAAAATTGCGCATATAAACTTAACTATAAAAGCGCATAGTTCGTCCAGATTGCTTTAGCAACGTCTTTTGAACGCGAAGAGGGGTTCACATGACATCGCATCTCAGCACAGCAGAAATCGAAGACAAGGGCCTGAAAAAGGTCTGGAGCGTTGCGGACTTTGCCCGGCGCTATCGCCTCGACACTGAAGAAGAAGCCCGGCTCCTCAAGCTTCTCGGGCCATTTGCATCGCAGCAGGAACTGCTGATGAACGCAAGCCGGGCTCCCCGCTTCCGCTGATTTCACCACAAGAAGGCGACGCGATACTGCCGCAGACCGGCGAGAGCGTTACTTGTGTGATACTGACAGAACCCCATGGCGGCGATGTCCAGCAGGGTAAGACTTGGTCGAGCCCGCCTTTTACTTTTCACCAATTCCGATGAATTTCAGCCGCGCCGTGCCTTTGCAAGGCCGCAGCGCAGCGCGCGATTATTTTGCGCTGGAAAGCGTCCGCGGTCGGCCATCCTGTCCGGATTTTTCGCTTGCGCTACGAATGGCATCCCAGTATGGAGATCGTGCTTCTACGAAGCGGGTCGGAATGTAGCGCAGCCCGGTAGCGCACTTGACTGGGGGTCAAGGGGTCGTGGGTTCGAATCCCGCCATTCCGACCATTTCCCCCTCTTTTCCCTGATTACATTTCGCGATTATCTTCTCTGGCTTGCGCAAGCCGCTGAACGACTTCGCGTCCGTCCGGATGAAAAATGCCGCCGCGGCGAACCGGGCGGCATTTTCATTCAGTGCCGACGATCAGCGATAGGGCGAATAGCACTGCTGGCGGGGGCCGTTATAGGGCTGGAACGTGTTGTCATAGGCGCGGTATGAGCGGTAACGCGAATAGCACCAGTTCACATGGCTGTTGCCGCCGACATAGCGGCGCGGCGGTGCGTAGCGAGGCTGAGCCAGTGCGCCACCGATGATGGCGCCGGCGGCAAGACCGCCGATGATGGCGCCTGCATTCGAACCATGGTGGTGGCGATGGTAGCGCCAGCGACGGTCATCGTAGCGGTAGTGGCGGCCGCCATGGTAGCGGTGGTAACGATGGCCACCGCCGCGCCATTCATGATGGCGGTGGTATTGCACCTTTTCCACCTGTTGCGCGGTCTGGACCTGTGGAGCATTCACCATCGGGAACGCCTGGGCCGGGACTACGCCGGAAAAGGCGGTAACGGCCGACACCAGAATGATCGCAAGTTTCTTCATTTTCTTCTCCTCGGAATGTGTCTCCCAAGGTGAAATGATCCAGTTTTCGTTCTGAACCAGAGGTGAACGGTAAAATTCCGGTGAAGACGGGAAGTTGAGATACGCTTATCGATGGACAAGCATGCCCGTCTTCCGGCTCAAAATTCAACCATTGCGCTATAGTTGCCAGCCCCAGCGCAGGCTGTCTGCATAGACGCGCTCAATGCCCGCGCTCCCGCGCGGGCGAGCCTATCGGACCTGATCGAGAAGACGCTTGCATTCCAGAAGATCGAACAAGGCTTCCTGAAGTAGCGCCCGGTCTTCCTTGCCCACGCTGGATTTGCCGATCGAGACTTCCGGCGTATCGTCGTCTCCGGAGGAGCCGAAGCCGAAGAAGCGGCCGCTGGGCTTGACCTTGGGGCGGCCGAGGACCTGATCCTCCTCGCCTCCCCCCACCTTGGGTTCGGAATGCTTGTCGCTGTTTGACGCAATGATGGCGTCCATCGTCGCCACGTCGCCGGAGGCGATGGCCGCGACGAACTTGTTTCCATTGGTCTTCAGGAGCTTCTGGACGCCCTTGATCGTGTAGCCGTGATCATAGAGCAGATGGCGGATGCCCTTCAGCAGTTCGACATCTTCCGGGCGATAATAGCGGCGCCCGCCGCCACGCTTCATCGGCCTGATCTGGGTGAACCGGGTTTCCCAGAAACGCAGCACGTGCTGCGGCAGGTCGAGATCATCCGCAACCTCGCTGATCGTGCGAAATGCATCCGGGCTCTTGTCCAAGCTCAAACCTCCAAACAACCGCAGGGCAAATCACCTGAGGCTCGTGACGGTACGTCACGAATCATACCTATCTCAATGGCTTGAGACGACAGATTCAAGTGTGTTCACAGGAATGACAAGGAGACTGGTTCGCCAGAGGGGAATGAAACCAGCTCAGGCGACCGGTGCGGCAGACTTCATCTTGGCCTTGCGGCTGAGATGCGCCTTGAGGATCCGCTGCTTCAATACGTTCGACGCCTTGAAGGTCATGACCCGCCGGGGAGAGATCGGCACTTCCTCGCCGGTCTTCGGATTTCGGCCGATCCGCTCGTTCTTCGAACGCACCTGGAAGGTCGCAAAGGACGAAAGCTTGACCACTTCGCCCCTGACGATCGCATTGCAGATCTCGTCGATCACGGTTTCAACCAGTTCGGCCGATTCGGTCCGGGAGAGCCCGACCTTGCGAAACACCGACTCCGCCAAGTCTGCACGCGTCACTGTCTTTCCGGCCATGATCCCCGCCCAGTTTCCAATATTGATCTTATCAAAGCCAATTAAGACTATTTTGCTTGGCGGCGAGGGTCAAGCACCTGTGAGCAATCAGCTATTTGATCCGAAGAAGGGAACGATCACCAGCGGACGAGAACCGAACCCCACGTAAAACCGCCGCCCATGGCTTCCAGCATCACGAGGTCACCCTTCTTGATGCGACCGTCGGCACAGGCGACCGAAAGCGCAAGCGGGATCGAGGCTGCCGAAGTGTTGCCGTGAAGATCCACCGTCACGACCACTTTTTCCGGCGGGATGCCGAGTTTCTTGGCGGAAGCATCGATGATTCGGCGGTTTGCCTGATGCGGAACCAGCCAGTCGACGTCGTCGGCCGTCGTGCCGGTTGCCGCGAAGGCACCTTCGATGACGTCGGTGATCATCGCGACCGCATGCTTGAAGACCTCGCGGCCTTCCATGCGCAGATGGCCGACCGTGCCGGTGGAAGACGGGCCGCCATCGACATAGAGCTTTTCCTTGTGCGATCCGTCGGAACGCAGCTTGGCGGTCAGGATGCCGCGGTCGGCGACGGTTCCCTCGCCTTCCTGTGCCTCGATGACCAGGGCGCCCGCACCATCGCCGAACAGGACGCAGGTGGTGCGGTCCTTCCAGTCGAGAATGCGCGAGAAAGTCTCGGCACCGATGACCAGGGCGCGCCGCGCCATTCCGCCGCGGATATGCAGGTCGGCGGTCGCCATCGCGTAGACGAAGCCGGTACAGACGGCCTGCATGTCGAAGGCATAGCCGTGCTCCATGCCGAGGCGGCGCTGGATGTCGACGGCAGTGGCCGGGAACGTGTTGTCCGGCGTCGAGGTGGCGACCAGAACCAGATCGATATCGGCCGGTGTCAGTCCGGCATTGTCGAGCGCCGCACGGGCGGCCAGCTCACCGAGCGAGGCGGTCGTCTCGCCTTCGCCGGCAATGTATCTCTGGGTGATGCCGGTGCGCTGGACGATCCATTCGTCGGTGGTATCGACGATGCTCTCCATCTCGCGGTTGGTCATTACCCGCTTCGGGAGCGCTGCCCCATAACCGCGAACTACTGATCGGATCATTCTCAATCACATCCTGTCGTCATGCAGCTTCAGGGCCGGCCGGCGGCTGGCGCTTGGCATGGTAAACTGTCATATCCTGGGCAATCTTGGCATTCAGATCATTGCGCGCCATGTCGTAACCGACGTCGATCGCCGCCGCGAAACCTTCCGCATTGGCGCCGCCGTGGCTCTTGATGACGATGCCGTTCAGGCCGAGAAACACGCCGCCATTGACCTTGTTGGGGTCCATCTTCTCGCGCAGCAGGTCGAAGGCTGGCTTGGCGAGCAGATAGCCGATCTTGGAGAAGAGCGTGCGCGACATCGACTGACGCAGCAGTGTGGCAATCTGGCGGGCGGTTCCCTCTGCCGTCTTCAGGGCGATATTGCCGGTAAAGCCTTCGGTGACGACGACGTCGACCGTGCCCTTGCCGATATCGTCACCTTCGACAAAGCCCTGATAGGCGATCGTCGGCAGGTTGGCCTCGCGGATCAGACGTCCGGCCTCCTTGACCTCTTCCTGGCCCTTCACTTCCTCGACGCCGACATTGAGAAGGCCGACCGTCGGGCGGTCGATTTCGAAGAGAGCGCGGGCCATGGCGCCGCCCATCAGGGCGAAATCGAGAAGCTGCTGGCTGTCGGCGCCGATCGTCGCACCGATGTCGAGCACGATGCTTTCGCCCTTCAGCGTCGGCCAGACGCCGGCAATCGCCGGGCGTTCGACATTGGCCATGGTGCGCAGGCAGAATTTTGCCATCGCCATCAGCGCGCCGGTATTGCCGGCCGACACACAGGCATCGGCCTCGCCAAGCTTCACGGCCTCGATCGCGCGCCACATGGTGGATACGTAGCGGCCGCGCCTGAGAGCGGCGCTCGGTTTTTCGTCCATGGCGACGGCGACTTCGCATTCGTGGAAAACGGAGCGTTCGCGCAGCTTGGGAAACTTGGCGAGCCACGGCTCGCATTCCGCCTTCAATCCATACAGGATGAAGGTTACGTCAGGATGCCGATCGAGGGCCTTGGCGGCACCGGGTATGACAACCTCGGGACCGAAATCGCCCCCCATCGCATCCAGAGAAATTCTGATCACGCGTCTCTGATCCTTAATCTTCGGCCATCCAGACCGGCGTTCAGCCTACCTGGCGGTCGCCGCCGGAGTTTGGGCCATGCTCATGCGTGGCCCACCCGGCGAAATCGTGGCCAAAATATAGTTTTCGGCGCCGCTTACAACAGGGTCAGTCCTTTTTCCAGTCCTTGAGGACGGCAAAGGGGTTCGGCTTGTCGCTCTTGGCGCTCGCATCGCTTTCAATGTGATCGGCGAACTCAACCCCAGACTTGCGCGGATATGGGTCGATCGCCAGGGCGGCGAACTCGGTGACGGCTTCGCCGACGTCGATCGTATCGCCGTTGAAGGCTTCGGGAAGATCCGGGCCGTCGGGATCCAGCACCATTTCGGCCGCGTCATTGGCGACGATACGGGCCAGTTTCGAGCCTTCCGGCACGAAGATCTGCTCGAAAGGCTCGTCGATCACCGATTCGACCGGTTCCAGCGTGACGACGCAGGACTGGACGATCTCGGCCTTGACCCTGCCCTTGGCCCGCACGCCATCCTTTTTCCAGCGCGACAGATGGACTTCGGCAGACAGCGACTTCACCTCCACCACGTTCCAGAGGTCGGCCACGTCGCGGCGCTCGCGATCATTTGCCTCAAGCATGACGGTGACGGCATTGGCGGAAATATTACCGACCTTGACCGGATAGGAGAAAGGCGGCTTGCCCGCATTGTTGTGATCGTTCTTCATTCTTCCTCACTTGCGCGGACCGGCGGCAGGATCATTGCCGCCCCGCGGGATATATCGTCTTCGGAGACCTCTGCGAGCTGCCGCTCGGCCTCGATCATCCATGCGGCGAGACCGCCCATATCGGGTGCGGGGTCCTCACCGGGTCGGACATTGCGCGCCAGACTGGCGGCAAGATCGTCCTTGTTACCTCTATCCAGAGCCTTCGCATAGCTTTCCACCCGGCCATAAAACATGCCTGCCAGTTTCTTCATCCGCTTCGGCACGCCCTGATCGCCGATACCCAGTTCGCGAATCGAATGATCGAGGTCCTGGAAAAATTCATCGATGATCTCCTGCGCCAATTCCCGTCCGCTCGTGCCGGAATGGGCCGTGCGGCGAAAAAAAAGGATCATCACGATCGACAGCATCTCGTAGCGCCCCATGACCGTGTCCGGAACGCCAAGATCGCTGTAAAAGAAGGGGATGCGGGCTGCCGACGTCAAGGTTGCGTACTGGCGCTCGACAATGGCCTGATTGTGCTTTTTCTTCCTGAACAGACCGAAGATCATCGAAAGTCCCGCCTTTGGCCGGGCCTAATGTTGCATGGAGACAAAAGCTGGTTTACCGAAGCAGGCGCGAATTGCAATGCCGTTCGGCCAAGGCCGCGACCGGTGCGTTCGATCCGGAAAAACCTTGTGTGGGACCGGGTCATCGTCCCCGGAATAGCCACAATGGTGATGAACAGCAGAAACCCGGTTAGGACGCCGGCCTTTATTACCCTGGGGGATGCCGTTGAAGAAGCGGACTGTCGAGTACGGAATGACATTTCTGAATAAAACTGCCATCAGCCTGGTGCTTCTCGCTTCCGTCACCGCTTCCGGCTGCACGTCGATGAATATCGGCGACACGATGTATAATGGCTATGTGATCGACCAGAAGTCGCTCGAGCTGATCCCTGTCGGATCGAGCCGCGAGCAGGTGCTTCTGACCATGGGGACGCCGTCGACGACGGCGACCTTCGATACCGAAGTGCTCTACTACATCTCGCAGAAGCGCGAGCGCCCCGTGGCCTTCATGAAGCCGCATCTGGTCGAGCAGTCAATTCTTGCGATCTATCTCGACAAGGACGGCACCGTCGCCCGCAAGGCCAATTACACGATGAAGGACGGCAAGGTGTTCGACATGATCTCGCGCACGACGCCGACCGGCGGACGCGACCTGTCCTTCCTGCAGCAGATTCTTGCCGGTGGCACGGGCGCAGCCAGCAGCGGTGCCGCAGCGGTCAAGAACATGCTGAGCGGCATGAGCCAATAAGAACCGCAGAACAGTTTCAAAAATTGAGAAAGCCCCGGAGACGATCCGGGGCTTTCCTGTTTGTGGCTTCTATTCGGAGAATTGGAGCGTCCCGCATCCATTCAGAGGCAGGACGCTCTCGCGAATCAGCCGGCGAGGATCGCCAGCAGCAGCAGTGCGACGATATTGGTGATCTTGATCGCCGGGTTGACGGCGGGACCTGCCGTATCCTTGTAGGGATCGCCGACCGTATCGCCCGTGACCGATGCCTTGTGGGCATCCGACCCCTTCATGTGGCGCACGCCGTCCTTGTCGACGAAGCCATCCTCGAAGCTCTTCTTGGCATTGTCCCAGGCGCCGCCGCCAGACGTCATCGAGATTGCCACGAACAGGCCGTTGACGATGACGCCGAGCAAAGACGCGCCAAGGGCCGCGAAGGCAGAGGCCTTGTCGCCGCCGGAGATCAGCAGCACGCCGAAATAGACGACGATCGGTGCCAGCACCGGCAGCAGCGAGGGGATGATCATCTCGCGGATGGCGGCACGGGTCAGAAGATCGACGGCGCGGCCGTAATCCGGCCGGTCGGTGCCTGCCATGATGCCGGGCTTTTCGCGGAACTGGCGACGTACTTCCTCGACGATCGAGCCGGCAGCCTTGCCGACCGCCGTCATGGCGATGCCGCCGAAGAGATAGGGGATCAGACCACCGAAGATCAGACCTGCCACGACATAAGGATTGGCAAGGCTGAAGGAGATCGGGCCGACACCCTGGAAGTAAGGATATTGCTCGGCGTTGGCGGCGAAATATTGCAGGTCGTTGGCGTAGGCCGCAAACAGCACCAGCGCGCCGAGGCCGGCGGAGCCGATGGCATAGCCCTTGGTGACCGCCTTGGTGGTGTTGCCGACGGCATCGAGCGCGTCGGTCGACTTTCTCACTTCGGGCGGCAGATGCGACATTTCGGCGATGCCGCCGGCATTGTCGGTGACAGGACCGAAGGCATCCAAAGCAACGATCATGCCGGCAAGACCGAGCATGGCGGTGACGGCGATGCCGGTGCCGAACAGGCCGCCGAACTGGTAGGTGGCGATGATGCCGCCGACGATGACGATGGCCGGCAGGGCCGTCGATTCCAGCGAGACGGCAAGCCCCTGGATGACGTTGGTGCCGTGGCCAGTGACAGAGGCCTGGGCAATGGAATTGACCGGCCGTTTGTTGGTG
Organism: Neorhizobium sp. NCHU2750; assembly: GCF_003597675.1. Lineage (NCBI taxonomy): Bacteria > Pseudomonadati > Pseudomonadota > Alphaproteobacteria > Hyphomicrobiales > Rhizobiaceae > Neorhizobium > Neorhizobium sp. NCHU2750. The sequence goes on along the minus strand of NZ_CP030827.1, from coordinate 1,122,969 downwards.
CCGGTATAATATTCGGTGATCACCACGATCAGCGCCGTGACGACGAGGCCGACGAGACCGCAGACGAACAGGCTCGAGCCGGTGATCTCCTTGCCGGCGACCGTGCCGACCACGCCCCAGCCGACGGTCATCGAGGTGGCGAGTGCCAGACCGAGGATGGACAGGATGCCGGTTGCGATCAGCCCCTTGTAGAGCGCACCCATGATCGAGCCATTGGAGCCGAGCTTGACGAAGAAGGTGCCGATGATGGATGTGATGATGCAGGCACCGCAGATCGCCAGCGGATAGACCATGGCTGATTCGAGTACCGGCGTGCCGGCAAAGAAGATGGCGGCCAGCACCATCGTGGCGACGACCGACACGGCGTAGGTCTCGAACAGGTCCGCCGCCATGCCGGCGCAATCGCCGACATTGTCGCCGACGTTGTCGGCGATGGTTGCCGGGTTGCGCGGATCGTCTTCCGGAATACCGGCCTCAACCTTGCCGACGAGATCGCCGCCGACATCGGCCCCCTTGGTGAAGATGCCGCCGCCGAGGCGGGCGAAAATGGAGATCAGCGACGCGCCGAAGCCGAGGGCCACGAGCGCATCGATCACCTCGCGCGAGCCGCCCGGATGACCGAATACCGAGGTCAGGATGAAATAGTAGATCGACACGCCGAGCAGGGCGAGGCCCGCCACCAGCATGCCGGTAATGGCGCCCGACTTGAAGGCGATGTCGAGGCCGGCGGCCAGACTATGGGACGATGCCTGAGCGGTCCTGACATTGGCGCGAACCGACACGTGCATTCCGATAAAACCCGCGGTACCGGATAGGACCGCACCGATTATGAAGCCCAAGGCAGCCGTGCCGGACAGAAGCAGCCAAGCAAGAATGGCAACGACGACACCGACCGTGGCGATGGTCAGATACTGGCGCGTCAGATAGGCCTGTGCGCCTTCGCGGATATAGCCCGCGATCTCCTGCATACGCGCATTACCCTGATCGGCGGCGAGCACCGATCGCGTCGCCCACACGGCATAAATGATCGACAGCAGACCGCAGACGATCACACTCAAAATCACCGTCATTCTGTTTTCCTCTCCCAAATCGCCGGGAGACACGTCCCGATGGGACAAATCCCGGCTGCGCATTTTCCCGGCGGCGCCCTCCCCTCCCAAGGAAGCATTTCCGCATGCGGAGGCAAGATTGCGGTGGAGATGAAATGACGTCAAGCCCCGGCGCGACAAGGGTTCAAATGGACGCAGATTGTAATTTTGCGATAACTCGCCTCAGGCTCTTGCGGAAGAGCGCCTGAACAGCAATGCCGCGATCAGCGCGAGGCAGATGAACGTGACCGGCCAGATCACCAGATTGATGAAGGACCAGCCCCAGGCGACGAAGATCCTGCCCGAGGAGAAGGACGAGAGAGCGACCGTTCCGAAGAGGACAATATCGTGGAAACCCTGCACCTTGTCGGCCTCATGCGGACGATAGCTCGACGCGACGATGGCGGTCGAACCGATGAAGCCGAAATTCCAGCCGACGCCGAGCAGAACCAGCGCTCCCCAGAAATTCCACAGCTCTATGCCGAGATGGGCGACGATGGCGCAGGCCATGAGGATGAACAGCCCGGCAGCGACGATCTTCTCGGCGCCGAAACGGGAAATCAGCCTGCCGGTGACGAAACTCGGGCCGAACATGGCAAGCACGTGCCACTGGATGCCGAGGGTCGCCATCTCGGTCGGGAAGCCGCAGCCGATGACCATGGCGAGCGGCGCACCGGTCATGACGAAGGTCATCAGTGCGTAGATGCAAATGCCGCAGGCCATCCCGGTGAGGAAGCGCTGAGTAAGCACGATCTCCTTCAGCGGCCGGGCCGGTTCCAGACCATGGGCTGAAGACTTTGCCGCCGGGAGCTTCAGAAAGGACAGGATACAGATCGAGACCAGGGCGAGTGGAATGATGCAGATGAAGGCGCCGGCGAAGGTGACGGGTGCCAGCAGATCCTTGGCCCATATGGATATCTGCGGACCGAGTACGGCAGATACGATGCCGGCGCCGAGGATCCAGGAAATCGCCTTGGGCTTGTAGGATGATGGCGAGGTATCGGCTGCCGCAAAGCGAAGCTTCTGGGTGAAGCCGGCCGACGTGCCGATCAGCACGAGTGCGGCAGCAAACAGCCAGAAATCGGCGCGAAACAGGGCGATTGCCGCCAGTGCACCACCGCAGGCGCCGGTCAGTGCCCCGAGGATGAAGGCTTCACGCCGTCCGAGCAGGCGGGAGATGAGAGCAATCGCAACAGCACCACAGGCCGTTCCGACATTGAAGGCGGTGATCGGGGCTGTCGCGAGCGACTTGTCGTCGCCCAGAAGCTCGTAGCCGGCGAGCGAACCGATCGAGATCGAGAGTGGCGACGAGGCGCCCATCACGGCCTGGGTTGCGGCCAGCAATGAGACGTTGCGGCGGGCGGTGCGCATCTGCGTCTGATAACCGTCCACCACACCGTCCATGCGACCTGCCCCGCTATTTCCCTAGGCTGTTATTTCCTGTCGCCGCGGACCTGCTTGGCGATGCGGTCGAGAACGGCGTTGACGATACGCGGCTCGTCTTCCTCGAAGAAGGCGCGGGCGATCTCGACATATTCGGTGACGATGACCGGCACCGGGACATCCTTGCGCTCGAGGATTTCGAACGTGCCGGCACGCAGGATCGCGCGCAGGGTGGAATCGAGACGCGACAGCGGCCAGTCTTCCTGCAGCGACGAGCGAACGATCGGGTCGATCTTCTGCTGGTCACGGACGACGCCCGAAACGATCGAGCGGAACCATGACGGATCGGCCTTCAGATAGGTTTCGCCGTCGAGTTCCTGGCCGAGACGATGGGCCTCATATTCGGCAACGACTTCCAGCACGCCGGTACCACCGATATCCATCTGGTAGAGTGCCTGGACGGCTGCGAGACGTGCGGCGCCGCGCTGGTTGACCGGCTTGACCTGTTTATCGGTCGTCTTGTCCTGAGCCTGCTTTTCCTGCTCGTTGGCCATCAGCGTGCACCATTCAGTTTTTCGCGCACGGCGATCATGGTCAGCGCTGCGCGCGCAGCAAAGCCACCCTTGTCCTTGTCGGAGCGGCGGGCGCGGGCCCAGGCCTGATCGTCGTTTTCGACGGTCATGATGCCGTTGCCGATGGCGAGCGATTCCGACACGGCAAGATCCATCAGCGCGCGCGAGGATTCGTTGGAGACGATGTCGAAGTGATAGGTCTCGCCGCGGATGACCATGCCGAGCGCGACAAAGCCGTCATATTCGGTGCCGCCCTCTTCGGCCGCATCAAGCGCCATGGCGATGGTCGGCGGAATTTCGAGCGCGCCGGGAACGGTCACGACATCATAGGTTGCGCCAGCTTCCTTGATGGCGGTCGTTGCACCATCAAGCAGTGCGTCGGCCATGTCGTCATAGAAGCGTGCTTCGATGATCAGGATATGGGGGGCGGTTTCGAGCGACATGGATCACCTTCGGAAATATCTTGCGCAATCGTAAGGCCAACAAAGCGGGCCATTCTGCATGGGCGGGTCAAAACACGCCCTGAGCCGGTTGGCAAGCGATTTTGCAGGAACAAGGTCTGCGCCTGAGGAATAGGAGCGTCGCAAGGTCGCTCGACAATACTTCGCCGGTGCAGTTTTGGATCATCGCCATGTCTTATGATGAATTATCTGTTAAACTAAAGAAACAGCGCGTACCATTCTTGTCACTTCCACTTTATTAGGCCTTTATTATCCTCGGCTCCGATGCAGGTGGACAATGGAAAATCACCGCTTCCAGATGGATGACATGGACGACCTGCTGCTGAACATATCCACGGCCCGCGATCTGGAAGAGATCATGACCGTGCTGAGGCAATCTGCGCGCCGGTTGATCGGCGCGGATGGCCTGACCTTCCTGCTGCGGGAAAGCGGTGAGTGCTTCTATATCGATGAAGATGCCGCCCGTCCGCTCTGGAAGGGACAGCGTTTTCCCATGGATGCCTGCATCTCGGGTTGGGCGATGCGCAATTCGGAAGTGGTCGTCGTCGACGACATCCATACCGACCCGCGCATGCCCGAGACTGCCCAGCGCCCCGCCTTCGTCAAGAGCCTCGTCATCGTGCCGCTGCGACCCGGCGATGCGCTGGGCGCGATCGGAGCCTATTGGTCGAAGCCGGGATCACCACCCGAAGAAAGCGTCCGCCGCCTCCAGCGGATCGCCAATGCCGCAACGCTTGCGATTGCCAATGTGGCGCTTGCCAATTCGCTTGCCGAGGCTCGCGACGAGGCGTCCCGCGCCCGCGACGCGATGATCCTCGCGATGGCCTCGCTGGCCGAGACCCGCGACCACGAGACCGGCGACCATATCCGCCGCACGCAGCATTATGTGAAGGTTCTGGCCGAGGCCCTGAACCGCCGCGAACCGCAGACGGAAGGGCTGGACGGCGAGTTCGTCGACCTTCTCTACAAGTCGGCACCGCTGCACGATATCGGCAAGGTCGGCATTCCCGACCGCATATTGCAGAAACCCGGCCGGCTCGACCGGGCTGAATTCGACATCATGAAAACCCATGCGGACCTCGGCCGCGCAGCAATCGCCACGGCGGAGCGCTATATCGGCGAGAGCAATCCGTTCCTCAGCCTCGCCAAGGAAATTGCCCATTGCCATCACGAAAGATGGGACGGGACCGGCTACCCGCGCGGATTGAAGGGCGAGGACATTCCGCTTGCCGGCCGGATCATGGCTGTCGCCGACGTCTATGACGCGCTCGTCTCGGAACGGGTCTACAAGCCGGCGATGAGCCACAACGAGGCCGTCGACCTCATCAATGGTGAGAGCGGCAAGCATTTCGACCCGGCCGTGGTCGCGGCCTTCGATGAGGTCGCAACCCAATTTGCCCAGATCCACGAGCGCTTCGGTCAGGTCAATTGAGGCCTGCCGACGAGACGTTTCAGGCCTTGGCCGGGAATTCCGCCAGGCGGGCCGCATAGCGGGCCATCGTATCGACCTCGAAATTGACGAAGTCACCGGGCTTGCGGTCGCCCCAGGTGGTGACGGCAAGCGTATGACGGATCAGCAGGATATCGAAGTCGGTGCCGTTGACCGCGTTGACCGTCAGAGACGTGCCGTCGAGTGCGACAGAGCCCTTGGGCGCGACGAAGCGAGCAAGGTCTTCGGGCGCACGAAGGGTGATGCGAACCGCCTCGCCTTCCGGCTCGACCGCCAGGATCTCGGCGCGTCCGTCGACATGGCCGGAAACAATATGACCGCCGAGTTCGTCGCCGATCTTCAAGGCACGCTCGAGATTGACGCGGGTGCCCTTGGACCAGGAGGCAATCGTCGTCAGACGCAGCGCCTCTTCCCAGGCCTCGACCTCGAACCAGCGCTCGTTGCTGCCTTCGGCCGGCAGGTTGGTCACGGTCAGGCAAACGCCGCCATGGGCGATGGACGCCCCCATGTCGATCGTCTTCGGATCATAATTGGTGGCGATGCGCAGCTTCACACCCGCATCGAGAGCCGTCGTCTCGGCAACGGTGCCGACATCGGTGACAATTCCGGTAAACATCAGACGCCTCTTTCATATTCTAGCCAGCGGTCGCTGCCGAAATGCTCGTCGCGAACGCAATGAAACTCCGGCGGAATATCGGATGGCGTTACGGGCGATACAAGCCCGCCATCGCCGACCACGAGTTGCGACTGCGACAAAACAAGCCGGTCCACCAGCCCGCTTTGCAGGAAATTGCGGGCAACCTGTACCCCACCTTCCACCATCAGCGACGAGATGCCGCGCGTTGCAAGGTTGGAAAGAAGATCATCAAGATCGGCCGCCTGCAGGATTTCCACGCCCGCAGACATCAGCGCACGAATCTTTTCCTCGCTGGCCGGCTGCTGGCGGCAGAAGGGATCGGTGACGGCCACCACCGGCACGACCGGCGCTGAAGCAACCAGTTTCGAGGTCAGCGGCAGTTGCAGCCGGCGATCGAGCACGATGCGCAGCGGCGAGCGCTTTTCCAGCCCCGGCAGCCTTACCGTCAGTTCCGGATCATCCACCAGAGCCGTGCCGACGCCGACCAGGATCGCGTCGTTTTCGGCGCGCATCATATGAACCTGGGCACGCGACTGCGGCCCGGTGATCAGCAATTCCTCGCCGGGGCGCCCCAGCATGCCGTCGGCGGAAACGGCAAGCTTGAGAGTCACATAGGGGCGTCTGTTCGTCTGGCGCGAAAGATATGCGGCCAGAACCCGCTGCCCCTCCTCCTGCAGAATGCCGGTATCGACCGTGATGCCCGCTTCCCGCAGGATGGCAAAGCCGCGGCCGGATACGCGCGGATCGGGATCGTTGAGGCAGACCACGACACGCGACACGCCGGCCGCCACCAGCGCGTTGGCGCAAGGCGGAGTGCGGCCATAATGCGAGCAGGGTTCGAGCGTGACATAGGCGGTCGCTCCCCTCGCCTTCTCGCCGGCCACGGCCAGTGCCTGGGTCTCGGCATGAGGCCTGCCGCGGATCGCCGTCACGGCCTGGCCGACGATGGCGCCATCCTTGACGACGAGGCATCCGACAGAAGGATTGGTGGCCGTCAGCCCGTCATGCCATCGCGACAGCCGAAGGGCTGCCGCCATGAAACGCCGGTCCTGTGCCGCGCTCGTCACTTGTCGAGATCCGGATCGAGGCCCGGGTCACGGCCGATCTTGGCATTGATCTCCTCGATCACCTTCTCGAAATCCTCCGCATGGGAGAAATCCCGATAGACGGAGGCGTAGCGGACGAAGCCGACGTCATCGAGGCTCTTCAGTGCCTCGAGGACCTGCAGGCCGATCTGCTCGGAGGAGATCTCGGCCTCGCCGGAGCTTTCCAGCCGGCGGACGATGCCGGAAACGGCACGCTCGATGCGATCGGCATCGACCGGCCGTTTGCGCAGCGCGATCTGGAATGAGCGGACGAGCTTGTTGCGGTCGAAGGGTGCCTTGCGGCCGGTCTTCTTGACCACCATCAGCTCGCGCAGCTGGACGCGTTCGAACGTGGTGAAGCGGCCGCCGCAATCCGGGCAGATGCGCCGCCGGCGGATAGAGGTGAAATCCTCCGCCGGGCGACTATCCTTGACCTGGGTATCCTCGGAACCGCAAAACGGGCAGCGCATGCCGTTTCCTTTGTCTTACATGTAGGGGTACATGACGAAACGGTCAGTGAGAGCCACGACCTTCTCGCGCACAGCAGCCTCGACGGCTGCATTGCCCTCGTCGGAATTGGCAACCTTCAGGCCATCGAGAACCTCGACGATGAGATTGCCGATTTCCTTGAACTCGGCTTCCTTGAAGCCACGGGTCGTGCCGGCCGGAGTGCCGAGACGGACGCCCGAGGTGACGAAGGGCTTTTCCGGGTCGAAGGGGATGCCGTTCTTGTTGCAGGTGATGTAGCCGCGGCCAAGGGCTGCCTCGGCGCGCTTGCCGGTGGCGTTCTTCTTGCGCAGATCGACCAGCATGAGATGGTTGTCGGTGCCGCCCGAGACGATGTCGAGGCCGCCGGCGATGAGCGTTTCGGCAAGCGTCTTGGCGTTCTTGACGACCTGAGCGGCGTATTCCTTGAATTCCGGCTGCAGCGCCTCGCCGAAGGCGACGGCCTTGGCGGCGATGATGTGCATCAGCGGGCCACCCTGCAGGCCGGGGAATACGGCCGAGTTGATCTTCTTGGCGATTGCCTCGTCATTGGTCATGACGACGCCACCCCGCGGACCGCGCAGCGACTTGTGGGTCGTGGTGGTGGCAACGTGGCAATGCGGGAACGGCGACGGATGCTGGCCACCGGCAACGAGACCGGCAATGTGGGCCATGTCGACCATCAGGTAAGCGCCGACTTCATCGGCGATTTCGCGGAACTTCTGCCAGTCCCAGATGCGGGAATAGGCGGTGCCGCCGGCGATGATCAGCTTCGGCTTGTGTTCGCGTGCCTTTTTGGCAACGTCTTCCATGTCGAGCAGATTATCGTCTTCACGCACGCCGTAGGAGATGACGTTGAACCACTTGCCGGACATGTTGACCGGCGAACCGTGGGTCAGGTGTCCCCCCGAATTCAGGTCGAGGCCCATGAATGTGTCGCCCGGCTGCAGCAGTGCGAGGAAGACGGCCTGGTTCATCTGCGAACCGGAATTCGGCTGGACGTTGACGAAGTCGACGCCGAACAGCTTCTTGGCGCGCTCGATGGCAAGCTCTTCAGCGATATCGACGAACTGGCAGCCGCCGTAATAGCGCTTGCCCGGATAGCCTTCGGCATATTTGTTGGTCATGATCGAGCCCTGGGCTTCGAGCACGGCGCGGGAAACGATGTTTTCCGATGCGATGAGTTCGATCTCGTGGCGCTGGCGACCAAGTTCCTTCTCGATCGCGCCGAAGATTTCCGGATCGGTTTCGGCCAGCGGACGGGAGAAGAATGCTTCGGTATTCGACATGAGCGAGGCTCCTGGAAGAGGATGAAAAGCGGTGTGACGCGTCTTAGCGCCCCGTCCGCACAAGGGCAATACGGAGAGCGACATTTGCACGCCCCGCCGCGCTCACCGCAATCCGATCTGCGCTGGGTTCAGGTTTTCAGGCCGAGGAAGGGAAAGGCCGGTGCGGGCTTGAAGTCCTTCGTGGCATTGCCCGAATAGGTGTGATCCTGGTCCTTGCCGAGATCGAGCCGCATGACCTTGCCGGTTTCTGCGGAAAAATCGATTGCCTTGAGATCGACCCAGAACGTGTTTGGGGTCAGCGCGGATTCGAAGAAATAGAGTTTTCGTTTGTGGTCGAAGACGGTGCGCCAGCGGGTGGAGGAAATATTGGGTTCTTCCGGCGTGGTCAGCCCGTAAGGAACGGAGACGTTGCGGATGACGCTGAAGACGCTTGCCACGGCGCGGTTGGGATCCTCGTCCTTCGGAATGGCATTGACGTAGAAGGATGCGCGGGCGAACCGGTCCGCTGCCCGGTTGGTCCCCGGCAGCATCACCGTGCCGCCGATCTGCTTCCAATAGGTATTGAGCGCCAGCTGCTGGTCGAAGAGCGGCGAATTGGTCATGACCTGATACTGACGGCCGTGATGAATGACCTGCTTGCCGTCAACATATTCGACGATCGCGCTATCGCCGGAGGCATCCGACATGGACAGATGCAGGGTCGTCAGGCGGTCTTCACCCGGAACATTGTCGGTGACGATGGTGAAGGGCTGCTTTTCGAGCGCCGCCACCGCCTCGTCCACGGTGGCGAAGTTGTCGAGGACATATTGGGCCCAGGCGGCGATCGTCAGGCCCGGTTTGCTGTCCTTGCCGAAGGGCGGGTACTGGGATTCGGCCAGCCAGAGCAGGTTTGCCTCCAGCCCAACCTCGTTGACGCCGTCGGTCGTCGACACGTCATAGCCGGTGGCAACCACACTGCCGTATTTCGCCTTCCAGCGGATCGAGTTCGGCCCCGCCTCGCCATTGCGTTCGATGCCCTTCGGCAGGACGTAGAGATTGGTCATCACGTCGCTCTTCCAGTCCATCGAGCGGGCCGTGATGACCTCGCCATCGGCACCGTGATAGACGATCCGCGTGCAGGCCTCGGCGACGGACGAGACGGCGAGACCCGCCGACAGGAGAGCCGCAGCGCAACTGCGGGCGGCGAGTGGAGAGAAAAGTGGAAGGCGGGATACTGGCATCTGCTCTACTCCCTGGGCGAACGGCCCGCAACACGATCAGAAACGCATGGAAAAGCCGACGACGGGACCGTGCTGCGTCACATCCCAGCGGAACTTGTTGACCCCGGTGAAATCGTCGCCCTCATAATCCTGATAGAGTGCGCGATAGCCGACGCGCAGAATGGTCGGGCGCCCCATCATCACCGTGCGATAGCCGAGATAGGCCTGGGCATTGACGCTGAGCCGCGACCCAACATCGAAACCACCGATATCGGTTTCTGCAAACAGGTTCCAGCGCTCGGTCAGATCGGCATTGACGCGCAGGCCGACGAAGGGGTCCGTCCAGTCGGCGCTCTTGTTGGTGGAAAGGCCGAATGCAGAGGCGTCGGCATCGAGCTTCGTCCAGCGCAGGCCTGCCGTCGGTTCGATCGAGACAGTCCTCGGCTTGCCGAACACGGTGTTGCCACCGAGGTCCAGCTCGTAGGCCTGGAAGAATGCCCCTGCCGAAAGCCAGGTGGTGCGGATCTTGAGGCCGATCTCGTGGGACAGGATCTCCTCGTCCTGGCTGGTGCGGACATGCTCGGCATCGATGTAGAAACCCCATTGGCCGTTGGTTACCTCGACATTGCCCATCAACACGAAATCGAGGTGGTGAAGTATGTCGGAAAAGGGCACGTCGACATCAGTATCGAGCCCGGCGAGCGATGCATTGCCTCTGAGCGAACCGGCCCATGCATAGGGGCTGACGATGACGGACCATGCCCGCTCCGGTTCATTTTGCCCGGCGCTCATCCTCGTCTGGTCGAAATCGGCGGCAAGTGCCGTGAAAGGCACCAGCAAAGAGCCGGCAAGCGCAATAAAGACGCTGCCGATGAGCATCAAGCACCGGGTCATCCGCAATCTCCGCCCTCTCGGAAATTTCAGATTAGCGCCGACTGATGTGAAAGCAATGGAAAAGCGGAGACGGGATTACGTCCGGCCCGGCAGAGTTGAGGCCAAAACGAGAAAAGCCGGACTGTTGCCCGGCTTTTGTAGAAATCGAGATCGGACGCTTATTGCGGCAGTATGTCCCTGTCGGTGATGGCGCCGGCCGGCTGCTCCATGCCGTTGGTGGTCTGCAATGCCAGTTCCTGGTCGCCGTCCTTCTGGTAGATATCGTCACGGAACTGGACGACGCGGTCCTTCGCCGACCATGCGGTGATGTAGACGATATAGACCGGCACTTCCTGGGTCAGCTTGATCGGAGTGTTCTGGCGCGTGGCAATGACGCGTTCGATTTCCTGACGCGGCCAGCCGGGCGTGTCCTTCAACAGCCAGGTCGACAGGTCACGCACGTTCTGGACGCGCATGCAGCCGGAGGAATCGAAACGCATCATCTTGTTGAACAGGCCCTGTTCCGGCGTGTCATGCAGATATTCGTTGTTCGGGTTGTGGAAGTTGATCTTGGTCGAAGCCATGGCATTGATCTTGCCCGGATCCTGACGGAACATCAGGTTCGGCGCCTTCGGCGCATTCCAGTCGATCGTTTCCGGCGACACTTCCTGACCGCGATTGTCCAGAAGACGGATATTGTTGCGCGTCAGATAGGTCGGATCCTTGCGCATAAGCGGCATGATGTCCTTCTCGATGATCGAGCGGGGTGCCGTCCAGTAAGGATTGAGAATGACTTCGTAGATCTTCGAGTTGATCGCATGCGTCGGGCGGGAGATGCGGCCAACGATGGCGTTGGTGCGCAGCGCGACGCGATCGTTCTCGACGGCCTCGATATACATGGCCGGGATGTTGACCATGACATAACGCTGGCCAAGATCGCCCGACATGGACTGAAGGCGCACAAGGTTGGTCTGCAGCTGCATCAGGCGCGTCTGGGCGGGAATATTCAGCGCCTTGACAGTGAACTCGCCGAGAACGCCATCCGACGGCAGGCCGTGGCGAGCCTGGAAGCGCTTGACGGCGCCATCGACATAGCTGTCGAAAGCATTCGACATGCCGGCAGATTCATCAAGGTCACCGGAGATCGTCAGGCGGCGGCGGAGCTGCTGCACGACCGGATCGGCGACGCCGAGCTGAAGGCGATTGGTCGGATTGACCTCCGGCCAGCCGCCATTGGAGACGATCTGCTGATAGGCGGCGATCGCCTGCTGGATGTTGGCCGGGCCTTCGGGGCCAAGGATCGGGTTGTTGGAGATGACGCCGACGGCTGCGCGCGAACCGCGTGCATCGAACTGGTCATCCCAGCTGCCACGACCGGGCGCATTGATGAGCGAGTCGATCGGGCTCTGCTGCTGGGCGAGCGCCGGGGCGGCAACGGCCGCCACCCCTGCAGACAAGGCCGTGCGCAGGAGGGAGCGACGAGAGAAGGTTGCAGATTCGATCTTTTTCGACATCATTCTATCCATCTGATCCCGGTCAACACGACAGCGCTACAGGGATATGGTTAAAAAAGGCGCAAAAGCAACGCAGTACGCCTTCACAGGCCCGTGTCTGCCGCAACTGGCAACGCCCATTCCACCAAGTGCTTGAGATGCCGGTCACATAGCAATATGGCCAATTCGTGTCAGCTATCCCAAGGTCACAAGGCAGTGTTAAAGTGTGACTTTTCTGTCGGCGCGAGAACGCCTGCGGGTGCCTTCAGAGAAAGGTCTCAGGGATCGGCGTCCATTCGGCATCTTCCCCGCCCTCAACCTTTGTGAATTGCGGGATATGGGCAAGGCTGCGGATGAGCCCGGCGTCCTCGCCGAGCACGTCCTGCCAGTCGCGCGCCTCGGTCAGGATGACGCCGATACCGACGACATCTCCGCCTGCCGCGCGAACGAGATCGACGGACCCCTTGATGCTGGAGCCGGAGGCGACAACGTCGTCCACCACGACCACGCGCTTGCCGGCAATCAGCGGGATCGCCTGGCGATCGAGCAGCAGGCGCTGCTCGCCTTTCGAAGTGATCGAGGAGATCGTCTGCACCAGGGCGTCGCCGAGATGGATCTTCGGCGATTTCTGCAGGATGACATAGTGGTCGAGCCCGAGCGCCCGCGTCACCTCGATCGCGACCGGGATGCCCAGCGTGGCGGCCCCGACGATGACATCCGGCTTCAGCGGCGCGAGCTTTTCGGCAAGCTTTGCACCGACATGTTCGCCGAACTTGACGCCGAGATCGATGACCATCATCAGCGAGATGGCGAAATCGGGCTTGATGGCGACGATCGGCAGCTCGACCTCATAGCCATCGACATCGAGCTTCCAGGTTTCGCCGGTGATCGGAGAGAGTTCTAAGGTCATGATTTCTGATCCTTGATTGGAAGGCGCGGCTCGACGAGCAGGCCGACATTGCGCCAGGTCGTGCGTTTTTTCTTCAGGTCGAAGCCGTAGACGGAGAGCGACAGCGAGATGGCGTGGGCGGTGCGGATCGCCTGTACCAGCAAGGGCACGCCGCGTGCCAGCGCAAAGCGCAAACGCGTCGGCAGCGGCACGTCGTCGATTTCCATCCCCCTCGCCCTTTGGGCGTCGGCGATACGATCGAAATCCTCGCGCAACATCGGGATCATGCCGAAGGTCAGCGACAGGACAAGGGTTACGATCGGCGGCAGACGTGCGGCACTGCAGGCGGCGAGGATCGAGCCCGGCGTGCTCGTCTCCATGACGAAGAAGAAGGCGGCCGTGGTGGTGATCAGGCGAGCCGCCATGCCGAGTGCGACGAGGACGGCCCCGCCGATGCCCATGCCCTGGATCAGAAGGTTCAGGATCCAGCTTGCCATGACGAGCAGTGTCAGGAGCGACGCGCCCTTCAGATAGGCGCGAAAGCCGGGCGTCCCGGACAGCCAGAGGAAAAGAACCGCGAGGATTGCGAGCGGAACACCCCAGGTCCAGCCGGGCACGAGCCATGCAGCCAGCATGACGAGGAAGGCGAGAGCGAGCTTGACGAAGAAATTGAGGTCGTGAAGCCTGGTCATGCCAGCACCTCGTGTTCGGCATAGGGTGCCGGCCAGCCAAGTGCAGCAAAGGCCTCGCTGCCCCATGCATCCGAGGTTTTGCCGTTAAAGGCGATGCGGCCCTTTTCGAGGATCAGCGAACGCGACGTGACATCGTCGATCAGTTCCAGATCGTGGGAAATCAGCAGAACGCAGCAACCGGAACCGGTCATGGTGGCGAGGAAATTCTGCAGCATCCGACGTCCTTCGAGATCGCGCGCCAGAAGCGGCTCGTCGAGAATGGCAATCTTGACCGAGGCGGCTTCAGCACAGGCAAGTCCGAGCAGCGCCTGCTGGCGGGCAGAGAGCGCGAAGGGGTTGGCCTCGGCGAGATCGCCGATCCCGTAGCGCGCAAGCATCTCCGCCGCCTTGGCGCGGTCACCACCGGATGTGCCACCAGACGCCCCTCCTGTCATGGCAAACAGCACTTCATCGATCACCGTCATATTGAACAGGATCCGGCGCATGTTCTGCGGCAGGTAGGCGATCGAGCGGGCACGGCGTGCCGGCGTCCAGCCGTTTGCCGCCTCCCCATCGATGGTGATCGTACCGGCCTTCATCTTCGCCAGACCGAGGATCGACTGGAAGAGCGTCGTCTTGCCCGCGCCGTTGCGGCCGATGAGCCCGACCACTTCGCCCGCCTTGAGATCAAGGGCGACGTTTTCCAGAACCGGCTGGCCATCGGCGCGTTTCAGTTCGGTCTTCACGCCTTCGACGGCAAGCAGCGTCCGCCCTGCTTCGGTCTCAAGCTTGACCGGACGCTGGCGGCGCGGCGCAAGAATGCCGGCGGCCTCCCAGGGCGCGGTTTCGGACATGATCGCAGCCGCATCGACCGGTGTGGAAAGGGAGGCCGCGTCGAGCAGCGAAACCTGGTCGACCACGGCCTGCAGGGAAGCCGGGTCCTGTTCGGCAATGACAACACCCGAGAGATCGCGGGAGAGCTTTTCGATGAGCCTGACGAGACGCTGGCGGGCGGCGGGATCGAGCCCGGTCGTCGGCTCGTCCAACACGAGGATTTCAGGCCTTGCCGCGATGGCAGCCGCGATCGCCACCATGCGGCGCTCGCCGCCGGACAGTGTCAGCACCCGGCGGCCACGCAACTGGCCGAGATCGAGTTCGACGATCAATTCGGCGACGCGGGCACGGATTTCGGCCTTCGCAACGCCGCGATTTTCCAGCGGAAAGGCAATCAGGTCTTCGACGCCGAGATCCCAGAGCTGGTCCTCGGCATTCTGGGCAAGGCTCGCCACCATGGTGAACCAGCGATCCTTGCCGAGTTCGGCAAGTGTGTTGCCGTTCAGCTTGACCTCGCCGGAATAGGCAGGCGGCGTCACAAGTGTCGGCACGATGCCGGCAATGACATTCATCAGGGTCGACTTGCCGCAGCCGGCTGCGCCGCAGACGAGAAGCCTTGCCCCTTTTTCGAGATGCAGATCGGCCCCGGCGATGACGGATACGTCACCACCGAAGCCGACAGTCAGATTATCGATATCAAACACTGAACTTGGCTGACCTTCAGAAGCGGGTGAACCCGGCCGGATGTGCGCTCTTGAGGATCTTCAGGGCAGGCACAACCAGCAGCGGCGTTCCGATCAGCATCGGAACAATATCCGACAGGCCGAGATAACCGACAGCCCACCAGAACGGGAAGATGCCGAGATAGGCCAAGCTGGCGGAAACAGCAACAACCATGACAAGGCCAACGATAAGGCAGGTTGCTGCGATTTTAATCAGCGCGGCGCGATCGAAGGTGGTCTTGGCAGGATCGAAGAGAAGGCCGGGGAAGAGACCGGTCAGGCCCACCATGACGCCATCGACGAGCAGCGAATGGGCCGGAATGAAGGCGCCGGCCAGCAGCGACCAGACGATGGTGCCGAGATAGCCGCAGATGAAGCCGCTTCTCCAGCCGAGCAGAATGCCGACGAGCGGCGGCAGGAAGGCGAAGATGCGCCACTGGATGACGCCCGGCACCAGCTGGATCGGGTTGGCATAGGCCCAGAGCACGCCGGTGGCAGCTGCCGCGACGATGGAAAGGACGATCGGGAAGAGAGCATTGCCCTCGGGTTTGGCGATTGTGTTTTGCATGAATGACCCCTTAAATTCGGTGGGTTCAGCAAAGCAAGATGTGTGCCGATCCCTGCCCTGCCTTGCGCACAGGAAATTGAAGGGCGCCAGCCTCAAGCAAGCTGACCGGATTATTTTCCTCGCTTCAGAAAACCTGCTGGGGGAGCTCATGAACTGGAAGCCGACATCAACGCTTGCCGCCAACAAACTGGTGTTGCTGCTCTTCGATCACCTCGCGAGTGCGCATTGGGTCGGCTATGTCAACGAGGACGGCATCTGCGAGTGGCCGGACAAGGTTCGCGGCTACCGCCCGACGGGCTGGCAGGACGTGATCGTCGACCTGACGAGGATCAAGGCGATCGGCGGCGGCTCGGCCGCGCAGAGCCTTTCGGAAGAATGAAACAGAAACGCACGGCGGAGCGTAGGGGTACGCTCCGCCGTGTCTTTGTGCGTCACCGCATGACTGGAGGAAATGAGTAACGCCAAGCCTTTAGTGGTTTAAAGGCGCATTATCTTTCCGTGCGGATTACATCCGGTAGGCGATCGAGTCGTTCCAGAAACGGTCGAGGCGCTGCAGGAGCTTGTTCATCTGCGAGAACTCGCCCTCGCCGATGCCGCCGACCTTTTCGATCGAGCCGATATGGCGCTCGTAGAGGCGTGCGACGGTCTCGGCGATCGCCTGGCCTTCCGGCGTCAGGCTGATGCGGACCGAGCGACGGTCAATGCGCGAGCGGGAGTGATTGATGAAACCGAGGTCGACCAGCTTCTTGACGTTGTAGGAAACGTTGGAGCCGAGATAGTAGCCGCGGGAGCGAAGTTCACCGGCGGTCAGTTCGGAATTGCCGATGTTGAAGAGAAGAAGCGCCTGAACGGCGTTGACGTCGTCACGACCCTGACGGTCGAACTCGTCCTTGATGACATCGAGGAGACGGCGGTGAAGACGTTCGACCAGATGCAGCGACTCCATGTAGAGCGAGCGGATGGTGTCTTCGTGGATATCTACGACTGCCGGTGCCTGCGGCTTGAGCTTGGTGTTCATGATGACTGCCTCACTGTTTTGTTTGGCGGTGTGTTTGTTTCTTCCCGCCTTGAGACAGACCCTATCGAATGCACATAAAATTCGACTTAAAACACGTGGCTAACAAATACCTACCCGCATTTTCCGATTTCGGCGAGACTGTGGCGCCCAGCCTGCGGCAGCCAATTCCGCTTATAAAAATCAATCACTTACGTCGAAAATTTCACTAAAATACGAGCTATTTCCCTTTAGCTTCGTGGTTAATCAGTGCTTACCCGCTCTTCCTTGCGGCGGCTTTCGAACCATAAAGACAGTCGGAAAACGATATAGAGTGCCGCCACGAGCACGTGCAGAAACGGGACGAGATGGTTGGTGCCGAAGATTGCCGGCCACACGACATACATCAGAATCTGGATGATGGCGGCGAGCGCCCACAGGACTGCTCCCCATGAGACGGTGAGCCACAGGCCGAGCGATGCGACCGGGAAAAGCACGGCGAGCGTTGCGGCCGCGGCCCGCCAGGGCAAGGTCAGGAGATCGAAGCGTGCCCGGCCATCCAGCGAGTAGCCGACGAGCATCGCCCAATATTGCATTCCGAACCAGAAACAGGTGATCGCTATCATCCTCAGGAAAAGGATGAACAGGAGCTCGGTCAGCGTGCGCCTCGGCGCCGAAGGTGAATCAGGTTCCATGCCGATTGATATATAGGGGCATGGCGCGAGCCGCCAGCCGCATGCATGGCAGCAATGACCTATCGGGGTCATTCATAAACAACTTGTCGCGTGCTAAGGACCGCCACAACAAGAATAACGGAGACACCGTCATGGACAAGACGCATCTCGTCGACGAGATCACCGGGCACCGCAGGATGCGGCGCAATCGCAAGGCCGACTGGGTTCGCCGCATGGTGCAGGAGAACCGGGTGACGGTCGACGACCTGATCTGGCCGATCTTCATCACTCACGGCACCGGCGTCTGCGAGCCCCTGGCGGCAATGCCCGGCGTCAACCGGATGAGCGTCGACATGGCGGTGGAAGCGGTGAAGGAAGCCGCCGATCTCGGCATTCCGGCGATCGCTCCCTTTCCGGATATCGAGATGGACCTGCGCGACCAGACCGGTTCGGAGATCCTCAATCCCAACAACCTGATGAACCGGTTCGTGACCGCTACGAAGAAAACTGTGCCCAATATCGGCCTGATCACCGACGTGGCGCTCGACCCGTTCACCAGCCACGGCCATGACGGCATCCTGCGCGACGGGATCATCGTCAATGACGAGACCGTCGATCAGGTGGTCAAGGCCGCGATCATGCAGGCCGATGCCGGCGCCGATATCATTGCGCCATCGGAAATGATGGATGGCCGCATCGGCGCGATCCGCCGCGGGCTCGATGCGAGCGGCCACCAGGATGTCGGCATCATGGCCTACGCGACGAAATTTTCGTCCGGCTTCTACGGCCCCTATCGCGAGGCGATCAATACCGGGGGCCTGCTGAAGGGGGACAAGAACAGCTATTACGTATCGCCGGCCAATGGCACGGAGGCGCTGCGCGATGCAGCCCTCGACGTCGAAGAAGGCGCCGACATGATGATGGTCAAGCCCGGCCTGCCCTATCTCGATATCTGTTGGCGGGTGAAGGAGGCTTTCGGGCTTCCGACCTATGCCTATCAGGTCTCGGGCGAATATGCGCAGATCAAGGCAGCGGCGATGAACGGCTGGATCGACGGCGAACGAGTGATGATGGAGACGCTGCTCTGCTTCAAACGCGCCGGCTGCGACGGCATCCTCACCTATTTCGCAGTCGATGTCGCAAAGAAGCTCGCCAAGGGCTGACGGCCGGGCCCCGAAGGGTCGAGACTTGCTAAGGTTGCAATATCTCCCCATATGGTTGGGGAGAAACAGGAGACCCCAAATCGATGAGCCTCGACCCGAACCCCACCTATGCGGCACCGCAGGACTGGCGCGCCTATAGCGGCGTTCTTCTGCGCCGGGTGTTCGCCTTCATCCTCGATTACCTGATCGTGCTTCTGTTGTGCATTCCGGCCGCGATCGTCGTGTTCTTCCTCGGCATCATCACGCTGGGGCTGGGCTTCATGCTCTATCCGGCGCTGTTCGTCATCGTCGCGCTTCTCTATTTCGGCATGACGCTCGGCGGCCCTGCACAGGCGTCGCCCGGCATGCGCGCGATGGGGATCACACTGATGCGGCTCGACGGGCGGCGGATGGATTTCATGACCGCCATGGTGCACACGGTGCTGTTCTGGCTGATCAACTCGGTGCTGACGCCGCTCATTCTGCTGGCAGGCCTGTTTACCGACAGGTCGCGACTGGTGCATGACATGCTGCTTGGAACAGTCGTGGCGCGGACGGGCTGAAGGGCATAGGCGGAGCGGAAAGTCACAGGATTGTTGCTGATTGCCCGCTTCTGGAACCAAGGGCTGCAAAGCTCCTGGTTGACGTTTTCCATTTATGCGCCATGGTAGGACATTTCCCACTCCATGACGGGATCGGCCGCAACTCGATGAATACCCAGACGACGCCTTCCCCGCAGTTCTATCTGACGGCTCCGGCAGTTTGTCCCTACCTACCGGGTGAAATGGAACGCAAGGTGTTCACGCACCTCGTCGGACCCCGCGCAGCGGAAATGAACGACCTCCTGACCCAGGGCGGCTTTCGCCGCTCGCAGAATATCGCATACCGGCCGGCCTGCGAGGCCTGCCGCGCCTGCGTCTCGGTGCGCATCCTGGCCGGTGAATTCGAGCCGACCAAATCGATGAAGCGGGTGATGACGGCAAACCGGGATATCGTTTCGGTGGTTCAGCCGGCACAGCCTTCAACCGAACAATTCGCCCTCTTCCGCCGCTACCTCGACGATCGCCACCAGCATGGCGGCATGTCGGACATGTCGGCGCTCGATTATGCGATCATGGTGGAAGACACGCATGTGAATACCCGCCTGATCGAATACCGCGTCCGCGAGCCCGGTCATGGCATCAGTGGAGAGGCCAAGGGCGAACTGATCGCCGTGGCGCTGACCGACATGATGAGCGACGGCCTGTCGATGGTCTATTCCTTCTTCAATCCGGAGCTGGAAAAGCGGTCGCTCGGAACCTTCATGATCCTCGACCATATCAACCGGACGCGATCGCTCGGTCTGCCGCATGTCTATCTGGGCTATTGGGTCAAGGGTTCCTCCAAGATGGACTACAAGACGCGCTACCAGCCGCAGGAACAATTGACTGCGCGCGGATGGGAACGGTTTCTGCCGCCGGCCATCGATCCCCGTTCAGAGCGATAACGTATGCGGCATCACAGCAAGGGACTGCTGCTGACGATCACCGGTGGCGTCGCGCTTTCCTTCGACGTACCGCTGGTCCGGTTGGGTGGTGGTGATCTGTGGGAAACGCTGGCACTGCGCAGCGTCTCGACATTCGCGCTCGGCCTGATCGTCTGGATTGTCGTCTGGCGACTGCATCCGGCGGACAGAGCACTGAAACCCGGAAGAGCCGGGCTTCTTGCCGGGTTGTGCTACGGCCTTTCGACCATCACCTTCCTTGGCGGCGTCTTCAATACGGCAACCGCCAATGTCGTCTTCATCGTCGCCTTCACGCCCATGCTTGCGGCAGTTTTCGGCTGGCTTTTTCTACGTGAACAGCCTTCGCGTGCAACCTGGGTGACCATGGTACTGATGGTCTTCGGCGTCGGACTGATCGTCTCCGGCGGGCTGTCGGCCGGAGACATGCTCGGCAATATGTCGGCACTCGCAACGGCGCTGCTGCTGGCCGGCGCAATCATCATTGGACGCAGGAGCAAGGCCGATATCGGCCTCGTCCCGCTTGTCGCAACGATCATACCGGCAATCGTCGGTCTTTCGATGATGGAGCCAGGCGGCTTCACCACCGTCCCATCCTCATTCTGGGTCCTTGTCGACGGACTGGTGACGCTGCCGCTCGCCTTCTGGTGCCTGGCGACCGGTCCCAAATATCTGACCGGCGCCGAAGTCGGCATGTGTTATCTGCTCGAGACGGTGCTCGCACCGATCTGGGTGTGGATGATCTTCGGCGAGGAGATGCATGCAAGAACATTGCTCGGCGGCGCGATCCTGATCCTTTCGCTGGTCGGCCATGCGGCATGGCAGGTGCGACGCGGACGGCCGAAGGCCACCGTCGAAACCTGATAGAAAATGTGACTTCGAGTTACCTTAAGTCGTGCTATCCTACTCACTCGCCAACGGGAGGTTGCTGATGGACAGGGCAGTCACCATTCAGAAAGTCGACGGAGGCTGCGGCGTCGTGCTGCCGCAGGATGTTCTGCATCGTCTCGGCTGGAAAGAGGGCGATATCGTCGAACTGCATTCAGACGACACTGGCCTCGAACTTTTCTCCCCGAAAGCAATTGCAGACGAGGATTTTCAGCGCCAGATGAGCGCGGCCAAAACCGCGATGCGAAAATACTATGTCGCCCTCAAGGAGCTTGGGAAGCATTAACAAGACGGCGCCGTCGAGACAGCCTCACGTCTCAATCACCGGCGCCGTCATTTGCGTTGACGAAAGCCGCCAGCGACTTTCGGAAGGTACGTGTCACCCTGCGAACTTGCCGCTGCGCGGAAAACCCTTCGGGACCGTGCGTCCGGCAGAAGCGCGGTCGCCCATCCATTCGGCGAGTTCGTCCTTCGTGCGGTTGAAGGCGCGGCCGGCGCTGTCTTCCCAGGAAAGACCGGCATCGATGGCAAAGCACTTGATGTCGGAAATGCCGCCATCCTTGTAGCGCTGCAGGCGAACGCCCTTGCCGCGGGTCATTTCCGGCAGCTGTTCGAGCGGGAAGACCACCATCTTGCGGTTTTCGCCGACGATGGCGACATGATCGCCCGAGACCGGCACGACGAGCTTGGTCTCGTCCGGCATGCCGACATTCATCACCTGCTTGCCCTTGCGGGTATTGGCGACCATCTCGCTTTCGGCGACGATGAAGCCGTAGCCCGACGTCGAGGCAATGATCATCCTGCGACTTGAATCATGGACGAAGGCGGTCAGGATGTCCTGATCGTTTTCCATGTCGACCATGATGCGGATCGGCTCACCATGGCCGCGTCCGCCGGGCAGCTTGTCGCCGCCGAGCGTATAGACCTTGCCGCCGGTGGTGACGAGCAGAAGCTTGTCGGTCGTCTGTGCGGTAAACGCGATCTTCGGTCCGTCGCCTTCCTTGAAGGTAAGGCCGGACGTATCTGCCACGTGACCCTTCAGCGCGCGTATCCAGCCCTTCTGCGAGATGACGACGGTGATCGGTTCCTTTTCGATCATCGCCTGCTGGATCGCCTCGATATCTGCTTCCGGCGCTTCGGCGAACTGGGTGCGGCGGCGGCCGAGTTCGGTTGCCTTGGCATAGGTCTTCTTGACGTCCTGGATCTCGACCTCGATCATCCGCCACTGCTTGTCGTCGGAGCTAAGCAGCGCCTCGATATCGGCCTTTTCCTTGGTCAGCTTGTCGTTTTCGGTGCGGATCTCGAACTCTTCGAGCTTGCGCAAATTGCGCAGCCGCATGTTGAGGATCGCTTCGACCTGGAGATCGGTAAGAGACCAGCGCTCCACCATGACCGGCTTCGGCTCATCCTCTTCGCGGATGATGCGGATGACTTCGTCGATGTTGAGATAGGCGACGAGCAAGCCGCCCAAAATTTCAAGGCGCCGGTCGATCGCGGCCAGACGATGGCGCGAGCGGCGGATGAGGACGTCCTTGCGGTGCGCCAGCCATTCGACCAGCACCTCGTTCAGCGCCATGACCTTGGGCACGCGGCCCATGGACAGCACGTTCATGTTGAGCGGAATGCGGCTTTCAAGCTCGGTCAGCTTGAACATCGATTCCATCAGAAGCGTCGCATCGACCGTGCGGCTCTTCGGCACGATGACGATACGCACGTCTTCGGCCGATTCATCGCGGATATCGTCGAGAAGCGGCAGCTTGCGGGCGATTAGCAGCTCGGCGATCTTTTCGATCAGGCGTGATTTCTGCACCTGATAAGGAATTTCGGTAACGACGATCTGATAGCCGCCGCGGCCGAGATCTTCGACTTCCCACTTGGCGCGGACGCGGAAACCGCCGCGGCCGGTGCGGTAGCTCTCGATGATCGATTCACGGCTGTCGATGATGATGCCGCCGGTCGGCAGGTCCGGGCCGGGAACGAATTCGATCAGTTTCTCCACCGTCGCATCAGGATGCTTGATCAGGTGGAGAGCGGCGTCGCAGAGTTCGTGGGCGTTGTGCGGCGGGATGGAGGTCGCCATGCCGACCGCGATGCCGGTTGCGCCATTGGCGAGCAGGTTCGGGAAGGCGCCCGGCAGGACCGTGGGCTCCGAATTGCTCTCGTCGTAGGTATCGCGGAAATCGACGGCGTCCTGATCGATACCTTCCAGCAGGAGTTCGGCCACCGCCGTCATCTTGCTTTCAGTGTAACGCATGGCGGCGGGGCTATCACCGTCGATATTGCCGAAATTGCCCTGACCGTTGACCAGCGGATAGCGCAGCGAGAAATCCTGCGCCAGACGCGCCAGCGCGTCGTAGATCGCCTGGTCGCCATGCGGGTGATAGTTACCCATCACCTCGCCGACGATCTTGGCGCATTTGCGGAAGGCGGTGTTGGGGCGAAGGCCCATCTCGCTCATCGCATAGACGATGCGGCGGTGGACGGGCTTCAGCCCGTCACGAACGTCCGGCAGCGCGCGGTGCATGATGGTGGACAGCGCATAGGCGAGATAGCGCTCTTCGAGCGCTGCCTTGAGGTCCACCGGTAAAATATTGTCGCCGCCGTCGTCGCCGGGCGGATTCACGATCTGTCCCATGGCTTCCTGCCTAGCCCAAAGCCCGGTTTTCGGCAATAAAGGCCGGAAATCAGGCTGTGGAGAAACTTACCCTTTGATAAGGGCGTCACAAAAATGGCTCAGCGCCACATGCACAAAGCCATGGACCTTTCATTCAGTCGACCTATAAAAGCGGTTGATTTAACGGGCAGAACCCGTCCCTCCAGGAGGATATTCATGCGTCACGCTTCAACGGCTCGCCTGCTTGCAGCCGGAACCGCCCTTCTCGCCATCAGTTCCCCGGCCTTTGCGCTGGATGGAGCCGACCTCGTCAAGAAGATCAACAACGCGCTCTACATGGAGCCGGGTGCAGGCCTGGTTCCCGGCTCCATCGAGGTCGATGGCTCGACGGTAACGTTGCGTGACAGCCGTTTCAACGCGGCCAAGGGCCAGGGCAGCCTGCCGCTCGGCACGATCGAGATGGAAGGCGTCGAGGAGGATGGCGGCGGCTACACGATCGACAGCGTGACATTCGACAATGTCGACATGCACCAGGACAAGACCGAGGTTCGTGCGTCGGACATCGCCATCAGCGGCCTCACCGTCCCGGCAGACACGAGCGGCAATACGCTCGATTCCGTGCTGCTCTATGACGAGGCGACGACCGGTCCGCTGGAAGTCAAGGTCGACGGCAAGAGCGTGATGTCGGTCGGCTCATCGAAGATCACGACGGATGTCTCGGAAGACGAGAAGACCGTCGGCTTCGATCTCAAGGTGTCAGACATCAAGGCCGATCTCTCGACGATCGACGACCCGAAGACGCGCCAGACGATCTCCGATCTCGGCGTCAACACGCTCGATGGCCAGGTCAGCATGAACGGCAGCTGGGATCTCGGACCCGGCACGATCGCGGTCGAGGATTATTCGCTCGACTTCGACCATGTCGGCAAGCTCAGCATGGCCTTCAGCCTGTCCGGCTATACGCCCGACTTCGTTCGCTCGGCCAACGAGACGGCGCGGGCCATGGAAGCCAATCCGAACAAGGAAGAGGCACAGCAGGCGGCCAACCTCGCCATGCTCGGCCTGATGCAGCGGCTGACCTTCAACAGCGCGAAGATCCGTTTCGACGATGACGGGATCACTGAGAAGGCGCTCGATGTGGTCGGCAAGCAGCAGAACACGACCGGCAACCAGATGGCCCAGATGATCAAGGCGATGACGCCGCTGGTTCTGGCCCAGTACAACATGCCGGAACTGCAGAACATGCTGAGCCAGGCGGTCAACAGCTATCTCGACAAACCGGGCAGCTTCACCATTACCGCGCAGCCGCAGAACCCGGTCCCGTTCCCGATGGTTCTCGGCGCCGGCATGGGCGCGCCGAACACCCTGCCGCAGGTGCTCGGCGTCAAGGTCACGGCCAACGACTGATCCGGCGCTCCCGCCATGAACAAAGCCCGGCAGGTGACTGCCGGGCTTTTGCGTTTCGGTGTTTCAGTGGGCCGCGGTGCTGGACAGCGATGCGTGCTGCTTGTCATGCAGCGCGAAGCGGTCAAGCATGTCGGTACTCGCCTCGTTGACGCCGCGCACCTCGACCTCCACGCCCATATTGCGATATTTCAGCACGACCTTGTCGAGCGCATCGACGGCCGTGATGTCCCAGAGATGTGCGCTGCCGACATCGATCACCAGGGTCTTGGGTAGGTCGTCGAAGTCGAACGCGTCGACGAAGGCATCCGCAGAGGCAAAGAAGATCTGGCCTTCCACCTGATAGATCCGCTCTCCGGCCGCACCTTCGCGCTTTTCCACACGGAAGAGCTTGGCAACCTTGCCGGCGAAGAACACTCCGGAGAGGAGAACGCCGACCGTGACGCCGAGCGCAAGGTTGGCGGTGAAGACGGTGACGACCACGGTTGCCAGCATGACGAAACTGGAGGCGCGCGGATGGACGACGAGCTTGCCGAGCGACGACCAGTCGAACGTATCGATCGACACCATGACCATGATCGCGACCAGCGCTGCGACCGGAACTTCAGAGACCCAAGGCTTGAGGAAGACCATCAGGACGAGCAAAAGCGCGCCGGCAAAAAGCGTCGAAAGGCGCCCTCTTCCCCCGTATTTCACATTGCTGACCGTCTGGCCGATCATGCCGCAACCGGCAATTCCGCCAAACAGGCTGGACGCTGCGTTGGCAATGCCGAGGCCGGTGCATTCGCGGTTCTTGGAGCTTTGCGTATCTGTCTGCTCGTCGACCACGCTTGCCGTCATCATCGATTCCAAGAGGCCGACCATGGCGATTGCGATCGCCGGCCCGATTATGATCTCCAGGGTTTCGAGCGTGAAGGGCACCGTCGGCCAGGCTAGGACCGGCCAGCTGTCCGGCAGCTTGCCGAGATCGGCCACTGTCTCGACCGGCAGGTCGAGGCTGACGCTTGCCACCGTCAGTACGAGAATACAGATCAGCGGCGACGGGATTACGGTGGTGATGCGCGGCGCCAGATAGATGATGACGAGGCCGGCGGCGAGTACAGCGAAGGTCGCGGTATTGGCACCGAAAATATGCGGTGTCTGCGCCCAGAAGATCAGGATCGCCAGCGCATTGACGAAGCCGGTACGCACCGATTTCGACACGAAGCGCATCAAGACCCCGAGCTTGAGCAAGCCGAAGACGATCTGGATGATACCGGCAAGCAGGCCGGCAGCCAGAAGATAAGGCAGGCCGTGTGCATGGACGAGCGGCGCTGCGACAAGCGCGACGGAACCGGCAGCGGCCGAAATCATCGCAGGACGACCACCGGTAAAGGCGATGACGATGCCGATAACGAAGGAGGCGAAGAGGCCGACCTCGGGATCGACGCCGGCGACGAAGGAAAAGGCGATGACTTCCGGGATGAGGGCGAAGGTCGCCACGGCGCCCGCCAGCATTTCACGGACGGGATTGGCGGACCAATCCCGGCGAAGGGTAGAGAAAGTCGACATGTCTGGTGATCTCGCAAAGCTTGTAAAAATCGCAACGGGAGGCGAAGCGATCTTGGGTATCTGCAGGTTTTGCGGTTGTCCGGCGGATCGGCGGCCGGAAGAGCCACTCGGGAATTGCACCCAAGTCCTTGTGGATCAGCGAGCTATAGCGGGGAAAGCGTTTCGCTGCAACAGAGCGACTTTACCACATAGCCAACTCGTTGCCAGCCAACATAAACATGATAACTTGTCGCAATATCCGTGTGGGGTGCGAATGAGAGACGACGATAAGGCGAAGCTGGTTGGCAACGAAAGACTGAAGTTACTTGCCACGTTTGTGAACGGTGCTGCTATCGCAGTCTTTGCCGTGGGGAGCCTCGCTCCAATTTTTACGGCGCTTGGCGGACCTATCGGCCTCACGAGGCTTACTGCTACATCGAGCGCGATTTGCTTTGTGGGAGCCTGTTCTCTATATTATGCAGCGAGTTCGGTGCTGAAGGGATTGCGCCCATGAACCTCATCGAGATTGCACCCTATCTGGTGGCGCCTGTCGGCGGGCTTTTGATTGGCCTTTGGGCCCTCTACTTCGCAAGGGTCATAAACAAAGAAGGCCGGAACCGCTGAGCGGCCCGGCCTTGCATCACATCTGCGAATGAACCGATACTATTCCAGAACCTGGATCACCGTGCGTGTCTGCGGATTTACGATGACCCGGTGTTCGTTGACGACGGTGTAGCCGTAATCGTCATAGCCCTGAACCGGGCGCACTTCGACGCCTTCGGGCAGGACTTCGCCGACCAGCACGTCGCCCTCGGACGGAACGATCGGGACGGAGTCGATAGGCTGCTCCATCACGTAGGTACGCACTTCTCCCGGCATCACGACAGTTGAATTGGTCACCATCGGATCCTGGGTGATGACCGTGGTCTGGGCAAGAGCTGCGCCCGACACCATCGTCAGGGCCGCAGCGGCAATGACACTCTTGAGCATATCACTCTCCCTGTGTTGCTTCTGGCTCAACAACACAACGGGACGCATATGGTTCCGAAATACCCCTCCACCCCAGCGTGCATGAATTGCTGTAAACGCCAGCCGAAAGCTTGACGAAAGCCATGGCAGGCGCGATGAATTGCGCCGCTGGGAGGACAGCGGGCCCCATGGCCATCATAGACTTTTCATACCGCCCACGAGGTTATTTCATGCTGTCCTGGCTCGACCCAAGCATCACCACCGTCGAACGGCTGAACGCTGCGAAAAAGACTTTCGAGCCGGCGCGGGCAGACTATTACAGCGGCAAGAAGGGTGGATCGCTTCAACGCCTGTTGACTGCACGCAAGGATTTCCTGGCGGTCTGGCGCAGCTCGGACTTCAAGGAACGGATCAGCGAAGTGAAGATCTTCGGCCGGCAAGTGGTGCTGGTGAATTCGCCCGAAGCGATCAAATACGTCGTCGCCACGCGTCATGAGAATTTCGAGCGCAAGACGCCACAGATGCGCCGGGCGCTGGAATTTCTTCTCGGTGACGGGCTGTTCATCTCCGACGGGGAGACCTGGAAGCAGCGCCGTCCGCTGGTCAACGACATCGTTCACAAGGGGCGGCTTCCGACATTCGGCCCGATCATGACCGATACGTCGCTGGAACTCGTGCGCCGCTGGGAGGAACTCGGTGACGGGGCGCAGGTCAACGCGCTTTATGAAATGGCCGGGCTTACCGCTGAGATCATCTCCCGCAGCGTGTTCGGCAACGATCTGGGCAAGGACAGCGCCGATGCGGTGACGGAGGGTTTCACCTCTTACCAGTCGCTGATCGACAGCATCAATATCGGCTATTTCCTCGGTTTCGACGAAGGCCTGCCGCTGGTGCGCACGCCGTCGCTCCGGCGCTCGGTCAATCGCATCCACCGGATCATCGACCGGGTGATCGAGGATCATCTGGCCGGCAAGGGCGACGACAATTCGATGGTCGACCTGCTGATCCGGCGCCAGCAGAAAAATCCGGAACTCAAGCTCGACGTGGTGGCGCTCCGGAACGAGGCGGCGACCATCTTCATGGCCGGGCACGAGACCACGGCGGCGACGCTGACCTGGGCCTGGTATCTGCTCTCCAAGGCGCCATGGATCGAAGAGGCCGTGCATGCCGAAATCGCCTCAGTCTGCGGCGGCCGGGCGCCGACGGTCGAGGACGTGCCCAATCTCAAATGGTGCCAGGCCGTCATCGAGGAGACGCTGAGGCTTTATCCGCCGGTGCCGATCCTTGCCCGGCAGGCGAAGCAGGCGGACCGCATCGGCACTATCGACGTCAAGCCGGCCTCGCTCGTGATGATCGTGCCGTGGACGCTGCATCGCACGCAATCGCTGTTTGCCGATCCGCACCGGTTCCGGCCGGAACGGTTCATGGAGGGCAAGCGGCCAACGCCCTACAGCTACATCCCCTTTGCCAGCGGCCCCCGCGTCTGCCCCGGCCTGCAGTTCGGCCTGACCGAGGCCATTCTCTGCCTCGCCGTATTGGCGCAACGTTTCCGGATCCGCGTGGCCGAAGGCCATAAGGTGGAGCCGGCCTGCCGCCTGACGCTTCGCCCAAAGGGCGGCCTGCCCGTCACCCTGCATCGGCGTGCTGCGTGAAAAAGCCGGGAAACAGGCCGGACCTGAAGCGCAAGGCGTGGACCTACGAGGCGACGGCAAGACCGGGCCTGTCCGCACTGATGCGCGAGGGACCGGCGGGACGACAACGCTTCATCCAATACTGGCTGCGCGATATGGCCTCGGATGCGGGACAGATGCTGCTGTTCGGGCTGTTTCATCTGCTGCCCGCGAAAGCGGTCTCCGATATCGGTGCCTTTCTCGGCCGGCATCTGATCCCGCGTGCCCACAAGGGCGCGCTGAAACGTGCCCGTGCGAGCCTCGTTGCACTTCGCCCGGATGCCGATGACGCGACGATCGATCGCTGGCTCGTCGAATACATGGAATCGCAAGGGCGGCAGCAGGCGGAATATTCCGTCGTGCAGCGGCTTGCCCGCAGGCACGGCGCTATAAGGCATGTCGGGACCGGCGACATCCTGGCCCGGAGCGCGGGCCGCCCGGTCATTTTCGTCGGCATCCATACCAGCAACTGGGAGATCATGGATCAGTGCCTGGTCGATCTCGGCCTCGATGTAACGCTGAACTATGATCCGCCGGGCAGCCGGTCGCATCACTTCATCGTACGGCATATACGCAGGCGCGGCGGCCTCAAGCTGTTTTCGCCCGGACGGGCGGCCGTGCGCCCTGCCCTTCGCCTGCTTGAGCAGAACGGCAATGTGCTGATCTTCTGCGACGAGGCCTTCGAAGGACGGATGCGGGCGCCGTTTCTCGGGAAACCTCCGCATCTCAAAGGCAATTACGCGCTGGTGGCCCGCCTTGCCCGCAAGACCGGCGCGCTGATCTGGCCGGTCTACATGATACGCGAGCGGGGCACGCAATTCACGCTCAACGCGCTTGAACCCTTCGTCCTGGACGGTGAGGCAGACAGCGAGGCGCAGTTGCTCGCCGATGTCACGAGGATCAACGCCGTCGTCGAGCCGGTCATCAAGGCGCATCCGGCGCAGTGGTATTTTCTCGACAGCCGGCTCGCGTGATGCGGCGCCCGGAGCGGTCGCCACTCCGGGCACGCGTCTGTTCAAAAGCTCTTAGAAGAGGCCGGCCAGTTCGACCGAATGGCTGTCGAGCTTCGGCTTCTGGACGTAATTGGCCTCGATCACGCCGCCGGGCTTGCGGAACGCTGGCTCCTGTGGAGCCGGTGCGTGGGCTGCCGGCGCATGCGGCTCGATCGCGTGCACGGCTGTCGGCCGACCGGTCTTCATCGCAGCCGAGCAGTCGCCGGACGAGGCTTTCTGCACTTCCGGTTTGCCATTTGCGCCATCGAAATAGCGGACGCTTTCGGTGCAGCCATGGCCATCGGAGATGATGGAAACGGTCGAATAACCGGTCGTGCCGGCGGGCAGCGATTTCATATCGATGTTCATCGGCCCGCCTGCCCCTTCAAAGGCCTGCATCATGGCGTCCTCCTGCGCCTCCATCTGCGCAGAGATCTGCTGGATTTCGGCAAATGGCGAGGAGAAGAAGTCGTCATTCATCGACGCCAGATCCACTTCGTCGCTGTCGAAGCTGACCTTGGGGGCCTGGTCGCCGGCATAGCGAATGGTTTCGAGCTCGCCGTCCGGCAGGCGAACGGTCATCTGGTGCATGCGATCCTGCGCCAAGGCAGCGCCGGCGGTGGTGGCGGCCACGGCTGCGCCGAGAAGAAGAAGATTGCGAACTTTGGACATGATTGTCTCCAACCGTTGAGGGGAAACGATCGCCGCCCGGCCCGGGGGTAAGCCTGACGGTATCGACATTGCCAACCAGCGCCCGACGGGTGCCGAAATTGTGGCAAAGGCCGGCGTACACGGCGTTCGCACGCGAATGTGTAAATATGAGAAAAGCCGCCATCACAGGGTGACAGCGGCTTTCGAGCGGTTTCCGGTAAAGGACGATCAGTCTTTCTTGACCGGCGGAATCGGGCGGATCGCCAGTTCGCGAAGCTGGGTCGGCGTCGCTTCGGCCGGTGCGCCCATCAGCAGGTCCTGTGCCTGCTGGTTCATCGGGAACAGTGTTATTTCGCGCAGGTTCTTCGCACCGGTCAGGAGCATGACAACGCGGTCGACGCCGGCAGCCATGCCACCGTGCGGAGGCGCACCGTACTGGAAGGCGCGGTAGAGGCCACCGAAGCGGTCTTCCACGTCCTGCTGAGACAGGCCGACCATTTCGAAGGCCTTGACCATGACTTCCGGCAGTTGGTTACGGATCGAGCCCGACGCGATTTCAAAGCCATTGCAGACCATGTCGTACTGGTAGGCCTTGATCGTCAGCGGATCCTGGTTTTCCAGCGCCTCAAGGCCGCCCTGCGGCATGGAGAAGGGGTTGTGGGCGAAGTCGATCTTCTTTTCATCTTCGTTATATTCGAAGAACGGGAAGTCGACGATCCAGCACAGGGCAAACTGGTCCTTGTTGGACAGGTTCAGTTCGTCGGCGGCGCGGTTACGGGCTTCGCCTGCGAACTTGTAGAATTTTTCCGGTTCGCCGGCAACGAAGAAGCAGGCATCGCCCGCTTCAAGGCCAAGCTGGGCTGCAATCGCTGCGGTGCGCTCTTCGCCGATGTTCTTGGCGAGCGGACCGGAGCCGGCAACCTTGCCCTCTTCTTCCTTCCAGAAGATGTAGCCGAGGCCCGGCTGGCCCTGCTGCTGCGCCCAGGCGTTCATGCGGTCGCAGAATGCGCGCGAACCACCGGTCTTGGCCGGGATCGCCCAGACTTCGACCTTCGGGTTCGATGCGATCATGCCGGCAAACACCTTGAAGCCGGAGCCGGCGAAGTGTTCGGTGACAGCCTGCATCTCGATCGGGTTTCTGAGGTCCGGCTTGTCGGAACCATATTTGCGCAGCGCGACATCATAGGGGATGCGCGGGAACTGCTGGGTGACCGGCTTGCCTTCGGCAAACTCCTCGAAAATGCCGCGCATGACCGGCTCCATCGTTTCCCAGACTTCTTCCTGGGTGACGAAGCTCATTTCGAGGTCGAGTTGGTAGAATTCGCCCGGCAGGCGGTCGGCGCGCGGATCTTCATCGCGGAAGCAGGGCGCGATCTGGAAGTAACGGTCGAAACCGGCAACCATCAGGAGCTGCTTGTACTGCTGCGGCGCCTGCGGCAGGGCGAAGAACTTGGTCGGGTGGATACGCGACGGCACGAGGAAGTCGCGGGCGCCTTCCGGCGAGGATGCGGTCAGGATCGGCGTCGAATATTCGGTGAAGCCGCCCTTGGTCATTTCGCGGCGCATGGCGGCGATGATCTGGGTGCGCTTGACGATGTTCTTGTGCAGCGTTTCGCGGCGCAGGTCGAGGAAGCGGTACTTCAGGCGCACGTCTTCCGGATAGTCCGGCTCGCCGAAGACCGGCAACGGCAGTTCCTTGGCAGCCGACAGAACTTCGATTTCGCGGGCGTAAAGCTCGATCTCGCCGGTTGCCATGTTCTTGTTGACGGTCTCGTCCGAGCGCGCCTTGACGGTGCCGTCGATACGGATGACCCATTCGCCGCGGACGACTTCGGCCGTCTTGAAGGCCGGGCTATCCGGGTCGCAGACGACCTGGGTCATGCCGTAATGGTCGCGAAGGTCGACGAACAGGACGCCGCCGTGATCTCGTACGCGATGGACCCAGCCGGAGATGCGGACATTGGAGCCGACATCCGACTTGCGGAGGGCTGCACAGGTGTGGCTGCGGTAACGATGCATGACTTCAATCCTGGACTGATGCTGGGAGCGGCTTTTCGGGCGTGCGAAGCACGGCCACCGATCGCATGGAAAATCGGCGCGAAAAGCGCATGCGCGCTCCGATTTGTCAAGGTTGCAATGCCGATCCGGGCCGGCTTAACACACGATAGCGCGCCGTGCGCCCGTTCGGACGCACCATGGAGGCGCTGATCCTTTGAAACTGCAGCTGCGTGCTTATGTCCCTTGGGCCACCTCTTCATTGTCCCGATGGTCCATGCGATCATGCGCCCATGGTCAAATTTTGCCGGATCGTTCTGATGCTTGTCGCCGCGCTGCTTCTGTCGCGCGGACCGGTTGGCTACGGCGATCCATCGATGCCCGACCACATTCACATGGCGCATAGCGAAATCACCATGCATCTCGGTCATGCAGCCGGACATGGCTATCTTATCGAGACGCGGCAATGTTCGAAGGCTGGCTGCGCGATTGCGCCCTGCCCGCTGCAGATGACGGCACTCGCCATATTGCCCACAGGTTCGGCTTTCAGTGCGAAGCGCATCTCACCGGCCCATGCCATGCCACAGGACACAACCGCATCATCGCTGCGTGCCAGCCCTCCCTCCCCGCCACCGAAATCTCCCGAACTCGTCGCGCTGAACGTCTGACTGCCCCAAGGGCAGGCTGACGGTCCCGAC
Organism: Neorhizobium sp. NCHU2750; assembly: GCF_003597675.1. Lineage (NCBI taxonomy): Bacteria > Pseudomonadati > Pseudomonadota > Alphaproteobacteria > Hyphomicrobiales > Rhizobiaceae > Neorhizobium > Neorhizobium sp. NCHU2750. The sequence continues at coordinate 1,089,547 of NZ_CP030827.1, read as the reverse complement.
GAAATATTCGTTCGACGATCCTTAATTCGAAAATCCAGGAGATTATCCGTGAACACACGTCTATTCGCGGCGAGATCGCTCGCCTTCATCATGCTTTGCGCAGCATCCGTCATCGCCACCGGAGCGGCAGCCGCCGAGATGGTGGTCTACAAGAGCCCCTATTGCCAATGCTGCGAGGCATGGGTGGCCGCACTGAAAGCGGCCGGCATTCCGCTTCGCATCGAAAACACCGAGGACATGGATGCCGTGAAGGCAAGCTATCACGTGCCGGAAGAGGCACAGAGCTGCCATACGGCGGTGGCCGACGGCTATGTCTTCGAAGGCCATGTTCCGCTCGACGTGGTGAAGCAGGTTCTGGCCGAACATCCCGACATTGCCGGTTTTGCGGTGCCCGGCATGCCGTCCGGGGCGCTCGGCATGGGGGGCGACAGCCACGAGGCCTATGATATCATAGCGCTGAACAAGGACGGCAGCCAGTCCCTCTACAGGCATGTCACGCCGTAAGCATCCGATGGCCTGACGGCCATGACCAGACATCCCCGTCTGCGGCTTCAGTCGGGGGTGTTCATGTTTTCCTTTAACAGCGTCATCTTTCGTCGCACAGGCCCTGTCACCGCCGCGCCATGCGGGTTACAGCTATGGGAACGTCAAACCAGAGATTCCCCATCCCCGTCCGACGATGAGCCATATCAGACCGCTTGTGCCCCTGCTCGTGACCGCCGGCATCCTGATCGGCGGCAACGGATTGCAGGGAACCTATATCGCGCTTCGCGGCACGGCCGAGGGGTTTTCGCCCTCCGTCATCGGCCTGATCGGCGCGGGCTACAGCGTCGGATTTGCGATCGGCTGCATCTATGTGGCAAGGCTTCTGCGGGCAATCGGGCATATCCGCACCTTCGCGGCAATGGCGGCGATCGGCGCCTCCTGCTCGGTGGTAATGGCGCAGGTCATCGATCCGGTCTCCTGGGCGATCATGCGCTTCCTGATCGGGATTTCGGTCGCAAGCCTGTTTGCCACTGTCGAAAGCTGGATCAATGCCAAGGTGACGAACGACAACCGGGCGCGGACGCTGTCGATCTACCGCTTCGTCGACCTCGGCTCGGTGACCTTCGCGCAATATCTCATTCCGACGGTCGGCATCGACGGACAGGCTATCTTCTCGATCATCACCATCGCCATGACCCTGTCGCTGGTGCCGATCTCGATCGCCGACAAATCCGGCCCAGCGCCACCGGCGACGATTTCCTTCGATCTCAAGGCGGTGTGGCAGATTTCGCCGCTCGCCGTCGTCGGTGTCGTCGCGGTCGGCCTGTCGATGGCCGCCTTCCGCAATATCGGGCCGATCTATGCGCATGAGCTCGGCATGGACATCACCTCGATCGCGACCTTCATGAGCGCCGGCATCATCGGCGGCGTGGTGCTGCAATATCCGCTCGGCGTCTATTCCGACAAGCTCGACCGGCGCCGCGTGATCGTCTGGGCGACGGTCGGGTCGATCCTGACGGGCGCCTATCTCTCGTTCGGCGCCGGCAACAACCAGACGGCCAATATCATCGCCGTCTTCCTGTTCGGTGCCTTTTCCATGCCGCTCTATTCGCTGTGTTCGGCGCATGGAAACGATCATGCGCAACCCGGACAGTATGCGCTCGTCGCGTCCGGCCTTTTGTTCTTCTGGTCGGTAGGCGCAATCGTCGGGCCGCTGCTTGCGGCAACCCTTCTGCAATATTGCGGGCCGCGGGCCTTTTTCGGCTATACCTCGTTCATCTTCGTCGGCTTCCTGATCTTCACCATAAGGCGCATGGGGGTGAGGCCGCCGGTGCCGCCCTCCGAGCGACGCTCACGTTTCCGGGCTCTGTTGCGCACATCGGCCTATTTCGCCAAGCTCGCCGCACCGCCGGAGAAAGATCGCAGGGACTAACGCCTTCGCCGCTGCATGGTGGTATTGACATCAAGGCCTTAAAGCGAAAGGAAGGTTGATCACCGCACGCGAACGGACCGATGATCGACACAACCGCAGCCCTTCAGGAAGCCTGCGCCCAACTGGCGCAATCGGATTTCATCACAATCGACACGGAGTTCCTTCGGGAGACGACGTTCTGGCCCGAACTCTGCCTCATACAGATGGCGAGCCCGACGATGGAAGTGCTCGTCGATCCGCTGGCAAAAGGGCTGGATCTTGCGCCCTTCTTCGAGCTGATGGCGAATTCCGCGGTGGTCAAGGTTTTCCATGCCGCCCGCCAGGATATCGAAATCATCCACCATCTCGGCAAGCTGGTGCCGCATCCGATCTTCGATACGCAGGTCGCCGCCATGGTCTGCGGTTTCGGCGACAGCGTTTCCTATGACCAGCTGGTCAGCCGCATCAAGAATATCCAGATCGACAAGTCGTCGCGTTTCACCGACTGGAGCCGCAGGCCGCTGTCGGAAAAGCAGCTCGACTATGCGCTGGCCGACGTCACCCACCTGCGCGACGTCTATCTGTCGCTGAAGGAGCAGCTCGAGCGCGAAGGCCGCGCCCTGTGGCTGACCGAGGAAATGGCGATCCTCGAAAGCCCCTCCACCTATGACCTGCATCCGGACGATGCCTGGCAGCGGTTGAAGGCACGGCTCAGAAAGCCGACCGAACTCGCCGTATTGAAATTCGTCGCCGCATGGCGCGAACGCGAGGCGCGCAGCCGCAACGTGCCGCGCTCCAGGGTGCTGAAGGACGATGCGATCTACGAGATCGCCCAGCAGCAGCCAAAGGATACCGAAGCGCTCGGCCGCCTGCGCACAATTCCGAAGGGCTGGGAGCGTTCCTCCTCCGGTGCTGCGATCATCGAGGCCGTCAATGCAGCCCTGGCGCTGCCAAAGGCCGACATGCCGCACCCGCCAAAGCATACCCATGTTCCGGAAGGAACGGCCGCAGCCGTCGAGCTTCTCAAGGTTCTGCTGAAGCTCATCTCCGACAAGCAGGGCGTTGCCGCCAAGGTGATCGCCAATAGCGACGATCTGGAAAAGATCGCATCCGAAGGCGAAAAAGCCAATGTCGCCGCACTTTCCGGCTGGCGGCGCGAACTTTTCGGCGAAACGGCGCTGAAACTGATCGATGGCGGCGTGGCGCTTCGCTTCGTCAACAAGAAGGTCGAGGCGGTCGAGCTATAGGCTTGCGCCCGACGACAAGATCCAGGGATCGATGACGGGAATGCCGGCCGCCTCGAACGGGGCGGTATCACGCGTGGCGATGGTGAAGCCGTGGACCTTTGCGATGGCCGCGATCTGGCCGTCGGCGATGAGGATCGATCTGCCGTTGGCACGCGCCTCCGCCACCAGGCGACCATAGGCTCGTGCGGCGTATTCATCAAAAGGGAGGATGCGGCCAGGGAAATAGGTGCCGAAAACAGTTTCCATATTTTCCCGTAACACATCCTTCCGCCGCCCGTATGGGAGCTTTTCGATACCGAAAGTTATTTCTGCAAGGCTGATTGCAGTGGCATAGAGTGAGGGCCCGCGCTGATTATCCAGCCAAGCCTGTACTGTGCGATGAATATCCGTCTTCGGTATTTCGGAAATCACATTCGTATCGACGACGATCATTCGGATGACGGGCTCCATGCCGGCGTCTGATCGCGAGAGAAATCGATATCCGCAAGCTCGGGAAATCTCTCCCCTAGCTGTCGCAGGGCCGTACCCAACCCTACTTTGGGCTCTTCCTTTTTCTCGGTCTCTTCTCCGATATCGACCACTGCCAACGCCTCCTGCAGGATGCGCTCGGCCTCCACCTCCGCGGTGGTGCCGTTTTCCGCAGCGCGCGCTTCCAGTGCCCGCGTTGCCTCATCGGACAGGTTTCTTATGGTGATGGCATTCATCATCGCACCTCCGACTGATAGTCTCCGTTCGTCAATGATATTCGCTCACCTGAACCTTTTCAACGAGACCTCCATGCGCCCTCATCTCACCGCCGATATCGCCCAGAAGTTTGCCAGGATCGCACTCGGGCATGTCGGCCGGGACTATCCCAACAAACCGTCCAATGTGCTGGCAAGCGATGCGGATGCCAAAACGCCGCGGGCGCTTTATCCGATTTTCTACGGTAGTTTCGACTGGCATTCCTGCGTCCATGGCTACTGGATGCTCGCCTATATGCTCAAGCGGTTTCCCGAGCTTGCCGTTGCCGGTGAGATCTGCGCCCTGTTCGACACGATGCTGACGCCGGACAAGGTCGCGGGTGAATGCGCCACGATGAGCGCGCCGCTGATGCGCGGCTTCGAGCGGCCCTATGGCTGGGGCTGGCTGCTCAAGCTCGCCGCCGAACTCGAGGGACTGGACGGTGGCCGTTTCGCCCGCATCCTCCAGCCGCTCACCGACATCGTCGTCGCAAGGTTTACCGATTTCCTGCCGGTCGCCACCTATCCAGTGAGGGTCGGTACGCATTTCAACACGGCGTTTGCGCTGAGGCTGGCGGCCGACTACGCGGAAACGGTGGGCGACAAGGCCTTGATGGCGCTGCTGCGGGATACGGCTCATCGCTGGTATGGCGCCGACGAGGCCTGCCCGGCCTGGGGTGAACCTTCCGGCGACGATTTTCTGTCGTCAGCGCTGATTGAGGCGGAATGCATGCGCAGGCTTATGCCGGAAACCGCATTCGGCGAATGGTTCGACCGCTTCCTGCCCGAAATCGGCCGGCAAAAGCCTGCCACGCTGTTTGTCCCGGCAACCATTTCGGACAGAACCGACGGCAAGATCGCCCATCTCGACGGGCTCAACCTGTCACGCGCCTGGTGCTGGCGCTCGCTTTGTGCCGCCCTTCCGGCTGCGGATCCACGGCGAACGGTCCTGGAAGAGACCGCCGAAGCCCATATCGCCAGCGCACTTGCCCATGTCGCCGGCGACTATATGGGCGAGCACTGGCTGGCGAGTTTCGCAACGCTTGCGCTGGAGGCGTAAGGGCGGCTGTAGGTGGGTTCCTATGATCAGGCGTGCATTTTCGCGCCCTTGGTGATCTTGTCGACGATCTTCCTGTCGGTCCGAAGCGCAATGCCGACAAGCCGGGCATCGTCCGGCCCGAAGCGTGAGAAGACCTCGCGATTGGCGGCATCGTGGCCGGTTGAAAACATCTCCTCGATATAGGCGGAGATCGTCACCTCGCGATCGAGCGCACGCTTGTGGATCGTCCTCAATGTCTCCTGATCGCAGGCGAGCACCACGATCGGCTGGATGCTCATCGGATTGTAGACATGGCCCGCCGCGTCCCGGTATGGTTCACCGATGATCGCCGGCTGCTGGGCGACGATGCCGCTCGTCAGGAAGGCGGTGACGTTGAGCTTCTGCCAGGTGGCGAGATCATCGCGAATGACGATGGCGATCTTGGTGTCGAACATGCGGTGCAACTCCATTCAGGGTCTCGAAAGAGCCGAGCACTTAGCGAGTGCCGGGACGGCGGGTCTTGAACGTTCGTGCAAGCCGGACTTCACGGATGGAATGCGCGTCGCCCTGCCCGGCCGGGGTGTGGAACGCATCGAGGCGCGCTTTCACGGCAACGGATTTTCGCCGCATCGGCACGATACCTATGCGCTCGGCCTGACGCTGCACGGGGTGCAGACGTTTCGCTATCGGGGCGCCTCGCGCTTCAGCAATCCGGGCAATGTCATCGTGCTGCATCCAGACGAGGTGCATGACGGAGCTGCGGGCACGGAAGACGGGCTGATCTACCGGATGATCTATCTTCCGCCGGAGCTGATCGGCGCTGTCAGCGGCCATCGCAGCGCCCTGCCCTTCGTCGCCGATCCAGTCGTTGCCGATACCGGTCTGTGGCAGGCGTTGGCGGACATTCTCGGCGATCTCGAGCGCGAGCCCGACGAACTGGTGATGGACGACGTGGTGATGCGGGTTGCCGCCGGGCTTGACCGTCAGGCCGGGTCCTCATGCAGGGCCATCGCCGCAGCGGCACGATCGGCCGTATTGCGGGCGCGAGACTTCCTCGACGAGAACTGCACGGAAGCGGTGCGATCCGAAACGCTGGAAGCGATCACGGGCCTCGACCGCTACGAACTCGCTCGGCAGTTCCGCCGACTGATGGGCACCAGCCCGCATCGCTATCTGGTCATGCGCCGGCTGGAACGGGCAAAGCGGCTTCTGGCGCAGGGCGGCACGCTGGCCGACACCGCGGCCGATGCCGGTTTTGCCGATCAGGCGCATTTCACCCGCCATTTCCGCGGAGCCTTCGGCATGCCGCCCGGCCGGTGGCTGGCGCTCGGACGTTCTGCCAGGTGAGCCGGCAACAGAGGGCAACCGGCACGACACGGTTTGACCGGCTACCTGCGTACCGGACATCGCCCAATTGGACTTGTCGATGGTTCGCAAAGCTTTAGGCTTTCCCGGTCGGCATCTTGGGTGACGACGCAGGAACACCAGCAGGGAGGCAGGCATGGATCCGATCGAGAATGTGCTGAAGACGAAGATCAACAACGGCACCAAATGCTTTGGTATGTGGTTGCATTCGGCCTCGCCGGCTGTCGCCGAGATCGTCGCCCATGCGGGACTCGATTTCGTCATCATCGACCAGGAACACGGCGTCGGCGACCTCGACAATGCGATCGCGATGATGCGCGCCCTTCTCGGCACCGACACCGCCCCGATCGTCCGGGTTGCCTCCAGCGATCCGACCTATCTGAAGCGCATCGTCGATGCCGGCGCACAATCCATTCTCGTGCCGATGGTCGATAGCGCCGAAGAGGCCAAGTCGGTGGTCGATGCCTGCCTTTACCCGCCGCACGGCAAGCGAGGCAATGCTGCCGGCGTCGTGCGCGCGTCGCGTTACGGCCTTGTCGGCGACTATGTGGCGCGGGCGCATGAGCAGATGCTGATCATCCCGCAGATCGAGACGGCACAGGCGGTGAAGAATGCCAGTGCGATCTCGTCGGTCGAGGGCGTCGACGTCGTATTCATCGGGCCGTCGGATCTTTCCGGCAGCATCGGCCTTCCCGACCAGACCGGGGCACCAGAGGTCGAAGCGCTGATCACCGAGGCCTATGCAGCGATCCGAAAGGCCGGGAAGCCGGCCGCTACCGTGCCGCGCGACGGCCGCTCCTGGCAGGCCCTGTTTGACGACGGGTTCCAGCTGGTCGCAACCGGCAGCGATCTCGCCTATATAAGGCAGGCGGTGCTTGCCCAGGCGAAGGAGCGGAGCGAGTGGTCGAGGCGATAGGCCAGGCCTGCAGACGGCATAAAAGATCCGGTTGACAACGGCCCGCCCTCGCGCACCTACTCCCAGTCGCCACCGGCCAATTCGATTATCAAGAGTTGAGTCGGTTGCTTCTTCATCGCGCCGCCTGGGGGTCGCCGTGGTCGAAACAATATCAAAGCTGCAGCCGAGCACCGCCCCTTCGGGCGGTATCCGCCTGATCGCCGCCAATATGCCGGCGAGTTATTTCGGCATCGTGCTCGGGCTCGCGGGCCTCGGCAATGCATGGCGTGCGGCCGGTCGCGCCTGGGCGATGCCGGCGATCATCGGCGATGTTATCTATTTTGTTGCGGCGCTGGTCTGGGCTGCACTGGTCATGCTTTACGGGATCAAGGCGGTGACGGCACCGGCAAAGCTTGCCGCCGAGGCCGCCCATCCGGTGCAATGCTGTTTCATCGGCCTTGCCGGGGTCTCGACCATGCTGATGGCCGGCGGCCTCGTGCCCTACTCGGCTGTCGGCGCCTCTATCCTGTTTGCCGCCGGTTTTGCCTTCACGCTGGCCTTCGGTGTCTGGCGCACGGGAGGATTGTGGCATGGCGAACGCGATCCCGCCACGACAACGGCGGTGCTCTACCTGCCGACGGTTGCCGGAAGCTATGTCTCGGCCACGGTCATCTCGGCCCTCGGCCATCCCGAGATCGGCCAGCTTGCCTTCGGCGCGGGCCTTTTCGCCTGGCTCGCGATGGAATCCGTGCTGCTCAACCGGCTCCTGACCGGGCCGACGCTCGCCGTGCCGATGCGGCCGACGATCGGGGTGCAGCTTGCCCCGGCGCCGGTCGGCGCGGTTGCCTATATCGCCGTCAGCGGCGGCACGCCCGATCTCTTCGCCCATGCGCTGATCGGTTACGGGGTGCTGCAGCTTCTCATTCTCGCGCGGCTTTGGCGCTGGATCGGCGAAGCGGGTGCGGTGCCGGGTCTCTGGGCCTTCAGCTTCGGCATGACCGCGATTGCCACGGCGCCGACCCTGCTTGCCGCCCATGGCGATGGCGGCGCAATCCCAACGCTCGCGCTGGTGCTGTTCACGCTTGCCAATCTCGTGATTGCAGGACTGAGCATCATGACGCTTTCGCTGCTGGTGCGGGGCAGGATGTTTTCGGCGGCCTGAGGAACACCGTCTTCCTGAGAGCAAGGCGTCGGATTCCGCCTGGCAGCAATGCCTCGCCAATCTCGCGAGACTGGTAGAGCCGAATATAGAAGGGTAGCGGAGCCTTTTGGCGCCGCCCGCCCCTATTCGAACCTGAAGGCCAGTCGCTTGCCGGTCAGTTTGGCCAGTTGCTGCAGGCGGCCATCGAGGCGTTCTCCGGCAAAATTGGCGTATTCGTGCGGCACGACGAATTCGAGATCAAGGTCCGGCGTCATCGACTGGCGGAAGGTCAGGTGGTGCACCAATCCCGGCATGGAGGCGGAGAACAGGTAGACGACCCGCAGCAGGCCACCGAGCAGCTTGGCGAGTTCCAGAAGCCGCGGCGTGGCGATCGTTGCCAGCGCATCCGTGGCGTTGTTGTCGCCGACGCCCTCGAAGCGGTAGTAATTGGCAAGCGCCAGATAGGCGCGGCCGGGATGGGTGATGCCGACGAAGGAGGAATGGGCGATGACGTTCATCGCCTGGGCACCGCGGTAATCGGGATGGGCACGCCAGCTGATATCGGCCACAAGGCAGGCAGCTTGCCGGTAGCGGCTTTCCTCTTCCGTCTCGGCCACGCCGAAGAAGGGCACCATGCGACCGGTCCAGTCGGCGAGTTCGCGGGCGTGTTCGGGCGAGCGGGCACGCAGGATGGCAAGATGGTCGGCTGCGACAAGAAGCGGATCGGCCTCGCGCTCCGCGTCCGGCAGCAGCGAATAGAGATAGCCTTCGCGCACGCCCTGGGCCGAGAAGGTGATCCTGGCCGGCTTCATGACGTTCAGGACTTCCTGCATGGCAATCGCGCCATAGGGCAGAAGCGAGCGGCGGTTCTTGGACACCGCCTGCCAGGCGGCATCCTTCGAATCCTTGGCGTCGATCACCTCTTCAAGGAATTTCTGCATGTCCTGAAACGACAGCTCATATCCCTGCATCATGTGCAGCGGATAGTCGATCATCTCCATGTGCAGCTTGGCGATGTTGCGCCAGGTTCCGCCGACGGCATAGAAGGTTCGCCCTTCGCCCTTTTCCAGAAAACGCGCGGTGTTGACCTGCTTGCGGGCGAAGTTGCGCGCCTTGGCGAGCGAATTGCCGGAGGATTCCGACAGTCTCAGGCCGCCCAGCGGAAGCGTGATGCCGCGGCCGAATTCATGGCCCTTGATGTCGATCAGCTCGAGCGATCCACCGCCCAAGTCACCGGCAATGCCGTCGACGTCATGGAAGCCGCTGATCACGCCGAGAGCGGAGTATTTCGCCTCTTCCTCGCCGGAAAGGACCGAAATCTTCTGCCCGAGGATTTCCTCGGCACTTCGGATGAAATCCGGGCCGTTGCTCGCCTCGCGGGCGGCAGCGGTTGCCAGAACGTAGATATCGGTGGCCTGTGCCTGGTCGGACAACGCCTTGAAGCGCCTCAGGGCAGCCAGCGCACGGGCGACGCCTTCGTCGTCCATCCGGCCGTTGGCGCCGAGCCCCTTGCCGAGGCCACACAATACCTTTTCATTGAAGAGAACCGTCGGGGCACGCGTCAGACCTTCGTAGATGACCACGCGAACCGAGTTCGAGCCGATGTCGATAACGGTCACAGGGGCGATTCCCTGGAGCCGCCCCTGAGCTTCAGAACGTACCATACTGCCTATTTCTTACGACCGGACATAACCCCGGCAATCAGTTTCGGTGCACTTGACTTCAAGGCTTCCCCGCGGCCGGACAGGCTGGGGTTGGTCATGAAGTAGTGCTGGGCGTTGAAAGGCTCCTCACCCTGCCGCACCTCCATGCGCCTTGACGTTCCGTCGGGCAGTATCTCGTAGCTCTGCTGGTTGTCAATCAGATTGCCCAGCATAATCTGTGATAGAACCTGTTCATGCACCGTTGGGTTGAGCAGCGGCACCAGGGTCTCGACGCGGCGATCGAGATTGCGCGGCATCATGTCCGCCGAGCCGATATAGACGAGCGCCTTGTCGGACGGCAGGCCCTGACCGTTGCCGAAGCAGAAGATGCGGCTGTGTTCGAGGAAGCGGCCGACGATCGACTTGACGCGGATCTTGTCGGAAAGCCCCTTCACCTGCGGACGCAGGCAGCAGATGCCACGCACGACGAGATCGATCTCGACGCCGGCATGGCTTGCGCGATAGAGCGCATCGATGATTTCCGGATCGACGAGCGAGTTCATCTTCATCCAGATCGCGGCTGGACGACCGGCCTTGGCATGGGCGATCTCCTCCTCGATATGGCGCAGGATGCGCGGGCGCAGCGTATAGGGCGAAACCGCCAGCTTCATGCTTTCCTTCGGCTCGCCGTAACCGGTGATGAAGTTGAAGATATTCGCCATGTCATGGGCGATCTTCGGATTGCAGGTGAAGAAGGACAGGTCGGTATAGATCTTGGCGGTGATCGGGTGGTAGTTGCCGGTGCCGAGGTGGCAATAGGTGCGAAGTTTGCCGTCTTCACGGCGCACGACCATCGACATCTTGGCATGGGTCTTCAGTTCGATGAAGCCGAACACGACCTGCACGCCGGCGCGCTCGAGGTCGCGTGCCCAGCGGATGTTCGCCTCTTCGTCGAAACGGGCCTTGAGCTCGACCAGCGCCGTCACCGACTTGCCGGCTTCGGCCGCGTCGATCAGCGCCCGGACGATCGGACTGTCGTTGGAGGTTCTGTAGAGGGTCTGCTTGATGGCAAGCACGTCGGGATCGCGGGCGGCCTGCAGGAGGAACTGCACAACCACGTCGAAGCTCTCATACGGATGGTGGACCACCATGTCCTTTTCGCGGATGGCAGCAAGGCAATCGCCAGCATGGTCGCGAACGCGCTCCGGAAATCGCGCATTGTAGCTTTCAAACCGCAGGTCCTCGCGCGGCGCCTTGGTGATTTCCGACATGGTGTTCAAGGCGAGCAGGCCGGGCAGAACCGCAACGCGGTTATCCGGCACGCCGAGCTCCTGCACCACGAACTGGCGCAGCGATGCCGGCATTTCACTGTCCGTCTCGATGCGGATGACCTTGCCGCGGCGGCGGCGCTTCAATGCCGTCTCGAAGAAGCGCACCAGATCTTCGGCTTCTTCCTCGACTTCAAGATCGCTGTCGCGGATGATGCGGAACGTGCCGGCACCCTTGACCTCGTAGCCGGGGAAAAGCCGGTCGGTGAACATGCCGACCACGTCTTCGAGCGTGATGTAGCGGATCGTCGTGCCCTCATCCGGCAGGCGAACGAAACGGTCGAGCGTCGTGGGCAGGCGAAGCAGGCCGGTCATCGGCTCCTTGCCGTGCAGGCTGTGAAGCTGCAGGCCCATGGAGAAACCGAGATTGGGGATGAAGGGGAACGGGTGCGCCGGATCGATCGCAAGCGGCGTCAGAACCGGAAAGAGATCCTCTTCGAAATCGGTCGCGAGCCACGCCTTGTCTTCGGCGGACAGAGCATTCGGGCGAACGATGAGGATGTCTTCCTGCGCCAGATATTGCTGCAGGACGGCGAGCGAAGCCTGCTGCTCCATCTGCAGGTTGTCGATTTCCTGAAGGATTGAATCGAGCTGTTCGGCCGGCGTCTTGCCGTCGGGGCTGCGGATGACGATGCCCTGACGGACCTGGCCTTCGAGGCCGGCGACGCGGACCATGAAAAATTCATCGAGGTTGGCGGCCGAGATCGACAGGAAGCGAACCCGCTCAAGAAGAGGATGAGCCGTATTCAGCGTTTCTTCCAGAACGCGCCGATTGAACTGCAGCCAGGAAAATTCTCGGTTGATGAAGCGGTCCGAACTCGACAGCTGCTCCTCGAAGCTGGGCACCGCCTCGACTTCCCTGACTTCCTTGACGTCCTTGATTTCCTGCGGTTCGGCGATCTGGTCCATGGCTCCGTCCTCTTACCTTCAAGCCTCTCGGCGGTATAACGTTTTGACGACGGAACTGTGACAGTCAACTGCCGTCGTCGCCGCCATCTGCACGACTATCCGCCTGACCATAGTTTTCCAGCACTTCGGCCGCGAGTGCGCGGTTGATGCGGGTTCCACGGGCAAGCGCCAGTCGGTCCAGCTGGTCGACGACGCGCTGGGCAGCTTCCAGCGACCGTTCCATCCGGGTGACGATATAGCCCACCAGTTTGTCATCAATGTTAAGCTGACGATCGGCAAAAAGCTTGATGATGACCTGGGCCAGCAAATCCTCGTCCGGCTCTCCGATTTCCACCACCGTCGCGGCCTTCAGCCGCGACTTCAGATCCGGCAGCTCGACCGGCCAGGAGATCGGCCAGAGCCGCGAGGTGAGAAGCAGCGTGTGGCCATGCTGGCGCACGGCGTTGATGACGTGGAAAAGCTCGGTGTCGTCGAAACCGCGGCGATCGGCATCCTCGAACAGGACGGGACCGGATGCTGCGACCTGCGATGCATTCGAGCCTGCCGTCGGGTGGATCTCGACGGCCGCGGAATGCTCGCGCCAGATATGGGCGAGATGGGATTTCCCGGATCCGACCGGACCGGCCAGCACGACGACGGGCGACGGCCAGTTCGGCCATTCATCGACGAGCGAAACCGCAGCGGCAAGCCGCTCCGAGACGAGCAGGTCGTCGCGGCCACGTGCGGTCGCATGGGAAAATTGCAAAGGCAGTTGTTCGCCCTTGCCTGCCGGGCGGTCTTTCGTCTCGGTCATCAACGTTCAGCTGTTCTTCGGGCCTTCGATCTCGCGGGCGGGAGCTGCCGCGTCGGCCGTGTGATGCTCGACCACATGCGGCGGCGCTTCTTCCCAGGGGAGATCGGCGGATCGTCCATAATAGATGTCGCTGTCAAGATACCGCTTCAGGGCGAAGCGGACAAGCACGCCAACCACCGCAGCCGCCGGAACGGCCATCAAAAGGCCGACGAAGCCGAACAGGGCGCCGAAGGCAAACAGCGCAAACATCAGCCAGACCGGATGAAGGCCGACGCTCTGACCGACCAGTTTCGGCTGAAGCACATTGCCTTCGAGGAACTGGCCGGTGAAGAACACGCAGGCGGCAGCGATGATCCAGGGATAATCCGGCCAGAACTGCACGACCGCCACGCCGATCGCCATCACCAGGCCAAGCAGCGAGCCGATATAGGGGATGAAGGAGATCATGCCGGCAACGAAGCCGATCAGCAGGCCGAAATTCAGGCCCACCAGCGACAGACCGACCGCGTAATAGATGCCGAGGATCAGGCAGAGCGAGCCCTGGCCGCGAATGAAGCCTGCCACCGACTGATCCATCTCGCGGGCGATCTGGCGGACCACCACGACCTGGTCGCGCGGGATCCAGCTATCGACCTGGGCGACCATGCGGTCCCAGTCGAGCAGGATGTAGAAGGCGACGACCGGGGTGACGACCAGAAGCGACATGACGTCGACGATCGCCTTGCCGGAATTCCAGATCTGCGCCAGCAGCGAGCCGATGAATCCAGCGCCCTGGCTCAGGACCTGGGAGAAATTCTCCTTCACGGTCTCGATCTGGCTCGACACCCAGGGCGGCAGGAAGGAATTCTGCGGGCTGGAGATGATCTGCTGCAATTCGGTGATATAACCGGGGACGGCAGCGGCAAACTGGGTGAACTGGCTGATGATGATCGGGATGACCAGCATCAGGGCGAGCGCGAAGATGGTGACGAAGCAGACGAGGATGACGACCGTCGCCATGGTGCGGCTCAAGCCCCGGCGCTCCAGCCAGTCCGCCACCGGATCGAGGAAATAGGCGAGCGCCATGCCTGCCACGAAGGGCAGAAGGATGGACGAAAAGAACCACAGGAACAGGATGAAGCCGACAAGGACGCCGATCCAGAACAGGATGTGGCGCTTCAGGCTTGCGCCACTGACGTGGTATGGCATGTCTGCTCCTTGATCGGATCGTTTGTCGACGGATTGCGCTTTACTGTGGCATATGAGGGGCTTGGCCTGCGAGGTCAAGCGCGGCCTCAGGTTACATGTCAGGCTTATGGTCATGCCTGTGAAATGCCGTCAAAACATGGCCGAAACGCTTGCATATCCGGGCGCATCGTGCAATTGGCGGCAGCTTATAGTTCCCTTTGGGTCCGGACTGGAGATGGAATATGAGCGAGGCAGGCAAGAACGGTCTCACCTATAGCGATGCAGGCGTCGATATCGATGCGGGCAACCTGATGGTCGAGAAGATCAAGCCGGCGGTTCGTTCCACCCGGCGTCCCGGCGCCGATGGCGAAATCGGCGGCTTCGGCGGCCTGTTCGACCTCAAGGCTGCCGGTTTCAACGACCCGATCCTGGTTGCCGCCAATGACGGCGTCGGCACCAAGCTGAAGATCGCCATTGACGCCGATTTCCACGACACGGTCGGCATCGACCTCGTCGCCATGTGCGTCAACGATCTCGTCGTGCAGGGCGCCGAACCGCTTCTGTTCCTAGACTATTACGCCACCGGCAAGCTCGATCCCGACCAGGGTGCAGCGATCGTCAAAGGCATTGCGGCGGGCTGCGTCGAATCCGGCTGCGCGCTGATCGGCGGCGAAACGGCGGAAATGCCGGGCATGTATTCCGACGGCGATTATGACCTTGCCGGCTTTGCCGTCGGCGCTGCCGAACGCGGCCAGCTGCTGCCGGCCGGCGACATCGCTTCCGGAGACGTCATTCTCGGCCTCACCTCGTCCGGCGTGCATTCCAACGGTTTCTCGCTGGTGCGCAAGATCGTCTCGCTTTCCGGCCTTTCCTGGGACGCCCCTGCCCCGTTCGCCGAGGATAAAAAGCTCGGCGAGGCTCTGCTGACCCCGACCCGCATCTATGTGAAACCGCTTTTGAAGGCGATCCGCGAGACGCATGCGCTGAAGGCACTTGCCCACATTACCGGCGGCGGTTTCCCGGAAAATATCCCGCGCGTCCTGCCGAAGCATCTCGCTGCCGAGATCGAACTTGGCAATATCCCGGTCCCGGCCGTGTTTTCGTGGCTGGCGAAGACCGGCGGCGTCGAGCCGAAGGAAATGCTGCGCACCTTCAACTGCGGCGTCGGTATGATCGTCGTCGTGGCTGAAGAGAATGCCAAGGCGGTCACCGAGGTGCTTTCGGCCGAAGGCGAAACCGTGGTGCAGCTCGGCCGCATGGTCGAGCGCGCCGAGGGCGGCGCCGGCGTCATCTACAAGGGCACGCTCGGCCTGTAATTCGCGAAGGGTGAGATCATGGACTCGGCCAGGAAGCGCCTCGTCGTCTTCATTTCCGGCGGCGGCTCCAACATGGTGTCACTGGCCGATGCGTGCGCCGTCGAAGATTTTCCGGCCGAAATCGTCGCCGTCATTTCCGACAAGCCGACCGCTGGCGGGCTCGCCAAAGCGGAAGCCCGTGGCATCAGGACCTTTGTCTTCGAGCGCAAGGCCTATGCCGACAAGGTGGCGCATGAGGCAGCGATCCTTGCCGCACTCGCGGACCTGAAGCCGGACATCATCTGCCTTGCCGGCTACATGCGGCTGATATCGGGCGATTTCATCCGCCCCTATGAGGGCCGCATCCTCAACATCCACCCTTCCCTGTTGCCGCTTTTCCCCGGCCTGCACACGCATCAGCGCGCTATCGATGCCGGAATGAAAATCGCCGGCTGCACCGTGCATTTCGTCACCGAAGGCATGGATGAAGGACCGATCGTGGCACAGGCGGCCGTGCCGGTGATTGCCGGCGATACGGCCGACACGCTGGCTGGCCGGGTGCTGACCGTCGAGCACAAGCTCTATCCGCTGGCGCTTGCGCTGCTTTCCGAGGGTAAGGTGAGGATGGTGGATGGACGGGCAGAGTTTTCCGGCCTTCTGTCAAAGGATGACGCCAAGCTCATTTCGCCGGCGCTCTAAAACACAGCGTGACTGACTCGACAAGGTTACGCGTGGCGCGTATTTTTGTACGCATAAGGCGTACAAAAAGGCTGCCATCATGAACAAGCATGCCACAGCACGCAGCGTCACGGAAATGCCGTCGATGGATATCGATGCGGTCTCGCTCCGTCTTGGGGTATCCAAGCGCGAGCTTGCCGAAACCGCAGGCCTATCGGCCAACAGCTTGCAGCGAAAAGAACGGGCACAGGCTCCGGCCGTCGTTGCGCGCATCGGCGAGATGGCCGAGATCATTCATCGCGTGACTGATTGGGCCGGAAGCGAACGGCAAGCGCTCGCATGGTACCGTGCCGAACCGCTGCCGGCTTTTGGCGGCCGGACAGCGGAAAGCCTGGTCAAGAGCGGCAAGGCCGCTGCCGTACGGGATTATCTCGATCATCTGGCACTTGGCGGCTTCGCTTGAGATTTCAGGGCGTCTGCTATCGCGCCCATGATCCGCGCTGGGCGATCAGCCCGGTTTCGGGGGATGGCGCGGCAATCCGCGGTGCCCGTTTCAATCCCAAAGGTGTGCCGGCTCTCTATCTTTCCACATCGATCGAAGGAGCGATCACCGAGGCAAGCCAGGGTTTCGGGCATAAGATCCACCCACTGACGATCTGCTCCTACGATGTCGATTGCGGCGGGATCGCCGATCTTGCCGATGACAATGTCAGGCAGGAGCTTGGCATTACACTCAGCACCATGTCCTGCGCATGGGCAAGTGCCATCGCGGACGGCGAGCGCCCCCTCTCGTGGACAATCTACGACCAACTGTCCAAGTCTCATGCCGGCATTCTCGTGCCCTCGTTCGCGCATAGGGCAGAGCCGTCGGTCCGCAATGTCGTGCTCTGGCAATGGTCGGCCGAATTGCCGCATAAAGTCGAGGTTATCGACCCGACGGGACGATTGCCGAAAAACCAGAAGTCCTGGGATGACTGATCACCTGGCCCTCAAGCCGCCATGATCTGCAGCGGGTGCAGCGTGCCGTCGCTGTAGACGAAGCGGCCGTCGCGGAAGGTGGCGCGGATGCGGTCGACGTCGCCGGTCTCGATGACGACCAGATCGGCGCGCTGGCCGATCGAAATCTCGCCACGGTCGGTGAGACCTGCCGCACGGGCGGCATTCGAGGTTGCCATGGCCACGGCCTTGGGCAATCCGATGGTCACGATATCGGCGAGCTTGAAGATGGCCGGAACGAAGGCTGCCGGGTGATAGTCGGCGGCGATGGTGGACAACAGACCGGCGCTGGCGGCATCGAGCGCACTCAGGTTTCCCGACATGGACTGGCCGCGCAGCGCATTCGGCGCGCCCATCAGGGTGAAGAGGCCGCGGCGTATGGCTTCCTCGGCGGCGGCCATCGTCACCGGAAACTCGCTGATCGTGACGCCGAGCTCGAACATCTCGATGACCTTCTCGACACTGTCGTCGTCATGGGACGCCAGCGACAGGCCGTGTTTCTGCGACAGCGCCACGATTTCCTTCAGCCGCGCGTCGATATCCGGGTTGCTGCGCATCTCGATGCGCCTGTCGATCATCTCCTTGGCCGTCTCGATCGAGATCGAGCGGCGCTCGGACATGCTCAGCACATAGGCCTCGATATTGTTGTACTGGCCCTGGCCCGGCGTGTGATCCGTCAGCGAGACCATGTCGATCTCACCAGCCTCGAGCAGGCGCTCCAGTGTTGCCGCCGCACCGACATTGGTGATCTCGTAGCGGGCATGGACGCGGTGATCGATCAACAGATCGTCACGCAGGCGGTTGATCCCCTCGATGACGGCCGAGGTCGTTTCCAGCGAGCGGACATTGCCATAGACGCTTTCGGTGGCAAATGACACTGCGGCATAGGCGGTCGTCACGCCATGGGCGGCAAGCTTCTTGTCGAGCTCGTGAATGCCGAAATCGATCGGCATGTCAGCCTTGGGGCGCGGGGAAATCTCGCGCTCGATCATGTCGCCATGCAGGTCGACGAAGCCCGGCATGAGATAGCGGCCACCGCCGTCGATGACGGCATCGGCGACCGGCTCATCGCGGATCTCGGCAATCGCTCCGTCCTCGATCCTCACCGATCCACCCTCGACGGTCTGGTCCGGCAAAACGAGGGTGAAATTGCCGAGCCACATGATCATCTCCTAATGCTTCGGTACTGCAAGGCTGGAGCCGATAGGCGTGTTTCGTGACAGTCGTATGAAGCTATCGCATTTCATTCAGCCCGTCTGCTCAGGCGGCGGCGAGTTCCGCCCGATGCAGCATGGCCCATTGCAGAGCGATGATCGTCTTGGCGTCGGTGATCTCGCCGGTACCGATCAATAGATAGGCGGCATCGAGCCCGATCGTGACGATCTCAATATCTTCCGCCTCGCCTTCGAGACCACCGCCGAGGCCGACCTTCTTGCCGGCATCGATAGTGGCGACGAAGAGCGACAGCTTTTCCGTCAGGGCGCCGGGGCTTGCATGGACCTCGCAGATATATCTCGCCTTTTCGATGCTGAAACCGGTCTCTTCCATCGTCTCGCGCACCACCGCATCGGCGGGCTCTTCGCCGTGATCGACGAGGCCTGCAGGGATTTCCAGCATATAGGCCGGATCGCCATTGGCAAAGGCGCCGAAACGGAACTGGCGGACGAGCACGACCGTGTCGTCTGCTGCGTCGTGAAGGAGAATGGCCGCCGCACTTCCGTGATCGTGAACCTCGCGATCGACGGTGACGACCGAACCATCGCGCAGGCGCTGTTCGAAGGTCATCATTTCCAGATGGACGAAGCCCTTCCAGAGGGTTCGTCTGGAGACAAGGCGCACCCGCTCGGTTTCGGAAGTGTCGATATCGATCATGTCCGTTCCTGTCATTGTGATTCGCGGCGATGATGCAGGATCAGGTCTTGCGAAGCCATACCTTGTTGTCGTGCACCGCGGCACCGCCGAAGGGTGCGACAGGGTCGGCGCCGGTCAGGACATTGATCCCCTCCCCGTCGAGATGGGCGTCGTTCGGCCAGAGGCCTTCGGCGATCAACACGCCGGGCTTTGCACCGGGCACCAACTTCGCGTGGAGGCGGATTTCGCCGCGCCCGTTGCCGAGGCGGACGACATCGCCATCGACGATGCCGAGGCCTTCAGCATCGGAGGGTTCGATCATCACTTCCGGGCGGCCTTCCTTCTGGATCGAGCTCTTGGTTTCGGCAAAGCTCGAATTCAGGAAGCTGCGCGACGGCGAGGTCGCCAGCCGGAACGGATGTTCTTCATCCGCCGTCTCGATCACCTCGACATGGTCGGGAAAGCGCGGCAACTCGGCGTGGGGGCCGAGGGGGCCAACGCTTTCCGGCGTGCGATCCGGCGACGGGCCATTCAGCCAGTCCGGAGAAAAACGAAACTTTCCATCCGGATAGCCGAAACCCTTGATGTAATGGGCGGTATCGAAATCCGGCTGGGCATCGATCCATTTGTCGGCCTTCAGGTCGTCGTAGGAGCCCCAGCCACTATCGGCCAGGATCCGGTCGATATGGCTGCGCTCGTCCTTGCCGAAACCGGCGAAATGATCGACGCCGAGGCGTTTTGCCAGTTCCTCGATTACGAAGAGATTGGTGCGCACCGTCTCCGGCGGCTCGACCAGCTTCGGCCCGAGCAGGATATGCTGCTGACCGCCGGCGCGGTAGAGGTCGTCATGTTCGAGGAACATGGTGGCCGGCAGGACGATATCGGCAACCTTGGCCGTGTCGGTCATGAACTGTTCGTGGACGGCGACGAAGAGGTCATCGCGCAGAAAACCCTGCTTCACGAGGCGCTGTTCGGGGGCGATGTTCATCGGATTGGTGTTCTGGATCAGCATGGCCGTCACCGGCCCACGATGACGCAGCGCCACGGCGTCGCCGGTCAGCACGCGGCCAATCTGAGATTGGTCGAGCATGCGGATGTCCGGGTCCATATAGGCCGTGCCCATCAGCTCGGACTTGTTCAGCCGGAAGATCCCACCATTGTTATGGAAGGCGCCGCCGCCTTCATATTGCCAGGAGCCGAGCACGGTTGCGACGGAGAGTGCTGCATGCATGGCCGCCGTGCCGTTGCGCTGGCGGGAGAAACCGTAACCGAGGCGGAAGAAGGTCTTCTTCGTCGTACCGATGAGTTTGGCGAAGGCCTCGATCTCCTCGACAGGCAGACCGGTGATAGCGGATGCCCATTCCGGCGTGCGGGTCTTCAGATGCGCTTCAAGACCTGCAGGGTCATCGGCATATTTTTCCATATAGTCACGATCGGCATGGCCGTCGCGGAAGGCGATATGCATCAGGGCGCAGGCAAGTGCCGCGTCGGTGCCGGGACGCAGGACGATCTTGACGTCGGCCTGTTTCATCGTCGGATTGTCGTAGATGTCGACGACGACGATCTTGGCGCCTCGTTCCTTGCGGGCCTTGACCGCATGGGTCATGACATTGATCTGGGTGGCGACCGCATTGGTGCCCCAGATGACGATGCAATCGGACTTGGCCATTTCGCGCGGATCGGGACCGCGCAGGGCACCGGTGCCCATCACATAGCCGGTCCAGGCCATGTTGGTGCAGATCGTGCCCATGAAGCCCGAATATTTCTTGGCATGACGCAGGCGCTCGATACTGTCGCGCTGCACCTGCCCCATCGTGCCGGCATAGAAATAGGGCCAGACGGCTTCCGAACCATGCTTGGCCTCCGCCTTGACGAAGGCATCGGCAATCTCGTCGAGTGCTGCCTCCCAGGAGAGTTGCTGCCAGGCGCCTTCACCCTTGGCGCCCTTGCGGCGCTGCGGCACCATGAGGCGGCCGGGATGGTAGATGCGCTCGGAATAACGCGCGACCTTGGCGCAGATGACGCCGGCCGTGTAGCTGTTGTCGGAAGAGCCGCGCACCCGGCCGATCTTGCCGTCCTCGGTCAGGTCGACATCGAGCGCACAGGACGACGGACAGTCATGCGGACAGACGGTATGGCCAACGGAATTGTGGCCAGGCTTGCTTTTGGCGGTGATGGGGGTCGCGATGTTCATGGCTTTTCTATATTGCAACCAAGAGACAGCCAAAAGCGTCATTTGGCAGGTATCAATTTAATTCACGCGAGACACGAGCCCCGATGAACTACCGGCATATCTACCACGCGGGCAATTTTGCCGATGTTCTGAAGCACGCCGTGCTGGCGCGGCTCGTCCGCTACCAGCAGAACAAGGACAAGGCGTTTCGCGTGCTCGACACCCATGCGGGGATCGGGCTCTACGACCTGTCGTCGGAAGAGGCGCAGAAGACTGGCGAATGGGTGGATGGCATCGGCCGCCTGATGGAGGCGGAACTGCCGGAGAATGTCGCCGAGATCCTCGAACCCTATTTGGCGTCCGTACGGGAATTGAACCCCAAGGGCGGCATCAAGCTCTATCCCGGCTCGCCGAAGCTCGCCCGCATGTTGTTTCGCCCGCAGGATCGCCTGTCGGCGATGGAACTGCATCCGGACGACTATAATCGCCTGCACAATCTGTTCGAGGGTGATTTCCAGGTTCGCGTCACCGAACTCGACGGCTGGCTGGCACTCGGGGCGCATCTGCCGCCGAAGGAAAAGCGCGGCATCGTGCTGGTCGACCCGCCGTTTGAAGAGGCCGGCGAGTACGAACGGCTGGTGAAGGGGGTGGCACACGCGCACCGGCGCTTTTCCGGCGGCACCTATTGCCTCTGGTATCCGATCAAGAAGGGCGCGCCGATCAAGGCGTTCCATGAGGAACTGCAGGCGCTCGAAATCCCGAAAATGCTCTGTGCCGAGCTTTCGGTCAAAAGCGATCGCGAGACGACGGGGCTCTCCGGCACCGGCCTCATCATCGTCAATCCGCCCTTCACGCTGAAGGACGAGCTGCATGCGCTTCTGCCGGTGTTGAAGACGCTTCTTGCGCAGGACCGGTTTGCCTCGCAGCGCGCTTTCTGGCTGCGCGGCGAAGAGAGCGGGCAGCGCGGCGACGACTGAGCATCAGGCCTTTACATCACGCCTTCGCATCATGCCTTTTCCGGCGGCTTTGCGCGTTGCATGTCGAGCGGCTCCTGGCGATGAAACTGGGAGCGTTCGAAGACGAAGATCACCACCAGCGCCATGATGAAGGGCAGGATCAGGTAGAACAGCCGAAACACCAGAAGTGCGGCGATCACGTCTGCAGGGTTCATGTCCGGCAGGCCCATGACGAAGACCAGTTCCAGGACACCGAGCCCGCCCGGCGCATGCGACAGAAGCGCTGCCGAAAAGGAGACGAGAAAGATCCCGAGCACGATCATGTAGCCGGGGTTACCCGCTTCCGGCAGGGCGAAATAGATGATGCCGGCAGCGCCGATCAGCTCGACCGGAGCGACAAGCAATTGCGGCAGCACGACACGCGGGGCCGGATAGACGATATTGACGCTGCCGAGTTTCGACAGGCGAAGGGTCAGCGGCTTCAGTTTCATGAAGCTCGCCAGCACATAAAGCGCGATCAAGAACAGCAGGACATAGCCGGTCGCTGCGGTCGCCTCGACCGGTATCAGATCGCCGAAACGGTCGATCAGCTCCGGTTCGATCACCAGAATGATTCCGATCAGCATCATCGTCCCGAGGATGAAGGTGACCGAACACATGGCAATGAGGACGCCGATCTCGGCCGGCGCCATGCCCTTGGTCGAATAGGCCCGGTAGCGGACCACCGCACCGGAGACGACCGAGGCACCGACATTGTGCGACAGCGCATAGGTGGTGAAGGAGCAGACGGTGATGAAGAACCAGTCGATCTTGCGGCCGAGATGCATCAATGCGATGCGGTCATAGGCGGCCAGAGCCCAGTAGGCCAGCAGGCTGGAGGCGGCGGCCAACAACCAGTGCCGCGGGGCGATGGCAGCAAGGCTACCCCACAGGTCATCGAGCGAAAGCCCCCTCAATTCCTTGTAGAGAAGCCAGGCCGAAAGCGCTATCGTCAGGCCGCCTATCGTCGGCCACAGGTATTTCTTGAATGTCATTAAGCCGTTTTTCTCTTCACTCCCCACCTCGATCACTGCATGCAGCGCTCGGCGCATTTACAGTTTATCCGGCTGGACACTGAACATTCAACATTTACAACGCTCTCGTGTTCCAGAGATGGGGATTCGTGACCATGATGAAGAAATCGACAGCCATCCGCGAGTTGCTTTTTGCCGCAGCGGGCTTGCTGATCGGGTTGATATCCGCCCTCACCCCGGCGAGCGCCGATCAGGACCGCGCAGGCGTGTTCGATTTCTATGTGCTTTCCCTGTCCTGGTCGCCGACCTTCTGCGCCGGCGATGACGGCGAGCGTAATGGCCAGCAATGCGGCCTCGACAAGCATTTCCGCTTCGTCGTTCATGGCCTGTGGCCGCAATATGAGAAGGGCAGCCCGGATTTCTGCCGCACTTCCGAGCCGGAGCGCGTGCCTCGCGGACTTGGCCAGACCATGTTCGACATCATGCCGTCGATGAGCCTTGTCGGCCATGAATGGCGCAGGCATGGAAGCTGCTCCGGCCTTGACCAGAAGGCCTATTTCGACACCGTGCGACGGGCCTTCGAACATGTCGCCATTCCCGCCGATCTGGCGCGTGGCGACCGGCCGCTCAGTCTTTCGCCGAATGATATCGAGAACAAGTTCATTGCCGCCAATCCCGGCATGACGCATCAGGGGATCGCCGCAAGCTGCGGAGGCCAGCGCCTCGAGGAGATCCGCATCTGCATGACCAAGGACCTGCAGTTCCGAGACTGCGCGGAAGTCGACCGGAGCGGCTGCCGTATCGGCCAGATCACGCTGCCGGCGGCGCGCTGAGACAAATCGAAAGAGGACATCCGATGAAAATTCTCTATTCGCCCGCTTCGCCCTATTCAGCGAAAGTGCGCATGGCGGCCCGCCATCTCGGCATTGCCCTGACCGAAGTCAGGACGGATACGACCAATGCCCCGCCGGAACTGATCGACAACAACCCGCTCGCCAAGATCCCGGTGCTGATCCGTGATGGCGAGGCACCGATCTACGACAGTGTCGCGATCATGCATTTCCTCGACCGCATGTCTGGCGGCAAGCTCTATCCGAAGAAGGAGGAGAAGCGGACCGAGGCCGAGGTGCTGGAGGCTCTGTGCGACGGCGTGACGGACTGCCTGCTTGCAATCGTCTACGAGCATCGCTTTCGCGACGAGGACAAGGTGCATCAGCCGTGGATCGACCGGCAATGGACCAAGGTGGTCCGCGCCCTCGATTACCTGGAAAAGAACCTGCCGAAGACAGGCAAGAAACTGCATGGCGGCCATTTCGCGCTTGCCGCAATGATCGGCTATCTCGACCTGCGCTTCAACGGCCAATGGGCCGAAGGCCGGCCGGAACTCGCCTCCTGGCCGGATACGTTCGCCAAGAAGTTCTATCACTATGCGGAGATGAAGGCTGCGGCCTGATCTGTCTAGCAGGCGCAGGCCTCTCCTTTCTCTAAGCTGGCGCGAATAGAAGAAAGTCCCCTCCCCACCATGCCGGGGTTGAGCCACGGGTCTCAACCCGTCCTTCGGACCCCCCACTAGGGGGAGGGCTTAACCCAGCCGCACTGTCTGCTCCCGGATTGGGCAGGAGTTCGCCGCTTGTCCTCTCCCCCCTTGTGGGGGAGATGGCCGGCAGGCCAGAGGGGGACTTTGCCCCGCGAAACAAGAAAGACCAAAGGCAATCCTCCGCCGCAGCTCAACCTCTGCGGCACTTAGACTTTCCTCCTACTCCTCCAAGCGCCTGAATTGCTTGCCCTCGCTCCTTGCTCCGCTACTATTGGACGAGCGGCGGGAGGCCGTGATGGAGGAAATCGGATGAAACTTACGCAACTGACGCGGCGCGCCGCGCTCGTTCTGGCCGGCAGCGCTTTGTCGGCCCTTTCGCTCGGTCAGCCGGCCTTGGCGCAGAATTTCCCGGACCGGACGATCACGCTGGTGGTTCCGTTTGCCGCCGGCGGCTCGACCGATGTGGTCGGCCGGGTGGTGGCGCAGAAGATGGGCGACATCCTCGGCCAGCAGGTGGTGGTGGAAAACGTTGCCGGTGCCGGCGGCAATCTGGGCGCCGACCGAGTGGCGCGCGCCGATCCGGACGGCTACACGATCCTCATGGGCACCGTCGCAACACATGCGCTCAACCCTCTGATCCTGAAACAGAAACCCTATGATCCGGAAAAGGATTTCGCGCCTGTATCACTGCTCGTCGTGGTGCCCAACGTGCTGGTGGTCAATCCGAAGCTCGGGGTCAACAGCGTTGCGGAACTGATCGCACTGCTGAAGAAGGAACCGGACAAATATTCCTATGCGTCTTCCGGCAACGGCACGCCGCTGCATCTTTCGGGCGAGCTGTTCAACGCCATGGCGGGCGTGAAGATGCAGCACGTGCCCTACAAGGGGGCCGGGCCGGCGCTGAACGACCTGATCGGCAACCAGATCTCGATCATGTTCGACAACCTGCCCTCCTCCTCCGGCCACATGAAGGCCGGCACGCTGAAGGCGCTGGGTGTGACGACCAAGGAGCGCGCACCATCCTTCCCCGACGTGCCGACCGTGGCGGAGACCGTGCCGGGCTACGAGACCTATACCTGGAATGCCCTGTTTGCGCCGGCAGGTACGCCGCCCGAAGTCGTGGCAAAGCTCAACGAGGCGGCCAATGCGGCATTGAAGGACCCGGCCGTCGCAGCGCGGATGAAGGATTTTTCCGCCACGATCGTCGGCTCGACGCCGGAGGAACTCGGGAAACACGTCACCGCGGAACTCGCCAAGTGGGGACCGGTGGTCAAGAGCGCCAATATCCAGATGGACTGACCGGCGGGTCTTGCCTCAGACACGAAAAAAGCCCGCGGCATTTGCGCCGCGGGCTTCCCCAGCCTTTGAAGGCTCTGTTCAGGATCAGAACTTGACGCCGATACCGAGCTTGACGCTGTTGTCGTCGTAGCCCTTGGAGAAGGAGCCGCTATCGAGGTTGTAGTCCTTGGCACCGAAATCGGTGTAGCGGTATTCGAGGCGCGCCGTGATGTTGTTGGTGATCATGGCTTCAGCACCGGCACCGACCGTGTAACCGACGGCGGTCTTGCTTTCCGACGAGGTTGCGTCAGACAGCTTGTTGTCCTGCAGGGCAACACCGGCCGTACCATAGATCAGGAAGGGGTTGAGGTCGTAACCGATACGGCCGCGAACGGAGCCGTTCCAGCCAGCCTTGCCTTCGAGATCCGGGCTCGTGCCGTGCTTTTCGCCGTTATAGGCAACATCACCTTCGATACCGTAGACGATCTTGCCGCTCTGCCAGTTGTAACCGGTGTAGAGACCACCACCTGCACCGTCGGCCTTGTGGTCGCCGCCGCCGAAACGACCCCAGTCGTAGGAGCCGGTTGCACCGAGGTAGTAGCCCTGCCAGTTGCCGACGGCCGGAGCCGGCTCGTCAACGGCTACGGGGGCCTGGGGAACCTGTTCTACGGCATCGGCAGCGTTTGCCGAAGAGATTGCGATGAAGCTGGCAGCCGAAGCCATAAGAGTTGCGACGAGGATACGCATATATTTTCTCCTTTAGGCGCATCGCCCCGGAAGCTTTCGGGCTTTCGGAAATCACGATGCGTAGTCTCACAAGTGCCACAGCGTCCTACAGAAACCCTCATGGGCGCCTGGCGCTGCAGTCCTGCCGGGAAAGGCGTCACATCAACATCGTTGGCGACAGCTTTGTTCCCTGCTGGCTGAGGAGAAATTTGGAATCCAATTGAGGAATTGAAAGAGCCGAATTGTGAATTGATTGCGGCGGTCAGGCGGCTAAATTTCGATGTTGCTTCATCGCAACATGTATTTTATTAACCTTATCGAAATACTAATTCGATCATTCGCCACTTCATCTTTCTTTCTTATTTCTTACCAAGAGATATTTCTTCGGTCAATCGCCACTTTTTATTTAGAATTCGACCGCAAATAATCTCGCGCACACTTTCTGTGCAAGCTTAGACCATACCTTGCTCACCAGATAAGCATCATCTAAACCTGCGAAATACCTGCCGGGGGTTGCAGACGCGAGCTCTCATGGATG
This sequence comes from Neorhizobium sp. NCHU2750, assembly GCF_003597675.1. Lineage (NCBI taxonomy): Bacteria > Pseudomonadati > Pseudomonadota > Alphaproteobacteria > Hyphomicrobiales > Rhizobiaceae > Neorhizobium > Neorhizobium sp. NCHU2750. The sequence goes on along the minus strand of NZ_CP030827.1, from coordinate 1,062,360 downwards.
CGGGTGTCCGATTGTCGCCTCATTTGGCCGGCGCTCCGATTGCTGCCGTCCGCGCCTGCCCTGCTTCCAAACATCGATGCCTGACACTATCTGTGGCTGAAGATAGGCCGCCTTGATTCGATGCGGCGGAGAGACGACGGCATGAACGACAAGAAGCTGCCCGATGGCGGCGTTCTCTATGACGAGATCGACGATGATGACGATGACGCGCTGGCGCCGGATACGGCCGCCGATGCCATCACCGCATCGATCGATTGGAACGAGGCAGTCAAGAACGAGAGCGGGCTGAAGGGCGCCGACCTGATTGGCGAATTCGTCAAGCACCTGCCGAATGCGCCGGGCGTCTACCGGATGTTCAACGAGGCCGGCGACGTGATGTATGTCGGCAAGGCGCGCAGCCTGAAGAAGCGGGTGAGCAATTATGCGCAGGGCCGGCTGCATTCCAACCGGCTGACCCGGATGGTGCGCGAGACGACGCATATGGAATTCGTCACGACGCGGACGGAAACCGAAGCGCTGCTGCTCGAAGCCAACCTGATCAAGCGGCTTCGTCCACGCTTCAACGTGCTGCTGCGTGACGACAAGTCGTTTCCCTATATCATGATCACCGGCGACCATCGGGCACCGGCGATTTTCAAGCATCGCGGTGCGCGCGCCCGCAAGGGTGACTATTTCGGCCCCTTCGCCTCGGCTGCCGCCGTCGGCCGGACGATCAACTCGCTGCAGCGAGCATTTCTGCTCAGAACCTGTACCGACAGCGTGTTCGAGACGCGCACCCGCCCCTGCCTTCTCTACCAGATCAAGCGCTGTTCCGGGCCCTGCACCCACGAGATCAGCGACGAGGGCTATGCAGGGCTGGTGAAAGAGGCGAAAGACTTCCTGTCGGGCAAGAGCCAGACGGTGAAATCGTCGATCGCCAGCCAGATGCAGGAAGCGTCCGAGGATCTCGATTTCGAGCGGGCGGCGATCTATCGCGATCGGCTTGCAGCGCTTTCCCATGTCCAGAGCCATCAGGGCATCAACCCGGCCGGGGTCGAGGAGGCGGATGTCTTCGCCATCCATCACGAAGGCGGGCTGTCCTGCATCCAGGTATTCTTCTTCCGCACCGGCCAGAACTGGGGCAACCGCGCCTATTTCCCCAAGGCCGATCCGCAGATGTCGGGCGCGGAAATCCTCAATGCCTTCCTTGCGCAGTTCTACGACGACAAGCCGGTGCCGAAGCAGATCCTTCTATCGGAAACCGTCGAGGAACAGGAATTGATGGCGCTGGCTTTCTCCGAGAAGGCCGGGCACAAGGTGACGATCGCCGTTCCCCAGCGGGGCGAGAAGCGCGATCTGGTCGACCATGTGCTTGCCAATGCCCGCGAGGCGCATGGCCGCAAGCTGGCCGAAACCTCGTCGCAGGCAAGGCTGCTCAAGGGGCTGGCGGAAACCTTCGTGCTGCCCTGGGTGCCGCGCCGGATCGAGATCTACGACAACTCGCATATCATGGGCACCAATGCCGTCGGCGGCATGGTGGTGGCGGGGCCGGAAGGCTTCGTGAAGGGCCAGTATCGCAAGTTCAACATCAAATCGACCGACATCACCCCCGGCGACGATTTCGGCATGATGAAGGAAGTGATGACCCGGCGCTTTTCCCGCCTGATCAAGGAGGAAGGCATTCCCGAGCGCAGCATTTCGGCGAAGGCGCCAATGGGGACCGAACGGGGGGCAGAGTTGGGGGCGCCGGTGGGGACCGTCGTCGAGGCGGATACCGACACAGGCCCGGACGATATCAACGATGCAGCCTTCCCGGCATGGCCGGACGTGATCCTGATCGACGGCGGCCAGGGGCAGATGACGGCGGTACGGGCGATCCTCGACGAACTCGGCATCCGCGATGTCGTGACCGCGATCGGCGTCGCCAAGGGTGTCGACCGCGATGCGGGACGGGAGCGCTTCTTCGCCGACGGAAAGAGCGATTTTTCACTGCCGCCGCGCGATCCGGTTCTCTATTTCATCCAGCGCATGCGCGATGAAGCACACCGGTTTGCCATCGGTTCGCACCGGGCACGGCGCAAGAAGGAGATGGTGAAGAACCCGCTCGACGAGATTTCCGGCATCGGGCCGGGCCGCAAGCGCAAGCTTCTGCAGCATTTCGGCACCGCCAAGGCCGTCTCCCGCGCCGGGCTGACAGACCTGATGGCGGTGGAAGGCATTTCAGAAGCGGTGGCGAAGCAAGTCTACAATCATTTCCATGAGACGAGGCCAAGCTGACGGACGCCGCAAAGACAACAGCCATACTGTCACAATCGTCTGTAAAAAAGCCGCGAAACCGGTTGACGCTTCGGCCTAGAAACATCAACTAGGAACAAATCCTCAGCACAGGTCCGATATGGCTTCCCGCGCATACAATATCCCCAATCTCCTGACCTATGCCCGCATCCTTGCCGTGCCGGTCATCGTGCTCTGCTTCTATGTCGAGGGAAAGCTCGAGAGTTCGGATACCGCCCGCTGGACGGCGCTGTGGATTTTCATTGCCGCATCGATCACCGACTATCTCGACGGCTATCTCGCCCGCATCTGGAACCAGACGTCGAATATCGGGCGGATGCTCGATCCGATCGCCGACAAGCTGTTGGTCGCGTCCGTGCTTTTGTTGATGGCTGCCGACGGCACGATCGCCGGCTGGTCGCTCTGGGCGGCGATCACAATCCTGTGCCGTGAAATCCTCGTCTCGGGCCTGCGCGAATATCTCGCAGCGCTGAAAGTCTCGGTGCCGGTGACACGGGTCGCCAAATGGAAGACAACGATCCAGATGGTATCCATCGCCTTCCTGCTGGCCGGACCTGCCGGCGACAAGGTGATGCCCTACACGACCGAAATGGGCATCGGCCTGCTGTGGATCGCTGCCATCCTGACATTCTATACCGGCTACGACTACTTCAAGGCCGGCGTGAAGCATCTGGTGGATGCCGACTGAGGTTTTGAGATGAAAGCCAATCTCGTCTATTTTGCCTGGGTGCGCGAGCGCATCGGCAAGCCGCAGGAAGAGATCGAGCTTCCCGAGACGGTCGTCACCGTCCGCGATTTGTTGAATCATCTCGCAGGCTTGGGCGAGGAATACGAGAATGCGCTTCAATATCCCGACGTGATCCGTGTGGCGCTCAACCAGGAACATGCCGAGCATGACGAACCACTGAACGGCGCCCGCGAGATCGGCATCTTTCCGCCGATGACGGGTGGCTGAGAGGCGACGGCGAAACGCTCCAGTGGAGCGTTTCGAGCCTCGAACGCACTTAACCAAGACAAAGGCGCGCCGAAGCGAAGGGCCGGAACAGGTGCGGCGTGCTCGACCAAAAGCTCCAGAGACGATAGATGACATCTCCCATCCCCACGATCCGCGTCCAGGCTGAGGACTTCGACCTTCAGACCGAAGTCGACGCGCTGACGGCCGGGCGCATGGATATCGGCGCCGTGGTCTCCTTCGTCGGCCTCTGCCGTGGCGAACAGGGAAAGCTTTCGGCGCTCGAACTGGAACATTATCCCGGCATGGCGGAGGCCGAGATGAGCCGTATCGCCGATCTGGCGGTCGAGCGTTTCTCGCTGATGGGGTTCACGGCCATCCACCGCTACGGCAAGATCGCGCCGGGCGAAAATATCGTGCTCGTCATCGCCGCCTCCCCGCATCGGCAGGCGGCCTTCGACGGCGCCAATTTCGTCATGGACTTCCTCAAGACCGCCGCCCCCTTCTGGAAGAAGGAACATGGTACCGACGGCAATGCAGGCGACTGGGTTGCGGCCAAGGATGCCGATGACACGGCTCGGGAGAAGTGGCGGTAAGCCATTTATCACACCACCACACGCTCTCTTCGGCTCAGCACGAGGAGCAAGACGAGGCCCGACATTATCACCAGATCGCGCCAGAGGACCGGGCCGTAGCCGGACCAGAGGGTTTCGGCGAGGCCGACCAAGGCGGCCCCGGCTGCAGCGCGCAAGGGGTGGGCATGGCCACCGGCGGCGGCGATCAACACGACCTTCAGCCCGAAGACGACGCCCGCGCCGAAATCCATCGTGCCGTAATAGGAGGTCGACAGCACGCCGCAGGCAGAGGCGTAGAAGGCGGCCAGCACATAGGACAGAACGAAGACGAGCGACGGGCTGACGCCGCAAAGTTCGGCGGCGCGCGGATCATCGGCCACGGCCCGCCACCAGCGGCCGAACCGGCTTGCGGAAAGGCCGATATGCCCGGCCCCGATCATCGCCAGCATCAGCACAATATTGACGACCTGCAGACGCGTCAGGGTCACGGCACCCCCTGCCCCGAGGTCCAGCGACAGCAGTTGATCAAGCAAGGGCGGCAGCCAGAGTTCGCGGCTTTCGGCGGCAAGCCTTGCCCCCTCCATCAACACGACCAGCACGCCGAGCGAGGCAACGATCACGGCATTGGGCGAGACGGCCAGCAGCGGCCGCATCACGAATTGCCCGACGATGCCGCCCGTCCCGACACCGCCGGCGATCGCGGCCGTCACGCCGAGCGCAAGCGCTGCCGGCAGGACCAGCCACAGCCGATCCCAGCCGACATGGGCAAACAGCAGATAGAGATGGCCGGAAAAGGCGAAAATCGCGCCATAGGTGATATCGGCACGCCTGGTAACGGCAAAGGCGATGGCATAGCCGAACGCCAACGCCGCGTAGAGTGCTGCGATCGGCAGGGCATTGGCAATCTGCTGCAGCAAATAGGCCATGCGGGCGCTCCGGTTTCCTACCGCAAAATATAACTGTTAAACGGCGCTTTACCAGTTATAATGATACATGACCTTTACATGGACACAGCACCGTTTTGCCGGCGGCGCCCTGGCGCTCGACGTCGCCAACAGCGTGATCCTGCGGTTCGATCCGGCCCGCAGCATCGATCGTTTTGCCGACAGGGGGCAGATGGATGCCTTCCCAAAAGCGGCCGAGGCATTTTCCGCCGAGCGGGCGCTGTTCGGTTCGCTGCAGCCGGCAAGAGGGGAAAACCGGGCTTCGTTCATCGCATTGCGCGAGGCGATCGATCGCTATTTTCGCGCCCGCGTGGAGAGCCATGAGGACGCGGATGATCTTGCCGGGTTGCTGGAAGCGATTGCCGCCATGCTGCGGCTCGGCAATCAGGCGTCGCTGGAAATGGCGACGGCGCATTCGGCGCTCAGGCTTCTATCCGACGAGACGGCCGAGCGGATCAGGATCTGCGGCAATTGCGGCTGGCTGTTCATCGACCGCAGCAAGAACCGCAGCCGGATCTGGTGCGACATGGCGATCTGCGGCAACCGGGTGAAGGCTGCCCGGCATTATCGTTCGGGAAAGGCAAAGGCGTGATGACTTTGAGGATGCCCGCCGCCTTATGCTGCCTGCTGGCGCTGTCCTCCCTAATGGCGCTGGCGGGCTGCCAGCGCGAGACGAATGGCAGGCTGGTCGAGGTTTCGGGGCGGCTCGTCGTGTTCAACTATCGGGTGGCGATGGCCCATTACCTGGTGACGCTGCGCAAGCTGCAATCGATACCGGAGGGCAGCCAGGCCGAGGCGGAGTTCGAGAACCCCAAGGGCGGCGACGTTTTGAAGACGCGGGAAAGGATCTTCGCCGTCGACGACAAGATCACGCTGCAGAGCCCACCGATCCATTGCGTGGTCAAGGATCGCCCCTATGCGGTGACGATCCGCATCGTCTCTGCTTCCGGTGCGGTGCTGCAGACGCTTAAGACCAGCCTTGTCTCGGATGTCGACCAGACGGTGATGCCGGCAAAGCCGCTGACGGTCGGGCCGGGCTATGCGCCGAACCCTGATGTGTTCAAGGCCGACGGAAGCGTGGACATGGCGCCGGAAAGCAGCTGCCACGCATGAAAAAAGCCGGGGCGACAACCCCGGCTTTTCCTAAGATTCAGAGATCAATCCGGCAATCAGCCGACGATTTCGGTTTCTGCGAACCAGTAGGCGATTTCCTGGGCAGCGGTTTCCGGAGCGTCGGAACCGTGAACCGAGTTTTCGCCGATCGACAGGGCGAACTGCTTGCGGATCGTGCCTTCATCGGCGTTTGCCGGGTTGGTCGCGCCCATGATTTCGCGGTTCTTCAGGATGGCGCCTTCGCCTTCGAGAACCTGAACGATGGTCGGGCCAGAGGTCATGCCTTCAACCAGTTCGCCGAAGAAAGGGCGTTCCTTGTGAACGGCGTAGAAGCCTTCAGCTTCGCGCTTCGACATCCAGACGCGCTTGGATGCGATGATCCGCAGGCCGTTGTCTTCGAATACCTTGGTGATGGCGCCGGTCAGGTTGCGCTTGGTGGCGTCCGGCTTGATCATCGAGAACGTGCGTTCAATCGCCATGTGTCTAATCCTTTAATTCCCGTGGAAAGTGGGCGGTGTTTACCCGCCCCTTTCGCCGGAAACAAGGGGGTCCTGGCTATTGTCAGGTCACGATGGCGAATTTCACGCCGCCGTCACACTGCGCCCGATGCCGTCATGGAGATCGAGGCAGCGCTCGAACCATTGGCCGACCGGGTCGGCGGTATCGAAGACCTGGGCACCTGCGGTGATGCGCATCCATTGCAGCGCGCCGAACAGGATGTAGTCGGCAAAGAGCGGGCTGTCGCCACCGAGGAAGGGCTGGAAGCCGAGCGTCTGTCGCACCGGCTCAAGCTTTGCGGCAAAGCCCGATACCGCCGCCTCACGCCCGGAGCGAAGATCCTCCAGCGTACGGCCAAGCATTTTTTCGCGCGTGGTGCGGAAATAGACCTGATCGGTCTCGCCCAGCATGTCATGGATATCGGCCACCGCGATGCCGGTGACCGCCGGATGCACGATGGACTGCGAAAAACGCTCGACGAAGCGCGACAGTGCCTTGCCCCCCTCGCCGCCAAACAGCGTCGGCCGATCGGGATAGCGTTCATCCAGATAGAGCGCGATGTCGAAACTGTCGCGGATCAGTTCGTTGCCGTCGCGCAGGATCGGCACTGTCTTGGAGAAGCCGTTTTCCAGAGCCGGGATCTGGGTAAAAGGGGTCGGCTTTTCGATGAAATCGAGCCCCTTGTGCTTAAGCGCCAGCACCACCTTCCAGCAATGGGGAGAAAACGGCCGGCTTTCGTCGGCGCCACAAAGCGAGTAGAGGATGCGTGTCGTCATGCAGGATGCTCCAGATCAGGTCGTTGTCGACGTGATGATGATCATGAATGGCCTGGCGATCCAATCACAAGATTTCATGAATTGCATCAATCCCGGACGTCGACTTTAGTGCCGCTCTGCCGCACAGATGAACATCGCTTCAAGCGACGTGGAGGAAAGACCGATGCAGCGCCATTTCCAGATGCTTGCCGACTATAACCGCTGGGCGAACGGGCGCGTCTATGACGCCTGTGCGCTTCTGGCGGACGAGGATTACCGCAGCGACCGCGGCGCCTTTTTCGGCTCGGCGCATCGGACGCTCAATCATCTCCTCGTCGCCGACCGGATCTGGCTGCGGCGCATTACCGGCACGGGCACCGCGCCGATGGAACTGAACGTCATCCTGTACGAAGATCTGGCGGAGCTGCGCCGCGCCCGCGAGGCAGAGGACGAGCGATTTGTCACCCTCATGGGCTCGCTCGAGCCTGACGCGTTCGCCCGGACGGTACGCTATACGCCGATTACGGTGCAGAAGGAGATGAACGAGCCGCTTGGCGGCATGCTGGCGCATGTCTTCAACCACCAGACCCATCACCGCGGCCAGGCGCACACGATCCTCACCTCGCTCGGCCAACCCTCGGTGGTGCTCGACATGATCGCCTTCCTGCGCAACGAGGGAAAACAGTGGCTGGCGTGAACCGGTCCTTAACCCTCTCTTCGATCAATCGCTCCAGCGCCTGCAATCTAGGGCGGTATTTCAGCAGATGTTAACTCAGCTTGGCGATCACTGGTCTTCAACAGCGAACGACCGGGAGATGACGGATGCCGACCCAGGCCCGAAAAACAGTTCAGGACAGGATGTTACAGGCGGTGAGCCAGCACATGGCGCGGCTGGAAGTGGCCGGCCTGCCGCGCAATTACGAACTGTTCCATGAAGCCCTGTCCGGTTCCGATGCAGGATTGACCCGCGACGTCATGACCCTGCCGGTCGCACCGCGCCAGGCGCTGCTGGATGAAATTGGCACACGTTATCAACTGGGCGGCTTCGTCACCGCCGGCCTGCCGAAATCACGCGAGCCGGATATCCAGCTGCTTGCCGGTCTGCGCGAAAAAATGGCGAGCGGCGCCGAACAGAAACGCGGCTTCGCCAAGGCGCTGGAAGCCGTGGCAAAGAGCCTGCGCGAGGACAATGGCGCCGGGCCCGGCGATATCCTGGCCGAAATCGAATATCTCAGCGTTTCGCTATCCGATGCCGTGGTGGCGGAAGCCGAGTTGGAAACCGCGCTTCGCAACGGCGCCAGCATGCTGATCGGGGCGGAACAGGAAGTGTCTTCCGCGCGCAACGTGATGCTGCGCGACCGGATGACCAACCTGCCGAACCATGCCGCCTTCATCGAGCGGCTGGAAGCGCTTTATGCAGACGAGACAGAGAACCGCGATACGGCGCTGTTTCTCGTCGCCATTGCCGATATTTCCGACATTGCCGACACCTATGGCGAGGCCACCGCCACCAAGATCGTCAAGAAGGCGGCCGCGATCTTCCGCAAGACGATCAAGAAGGACGATTTCCTCGCCCGTATCGGCAAGGGCGAATTCGCCATCCTGTTCCGCCACGTCAACCGCGAGGCAATCCGCCCGATCGCGACCCGGCTGGCAGGTTCGATCGCCGAGAACCTTGCCTTCGCCACGTCCGACGGCCAGACCCCGCTACGGCTCTCGATGGGCGCGGCACTGGCAACGGACGCGTTCTCGCCGCAGCAATTGCGCCAGCAGGCCGTAATGGCCGCCGAGGCCGCGCAGGCCAACCCGCGCAGCAACATCATCGTTCACGGCGATACCGCAAGGCCGGGTGCCTGACGCGTCCGGCGCCAGCCTTCAGGCGTCAGCCTCAGCGCCCTGCCCTTCGCGCACCATCGGCTAGCCTTTGCTCACGAGCGTCTGCCTGTCTGCGGGCGCTTGCCTTCGCGGGCAGTTTCGGCCAAAACCGCCGCCATGATCACGATTAATGACCTCTCCGCCCGCATTGCCGGCCGCCTTCTCCTCGACCATGCCAGCGTGACGCTTCCGGCGGGCACGAAGGCCGGCCTTGTCGGCCGCAACGGCGCCGGAAAATCGACGCTGTTCCGGATCATCACCGGCGACCTCGCCTCCGAAGGCGGATCGGTGACGATCCCCAAGAATGCCCGGATCGGACAGGTGGCGCAGGAAGCACCGGGAACGGAAGATTCGCTGATCACCATCGTCATGGCCGCCGACAAGGAACGCGCAGCGCTGCTTGCAGAAGCCGAGATGGCAACAGATCCCAATCGCATTGCCGAGATCCAGATGCGGCTCGTCGATATCGACGCGCATTCGGCGGAAGCGCGGGCCGGCAGCATTCTTGCCGGTCTCGGCTTCGATGCGGCAGCCCAGCTTCGCCCGGCATCGTCGTTTTCCGGCGGCTGGCGGATGCGCGTGGCGCTTGCCGCCGTGCTCTTTGCCGAGCCCGATCTTCTGCTGCTCGACGAGCCGACCAACTATCTCGACCTCGAAGGCACGATGTGGCTGGAAGACTATGTGCGGCGCTACCCGCACACCGTCATCGTCATTTCCCACGACCGCGACATGCTGAACAACGCGGTCAATTCGATCGTCCATCTCGACCAGAAGAAGCTCACCTTCTATCGCGGCGGCTATGACCAGTTCGAGCGGCAGAAGGCCGAGAACGACGAATTGCAGATGAAGGCGAAGGCGAAGAACGACGCCGCCCGCAAGCACCTGCAGAGCTTCATCGACCGTTTTCGCGCGAAGGCGACCAAGGCGCGGCAGGCGCAGAGCCGCATCAAGGCACTGGAGCGGATGGGAACCGTCGCGGCCGTGGTCGAGGACCATGTGCAGCCGATCACGTTTCCCGCACCGGAAAAGCAGCCGGCCTCGCCGATCGTGTCGATCTCCAAGGGCGCTGTCGGCTATACGCCCGGCCAGCCGATCCTCAAGAACATCACGCTTCGCATCGACAATGACGACCGCATCGCGCTGCTCGGCTCGAACGGCAACGGCAAATCGACCTTCGCCAAGCTGATCTCCGGCCGGCTCGGGCTCGATGGCGGCGAGATGAAGCTTGCGCCGTCGCTGTCGATCGGCTTCTTCGCCCAGCATCAGCTGGACGATCTGGTTCCCAACGAAACGCCGGTCGATCATGTGCGTCGGCTGATGCCGCTGGCAGGCGAAGCGCAGGTGCGTGCCCGCGTCGCCCAGATGGGGCTTGCGACTGAAAAGATGGCGACGGCCGCCAAGGATCTGTCGGGTGGCGAAAAGGCGCGGCTCTTGATGGGGCTTGCCGCCTTCCATGCGCCGAACCTGCTGATCCTCGACGAACCGACCAACCATCTCGACATCGACAGCCGCCGGGCGCTGATTGAGGCGCTGAACGACTATGACGGCGCCGTCATCCTGATCTCGCACGACCGCCATCTGATCGAAGCGACCGTCGACCGGCTGTGGCTGGTCAACGAAGGGACGGTGAAGCCGTTCGAGGGCGATCTGGAAGAGTATCGCGACCTGATCGTGGCGGCCGGCCGCAAGAAAGACGAGAAGGTTACGACGGCTGGCGACGACAGCGTGTCGAAGGCCGACCAGCGCAAGGCGAATGCCGACAGACGCGCCTCGCTTGCGCCGTTGAAGAAAAAGATCAACGAAATCGAATCCTTGACGGCCAAGCTTGAGAAGCAGATTCAGGGACTTGATAAGGAACTTGCAGACCCGGCGCTCTACGAGAAGGCCCCTGCCAAGGCAGCAGCCAAGGCCAAGGAACGCGGCGAAGCGGCGGCAAAGCTTTCCGCTGCCGAAGAAGAATGGCTGATGCTCTCCTCCGAATATGAAGAGGCGATGGCGGGGTGATTGCCCTCGATCACGGTTGCCACCGCCCTTCGTGATCCCTAGGTAGAGGCTTCCCTTACCCAGGCGGAGCCCGCGATGAACCTGTTTCTCGAAACCGACAACGACCCAAACACGATCGCCTTCGTCAGCGAACAGAATGACAGGTCCGACCGACAATTCCGTACACCCGAATTTGCCGCCGACCGCGATCAGTTGAAGGCGATGATCGAGCGCGAGGACCGGTTGATCGTGCCGACGCGGCGCGGCCGGTGGCTGTTCGATTTTCACCGTTCGAAGGACAATCCGCTCGGCATCTGGCGCCGGCTGCCGGCCGATCAGGAGCCGCGCCACGATGCGGCCTGGGAAACCGTGTTCGATTTCGACGCCTTCTGTCTCAGCGAAGGCAAGCGCTGGATCTATTCCGGTGCCATCACCTCGCCCTATGAGCCGACCCGCGTAATGATGATCCTCTCCGATGGCGGTTCGGACCAATTGCGGCTGGTCGAATTCGATACGGAAGCGAAAAGGATTGTCGAAGGCGGTTTCGACACGCCGCCGGCGCGGGCGCATGCCTCGTGGATTTCGCCCGACGAGATCGCCTATTTCGGCTCGATCGACGAATTTTCCGCCACGCGCTCCGGCTGGCCGCGCGTCGGCCGCGTCCTCAAGCGTGGTGTCGACCCCAAGGATGCACCGATCCTGTTTCAGGCCGGCATGGACGATGTCTATGGCGCGGCAAGCTTCATCGACCCGCTGTTCTGGGGCGGCAAGCCGGATGAGGCAAAGATCGAGTTTTTCACCGTCGGCCATGAGATCGGCAAGGCGAGCGTGCATATCCGAAACACCTCCGGAGACATCGTGCGCCTCGACCTGCCGGTGGAGAGCGACAGCGATTTCAACCACACCCACGCGCTCTGGCGGGCGAAGACCGACGAGCGCTATCCGACAGGCACGCTCGTCCTGCAGGATTTTCATCCGTTCGGAGAAGAACCGCTCACCAATGCACGCGTGCTGTTTTCACCCAAGGACGGCCAGTCGGTATCGCAGTTCATCCTGCTGAAGAGCTGGGCGGTGTTCATCGTCTCCGACCGGATGGTGCCGAAGCTCTTTCTCGTGGACCTGACGAAAACCGATCCGTCTGCGCAGGAGCTCGCTCTTCCGGCAGAACTCCAGACCGTCAGCTTCCGCCAGCTCGATGCCGATTTGACGCTCGGCGAAGAGGTGTTGACCGTCGTCGGCCAGGGCTTCCTGCTTCCCGCCACCGCCTACCGGCTCGACCTGACCCGCCACGACATGCCGCTTGACCTGGTGCCGATCGGTACGTCGCCGGCCTATTTCGATGCCGATGGCATGGTGTCGGAGCTTTTCGAGGCGGTCTCCGAGGACGGCACCAAGGTGCCCTATCACATCGTGCTGCCAAAGCACTGGACCAAGGGCGAACTGCCGGTGCTGATGTATGGCTATGGCGGCTTCGGCGTGTCGCTGTCGCCGGTCTATTCCGGCGCCTTCGGCCTGTGGCTCAACCAGGGCGGCGCCTTCGTGCAGGCCTATATCCGCGGCGGCGGCGAACTTGGTCCCGACTGGCATACGGTCGCCAAGGGTTCGGGCCGCCACAAGGCGTTCGAGGATTTCGTCGCCGTTGCCCGCGATCTCGTCGCCCGCGGCTTTACCAAGCCATCGCGGATCGCCTGCAATGGCGGCAGCAATGGCGGGCTGCTGACGGCCGTGATGGCGACACGTTACCCAAATGATTTCGGCGCGGTGTGGACCTCGGTGCCGGTAATCGACATGTCACGCTTCCATGTGTTTCCCGCAGGGCGGGCCTGGATGGACGAATACGGCAATCCGGACGTGGCCGACGAGCTGAACGCCATGCTCACCTATTCGCCGCTGCATCAGGTGAAGCCGAAGAGCGAGATCAGCTATCCGGCGATCTATATCGAAAGCTCGACCAACGACGATCGGGTGCACCCTTCCCATGCAAGGCGGTTTGCCAAGCGGCTGATCGATGCCGGACATGAGCCCTTCTTCCGCGAATACGGCTCGGGCGGCCATGGTGGTGCCGGCGACACGACCGAAATGGCCGAGCGCCGGGCAATGGGCTACAGTTTCCTGCGCCAGACGATCATGAAGGGTTAGAGGCAAGCGTCAGAACTCCGCCGCTCCGGTTGTCGCCTCCAGCGAGATACACTATCTTGAAGGTCTATCTCGCTGAGGCACCGTCATGGCTCTCGACCTGACCAATGAAGAACTCGACGCACTTGCAGAACGCGCACGCAAGGTTTTGAACGCGCCGACCAAGCAGGATGCCGTGCGACAGGCATTGGAGCGGGTGGTGGGTGAGCCGTCAAAAGAAGCCGAGCAGGCAGAGAATCGGGCGACACGCGCGGATAGGCTCCAAGCACTGCAGCGGGAATACCAGTCGATGGGGAGTTTCAACCCTGACTTCAACGAGAAGAAATTTCTCGACGATATGTGGGGCAACTGATGTTTCTCGAAACCTCGGCAATCATTGAGTATTTCATCAATGGTCCCGATTTCGCCCGCATCGCCTCAGCACTCGCCTCCACCGAGACGACGTTCTATGTGTCTCCGACGGTGATCTTCGAGGCGACTACGGTGCTTGCGGGTAAACGCCGCATCGAAGTGGCGGAGGCCGCTTCGCTGGTCGAAAGATTTCTGGAAGAATTGAAAGTCGAGGTCGTTCCGGCAACCCGCGAGACCGCCTCCGTCGCCCTCGACGCCTTTGCTCGTTACGGCAAGGGGCGGCATCCGGCGAAGCTCAATTTCGGTGACTGCTTTTCCTATGCTGGCGCGAGATCGGCACGCGTGCCGTTGATTTATGTCGGGGCCGATTTCGTTCAGACAGATCTCGCCTGAAACCTCGCCGGCAAAGGCCGGAGCGGCGTCGCGATAACCGGCCGTTAACCATGTTCGACGAAAGATCGCGGTAACCGATTCCCGCGTCATTTTTCATCGAGAAGCTTTTCATGCCGGTCCGTGCTGCCTGTGCCGCTGTTCTTGTCGTCAGCCTCCTCTCCTCCTGCGCGAGCAAGCCTCCGGTCGACGGCGCGGCGTTGAAGACCGCCTTTGCGGCGGGCGATGCCGGCGGCTCGCTGAGACCGAAGGATGATCCGAAGTCTCCGGTAGCCCTCACCCCGGCGGCCTGGGGCAGGCTCAGCAAGATAGGCGGGCTTGCCGGTCGCGAAATGACGGTGGAGTCGATTTCCGACATCAAGCTGCGCGACAAGGAAGTGGTTCTGACCTTCGATGACGGCCCGATGCCGAAGAGGACCGAGCGCGTTCTCGCCACGCTCGACCAGTTCGGGGTCAAGGCCTCGTTCATGATGGTCGGCGAGATGGCCAAGGCGCATCCGGAAATCGCCCGCGAGGTGGTGGCCGAAGGCCATACGATCGGCAGCCACACCTATGCGCATCCCGACCTCGCCCATATGTCGTATGACAATGCGGTGGCCGAGATCGAGAAGGGCCGCAAGGCCGTCGAGGCGGCGACCGGCGTCGAGGCAGACTTCTTCCGCTTCCCCTATCTTGCCGATTCGAAGAAGCTGAGGCAGTGGGTCGGTAGCCACCAGATGGTGGTGATGGATGTCCAGGTCGATTCGAAGGACTATTTCAGGGACACGCCGGCGGCCGTTGCGACACGCACGATGGACGCGCTGCGCGCGCATCGCAAGGGCATCATCCTGATGCATGACATTCATCCGCGCACCGCCGCCATGCTGCCGGCACTGCTGACGCAATTGCGCTCCGAAGGCTACAAGGTGGTACAGCTGAAATACGGCAAGCCGTCGACCGACATGCTGGTTGCCTCGACGGTTACCAAGCCGCTCGCTGCGACGAACTGAACAGAGCGGCCTTAGAAGGAGGCCTGTCAGGCCTTCTTCACCCAGCGGCCTTCGGGCGATTGCTGCCAGTAGGTCAGCGCATGCCCCTCACCCTTCAGGCGCTTCCATTCGGCGCGGGCGGATTCCAGCTGGATCTGGTCGTAGCCGTCAAACATGAAGACGACACGCTCGTAGGGCTCGAGCGGCGGCGGTTCGGCGCCGTCGACGAGGAAGCGGACTGTGGCTGAATTGCCGTTTTCCGCCCCTGCCGTCAAAAGCACCGGCTGGGCCTCTGCCATCGCAGCGGCATCTGTCCCATGCGGCAGAAAGCTTTCATCGCGAAAGGTCCATAGATGCGCGTCGAGCATGTCCCGGCGCGCTTCATCATTGGTCTGGACCACCACCTTCCAGCCGCGCTCGACGCTTTTTTCGAGGAGCGCCGGCAGCGCGTCCTCGAGCTTCGATTCGGTCAGGTGGTAGAAGAGAACTTCGGTCATCAGCCCTCGTAATTCGCCCGGACCAATTCGTCCAGCAGGCGCACGCCGTAACCGGATGCCCAGGACTGGTTGATTTCGCTCTGCGGCGAATTGAGTGCGGTGGCAGCAATGTCGAGATGCGCCCACGGGGTATCGCCGACGAAGCGTTTGAGGAACTGCGCCGCAGTGATCGAACCTGCCTGGCGGCCGCCGCTATTCTTCATGTCGGCAAAGCGGGAATCGATGATCTTGTCGTATTCCTTGCCGAGCGGCATGCGCCACAGCTTTTCCTGAGTCGCCTCGCCCGCGGCGGTCAGCTGAGCGGAGAGTGCATCGTCATTGGAGAACAGGCCGGCATGGGCATTGCCGAGTGCGACGACGATCGCGCCGGTCAGCGTCGCGAGATTGACCATGAAGCGTGGCTTGAAGCGCTCCTTGGTATAGAACAGCGCATCACCGAGCACGAGGCGTCCCTCGGCATCCGTATTGATGATCTCGATCGTCTGACCCGACATGGAGGTCACGATGTCGCCGGGACGCTGGGCATTGCCGTCCGGCATGTTTTCCACAAGGCCCAAGACGCCGATCGCGTTGACCTTGGCCTTGCGGGCGGCGAGCGTGTGGATCAGGCCGATGACGGCGGCGGCACCGCCCATGTCACCCTTCATGTCCTCCATGCCGGCACCGGGCTTGATCGAAATGCCGCCGGTATCGAAGACGACACCCTTGCCGATGAAGGCGACCGGCTGCTCCTTGGCCTTGCCGCCGTTCCAGTGCATGACGGCAAGCCGCGGCGGCCGCACCGATCCCTGAGCGACGCCGAGCAGCGCACCCATGCCGAGCTTCTTCATTTCCTTTTCGGTGAGAATTTCCACCGTCACACCGAGCTTTTCCAGCTCCTTGGCCTTGTCTGCGAATTCGACCGGACCGAGCACGTTCGGCGGCAGGTTGACCAGATCTCGGGCGAGTACCACACCACCGGCTACAGCCTCTGCCTTGGCGAAGGCCTTCTTGGCGGCAGCATGGCCTGCCATGACGATCTTCACATCCACCACATTCGGCTTTTCGTCATCATCCTTCTTTTTCGTCTTGTAGGCGTCGAAGGCATAGGCGCGCAGCAGCATGCCGAGGGCAAAATCGGCAGCCTGTTCGGCGGTGACGTCGAGACCGGGCACGTCGAGGAAGACCACCGCCTTCTTTGCCGCCTTCAGGCTTGCGGCGGCCGTGCCGCCGGCGCGCAGCCAGTCATAGGCGACAAGCGCATCGGCCTTTCCAAGGCCGATCACCGCCAGCCGGTCGGCATCGGAACCGTGAGGCGCAATCACGTCCAGCACCGTCATCGCCTTTGCGGAAAACTTTGCGATCCCGGCCGCACGCGCACCGACACCCTGCGGATCGGCTTCGGCTATACCTGATGCCGGCTCGCCGCCGGCAAGGGCGAGCTGGATGGCCAGAGCATTGGTGAGGGGGGATGATTTTGCAAAAGAGATATTCAGTTGGACAGACATTGGCACTCCACGCATTTTCATTCACAACAGGCTGCTGATCTTCACCCTTTCGGCGGTCAACGCAAGCCCGAGGCAATATCGGTGAGGGATAGGCACCATCCTTCGGCGATTTGAAATGTCACAACAAAAAATAAAAGGCGGCTAGCCAACATTTTTGTGACGTGGCATCTGTCGCAAAGGCCACTTGGATCACTTAGATAGGCTCGGCGTCATCACGGGATGACGGGCAGCAAAGATGTCGGACGGGAATGAAGCTTCTCGAAACTTACATATTGCGCCGGATCTTCCAGATGTTTCTGGTCGCACTCGTTCCGGTGCTGACCATCATCTGGACCATCCAGGTGCTCGGGCGCATCAACCTGGTTACCGATACGGGCCAGTCGATGGGCTCGTTCATGGTGCTTGCAAGCCTCATCCTGCCGACGATCCTTCCCGTCGTTCTGCCTTTTGCCCTGGTCATCGGCATCACCCAGACGCTGACGGCGATGAACAACGACTCGGAACTGCCGGTGATCGACGCGGCGGGTGCCAGCCGCAGCATCATCTACCGTCCCGTCATCCTCATTTCCGTTCTGCTCGGGATGTTCTCCTTTGCAGTGACCAATTTCGTCGAACCGGAATCGCGACTGGGCGTCCGACAATTGGCCGCCGCCGCCTATGCCGACCTGCTCTCGTCGGTCATCGAGGAAAAAACGTTCCGCAGCATCGAGCCGGGCCTCTATGTGCAGATATCCGAGCGCCATTCCGGACGGTTGCTGAAAGGCCTGGTCGTGGTCGATTATCGCGACCCGACCTCAGATCTCATCTATTACGCCAAGGAAGGCCTGGTTGATCCGGGCGGAACATCGCTGACGATGCGCGACGGTGAAGTCGATCGCAAGACGCAGGACGGCCGCATCTCGGTGGTCAAGTTCGATTCCTATGCGTTCGACCTCTCGGCGATGACCAAATCCGATGATGGCGGCCCGCCTCTCTATGCTGCCGACCGGCCGCTGAGCTTCCTGCTCGATCCCGACACGGATGACGCAATCGTCAAGCGTTCGCCGGGCAGCTTCCGGTCGGAACTGCATCGTCGCCTGACGGACTGGCTCTATCCGATAGCTTTCGCATTCGTCTCGCTGGTGATTGCCGGCAGCAGCCGTTCGCACCGCCAGGCCCGCGTCCATCCGATGATCTGGGCACTGGTTATCGCCTTCGCGTTGCGCTGGGCCGGCTTTTCGGTCACCAACCTGTCGGAACGCAGCGCCAGCTATGTCCCGTTCGTCTATGCCGTACCGTTGGGGACCTCGGCGGTCGCAATCTACATGCTGGCCACCCATCGCCAGCTTCATATACCGCGCTTCGTCACGCAGGGCTTCAATCGCCTCGGCAGCCTGTTGCGGCGCCGGTTAACGCGCTCGCAGAAGTCCGGGGAGAATGCCGCATGATCTTCTCCACGCTCGGCCGCTATTTCTTCCGCCGCTACATGATCACGGCCTTCTGGTTCATGGTCGGTGTCAGCGCGATCATCTTCCTCGCCGATTTCAGTGAGACGACGCGCCGCCTGTCGGGTCTCGATCAGTACAGCGTGCTCGGCGCGCTGGCGATGACGGCACTGCGCCTGCCCTCGATCCTGCAGCAGACGATCCCGACGCTCAGCCTGTTCATCGGCATGACCGTCCTGATCGCGCTCAACCGCCGTTATGAACTTGTGGTGACGCGCGCCGCCGGCATATCGGTCTGGCAGTTCATCTTCCCGATCATCGTCGGCTCGTTCCTGATCGGGCTCGTGACACTGTTCGTCATCAATCCGCTGGGTGCGTGGGGACAGCGCGAATCGGTGTCGATGGAGACCTCCTGGCGCCAGTCGAGCAACCGGGCAAAGTCGAGCAAGTTCGTTCCGTGGATCCGCCAGATCAGCGGCGACGAGGATGTGATCATCGGCGGCAAGAGCTATCAGGACAAGGGAACCGAGCTTCTCGACGTCGTGGTTTTCCACTTCGACAAGGACGGTTCGGTGATCCTGCGACAGGATGCACGCACAGCAAAGCTCGAACATGGTTACTGGCTTCTTACCGACGTGCTCGAGAATCGGCCGGGCGAGATTCCGGTTCGCAAACCGACGGCGCAGGTGCGTACCAATCTGAAACAGGAATATATCCAGGAAAGCCTCGAGCAGCCGGAAAGTGTTGCGTTTCTTGATCTTTCCCGGAAAATCAAGGTCAGCAAGTCATACGGCATCTCAACCAAAGCGCTGGAAACACAGTTCCACTCGCTTCTGTCGTTGCCGATCCTGCTCGTGGCCATGACTCTCATTGCTGCAACAGTGTCGTTAAAATTCAGTCGCTTCGCCCAGTCCAGGTCTATGATTCTGGGTGGAATAGTTTCTGGCTTCGTGCTTTATGTCGTCAGCGTATTGGTAAAGGCGTTCGGAAGCAGCGGAGCGATTCCTCCGTTGGTGGCGGTCTGGATTCCGGTCATCGTCGCAACGGCAGTGGGGGCAACGATTTTGCTTCATCAGGAGGACGGCTAGTGGCGGTCAGTAACCGCGGAAATATAAGACGGCTTGCCGCCGCCCTGCTGACAGGTGTGTCTGTGATCGTATCCGGCGTGACGACCGATGTCGTCTACGCGAAGGATATCCTTCCCGTGCAGGCAGATAACAATGCGAAGATGCTGCTTCGTGCCAACGAGCTCATCTACAATAAGGACACTCAGGTCGTCACCGCGCGTGGCGCCGTGCAGATCTATTACAATAAGTACCGCATGGTGGCGCAGAAGGTCGATTACGACCAGAAGACCGGCCATGTGATGGCGACCGGCAATATCGAAGTGATCGAGCCGGCGGGTACGCGCGTCTATGCCGACCAGCTGGACGTGACGAACGATTTCGGCCAGGGCTTCCTCAATTCGCTGCGCGTCGAGACGACCGACAATACCCGTCTGGTTGCCGAGAGCGCCGAGCGGCAGAGTACCGATGTGATGGTGTTGAACAACACCGTCTATACGGCATGCCTGCCCTGCATGAGCACGCCCGGCAAGGCGCCGCTTTGGCAAGTCAAGGCCCAGCGCGTCATCCGTAACGGCCAGACCCACACGATCCGGCTGGAAAATGCACAGTTCGAACTGTTCGGAATGTCGCTCGGCAAGCTGCCCTTCCCGGTGACCGTTCCCGATGAAACCGTCGAGCGCAAATCCGGTCTGTTGTTCCCGCGCTTCAGCGCATCGGACAATCTCGGCTTCGGCGTCAGCATACCGTATTACCATGTCTTCTCGCCAAGCATGGATGCGACGATCACGCCGACCTACTATTCCAACCAGGGTCTGCTCGTCGAAGGTGAGCTGCGCAACCGGTTCGATAATGGTGATCATACGTTCCGCTTTGCCGGCATCGACCAGCAAAATCCCGGAGCCTTCGACGCCAACACGGCAGACCGCTCGGCGGATGTACGCGTGATGGCTGCGTCCAAGGGCGAGTTCCAGATCAATCCGCGCTGGACGTTCGGCTGGAACGCGATGGTGCAGAGCGACAACAATTTCTCGCGCACCTACAATCTGCAGGATGTGAACGAAGAAACGTTCAAGAACGAGGCCTATCTGACCGGTCTTGGCACGCGTAACTATTTCGACCTGCACAGCTATTATTTCGACGTGCAGGACGACGCCAAGACCAGCCTTCTGGAACGCCAGCAGGCGATCGTCTATCCGGTCATCGATTACAGCTGGTATGCGCCCGAACCCGTGGCTGGTGGCCAGCTGTCGATTACGTCGAACCTGACCAACCTGTCGCGCCGTTCCGACGACAACTATTTCGAAGGCAGCGACTATCGCATCCCCGGTCTTGAGGGCAGCTACAGCCGCATCACCACCGAGGCCGAGTGGAAGCGCACCTTCACGACCGATGAAGGCCTGCAGCTCACGCCGCTTCTGGCACTGCGCGGAGATGGTGTGAACAGCACCTCGTCCGGCGCCGGTGTGCCATATTCGGAAAGCCTCGAGGATGGTACGAGCGCCCGTTACATGGCGACCGCCGGTCTTGAGGCACGCTATCCGTTCCTCATCACCGCAGGCAGCAGCAGCCACATCATCGAGCCGATCGCACAGCTTTACGTGCGTCCGGACGAGCAGCTTGCCGGTCGCCTGCCGAACGAGGACGCACAGAGCTTCGTGTTCGACGCCACCAATCTTTTCGAACGTGACAAATTCTCCGGTTACGACCGGATTGAAGGCGGCACGCGCGCCAATGTCGGCTTCCGCTATACCGGTTCGTTCGACAATGGCGTGGGCTTGCGCGGCATCTTCGGCCAATCCTATCAGATTGCGGGTCAGAACTCGTTCGCGACCGCCGATCTGGTCAATGCCGGCGCCAATTCAGGCCTGGAAGATAACGTGTCGGATTTCGTCGCGATGGCCGCGATCGATCTGCCGCAGGGCTTCAGCCTGTCGACCAACAGCCGCTTCGACAAGGATGATTTCGATGTCCGCCGCACCGATGTCGCCTTCGATTACAAGACCCCGCGGGTCAGCGGCAAGCTGATCTACACCAAGGTCGCAGCCCAGCCGGAATATGGCGACGATTCGTCGACGAATATTCTGGAAAATCAGATGAGCTTCCGGATCAACGAGAACTGGTCGATCGCCGGACGCGCCACCTGGGATATCGACGAGGGCAAGGTGATCCGCCAGGGCCTGGGCTTCAGCTATGCGGACGAATGCACGATCTTCACGATCGGCTACACGAGCAAGACCGACGATACGACCGATGCAAACGGCTGGAGCGTCGGCGCCCGCCTGAGCTTCAGGACGCTCGGCGACGTCAATATCGGCTCGACGTCCGGTTACGACAAGGACCAGAGGCAAACCTACCAGTATTGATCCCGGCTGGTATCGTCATTCTGGCCGGCGCAGATTGCCGGTCGGTACCGATCGCATAGATGTGACGATGCAGATGTCGCAGCGTCATGGTTTTGCCGCAACGATTGCGCATGCGGGCTGGCATATAGTAAGAGGCGGCCCACACGCCGCATAGGACGTCCGAGCGCAAGAGGAGTGGACTGATGTTTGAAGTAACCGGAACGCGCAGGCTGGCAATCGCCGCAGCCGCACTGGCGGCTTCGTTTGTCGTCAGCCCGATCGCTGCGACAGCGCAGACCACGAGCGACGTGGTTGCCGTCGTCAACCGCACGCCGATCACCAGCGCCGACGTGGCGCATCGCATGGCGTTTCTGCGCCTGCAGCGGCAGAAGCCGGATGCCAAGGTTGCCCGTGACCAGCTGGTCGACGAGATGCTGAAGCGTCAGGAAATCGCCCGCGTGAAAATGTCGGTCAGCACCGATGACGTCGACGCCTCGTTTGCCCGCTTTGCGGCGAGCAACAAGATGACGCCTGCTCAGATGACGCAGATCCTCGACAAGGCGGGCGTTACCGCCGAGCATTTCAAAGCCTTCATCGCCGTGCAGATGAGCTGGCCGCGACTTCTCAACGCCCGTTATGGCAGCGGCGGCAGCCGCATGTCGGACCAAGAACTGGTCACCCGGATGATGGAAAACAAGCAGAAGCCGGTTACGACCGAATATATGCTGAAGCAGATCATCTTCGTCGTGCCTGCCGCCAAGCGGAACGCCATCCTCAACAAGCGCAAGGCTGAGGCCGAGGCTTCGCGAGCACGTTTCCCGGGCTGCGACCAGGCCAAGGATTTTGCGGCCACCATGCTCGACGTCTCCGTGCGTGACCTCGGCCGTGTGATGACGCCGAACCTGCCGGACGACTGGAAGCCGCTGATCGAGAATGCCAAGAACGGCACGACGGCGACGAAGGTGACCGACCGCGGCGTGGAATTCCTTGCCGTCTGCAACCAGCGTCAGGTTTCCGACGACCTTGCTGCAGAAGCCGTCTTCCGCGAAGAAGACCTGACCAAGGCGGAAAAGTCGGGTGCCGATCCGAACAGCAAGAAATATCTCGATGATCTGCGCTCCAAGGCACAAATCGATCTGAAATAATGGGCTGACCGCCCTGCCGGAGTATTCATGGCGCCCGTTCGCCCGCTTGCGCTGACCCAGGGCGATCCCGCCGGGATCGGCCCCGACATTACCCTTTCTGCCTGGGCGGCAAGACGGGAAACCGGCCTGCCGCCTTTCCTGTTCATCGGCGATGCCGACGTGCTTGCAGCACGCGCTTCCCTTCTCGGGCTCGATGTGCCCGTTCGCGAGGCG
Organism: Neorhizobium sp. NCHU2750; assembly: GCF_003597675.1. Classification (NCBI taxonomy): domain Bacteria; kingdom Pseudomonadati; phylum Pseudomonadota; class Alphaproteobacteria; order Hyphomicrobiales; family Rhizobiaceae; genus Neorhizobium; species Neorhizobium sp. NCHU2750. The sequence continues at coordinate 1,039,371 of NZ_CP030827.1, read as the reverse complement.
ACGCCGGAGAATGCCCTATCGATCTTCGAAGAGGCCGTGCCCGTATTTTCCGTGCCGGCCGGCATTGAGGTTGCCGCCGGAGAGCCGCATGTTGCGACGGCGGCCGGCACGATTTCGGCCATAGAGACGGCAGTCAGCCTCTGCTTTGCAGGCCGCGCTTCGGCCGTCGTCACCAATCCGATCGCCAAGTCGGTCCTCTATCAATCCGGCTTCCAGTTTCCCGGCCACACGGAATTTCTCGCCGATCTGGCGATGAAGGAGACGGGCCGTCACGTTCTGCCGGTGATGATGCTGGCCGGCCCGAAGCTGCGCGCCATTCCGGTGACGATCCATATACCGCTCAGCGCCGTTCCGGCCGCATTGACGGAAGAACTGATCCTTGAGACCTGCCGCGTGACCAACCACGACCTGAAGACCCGGTTCGGCCTCGAGCGGCCACGGATCGCCGTCGCCGGGCTCAACCCGCATGCGGGCGAAGACGGCGCGATCGGGCTTGAAGACCAGGACGTCATCCATCCGGCGATCGTCAAGCTGCGCGAGGAAGGCCTGCATGTCTTCGGCCCGCTGCCGGCCGATACGATGTTCCACGACGAGGCGCGGTCGCGCTATGACGTGGCCATCTGCATGTATCACGACCAGGCCCTGATCCCGGCCAAGGCGCTCGGCTTCGACACATCGGTGAATGTGACGCTCGGCCTGCCCTTCATCCGCACCTCGCCCGACCATGGCACCGCCTTCGGCATTGCCGGCCAGGGTATCGCGCGGGAGACGAGCCTCGTCGAGGCGTTGAAGCTGGCAGCCCAGCTTGCCACCAATACCCAGCCTGAAAGCGGAGCCGCCTGATGGCAACACTCGACGGCCTGCCACCACTGCGCGATGTCATCCAGCGCCATGGGCTCGATGCCAAAAAGGCGCTCGGGCAGAACTTTCTGTTTGATCTCAACCTCACCCAGAAGATTGCCCGTTCGGCCGGTTCGCTCAAAGGCGTCACCGTGTTCGAGGTCGGCCCCGGTCCCGGCGGCCTGACGCGGGCGATTCTGGCACTCGGTGCGAAAAAGGTGATTGCAGTCGAGCGTGATCCGCGTGCGCTTCCGGTGCTGGCGGAAGTCTCCGACTATTATCTGGGCAGGCTGGACGTCATCGAAGGCGATGCGCTGAAGACCGATTTCAAGGCGCTTGCAGCCGAGAGGGCGGAAGGCGGGCCGGTGAAGATCATCGCCAACCTGCCCTATAATGTCGGCACGCAATTGCTGATCAACTGGCTCCTGCCGGAAGACGGCGTCTGGCCGCCGTTCTGGGACAGCCTGACGCTGATGTTCCAGAAGGAAGTGGGCCTCAGGATCGTCGCCGACGAGGATGACGACCATTACGGCCGGCTCGGGGTGCTGGCCGGCTGGCGCACCGATGCGCATATGGTGTTCGACGTGCCGCCGCAGGCATTTTCTCCGCCGCCGAAGGTGACGTCCACCGTCGTTCATCTGACGCCGCGCACCAATCCCCTGCCCTGCGACGTTGCCAAGCTCGAACGCATCACCCATGCCGCCTTCGGCCAACGTCGCAAGATGCTGCGCCAGAGCCTGAAACCTGTCGGCGGAGAGGCACTGCTTACCAAGGCCGGCATCGACCCGCAGCGCCGAGCAGAGACGCTCTCGGTCGAAGAATTCGTGTCGCTCGCCAACGCGCTTTGAAGGCACGCTGGCGAGTTGAGCGGATCATCGCTACGAGGCCTGCCGATCCCAGTTGGCAAAGGGATCAGCCAGTTTCTTCCAGCTTTCCGGTGTGAACGCCGGCGCGTCGACGAGACATGCATCCAGTTCGGCGGTGATCTTTCGCTCGTCCATCGGATCGGCGCCGATGAAGACGATCTCCTGGCGCCGGTCACCCCAGACCGGGTGCAGATAGGGCTGCATCATTCGGCGGAAATCCGGGCTGTCTGGCCAGCGCTCCTTCGGCACGGCCGACCACCAGAGGCCCATCCGACCGGTGCGGACAAGCGCACCGGCCTGGCTGATCTCGCCGACGAAATTCGGCCGCGTCGCCAGCCAGAAGAAGCCTTTCGCCCGCACCACGCCCGGCCATGAGCGATCGATGAAGCGCTGGAAGAGTTCCGGCTCGAAAGGCTGTCTGGCGCGATAGACGAAGGAGCGGATGCCGTATTCCTCGGTTTCCGGAACATGATCCTTGAAGCCATGCAGTTCCTTGAACCAGAGCGGATGTTCCTGCGCCTTGTCGAAATCGAAGCGCCCCGTGCCGAGGATCTCCTTCAGCTCCACTTTGCCAAAATCGGTCTCGATCAGCCTGGCATCCGGATTGAGCGCGACGATGATTTTTCGCGCGGCGTCGCGTTCAGCCTCGGTTGCCGTGCCGATCTTGTTGAGGATCACCACATCGGCAAACTCGATCTGTTCGACGAGAAGATCGACGATGGTGCGGTTGTCGCCCTCGCCCGCCGTCTCGCCGCGATCGGCAAGGAAATCGCCGGAACCGTAATCCTTCAAAAGATTGGCGGCATCGACGACCGTCACCATCGTGTCGAGCCTTGCGACATCGGACAGGCTCATGCCGTTCTCGTCGCGGAAGTCGAAGGTGGCGGCAACCGGCAGCGGCTCGGCGATACCGGTCGATTCGATCAGCAGATAGTCGAACCTGCCCTGCTCCGCCAAGGCCCGAACCTCGGTCAACAGGTCATCGCGCAGCGTGCAACAGATGCAGCCATTGGTCATCTCCACCAATTGCTCCTCGGTACGGGAGAGGTTGGCACCGCCATCACGCACCAGCGCTGCATCGATATTGACCTCGCTCATGTCGTTGACGATCAGCGCCACCCGCAGCCCATCCCTATTGGCAAGGATATGGTTGAGCAGCGTCGTCTTGCCGGCGCCGAGAAAGCCGGAAAGCACGGTGACGGGGAGTCTCTCTTTCATAACAGATGTCCATTGCATTGCGCGTTACGTTATACTATTACGTCAGCACATGCACGGCGGGTCGTCAAGCCTCCTGCGGGAGTTTTGGTCCCCCTTCCTGCCGTGCAGTCAAGATCACTGGACAAGCACCAGACGGTCTCCTATCAAGGACACGCTACGGTTCTGCATTCGCAGATGAAAAGGGAATGCGGTGAGGTTTCGGGCTATCAGCCCCGACCAATTCCGCGACTGCCCTCGCAACTGTAAGCGGCGAGCCCTTCGTCACAGCCACTGGCCTCACCGGCCGGGAAGGAGACGACAGGGCGTATGAGCCGCAAGTCAGGAGACCTGCCGCAGCTTAGGCCAACCAGTACCGGACGAGGTGTTCCGGCAGGGAGAGACTTATGACGCAAGCGACGCCGTCGCCCGCCGTTTCCGATGCAATCCGCGGTCGCGGCACTGCAACGTCCTGCCTTTCATCCCGGCTTAGCCATTCACTCTTAAAGGACAGGACATGAAACTCGGCTTGATTGCCGCGCTCTTTGCGCTTTCCGCATCGGCTCTTCCCGCCACCGCCTTCGCAGGCTCGACCAGCTATCCGCTGACCATCGAGAATTGCGGCCAGAAGGTCACATTCGACAAGACACCTCGAAAGATCGTCTCGATCGGCCAGGGCATGACCGAAATCCTCTATTCGCTCGGGCTCGCCGACAAGGTCGCCGGCACCGCCGTCTGGGTCGGCCCGGTACTGCCGCAATATGCCGAGGCCAATGCGAAGATCAAACGGCTTGCCGACAACGATCCGAGCTTCGAGTCGGTCGTCGGGCTGGAGCCGGATCTGGTTGCCGCCGAATTCGAATGGCATGTCGGTCCGATGGGCTCGGTCGGCAAGCGCGAGCAGTTTTCCGATCTCGGTATCAACACCTATATCTCGCCGGCCGATTGCGTCGCCAAGACCAATACCGATGGCGGCGACGGGGTGCGCAAGGAACTCTTCACGATGGACCTGATCTATCGGGAGATCGATGAACTGGCCGAGATCTTCGACGTACAGGACCGCGGCGACAAGCTCACCGCCGATCTCAAGGCGCGCGAGGCGGCAGCGGTCGCCTCGATCAAGGGGGCCGAGGCGAAGAACCTGCCGATCGTCTTCTGGTTCTCCAGCAAGGAGACCAAGGGCGATGCCTTCATCGCCGGCAAGAACAGTGCGCCCGCCTATATCCTGAAGACGATCGGCGCGAAAAATGTCGTGTCGACCGAGGAGGAATGGCCACTGGTCGGCTGGGAGACGATCGCCGAGGCCAATCCGGCCGTCATCGTCATCGCCACGATGGACCGCCGCCGCTATGCCGCCGACGACCCAAAGGTGAAGATCGATTTCCTCGAACATGATCCGGTCGTCAGCCAGCTCGACGCGGTGAAGAACAGGCGCTTCGTGATGATGGACGCGCAGTCGATGAACCCGACGATCCGCACGATCGACGGCATCGAGACGCTGGCCCGCGGCATCAAGTCCTTCGGCCTGTCGCAGTGACGCCATCGCGGACCAGAGTCTGGGCTGCCGGCACTGCCGGCGCCCTCCTCGTCCTCATCGCTTTGCTCTTCGCCATGACGGCGGGGATTGCAATCGGCGAGATGGCGATCCCGATGAAGACGGCGGCTGCGGCCGTCACCAACAGGCTCGGCCTGACCGCAATCGCGGTGCCACGCATCCAGGAAGCGGTGATCTGGGATTACCGCCTGTCACGCTCGCTGCTTGCCGCCTTCTGCGGCGCGGCGCTGGCGCTGTCGGGTGCGATCCTGCAGTCGCTCTTACGCAACTCGCTGGCCGAACCCTATGTGCTCGGCGTTTCGGCCGGTGCCTCCACAGGCGCGGTTTCGGTCATGCTGCTGGGGCTTGGCGGCGGGGCGATCTCGCTTTCGGCCGGCGCTTTTGCCGGGGCGATCCTCGCCTTCGCCTTCGTCATCGTGCTGACGACCGGGCGACAGACGGCAGACCGCACCATTCTGGCGGGCGTCGCCGCCTCGCAGCTGTTCAATGCGCTCACCTCCTATATCGTCTCGACCTCGGCCAATGCCGAACAGGCGCGCAGCGTGATGTTCTGGCTGCTCGGCAGCTTTTCCGGCGTCCGCTGGCCCGACGTGGCGCTTGCCGCGATCGTCGTCGCCGTCGGGCTCGTCGTCTGCATCTGGCATTCGCGGGCGCTCGATGCCTTCACCTTCGGCGAGGATGCCGCCCGTTCGCTCGGCATCGCTGTCGGCCGGGTACGCGCCCTGCTGCTTCTCGTCACCGCGCTGATGACGGCCACCATGGTCAGCATGGTCGGTGCCATCGGCTTCGTCGGACTCGTCATTCCGCATGCAGCCCGCTTCGTCGTCGGGCCCGGCCATATGCGGCTGCTGCCCGCCTGCGCGCTGACCGGCGCACTGTTCATGGTGGTTGCCGATATCGTCTCGCGCATCATCATCGCGCCGCAGGTGCTGCCGATCGGTGTGGTCACAGCACTGGTCGGCGTGCCGTTCTTCTCCGTCATCCTCTACCGTGCAAGGAGACCCGCATGAGCGCCGAGGCGATACTTGCCGCCCATGCGGTCCGTTTCCTGGCCGGCCGCAAGGTGATCGTCGACGGCATTTCCGTGTCCGTCGAGGCCGGGCAGACGCTCGGGCTGATCGGCCCCAACGGCTCGGGAAAATCCTCGCTGATCCGGCTGCTTGCGGGGCTGCGCGGCCCGGCGGAAGGCAACGTCAGTCTGGACGGCCGGGCGATCGGCAGTTTCGGGCGGCGGGAACTTGCCCGGCGCGTCGCGGTCGTCGAGCAGCATTCGATGACGGAGGCACATGTCAACGTGGTCGATGTGGTGAAGCTCGGCCGCACGCCGCATCGCTCGGCACTCTCGCCCTGGACGCAGGAGGACGACCGGCAGGTCGATGAGGCACTGTCCCGCGTCGGCCTCCAGGACCGGCGGGAGCAATCGTGGCACACGCTCTCCGGCGGCGAGCGCCAGCGGGTGCAGCTGGCGCGGGCGCTGGCGCAGTCTCCGTCCGTGCTGATCCTCGATGAACCGACCAACCATCTCGATATCCAGCACCAGATCGACATCCTGCGGCTCGTGGCAGAGCTACCGGTCACCACGGTGGTCGCGATCCACGACCTCAACCTCGCCGCCCGCTTCTGCGACCGGATCGCGGTTCTGTCCGCGGGAAAACTGGTGGCCTGCGGCCCGCCCTTCGAGATCCTGACCGAGACGCTGATTGCCGACGTGTTCGGTGTCGAGGCACATGTCTCGGTCTCGACGCATCACGGCCGGCTGCACATCCAATACCTGATGTAAACGAAGAGACCGGCCATCGGTGGCCGCCTCCCCTTGATATCAGTAGCGCCGCCCAGACAGTTAGCAATTACTAATGTACATAGACGCGATATAGATTCACACTAATAAAACCCACCCATGATACTTCCAGCTTGGGGACTTAATATTGGACTGGGGTAGATCAAATGGCACGTCGACACGAGCTTGATCTGGTGCGTATTTCCGTTTTTCTGCTTTTAATCATTTATCATGTAAGCCTAATGTACGGTAGCAGGGAGTTTTTCCTGAAGGCGCCCGACAGCAATATTTATTTCGACATCATTCATCTTCTCAGTCATCCATGGCGGATGAGTTTGCTGTTCCTGATTTCGGGCGTGGCGACGGCCTTCGCCCTGGAGCGCATCTCGGCGACGGAGTTGAGAAGCCGGCGATCGAGGCAGTTGTTATTTCCGCTTCTCATCGGCATCGCCCTGCTCATCCCGCCGCAGCTCTACGTCTATTTCAACGGCGTGGCCGGGATGCAGATCGGAATTTTCGAGGTATTCGCCCGCTATCTGACGCTGTCACCTTTCGATCTGCCGGACGGTGGCCAGCATGTGATCGTCAGAATGGAGCATCTGTGGTATCTCGCCTATCTGTGGGTCTATACGGCGCTGCTTGCATTGCTGGTCTCAATGGCGCACGACAGAATACCGGCCGCAGGCACATGGCTGGCCGCCTTGCTCCGGGGCGCAGGCCTGTTGTTCTGGCCGGCAGCATTGTTCGTGCTGCTTCGCGTTGTCCTGCGCCCACACTTCCCGCCGACGACCAATCTCGTCAACGACTGGTATTCCCACGGGCTCTACCTGTCCTGCTTCCTGGGCGGAGTTCTCCTCGGCCGGCAGGAGGAATTCTGGCAGCAGCTTGGCAGGATGCGCAGGCCGGCGCTGATCGTCGCGCTTTGCTGTGTGCCGGCGCTGCTCTACCAGTTCAGCATGGCTCCACTCGGAGATCACGACACGTGGAACTCGATTGCAGGCAATCTGGTCCTTGGGCCTTTCCGCTGGTGCATGATCGTCGCGATCCTCGGCTATGCCCAGATGCTGCGCGACTGGCGCCCCAGGGCCCTGCAATATCTCAACAAGGCGATCCTGACCTATTATGTCCTGCACCAGACGCTGATGCTGCTGATCGCCTTCTGGCTGGACCGGATGGGCATGTTCAACATCGCCGCATTCGTGCCGATCGTGGCGCTGACGCTGGCCGCCTGTGCGATAGTCTATGAAGGATGGCGCCGGCTGAACGGGCTCCTCGCCCGCCCGCAACTCGCCTGAATGGTCAGAGCTTCGGCTCTTCGGTCAGAAGATTGGCGACAAAATCGAACAGGCCGTGGCGGCGGTCGCGGCGCACCCGCTCGGCATTGACGATACAGTTGACGTGGCCGAAGGCCTCGTCGAGATCGTCGTTGACGATGACATAGTCATATTCGCGCCAATGCTCGATCTCGGCGCGGGAATTGAGAAGCCGGGTGCGGATGACCTCTTCTGAATCCTCCGCACGGCGGTGCAGGCGCGACTGGAGCTCGGTCATGGTCGGCGGCAGGACGAAGATCGAGACGATGTCAGCCTTCATCTTGTCCTGCAGTTGCAGCGCACCCTGCCAGTCGATGTCGAACAGCATGTCGCGCCCCTCGGCCATCGCCTGTTCCACCGGCTCGCGCGGCGTGCCGTAGAAATTGCCGTGGACCTCAGCCCATTCCAGAAGCTCGCCATTGTCGCGCATGCGCTCGAATTGCGGGATGGTGATGAAGTGATAATGCTTGCCGGCGATTTCGCTTGGCCGCTTGGCACGGGTGGTGACGCTGACGGAGATTTCGAGACTGTGGTCGTCGCGCAGGAGATTGCCGGCGATGGTCGACTTGCCGGCGCCGGACGGTGAGGACAGAACCAGCATCAAGCCCCGCCGGGCAATCTTCGTGTCTGCCTTGTCGGACGGGGTCGCTTGTGCCGGGCTCATCTTCTACTCCAGATTCTGGACCTGTTCGCGGAACTGGTCGATGACCACTTTCAGTTCGATGCCTGCAGCCGTTACAGCAGCGGAATTGGATTTGGAACAGATTGTATTCGATTCCCGGTTAAATTCCTGTGCAAGGAAGTCCAGCTTGCGGCCGATCGGGCCGCCATTCTGCAGCAACTCGCCGACAGCTGCCACATGCGCCTTCAGCCGGTCGATCTCCTCGCGCAGATCCGCCTTGGTGGCGAGAAGCGCTACTTCGGCATAAAGGCGGTCGCGGTCGAGCCCGGCCTTGTCCTGCAGCAGCTGGTCGACCTGCTGGGTGAGCTTCCTCGCGATCTCGTCCGGCGTGCGGGCCGGATCCGCCTCCACGAGATGGGTGAGTTCCGCGATACGGGCGACATGGGCGGCAAGCACGGAGCGAAGGGCTGCCCCTTCCCTCTCGCGCATCTCCCTAAGATTTGCGAGCGCCTTGGACAGACCCGACAGGATCGCCGCGTCACGGGCGAGAAGCGCATCCTCGCCATCCTCCTGCTCGCGGATATCGACGAGGCCGCGGATCGAGATCAGCGTATCGAGGCGCAGCGGCGCCGGATCGATGACGTCCTTGAGTTCGTTGCGCAGAGCCAGCACGGCGGTCAACGCATCGCGATTGACCACCGCCTCCATCCGCGTGTCGTCCACCGAGACCGAGAGCGTCGCCTGGATATTGCCGCGGGCGAGCGCCTCGGCGGTAAGCTTGCGGACATCCGGCTCCAGCCGTTCGAGACCGGGCGGCAGGCGAAGGCGCAGGTCGAGCCCCTTGCCATTGACCGATCTCAGTTCCCAGACGAAGCGGCTGCGTCCGCTCGCACCTTCTGCGCGGGCGAACCCGGTCATCGACTGCAATGTCATTCAATTTACCCCAGATTAGCCGCCGCTCGGGAGGATGGGCGGACTGCCGGACCAAAGTCTTGCGAAAACGTTCAATTGCCCTTCGGCGGCTTCTCGGCCTCGTCACCATCCGGCTGGCCGTCGATGATTTCTTCCGCATTGCTGCCACCGGACGTGCCGGTAGTGCTTTCGGTCTGTATCCGGCGCCAACGCTTCACATTGGCATTGTGGTCTTCCAGCGTGGCGGCGAAGACGTGACCGCCAGTGCCGTCTGCAACGAAATAGAGGTCCTTGGTACGCCATGGGTTGGCAACGGCCTCAAGTGCCGCACGGCCGGGATTGGAGATCGGCGTCGGCGGCAGGCCCTTGATCAGGTAGGTATTGTAGGGCGTCTGCTTCTGCAGGTCGGAGCGGTAGATCGGACGGTCAGAAGGCTTTCCGTCACCGCCGAACAGACCATAGATGATCGTCGGGTCGGATTGCAGCCGCATGCCCTTCTGCAGACGGTTGATGAAGACCGAGGCCACATGGGCGCGTTCGTCGTCCTTGCCCGTCTCGCGCTCGACGATCGAGGCGAGTGTGACGAATTCTTCCTTCGTCTTGATCGGCAGGTCAGGGTCGCGGCGCTCCCAGATCTGGTCGACAAGCTTCTGCTGGGCAGCCTGCATCTGCGACAGGATTTCGGCGCGCTTGGTGCCGCGGGAGAACTTGTAGGTATCGGGCCTGAGGCTGCCTTCGGCCGGAAGCTGGGCGGGCAGATCGCCTTCCAGGACCGGGTCCTCCTGCAGTTTCAGCACCATCTGGCGCACCGTCAGACCTTCCGGCAAGGTGACCGAATAGAGGATCGACTTGCCCGATTCGAGCAGTTCGGCGATCTCCTTCATCGAGGCATGCGCCTTGATCTCGTATTCACCGGCCTTGAGGCTGCGGCGATTGTCGGAGGATACCGCATAACCCAGGTTGGCTGCGGTTATGTAGCGGAAGATACGGGCATCCTCGATGATCTCGTTGCGCTCGAGATTGCTGGCGATCTCGGCAATGCCGGCGCCTTCACGGACGACGAAATTGGTGTTGGCGGCAAGCGGGCCCGGATCGCTGTAGGTCGACATCGCCCAGTAGAAGACGCCGGCTGCAGCAAGGCAGACCAGGACAAGCGAGGTCATCAGGAAGTTGAAGAAGATGATGACCTGGCTGCGTGCCTTGCGCGAGCGCTTCGGCGGGTCGGGAACGCGTTCGGGCTTCAGTGCCTCATTGGGCGATTTCGGAATGATCGGGCCGCGGTGTGTGCCGTTGCCTGTCGTGCCTGCGGGCTGGCCATTCGGTTGTCCGTTAGCTTGTCCACCAGGTGGAAGCTCGCCTACGTTATTGGAATTGCTCAACCGCACCCCCCATTTGCATCACTTGGAATCCAATCTGCTGTTTGCCTAATCAATGCGGCAAAAGCAGGTTCAGAAAATGGTACCGGCCGGACGCGATGTCCAGCCGGCAATGGAGGCTCCACAACCTTTTGGCCTATGCGTCGTAGCGCTTCAGAACGAGCGACGCATTGGTTCCGCCGAATCCGAAGGAGTTCGACAGGGCAATATTGACGTCCCGCTTGCGGGCCGTATGGGGCACGAGATCGATCGCCGTCTCGACATCGGGATTGTCGAGATTGAGGGTCGGCGGCACGATGTTGTCGCGGATCGCAAGCGTCGCGAAGATCGCCTCGACGGCACCGGCGGCACCGAGAAGGTGACCGATCGCCGACTTGGTGGACGACATCGAGATCTTCGAGGCGGCATTGCCGACCAGCCGCTCGACGGCGCCGAGCTCGATCGTGTCGGCCATGGTCGAGGTGCCGTGGGCGTTGATATAGTCGATATCGGACGCCGAAAGACCGGCACGCTTGAGCGCCATGGTCATGCAGCGGAAGGCACCATCGCCGTCTTCCGAGGGCGCGGTGATGTGATAGGCATCGCCCGACAGGCCGTAGCCAACGACTTCGGCATAGATCTTGGCGCCACGCGCCTTGGCATGTTCGAGTTCTTCGAGAACCACGACGCCGGCGCCCTCGCCCATGACGAAACCGTCGCGGTCGCGGTCATAGGGGCGCGAAGCCTTTTCCGGATTGTCGTTGTGCTGGGTCGACAGCGCCTTGCAGGCGGCGAAGCCTGCCATGCCGATACGGCAGATCGGCGATTCGGCACCGCCGGCAACCATCACGTCGGCATCGCCGAAGATGATCAGCCGGGCTGCGTCGCCGATCGCATGCGCGCCGGTGGAACAAGCGGTGACGACCGCATGGTTCGGGCCGCGCAGCTTGTGCCTGATCGAAACCTGTCCGGAGACGAGGTTGATCAGTCGGCCGGGAATGAAGAAAGGCGAGATACGGCGCGGGCCCTTGTCACGCAGCGTGTAGCCAGCCTCGACGATCCCGTCGAGGCCACCGATGCCCGAGCCGATCAGGACGCCGGTCATGATCTGGTCTTCGTCGGTCTGGGGATGCCAGCCGGCATCTTCCAGCGCCATGTCGGCGGCGGCCATGCCGTAAAGGATGTAAGGATCAATCTTACGCTGTTCCTTCGGCTCCATCCACTGATCGGCATTGAAAGTGCCATCGGAGCCATCGCCGACGGGGATGCGGCAGGCAATCTTTGCCGGCAAATCGTCGACTTCGAATTCGGTGACCAGTTTGGCACCGTTCTGACCGGCAAGCAGACGCTGCCATGTCACTTCGGTTCCGCATCCGAGCGGTGATACCATGCCGGTACCGGTGATAACGACACGCCTCATCGCCAGTGCCCCACCCTGTATTTCATGTTCTAGTTGCTGAAACGGCCCGAACTAGCGGGCCGTCGTGAGGGACTGCCGCCCGCTCAAAGGCAGGCCGGCGTCCCGAATATGTCGTCGATCAGGCCTGGGCCTTTTCGATGAACTTGACAGCGTCGCCGACGGTCAGGATCGAGTCAGCAGCGTCGTCCGGGATTTCAACGCCGAACTCTTCTTCGAAAGCCATGACCAGTTCGACGGTGTCGAGCGAATCTGCACCGAGATCGTCGATGAAGCTTGCGCCTTCGACAACCTTGTCGGCATCAACGCCGAGATGGTCAATGACAATTTTCTTAACGCGTTCTGCGATATCGCTCATGTCGGTTTCCTCGACCTTTATCTTTTCAGGATGCCGGTGTGGCATCCAAATCCTGTTAAACCTGCAACTGCACCTTTACGGGCGCCGATGCCGGCAAACCCCACCACCCCTCATCCGGTTCCGTACATGCTGCTCACGCAATATGACGACCTGAATTTCAGGGTGACATTTTCACAGTCATGGCCCGCTTAACACGGTTTGACTGTTCCGAAAAGCCAGAATTTGTTCCCTCCCACAGCCGAGAAGCCTTGTTCTCTGCCGGTTTGGGAACAAAGACGGACTTAATCAGATCATTGCCATGCCGCCGTTGACGTGAAGCGTCTGGCCGGTGACATAGCCTGCCTCGTCAGAGGCGAGATAGAGAACGGCTGCTGCGATGTCCGATCCGGCGCCCATGCGCTTCATCGGGATCGCGCCCATGATAGCGTCCTTCTGCTTGTCGTTGAGCTTGCCGGTCATGGCGCTCTCGATGAAGCCCGGAGCCACGCAGTTGACCGTGACGTTGCGGGTGGCGATTTCCTGGGCGAGCGACTTCGAAAAACCGATCATGCCGGCCTTGGACGCGCAGTAGTTTGCCTGGCCCGGATTGCCGGTGACGCCGACGATCGAGGTGATGTTGATGATGCGACCGTGGCGGCGACGCATCATCGGATGGGTGAGTTCGCGCGTCAGGCGGAAAACCGCCGTCAGGTTGACTTCAATGACCGCATCCCAGTCCTCGTCGGACATGCGCAAGAACAGGCCGTCCTTGGTGATGCCGGCATTGTTGACGAGAATGTCGATGCCGCCGAGTTCGGCTTCGGCCTTTTCGCCGAGCGCCTTGACTTCGGCACGGTCGGACAGGTTGGCCGGGAAGATGTGAACGCGTTCGCCCAGCTCTGCTGCCAGCGCCTCGAGCTTTTCAACGCGGGTGCCGTGCAGGCCGACAATGGCGCCCTGCTTGTGGAGAAGGCGGGCGATCTCTTCGCCGAGGCCACCGGTTGCGCCGGTGACGAGAGCCTTGCGGCCGGTCAGATCAAACATTGTTCGTTCCTTTATCTTCAGCCGAGGATGGCGGCGATTGCCTGGTCGATATCGGCCGCCGTGTTGACGGCGACACCGGAAATATTCTTGTCGATGCGGCGGGCAAGACCCGTCAGCACCTTGCCGGAGCCGATTTCATAAAGCGTGGTTATTCCGTTCTTGCCGAACCATTCGACGGTCTCGCGCCAGCGGACCTGACCGGTGACCTGGGTGACGAGCAGCCTGGCGATTTCGTCGGCATCGGTGACGGGAGCGGCGCGGACATTGGCGATGACCGGCACGACCGGGCTCTTCTTTTCCACCTTGTCGAGCGCGTGGCGCATGGCGTCAGCCGCCGGTGCCATCAGGTCGGAATGGAAGGGCGCGGAAACCGGCAGCATGATGGCGCGCTTGGCGCCCTTTTCGGTCGCAAGTGCGGCTGCCTTCTCGACGGCAGCCTTGGAGCCGGAGATGACGAGCTGGCCGCCGCCATTGTCGTTGGCGATCTGGCAGACGCCTTCGGTCTTCGCTTCAGCGCAGATGGCATCGACATCGCCATGCTCAAGGCCGATGATCGCAGCCATGGCGCCCTGGCCGACCGGAACGGCCGACTGCATGGCATCACCACGGATGCGCAGGAGCTTTGCCGTGTCCGACAGCGAGAAGGTGCCGGCGGCGCAGAGAGCGGAATATTCGCCGAGCGAGTGGCCGGCGACATAAGCGACCTTGTCGGCAAGCGTCAGGCCACGGGCTTCGAGCACACGCATGGTGGCGATCGACACGGCCATCAGCGCCGGTTGGGCGTTGGCGGTCAGGGTCAGCGTGTCTTCCGGGCCGTTCCACATGATGTCGGACAGCTTCTGGCCGAGCGCGTCATCGACCTCTTCGAAAACGGCACGGGCTTCGGGGAAGCTTTCGGCGAGATCCTTACCCATGCCGACAGCCTGGCTGCCCTGGCCGGGAAATGTGAATGCGATACTGCTCATGGGGATATTCCTTCCCTTAAGGCCCTTTGTTTTGCCTCTCCATTCACACTTGGCCCTTGAGAGTCAAGGGTGGCAGCGGCCTGCGGCCCGTTCATTCCCAAGCAAATCGGGGCGGCGGACGGGTTTGTCGCGGCTATTGAAGGCAAAATGGAGACGTTCGGCACCCACCGACGCTTATTTGATCGGCCGGCGGCCTTGCGCTTCGTCAGTCGGGCGTTAAAGTCCGCCCCCTCACCCCGATACAGCCGAATTCCACGGCTCATCACCCACGGCCTCCTCCCCGGCCACCGCATCCAGGACTGTCTTCATGAAATTCAACACACTCGGCCGGACCGACATGTCCGTTTCGGAAATCTGCCTCGGCACAATGACCTGGGGCACGCAGAATACCGAAGCGGAAGCCCATGCGCAGATGGATTATGCCGTCGAGCATGGCGTCAACTTCTTCGATACCGCCGAACTCTATCCGACCACGCCGGTGAGCGGCGAAACCTATGGCCGGACCGAGGAATATATCGGCACGTGGCTGAAGAAGAGCGGCAAGCGCAAGGATATCGTGCTCGCCAGCAAGATTGCCGGCGGCGGCCGCCCGCATATCCGCGAGGGTCGTCCGATCACGCCGGAGACGATCCGCGAGGCGGTCGATGCCAGCCTGAAGCGGCTCCAGACCGACTATATCGACCTCTACCAGATCCACTGGCCGAACCGGAACCACTACCATTTCCGCGGCGTATGGGATTTCGACGTGTCGAAGCAGGATCGCGAGACGTCGGTTTCGGCGATCGAGCAGAAGCTCGACACGCTGGCCGAACTGGTCAAGGCCGGCAAGATCCGCGCCGTCGGGCTCTCCAACGAAACGGCATGGGGCACGATGCAGTATCTGCGCATGGCCGAAAAGAAGGGCCTGCCGCGCGTCGCCTCGATCCAGAACGAATACAATCTTCTCTATCGCAGCTTCGATCTCGACCTTGCCGAAGTCGCCCATCACGAGAATGTCGGCCTGCTCGCTTATTCGCCGCTCGCAGCCGGCCTTCTGACCGGCAAGTATCTCGGCGGCGCACGCCCGACGGGTACGCGGGCGACGATCAACAAGGATCTCGGCGGCCGCATGCAGCCGCGCCAGGAACCGGCGGTCAAGGCCTATGTCGATATTGCGAAAAAGCATGGCCTCGACGCCAGCCAGATGGCGCTCGCCTTCTGCCTGACACGTCCGTTCATGACGGCGGCCATCATCGGCGCGACCTCCATCGAGCAATTGAAGGCCGATATCGGCTCGGCCGACATCACGCTTTCCGACGAGGTGATGAAGGAGATCGCTGCGGTTCACCGGGACTATCCGATGCCGATCTGATCCGGTTCGACCGTTAGGCTTGGCAGGGCAGGCTCGCGACAGCGAGCCTGCCCTTTCTCTTTCGGGCATTTGCAATCTCGCCGCATCGATATCGAAAACAATCACCGCATCGTTAGATCTTGTGTTCGCCAAAACCATCGATCGGAGCCAGCACCCGACGCATATGGGCGCTGCGAGCGCGCGCCCCGCGCCGAAAGAAGAGAAAAAAGACGAGCATGAAACTGACTTCCCTCGCCTTGGCGATTTCCACGTTCGCCCTGACGCTGAATGCCATCCCCGCGTTTGCTGCGACCACGGACAAGAGCCTCCCCGCCTATGGCGGCGAACTGCAAGGGTTCGACTACGGTTATCCGGTCCAGACCTATACGTTCGATTCCCAGAACCAATCGCTCAACATGCGCTATATCGATGTGAAGCCGGATCACGCCAACGGGCGCACGGCGGTTCTGCTGCATGGCAAGAATTTCTGCGCCGGCACCTGGGAACAGACAATCGGCGTCCTGTCCAAGGCCGGCTACCGGGTGATCGCGCCGGACCAGATCGGCTTCTGCAAGTCCACCAAGCCCGAGCACTACCAGTACACGTTCCAGCAGCTGGCGCGGAACACCCACGGCCTGCTTGAAAGCCTCGGCATCCACAAGGCAACGATCATCGGCCACTCGACCGGCGGCATGCTGGGTATCCGCTACGGGCTGATGTATCCGAACGAGACGGAACAGCTGGCACTGGTCGATCCGATCGGGCTTGAAAACTGGCTCGCCAAGGGCGTGCCGCCGATCGGCGTCGACGACTGGTACAAGCGCGAGCAGAAGACCAGTGCCGACACGATCCGCAAATACGAGACCAACACCTATTATGCCGGTCAGTGGAAGCCGGAATACGAGAAATGGGTGCAGATGCTGGCCGGCATGTATCGCGGACCGGATAAGCAGAAGGTGGCATGGAACTCGGCGCTGATCTACGACATGATCCTCAACCAGCCAGTCGTCTACGAACTCGGCGACCTGAAGATGCCGGTGCTGCTGATGATCGGCGACAAGGACAATACGGCGATCGCCAAAGAATTCGCCCCCGCCGATATCCGTCCGACGCTCGGCAACTATCCCGAGCTTGCCAAGACGACGATGGCAGCCCTCAAGCACGGCACGCTCGTCGAATTTCCGACGCTCGGTCACTCGCCGCAGATCCAGGATCCCGACGCCTTCCATGCGGCACTGCTGAAGGGCTTGGCCAAGGTCGAATAAACGACAGCAGTCTTCGCCACCAAGACCCTTCGATATCCATTCGCGATCACAAATGCCCCGGCCCCGTCCGGGGCACACTGCCGAATGCCCGACCTCGAACAGATGCCGAATGGTGTATTTTATTTGACTTTTGTAATTTTAAGTTGCATTAATTGGACCCACTGGAGGCTTACCAAATCATCGGAGTTTGAAACCCTGGGACGGCTTGGCCGTGCAGGATACGTGTGGGCTTGACCGGCAAATACGAACAATCTTCCAAGCAAGGGGCGACGACCATGTGCCAGTTTTGCATGATTGTGCCGCGAGATGTGCTGCTGAGGCTCGCGGAAAACGAAGCGGTGGATTCCAAGACACGAGCAAGCCTGCGAAGGACCGCACTTCTTGATCTCCAGACGAGGTTGCTGCGCGCCCAGGCCCAGCAATTCACGACATCGGCCGTCGGGCTGATGGGGCTGCCGGCGAATGTCGCCGCGTCACCCAAAGTCACCGTTTACGATTGCCAGAACACCACGTCCATTCCCGGAAAGGCGATCGAGCATCCGGAAAAGTCCAAGGACGGTGCGGTTAGGGCCACCTTCGACAACACTACCGGCGTGGCCTCCTTCTTCAAGGATGTCTTCGGCAGAAACTCTCTGGATGATGCGGGCATGACGTTGCGCTCCTCCGTCCACTATGGCGAGGGGTATAACAACGCGTTCTGGAACGGTTCGCAGATGACCTATGGCGACGGTGACGGCGAGATCTTCATCGAGCTTTGCAAGGGCTCGGATGTCGTTGCACACGAACTCATGCACGGCGTCACGCAATACACGCTGCAACTGGTCTACGAGAACGAATCCGGCGGGCTCAATGAAAGCCTCTCGGATGTGTTCGGCTCCATGTTCCGGCAATGGCTCAACAAGGAAACGGTGGACAGCGCGGACTGGCTCATCGGGGCCGACATATTGGGAACGAAAGCCAAGTCGCTCGGATACGATTGCCTGAGAAACATGGCCGACCCGGAATCGCCGAAATGCCTCGGACGGCAGATCTCGCATTACGACCAGTACCGCACGGGCATGGACCCGCACGAGAGCAGCGGCGTGGCGAACCTCGCCTTCTACAAGATCGCCATGGCCCTGAAGGGTCACAGCTGGGACGAGGCCGGCCAGGTATGGTACAATGTCGTCTCCACCTGGGGCTCGTCGCCGAATATGACGATGCAACAGTTCGCGGACGCTACCCTGCATTCGGCACAGGCGCTTTATCCGAAAAAGCCTGCCGTTGCCGCCGCAGTGCACGAAGGCTGGGACAGCGTCGGCCTGCGACCGACCGTGGCCTATGCCGGCCGCAAGGCAATGGCATCCTGACACGCTGCGTCATGAGGCAAGGACATGAGTGACATCCATCTTGAGCGGTTGGGCGGCTTTGGCGGCTTCGGGGGTGCCGGTTCGGCCATCCGAAGCATTGGCGAAGTATCGTCGGAACAGCTGTCGAGTTCGGACAAGGCCCGGATGGAAA
This sequence comes from Neorhizobium sp. NCHU2750, assembly GCF_003597675.1. Lineage (NCBI taxonomy): Bacteria > Pseudomonadati > Pseudomonadota > Alphaproteobacteria > Hyphomicrobiales > Rhizobiaceae > Neorhizobium > Neorhizobium sp. NCHU2750. The sequence goes on along the minus strand of NZ_CP030827.1, from coordinate 1,021,079 downwards.
CTCTCTTCGCCGACCCCTCGACAAAGCGGCCGGAGCCGGCCGATGGCTTCCGCTATCGGATCACCTGGAAAACGAGCTCAGGCAAAAAGACGATCGAGGTCCCTGAAGCCCTTGTACCGCAAAGCCTGAGAGACGCGGTCAAGGACCAGTTGCGCTAGCTGCAACTGCTTCCCGATACATCAGACCCTCGAATGCCGTCGGCGGGCGGGCGCGGTCACCTGTGCCCGAAAGCCGACGGACAGGCTGCATCAGATCAACAGAGAATTCCGACTTTCACGGAGAAGCCAGGCCGGTCAAACCCGACCACAACCATGAATGGAGGATAGTGCAATGACATTCCCGGAATATGCCCTCTCTCCCACGAACGGCGCCGTACCCGATATCAACGGGCCGCTTATTCGCACCTGGCCGAAGTCCATCGGCAAGGCGGAACGCGAGGAGACCGTTCAATTCGATGCCGGGGCCGGTGCAGACAATTGCATCCGCCTCGCGGAAGTCGTGATCTACGAGCATATCAATTTCGGTGGAGCATCAGCCCAGACGAGCCTGAACTGGCACTATACCGGCGACTTCTGGAGCGACAAGATCTCGTCGATCGTCGTGCTCGGCGGTCGCTGGCGCTTCTATGAGCATTGGCATTATGAAGGACGATACTGGGACCTTCCACCCGGCCAATATCGCTGGGTGCAGGATAACGGCATACCGAACGACTGCATCTCGTCATTCCAGCTGATATCCTTCTGCTAGTCTTGCGGGGAACCCGACAACGTCGATGCGTTATCCCGGTCGAGGTAACGCATCCCTCCGGAGCAAACTTCCGTTCTCCCCTTGCCTTTCTCCCAGAAATCCGTATAAGCCGCGCTGTTCGAAACACCCGGTCTTCTGGCTGGTGGCTGAACGGAGGGCCGATCGGCATCGGGATTTCCCGGCGCGGATCGCAGGAACCAAAAGGTTTCCGGCCTCCCGTGTCTCCGCTCTCGACCGTCTCGATACAACACTTTTCTTGCCGGGGCTCGCCCCTACCAAGAGCAGTCGTTGAGGCTTAGCCGCCGAACCCGGGTGACAAAACAACCGCAAGAAAAGGCAAAGCTTACATGGCTCTTTACGAACACGTATTCCTTGCCCGGCAGGATATGTCCGCACAGCAGGTTGATGCCCTCGTCGAACAGTACAAGGGCGTCATCGAAGCTAACGGCGGCAAGGTCGGGCGCATCGAGAACTGGGGCCTCAAGTCCCTGACTTATCGCATCAAGAAGAACCGCAAGGCTCACTACGCCCTGATGGATATCGAAGCACCGGCTGCTGCCGTGCACGAGATGGAACGCCAGATGCGCATCAACGAAGACGTTCTTCGCTACATGACGCTCGCCGTCGAAAAGCACGAAGAAGGCCCGTCTGCCATGATGCAGAAGCGCGACCGTGACGACCGTCCGCGTGACGACCGTGGCCCGCGCCGCGAATTCGGCGACCGTCCGCCGCGCCGTGACTTCGGCGATCGTCCGGACCGTGGTCCGCGCGAAGGTGGCTTCGAGCGCGCACCGCGCCCGGCCCGTGACGCCTAATCGGATAGAAGGAGAAAAGACCTATGGCTGACGTATCCTCCTCCCCGGCACGCCGTCCGTTCCACCGCCGTCGCAAGACCTGCCCCTTCTCGGGCGCAAACGCACCGCGGATCGACTACAAGGACGTTCGTCTCCTGCAGCGCTACATTTCCGAGCGCGGCAAGATCGTTCCGTCCCGCATCACGGCCGTTTCCCAGAAGAAGCAGCGCGAACTGGCCCAGGCCATCAAGCGCGCCCGCTTCCTCGGCCTGCTGCCTTACGTCGTATCGTAAGTGAATACCGGACCCGCTGATCACCATCAGCGGGTCCATTCTCCCTTCCGCGTTGGGCGCGGATCGGAAACGAACCCAAAACCCCATGTTGGGGATGAAGTGCCTGTCAAAGTGATTCAGGCCCGTCCCCTAACTGCTTGATCTGGCAGGACAGCGAGACCGTGACGAACAAGATTTCAACAGTGCTGCCCACCGGCATTCTGGCCGGCGTCGTTGCCACCCTCCTCGTGATGGGTGCGGGCACGCAGTCGACGTTCGCTTCCGTGCTGTTTGCCGCTTCGGCACTTCCCATTCTCATTGCCGGCCTCGGCTGGGGCAATCTTGCCGCGATCACCGGCATCGTAACCGCCGCCATACTTGGCGCTGCCCTGACGCAATCCTTCTATTTTGCCATCACAATGGCTGTCGCGACGCTTATCCCCGCCGGCTGGCTGTCGCATCTTGCCAACCTCGCGCGTCCCGCAGCCGAACTCGGCGGTCCCGACCATCTGGTCGCCTGGTACCCGATTTCGGATATCCTGCTTCATCTGTGCGGCCTGGTGACGATCGCCATCATCGTCTTCGGCATTGCCATCGGTTATGGACCGGAACTTGTCGGCCAGGTGGTCGATGCGCTGTTTTCCGCGCTGCAGGCGCAGGAACCGGCCCTCGCCATCGACGCTGCCATGATCGCCCAGTGGAAACGCGCACTGCTGTTCGGCATGCCGATGGTACAGGGCGGTATCTGGGTGATCCTGCTGTTCGCCGCCTTCTATTTTGCCGTGCGCATCGTCTCCCGTTCTGGCCGTGCGCTTCGCCCGCGCGAGGACATGCCGTCGGCGCTCAGGATGAACCGCCACGCGATCTTCGTTTTCCTCGCCGGCATCGTGCTGACCTTCGTCGGTGGCGTACCGGCGCTGATCGGCGCGACGATCTGCGGCACGTTCGGCGCGGGCTTCGTCATGGCGGGCTATGCCGCGCTGCATTTCCATTCCAAGGGCAAGGACTGGCGGTTGCCGGCCCTTATCCTCGCCTACCTATCCGCCGTGATGGTGCTTCCGCTCTTTGCCGTCCTGGTGCTCGGTCTCGTCGATACGAGACGGACCATCGCGCTGACGCCGGCCAAAGGGGACACCAAGAACGGCTCGGACCAGAATACAACCAATTCAGAGACTTGAAGATCAGAAAGGAACTCTAGAATGCAAGTTATCCTGCTTGAACGCGTACCGAAGCTCGGCCAGATGGGCGAAGTCGTCAAGGTTCGCGACGGTTATGCCCGTAACTTCCTGCTGCCGCTCGGCAAGGCGCTGCGCGCCAACGACGCCAACAAGAAGCGTTTCGAATCCGAGCGCGCAACGCTCGAAGCCCGTAACCTCGAGCGCAAGGGCGAAGCCCAGACGGTTGCCGACGCTCTTGCCGGCAAGACCTTCGTCATCGTCCGTTCGGCTGGCGAAACCGGCCAGCTCTACGGTTCTGTTGCTGCACGCGACGTCATGGACGCACTGGCTGCCGAAGGCTTCAACATCAACCGTAACCAGGTCGACCTGAACCACCCGATCAAGGCCATCGGCCTGCACGAAGTCACCCTGCACCTGCATGCCGAAGTCGAGATCCAGATCTCGGTCAACGTTGCCCGTTCGGCTGAAGAAGCAGAACGCCAGGCTGCCGGCGAAAGCCTCACCTCGGCTGACGCCATCTACGGCGTCGACGAAGATGCACTGCGTCCGGAAGACTTCTTCGATCCGGAAGCCGACCGCGACGGCGACGACGAGTAATCGACGTTTCGCAGTATCGTCTGCGAGAACGCCCGGCTTTCAAGGCCGGGCGTTTTTTTGTCTCTTTTTATCGCTATGATGAGGATCGTTCCGGCGAGTCGCGCCCACATTGCGCCACTCATTTCGACACGGTCCTCGATGGGCACAGTCAACCGGATTTGTCGCTTCATTGGCTTTTTTGTTTCGCGTATATGGCGTCCTCTGTGGATAGCTGTGGGTAACATCCCAAGGCAAAATGCGCGGTTTCGGGACGCGTCACTTGTGACTAGAACCGGCATCTTGAATGGACAGGACGGGTAGAAGATCATGAACGAAGTCGCGCGCAACGTAGCCTCCCTCAGCAACAAGGATGCGGCGCCGCACTATCGCGAGGCGCCGAACAATATCGAGGCAGAACAGGCGCTGCTCGGCGCGATCCTGGTCAACAACGACGCCTATTACCGTGTTTCGGACTTTTTGAAGCCGCCGCATCTCTACGAACCGCTTCACCGGAAGATCTACGAGGTTGCCGGCGACATCATCCGCATGGGCAAGACGGCGAACCCGATCACGCTGAAAACCTTCCTGCCGGCCGACGACAAGGTGGGCGACCTGACGGTGGCGCAATATCTCGCGCGCCTTGCCGCCAATGCCGTGTCAATCATCAACGCGGAGGATTATGGCCGGGCGATCTACGATCTGGCGCTGCGCCGGGCGCTGATCACCATCGGCGAGGATGTCGTCAACATTGCCTATGACGCGCCGCTCGACATGCCGCCGCAGAGCCAGATCGAGGATACCGAACGGCGCCTGTTCGAACTGGCCGAAACCGGCCGCTACGATGGCGGTTTCCAGTCGTTCAACGACGCGGTGGCGCTTGCGATCGACATGGCGGGACAGGCCTTCGAACGCGATGGCTCGCTTTCCGGCATTTCGACCGGCATCATGTCGCTTGATGCCAAGATGGGCGGGTTGCAGCGTTCCGACTTGATCGTGCTTGCGGGACGCCCCGGCATGGGCAAGACCTCGCTTGCCACCAATATCGCCTATAACATTGCCGCTTCCTACGAACCGGACGTCAATCCGGACGGATCATTCAAGGCCAAGAACGGCGGCGTGGTGGGCTTCTATTCGCTCGAAATGTCGTCCGAACAGCTCGCCACCCGTATCATTTCCGAGCAGACGGAAGTCTCCTCGTCAAAAATCCGCCGCGGTGACATTACCGAGGCCGATTTCGAAAAGCTCGTCGCCTGCTCCCAGATGATGCAGAAGGTGCCGCTGTTCATCGACCAGACCGGTGGTATCTCGATTGCCCAGCTTTCCGCCCGTGCCCGCCGGCTGAAGCGCCAGCGCGGCCTCGACTGCCTGGTGGTGGACTATATCCAGCTGATGACCGGCTCCGGCAAATCCGGTGAAAACCGCGTGCAGGAAATCACCCAGATCACTACGGGTCTGAAAGCGCTCGGCAAGGAACTCAACGTGCCGATCATCGCGCTGTCACAGCTGTCACGCGGCGTCGAAAGCCGCGAAGACAAGCGCCCGCAGCTTTCCGACCTGCGTGAATCCGGTTCGATCGAGCAGGACGCCGACGTGGTGCTGTTCGTGTTCCGCGAGGAATATTACGTCAAGAACATGGAGCCGCGCGATATTTCCGATCCGAAATATCCGGAATGGGAAGCGCATATGGACAAGGTGAAGGGCACGGCGGACGTGATCATCGCCAAGCAGCGCCACGGACCGACCGGCACCGTCAAGCTCGCCTTCATGTCCGAATTCACCCGCTTCGGCGACCTCGCCGAGCCGAGCTTCACGCAATACGAAGAGCATTGAGCGATAAGATCATGCGGTTTTGACAGAGCGCCTTCATGTTGGCATTATCGCCAACATGAAGGCGCAACTGCTTTATCGGTCGAAAAGCATTCTTACCGACGGCGCCATTGTGGAAATGGTGGTCTGGAAAGTGCCCGCGCCCGTCCCGGGTAGTCAGCACGGTTATAAATACAGGCTGTTCTATGGCCGAGACGGAGAGCGGCTTGTCGCTTACGACAACGAGAGGGGCAAAGGCGACCACAGGCATATTCATGGGCGAGAAGAGAATTACCAGTTTTCGACCATGGAAAAACTGATCGCAGATTTTCTGGAAGATGTGCATGTCAGGAGGCAGCGAGGCCGATGACCAAGGCGATTGTCAGAATTGAACGCAACGACGAGACAACACTGCGTAGTGCCGCAGCTGGTTTCCTGGCGGCGTTGACCTCCGGTGAGGAACAGGAGCATATCTTCAGCTTCTCTTCGCCCGAGCAGCTTTTCTCTGTGTTGACGCCGAAACGCTGGGCTCTGGTCGAAATGCTGCAGACGATCGGCTCCTCAACCTACCGCGCTCTGGCGACAGCCCTTGGCCGTGATCTCAAGCGTGTCCACGAAGACGTCGTGCCGCTCATCGAATGGGGCTTTATCGAGGTCAATGACGAGGGTCGCATTCACGTACCCTATGACGTGATCCGGGTGGATTTCGACCTGCGTAGCGTCGCCTGAGACCATTTAAGGCCGAAGCAGGAGACAAGGCCTGCAAGCTGCCGGTCACACAGGCGCCTTGTCCAATATCTCGCTGAAAGCCTTCATGTTCTTGAGGAACGTGGCAAACTCCCCTGCCCCCATGGCGCTTTCGATGCGGCTTCGGGCTCTTGCCGCCGCGGCGCGGACCTGTTCGAGCATGAGTTCCCCCTCCGGGGTGATGAACAGCAGCCGGGCCCGCTTGTCCTTGCGGTCGACCTCGCGGCGGATCAGGCCACGCTCCTCCAGAATTTCAGCACATTTCGTCACGGAAGAACGATCGAGGGCGATCTGTTCGCCAAGCCGGTTCTGGTGAATGCCCGGCTCGATATCGATGAACGCCAGCGCGCTGAACTGAGTCGGGGAGAAATCCAGATCCCTCGCCTCCTCCATGAACAGAGCCTGCGCCACCTGCTGGCAGCGCCGAAGCAGGATCCCGTGGGTATTCAGCATGTAATCGGCAGTCAACTTCACGGCCAAATCGCCTCCTCAATCAAATTGACAATCATCAATTAGTGGCGTAGCTGATAATCAGCTATCCAACTATTTTTGGGCAGGCAGGTGCGGCCTATCACCGCGGCAAAAGCTGTCATCCCAATTCCTGTGTAACCCTTGCATGACCGATACTGGCGCCTTTCCTCCCTATCACGCTCCGACGGACATCAAAGCACCGACACTTGCGGTGCTGCACGGGATCCTGCCTGACGCTTCCAGCACATACAACGCGCCAGCATCGTCGGAAAGCTCCAAACCCGAGGCATGCGCCTCCCCCTTTCCATGGCAAGGAACATGATGCGTAATCAATCAAGACATCGGATCGACATGCCGTTGCTGTCGCGGCGCGGCCTGCTGCTCGGCGGTGTAACCCTGTTTGCCGGGACGATGGCGGCATCGCTCTGTCCCACCGCCTCGCTCGCCGCCGTCGACAGCGGCATGCAGGAGCGGTTCATGAAATTGTCCGGCCTGCTGATCAACCACGATCTCAACCCGGCTGTCGGGGCGCGCATCACCGAGACGGCGACGACCCAGCACCAGAACCTGGCGCAGATGCTCGACGCGATCATCGCCATTGCCGAGAAGAAGAACGGATCGCAGGTCGAGGATTTCTTCGCCGACATTCCGGATGGCGAACTGAAGGACTTTGCCCATTGGGTGATCTTCGCCTGGTATTCCGGCTGTTCCTCCGAAAAGCGGGATGCAGCCGTCTTTACCTATGAAGAGGCGCTGACCTTCAAGACGACGAGCGACGTCGTCACCATCCCCTCCTACGGGTTCTCCGGGCCTAACCTGTGGACACGACCCAACGTGCCGCTATCCGCCCCGATGCCGCGTTTCTGAACACATCAGCCGAGAAAAGTCTTATCCCAATGGTTACCAAGAACAGTGCCGACGTCGTCATCGTCGGAACGGGCGTTGTCGGCGTCGTGATTGCCGAGCAACTCATCGATCAAGGCCATTCCGTGCTGATGATCGAGGCCGGCCCGCGCGTCACCCGTGCGGAAGTGGTCGAGAACTGGCGCAATGCGCCGCTCGGCGTGAAGGGCGATACGTCCGTCGCCTATCCGCCGCGCCCTTGGGCGCCGCATCCGACCGGCGCCGAAAAGGGGGATGCCGCCTATCTGCAGTTCACCGGTCCCGATGCCTATGACCAGACCTTCATCCGCTATGCCGGCGGCTCGACCTGGCACTGGGCGGGAACCTCCTGGCGCCTGACGCCGGAGGACATGCGCCTCCACTCGCTATATGGCGTCGGCCGCGACTGGGCCTTCGACTACGAGACGCTGGAGCCCTATTACGTCCGCACTGAGCACAAGCTCGGCATTTGCGGCCCCTCCGACCGGGCGCTGCAATGGCCGCAGACGGGTGCCCGCTCGGCGGCCTACCCGATGCCGGCCTTGCCGTTCTCGCCGGGCGAACAGAAGTTCACCGAAGTCGTCAAGACGCTCGGCTATACCAATATCCCGGTCGCGCAGGCGCGCAACAGCGGCATGCCCTATGACGGTCGGCCTGCCTGCTGCGCCAACAATAATTGCGTTCCCGTCTGTCCCGTCGGCGCCAAATACGATGCTGAAAGCTCGCTTGCCCGGCTGGAAAGGAAGGGCGTGACGCTGCTTGTCGATTCCGTCGTCTACAAGGTCGAGACATCGGCGCAGAACAAGATCGAGGCGGTCCACTATCTCGACCAGCACAAGGAGACGCACCGGATCACCGGCAAGCTCTTCGTGCTCGCCTGCAACGGTCTTGAAAACCCGAAACTGCTCCTGATGTCGACGGACGAGCGCAACCCGAACGGCGTAGCCAACTCCTCCGACCAGGTCGGCCGCAACATGATGGACCATCCGGCCCGCACATTTACGGTCACCACCAAGGAGCCCTTCTGGTCGGGTCTCGGCCCGGTCGTCAATTCGGGGATCATGGAGACGTCGCAGGGCGCGTTCCGCTCCGAACATGCCGGCGCCTATTTCCGCTACAACAATTTCGGCCGCAACCGCTTCGTCACCTTCGCGGCGCTGAAGAAGGGGCTCGTCGGCAAGGCGCTGGACGAAGAGATCCGCCGGATGACCGCCTGCACGGCCGATATCGTCGCCGCGCACGAAATCCTCGCCAATCCAGACAACCGCCTGACGCTATCGGACAAGAAGGACTGGCTCGGCCTGCCGAAGCCATCGATCCACTATGATGTCGGCGATTACGTGCGCAAGTCTTGGGACACCTATTCCCAGCCGATCGGCAAGCAGATTGCCGATGCGATGGGCGCGACCGACGTCAAGATCAGCGCGAAATTCGCCAACAGCAAGCACATCATGGGCGGCACGATCATGGGCCGCGATGCGTCGAACTCGGTCGTCGATATCGATTGCCGCGCGCATGACCACGAGAACCTGTTCATTCCCGGCGGTGGCGCCATGGCATCGACGGCCTGCGGCAACAGCACCATCACCATGACGGCGCTGGCGCTCAAGGCGGCGGACGCGATCGTCGACCAGATGCGGGGTGCATGATCATGAAGACCGTCACGACACTTGCGCTTGCCCTGCCATTGGCATTTGCCGCCCTTTCTTCGGCCTCCGCCCAGGAATTCTCCAAGGAGCTGATCGACAAGGGCCACTATCTCGCCACCGCATCCGACTGCATGGCCTGCCACACCAACCATGAGGGCGGCAAGCCGATGGCTGGCGGGCTGCCGCTCGCCTCACCGGTCGGCACGATCATGTCGACCAACATCACGCCGTCGAAGCAGTTCGGCATCGGCAATTACAGCGAAGCTCAGTTTTCCGATGCGGTGCGCCGCGGCGTGCGCGCAGATGGAGCCAACCTCTACCCGGCCATGCCCTATGTCTCCTATTCGGCGATGACCGACGAGGATATCCACGCGCTCTACGCCTATTTCATGCAGGGTGTCGCGCCGGTGGATGAGAAGGCGCCGGAAACAAGCCTGCCCTTTCCGATGAATATCCGTGCCTCGATGATGGGCTGGAACCTGCTGTTCCGCCCGAATGCGGTGCATGCCGATGACCCGAACCAGTCAGCGGAATGGAACCGCGGCAAATATCTGGCCGAGGGGGCAGCCCATTGCAGCACCTGCCACACGCCGCGTGGCCCGCTGATGCAGGAAGACAAGAGCCTCAACCTGACCGGCGCCCAAGTCGGCCCGTGGTATGCGCCCAACATCACCAATGACAAAGTCCATGGCATCGGCTCGTGGAGCCAAGAGGATCTGGTGACCTATCTGAAGACCGGTCGCCTCGACACGAGAGCGCAAGCGGCCGGCAGCATGGCGGAGGCGATCAGCTATTCCTTCCAGCATCTGACCGATACCGATCTCAATGCGATCGCCACCTATATCCGCAGCGTGCCTTCGGCCGATGCCGGCCAGGCGTCCGGCCCGTCGCGCTTCGACCAGGGCAAGGCGGGTAACGACCTTTCCGCCTTCCGCGGGGAAAGTTTCGCCGAGGGTATGAAGGGCGCCGACGCGGGAGCCCAGATCTTCACCGCCAATTGCGCCTCCTGCCACGGCTATAACGGACAGGGCACCGCGGACGGCTATTATCCGAGCCTGTTCCACAATGCGGCGACCGGCGCGAGCAATCCGACCAATGTCGTGGCGGCGATCCTCAATGGCGTGGACCGCGACACCGAGAAGGGCCATGTGTTCATGCCGCCCTTCGGCGACCAGACGAATGCCACCGTGTCGCTCTCCAACAGCGAGGTGGCCTCGCTCGCCAACTACCTGATGAAGGATTACGGCAATGCCGGGCTCACCGTGACCCCGGACGACGTGCAGGTGATCCGCAATGGCGGGCCGGCTTCCAATCTGGTGATGCTTGCCCGGATCGGCATCGCTGCGGGCGCGGCCGGAGCGGTGGTCGTTCTCGCCATCATCGTCTGGCTCTGGCGCCGCCGCCGCTCGGGCCCGGCGGAGGCTGCGACCGCCTGAGCCAACCAGACATCCGACCATGCATTACGGGGCAGCCGATCTTGACGATCGGCTGCCCCTTTTTCGTTGCGCGCCTCCACGCTTGCCCATCCGCTCGACCTCAAAAGACTGTGCAGCGCGGCAGAAACTTGGCTCGCGGGCTTTTTCCCGCCGGCAAAAACGTTAGGATCGACTGATAATCATTGCCTTCCCTCCCATGTCCGATCGAGATCCCCATGACAGAACCGACCGACTTCGACAGCGACGACTTTCTTGGCGATGAGTTCGACATTGCCCCGGTGCGGCTGACCGTCGATCTCGGCGCGCTGATCGACAACTGGCGCGAGATGGCGCGCCGTTCGGGGCCGGCCGCAACGGCGGCGATCCTCAAGGCGGATGCCTATGGGCTTGGTCTGGAGGACTGCGGCGCGGCGCTTTACGAGGCCGGCGCGCGGGATTTCTTCGTTGCCGTGATGCAGGAAGGCGTGACCTTGCGCAGCTATGCGCCGGATGCCCGCATCTATGTTCTTTCCGGCATCTGGCCCGGCCAGGAAAAGCAGTTCTACGAGCATGGCCTCGTGCCGGTCATCGTGTCGGAAGAACAGCTTGCCTTCTGGATGGCGGTGACGGCCGAACATGGCGACCACCCCTGCGCGCTGCAAATCGATACCGGCTTCAATCGCCTTGGCCTGCCGCTGGAAGAAGCGATCGCCTTTGCCGAAGACGTGTCGCGGCCGGCAAGCTTTTCGCCCGTTCTGGTCATGTCGCATCTGCATAGCGGCGACAACCCCGCCTCGCCGCTCAACCGCACACAGCTTGAGTCGTTTCAGCGGGTTGCGGTGGCTTTCGAAGGCATTCCCGCAAGTCTTTCCGCCTCCGGCGGGATTTTCCTCGGGCCGGACTATCATTTCGACCTCACCCGCCCCGGCATTGCCGTCTATGGCGCGGAATTCGTCAACGGCATGCAGGCGCTAAAGCCGGTCGCCAAGGCTGAAGGCCGCATCCTGCAGATCCGCGAGGCACCCTCCGGATCAACGGTCAGCTATGGCGCCACCCACCAGCTGTCTCGCAACAGCCGGCTGGCGATCGTTTCTGCCGGATATGCCGACGGCTATCCGCGCTCCGCATCCGGTTCCGGCGTGCCGATCCGTGCCGGCGGCACGCCCGGCGCCTTCGGCTTCGTCGCCAATACGCGGGTGCCGGTGATCGGCCGCGTCACCATGGACCTGACGATCTTCGACGTGACCGACGTGCCGGAGGGCGATATCCGCGCCGGCGACTATATCGAGCTCTTCGGTCCCAATATCATGGTCGACGACGTGGCGCGTGCCGCCGGCACGATCGGCTACGAACTCTTGACCAGCCTCGGCCTGCGCTACGAGCGGCGCTATATCTATCCGGACGACTGAGCGGGTCGAACGGTCTGCATCCGCCCTGAGATTCACTCCCTTGAGACCCCTCTTGGAAGCCGGAAATCTTCGTGCTAAAAGAGAACAAAAGGAGATCGAAATGACCGAGATCCATCTCAGCGACGAACAGAAGGCCTTCATCGAGGAGCAGGTGAAGTCTGGTGCCTATGACAATCCGGAGGATGTCATCGCGGCGGGTCTCAGCCTGCTTGGCAGCGAGGATAAACATCTAAGGGCGATGATCGCCGAGGCCGATGCCCAGCTGGACAGGGGCGAGTTCGTGAGTTTCGACAGTGCAGACGCTCAGGCCGACTCGATCATCGAACGGGGGATGCGGATATTGAACCGAAGAAGCTGATCTACGCCCCGCTCGCAGATCAGGATCTGCTGGACATATTCCTCTATATCGCCGCTGACGATCCGATAGCCGCCTCTCACTTTGTCCGCGATCTGTTGCGGAAAATCGAGTGGATTGCGGTTACCGATTTCCTGGCTCACCTCGGGACAATCTCTCACCTGGATTGAGGGCGCTGCCCTACCGCAGGCGCTGCATCTACTTCCGTCGGATCGGGACAACTATTCGCGTTGTGCGCGTCCTTCACGGCCATCAAAATCTTTCACCCGCTCTATTCAAAGACTGACGAAAACTGACTTCATGGCAAAAACAAAGACCCAATTCGTGTGCCAGAACTGCGGCACGGTGCATAACCGCTGGGCGGGCAAATGCGATGGCTGCGGCGAGTGGAACACGATCGTTGAGGAAGACCCGATGGGCGGGATCGGCGGCGGGCCGGGCAAGGCGCCGAAGAAGGGCCGCGCGGTGACGCTCACCACGCTCTCGGGCGACACCGAACAGGCGCCGCGCATCCATACGGGCATTTCCGAGCTGGACCGTGCCACGGGTGGGGGTTTCGTGCGCGGCTCGGCGGTTTTGATCGGCGGCGATCCCGGCATCGGCAAGTCGACGCTGCTGATGCAGGCGGCAGCAGCGCTGTCGCGCCGCGGCCACCGGATCATCTATGTCTCGGGCGAAGAGGCGGTAGCCCAGGTGCGGCTGCGCGCCCAGCGGCTCGGTGCCGCCGACAGTGACGTGCTGCTTGCGGCCGAAACCAATGTGGAAGACATTCTCGCCACCATTTCGGACGGCAAGCGGCCCGACCTCGTCATCATCGATTCGATCCAGACGCTGTGGAGCGATACGGCGGATTCGGCGCCCGGCACGGTCACCCAGGTGCGCACCGGCGTGCAGGCGATGATCCGTTTTGCCAAGCAGACGGGCGCCGCCATGGTTCTGGTCGGCCATGTGACGAAGGAAGGCCAGATCGCCGGGCCGCGCGTCGTCGAGCACATGGTCGATGCGGTTCTCTATTTCGAAGGTGATCGCGGCCATCACTACCGAATCCTCAGAACGGTGAAGAACCGCTTCGGGCCGACCGACGAGATCGGCGTGTTCGAAATGTCCGACAAGGGCTTACGCGACGTTTCCAACCCGTCGGAGCTTTTCCTCGGTGAGCGCAATGCCAAGGCGCCGGGGGCCGCCGTGTTTGCCGGCATGGAAGGCACGCGTCCGGTTCTGGTCGAAGTACAGGCGCTTGTGGCGCCGACCTCGCTCGGCACGCCGCGGCGTGCGGTGGTGGGCTGGGATAGTTCGCGGCTTGCCATGATCCTTGCGGTGCTCGAAGCTCATTGTGGCGTCAGGCTCGGCCAGCACGACGTCTATCTCAATGTCGCGGGCGGCTATCGGATCTCGGAACCTGCTGCCGATCTGGCGATCGCCTCGGCGCTGGTCTCGTCGCTTGCCGGCGTCGCGCTGCCGTCGGACCATGTCTATTTCGGCGAGATCAGCCTGTCCGGTGCCGTCAGGCCCGTTTCGCAGACGGCGCAGCGGCTGAAGGAGGCCGAGAAGCTCGGCTTTGCCGGCGCGCTTTTGCCATCGAGCTCGGCCGAACTGCCGAAGGGTGGCGCAAGGTGGACCGAGATAGAGGACCTGCCCGATCTCGTCTCGCGCATTGCCGGTTCCGCGAAGAAACTGGGGAAAGCGCACGAAACCTCTGGGGAAGATGATTGATCTTCCGTTAATGACCCGGCTGATGTAAGACACTGCGCCCGACACATGCTTGCCGGCTGCGCGTACCGGCATGACACCGCCGGCACAAACGGTAGTCCTGGAGTAGAGTTTATATGCCCATCACGATCTTCGACGGTGTTGTTCTCGGCGTCACCCTGTTTTCCGCAGTGCTCGCCATGGTTCGCGGTTTTTCGCGGGAAGTGCTGTCGATCGCGAGTTGGGCGGGCTCGGTTGCCGCCGCCTACTATCTCTATCCGCTGCTCGTTCCCTATGCGGAAAAATACACGTCCGATCACCGCATCGCGATTGCCGGTTCGGCCGGCGTCATCTTTCTTCTGGCACTGATCATCATCTCTTTCATCACCTCGCGGATCGCCGATTTCATCATCGACAGCCGCATCGGCGCGCTGGACCGCACGCTCGGCTTCCTGTTCGGTGCGGCACGCGGCATCCTGCTGCTGGTCATCGCCACCGCCTTCTGGAACTGGCTGGTGCCGGTCAAGTCGCAGCCGGTCTGGGTCACCAACGCCAAATCCAAGCCGTTCATCGATACACTGGTCGGCCGCCTGGAGGCCGTTCTGCCGGCGGATATCGAGCCGCAGATCCGTGCGCGGATCACCGGCAAGGAAGAAGCGCCGACCGATGTGCAGCCGGGACAGGAACTGCCGCCGGTGGGTGATGCACCTAGTACAAATAATTGACGCTGTGTTGCGCTTGATGCAGCGCAATTCGTCACCATTTGTGGTATGAGTTGAATTCAGGTAGAGAGCGGGCTGGCTCCGGGGATCATTTCCCCGGCCGGCCTTTCCATTTTAGATCAAGGGCACAGGCTCACGATGGACCAGTCGGCTTCGCAGACATTTGATGTCAAACTCTCCAACGTATGGGAGGAGGATACGCTTCATGAAGAATGCGGCGTATTCGGTATCCTCGGACATCCCGATGCGGCGACGCTGACGGCGCTTGGCCTGCATGCGCTTCAGCATCGCGGCCAGGAAGCGGCCGGTATCGTTTCCTTCGATGGCCTGCGCTTCCATTCGGAACGCCGCATGGGCCTCGTCGGCGACCATTATACCGATCCGGCAACGCTCGCCAAACTGCCGGGCAATATCTCGATCGGCCATAACCGCTATTCGACGACCGGCGAAGTGGCCCTCAGAAACGTACAGCCGCTGTTTGCCGAACTCGAGGTCGGCGGTATCGCGATTGCCCATAACGGCAATTTCACCAACGGGCTGACGCTGCGTCGCCAGCTGATCGCCGGTGGCGCCATCTGTCAGTCTACGTCCGATACCGAAGTCGTCCTGCATCTCATCGCCCGTTCCCGCTACACGTCCACGGCAGACCGTTTCATCGATGCGATCCGCCAGATGGAAGGCGGCTATTCGATGCTGGCCATCACCCGCACCAAGCTGATCGCCGCCCGCGACCCGGTCGGCATCCGCCCGCTGGTCATGGGTGAACTCGACGGCAAGCCTGTCTTTGCGTCGGAAACCTGCGCGCTCGATATTATCGGCGCCAAGTTCGTCCGCGACGTCGAAAACGGCGAAGTGATCATCTGCGAGATCCAGTCCGACGGCTCGATCACCATCGACGCCCGCAAGGCCGGCAATGGCCAGCCCGAGCGGCTTTGCCTGTTCGAATATGTCTATTTCGCCCGTCCCGACTCGGTCGTCGGCGGCCGTTCGGTCTATGTCGCGCGCAAGAACATGGGCATCAACCTGGCCAAGGAAGCTCCGGTCGAGGCCGATGTCGTCGTGCCGGTGCCGGATGGCGGCACGCCTGCTGCACTCGGTTACGCGCAGGAAAGCGGCATTCCGTTCGAATACGGCATCATCCGCAACCATTATGTCGGCCGCACCTTCATCGAACCGACACAGCAGATCCGCGCCTTCGGCGTGAAGCTGAAGCATTCCGCCAACCGGGCGATGATCGAAGGCAAGCGCGTCGTGCTGGTCGATGATTCGGTCGTTCGCGGCACCACATCGTTGAAGATCGTGCAGATGATCCGCGATGCCGGCGCCAAGGAAGTGCATCTGCGCGTCGCAAGCCCGATGATCTATTATCCCGACTTCTACGGCATCGACACGCCGGACCGGGAAAAGCTGCTCGCCAACCAGTATGAAAACCTGGAAGCGATGTGCAAATATATCGGCTGCGACAGCCTCGAATTCCTGTCGATCAACGGTCTCTACCGTGCCGTCGGCGGCGAGGACCGCAACGATGCACGGCCGCAGTTCACCGACCACTATTTCACCGGCGACTACCCGACCCGTCTTCTCGACAAGGACGGCGAGGCCGTCGGCCGCAAGGTATCGCTGCTCGCCAGCAACGGCTGATCGAAGCCACTTCGGCAGCCTCTTCTGCCGGACACCCCGATGACGAAACGGCCGCGCGGCATATGCCGGGCGGCCGTTTTGCGTTTCAGTTGATTGTCTCGATATCCTGATCGGGTTAGGCGGTCATCAGGGCATGGCGACGGCGCAGGAGGACGGCGATGACGAAGCCGATCACGGCGGCGATGGCGCCGGTCAGGAAAACGCTGCCATAGCCGGACCTGTCGGCAAGCAGGCCGGCAAGTGGTCCGGTCAGCCCATAGGCGATATCCTGGAAGGCGGAAAAGCCGCCAAGGGCGGTGCCGCGCAGGTGCGGCGCCACGAGCTGCACCACTTCGCGCCCCATGGCGGGATAGATCATCGAGCATCCGAGCCCAGTCATGAAGGCGCCGGCGAGCGCCAGATGCGGACCAACCGATCCCCAGACGAGGAACTGACCGACAGCTTCCACCGCCAGCGAGACGATCGCCACGGTGACGCCGCCGAAGCGATCGGGCAGGTTGCCGAACAGGATGCGCACCAGCACGAAGCCGGAGCCGAAGGCCGTCAGCCCGAGCCCTGCCATGCCCCAGTGCTGGTCGCGGAAGTAAAGCGCGAAGAAGGAACCGATGCCGGCAAAGCCGATGCCCTGCAGGCAGACGATCATGCCATGCATCCAGATCGTGCCGATGACGACCCGGAGCGGCGGGCGCTCCCTTGCCGGCGGCGGGGCGACGGCGGGGATGGCGCGGATCGCCACGAGGCCCGCCAGTGGCAGCACGAAGCTGACGGCCATCGCGCCGGCAAAGCCGACGTGATCGAGAAGAAGCAGGCCGACCGGGCCACCGAAGGCGAGCGCGCCATACATGGCGGCGCCGACCAGCGCCATGACCTTGCCGGAGCGATCCGGCCCGACCATGCCGATGCCCCAGGAAATGGTGCCGACGGCGACGAGGCTTTCACCGAGGCCGATCGACAGGCGTCCGACGGAGAGTACGGCGAATGCGATGAAGGGCTCGGCCGACAGCAGGCCCGAGGCCAGCGAGATGAGCGCGCCGATGCTGTAGAGGGTCAGCCCGCGGCGGACGGCCACCTTGGCGCCGTGCTCGTCGCAGAGCGCGCCGGCATGGCCGCGGGTCAGGATGGTCGCCAGAAAGGCGATGCCGACACCGAGCCCGGCCCAACCGTTGCCGAGGCCGAGCGTCGTCGTCACATGCACGGGAATGACCGGCAGGGCGATGGCGACGCAGAGATAGGAGATGAACAAAATGACGGCTAGCAGGTAAAGACGGACCTGCTGCGGATCGCGCGCAGTCTGAAAAGCCATGGGTATCCTCTTGGCAGTCCTCGACCGGCGGGCACAAAAAAACGCACTCCGACCGGCAAGGATCGATAAGTGCGTTGCTTGACGTTAAACGCTTACGGCCAGAAGGCTGGCATGACTTCCGCTAACAAGAAAGGCGGGACGGTGTCAACCACAACTCCCCGATACGGTTTGTCACGAGGTCGTGGTGCGGCGAGGAGGAAAGGTCCGCATCGCTCGCCCGCTTCCCCTCTTCGCTTCCTCCCCAATGGCTGGCCGCTGGCCGCCCGCCCTGCCCCGTCTCCCTGAAAGATACCGGTCAGTCGATCTTGTAGCGCTTGAAGAAATTCCACACTTCCGCCGGCGTCTCGATGTCGCGGCTGCAGCCGCCGAAACGGGGGCCATCCACGGCGATATTGCCGGCGGGTGCAGCAAGATGGGGCCAGCAATGGCCACCGTTTTCGATACGGTACAATTCCACGCCCGTATCCGCCTTGCAGCCGGACCATTCCACGAGGCTCGCGCGGGTCAGGTCATGCTCGTTCAGATGCGGCAGCTTTTCGGCGCTTTCGCCGCTGCAGCCATCAATGCGACGCCAGTATTCCGTCGTCTCGGGGACAGACAGAAGACGGCCGAAGGGGCGGATATGGCCATCATAGAGCTGCACCTCGTCACCGGTGCCGTTGATCATCATCACCGGCATGGGATGGCCGGGCTTGCAGCTTTCCACCTGCGCCTCGTTCATGGCGCTCGACACGGTGGCGATGGCGGCGATCCTGTCCGGCATGGCGCAGGCGACCGTATAGGTCATCAGCGCGCCGAGCGAAAAGCCGGTGGCATAGACACGGGCGCCATCGACGATGCCCCGGCCTGTCAGGTCGTCGATCATGGTGCGGAAAAAGCCGATATCATCGACAAGCACGCCGTTGACCAGCGGCTTCTTGCCGGAAAAGCTCCAGAAACTGTCGATCGCCTCGGGATAGAGGGTGGCGAAATCCTCCCGGTCGGCCACGGCATCGAAGCCGCTGGTCTTCTGGAAACTCGCCGCCTTGTCGTCCGACCCGTACATGACGATGACGAGCGGCACCGGCTTGCCGGCTGCACCGGGAGGCACATGCAGGATGGCCGTGCGCTCGATCCCCTGCCACGTATAGGCCAGGTTCTCATCCGCATGGGCAAGGGTCGAAGTGATGAAGAAAAGGCAGGTAGAGAGGGCAAGACGAAGGGATCTGCAGGACATGAAGTGTCACCGCCTTTGACGAATGGGCGCAGGAAGAGAATAGGCAATTCGCGGCGGCTGGCAATGAGGCGCCAAATCTTAATTTTCCCAGCAGGAGCGAGAGGCGCCGCGTCACTCACAAAGTAGCGGAAACCCTTTCACCAAGGGGGCGCCTTTGCGATTTTTGCCCCCCCTGCTTCGCACGTTCTAGGGATTCTCATCAATCGATGAGAGCAAGGGGGCAGCGTCTGGAAGGTAAACCACGATTCGTAGGTCAGGCCATGCTTCCGGCATCAGGAGATGGTGGCGAAAGCGGTGGTGGCCGTGACGCTTTGAATGGAAAAGCGTGACGCCTTCGCCGGCATTGCTCACTTCGTGCTCTGCCCACAGGCGGCGAAATTCGGCGCTGAGGCCGGTCAATTCATCCACGAGAGAGGAAAACGGTACCTTGTCCGTTGCAAGGCCGAGATTGATGCGGAACCGTGCCAGCAATGCGCGGGCATCGTTCTCCCAGTCGGGCATTGCGCGCCGATGATAACTGCGGAGAAACATCAGGCGAATGACATTGCGCTCGCCGGGCGCAATGGTGGCGAAATCGCCAAACAACCCGGTATTGGCAGCATTCCAGGCGAAGACGTCGAAGCGGCTGTTGCGGACATAGGCGGCATTGCTGATACCATCGAGAATGGCCTGCAATGCCTGATCCGGCTGTTCGGATGCTGGCTGGCCTGATGACGGCGGGCCTGATGAGGGCAAACCGGATGACGACAGGCGGCGATGGCCCGCCAGGGCGAACAGATGTGCCCGTTCCGCCTCGCTGAAACGCAGGCCGCGCACCAGATTATCGAGAAATGCGGCCGAGACCTGGATTTCCTTGCCCTGTTCCAGACAGATGTACCAGGTGAGACCGACGCCGCAAAGCGCCGCGACCTCCTCACGGCGCAGGCCTGGTGTTCGTCGACCGGCGCCGGCGGGCAGGCCGAAACTCGTAGGGGACAGTCTGCCGCGCCTCGACTTGAGGAATGCCGCCAACTCTGCGCGCGCCGTGTCACTTGCCATATGGCCAGCCCCATCCTGATAGTGCCAGTGATAGCATAACTTCTCCGCTTCTGATCACGCCCGATTTTTCGCATCCTCGACGCAGCAGAGCGTTGCGAGAGCGGACAAGGAATCGTTGGCTATGGAATTGCTGATTTGTGTTCTGGCAGCAGCGGCGGCAGGCTTTTCGCGAGGGTTTGCCGCGTTCGGCACGGCGATGATTTTCGTTCCGCTGATTGCGCTTGTCTATGACGCTCAGACCGCTGTCGTGACATTGTTCCTCATCGATCTCCTGCCCTCCCTCCCGCTCGTCTGGAAGGCGGCTCCACAATGCGACAGACGGACAATTCTCTGGATGAGCGTCGGCGCGATGGCGCTCTCGCCTCTGGGCGTCATGGTGCTGCTCATCGTCGATCAGTCCCTTGCCCAACTGATCGTGGGTCTGTTCCTGTTGCTGACCACAGGCCATATGTTGCTCAGCACGGCATTTCGGCTCGGAACCGGGCCGGCCAGAAGTGTGGCGGCCGGAGCCGTGTCGGGTTTTGCCGGAGGCGTGTGCGGCATATTCGGGCCACCTGCGATGATTTACCTGCTTGGGAGAAATATGGATGCCCGCACGACACGGGCCGACGCGATCGTATTCCTGACCGGCGAGAGCCTGATCTTGGGGGCCACCTATATCGGCTACGGCATGGTCACGGCGCCCCGGCTGCAGCTGTCGCTGATGCTCGTCCCCATCTATACCGGCTGTATCTGGCTGGGCGCGAAAGGATTTGCCCATACCGGTGAAGCCACCTACCGGCGCATTATTCTTTGGCTGCTGCTTGCCGTTTCCCTGTTGATAACGACCAAGGCTGTCCTTGCGCTGGCCTGACGAGATTACCATCCATTCGCGGCGACCGGCCATCGGGCAATCCTCTTTTACTGCGCCAACGGCGCCCTTGCCTCCGTTCGTCCTCTGTGACAAGCCTCGACATCAAGCCATCGGAGCGGCGATGGGACAGGATTGGGGCGAATGACATGACGATCGATCTCAAAGGCAGGATTGCGCTGGTGACGGGGGCCTCGCGCGGCATCGGCTATTTCACCGCGCTGGAGCTCGCCAAGGCCGGTGCGCATGTGATTGCCTGCGCCCGCACGGTCGGCGGGCTGGAAGAGCTCGACGATGCGATCAAGGCCATAGGCGGATCTGCGACGCTGGTGCCTTTCGATCTTTCCGACATGGAAGCGATCGACCGGCTCGGCGCCTCGATATTCGAACGCTGGGGCAGGCTCGACATTCTGGTTGCCAATGCCGGCATTCTCGGCGTCATCTCGCCGGTCGCCCATATCGAGGCAAAAGTGTTCGAGCGGGTGATGACGACCAATGTCACGTCGATGTGGCGGCTGGTGCGGTCGCTCGAACCGCTGCTGGTCAAATCCGATGCCGGACGCGCCATCCTTCTGTCTTCGGGCGTCGCCACCAATCCACGCTCCTTCTGGGGCGCCTATGCGATGTCGAAGGCGGCGGTCGAGACGATGGGGCGGATCTGGGCGGAGGAGATGGCGCATACGCCGCTGAAGATCAACATGGTCAATCCCGGCGCCACCCGCACGGCGATGCGGGCGCAGGCCATGCCCGGCGAAGATCCGGACACCCTGCCCCATCCGTCCGAAGTGGCGGCAAAGATCCTGCCGCTCGCCTCTCCCGATCTTGCCGAAAGCGGCAAGCTGTTCGTCGTGCGCGAGAACCGCTTCGTCGATTACCGGCTGCCGGCATGAGGTTTGGCCTGATTGGCGAGCAGGCATGACTTTCATCGTCTCTCCGCTACATTGCTGAGACGCAATTCAACCGCTTCGGAGCCTGCCCCTGTCCTTCGATCATCTGTCGCTCGCGCACCTGATTTCCCAATACGGCGTGCTGGCCGTGTTTCTCGGCGCTGCCTTCGAGGGCGAGACGGCGGTGTTTCTGGGCGGGGTGTTTGCCCATCGGCATTTCCTGAGCTTTCCCGAGGCGGCGACGGCTGCGGCGCTCGGCTCGTTTGCCTGCGACCAGGCCTGGTTTTTCGCCGGGCGCTATGCCAACCGGCTTTCGATCGTCCAGAGGCTTTTGAAGACCGATGCGGCGCGCAAGGTCAACGACCTGCTGGAGGCCCATCCGACCGGCTTCATCCTTGCCTTCCGCTTCATCTACGGCATGCGGACGGTCAGCCCCATCGCGATCGGGCTGACATCGGTGCCGGCGCTGCGCTTCGTCGTCCTGAATTTCGTCGCCGCCGTGGTCTGGGCTCTGTTGATCACGGCGATCGGCTATCTGTTCGGCAATGCGGTGGAGGCGCTTTTCGGGCGGCTGAAGCTGCATCTTCACCTGCTCATCGCGCTGGCGATAGCGGCCGTTCTCGTCGGTGCGCTCGCCTATTTCGTTCACAGCCGGATGCGCCGTCCGACAGCTGGAAACTGATGAACTTTCAACGCGTTCGGCGTCTCTTCAGCCACGCTTGGTGAGGCCGGCCGCGACAAGCGGCTCGACCAGAAGGCAGGCGTCCGCGACAAGGCGTTTCGACAAGGCCGGGTGGTCATGGTCGAACTGGCGGACCGCCTTCAGCGCGTAAAGAAGCATCCAGGAGCGCTGGTCGATCCCGGCGGGGATCGGCTGCCGGTCAATCAAAGCCAGCACCGCCGTCAGTTTCTCCAGCATCTGGCGACGAATGCCTTCGCGGCGCAGCGGCCCATCCTCGCGGGCATCCGCCAGGACCAGCGCTGCCGCACGTTCCGTCTGCAGGCCCAGCATCATCGCCACCAGCGCATGGGCGACCTCTTTCGCCGAGGAGCGCTCGGCAATCGCAATCACCTTTTCGAGCTCGTCGGTCAGATGCGTGCCGTAGCGATCCATGATCGCCTGGGCGAGTGCGTCCTTGGTCGGGAAGAAACGGTAGAGCGAGCCGATCGCGGTGCCGGAGCGGGCAGCGATGTCCGACATGGTAACGGCGCGAAAACCCTCGGCGGCGAACAGGCCGATCGCCGTCTCGACGATGACGGCGACGCGTTCGTGACCGCGTTTGCGCTTCGGTTCCACCGCCTTCGGCTCAGACACTGTTGACATTTGCGAGGCAATCCTCAAATAGAAGTTATGCGAGACACCCCTCGCATAACATGCTGCAGACCTCTCGTCATCCTTTCGTCAACCTGCCGTCTGCATCATGCCGTTTACCGCATCCCCTTGTGCATACCGTTGCGCATCCCCTTGCCTTGTCCGCATCTGGAATCCGACCTAGAAAGGCCCGTCATGCTCGCACTCGACCCCAAGACCACCGCCCTCGTGCTTATCGACCTGCAGAAGGGCATCCTCGCGATGAACACCGCGCCGCATGCGAGCGCCGACGTGCTTGCCAAGGGGCGCGCGCTTGCAGAGACCTTTCGCAAGGCGAATGCGCCGGTGGTTCTCGTCAATGTCGATTTCGGGCCGGATTTCGGCGATGCGCCGCGCGGACTGACCGATGCGAGCGCTCCGCGTAACTATCCGGAAGGCTGGACGGAACTCGACGCAGAGCTGAAACAGCCGGGCGACCTGACGGTGACCAAGCGCCAATGGGGCGCCTTCCATGGCACAGATCTCGACGTCAAGCTTCGCCGCCGCGGCATCCAGACGATCGTTGTCGGCGGCATCGCCACCAATTTCGGCGTCGAATCGACGGTGCGTGCCGGCTGGGAGCATGGCTATAACGTTGTCGTGGTCGAGGATGCCTCGACCGGCGTTTCCGCCGAACTGCACGACATGGCGTTCAAATTCATCTTCCCGCGGATCGCCCGCGTCACCACGACTGCGGACCTTACCCTTGGATGACCGATGGCTGACCAACTGATGTCCGACGAACAGGAAACACGTGCCGGCTGGCAGGACCGCCTTGCGGCCCTGCCAGCCACGGTGCGCTGGGTGATCCTTGCCATAGGCTCGCTGATCCTCGGCTGGCTGCTGGAACTGATGAACCTGCCGGCCGCCTTGCTGCTCGGGCCTATGGCGATGGCCATCATCATGGCCTTGTCAGGCATGAGTTTCCGCCTGCCGAAGGTGACGTTCAGCGCCGCCCAGAGCGTGATCGGGGTGATGATCGCCTCCAACATGCCGCCGTCGATCTTCTCCGAGCTGGCGCATCAGTGGTATATTTTCGTGCTGGGCATCCTGGCCACCGCCTTTGCAGCGCTGGTGCTCGGCGTGATGATGGTCAAGGCGCGGGTCTTTCCCGGCACGACGGCGATCTGGGGTTCCTCGCCGGGGGCCGCATCCGTGATGGTGCAGATGTCGGAATCCTATGGCGGCGACATGCGGCTCGTCGCCTTCATGCAATATATCCGCGTTGTCTGCTGCGCGCTGGTGGCAACCGTGGTTGCCCGCCTGTTCGGCGTGACGCCGGCGGCTGCCGAGGCGATCGACTGGTTTCCGGCGCTTTCCGTATTTCAGGTGTTGCTGACGCTTGCGGTCGCCTTCGCTTCCGCTTGGGTGTTCATGCAGATCCGGCTGCCGGGCGCGCCCCTGCTCGGCCCGATTGCCGCCTGCCTGGCACTGAAGCTTCTGTTCGGCATGCCGCTGGTGCTGCCGCCATGGCTGCTTGCTCTCTCCTATGCGCTGATCGGCTGGTCGATCGGCGGACGCTTTACCCGCCAGGTCGTTTCCTATGCGGCGCGCAATTTCTTCCGGGTTCTGGCCTCGGTGATCGGGCTCATCGCCATCAGCGGCGTGTTTGCCGTCATCCTGGCGCTTGCGACCGGCGTCGATCCGCTGACGGCCTATCTTGCGACCAGTCCGGGTGGTGCCGATTCGGTAGCGATCATTGCCGCATCGACCAATGTCGACGTGCCATTCGTCATGGCCATGCAGATCGGCCGTTTCCTGTTCGTGGTGCTGACCGGGCCGGCGACGGCGCGCACCGTGGCAAAGCGCATGCTGGGCCATGAGGCCCGGCCGGCCGAGCAAGGGTCTTGACCAAACCGACCGCCCGCGCCATAACCCAGACCATGAAAACGACGATTTCCATTTGTGGGAAGATTATCCGCTAGCGTTCGCGCTGGTCCGGCCGTTTTCGTCTCTCGAAAAGCCTTGAAGACAAACGCTCCGGTCCGGTACCGGTCGCGGCATGCCGTCAGGACACTGGGAGAATTTTTCGATGAGCGTCACGCTCAAGCTATATAATACCTTGATCCGCGAGAAATCGGCCTTCCAGCCGATCGATGCCGACAATGTGCGCATGTATGTCTGCGGACCGACGGTCTATGACTTCGCCCATATCGGCAATGCCCGCCCGGTGATCGTGTTCGACGTGCTGTTCCGGCTCTTGAAGCATGCCTATGGCGACGCACATGTCACCTATGCCCGCAACATCACCGACGTCGACGACAAGATCAACGCGCGGGCGCTGCGCGATTTTCCGCATCTGCCGCTGAATGATGCCATCCATGCGGTGACGGAAAAGACGGCGAAGCAATTCCATGCGGATGTCGCCGCTCTCGGCTGCCTCGAGCCGACAGTCGAGCCGCGCGCCACCGACAATATTGCCCAGATGATCGACATTATCGAAAAGCTGATCGCCCGCGGCCATGCCTATGTAGCCTCCGGCGAAGTGCTGTTCGACACGAAGTCGATGGCCGATTACGGCCAGCTTTCCAAGCGCCCGCTCGACGAGCAGCAGGCCGGCGCCCGTATCGCGGTCGACGCGCACAAGAAGAACCCAGGCGATTTCGTGCTGTGGAAGCTCTCCTCCGACAGCGAACCCGGCTGGGAAAGCCCTTGGGGCCGCGGCCGTCCGGGCTGGCATATCGAGTGCTCGGCGATGAGCGGCCGCTATCTCGGCGAGGTGTTCGACATTCATGGCGGCGGGCTGGACCTGATCTTCCCGCATCATGAAAACGAGATCGCCCAGTCCCGTTGCGCCCATGGCACCGAGGTGATGGCGAATGTCTGGATGCATAACGGCTTCGTGCAGGTCGAAGGCCGCAAGATGTCGAAGTCGGACGGCAATTTCATCACCATCAACCAGCTTCTAGAGACAGACACGTTCGGCGGCCGCAAATGGCCGGGCGAGGTGCTGCGTCTTGCCATGCTGATGACCCATTATCGCGAGCCGATCGATTTTTCGGTGAAGCGGCTGGAAGAGGCCGAGCGGCTTCTGGCCAAATGGCCGGCCGTCGATGCCTCCGACATTCCGGCCGGCACCGCCCCCTGCCCGATCGTGCTCGATGCGCTTTGCGACGATCTCAACACGGTTGCCGCCGTGCAGCGCATCCATGCGCTGGCGCAGGAGGCCAATGCCGACAGGTCGCTTCTGCCGATGTTTGCCGCGAGTGCCGCCCTTCTCGGTGTGCTGCCGAAAAAGACTGAGGTCGACGATGCACTTGCCGGTGCGGTCGATGCGCTGGTTCAGATGCGGCTTGAAATGCTGAAGGCGAAGAACTTCACCGAGGCGGACAAGATCCGCGACGAGCTTTCGGCCAAGGGCATCCAGTTGAAGGACGGCAAGGATGCCTCGACCGGAGAACGGGTGACGACCTGGGAACTGAAGCGGTAGCCGGTGATGCGGCAAGCCTGTTGCTTCAGGCTTGCCGCTTTGGGGCCTGCCGCCCTATGCTTTCAACCGAGGCGTGAAGGAGGACGACATGAGTGCAGAGCATCACGTAAAATTCTTCCGCAATGGCGGTGCCCAGGCGGTCGTCATCCCGGCCGAATTCGAAATGGCCGGCGAGGAAGCCGTCATGCGCAAGGAAGGCGACCGGCTGGTGATCGAGCCGGTTGGTCAAAAAGATGACTTTCGCCAATGGCTGGCGAGCATCGAGCCTTGGGATGAGGAGTTCCCTAACGTAGACGAAGATCAGCCTCCGATGAAGGAGAGTGACATCTTCAAGGATGTCGACCGGTGACAACGGCTTGGCGCTACATGCTCGACACAAATATCGCCTCGGAGCTCATCCGTCGTCCAGACGGAATGGTTGCACACCGCATGTTTGACATGCGTGCACTGTGCTGCATCAGTAGCCTGGTTGCTTCGGAGCTTCGTTATGGTGCGGAGAAAAGAGGCTCATCGAGACTGAAAGCGCTGGTCGAAGCCCTGATCCAACGACTTGCGGTCGCCCCCTACGAAGAGGCCTCGACATTCCACTACGCCGCGATCCGCAACGATTTGACGATGAAGGGCGCACTGATTGGACCGGTGGACCTCTTCATCGCCGCCCATGCCCGCTCTCTCGACCTGACGCTCGTTACCAACAATATCCGCGAGTTTTCCCGCGTCGAAGGCCTGAAGGTGGAGAACTGGCTGGAAGGGACGGCACCGTGACCCATCACCTTCATACCGGCGGCTGCCAGTGCGGCGCGATCCGTTTCGTCATCGAGGGCAAGCCGAAAGAGACGTCGATCTGTCACTGTCGCATGTGCCAGAAGGCATTCGGCGCCTATTATGCGCCGCTCGTCTCGACACGCGGCGCGACGTTCCGCTGGACGCGCGGGGCGCCCAGCTATTTCCAGTCGTCCAATCACGCCAGACGCGGGTTTTGCGGCAATTGCGGCACGCCGCTTTCCTATGAGGCAGCCGACGGCATTGCCGTCTCGGCCGGGGCGCTGGACGATCCGTCTGCTTTGCCGCCGTCGATACAATATGGCGTCGAGGCGAAGGTGCCCTTCGTCGATCATCTCGGCGCATTGCCGGCGCATGAAACCATGGACGATATCGCGGAAGCGCCCTTCCTTGCCGATCTCGTCTCCAACCAGCATCCCGATCACGAAACAGAGACATGGCAGCCCGTCGCCTCGACCAAGCCGGTCAGGGATGGCGCCACCAAGGAGGACGATGCATGAGCGAGACGGTGACTTCAGCAACCGACAGAGCCGGCGGCTGCCAGTGCGGCGCGGTGCGTTTCAGGACCCATGGCGCGCTCGGCCGTGCCTCGATCTGCCATTGCCGCATGTGCCAGAAGGCATTCGGCGGCTTTTTCGGGCCGCTGGTTTCCGCGCCACCCCAGGGGCCCGACACCGGCATCGAATGGACCCGCGGCGAGCCGACCTGGTTCCAGTCCTCGGTCAATATCGACCGCGGCTTCTGCAAGCGCTGCGGCACGCCGCTGACCTATCGCCATCCGGGCGGACTGGAGCTTGCGATCGGCGCCTTCGACAATCGCGACGATCTCATGCCGAAGATCCAGGTGAATTTCGGGAGCCATATTCCATGGGTGACGGAGATCTTCGCAGCCCCCATCCGCCCGGACAGCGAGGATGTGCTGAACCAGGAGCAGATCATCTCCTTCCAGCATCCCGACCACGATACCGAACATTGGCCCGAGAAAGGCTTGCATCTGTGACCGACATCTTGCGCACGCTCTACCCCGTCTCGACACCTTACGACACCGGCAGGCTCGATGTCGGCGATGGGCATGTGATCTATTTCGAACGGCATGGCACGAAAGGCGCCAAGCCGGTCGTCTTCCTGCATGGCGGACCAGGCGGCGGCATCACATCGATCCAGGCACGACTGTTCGATCCGGCGCTTTACGACATTCTTCTGTTCGACCAACGTGGCTGCGGGCGCTCGACACCGCATGCCGGTCTCGACGCCAACACGACCTGGCATCTGGTCGCCGATATCGAACGGCTCAGGGAGATGGTCGGTGTCGACAAATGGCAGGTATTCGGCGGTTCCTGGGGCTCGACGCTGGCGCTTGCCTATGCCGAGACGCATCCCGAACGCGTCACCGAACTTCTGCTGCGCGGCGTCTATACGCTGACCAGGCCGGAGCTCGACTGGTACTACCAGTTCGGCGTCTCGGAAATGTTCCCCGACAAATGGGAGGCCTTCGTTGCTCCCATTCCGGAAGAGGAACGCCACGAGATGATGGCCGCCTATCACCGCCGCCTGACCGGCAGCGACAAGGCGCAGCAGATCGCCTGCGCCAAGGCGTGGAGCGTGTGGGAGGGCTCGACGATCACGCTTCTGCCCGACCCGCAGCTTGCATCGAACCATGACGAGGATCATTTCGCGCTGGCCTTCGCCCGCATCGAGAACCATTTCTTCGTCCATGACGGCTGGCTGGAAGACGGGCAGCTCCTGCGCGATGCGGTCAAGCTGCAAGGCATTCCCGGCGTCATCGTGCATGGCCGCTACGACATGCCCTGCCCGCTCAAATATGCCTGGCAGTTGTCGAAGGTCTGGACGGATGCCGATTTCCACATCGTCGAGGGCGCCGGGCATGCAGTCTCGGAACCCGGCATCACCGACCGACTGATCCGGGCGACGGATGGGTTTGCGGGGAAGATTTAAGACCAACAATAAAAGTCCCCTCCCAACCCTCCCCACAAGGGGGAGGGCTTAACCCGGCCGATCCGCCGAGGCTGAATTTGGGTAGGCGGCTGATGCGGGTTTTCTCCCCCCTGTGGTGGGGTCCGAAGGACGCCGGCAGGCCAGAGGGGGACTTTTTTGAACGACCAAATGAATTGCTCTGGGAGGAGAACACCATGGCACGCGACCGCATCTATCTCTTCGACACCACGCTGCGCGATGGGCAGCAGACGCCAGGCGTCGATTTTTCGGTCGAGGACAAGATCGCGATTTCGGCCATGCTCGACGAATTCGGCATCGACTATATCGAGGGCGGCTATCCCGGCGCCAATCCGACCGATACGGCGTTTTTCCGGGAGAAGCGCACGGTGCGGGCCAAATTCGTCGCCTTCGGCATGACCAAGCGTGCCGGCATGTCCGCCTCCAACGATCCGGGGCTTTCCGTGCTGATGCAGGCCAAAAGCGATGCGACCTGTTTCGTCGCCAAAAGCTGGGATTATCACGTCAGGGTCGCGCTCGGCTGCAGCAATGAGGAAAACCTCGCCTCGATCCGTGACAGCGTCGAGGCGGCCAGGGCCGCCGGCAAGGAACCACTGGTCGATTGCGAGCATTTCTTCGACGGCTACAAGGCCAATCCCGATTATGCGCTGGCCTGTGCCCGCACCGCCCATCACGCCGGCGCCCGCTGGATCGTGCTGTGCGATACCAATGGCGGCACCCAGCCGCATGAGATCAAGACGATCGTCTCTGCCGTCATCGACGCCGGCATTCCCGGTTCGTCGCTCGGCATCCATGCACATGACGATACCGGACAGGCGGTCGCCAATTCGCTTGCCGCCATCGAGGCCGGCTGTCGGCAGGTGCAAGGCACGCTGAACGGTATCGGCGAGCGCTGCGGCAATGCCAATATGATTACCTTGATCGCCACCCTCTGTCTGAAGGAGGCCTATGCTTCCCGTTTCGAGACCGCCATCGACCCGGATCGGCTGTCGGGACTGACGAGGCTGTCGCATTCCTTCGACGAGTTGCTCAACCGCTCGCCCAACCATCAGGCGCCCTATGTCGGGGCGTCCGCCTTTGCCACCAAGGCGGGGATCCATGCCTCGGCGCTGCTCAAGGATCCGCGAACCTACGAGCATGTGACGCCGGACAGCGTCGGCAATTTCCGCAAGGTTATGGTGTCGGACCAGGGTGGCAAGTCGAACTTCATCAATGCCCTCAAACGCCGTGGCATAGAAGTCTTGAAGGACGATCCGAAGCTCGACCAGCTGATCTCGATCGTCAAGGAACGGGAAGCGTCGGGCTATGCCTATGAGGGGGCGGATGCGAGTTTCGAACTGCTCGCCCGCCGCACGCTCGGCACCATTCCGAGCTTCTTCGATGTCGACGGGTTCCGGGTGATGGTGGAGCGCCGCTTCGACAATTTCGGACGGGTGAAGACCGTCTCGGAAGCGGTGGTGAAGATCGTCATCGATGGCGAGCCGCATATGTCGGTCGCCGAAGGCGAAGGTCCGGTCAATGCACTGGACCTCGCGCTCCGCAAGGATTTCGGCAAATACCAGAACGAGATCGACGACCTCGTTCTGGCCGATTTCAAGGTGCGTATCCTGAACGGCGGCACGGAAGCGATCACCCGCGTGCTGATCGAATCCACCGATTCGAGCGGGGTGCGCTGGTGGACGGTCGGCGTGTCGGAAAACATCATCGACGCTTCGTTCCAGGCCTTGATGGACTCGGTCATCTACAAGCTGATGAAGAACCGGGAACTGGCGGGGAAGATTGCGGCGGAGTGAGGAGTACTCGCGAATCCACTTGCAAACGAATTGTCAGATATGACAACATTGCAGCATGAGGGAGATCGCTTGGATCAAGGCGGCATTGAAGGACTTCGGAACATTTCCCGAAGCCGTTCAGGAACGCATGAAGGATGCGCTCGCGATCGCCAGTTTCGGACAGAAGGCAGATATAGCCAAGCCGATGAAAGGCTTGGGGCCGGGCGTGTTCGAGATCGCGCTGCCATACCGCTCAGACGCCTACAGGGCCATCTATGCTGTACAGTTGGGTGATGCGATCTGGGTCGTTCATGCCTTCCAGAAGAAATCGACAAAGGGCATTGCAACGCCCCAGAAGGAAATCGAGCTGATCAATACCCGGATCAAGCGACTGAAGGAGATGCTGGGATGACCGAAGACGACTTCGACATTGTCAAAGGCAGCGGCAATATCTACGCCGACCTGGGGGATCCGGATGCAGACACGAAGCTGATGAAGGCCCAGCTTGCAGCGGAAATCATCGCGACGCTCGATCGCCGCAGGCTGACGGCGCGCGAAGCAGAAAAACTTGTCGGCGTCACGGCGGCCGATCTGTCCCGCATTCGCAATGCTGATCTCGGTCGTTTCTCCATCGATCGGCTGGTCAGGGTGTTGAATGCGCTTGACCGGCGTGTGACGGTGAAGGTGAGCCGGATGCCGTCACCAGGCAGCACGGCTGCGGCTTAGAGCCTTCCCTGGTTAAATTGAAACGCTCTGTTGGCTCAAGCGGAGTCGCATAGTCGACCGGCCGGCGCGCGTCGTAGCCAAAGCTTACGGCCAAGCCGGCCGGTCGATCAGGCGGCCCGCTTCAGCCAACCCGAAGGGCCGGGCATCTTTCCGCCAGCGCAAAGGCGATCGGCTCGGACGTACCGCAGGGTATGCCCGTCGCCAATCGCCTTTGCCCTGTCGAAAATCTGCTCCGGCAGAGCGCTTCAATTTAACCAGGAAAGGCTCTAAGCGTCGCACCACTATTTCCGCAGCACATCCGCCAGCGAGGCGACGGCGATCGAGACCGTCGTATAGGCGCGGTACCAGTCGGGTGAGCGCTTGCCGATCTCCAGCAGGCGCTGTTGGGTGGCGTCCAGCGCCTTGAATGCGTCGGCCTTCGTCGCGTCGTAGCTGCCGGCCTTGGTCGGGGTGTAATAGCGGCGCGCCTTGAAACGCGGATTGGTGCCCGGATCGACTTCCAGCCTGTCCCTGTCGGTATCGGCATCGGCGTCGATGATCGGTGCAACCGCCGCCGCACCGGCCCTCAAGGCTTCGC
This sequence comes from Neorhizobium sp. NCHU2750, assembly GCF_003597675.1. NCBI lineage: Bacteria > Pseudomonadati > Pseudomonadota > Alphaproteobacteria > Hyphomicrobiales > Rhizobiaceae > Neorhizobium > Neorhizobium sp. NCHU2750. Next base: position 988,819 of record NZ_CP030827.1, on the reverse strand, counting down.
GCATCGGGCCATAGTCGCCGTGATAGGGCGCACGCCGCGATGTCAGTTCCAGCCCCTGACGGATGCAATCCAGCCGATAGACGGGAGACCCCGCCATGCATTCAGCTCGCACAGAGGCGAGATCGCGGACAATGCTCTGGGTCATGAGATCGTTGAGGGTCTGATCATAGACCGAGGTACCGCTCGGATCGTCGAAACGGTCGTTTTTCGCCTGGGTTGGAAGCGCAAGAGACAGCACCGCTGCCGAGGCTATCGCGACAACAGACAGAATATTTCGGTTACCCATTGCCCACCCTCACGGCGACTGCCGCTTTCACACCGAACCCACATGGCCCATCCTATCTGCCATATGGGTGCGCGTCAGGATAGAACAATCGCAGTCTGCCGCTTCGACGGCTGAACCGACTTCGGGCGGCACGATATGTGCCGCCCTCTCATTTCCCGATGGCCCCTCCTCAGCGCGAGCCCCTATCGCTTCAACAGCGTCCGGTCGAGGAAATCGTTGATCAGCGGCGCCATTTCGTCGAGCTTGTCTTCAAGGGCGAAATGGCCGGTGTCGAGCATGTGGATCTCGGCCTTGGGCAGGTCACGCAGATAGGGATGGGCGCCCACTTCCGGGAAGATCTTGTCGTTCTTGCCCCAGACGATCAGCGTCGGTGGCTTACGGTCGCGGAAGAAGGCCTGGAACTGAGGATAGAGCGGCACATTGGTGCGGTAGTCGTAGAGCATGTCGAGCTGGATGTCCCTGTTGCCGGGCCGGTCCAGCAGGGCCTGGTCCTGCAGCCAGTTGTCGGGGCTGATGCGCGAGACGTCCTTGACGCCATCGGTATACTGGAACTTGGTTATATCCAGCGTCACCAGCTTAGACAGGGCGTCGCGATCCTTCGTTGCGCCGCTTGCCCAATAAGTCTTGATCGGGTCCCAGAAGGCTGCCAGCCCCTCTTCATAGGCATTGCCGTTCTGGACGACGAGCGCCGAGACGCGTTCCGGATGCTTGAGCGCCAGCCGATAGCCGACCGGAGCGCCGTAATCCATCACATACATGGCATAGGTCTTGGCATCGATCTGACCCAAAAGATCGTCGATGATGTCGGTCACATGGGCGAAGGTATAGGCGAAGGCGGTATGGTCCGGCGCGTCGCTCTGGCCGTAGCCCGGATAATCCGGGGCAATGACTCGATAACGGTCGGCGAGAAGCGGGATCAGGTTGCGGAACATGTGCGAGGACGTCGGAAAGCCGTGCAGCAGAAGCACGACCGGGCCATCCTTCGGGCCGGCTTCGCGGTAGAATATCTTCACGCCATCGACCGTCGCATAGCGATAATGGACGACGACGGGCGCAGGCTTTGCCGTCGCGACCATGTCGGCGGCGGCGGCCGGTGAAGAAATGCTTGCAGTGGCGGCAAGCGACAGGGGCAGCGCCAACGGAAGCGCCAGGGCAAGAGCGGTCAGCAAGCTTTTCATTTCGGTTCTCCAAGTGGTTGAAATTAAACAAGCGGTTGACATTAAAATCGAAACTTCCGACGCTGACGCAGGGCGCCTGACCGTCGGCATGCAAGCCGGCTGAGGGCGCAGTCGCGCCGGACGGCCGGAAACAGGGAAGGCAATGGACCGCATAGAAGCCATGTCGATGCTGATCGAGGTTGCCGACAGGGGCGGCTTTTCCGCCGCCGCCCGGTCGCTCAATGTCCCGGTCACGACGCTGACCCGTAAAATCTCCGATCTCGAGACGACGATCGGCGCCCGGCTTCTGATCCGCAGCACCCGCAGGATCGAACTCACCGATGCCGGCGCCACCTATCTGTCCGCCGCAAGGCGGATCATCGACGCGGTGAAGGAGGCCGAACGGGAGGCCGCGGGCGAATTCACCGTGCCAAAGGGCCGGCTCGTCATCACCGCGCCGATCCAGTTCGGCCAGTTGCATGTGCTGCCCGTGGTCACCGACTTCCTGGCCCGTTTCCCGCAGATCGACATCCGCCTCATGCTTCAGGACCGAAACCTGCAACTCATCGACGACCATATCGACATGGCGGTGCGGATCGGCCGCCTTCAGGACAGTTCGATGATCGCCACCGCGATCGGCTCGGTGCGCATGGTGGTCTGCGCCAGTCCCGGACTGCTTGCCATGCACGGCACACCGTCCACGCCGCAGGATCTCGCCCGTTTTCCTGCAGTCACCATCGACGCGCCGCTATCCCAGCCGGGCTGGCAGTTCCGCGATCCGGGAGACCGCTCCATCCTGGCGATCCCGCCCCTAACCCGCCTCTCGGTCACCACGGTGGAGGCGGCGGTCAGGGCTGCCACCCGCGATGCCGGGATCATCCGCCTGTTCCATTACCAGGTCGCCGATGCGGTGAAGGCCGGCGCGCTTTCCATCATCCTCGAAGAGCATGAAACCGATCCTTTCCCGGTCAACCTCATCCATGCATCGAGGGGCCAGATGCCATTGAAAATGCGCAGCTTCCTCGACTTCGCGCTGCCTCGCCTGCGCGCCGTCTTCCCGATCGGCAGCTAGGCGGTTCCTCCCGCTGCACTTGCCCGCAATTCAGCATTTTCCGCCTCCAGCTGGCGCAGCCTCTCCTGCAGTGGCCTGACGGCTTCGGCCACCTCGCGTTCGTTGAAACGCGGTGTGATGTGCTGCGGGCAGTTCCAGTCGAAGGCTTCGAGGCGAAGGCGAAAGATCCGCTCGGCCCTGCCCCGGTAGTTCTTGTCGGTCACCAGTTCCGCCAGAGCCGGATCGGCATCGACCGCAAGCTTTTCGACATGGGCATAGATCTTCAGACGGGCGCGGTGCGGATAATCCATCAGGAACAGGCAGGCGCGGTCGTTGGCGGCCAGATTGCCGGTCGAGATATACTGGCGATTGCCGCGATAATCGGCGAAGGCAAGCGTGCGGTCGTCGACCACCTTGAGGAAACCCTCCGGGCCGCCGCGATGCTGGACATAGGGCCAGCCACTCTCGGAGACCGTTGCCATGTAGAAACTGTCGCGGCTGGCAATGAAGGCCTGTTCGCCCGCGGTGAACCGGTCCATAGCCCGATCGCCGGCAAAATCGGTCCACATGTGATCGACGCCCATTTCCGCCTGCACGGCCCTGACGCTCGGGGTAGAGGCTATATCGAGAAATCCGTAGGACATGATCGCTCTCCGCAAGATGGAAGTGGCAGGAAGGGGCCGAGGGCTCGGTGCGCTTCCGTTTCTGCAGACCAATATGCCTTCTCCATTCGAAGGCGATAATCCTGCGAAAGCAGAGATCATCTCTCCGAAAAATGGGGAGATCGGACCGACGTCGATCATCACCGAAAGCGCCGACGAGGAATGCGCCGCCGGATTGAGCTCATGGATGAGTTATCTCAATGCGAGGTTCACCGAATTGAATTGGTGGGCCGTCACGCAATCCTGTATTGCGGCAGGACAACCAAAACAGAATGCCGGAAACACCGCAGGAAACGCGCCCATGGCCACCGACAATGCCAGCCCCGCCGCGACCAACGAGGACACGCCGCGTGGCTTCGCCTTCGGGCTGACAGCCTATTTTCTCTGGGGATTCCTGCCTTTCTATCTGAAGGCCATCGGGCATCTTCCTGCCATGGAAGTGCTGGCGCACCGGGCGATCTGGTCTGTGCCGGTCGCCGGGGTGGTCCTGCTTCTGCTTCGCCGGACGCAGGATGTCGGGGCGGCGCTGAAGAACCCGCGCATGCTGGGCATGGCCTGCGTCACGGCGACCTTCATCACCGCCAACTGGGGCATCTATGTCTGGGCGGTCGGCTCCGGCCACGCGCTCGATGCGGCACTCGGCTATTTCATCAATCCGCTGTTCAGCGTCTTCCTGGCGGCCGTCGTGCTGCGGGAAAAGCTTCTCCCACTGCAGATGGCGGCGATCGGGCTTGCGGTCGTAGCCGTCGCCATTCTCGCCTGGGGTGCAGGCGGGCTGCCCTGGGTATCGCTGGCGCTGACCTTCACCTGGGGCATCTATGCGCTGCTGCGCAAGACGCTGCCGATCGGCCCGAACCAGGGCTTCTTCCTTGAAGTGCTGCTGATCAGCATTCCGATGCTGCCCTATGTGATCTGGCTCGAAGCGACAGGCCAGGGCCACTTCCTCGGCGGGACGACCTTCGACACCGTGATGCTGGCGCTTGCCGGCGTCGTCACCGCCGGACCGCTGATGATCTACGCCAATGGCGCCAAGCTGTTAAAGCTCTCGACCATCGGCATCATGCAGTATATTGCTCCAACCCTGATCTTCCTCGTCGCCATCTTCGCCTTCGGCGAACCGTTGAGCACGATCAAGCTTGCGAGCTTCGTGCTGATCTGGGCGGCGCTCGTGCTTTATACGATTGCCATGCTGCGCCAGCTACGCGGGCGCTAGATATTCAGGACGGAGCGATTCCATGCAGATGTCAGATATTCCCTTCGGCACGACCGACTGGTCGGACGTGGAGCCGACGGAGCACAAGGGCGAAACCGGAACCTCCACCTGGCGGACCCGCAATTTCGGCTCGATCCGGGTGCGCATGGTCTATCATTCGCCGGGCTATCTCGCCGACCACTGGTGCGAGAAGGGGCATATCCTGCTCTGCCTCGAAGGCGAATTGCATACGGAACTCGCTGACGGGCGCGTGTTCACGCTGAAGCCGGGCATGAGCTACCAGGTGGCCGACAAGGCCGAGCCGCACCGTTCCTATACCGAGACCGGCGCCAAGCTTTTCATCGTCGATTGAGTGTGGCCGGCTGAGAATGCGCCGCCCGTCCGGCGGCGCACCATCCCTGAAATATTTCCGTTACAACCTTGAAATAACAGCGTCTTCGCCCTTCGACGAAGCGGTGATCTCGTCGCGTTCGATGATCGCCGGCACGATGTCGTCCACGTCCGGGATGATCAGGGGCTGAACCAGATTGGCGCGGTGGATGAAGCCTTCAGCGCGCATGTGATTGACGAGCGACAGCATCGGATCCCAGAAGCCGCCTATATTGGCGAAGACCATCGGCTTTTCGTGGCGGCCGAGCTGACCCCAGGTCATGATCTCGACGATTTCCTCCAGCGTGCCGATGCCACCCGGAAGCGTGACGAAGGCATCGGAGCGCTCGAACATCTTGTGCTTGCGCTCATGCATGTCCTTGGTGACGATCAGTTCGTTGAGCTGGCCCAGCGAATGGCGGGTCGCCTCCATGTCGACGAGGAATTCCGGGATAATTCCGGTGACCTCGCCGCCATTGGCGAGAACGCCGGCGGCCACCGCCCCCATGATGCCCTTGGTTCCACCGCCATAGACCAGCCGAAGCCCGTGTGCGGCAATCGATTTGCCGAGTGCGCGGCCGGCGGCGATATAGGCCGGATCGCGGCCCGGCTGGGAACCGCAGTAGACGCAGATGGATCGTATTGGCACAGTTTTCTCCATTGGGCATTTCAACTGGCGCGGAATGTGGTCCGCGTCGCGCAAAATTGACGGGAAAAGCCCGCAAGAGCAAGGCTTTATGGTGTGAAAAGCTTGTTAAGAAGGGTGGAACCGGCTAATCGGTAAAGTAGCGGAAGCATATGCCCCGTAACACATGGCCCCGTGAGGCGATAGACGATGAAGAACCGTGCCGGCTGGCTCGCATTGCTTGTACTTGCCATTGCATCCCTCCTGATGATCTTCGTCGTGATGCCGAGGCTCAACAAGGACGGAAAGCCTATCGGCGAGGCGATCAACGCGGCCGGAACAGCCGTCAAGGACGCGGTGAAAGAGGGCCAGAAGCCTGCGCCCACCACGCCGGAAGAGACCGCCAAGGCCGAACCGCAGGCGCCGTCTGCCGCCGCGCCAGCAGCCAACGCTCCGGCCGGCAGCGCTCCCGCGGACCAGGCCGCCTCCGTCAATACGCCGAGCTTCGACGTGCTGCGTGTCGAGCCTGACGGATCTGCCGTGATTGCCGGCCATGCGGCGCCCAATTCGACGCTCGAAGTTGCCAATGGCGATACCGTTTACGGCAAGGCCGAGGTTGGCCCGAGCGGCGATTTCGCCATCGTGCTCGACAAGCCTTTGCTGCCCGGCGACTACCAGCTGGTGCTGAAGGCCACTGGCAAGGACGGCAAGGTGACGACGTCCGAAGAAACCGCCACCGTTTCCATTCCCGCCGACAAGAGCGGCAAGCTGCTTGCCATGGTGAGCAAGCCCGGCAAGGCAAGCCGGCTGATCACCGTTCCGGAAGACGCCGGAAAGATCGCGCCGGCTGCCGATGGCAACACGGCCGCTGCGACGCCTGCTGCACCCTCGACGGCCCCAGCCGCCACCGGCTCGGCAACTGTCGGCTCGACGGATGTCGCATCCGCCGCCGGCTCCGCAGCCGCATTGGCGCAGCCCACCATGTCGAGCGAGTTGCAGATCTCCGCCGTCGAGATCGAAGGCTCTAAGATCTTCATCGCCGGCATCTCGCGTCCGGGGCTCAAGGTTCGTGGTTCCGCCGACGGCACCGTGATCGGGCAGTCACAGGCAGGCCAGGACGGCCATTTCGTCATCGACGGCAATGCCAACCTGACGGTCGGCGACCATCGCATCTCGGTCGAGACACTCGCTGCCAACGGCCAGGTGATCGTGCGCGTCGAGGTGCCGTTCAACCGGCCGGCGGGCGATCAGGTCGCGGCCATCGCCGCACCGTCGACGGCAAGCAGCGTTTCGGCCATCGATGGCGGCGCATTCGACAATCTGCGCAGCCAGGTCGCCAAGGCCTTCTCGCTGCTCAAGGGCCTCTATGACGGCGGCAAGGTGCCGACCCTGGAAAACATGGCGGCTGCCCGCTCGGCGACCGGTATCGCCCTGCAGTCACTCGCCGAATACCGTCTGCCCGCCGGCGCTTCGGTCAGCGCGACGGAGATCGTCGGCACGACCGGCCAGCGCGCGGCCGCAGCTCGGCAGGCACTCGATGCGCTTCCTCGCGAGGTGGCCGCCGTGGGTGCTGCCATCGACAAGCTGACGAAACTGATCGCTGATACGGTCGGCCCCGCATTTGCGCAGCAGTTCGGCGGCGCACCGCAGACCGTGGCCTCGGCCGATGGAACTGCCGGCGGCACGCGCACAATCGAACAGGCGCCGCTTACCCAGAGCGAGAGCAACTCGGTGATCATCCGCCGCGGCGATACGCTGTGGCAGATTGCGCGGCGCGTCTATGGTCAGGGCGTGCGCTACACGACAATCTATCTCGCCAACGAGGCGCAGATCGCCAATCCGGACATCATCCAGCCGGGCCAGATCTTTGGCGTGCCGGACCAGTTCCGCCCCGATTCGGAAGAGCTGCATCGCGAGCGGATGATGCACCACAAGGGTTGATATTCAGCCCCCTACAGGGATTGCGGCCGGCAGCTCAAAGCGAGTGCCGGCCGTTTTTCGTTTCAGAGCACGGTAAATTCATGTGGATCGCGGAGACGATTTCGAGCCCGGCAGGAAAATCTCCGCTTCGATTTCAGCCACTTGGCATTTTTTCCGCGGTCACTTTATCCCCGCGCTCAACGTCGATGCGATGATCGTGGCGTCATCGGATGGGAAACCGGGTCGCGAACCGGTCGTCATCTCCCGGCTCTGAAGGGCCCGGTTTCCGGTGATGGTCGCAACCGCGATCGAACGGGAACTGACACGTCCCCGACGATTTCGGAAAGCGGTCGGGGCAGGCGGAAAGCCTGACATACCAAACCCCAAGAATACCACCGCCTGCCCCTTCCCTACCGTTCACCGAACCGGCCATCGCCGGTGCGGCAAGAGCCGCGTGTGCAATCGCGCCACATCACAACTCCTGACTTGTGATCAGTTTCGCGCAGGACCGCCGTGAGAGGTTTCCGCCATTGGAAATACCGATTCTCTTCACGCCAAGCCGATATTCTTCGCGAGGACAAAATGATTTCCAGCATCAGTTCCACACGGCTCTGGACACCGCAAACAGCATCGACGGCCACTACGGCCACGCAGAACAATTCGGGCGAATCGGGAGGCAATGCATCGGGCTCCTCCGTTGCAGCACTCGCCGCGCTGACCTATGCCGATTCATCCGATGAGGACGACGATTACGGTTATGACGCGGATCTTTCCTCCGCGCTGGCCTCCGTGCAGCAGGCGATGGCGAGCGCGAAGGTAGAGGCGGACGACGACGGCTCGGTCGAGGACATGTCTTCTGCCGCCTTCATGAAGGCGGTGAAGAAGAAGATCGATACGCTGGCATCGAGCCCCGATACGGCGCAGATGGCGGCGACGATGCGGCAAGCCTTTTCGCAGGGCGAGCTTACCGTGACGAATGTCGAGGCCGGCGAACAGGTCGCCGCGTGGGATCCTGCCGCCGCCACCATATCGGATGGAGCGGGCGCGACATCCAACGGCGAGATCACCAGCGTTGCCTCCTCGCAATGGAGCAGTTTCCTCAGGAACGGGCTGGTGCGCGATTCTCACGGGCTCTATGTGCGCAACGCCGATTCCAGCCATATCGATAAGGCAACGGGCGACAGCGCCTATTTCGGCATGGTCGGCGACAACAACTATTATCTCAGCTGGCCGGCCGGTACCGCCGCGTAAGGTGGCGCCGCCGAAGACCAGGAACCTCTGCTTTCGCCGGAAAAGCAGGGCTCATGCATTGCAACTAAGCGCTTTGCCGCCTATGTGCCGAGGGCCCGCCTTCAAGCCGGCGACCGGAGCGTTTCATGGCAGAGAAAAAGAAGATCGTATCGGCGGATGCCGGCAACCCGTTCGGTACGCTGATCAATCTGTGGCCCTATATGTGGCCGACGGGACGGGCCGACCTGAAGGCCCGCGTGCTGTGGGCAACGGTCCTGCTGATCCTTGCCAAATTCGTGCTGATATCGGTCCCCTATTTCTTCAAATGGGCGACGGATGCGCTGAACGGCAAGTTCGACATGGCAGGCGTGCTGCCGGCCTTCCTGCTCGGCGCCGTAGTCCTCGTCATTGCCTATAACTTTACCCGCATCCTGCAGGTGGGACTGAACCAGCTGCGCGACGCGCTGTTTGCCTCGGTCGGCCAATATGCGGTGCGCCAATTGGCACACCGGACCTTTGTCCACATGCACGAGCTTTCGCTGCGCTTCCACCTGGAGCGCAAGACGGGCGGCCTGTCGCGCATCATCGAGCGCGGCACCAAGGGTATCGAGACGATCGTCCGTTTCACCATATTGAACTCGATCCCGACGCTGATCGAGTTCCTGATGACGGCGGTCATTTTCTGGACGGCCTACGGGTTCTGGTATCTGGCCGTGACGGCGGCCACCGTCGCCGCCTATATCTGGTTCACCATCAAGGCGAGCGACTGGCGCATCTCGATCCGCCGCACGATGAACGACAGCGATACGGACGCCAATACCAAGGCGATCGATTCGCTTCTGAACTTCGAGACGGTCAAATATTTCGGCAACGAGGAGATGGAAGCGAAGCGCTTCGATGCCTCGATGGAACGCTACGAGAAGGCGGCGACGGAAGTGTGGACCTCGCTCGGCTGGCTGAACTTCGGCCAGGGCCTGATCTTCGGGCTTGGCCAAACCATCATCATGATCATGTCGGCGCTTGCCGTGCAGCGCGGCGACCAGACGATCGGCGATTTCGTGTTCGTCAATGCGCTGTTGATGCAGCTTTCCGTGCCGCTCAATTTCATCGGCTTCGTCTATCGCGAAATCCGCCAGGGCCTCACCGATATCGAGCAGATGTTCGACCTCCTGGAGGTCGAGGCAGAAGTCGTCGACCGGCCGGATGCCAGGCCGCTGGTGCTCAATGCCGATGCCGCGCAGAAGGGGGCGATCTCCTTCCGCGACGTGCAGTTCTTCTATGATGCGGCAAGGCCGATCCTGAAAGGCATTTCCTTCGACGTGCCGGCCGGCAAGACGGTGGCGATCGTCGGCCCTTCGGGGGCGGGTAAATCGACGATTTCCCGGCTGCTCTACCGGTTCTACGACATCCAGGGCGGGTCGATCACCATTGACGGGCAGGATGTGCGCGCGGTGACGCAGAAGTCGCTGCGGGCCGCGATCGGCATGGTGCCGCAGGATACGGTGCTGTTCAACGACACGGTTGCCTACAATATCCGCTACGGCCGAACCGGCGCTTCCGAGGCCGAGATGCAGGCCGCCGCCGAGATCGCCCAGATCGACGGCTTCATCAAGCAGCTGCCGGAAGGATATGAGACGAAGGTCGGCGAACGCGGGCTGAAACTTTCGGGTGGTGAAAAGCAGCGCGTTGCGATTGCCCGCACGGTTTTGAAGGCGCCGCCGATCCTGATCCTCGACGAAGCCACCTCGGCGCTCGACACGACGACCGAACACGAAATCCAGTCGGCGCTCGACCAGGTATCGAAGAACCGCACGACGCTGGTCATCGCCCATCGGCTCTCCACCGTGATCGGCGCCGACGAGATCATCGTGCTGCGCGCCGGCGAAATCGCCGAACGCGGCACGCATGCCGATCTTCTGGCACAGGGCGGGCTCTATGCATCGATGTGGAACCGGCAGCGCGAGGCAACGCAGGCGGAGGAACACCTGCGGCAGGTGCGCGAAAGCGACGATCTGGGGATCGTCACACGGGGCGCGCCGGCGGCGGAATGACGGCCGGTTGGAATAGAGAGTCGAAAGAGGAGGTTAGGCCATGACGATCAAGAGACGGATGAACTACTCGGCCAAGCGTATGCTGATGGCCGGCACGCTCGTCATCGCCTATCTGCTGACGCTGGCTCTCTGGGGCTCGCCGCTTCTGGCGTTGACCACCTGGCTCGGTATCGTCGATCCGGCAAAGATCTGACATCCGAGTATTCCCAGCGGCGCGCGCCGGGCGACCGGACCTGCGCCATGAAGGATATCTGCGGGATGTGTTCCTACCAGCCTAGACATGTTTCGCTCGCCTTGGGCGTAGCTCTCCTTAAAGAGACATCCGCCTCAAATTCATTGGTGTGGAGCGGCTGCGCCATGCGGGCGCCGTGAGGGGCTGCGCGCGGCTTTGCCGTCTTGCCGGAAAGATATGTCTGCGAGGCTGCTGATAGCAGCTGCGTGAATTCCGGCGTGGAAATCCTGTCCGCCCGCCGTAACAGGGCGATCAGGGGGTCGTTCAATACGTCTTCAATCGTCAGGTCGCGTTGCATGGTTTTGCTCCTCATCCAAAACCTATACACAGGCTGCACAACAGCCACGTTGCAAAACTACGGCCAAAACGGGGCATTTTCGATGTGGCAAAATCGCCGCCACACACATTTTGGTTGTGGAAAAGGCGGGGCGGACGGATGCCGCACACATCGCAGAGAAACACGGAAAAGCCTCAGCCAGGCTGTGATCCTCCCAGATGGGCCGCCGTGTTTCGGCTCTGCGTCTTTTTGCACGCATCCATCATGACGTCGGTGACGATCGTTGGCAGGCAAGCTTTTTGGGAGGTGGGGTGAAACCAGAGGACGCACAGCCGGCGCGCCGGGCCGGCAGGAGTGCTGCCGGCAAATCATTGCCACCATCTGCGCGGCAATCAGCCTCACACACATGAGGCGTTCAAGGGCACTATTCCCGTTGACCGGCACCGCATATGGGAACCGGCCGATCAAAGCCTAGCGGCGCGGAGAACCGAAGCGGTTCCGTTCGCGATAACGTCGCTGGCTCCACACCGTATAGGCGACCGCAGCGATCACCACCGCTATATCCGCCATTGCAACGAGGCACCAAGTCACATTCATTTCCAACTCTTCCGTTTTCGGGCCGAAGCTAGGTCCAGAAGTGCTTCCTAAATAAGATAGGCCTCTTCCAAAGCTTCGACCTTGATGTAAGTCAGACGTCCCCTGAACCACTTTCATGACAGTGACATGAAACTCGAAGCAAGAAGCATGCCTGATTGCTGCAGTGCAACAAATGTCGCATGCCCTATCATAGAATGGAACGGCATCGTCGCGCAATGGTTGCAGAAAACCAGGATAGAGTGAGGTGTGGAAGGAACCGCATTGCCGCGATTACCGTTTTTCGATAGTCAGTGCCGGCCGACATGGGCATTAGGCTGCCAAATACGCCCCAAGATGCGCCCTTCAGGGAGAAACTGTTGATCAACCTTTTCGACACCATCCGCAACACGCTCGTGCCGATTCACAAGGAAGGCTATGTCTTCGTTGCGATCTTTTTCATCGTTTCGCTGATCCTGGGATATTTCGCCGAGCCGCTGTTCTGGATCGGCCTCGTGCTGACACTCTGGTGTGCCTATTTCTTCCGCGATCCGGAACGCGTCGTGCCTCAGGATGACGATCTTATCCTGTCGCCCGCCGATGGCCGGATCAGCCATGTGGCGATGGTCGTGCCGCCGGCAGAGCTCGGCCTGGGTCATGAACCGATGCTGCGCATCTCGGTGTTCATGAACGTGTTCAACTGCCATGTGAACCGTTCGCCGGTACGCGGCGAGGTGAAGGTGATCGAATACCGCGCCGGCCAGTTCGTCAATGCCGAGCTCGACAAGGCAAGCTCCGACAACGAGCGCAACGGCCTCGTCATCGAAAGCCGTCACGGCCAGGTCGGCGTCGTGCAGATTGCAGGCTTCGTCGCACGCCGCATCGTCTGCTGGGTCAAGCCCGGCGAACCGGTGAATGCCGGCGAACGATTCGGCCTGATCCGCTTCGGCTCGCGCCTCGACGTCTTCGTGCCGCATGGCGGCCAGGCGCGCGTCTCGATCGGCCAACTGGCGATTGCCGGCGAAACCGTGCTTGCCGAATTCGGCTCGGCCAAGGGGCCTTCGCTCGGCCGCCGAAGCTGACAGAAGCATCGCAGAGGACCCCGACATGGACCCCGATATGGATGTGCCACCAGCAGATCAGCACCACTCGACGGATGAGGCCCGCGGGCCGCGCTTGCGGGAAATCCCCATCCGGCTGATGGTCCCCAACCTGATCACGGCGCTGGCGATCTGCGCCGGCCTGACGGGCATCCGCCTCGCCTTCGAGGGACGTTACGAGCTGGCGGTGGCGATGGTTCTGCTCGCCGCCTTTCTCGACGGGATCGACGGGCGTGTCGCAAGGTTGCTCAAGGCGACGTCGAAATTCGGCGTGCAGATGGATTCGCTTGCCGACATCATCAATTTCGGCGTGGCCCCTGCTCTCGTCTCCTATGCCTTCCTGCTCGATGGCGCCCGCTCGCTCGGCTGGATCGCGGCACTGCTCTATGCGATTGCCGCCGGCCTGAGGCTTGCCCGCTTCAACGTGATGGAAGACCGAGGCATCAAGGCACCGTGGCAATCGGAATTCTTCGTCGGCGTACCGGCGCCGATGGGCGCCATGCTGGTGCTTCTGCCCGTCTATCTCGGTTTTCTCGGGGTCGAGCGCACGCCGTTCTTCATCTATGCCAGCGTCGCCTATACGGTTGCCATCGGCTATCTTCTGGTGTCGCGCCTGCCCGTATGGTCGGGCAAATCCAGCAAGATCCGCCCGGAGCTGATGTTCCCGATCCTGCTTCTCGTGGTGCTCTATGTTGGGCTGCTGATGAGCTACACCTGGGAAGTGCTGTCGGTCACCGTCGTTGCCTATCTCTGCGTCCTGCCCTTCAGCGCCAAGGCCTGGCACCGCCGCTACGGCACGATCACCATCGAGGACGATAGCCCGCATCTCTAGGGTCAAAACCTTTGCTGCAATGCACTGATATTGCTGCATTGCAGCTCCCGCCTGCGGCAAGTTGCCACGCGTAGACTGACCTCATCGAAAACGGACGGATAAGCCTTTATTCCGCCCCTATTGCCGGTGAATTGCCGGCGCCCCGCAACAACCGGAATCAACGCGGGAATGGATTGATGAGGACCAGAACGTGAGCAATACCGCCAAGACCGATGCCCCGGAAGCAAAGCCGGACTTTACCGCACATTACCGCCCGATCGGCCTGAAGGCTGTCGCTGCAGCCGCCATGATGCTGAAGCGCAAGCCGAAGCTTTCACCCATCCGGTAAATCCATCACAACCCGGCTGCGGCATTTGACAGCAGCCCGAGCGCCAAGGCGCTCATGACGAGGCCGATCAGGCCGTCGAGCACCCGCCATGCGGCGGGTCTGGCGAAGACCGGTGCCAAAAGACGCGCGCCGTAGCCAAGCCCGAAAAACCACAGGAACGAGGCGGACGCCGCGCCGGCCCCATAAGCCCACCGTTCCATGCCTTCAAACCCGGCCGACAGGCTGCCTAAAAGCAGGACCGTGTCGAGATAGACATGCGGGTTCAAGAAGGTGAAGGCGAGGCAGGTCACTATGGCCGCCCTGAGCGATAGGCCTTGCGCCGATGCGGTCGCCATTGCCGCGGGCCTTGCCGCCCGCCGGAAGGCAAGCACGGCATAACTGCCGAGAAAGACCGCGCCACCCAGCGTCACCAGCAGGATCAGCAGTTTCGAGCGCGACACGAGCGCGCCCATGCCGCCGACACCGGCGGCGATCAGAAGCGCATCGGACAGTGCGCAGATCAGGCAGAGGATGAAGACATGGCGGCGCAGCAGGCCCTGGCGCAGAATGAAAGCGTTCTGCGCGCCGATCGCCACGATCAGCGAGCCACCGAGGGCAAGGCCGGACAGGCCGGCAGACAAAATGTTCACGAAGAGGGTTTCCGGAAAGCGATAGGATCAGAAGAGTGAGAGCTGGGACTTGTCCTTGCCGGGCTTTGGCGGCTTTTCCTCAGGCATTGCGACGGCGACGGGTTTCTGCAGCTCCGGCCCCATGTTTGAGACCTTGTTGACGAGGTCCGAGACCGGGATCGCCTCGAAGAAATCCTCCTCCACCGGTGAAAGAAGATCGGCGACGTGGCGCGGTTCCTGCGTCTTGCATTCCAGCCAGCGGTCGAAATCCTCGGGTTTTATCACCACCGGCATGCGGTCATGGATGCCGCGGATCGTGCGGTTGGCCTTTGTCGTGAGGATCGCCGCGGTATCGACTTCCGACCCGTCGGCGGAAGACCATGTCTCGGCAAGGCCGGCAAAGGCGATGACGCCGCCATTCTTCGGGCGGATCCAGAAGGCCTGCGACGTCTCCCCGCTTTCCTTCGGCGGACGCATCCATTCGTAAAAGCCGGATGCCGGAACGAGGATGCGGCGATGGCGCATGGCGGCACGGAACGAAGCCTTGCCGATCGCCGTCTCGGCGCGGGCATTGATGAGGAGCGGAAACTCCTTCATGTCCTTGACCCAGCCGGGAATGAAGCCCCAGCGAGCGAGGAATGCTCGGCGTTCGGGCAGGTTGGAACCGGGCTGGCGATCCGCCTGCATGACGACCAATATCGGCTGGGTCGGCGCGATGTTGAACCGCGCCGGAAAATCCGGTTCGAAATCGACGACGCTGACGAAATGAAGGATATCGTTGGGCGACTGGGTCAGGGCATAGCGTCCGCACATGGCATTCTAGATGGCACCGGGCGGCAGACGGGTCAAGCAGCCCGCCACGTCGCGATCAGGCAGCGCGCGGCCCGAACAGGATGATCGCCCCGCCGATCAGGCAGATGACGGCGCCGGTCAGATCCCAGCGATCAGGCACCCTGCCCTCAACGCCCCAGAGCCAGAGGACCGAGGCAACGATATAGATCGCGCCATAGGCGGCATAAGCCCTGCCCGCGGCTTCCGCCGGCACCAGCGCCAGCGCCCAGGCAAACAGCGCCAGCGACAGCATGCCGGGCGCCAGCCAGAGCGGCGACCTGTCGAGCTTCCACCAAGCCCAGAAGGAGAAGCAGCCGGCAATTTCGGCAAGGGCTGAAAAGGCATAGAGTGCGTAGGTTGTCATTCGGCTGACCTTGGATCTGCTTTCAGTACCCGAACTACCACCGAGCCCGGCGGGCGACAACGGACTGACACGAAGTGAGATTGCCGTTTGCCTCTTGATGACATGTAAGCTTAGTGCTTACATGCGCTATGATCAGATCGTTTCGAAACAAAGCATTGGCAGCCTTGTTCGAAACGGGCAAGGCGGGCAGGATCGATGCCAGGATGCACAGGCGCATTCTGGTGAGGCTCGATCGTCTGGACGTGGCAGAATCACCGCAGGACATGAACCTGCCCGGCTTCGACTTTCATTCGCGGCATGGATTTGATCCGCTGCGCTACACCGTCCACGTCAACGGGCCCTGGTGCATCACATTCGAGTTCGATGGCAAGGATGCTGTCCGCGTCGATTTCGAGCAGTATCATTGACGATAAAGAAGGCCGCGGCGATGACAGAATACGCAGTAAACAGACCGATCGACCGCAGCCCCTGCCACCCGGGCGCATTGCTGGAGGAGGTCATTGCGGCCACGGGAAAGACGAAGGTCGAGATCGCGGAACTGCTCGGGATCTCGCGGCAGCAGCTCTATGATATCCTGCGCGAGCGCAAGCCGGTCTCACCCAATGTCGCCGCCCGGCTCGGCAAGATGTTCGGAGACGGGGCGGCCATCTGGCTCAGGATGCAGGCGACCTATGACGCCTGGCATGCCGAGCGGGATGTCGACGTCAGCCGGATACCGACACTGACGGCAGCCTGAGGATAGAGACCATGCCCGCTTCCCCGCAAGCAGCCTCTTCCGCCATTCTCGAACGCGATGGCCGGTTTCTGTTGATCCGGCGCACCCGGCCGCCATCGGCGGATCTGTTTGCCTTTCCCGGCGGTCGCGCAGAGCCCGGCGAGACGCCGGATCAGACCGCACTTCGGGAATTGCGTGAAGAGACAGGCATTGCGGCACGCAATCCTGTGCTGTTTGCCACTTACGACCTCAATGGCGACAGGGACGATACGCGGCATTTCTTCCTCTCCGTCTTCAGGGTCGAGGCGGATGAGGATATCGAGGCGGTGGCCAACGACGACGCAGCCGATCCCGGCTGGTACACGGTGGAGGAGATCCGCCACCTGCCCGTGCCGGCGAGCGTGCTGGAATGTGCCGAAAGGCTGGCGGCGATCCAGAAGGACGGCTAGATTCGCGATGACCGACGCGCCGGCGAATCGGGACCCTCATTGGGCGGCCACCATGAGGAGCCGCCGGCCTGGCTTCACATCCCGGCCCGATATCACACCAAGGAATGCCGTTTGAAATCGACAGCCTGCCTCGCCCTTGCCTTTCTCGTCGCGCTCGCCTCGCCGCTGGCTGCGCAGACGGCGAAGAAGCCTGCCCCGGACAAGACCTCGGAAAGGGCCACGGAGAAATCCGCACCGGCCGTGCAGCAGCCGGCACCGGCAGATGCGGCCAAGCCCGCACCCTATGACGACCAGTTGCTGCGGCTTTCGGAAGTACTCGGATCGATCAGCTATCTGCGCCAGCTCTGCGGTGCGCCGCATGAGGACTGGCGGCAATCGATGAAACAATTGCTGGATAGCGATGCGGCAAACGAGGAAGCGCGGCGCGAACGGTTGACGGCAGCCTACAATCGCGGATACCGCTCTTTTGCCGCCGTCCACACGTCCTGCACGGCGGCTGCACGCACCGCCGAGGAGCGTTACCGTAACGAAGGCGCAACACTTGCGGCAGAAATTGCCTCGCGCTTCGGAAATTAGCGGATTATTTACCTCTTTCGCCATGAGAGCGTGTCGTTTTGATAAAAGGCTGATAAAGTTCTTAACGGCGCAGTAAGCAAATCGGTCTTTGGACCGGCACCGAGGGAAGTATCAGTATGCAGTCAGGCCGCAACGAAATCGATGACATGATCGTCCACGAAAAGATGCAGGTCGCCCTCGAATATCAGAACGAAGCCTGGGCAGACGGGCGCGCGGACGGCATCGAGCCGGAGATCATCGCCGATGCGGCGATCGTCTTTGCGATGCGCGAAACCATCCGCCTGCACGGTGAACAGGGCGCCGAGGCGATGCTCGAATCACTGCGCGACCGGATGCTGGCCGGCGAGTTTTCACCCGAACGCATCATCCAGTAAGACAGAGTACATCATGCGGACCACGGTTCGTTTCCAATCCGTGATGACCCTGCTGCTGGCATCGGCGGCATCGGTTTTCTGTGCGCCGTCCGTCTCCGCCCTTTCCGACACCGGATTTCCGACGTCGGCTGATCGCCACGCCGCCCCCGCGACGTCGCTTGAAATGGCCTTCGAAGGCCCGGCCGCCAACACGCCGGCAACGGCACCCGCGGCCCCCAAGCCGGATGCGGCACAGGCGGGCGACAAGTCCGCCAGTGACAAGTCCTCTAGCACTACGTCCTCTGGCACCGCATCCCCTGGCGCCAAACCTTCCGGCGACGCGCCTGCCGCCACCGACGCGGCGGACCAGAAGCCGGCCGAGATCATTCGCGACCTCTCCACCCTGCCCGCGCCGGTCAAGGCGATGCGAGAAAAGATCATCGAGGCTGCTGCATCGGGCGATGTCGAGCGCATGCGCCCGTTGATGGAGACATCGCAGAAATCGCAGGACGGCGACAATGACGATCCGATCGAGACGCTGAAGGGCTTTTCGGGCGATCCGGACGGACAGGAGATCCTGGCGATCATCCTCGACCTTCTCTCCACCGGTGTGGCAAGGGTCGATGCCGGAACGCCGGACGAGGTCTATGTCTGGCCCTATTTCGTCGGCAAGCCGCTCGCCGACCTCACCCCGCCGGAACGGGTCGAGCTTCTGAGGATCGTCACTGCGGGCGACCTGATGGGCATGGAAGAGGCCGGCAACTACAATTTCTACCGTCTGGGGATTACACCGGACGGCAAGTGGAAGTTCATTGCCGGCGGCGACTGAGGCCGGGGCTTTTCCCAGGCACTGCCGTTATCCTCGGGCCCGTCCCGAGGAGCCATCCCCGTCATATGGATCTCGACAGTCGGCAGATGCTCGGCACGAGGCCGGGCATGACGATCGCGACGCTTTACCGATCCGGGAAAGCAGACGACGCAGGGCCAGATGCCTATTGCGCCATGGCGACCAGCCTGCCGCTGCCGGGCTGGCGGATGATGTCCATCTGCACTTCGTAGATGCGGGCCAGCTCCTCCGTCGTCATAATTTCCTCGGGCGTGCCATGAGCGATCAGCCGGCCGGCGCGCAGTGCCACGATCTCGTCGCAAAAGCGGGCCGCCATGTTGATGTCGTGCAGGACGGTGATGATGCTGATGCCCTTGTTGCGGCAGAGATCCTGCGCCAGCGACAGCACTTCCAGCTGGTGGCCGATGTCGAGCGCGGAGATCGGCTCGTCGAGCAGCAGGCATGAGGCATCCTGCGCCACCAGCATGGCGAGCCAGACGCGCTGGCGCTCGCCGCCCGAGAGATTGTCGACCAGACGATCGGCAAACGGGCCGATACCGGTCAGCTCGATCGCCTCCTCCACCTTCTTGCGGTCGGTCTCGCCGAACCTTCCAAGCGCGCCATGCCAGGGGTAGCGGCCGAGCGCCACCAGTTCCCTGACCAGCATGCCGGGGGCGGCCGGCGTGCGCTGCGGCAGATAGGCGAGCCGGCGGGCGAAATCACGGTTGCCCCAGGCGGAAAGCCGCTTGCCCTCGAACTCGACCACGCCGCCGGTCGGCGCCTGCTGGCGGCCGATCAGCTTCAGAAGCGTCGATTTGCCCGAGCCGTTATGGCCAATCAGCGCGATCGAGCGGCCGGCTGCAAGCTCCAGCGTCAGCGGGTGAAGCAGCGTGCGGCCTTCGACCGCGAAGGTCAGGTTGGTCAACGAGAGAAGCGGCTCGGCAACATCAGCCGATTTTTGCTGGGCATTCTGGAGCATTTGGGGTTTCCGCTGGGGCGCAATATCGAATATGGAGGGTTCGGCTCATGTTTGGCCAATTTCTGTCAGGCGGTCAACCACCGGCCGCGGCCTGCTTTCCCGAAGAGACCCCGATGCTTGCCCGCTTCTTTTCCTATTATCGCCCTTACCGAGGCCTTTTCATAATCGATTTCAGCTGCGCGGTGCTTTCCGGCCTGCTGGAGCTCGGTTTCCCGATGGCCGTCAAGCTGTTCATCGACAACCTGCTGGTCAGCCAGGAATGGACGCTGATCGTTCTGGCATCCGCGGCGCTGCTCGTCTGTTATGCGGTCAATACCGGGCTGATGGTGGTGGTGACCTATTGGGGCCACATGCTCGGCATCAATATCGAGACCGACATGCGCCGCGAGGCGTTCAACCATCTGCAGAAGCTTTCCTTCAGCTATTACGACAACCAGAAGACCGGGCATCTGGTCGGGCGGCTGACCAAGGATCTCGAAGAGATCGGCGAAGTTGCCCATCATGGGCCGGAAGACCTGTTCATCGCGCTGATGACCTTCTTCGGCGCGCTTCTGCTGATGATTTCGGTCAACTGGAAGCTTGCCCTGATCACCGCGCTGGTGGTGCCGCTGACGGCCTGGGTGACGAGCCGCTACGGCGCGCGGATGAGCGGCAATTTCCGCAAGCTCTTCCAGCGGATCGGCGACTTCAACGCGCGGATCGAGGAAAATGTCGGCGGCATGCGGGTGGTGCAGGCTTTTGCCAACGAGGGCCATGAACGCGACCTTTTCGAGCGCGACAACCAGAATTACCGCCGGGTGAAACTCGACGCCTACAAGATCATGGCGGCCAGCACCTCGCTCAGCTACATGAGCATGCGGCTCACACAAATGATCGTGATGATCGCCGGCGCATGGTTCGTTCTGCAGGGTGAGCTGACCGATGGCGGCTTCATCGGCTTCCTGCTTCTGATCGGCGTGTTCTTCCGGCCGGTGGAAAAGATCAATTCGGTGATCGAGACCTATCCGAAGGGGATTGCCGGCTTCCGCCGCTTTACCGAACTCGTCGATACCGTGCCGGATATTGCCGATGCGCCGGATGCGGTTGCCGTCGACAACCTCAAGGGCGCGATCGACTACCGCAACGTCTCGTTCGGCTATGTGCCGAATAAGCCGATCCTGAAGGATGTCAGCCTGTCGATCAGCCCCGGCGAGACGATCGCCTTTGTCGGCCCGTCCGGTGCCGGCAAGACGACGATCTGCTCGCTTCTGCCGCGCTTCTACGAGATCGGCGGCGGGTCGATCACCATCGACGGCATGGACATCCGCAGGATGACCAAGACGTCGCTGCGCCAGCAGATCGGCATCGTGCAGCAGGACGTCTTCCTGTTCGGCGGCACGATGCGGGAAAATATCGGCTATGGAAGGCTCGGCGCCAATGACGCCGAGATCATGGAGGCGGCCCGCCGGGCACGGCTTGAGGACATGATTGCCGGCCTGCCGGCCGGGCTCGACACGATCGTCGGTGAGCGAGGCGTCAAGCTTTCCGGCGGCCAGAAACAGCGCGTGGCGATTGCCCGGATGTTCCTGAAGAACCCGCCGATCCTGATCCTCGACGAGGCGACATCGGCGCTCGATACGGAGACGGAACGGGCGATCCAGCGGTCGCTCTCCGACCTTGCGGTCGGGCGCACGACGCTGATCATCGCCCATCGGCTTGCCACCATCCAGGGTGCCGACCGCATCGTCGTCATCGACGGCAGCGGCATTCTCGAACAGGGCACGCACCAGGAGCTGATCGCAAGGCGCGGCGCCTATAACCGGCTGCATGCGGCACAATCGGGCATGTGATTCCTCACTGTTGAAGAGATCGCAAAAACTTGATAAAAGCAGGAGAGTTTTATCAGGCTTGGGGCTCGCGGGGTCGGGGCATGACGTTTCAGCCAAGAATGCGCAATCAGATCGAGGGATTTTCGGTCCTCGGAGGCTTGCGCCGGCGAAGCTGGAACGGGATTGCCGCCGAGCTGTGGGATGTGGAATGCGCCAATTACGCCGGTGGCTATTATGTCGCGGGCGATCCGCGTGTCTTCATCCTTCTCGACCAGCGCGGTCCGGGCAATGCGGCGGTCAGGCAACGGCCCGGCGAGATCGGCCGGCCGCAGGGCGCCAACCTTTCCCCGATTTCCTATATTCCCGCCGAAATGGACCTCTGGGTCCATATCAAGGATGTCGAATATGTCCGTCATCTCGATCTTCATTTCGACGCGGATACGGTGGCGCGGCGGCTCGGCGAAGATCTCGATCCGCGCTGCCTGAAAGAACCGAAACTCGCCTTTGACGACAGAAGGGTGATGGCGCTTGCCTCGCTGATTGCCGGCGAACTCGACAATCCCGATCCGCTGCACGACCTCTATGGTGACGGGCTGGCGCTGGCGCTTTTGATCGACGTGATGAAGCTTGCCAAGGCTGAACCGCGCCGGCGCGGCCAGCTTGCCCCCTGGCAATTGAAGCGGGCGACGGAGTTCATCGACACCCATTGCCTGCGCAGCATCCGGCTGGAAGAACTGGCGCAGATCACCGGCCTGTCGCAGTCGCATTTCTCGCATTCGTTCAAGGCCTCGACCGGCATGGCGCCGCATGACTGGCAGATGAATGCGCGGCTGGAGATGGCCAAGCGCCTGCTGAAATCGGGCGAACAGCCGCTGACCGAAATCGCCGCCGAGACCGGCTTTTCCGACCACGCGCATTTTTCGCGCGTGTTCCGCAAGCATGTGGGTGTGGCGCCGTCGCAGTGGAAAAAGTCACAGTTCGCATAAAATTTACGGGCAGATGCGCAAAGCCGTGAACTTTGCCCAAGATCATTCAAATCCCGTGGATGGCAACAAGCGGAAGAATGAAATCTGAGTTAACCACTCAGCTTATTATCAGGCCGTATTCAAAGGCGGCGCGAGTGGGGCAAAGAATGAAAAGATCGATCAAGTCTTCCGTCGTGAAAGCAGGCCTTCTGGCCGGTGTCGCAGCCATCGGCATGAGCGCCGCATGGGCCGCTCAGGCGCAGGATGCAGCAAGCCAGACTTCGGGCCAGACTGGGGGCCAGACTGCGGGCCAGACAACGACGCAGAACGGCACTGCGCTCGCTCCGATCGTCATTCAGGGCGATGGCGAAAAGGGCGGCAAGGGACCCGTCAAGGGCTATGTGGCGAAGACCAGTGCCTCGGCGACCAAGACCGGCACGCCCATCCTGGAAACGCAGCAGTCGGTCTCGGTCGTGACGAAGGACCAGATGGACGCACAGGGCGTCACCAATGTGGGTGAGGCTCTGGATTATTCGGCCGGCGTCGTCGGCGAACCCTATGGCTCCGACGGCCGCTTCGACAGCCCGAGAATCCGTGGCTTCGACGGCGCCCAGAGCGAATATCTCAACGGCCTGAAGATCATGCGCACGTCCGGCGCCCCGGCAATCGAGCCCTATGGACTTGAGCGGATCGAAGTGCTGAAGGGACCTGCCTCCGTGCTGTACGGACAGGGCAATCCCGGCGGCCTGATCGACATGATCAGCAAGCATCCCCAGTTCGACAATCCGACCAACGAGGCCGGCTTCGTCTTCGGCAGCTACGACACCTATGGTGCATTCTTCGATATCGGCGGCCCGGTCAAGCAGGGTTCCGATTTCGCCTACCGCCTGACGGGCCTCGCACGCAATGCGGGCCAGCAGACCGACGATCTGCAGAATGACCGCTATTTCATTGCCCCGGCCCTGACATGGCAGCCGGACGAGGATACGACGATCACCCTGCTTGCCAGCGTCCAGCACGACAACCCGGATGCACCGTCGGGCCTGCCCTCGTCGATGCTCAGCGGCAGCAATAGCCTGTCCCGTGATTTCTCCATCGGCGACAAGGATTTCGACAGCTCGAACCGGACGCTGACCAATATCGGTTATGAGGTCGAACACAAGCTCAACGACGTCTGGACCTTCCGCCAGAACATGCGCTACTCGCATTTCAAGTGGGATTTCGACTCGCTGTATTATTCCGGCCTCGAAGCCGATGGCATCACGCTCGACCGCGGCGCCACCTATCAGCGGGAAAATCTGAACACCTGGAACCTCGACACCTCGATGCAGGCCGAGTTCGATACGGGTGAGGTCGAGCACAAGGCTATCGTTGGCCTCGATCTTCGCTATTTCAACAACAGCACCCTGACGGAGTTCGGCTACGCGCCTTCGCTCAGCAGCACCGATCCAGTCCGTGGCGTCTCGATCCCGAAGGATGTCTGGTACACGCAGGATGTGAACACGAACCTGTGGCAGGCCGGCGTCTATGCGCAGGACGAAATCTCATACGACAAGTGGCGGGCAACTCTCGGCCTTCGCCATGACTGGTCGGGAACAACCGGCGACCAATATACCAACTTTCTCGGTAGCGGAGCGACCTCCTCGCTCGATCAAAACGATCACAAGCTGACTGGCCGTGTTGGCCTGAGCTATCTGTTCGATAACGGCATCGCGCCCTATGCCAGCTATGCGACATCTTTCGAGCCGACTGCCGGCGCGAATGCCGCCGGGGACCCGCTGCGTCCGACCACCGGAGAGCAGTATGAGGTCGGCGTCAAATATCAGCCGACGGGCTTCAACGGCTTCTTCAGCGCCGCCGCCTATGACCTGAAGCAGAAGAACGTGCTGACGACGACAACGCTTCCCGGCGGCGCAACGACCTCCGACCAGATCGGCGAAGTCCACGTGAAGGGTATCGAACTCGAGGGTGTTGTCAGCCTCGCACAGGGCCTTAACCTGCGTGCCGCCTATACCTACATGGATCCCGAGATCGTCGGTGGTGACAATGATGGCAACATGCCGGCCAACACGCCGAAGAACATGGCAAGCCTGTGGCTGGACTACACATTGCAGGAAGACACGCTGGTGCCGGGTCTCGGCTTTGGCGGCGGCGTTCGCTATGTCGGCCAGCGCTATGGCCTGGATGCGAATGCTGACTCCAACGATCTGCGCTCCAACACCCTGTTCGATGCCGCGATCCATTACACCCGCGACAATATCAAGGCTTCGCTCAACTTCCAGAACATCGCCGACAAGAAATACGTCTCCAATTGCGGCAGCTTCGGTTGCTACTATGGCGATGGACGCACGGTCATGGGCAAGCTGACGTTCAGCTGGTGAGTTGGTCAGCAAAACAGTTAAGTTGACACGCCATATCAAGCTTATAAGGAAGGCCCGGAGAGGGCCTTTCTTTTTGTCATCGGAGACCGATTTGCATTCTTCCGTCCCGTTCTCCCGCAGGGCCCTGATGAAGGCTGCGGCAGCACTTGCCGCCACATCCGCGACCCCGCTCACCGCGTTTTCCCAAACCACTCCCGCGGCTGCCCCTGCCCCCGCTTCCGCTACCCCTGCTCCTGCCCCAACGCCTGCCTCTGCCTCTGCCGCCACTGGCCCGCGCACGGCAACGCTCGACTGGGCGCATCTGGAAACGCTCCTGGCGCTCGGCTCGAATGTCGTTGCGGCTCCGGAACTGAAACAGTTCCGCGAGGTGGCGGTCGAACCCGTCGTCCCGGATGGCGTTGCCGATCTCGGCCTGCGCGGCACGCCCAACCTCGAGACACTGTCCTTTGCCAAGCCGGACCTGATCTTCAACTCCAATTATTATGCCTGGGCCGACAAGCAGCTTTCGGGCATCGCGCCGGTCAAGAATCTCGCCATCTATGTGCCCGGCGAAGACCCGTTCGTCATGGCGACACGGGCAACCGTTGCGATCGGCGAGGCCATCGGGGTGAAGACCGCGCTCTCCTATGTGAAAGGCGTCAACCACCGGCTGGACGAGCTCCGGCAATCGCTGGCTGATGGCGACGGGCGGCCGGTGCTCTTGATCAATCTCGGCGATGCGCGCCACTACCGGGTGTTCGGGTCGGACAGCATGTTCGGCTCGGTTCTGACACGGCTCGGGCTCGACAATGCCTGGCCGGGTGCCACCGCCTATTCGGCAACCGCCCCGATCGGTATCGAGACGCTGGCGCAGATGCCGGACGCCTGGATCGTGATGATCCCGCCAAGCCCCGCCGATGCGCTTGCCGAGCTCAAGGATGGCGCCTTCTGGAATGCGCTGCCGGCGGTGAAGGAAAAGCGCGTCATCTCGATCGATCCGGTCAATCCCTATGGCGCGCTTCCAGCGGCGCGGCGGTTTGCCGAAGAACTGTCGAAAGGTCTGATCGATGGCTGGAACGGCTAGTCTCGCCGCCCGGCCCTCACCGCCCGCGCGCCCTGCCCTGTCGGTCGGTCTGATTGCCGCTGCCTGCGTGGCGATGCTGGCGCTTCTCGTCCTGACGCGCCCGACCGTGCCGGGCAACCCCACCACGTCGGCCATGCTCGGCGAGATCCTGTTGTGGAACAGCCTACTGCCGCGGTCGGCCATCGCGCTGATCTCCGGGGCGGCCCTCGGCCTTGCCGGCGCGCTTCTGCAGCGGGTGCTGCGCAATCCGATCGCCGATGCCTCGACGCTCGGGATTGCCGCGGGCGCCCAGCTTGCCATGGTCGCGGCGCTGAGTTTCCTGCCACTGCTTGCCGGGTTTTCGCGCGAGATGGTGGCGTTTGCCGGCGGGCTTTTGGCCGTTTTCCTCGTTCTCGCCCTGTCATGGCGGCGGGCCTTCGATCCGGTGACGGTGGCGGTGTCGGGGCTGATCGTCAGCATGATCGCTGCTTCCGCCACCATCACTCTCATCCTGGCGCGCGGCGAATATGCCATGTCTGTCAGCATCTGGGGGGCCGGGGCGCTCAACCAGCAGGACTGGCATGGCGTGATCTCGCTTTTGCCACGGCTCGCAGCTGGTGCCGTGATCGCCGTCGTCCTCGTGCGGCCGCTCAATGTTCTGGCGCTCGACGATGCGAGCGCCAGGAGCCTCGGCATGTCGATCATGGCCCTCCGGCTGGCGATCCTTCTTCTGTCCGTCTGGCTTGCCGCCTCGGTAACGGCCACCGTCGGCGTGATCGGTTTTCTCGGGCTGGCGGCACCGGCGATCGCCAGACGTCTCGGCGCGCGCACGACCGGCCAGGTGCTGGTGGCAGCACCTTTTGCCGGTGCTGCCCTGCTGTTCCTCACCGACGGGCTGAGCCAGTTGCTCGGGCCGGGCTTCAACGATCTTGCTCCAGCGGGCGCTGCCACCGCGCTGATGGGCGGGCCGGTTCTTCTGGCGCTTTTGCCGCGGCTGCATGCCAGCTCTCCCGTCACCGCCGACGCCTCGCCCGCCGAAAAAAGGCTATCGCGCCCGACCTTCTGGATCATCGCACTTGCCGTCGCCATCGCGCTCGTCATGCTCGCGGCACTGACGATCGGCCCATCGCCGTCCGGCATCGCCCTTTCCATCGGGCAGCAATTGTCCGAACTCATCCCCTTCCGGTTGCCGCGCATTCTGGCGGCGGGCGGGGCCGGCGCGCTGCTCGGCGCCTCCGGCTTCATCATGCAGCGGGTCACCGGCAATCCGATCGCCAGTCCCGAAGTGCTGGGCGTTTCGGCCGGCGGCGGCGCGGGCCTTGCGGTGACGCTGATCATCGTCGGGTTCGCCTCGCCGATGCAGATGCTTGCCGGCATGGCGATCGGCGCGCTCGTCGTCTTTGCCATCATGATCGCGATCGCAGCGCGGGGAGAACTTTCTCCCGAGCGGCTGCTGCTTTCCGGTATTGCGGTGAGCGCCATCTCCATGGCGCTGGTGACGATGGTGATCGCCCAGGGCGACATCCGATCCTTCATGCTTCTAACCTGGATGGCGGGCTCGACCAACCGGGCAGGCACTTTCGAGGCCTATACGGCGCTTGGCGCACTGGCCGTCTTCACCCTGCCGCTCCTGTTCATGGGGCGCTGGCTGACCATCCTGCCGCTCGGCGGCGTGATCTCGAAGGAGGTCGGCATCGGGCTTACGGCCGCGCGGCTGGCGCTGGCGGTCCTGTCGGCACTGATGACGGCTGTGGCGTCCTTCCTTGTTGGGCCGCTCAGCCTTGCCGGGCTCGTCGCACCGCATCTTTCCCGGCTGATCGGCTTTTCCGGCGCCCGCCAGCAGCTTTTTGCCTCGCTGATGATCGGGGCGGCGATGCTGATCCTCGCCGACTGGCTGTCGCGCGTGGTCATCTATCCCTATCAGGTCCCGGTCGGTGTGTTTGCCGCACTGATCGGCGGGCCCTACCTTCTTTGGCTTCTCGCACGCATGGAGAAACGATCATGAACGCTGCCAGTTTTCCGCACCGGGATTTCATCCTCAACGGCACGGCCATTCCGGCGGATGCCGAAGAGATGCTGGCGGAGATCTGCGAGCATTTCATCGACCATGCCGAAGTCCTTCGCGACGGCGACCACGTGACCCTGTCGAGCGAGATCGGCGAAGCCTATATTTCCAAGGTCTGCGAACAGCTCGATATCCGCCTTGCCTGCCCGACCTCCGACATGCTGTCGATGACGCGGGCGATCATTGCCGAACATCTCTTCATGTTTGCCGGCGACGATCCGCTGACGCTCGAATGGGCCGACCAGCCGAAGCCGGCACGGCTTGCGAACCTCAGCGAAATCACCGTCGTTGCCGCCGAGAATATTACGCCGCGGATGCGCCGGATCACCGTATCCTGCGCCGACGCCGCTCGTTTCGACACAGTGGACGGGTTGCATGTGCGCCTGCTGATGCCGCCCAAGGGCCGCGCGCCGATCTGGCCGGTGACGCTTGCCGACGGCCGCATCGGCTGGCCTCAAGGCGAGGACGCAATTTCGGTGCGCTATTACACGATCCGCAGCATCGACCTCGAACGCTGCGAGATGGCGATCGATTTCGTGCTGCATGAGGATTGCGGGAAAGAGATGCCGGGTGCCGAATTCGGGCTTACCGCGCAGCCGGGCGACCGTGCCGGTCTGCTCGGGCCGGGTGCCGGCGGCATGCCCGCGGCGAAGAGCCTGATCCTTGCCGGCGACGAGACGGCGCTGCCGGCGATCGGCCGGATGATCGAGCTTGCCACTCCTGACATGGAGGTCCACGCGATCCTCGAAGTAGCCGACAAGGCGGAAGAACAGGCGTTTGCCTGCCGTGCCGGAAAATTCACGGTGGAATGGCTGCATCGCAACGGCGTCGAGGCCGGCACGGCCGGACTGCTGGAACCGGCGATCACTGCCCGGCTCGACACGCTCGGGGCAGACACGGCCATCTGGGCGGCCTGCGAAAAGACAGAGGCGCAGGCGATCCGGGCGCGGCTCAAGGCGCATGGACTGGACCGGACACGAATGAGCGCCATTACGTATTGGCGGCGGGGCTATACGGATTGAGGTTGGTGGTTTCTCACCGCTAAAGAACGCCTCATCTTTTCTCAAAGACCCCTCCCAACCCTCCCCACAAGGGGGAGGGCTTAACCTAGCCGCGCAGCCTACGCTCAATCGGGGTAGGTGAGCGCCACGAGTCTTCTCCCCCCTTGTGGGGGAGATGGCCGGCAGGCCAGAGAGGGTCTTTGCGACAAGGCACTTATGAGCCTCGTCACTTGCCCTTGCCGCTTGCCCCGTTTGGCGCGAAGACTTATCTGCCAAGCAGATGAGATGGAATCGGCTTCGAGGACAGTTTTCATGACACATGCCTATCTTGCGACCCGGCGCCTGATCCATGTTGGCGGCAATGATGCGCGGGATTTTCTGCACGCGCTGATCACCACGGATGTCGAAGGGCTCCCCGACCATGAAGCCCGGCCGGGTGCGCTTTTGACGCCGCAGGGCAAGATCCTGTTCGATTTCCTGATCTGGAAAGTGCAGGACGGGTTCGTCATCGAGACCGACGAGAGCCAGCGGGATGCGCTCCTCAAACGGCTGACCATGTACAAGCTGCGCGCCGCCGTGGTGCTTTCGGCCCTGCCCGAGGAAGGTGTCACCGTATTCTGGGGCGCCGAAGCTGGAAACGGCGCGATCGTCGATGGCGGCTTTGCCAAAGCGGGCATTGCCCTGTCGCGGACCATTGGCCGCCTCGCCGAGGGCGATGCATCCGCCTATCAGGCGCTCCGGATCGCGGCGGGGCTTGCCGTCTCCGGCGAGGATTTCGCCCTGCAGGATGCGTTTCCGCATGATGTTCTGCTCGACAAGTCCGGTGGGCTTTCCTTCAAGAAGGGCTGCTATGTTGGGCAGGAGGTCGTCTCGCGCATGCAGCATCGCGGCACTGCGCGGCGGAGGGTCGCGACCGTCACGGCCGAGAGCCCCCTGCCCGCCTCCGGCACCGAGATCACCGCCGGCGGCAAGCCGGTCGGCACGCTCGGTTCGGTGTCCGACAATTCGGCGCTTGCGATCGTCAGGATCGACCGGGTGGGCGATGCGATCGCCCATGGCGTGCCGCTGCTGGCCGGCGAAACGCCGGTCTCCATCATGCTGCCCGGCTGGACCGGGCTGACCTTCCCGGCAGAGGCGGAAGGGGCCGAGCCTTGAGCGGCACGACCGGTGCGCGCGCCTGGCAGCGGATGCTGTCCGGCCGCAGGCTCGACCTGCTCGATCCGTCGGCGCTCGATGTGGAAATCTCCGACATCGCCCACGGGCTTGCCCGCGTCGCCCGCTGGAACGGCCAGACGCATGGCGACCATGCGTTTTCCGTCGCCCAGCATTGCCTTGTGGTGGAAGAGATCTTTCGCCGCTGCAATGCCGATGCCGGTGCCGACGCGCTGCAGATGACGCTGCTGCACGACGCCCCGGAATATGTGATCGGCGACATGATCTCGCCGTTCAAGGCGGTGGTCGGCGGCGGCTACAAGACGGTCGAGGCGCGGCTGGAGGCGGCCATCCATATGCGTTTCGGCCTGCCGCCGCATCCGGCCAAAGACCTCAAGGTGTTGATCAAGAAGGCCGATACGATCGCCGCCTATTTCGAGGCGACCGAGCTTGCCGGTTTCACCACGGCGGAAGCCCGCAAGATCTTTGGCCAGCCGCGCGGGATTACCCGCGAAATGCTGCCGCTTTCGCCGCTTTCGGCCATCGAGGCACAGGCCCTGTT
Source organism: Neorhizobium sp. NCHU2750 (assembly GCF_003597675.1). NCBI lineage: Bacteria > Pseudomonadati > Pseudomonadota > Alphaproteobacteria > Hyphomicrobiales > Rhizobiaceae > Neorhizobium > Neorhizobium sp. NCHU2750. Next base: position 958,236 of record NZ_CP030827.1, on the reverse strand, counting down.
CATGACCCGGTTCGAGGCGATCGAGGCGGAACGAGCGAAGGCGGCCGCCTCGTGAGCACCATCGTCGTCTGCCCGCTTGCCAGCATTGCCGAGACTGCCGTTCGCCATGGCGCGCGCGAAATGGTCAGCCTGATCGCCGAAAAGCAGGATTTTCACCGGCCGGGCGTGATCCGTGCCGAGCGGCACCTGAAGCTTCAAATGAACGATATCGGCTTTGCCGGCACCGGCGGGCTGATTGCGCCGAGCGAAAAACACGTGGCCGAGCTGATCGGCTTCGTGCGCCAGTGGGATCAGTCGGCACCGCTTATCGTGCATTGCTGGATGGGCGTTTCCCGCTCGCCGGCCGCGGCAGCGATTGCCATCCTGGCGCTCAATCCGCAGGAGGACGATCTCGACCTTGCGCGCCGGCTGCGCAAGGCAGCGCCGCATGCGACACCCAATACGCGGCTGATCGAGATCGGCGACCAGATGCTCGGACGCGGTGGACGATTGATCGCCGCGATGAAATCGATCGGCCGTGGTGCGGAGACCGATGGCCGGGCATCGTTTTCAATAGAAGTGATTCAACAGACTTCGCCAAACGGTTGAAAATTCTATTATCTTTAGAGAAATAGAGAAAACGTTCCGCGTTTGCCTTGACCTCCATGTCCATTGCGCCAATTACGGGCGCAAGAAAAACAAGGAGACTTCTGCGGAATGGATCAGGCTTCCGAATTCGTCGTCGCGACACGAACGGCGCTTGCTCAATTGATGGCGCTTGCCGTCCAATATTCCTTCTCCGTTGTCGGTGCGGTCATTCTTCTCATCATCGGCTGGGTGGTTGCCGGGCTTCTGGGCCGCTGGGTCTATAACGGCCTGTCGCATATCAACGGCATCGATGCGACGCTGTCGCAGTTCTTCTCCAATATCGTGCGCTATGCGGCGCTGATCCTCGTCGTGGTGATGGTGCTCGGCCAGTTCGGCGTGCAGACAGCCTCGATCCTCGCAGCGCTCGGCGCAATCGGCCTTGCGGTCGGTCTGGCGCTTCAGGGCACGCTGCAGAATATCGCCGCCGGCATCATGCTGCTGGTGCTGCGCCCCTTCCGCGTCGGCGAAAGCATCGAGACGGGTACGGTCAGCGGCACGGTTGTCGATGTCGGGCTTTTCGCCACCGAGCTTCGCACGGCCGAAGGCGTCTATCGGCTGGCGCCGAATTCGACGCTGTGGAACGTGCCGATCACCAATTACAGCCGGCTTGCGACCCGCCGTCACGAGATCACCATTTCGATCACGGCCGACGACGATGTGGCGCAGACCGAAGACCAGCTGCTGCGGCTTGCCACGGCAGACGAGCGGGTGCTGAAATCGCCGGCACCGAGCGCCTTCATTTCTGAATTCGATACAGCCAGCGCAAGGGTGACGCTGCGCTACTGGATCAGCGGCAAGCAATGGTGGGAGGTGAGCCGCGACATGACCAAGGCAGTCAAGGAGGCTTTCCACACGGTACCCGACGAGACACCGGCGGAAGCGACTATGGAAGCCCCCACGGGAGCGTCTGCCTGAGAAAATTCCGATCCATCAACCGCATGGCGCGTCCCGGTACGAGCGGACCTTCGCTTCCTCTTTCGAGGCGCGGACGAGCCGGGGCCAGGCGGAGCTGATGGCAAGGATGTATCGGGTCCGGTTACGAGGACCGGACCCGATACCGTTTGACCTTTCCGGCAATATCTCGCCCGTTGGTCGCTTCACCTCTCGATTGCCATAGTCGCGACGGCATGATCCGGTTCCGGCGGCCAGAATGGGCGCCAGGCTGTGGAGCATCGCAGACTGGCCTTTCCTCCAGACCATGTTCCACTACATTCACGTCTTCGGCATTGGCGCAGACTGCCAGCCGAACCGGGGGAGACTGCGTGTACCTGATCGATATCCTGCTCATCATCCTTGTCTTCTTCCTGATCTCGCAGAACAGAAAGATGTCCGCGCGTGTCGACGGGCTGGAACGGCAGCTTGGCGAGGTGATGCAGAAGATCGCCGATGGTGCCGTCATGTCCGCCGGATCGGACCGGGTTCAGGCCGAGGCCACACGATCCGAACACGTGGTGACGGAGGATGCTGCCGAGCCCGCATTGCAGGCGGAGACGGCGGAGGAAGCCGAACGGGAAACGGAAGAGGCGGAGAACGAAGCCCTTGCCGCCCCAGACGCCCCGCAGGCTGCCGAGGATCTTCCGGTCGCGGCAAGGGCGCGCCCATCGCGGGACAATCTGGAAAGCTATCTCGGGGCGCGCTGGCCGGTCTGGGTCGGCGGCGTGGCGCTGGCCTTCGGCGGCATATTCCTGGTGCGCTATTCGATCGAGGCCGGGCTGCTCGGTCCGGCGGCGCGGCTGACGCTTGCCGCTCTCTTCGGTCTGCTGCTGATGGCGGGCGGTGAAGTCGTGCGGCGCAGGGCGTTGCCGCGGATTTCCGAACTCTATGCCAATGCGATGATCCCCGGCGCACTGACGGCGGCAGGTGCCGTGACGCTGCTCGGCACGGTGTTTGCGGCCTATGCCTTCTACGATTTCATCGGGCCAGCAACCGCCTTCGTGCTGATGGCACTCGTCTCGCTTTTGACCGTGGCGCTGTCCTTGCTGCATGGGCAGGCGCTGGCAGGGCTTGGCCTGCTCGGCTCGCTTTTGACGCCGCTTCTGGTGTCGAGCGACGATCCGAACGTCAATGCGCTGTTCCTCTTCCTTTCCGTCACCTGGCTTGCCGTCAATGCCGCCTCGCGCATCCGCGGCTGGACGGTGGTTCCAACGCTCGCCAATCTCGGCACCGGCGCCTGGATCCTCGCCTATGCAACGATCGGAACCGATTTCGATCCTCTGCCGCCAGCGCTCACCATGCTGGTGATGATCGGCGGGACGATCTTCCTGTGGCCGGGCCAGCGCTATCTGTCCGATGCCGCATCCGGCTGGAAAGCCCTGCTGCGCCGCCCACCGCTCACGATCAGCCTGTCGCTGTCGATCATCGTTGCGCTCGGGGCCTTGATCACCATCGCGGGTGGGGCAGCGGCCAATTCCGGTTCCGGCATAGATCCGCAATTTGCCTTCGCGGCGGTCATTGCGCCGCTTGCCGCGCTCGGCGCGTCCCGGACCTATGCCGTGTGGCCGGCGCTGATCGCTGCCGCGGGTGCGGTGCTCGGCACGCTGATCACCGCCGTCTCGCTGCTCGATTATATCGCGCCGGATGCATTTGGCGGGGCGCCGGTGGCCTTGCCGACATCCGGCAACGAGATCGCCGTGACGCTTGGGCTCGGCGCCATCTTCACCCTTCTCGGCGTCTTCTTCCTCAAGCGGTTCCGCCGCCTGGAGAGCGAATTCTCGATGCTCTGGGCATTTCTGATGGGCGCCATGCCGGTCGGGCTCGGGTTCATCTCCTTCCTCAACTTCGGCAATTTCTTCCGCGACTGGACCCATGGGCTCTTCGGGCTCGGCATCGCCGTCGCCATGCTGGCGGTGGCCGAATGGCTGTTCCGTGGTGACAGGGAGAGGCAAGAGGACGGGTTCGACTGGCCGGCGAATATCGCGGTAGCGGGGTCGTTCGCAGGCCTGATGCTTTCGCTGCATGCGCTGACCAACGGCATCGTCACGACGATCCTCGTGTCGGTCGCAGGCTTTGCCTATCTGCTTGCGACGCGGCTGCGCAGCTGGCCGGCGCTGCCCTGGATGATGGCGGCTGCGGTGATCGTCGTCTTCGGTCGGATCGCCTGGCAGCCGACGCTGATCGGGCCGAACAGTCTCGGCACGACGCCGTTTTTCAATGCGCTCCTGCCCGGCTACGGCATTCCGACGCTGCTTGCCATCGTCTCGGCATGGCTGCTCAGACATTCGCCGGATTTCCGCATCCGCAACATCATGCAGGCGCTCGCCTCGCTGTCGGCGCTGATCACCCTAGCGGTTCTCATTCACCACGCGATGAATGGCGGGCGGCTTTCGAGCGATATCCCGACGCTCGGCGAACAGTCGCTCTATACGCTGATCACCATCGGCTTCTCGGGCATATTGATGACGCTCGATCTCAAATCCCCCTCGCCTGTATTCCGCTTCGGCTCGATGATCGCCGGCGTGGTGGCAACCGCAAACGTGCTGTCGCTGCATGTGTTTGCGCTGAACCCGTTCTTCTCGGGCGAAAACACCGGACCGTGGCCGTTCGTCAACCTGCTGCTGCTCGGCTATCTCCTGCCGGCGCTGGCTTACGCGCTCACCGCCCATCTGGCGCGCGAGCGGCGGCCCCTGCCCTATGTGGCGATGCTGGCGATATCGGGCGCCGTGCTCGGCTTTCTCTGGGCGACGCTGTCGGTCCGGCGCTTCTGGCAGGGCGAGAACATTGCCGACTGGAAGGGTTTTCTCGCAGGCGAGACCTATACCTATTCGGTCGTCTGGCTCATCATCGGCGTGGCGCTTCTGGCGCTCGGCTCGAAGCTCAATGCCAAGAGCCTCAGGCTTGCCTCGGCGGGGCTGGTGCTGATTGCGGTCCTGAAAGTGTTCCTCATCGACATGGCGAACCTCGAAGGCATATTGCGGGCGCTGTCGTTCATCGGGCTCGGCGCAGTGCTGATCGGCATCGGGCTTTTCTATCAGCGGATATTGGTGAAGAAGGGGGGCGAACCCGATACCCGTGATTCTCCGGATGCCACCGCATGACGCCTTCGCCTGCAGCCGCCCTTGCCGCCGCCTTTGCACCCCATGAAGCACTTGCCGCCCAGCTGATTGCGCATGCGACCGACAGCGACGACGGCAGCCATGACGTGGCCCATATCCTGCGCGTGTTCAAGAACGCCATGCGCATCCATGCATCGGAAGGCGGTAACGGCCAGGTTCTGACGGCGGCCGTGCTCCTGCACGATTGCGTTTCGGTGGAGAAGAATTCGCCGCTTCGCGCACAGGCATCAAGGCTTGCAGCGGAAAAGGCGAGCGGCATTCTCGCCGTGCTCGGCTGGAAGGCTGCAGCCATCGAGGCGGTGGCGCATGCGATCACCACGCACTCGTTTTCCGCTAATATACCACCGGAGACGATCGAGGCGAAGATATTGCAGGATGCCGACCGGCTGGATGCGATCGGCATGGTGGGGGCGGCACGCTGCTTCTATATCGCCGGGCGCATGGCCTCCGGCCTGTATGACCCGATCGATCCCCTTGCCAAGGAAAGGGCGCTCGACGACAAGAGCTTTGCCATCGACCATTTCGAGGTCAAGCTGTTCAAGCTCGCCGACGGTTTCCAGACCGAGGCCGGCCGGGCGCTGGCCAAGGAGCGGCACGAGAGGCTGAAGCAGATCCGGGACATGTTCCTGGACGAAATCTAAACGGGACTTGAGGGGAACTGCCATGCGCGTATCGGAGCTGAACTTTTATCCGCTGAAAAGCGGCCGCGGCATTCCGCTGACCGAGGCGATGATCACCGCATCGGGCATTCCCGGCGACCGGCAGATGATGATCGTCGATCCGTCCGGCCAGTTCATCACCCAGCGAGAGATGCAGGCGCTGGCGCAGGTGGAGGTGGCGCCCCGCGATGTCGGCTTCCGCTTCGCGATCGACGGCAAGGGCGAGATCCTCGTCGCGGTGCCGCCTTGCGAGCGGCGCATGGATGTCGTCGTGTGGAAGTCTCCGGTGAGCGCTGCGGTGGCCGACGACGGCGCCAATCAGATCCTGTCGACATGGCTCGGGCGCGAGGTGAAGCTGGTATTCTTCGATGACAAGGCCGTGCGTATCGCCAGCCCCGAATGGGCGGGGCCTGAGACGCCGGTCACATTTGCCGATGGCTATCAGGTTCTGGTGACGACGACCGGTTCGCTTGCAGCACTCAATGCCGACATGGACAAGCATGGCGAGGGGCAGATCGGGATGGAGCGTTTCCGGCCGAACATCGTGCTCGACCATGACGAGGCCTGGGCCGAGGACAATTGGGACGGGATCGAGATTGCCGGCATCCGCTTCGATTTCGTCAAGCCCTGTGCCCGCTGCATCATGACCACGCAGGACCAGCAGACGGGATCACGCGAGGTGGCAAGCCCGATGCAGGCGATGGGCCGCATCCGCATGTCCGGCGACCGGCGGGTGCCGGGGCCGCTGTTCGGCTGGAATGCCGTGCCGCGCGGCGAAGGCCGGATCGGGCTCGGCGACGAGGCCTCTATCATCGGCATGCGGGATGCCTGGGCGATCAAGCGCCGCGGCTGAGCAGCATTTCAGGCGCAAGACCCAACATTTGAGCGACAGGCGTACCGAAGGCGGCCTGGCCGCCCTTGACGCATGGCTGCCATGCGCAATGGTCAATTGTGGACACGCAAGAGTGGCAGCCACAACGGTTGTATTCACATCAATCAAGAATCGGGCCTTGAGTTCTCAATGCGCTTTCTTGGCCGGAAAACGCTTCAAGAGCAGTTCATGACACCACGCAGCCAGGGCCTCATCTTCGCGCTTACCGCCGTTTCGATTTTCGCTATCCAGGATGGCATTTCGAAACATCTCGGCCAGGCCTATCCCGCCGTGTTCGTCGCGATGATCCGCTACTGGTTCTTTGCCGCCTTCGTGCTGGCGCTCGCCTCGCGCAACACGGGCGGGATCAGGCAGACGGCAAAAAGCACCCGGCTTTTGCTGCAGATCGTCCGCGGCGCGCTTCTGGTGGCGCAGATCGTCGTGTCGATCTATTCCTTCTCGCATGTGGGGCTGGCGCAGACCCATACGATCTTTGCAGCAACGCCGCTTGTCGTCGCCTGCCTGTCGGTGCCGCTGCTCGGCGAGACGGTCGGCTGGCGCCGCTGGCTTGCGATCGGCGTGGGCTTTCTTGGCATCCTGCTGATCATCGATCCGACGCATGCCTCGTTCGGTGCCAATATGCTGATACCGATCACCTGCACCATCATGTTCGCCTTCTATTCGGTGTTCACCCGCATGGTGAGCCGCACCGACACGTCGCAGACGAGCTTCTTCTATACCGGGATTGCAGGTGCTGCGGCGGTGACGCTGGTCGGGCCGTTCTACTGGACCTCGATCGCGCCGAACTACTGGTTCTGGATGGCGGCGCTCTGCGTTACGGGCATGAGCGGGCACTATCTCCTGATCCGCGCCTTCGACCTGCTGGATGCCGTCGTGGTCCAGCCGATCTTCTACTGGCAGACGGTGCTGGTCTGCATCATCGGCACATTCATCTTCGGCGAGGTGATGACCTGGAACATGATTGCCGGCTGCGTGGTCGTCATCGGTGCCGGCCTGTTCACCATCCTGCGCGAGGCACAGCTCGGCAAGCAGAGGCCGCCAGTCGAACCGCCGGGGGCGTTGTAACGGGCCGTCGAAATGGCACCTCGCCAATCACGCCTTATGACTGGAACAGGCTGAGAATGTTCTGCGGACCGGAATTGGCGATCTGCAGGCTCTGGACGGCCAGTTGCTTCTGCGTCTGCAGCGCATTTAGGCGGGCCGAGGTCTCTTCCATGTCAGCATCCGTCAGCCGGCTGACGCCGGTGTCGATCTGGTTCATCATAGTGTGCGCGAAATTCGAGGCGAGGTCGATGCGCTGCTGTACCGAACCGAGCATGGCGCCTGTATCGATCGACTGCTTGAGCATGTTGTCGACGCCATCGATATAGTCGTCGATGCTGAAATCGTCCTTGGTGACATCGATTTCGGAGAGATCGAAGCGCTGGATGAAATCCTGGTTGGTACGGAACTGGCTGATGTAGAAGGGTACGGCCTGGTTGCCGTAGCCGGGAAACTGGTCCTGGTCGGCCCGGAAGGTCAGCGAATTGCCGCTGCTGGAGACCCACATGCCCGCGTCGGTGCTGGCGACAGAATCAATGACCGTCTTCAGATCGTCGGCGTCGTTGATCATGCCATCGCCCCTGCCGAGCGCGTTGTCGACGGCATCGCGATCGATGACATAGGTCTTCGGATCGTGGTTATCGACCGCGACATCGAAGGAGATCGTCGCATCGACCATCACCTTGAACGGAGCGACGAAGTTCTGCGTCGCATAGGGGATGAGATTGTCGTAATTGACGGTCGGCGTCGTGTTGAGACCGAGCGTCGGTGCGTCGAGCGTTCCCGAAACCGTGCCGATATAGATGCTCGACGCGCGTTTTCCCGATGTTTCGAGCGTGCGGATTTCGTAATGGCTGGTGTCGTTGGCGGCGGCGGAGGCAGTGCCGTAAGCGTCGGCATACTGATCGGCACCGGCATTCACGAAGGCCTGCTGCAGGACCGCGCGGGCCTGCACGGCCGTGGCGATCACGCCGTTGGCCGCGCTGCCGAGCGCGGCATCCACGACGGACTTGTCGATGTGGATGGGAAACGAAATGCCGGCATCGTCCTGGCTGTCGTCGACCAGCATGCTGAAGTCGATATAGTCGTTGTCGCCGAAGGTCTGCGGACCTGAGAAAGTGTGGTCCTCATAGCCTTCATGATAGTAATTGCTGGAATTCACCGTACCGAGCGGCATGTAGTAATCGAGGTCATCCTTCTGCAGGATACCGCCGCCGCCGAAATTCAGCATGCTGGTCTTGCGCAGGTCGACCTTGGTCGTGCTAACATTGACCGTGCCATCGCTGTCGCGGGTAAAGCCGTCGACGACATCATCGTCCCAGGTGTTCATGGCGTTGATATTTTCGCCGCCCTCGGTATCGAGATAGTTGACGCCGGCAAAGCTCGCCGACTGGGCGATATTTTCCGCTTGGTCGCTCAAGGCGGAAATCTGGTTCTGGATCTGCTGCCGGTCGACGCTGCTTTCCTTGGCGGTGACGAGGGTTGCCTTTACATCGGAGAGGATGTCGACGATCGCCTCGGTGCCGGCATAGGCGGCATCGACCTTGGCCGCGCCGACACCGAGCGCGTCATTTGCCGCCGAGATCGCCTTCCTGTCGGATCGCATGGTGGTGGAGATAGACCAGTAGGCCACGTTGTCGGCGGCTTTTGCCACCTTGAGGCCGGACGACGCCTCATTCTGGACCTTGTCCAGTCCGGACGAGACCGAGCGCAATGTCTGTAGCGCCGACATGGCGGAAATATTCGTCAATATGCTCGTCATGACCAACCAATAAAAAAATTGAAAGTGGCATCGTCATGAGCCGAATCGCGCTTACCGCGAGTCCGAATTTCAGCACTCACGCTTAACAAGAACTTAACAAAAGCCAACAACTAAGGCGGATCGGGGAACTTCTGATCGAATAGTACGCTAGCGTACAATCTGCACGGGGCGTGCCGCCGGATAGGCTTCAACCGGCCTGACGATCCGCTCGTGGTGTCAGAGCCTTCAGAGCCGCCTGAACGAAACCTTCACGGGCGTCGTTGGCGGTAATGCCACGCGGTTCGTAGACATGGCGATGGAGGAAGAACTGGGTGAGCCTGAAGGCGGCCGCCATGCTTTCACGATCAGCCGCAGGCGCGGCGCCGCCCGCTGTCCCTTCGCCCAGGAATGCCGGCAGCGCCAGCATGCGATCGGCATAGGGAGCGCCCGCCTCGCGGCTGACGGCGCGACCGCTTTTCGGCGACACATAAGTGAGGTTTTCACGCATGCCGGTTGCGGCACATTCGGTAAGGTCGAGCCCGTAGCCGAGATCGTTGAGGACGGCGAGTTCGAAGCGGACGAAGAGTTCGCCGGCATCGGCCGGATCGCCCATGGCATCGAGGATGATGTCCAGCGCATCGAAGAGATGCGGGTGCGGATCGCGCTCCGGAAGCAGGCGCAGGAGCGCGCCCATGGCCTGCACGCCATAGACGGCGGTGGCGGTTTCCATCAGTCTCGCGGCTCTCAACTGCAGGGGTTCGAGCTTCAATTCGCCGAGATGTTCATCCAGCCTTGCCCGCCAGACGGCTTCCACCCGGTTTCCCGGCTGCAGGACCGGCTGCATGGACCGCGAGCGGCCCGAACGCACCAGCCCCATATGGCGGCCGCGCTCGCGCGTCATCAATTCGGCGATGACGCTGGTTTCGCCATGCCGCTTGACGCCGATGATGATTGCCTCGTCCTGCCACTGCATCGATGCTTGAAGACCTTCAAAGAGTGATTCAGTTCTACTCCATAAGTGGCTCGAACTGAATCTGTTTTGCGCTTTGGCAACACTCCGCAAAACTGCGATCAGGTGTCATCTTCATTGGAACAAGTTGTGGAACAAATTGCCCTTGGCGGAATTTTCCCGCCGACCGATCACATCGTCAGGGAGTTCCCATGAGACACGCCGTTTTCGCCGCAGCTGCCGTCTCCGCAGCTTTTGCCGGGTTTATCCAGCCACAGGTTGCTGCCGCGCAATCGCCGCAGCTCGAGCAGGCCTGTATCGCGGTGGCGAAAAGCTTCCTTCTGGTGCCGACGCTCAAGACCGGCATCGTGCAATCCTTCCCCGAGCTCGATCCGCCGGGTGCAAGGCTGACCTATTCGACCCGCGAGGATGCCAAGCCGACCGACTTCACCAACGAGATCGATTGCGAGTTCGACAAGGCGACACCGCCTTTCGGGCTCACCCGCTTCTGCATTTCCCAGACCTGCTACGGACCGGGCGAGCAGGAACCCGAGAACCGCCGCCGCTACCAGGAGGTCAAGGCGCTGATGGATCGGGCAAAGAAATAGCTCAAAGCCACGAAAGCCGGCGAAGCGGCAAGCCCCTCGCCGGCAGCGGCATTATCGCTCAATTGTCGGCGCGGCGCCCCAGAGCCCCCAATGCCGATGTCAGATATCGTTCGGCGAGCGCGTGACGGCGACGCTTGGCGAGTTTGAGAGCCTCCATGCAATGGGAAGCCAGCGGATCGGCTTCGCGTTTGCCGAGCCCGACCTCTTCCGCCGTCACCGTTCCGGTGTAGATGGACGGCACGCCCTCGCCATTGCGCAGGCAGCGTCCCTGTCCCGTCACAATGATGTTACGTCCCGCCGGATGCGTGATCCGGTAGGTCTGGTGGCAGGGCTTGCCGGAGATGATCGTCTCGTGCAGCCCCTTGGCCACCCTCGGCATGTCGTCCTCGGCGACATGCCTGATGACCTGCTCGATCGGCGCACCGATCTCCAGGTCATGCTGCGGGATGCCGTAGATATAGGCGAAGACATGGTCAGCGAAGACCTTGTTTTCACTCAGATCCCAGCTGAAAAACCCGACGGCGTCCTTCAGATCCACGCCGTTGTCTTTTGCCATGTATTTGCCGGTGCCCATGCCGCTCATAGTCCCTTGGCGTTTCCTGTCTCTTTGTGTCGCGAATGGAATGAATCGTTTCATTCGCGACTCTGATCAAAGTTCCAGAGTTGCGCCATGTCAAGCGCACTGCACAAAGTTGCACAACCATTGGCAAACAATATCGCACAAAACACCCAGGGCGCGAGCAATCGCTCCAGTTGCGAAATTTTGCCGTCAGCCCCTGGGGAAATCGAGGCCCATTTCGCGGAAACGCTCGGGATCATCGCCCCAGTTCTCGCGCACCTTGACGAACAGGAAGAGATGAACCGGCTGTTCGAGGATCTCCGAAAGCTCCTTGCGGGAGGCCGTCGAGATCGACTTGATCGCCTCGCCACCCTTGCCGAGCGCGATCTTCTTCTGGCTTTCCCGCTCGACATAGATGACCTGTTCAATACGAACGGAGCCATCCTTGCGCTCTTCCCACTTCTCGGTTTCGACGTGAGAGGAGTATGGAAGTTCCTGGTGCAGGCGCAGGAAGAGCTTTTCGCGGGTGATCTCGGCGGCGAGCTGGCGCATCGGCAGGTCGGAGATCTGGTCCTCGGGGTAATACCACGGGCCTTCGGGCAGGGTTTTCGCCAGATAGTCCATCAGATCGCCGCAGCCGGAACCGGTCGTGGCCGAAATCATGAAGGTGCGTTCGAAGGAGACATATTCGTTGGCGGCGGCGGCAAGCTTCAACAGATCCTCGCGGCTGACGCGGTCGATCTTGTTCAAGACCAGGATCTTCGGCTGATGGACGTCCTTCAGGCCTTCGAGGATGGCTTCTGCGTCGCCACGAATGCCGCGCTCGCTGTCGATCAGCAGCATGATGAGATCTGCATCCTTGGCACCGCCCCAGGCGGAGGTGACCATGGCGCGGTCGAGCCGGCGGCGTGGCTTGAAGATGCCGGGCGTATCCATGAAGACGATCTGGGCGTTGTCGTGGATGGCGATGCCGCGCACGATGGCGCGGGTCGTCTGCACCTTGTGGCTGACGATCGAGACCTTGGCGCCGACCAGCTGATTGACCAGGGTCGACTTGCCGGCATTGGTGGCGCCGATCAGCGCGACGAAACCGGAATGGGTCGGGCCGGCATTTACCTCGCCGGAACGCGCTGCATCGGCGCCCTGCTCGTTTTCATTGCCGGCGATGTTGTCGTCTTCGATCATCTTGTCCAATCAATCTGCGGCAGAAGCGCTCTGCCAGATACCCTCGCGTTCGAGGATGCGTGTTGCGGCCACCTGCTCGGCGGCCCGTTTGGAGCGATCGGTACCGGTTTCCGGCGCCACGCCCTTGATTTCCACCGTCACCGTGAAGCGCGGATCATGATCCGGTCCGGAGCGGTCGTCCACCCTGTAGACCGGCGTCACGCCGAATTTCGCATGCGCCCATTCCTGAAGCTCGGTCTTGGCATCGCGGCGGGCCGCATCCGCCTTGGTGGCGCGATCCGTCCAATAGCGCAGAATGAAGGCGCGCGCCACTTCGAGCCCACCATCGAGATAGAGCGCTGCGATGAGACTTTCCACCACGTCGGCGCGCACATTCAACATGCGCTTGCCGGTGAGCTTCTTGACGTCGGCGCCGGTGCGGATGAAGCGGTGCAATTCCAGCTGATCGGCCACCATGGCGCAGCTGTCTGCACTGACGAGCTGGTTCAGGCGAACAGACAGCTCACCCTCTTCCGCCGAACGGAAGGTGGTGAACAGGAGTTCGGCGACGCAGAGGCCGAGCACGCGGTCGCCGAGGAATTCCAGACGTTCGTAATTGGCATTCTTGGCGCTACCGGTGCTGGCATGGGTCAGCGCCCGGTCAAGCCACTGCTTGTCGACGAACTTGTAGCCCAGCGCCGTCTCCAGCTGCCCAACCTCGTCCGTCGACAAAGATCGCGGTTTCATCAATTGACGCCCTTGAACAGACGATCCCAACGCATGTTGGACGGCCACTTCCAGATTTCGCGGAAGGAAGTGTCGTTGCCGAGCGAGAAGAAGATCACGCTGGCGCGGCCGACGAGGTTTTCGGCGGGAACGAAGCCGACGTCGAAACGGCTGTCGAGCGAGTTGTCGCGATTATCGCCCATGAAGAAGTAGTGGCCCGGCGGAACGTCGAATTCCGGCGTGTTGTCGCCACGCGAATTCTGCATCTCGTCCAGCGTGTCGTAGGTCTTGCCGTTGTCGAGCGTCTCACGGAAGATCGGCACGTTGGTGCCCGGATCCATCTGGTAGTCGGAGGTGAATTTGCCATCGGCCTGCTTGGGAACCGGCTTGCCATTGACGTAGAGAACGCCGTCACGCATCTGGATCTTGTCGCCCGGCAGGCCGATCAGACGCTTGATGTAGTCGATATCCGGGTTCTGCGGCAGGCGGAAGACGATGACATCGCCACGCTTCGGCTCGCTGAATTCCAGCACGCGGCCGGAAAACAGATTCGGCGAGAAGGGCAGCGAATATTTGGAGAAGCCGTAAGCGAACTTGTTGACGAAGATATAGTCGCCGACCAGAAGCGTCGGCATCATCGAACCGGACGGAATGGTGAAGGGCTGGAACAGGACCGTGCGGATCACCATGGCCAGCAACAGGGCCTGGATGATGACCTTGATGTTTTCCCAAAGGGCGTTCGGCTGCTTCGTATCGGCTTTTTCGGACACGTCTTTCAATCTTTCTATCTCGGCGAGTGGCTGAACTGTCTAAACTCTTCGCAAAGCCGCGGCAATGGCCACGAGATTACGAATCCTTCATACAAGGTGGTTGCGAAGAGCTTTCGACAGGAAGCGGCAAATCAGATCGTCACATCCCCGCCGCCGGCCGGGCCTCGATGACGACGAAGGCCTGTGCATAGGGATATTCGTCGGTGATGGTGATGTGGATGACCGGCTCATGGCCGGAGGGAAGAAGTTCGTTGAGCCTGTCGGCGGCACCGCCGGTCAGCGCCATGGTCGGCTTGCCGCCGGGAAGATTGACGACGCCCATGTCCTTCCAGAATACGCCCTCTGCAAGGCCGGTGCCAAGCGCCTTGGAACAGGCCTCCTTAGCGGCAAACCGCTTGGCATAGGAGGCGGCGCGGTTCTTGCGGCGGTCGGATTTCGCCCGTTCGATATCGGTGAAACAGCGATGAGTGAACCGTTCGCCGAAGCGCTCGATGGATTTCTCCACGCGCCTGATGTCGATGAGGTCGCTCCCCATGCCAATGATCATGCCGATATCCTGTCGTTTACGCGGTCAAGCCCGTGTGGCCTGACTTGATGCGCCTCGCCCTCTCCGTCAAGCGGTGAAGGCGGCGATTGCGAAAACCACGCACGGCAAAATAGGTGGCAGCGTAGAAAATAAGCGCGCAGACGATGCCCGGCGGCAGGGAGCCGATCAGCATCGGCTCAAGCACCGGCCCCCAGAGCTGCGACATGTCGAGATGGGCAAACAGCGCGCCGAGATCGATATGGCGAGAGGTCGGCTCGCCGCCCATGATGAACTGGCCGATTTCCCAGGTGAGCGGCCAGATGATCGGACAGGTGACGGGATTGGCGAATGTGGTGCCGATCGCAGCGGCGATCATGCTGCCGCCGAGCAGCCAGGCAACCGGAATGGCAAACAGGACATGCAGGCCGAGGAAAGGGGTCCAGGCGCTCAAAACGCCGACCGCGATACCGGCTGCCACCGCATGCGGCGACCCGCCGATGCGCATGACCTTCAGGCGGTGATAGCCGAGCGAACGGCGAAACCCGCGCCTGGGGATGAATACCCCGGAAAGCCTCTGGCGCAATGTGAGAGGTATGCGACGGCGAAACGGCATTTTATCAACCTGTCCAGTCGATCCGGACAGGACCGGCCCCATCTTGGCATGACTATCGAACCATTGGTTATCCGAAGCCGAGGATCATGGCAAATTTTGGGATAAGGCTTGCGCCTCCCTGCCCTGCGAGATGTCATCGCAGGCAAACCGCAGCGATGGCCTCGGCCATCGCCAAAGGCGCCCCACCCTGGAAGCGCCACGGGGGACAGGCCTCATGCAAACAGGCCTGCCGAACAGATATCAGTAGCCACCCTTGCGGAACATGCCGCGGTCGACCTGACGCATGCGATATTCGAGGTCGATACGATCGCGGGCATCATTAAGATAGGCCATTTCGCGATCCTGGGCGGTGGGGACGCGCAGAGCGCGGGCAAACTTGCGTACGGTGTCAAACATGACGGTTCTCTTTTCTCGGGTTCATTCTGCTGCAGCTAAAATACGATGTTGCCGGCTGCTTTACCAACCCCAGGGCAGCGAGACAGATTTGCACCAGACGCATGGCTTGCGCATTGATTATCGTCAAACTGCATCAAAAATGGTATTATGGCACCTCTCTCTCAGCATAATGCTCAAAAAAGAACCGCGGAAGCAGGCAAGCCTCCGCGGTTGGTCATATCGTCGCACCCCCCTCTGTGGAAAGTGCCGGTTGTCATTGCCGGATCGGCGTTCGCGCGTCCCGCGTCCGGTCGACGCGCAAAGGGCGCGCCAGCCTTTTCACTCTGGAGCACCGGCCCGAGAATCGGTTCCGACTTCCGGGCTGATGGAGATCAGAACTCTTCCCAGCTGTCGTTCCTGACGGCGACCGCGGCATTGCCGGAAAAGGCGCCGGCAAGCTTGCGACCGAGAGCACGGGCCGGCGATGCGGCCGGAGCCTGTTCAGCGTGGGCAGCCTGAGCCAGATGGGCAGCACGGCCGCCCTGGCGGGGCGCCTGCCGCAGCGACAGATTGAACTGCTGCAGCAATCCGTTCAGCGACGAGACATCACGCGACAGGCCATGGCTTGCCGCCGTCTGTTCCTCGACCATGGCAGCGTTCTTCTGCGTGTCCTGGTCCATCTGGTTGACGGCGGTATTGATCTGCTGAAGGCCGGATGACTGTTCCTGGGCGCTTTCGACGATCGCCGCAACGTGACGATTGATCTCCTGCACCTCGGCAACGATCTCTTCCAGCGCCTTGCCGGTTTCGCCGACGAGATGGACACCATTCTGGACCTGATGGTTGGAGGCGGTGATCAGTGTCTTGATCTCCTTGGCGGCATTGGCCGAACGCTGGGCGAGCTCGCGCACTTCCTGTGCGACGACGGCAAAGCCCTTGCCGGCCTCCCCTGCCCGTGCTGCCTCGACGCCGGCATTCAGCGCCAGGAGGTTGGTCTGGAAGGCGATATCGTCGATGACGCCGATGATATTGCCGATCTCGCCCGACGACTTTTCGATCGCTTCCATCGCCTTGACGGCGCTCTGCACGACCTCGCCGGACTTTTCGGCGCCCTGGCGGGTGCGGGCAACGAGGCTGCCGGCCTCGCTGGCACGCCGTGCGGCATCCTTGACCGTTGTGGTGATCTCTTCCAGCGCTGCAGCGGTTTCCTCGACGGAAGCCGCCTGCTGTTCGGTGCGCTTGGCAAGATCGTCGGCGGCCGACTTGATCTCGGCGGAACCCGCCTCGATGCTGCGGGCGTTTTCGGCGACCTGTTCGAGTGCTTCCTGCAGTTTTTCGGCAGAGGCATTGAAATCGCCGCGGACGCCATCGAGAGCTTCGGTGAACGGCTGTTCTATGCGGTGAGCGACATTGCCTTCCGCGAGCTGGCTGAGTGCCTCAGCAAGATTGTCGACGGCATATTTGACGTCGGCGGCTTCGCGCGCCTTGACTGCCTCGCGCTCGATGCGCTCCTTTTCCGACAGGCTGCGGCTGTCGACGGCGTCCTGCTCGAGGCGCTGGCGTTCCAGTGCATTGTCGCGGAAGACGGCGACGGCCTGCGCCATCTGGCCGATCTCGTCCTTGCGCTCAAGCCCGGCAATTTCGGCAGCGGCATCCCCGGCGGCAAGCGAGGCCATGCGTTCGCGCAGGCGCACCATCGGCGCGGTGACGCCCTTCTGGGCAATCACCATTGCAACGACGATCGCGATGACATTTCCGGTCAGCATGATGCAGATGGCCCAGAAGATATTCGAGGCGACCTGGTTCGACATTCTCTGCGAACCGTTGTTGATCAGATCGGTCATGGCAGCATTGTTGGCGCCGCTCTTGGCCGAGAACTCCACGGTCAGCTGCTCAAGCCGGTTGATCATGAAGTCGAACGAATCCTTGTCGCCTTCGGCATGTGCCTTGATCAGCTCTTCGCCGACGCCCTTCAGCCCGTCGATGCTGCCGAGCAGCTCGGTGATGGCGGCTGCGCGGTCGGGAACGAGTTTCGGGATCTGCTCAAGGCGGCCTCGGGCAGTGGCGATCTCGGTGCCGAAGCGCTGGGAGAAATCCTTGAACTTATCGGACTTGGGGTCGACGCTGATTGCACGGTTCAGCCAGTTGACCGCCGTCCACATGCCCGCTGTGCCGCGCGGACCAAGGGTCGCGGCAGTGCTCTCGTTCTGAAGGAAGCTGTTGTAAACGGTGTTTGCGTTGTTGAAACGCTCAATGACGAAAGCCAGGCCTGTCAGTGAAATCAGGCTCAGGATGGTGATCGCCATCAGGAATTTGGTCTTGATTTTAAGATTCTTAAGCATCGGATTTACCTCCAAAACGCGATGAAGACAGCGCAACACCTCCACAAGCCGTTCTCGGTTTGCGACTGCGATGCGCAGTTTCTGGAAAGCTGCAACGTCGTAGAGGGGCCAGCCTCGACGCGTGGCGCTGCAGTGCCGACCCCAAGACGAAAGGGTCGAACAAGGCAGGAGCCGTCCGTCAGCGTCACGCGGAAGCGTTCGATGGCAGGCGGCGCACATCATGCGCGCGTTTGAGTGGGGTTTCTCGAATGTCCCGGCGCCAATCTAATGCCGGGCCTTATAATAAAATCTTACGTTGCAGGGCAGAAACCCTACAGTCATGATAAAATGCCGCATCTCAAGCAACAAAAATGGCCGCGGACAGAATGTCCGCGGCCATCACTTCTCGTAATCGGGCCTGACCCTAATTGGTCAGGAAAGGTTTAGCTCAAAACTCTTCCCAGCTGTCGTTCCTGACGGCGACTGCAGCATTGCCGGAAAAGGCGCCGGCGAGCTTGCGGCCCAAGGCACGGGCCGGCGATGCGGCCGGCACTTCCGTGGCACGTGCTGCAAGGACGCTCTGGCGCGGCGCATGCTGAAGCGACAGCTTGAACTGCGACAGAAGCATGTTGAGCGAGGCGACGTCACGGGCCAGACCATGGCTTGCCGCCGTCTGTTCCTCGACCATGGCAGCGTTCTTCTGCGTGTCCTGGTCCATTGTGTTGACGGCCGTGTTGATCTGCTGGAGACCCGACGACTGTTCCTGGGCGCTTTCGACGATGGCGTTGACGTTGCGGTTGATTTCCTGAACCTCGCCGACGATGGCTTCCAGCGCCTTGCCGGTTTCGCCGACGAGATGGACGCCGTTCTGCACCTGCTCGTTGGAGGCGGTGATCAGCACCTTGATCTCCTTGGCGGCATTGGCGGAACGCTGGGCGAGTTCGCGGACTTCCTGGGCGACGACAGCAAAGCCCTTGCCGGCTTCACCGGCGCGGGCTGCCTCGACGCCGGCATTGAGCGCCAGAAGATTGGTCTGGAAGGCGATATCGTCGATGACACCGATGATGTTGCCGATCTCGCCCGAAGACTTCTCGATCTCTTCCATGGCGCGAACGGCCTTCTGCACCACTTCACCGGACTTTTCAGCACCCTGGCGGGTGCGGGCAACGAGATTGCCGGCCTCGGTGGCGCGCCGTGCGGCGTCCTTGACCGTGGTGGTGATCTCTTCCAGCGCGGCAGCCGTTTCTTCGACGGAAGCGGCCTGCTGTTCGGTGCGCTTGGCAAGATCGTCGGCGGCCGACTTGATCTCGGCGG
Source organism: Neorhizobium sp. NCHU2750 (assembly GCF_003597675.1). NCBI lineage: Bacteria > Pseudomonadati > Pseudomonadota > Alphaproteobacteria > Hyphomicrobiales > Rhizobiaceae > Neorhizobium > Neorhizobium sp. NCHU2750. Next base: position 939,299 of record NZ_CP030827.1, on the reverse strand, counting down.
AACCCGCCTCGATGCTGCGGGCGTTTTCGGCAACCTGTTCGAGGGCGGCCTGGAGCTTGGTGGCGGAGGCATTGAAATCGCCGCGAACGCCGTCAAGGCTTGCCGTGAACGGCTGGTCGATGCGGTAGGAGACGTTGCCTTCGGACAGCTGGGCGAGTGCCTGGGCAAGATTGTCGACCGCATATTTGACGTCGGCGGCTTCGCGGGTCTTGGCGGCCTCGCGCTCGATGCGTTCCTTTTCCGACAGGCTGCGGTGATCGTTTGCCTCCTGCTCGATGCGGATGCGTTCCAGAGCGTTGTCGCGGAAGACGGCGACGGCTTCAGCCATCTGGCCGACTTCGTCCTTGCGGCCGAGGCCATCGACTTCGGCAGCGGTGTCACCGGCGGCAAGCGAGGCCATGCGCTCGCGCAGGCGTGCCATCGGCAGGGTGACGCCCTTCTGGGCAATGATCAGCGCCAGCACGACGGCAATGACGATGCCGATCAGCATGCCGATGATGGCAGTCTGGATGGTGGACGAGACTTCCGAGGAAAGGCGGTCTGCGCCATTCTTGATGACTTCCGCCATCGCGCCATTGTTGGCGCCGAACTTCGGTGAAAGGTCGAGGATCGCCTTGTCGAGATCGAGCGAAAGCGTGGTCACCTTGGCTTCGTCGCCGGCAGAATGGGCGGCAAGCAGCTGGTCGCCGATCGCCTTCAGCTTGTCGCCATCGGCCACCAGTTCATCGACCGCGGCCTTGCGGCTGGGAACGATCGCCGGGATCTGGGTCAGGCGGTCACGCGCGCCGGCGAGTTCCTTGTTGAAGCGTCCGGCGAGATCCTTGAACGTGTCCGACTTCGGGTCCTGCGCCAGGGCACGGCTGAGCCATGTCGTCGCAGTCCACATGCCGGCTGCACCGCGGGGACCGAAGGTCGCGGCATTGCTTTCGTTCTGGAGGAAGTCGGAATAGGCGTCATTGGCGGCGCTGAACTTGCTGGTGACGTAGAGCAGGCCGGCAAGCGAGATGGCGCCGAGGATGGCGATGACCATCAGAAACTTGGTCTTGATCTTTAAATTCTGGAGCATGGAGGGACTTTCTCAGCAAAACTGAAAACGAGGCGCATGGTGGGGAAAAGGCAGGAACCGTCTTCAGACGGTGCACATCATGCGCGCGAGGATCGGGACCGATCACGTTGTCCTTGATTAAACATTAGAGACATTTTTATAAAAAATATCTTACACTTGCTGCACTGCATTAGAGTTTTCGCGAGAATCGGATTTACTTTCGCAGATGCAGTAAGACCGGCTGTCTAAAGCTAGCCGAAGCGGCGAAGACCTCACGACACGCGCCCCCCGCGAACCAACGGCACCAAGTACAACGCTCACCTTCGACGGCCGGAGCAATCCGGGCCGCTCGCATGTCGCGGGAAAAATTGCCCGCAGTGCGATTTCTTGCCCATGACAAGCAGGCGTTGCGGCAATAGGAACAGTCCTCAAGTCACCGGATCCGCCGGCAGTTAGCGACTGCAGCCTCGCTCCCCGCGAGGAAGCGATCCACGGACAGACGAAAATTCCCTCGATATATCAATGGATCGCAGGGACAGCCCGAAGCGGTTTTCCGGTCGCGCCAACCTGCCTGCAGGGCAGGATGGAGAAGCCGGCGCCGCACAGGAAAGGAGGACGTCCACAAGACACAGGACACCCGCAATGGATGAAAGCCGGACGGCGCCGGATGCGACATCCGGGACATGTCCTGCCGCGAGGCAATATCGACGACTTTGCCGACGACTGCGCCCCGGAGGCGGCCTTCATCCCGGAATTTCGAAAGAGGAAAATTTGATGATCGCCAATACCCTTTTCAGATCGGCTCCCCGTCGACTGGTTCGCCCGCTCGCCTTTGCCGCCTGCCTGATTGCCCTTTCGGCCTGCGACGACAGCAAGACCAGCCAGAAGGACCAAGGGCAAGAGACGCAAAGCTCTGCCGAACAGGCCGAAGTGCAAAAGTACAACGCCTATGTCGAGGTCGCCAATTCGGTGCAGCGCTCCTATGCCGAGGATCTTTCCACCTACAAGAGCTATATCCAGCCGGTGTTCGACCGCAAGGACAAGAACGACAACCTGTTCTTCTCCTCTTCCTCCACCATGGGCAGGATCAAGGACAATCTGGACAAGGCACGGGCGATGAAACCCGACATGGCCGAAATCGACGGTCCGGCGCAGGCCTATAGCGAGGCGCTCGGCAAGGCCGACCCGGTGGACCGTGACATGGGCAATTATATCGGGGCGAAGACCTATCTGAGTGACAAGGGCGCGCATGGGCGCGAGATCCAGCCCGCCTATATCTCCGCCATGACGGCGCTGGCACAGGCGCAGACGGATTACGTCAATGCCATCGATGCCAAGGACCGGGCCCGCATCAAGGCCGAATTCGACAAGACGGAGAAGGACACCGCCGCCTATTTCCGCATCGGCATGGTCTATCACATCAAGGACAGCATGGACCTCGCCGCAAGCTTCATCGACGGCAAGGGCCTCGGCGACAAGAAAGACCCGTTCAAGGCCTCGCTCGACCAGTTCGGCCAGATGGCCACCGGCTATGACAACAAGATGCGCGAGAAGAACAAGACCGGTTGCTCGGCGATCATGTTCGAGGCCAATGCCTATCTTTCCACCGGCCGGCAGATCATCCAGCGCACCGAGGATGGTTCCTACGAGAAGGACAAGCAGCACGGCTCGCAGTTCCAGTTGATGCAGTCGCGCGAGCGCGAGGATGCCAAGTCGCTCATGCAGAATTACAACGACATGATCAGCAAGCTGAACGAGAACCAGTGCTGAGATAGTCGGCGCGTCATGACCCGCCGACAGGCATTGACGGGCGGGGATTATTTCCGCCCGTCAGACCGGCTCATGAAAAGTGCCGCGGTGACCGGGCAAGGCAATCCGCTTCAACGACTGCCGAAACGCCTTTTCGCCGCTTCCGTCACCGGCATGAAAAGTGCCACGCGCGTGCCTTCGGGATCGGCGAACTGGGCGGTGCGATTTCCCCATGGCATATCCTTCGGTTCGTGCACGACCTCGACATGATCCTTGAGACGGGTGAACTCGGCATCGACATCCGAGACCATGAATTCGAGGATCGCGCTCCTGTTGGCCGCCGGTTCGGCACTGCCCGGCTTGAAAAGCGCGACCGTCTCCTGCCCTCCGATGGCGATGACGGCGCCCGGCGTGACGATCTCGGCGAAGACGGGAGCAAGCCAGTCTGCCTTGCAACCGGTGACCAGCTCATAGAAAGCCACCATCCTCTGGATGTCTGCAGCGACGATGCGGGTGGACGCGAATTTCATGGTTTTCTCTCCTTGGGGCGAAACGATCTCTTCCCTTGCGGTTCTGTCACAGCCATGCTGCCAGCGTTATGGCAGCAGGAGTCACCAGGCATGCGAAAGGCCGAGCGGCTATTCCAGATCATCCAGATCCTTCGACGGTCGAGCCGGCCCGTCACCTCGGCCGAGATCGCCGAGGAACTCGAGGTGGCGCGGCGGACCGTCTACCGGGATATCGCCGACCTGATCGGGCAACGCGTTCCGATAACGGGAGAAGCGGGGTTCGGTTACGTCATCGACGCGCAATACGACATGCCGCCGCTGATGCTCACCCCGGAGGAAATCGAGGCCGCGATGCTCGGTGCCCAGATGGTTGCAAGACTCGGCGACCCGGCGCTCACCAATGCGGCGAGCGACCTCATCGCGAAAATCTCCACCACGATCCCGCCCGCGCTTCTGCCATTTATCGCCGAGCCGGCCGTCGGCATGAGGCCTGCCGATATCCCGGCCGAGATTGCAATCGACACCCGCCCGATCCGGCAGGCGATCCGCGAGGGAAGAAAGATCGCGCTCGAATACCGTGCCGGCAGCGGCGAGACGACCCGGCGCATGATCTGGCCGGTGATCCTCGGCTATGCGGACAGCTATCGCCTGCTGATCGGCTGGTGTGAATTGCGAAAGGGATTTCGCCATTTCCGCGCCGACCGAATTGTCAGGCTCGACGTCATGGAGGAGCCCATCGCCATGCCGCGGCAGAAGCTGGTGCGGCAATGGCAGCAGTGGCGGGCTTCGGAGCTTTCGCGCGGGCGGAGGCCGTGAGCGCGACAGCATGACGGCGCCCCATATTGGACACGTCGTTGTTGTGACATCGCCCCGACGCAATTAAAGCACAACCATCCACTGCAAACCTTGAGAGAGACCATGCGTATCGCCCATTCTGCCCTGTGGACCAGAGATCTCGATGCCGCCGCCTCGTTCTTCGAGCGCTATTTCGGCGCCCGCGTCGGCGCGCCCTATCACAGCAAGAGGCGCGAAGGCTTCGTGTCGCGCTTCGTCGAACTTCCGGACGGGCCGGACCAGATCGAGCTGATGACCGGCCCCTGGATCAAGCAACGGCTGGAAGACGAACATGCGGGATGGGATCACATCGCCATTTCGCTCGGCAGCCGGGAGGCCGTCGACGCGCTTGCCGCGCGCTGCAGGACGGACGGCTGCCTATCCTCAGGGCCGCGCATGACCGGCGACGGATTTTACGAGGCGGTGATCCTGATGCCCGACGGAACGCCGGTGGAGATCACCGGGTAGTCAACGCCGTTATCGACGTCGCCGCCCCCTCGGAAACGACACTCTCTGCGTGACGAAGGCTGGCGGCGGTAGAGACCGTCGCCATCACCCCTCAATCGTAGATCCGCTTGACCGTCGAGATGCAGTCGAGTTCCTTCAGCTGCGACAGGAGCTGGTTGAGCTGGCGCAGGTCCCAGACTTCCACTTCCATGAGGATGTCGGAGAAATCCTCGGTGCGGTTGCCGCCCATGGTGAGGGTGCGGATATTGATGTCGAGGCGGGCGATCGTCTGGGCGACGGTTGCCAGCGTGCCCGGCTCGTTGATCGTGTGCATCTCGATCGTGGCGGGGAAACGCGACTTGTTGGCCTCGTCGAGATCCCAGCGGACGTCGATCCAGCGCTCCGGCTCGTCGTCGAATTTCTGCAGCGCCGGTGCCTGAATGGGGTAGATGGTGATGCCCTTGCCCTCTCCCATGATGCCGACGATGCGGTCTCCGGGAACTGCACCGCTCTTGGCGAAGCGTACCTTGGTGCTGGAGGACAGGCCGCGGATCGGCAGGAGCGTGGCACTGAGCGCCGCGCCTTGCGCATTCTCCGTTTCGGCCTGAGCGGCTGCACCCTGTGCCGGTAGCTTGAACATCATGCCCGAGGCGCTCGGGACATTGAACCAGCCTTCGTCGGTCGAAGGCTTAACGGTGACGCGCTCATCCTTGTAATCGGGGAAGACGGCGCGCAGCACGTCGAGCGACGAGGTTTCGCCGCGGCCGACCGAGGCGATCGTATCCTCGACATCCTTTTGGGCGAGCCGGTGCAGGGCCGGCTTCAGCGCCTCGCGGGAAAAGACCTTGCCGGCGCGCTCGAAGGTGCGCTCCAGAATACGGTGGCCGAGGCCGGCATATTGCTTGCGGATCGCCATGCGGGTGGCGCGGCGGATTGCCGAACGGGCCTTGCCGGTGACAACGATCTCTTCCCAGGCGGCCGGAGGAACCTGCACGCCGGAACGGATGATCTCCACCTCGTCGCCGTTGTTCAACCTCGTCACCAGCGGCATGATGCGACCGTTGATCTTGGCGCCGACGGTAGTGTCGCCGATATTGGTGTGGACCGCATAGGCGAAGTCGATCGGGGTCGCACCCCGCGGCAGTGCGATCAGCTTGCCCTTGGGGGTGAAGCAGAAGACCTGGTCCTGGAAGAGTTCGAGCTTGGTGTGCTCAAGGAATTCTTCCGGGTTGTCGCCTTCGGCGAGCGATTCGATCGTGTGACGCAGCCAGGAATAGGCATTGCTCTCCTTCGGCAGAAGCTCGTCGCCCTTCGCCCCTGCCCTGCCGTCCTTGTAGAGCGCATGCGCGGCAATGCCGTATTCGGCGATTTCCTGCATCAGCTCGGTGCGGATCTGCAGCTCGATGCGCTGGCGCGAGGGACCGACGATCGTCGTATGGATCGAGCGGTAATCGTTCTGCTTGGGGTTGGAGATATAATCCTTGAACCGGCCGGGTACCATGCGCCAGCGGGTATGGACGATGCCGAGCGCCTTGTAGCAGCAGGCAACGTCATCGACGATGATGCGGAAACCATAGACGTCGGACAGCTGCTCGAAGGAGAGCGACTTCGACTGCATCTTGCGGAAGACGGAGTATGGCTTCTTCTGGCGGCCCTTGACGAAAGTGTCGTTCAGGCCGTTGGCGACGAGGAGTTCGCGCAGCTCGTCCTCGATCTTCTTGATCAGGCCCTCGTTACGGGCGGAGAGATCGGCCAGCCGCTGGGTGACGGTCTCGTAGGCTTCGGGATTGATGTACTGGAAGGACAGGTCCTCCAGTTCGTCGCGCATGTCCTGCATACCCATGCGGCCGGCAAGCGGCGCATAGATATCCATCGTCTCCTCGGAAATGCGCGCCTTCTGCTCGGGCTTCATGTGGTCGAGCGTGCGCATGTTGTGGAGACGGTCGGCGAGCTTGACGAGCAGGACGCGGACGTCGTCTGAAATGGCGAGCAGAAGCTTGCGCAGGTTTTCCGCCTGCTTGGCCTTTTTCGACACGAGGTCGAGGCGCTTCAGCTTGGTCAGCCCTTCGACGAGACGGCCGATATCCTCGCCGAACAGTTCGTCGATCTCGGCGCGGGTCGCCGTCGTATCCTCGATCGTGTCATGCAGGAGTGCTACCGCAATGGTCGACTCGTCGAGATGCATGTCGGTGAGGATGGCCGCCACTTCGAGCGGATGGGAGATATAGGGGTCGCCGGAGGCACGCTTCTGCTTGCCGTGCTTCTGCATGGCATAGACATAGGCCTTGTTGAGAAGAGCTTCGTTGGCATCGGGCTTGTATTTCTGCACCCGCTCAACGAGCTCGTACTGCCTCATCATTCTTGGATTTGCCTCTGGACCGACCTTGAGAAAAAGAAAATGGCGCGCCAACCATGGGTTAGCGCAGCCATCACAATTGAGACAACCAGATTAGGGCGATACGATGAACGATAAGTTGCCCTGGGGCACCAATCTATCAGTAATCGTCGCTCTTTTCCGGCGGAACGAGACCTTCGATGCCGGCCAGCAGTTCTTCTTCCGACATCTGGTCGAAGTTGATGGCTTCCGGCTGGTCGTCGTCTTCGGCATCGGCTGCAACAGACACGCCGCCGGCAGCGATGAGCGCGGCCGGATCGGGCTCGGGCTCGTCCACTTCGACATGCTTCTGCAGCGAATGGATCAGGTCTTCCTTGAGGTCGTCGGGAGACAGCGTTTCGTCCGCAATCTCGCGAAGAGCGACGACCGGGTTCTTGTCATTGTCGCGGTCGATCGTGATCGAGGCACCCTGGGAAATCTGGCGTGCACGGTGGCTCGCGAGAAGTACCAGCTCGAAACGGTTGTCGACTTTGTCAATGCAATCTTCTACTGTGACACGGGCCATAGCCTGTCCTTTGCGGTCGTGAATTTCCGGAATTGTCATGCCCGATACAGCCATCGGGGGGGAATTTCAAGTTTTTCCTGACCTCAGGTCGGATGTCCGTCCGAAATACAAGCAATTTGCCTATTTCCTGCGGCTAAACAACGATGCGCGTGATCTCCATCAAAGCCTCGCCACAATGAGATGCGCAATTGTCGACGTGATCCAGCAATGGATTACGGCTTGTTATAATCGGAAAGCGTGCAACCGAGGGATACAAGTCGCTGAAATAAGACTAAAGTGGCTGGGGGAGTAAGCCACAATTCAATCAATGCGTGCTTGGAATATTGCGAATCGTGCCATAAATGACAGATATATGAATAATTCATAATGTAGGGGATTATTCCAATATCTTCGGCTCAACTTTTGGTTTGCCGACAGGCCCATGAAAGGGCAGAAAAAGGGATGGAGACATATGTTTGACCCAAGAGAGAAAATAGCTCTCTTTATCGACGGCGCAAATCTTTACGCGGCTTCGAAGAGCCTCGGCTTCGATATCGATTATCGCAAGCTTCTGAAGGCTTTCCAGAAGCGCGGTTATCTGCTGCGCGCCTATTATTACACCGCGCTGATCGAGGACCAGGAATATTCCTCGATCCGGCCGCTGATCGACTGGCTGGACTATAACGGCTATAAGGTCGTGACCAAGCCGGCGAAGGAATTCACTGACAGTCTCGGCCGCCGCAAGATCAAGGGCAACATGGATATCGAACTTGCGATCGATGCCATGGAACAGTCGGAAACCGTCGATCACCTGGTGATCTTCTCCGGCGACGGCGATTTTACGACACTGGTGGAGGCACTGCAGCGGCGCGGCCGCAAGGTCTCGGTCGTCTCGACGATGCAGACGCAGCCGCCGATGATCGCCGACGACCTGCGCCGGCAGGCCGATCACTTCATCGATCTGATGACGCTGAAGGCAGAGGTCGGCCGTGACCCGAGCGAAAGGCCAGCCCGTCCGGCAGCCGAGCCGGTCGAGCCGGCGGATTCCTGATTGGCGAACGCCCGCTGCTCCGCAAAGGCATGAGCTACGAGCAGAAGCCTACAGATTGAAGGCGCCGGTGACGGCGCCTTTTTCATGTCCGCCCCCACGTGGTCAGGCAGGTTCGGCGGGCATCATCGCCTCGCCTGCCGCGTTGCTCGCCCCCCTATCATCCGAACGAGATTTTCGGGCACGGAACAGGGCCTCGACGGCGAGCGACAGCGGCAGGCCGATGAAAAGCGGGATGAAGAAATAGATCACCCGGAAGGCGACGAGCGAGCCGATCGAGGCCTGATCGCCCATGACGTGACGCACCGTCGCTTCCAGCACGCCGAGGCCACCCGGCGCATGGGTGACGAGAATGGCGACATTCGCCAGCACGAAGGCGGTGGCAGCTTTCAGGTAGCTGACATCGGCGCTGGCCGCCATCACCTCCCGCAGGCAGGCGGAGACAAAGGCGAAGTTGATGGCGCCGATCGCGACCTGCGCCAGTGCGATCCTCCAGGTTGGCATCTTGAACGTCCAGCTGCGGATCCTGACAGGCACACGGAGAAAGGCGGCGGCGAGGATGTAAAGGAGCGTGGCGGCAAGGCAGCCGATGCCGATCATCATGACGAGGCTCTGCTCAAGATGCAGCACGCCTGCCGCATCTTGCGGATTGGCGATCATGACGACGCCGGCAAGCACCGCCATGCCGAGGCCGACGGTGACGCCGGAAAGCAGCACGATCTTTGCCACATCCTCGGTGGTCATGCCCCAATGGGCATAATAGCGATAGCGCAGTGCACCGCTGCTCAGGCCCGACATGCCGACGCTCTGGCCGATGGAGAGAGCAATGAAGGAGGCAAGCGCGATCTTCGGATAGGGCAGACCTTGCCTGACATAGCGCACGCCGCACCAGTCGAAGCCGGTGAGGCATAGATAGGAGAGGAAGGCGAAAAGCAGCGCCAGCGCCAGATTGGCCGTCGGGATATCCTTCACCGACCGGACGATCTCCGACAGCGAATGCTCGCGGAACACCTGATAGAGCAGCCAGGCGGCAAGGCCGAAGCCCAGGACCAGCATAAGAGAGGTGAAAATCCGCTTCTTCGTCATCGCCCGCCTTGTCCACATTGAGGTGCGGGGAAACGGTGGCGGGTGAGGTTTGGTTCCGAGGGGGAAAATCCGGGAAGAGACGCAGAATGACGCGCGGGTGTATTTGGGCTCCCCTCACCCTAACCCTCTCCCCGTAAACGGGGTGAAGGCACGTGCCCCGCTTGAGGCATAGAGGGCTAGGCGTCTGGCCTTATCCCTGTGATTACGGGAAGAGAATCGCAGATGGCCAAGAACCCTCTCTGGCCTGCCGGCGTCCTTCGGACCCCGCCACGAGGGGGGAGAAGACCTGTGGCACTCGCCTGCCTCGATTGGGTCGCAGCGGCACGACTGGGTTAAGCCCTCCCCCTTGTGGGGAGGGTGGGGTGGGGTCTTTCACCCATATGCGATTGCCCTGGTGATTACGGGGAGAAGGTGCCGGCAGATGAGGGGCGGGCCAGAATGAAAATGGCAGATTGACGCTCAGCCCGTCTTCAACAACCTCGACTTCTGCCTGTTCCAGTCGCGTTCCTTCTCGGTCTCGCGCTTGTCGTGCAGCTTCTTGCCCTTGGCGAGCGCCAGTTCGAGCTTCGCCCTGCCCTTTTCGTTGAAATAGATCTTCAACGGCACGAGCGTCATGCCTTCGCGGTTGATGCTGTTGCGCAGGCGGTTGATCTCGCGCTTCGACAGAAGCAGCTTGCGGCGGCGGCGGGGCTCGTGGTTGAAGCGGTTGGCCTGCAGATATTCCGGCAGATGGCTGTTGATCAGCCAGATTTCCTCACCCTCGTCGGAGGCATAGGATTCGGCGATATTGGCCTTGCCGTCGCGCAGCGACTTCACCTCGGTGCCGGTCAGCACGAGGCCTGCCTCATAGGTGTCGATGATCTCGTAGTTGAAACGGGCCTTGCGGTTTTCCGCAACGACCTTGTTCACCACGCGCTGGCTGCCTTTGGGTGCCATCTGACCAATTCCATTCTCATCTCAAATCGCAAAACCCCGCCCATGAGCGATGAGCGGGGTTCAAGCATCATATAGTGCGGCCGGGGACGATTGTGAAGCTTGTGTGTCCGCCGGGACTATCAGTTCAATGCAATCAGTTCGGTAGCGACCAGTTGGGGGCGATCAGTTCAGAAGGCCGGCGTGGCGAAGCGCCTCGTCGATCGCCGCTTCCGTTGCCGGCTCCAGCGTCGAGAGCAGCGGCGAGCGGATGGTGCGGTTCATGCCGCGCAGCTTGCTCAGGCCGTATTTGGCGCCGCAGAGGCCGGGCTCCATGAAGATCGCCTTGTGCAGCGGCATCAGGCGGTCCTGATATTCGAGCGCCGTCTTGTAATCGCCGGCAAGCGTTGCCGCCTGGAACTCGGCACAGAGGCGCGGCGCGACATTGGCGGTGACCGAAATGCAGCCGACGCCGCCATGGGCGTTGAAGCCCAGCGCCGTTGCATCCTCGCCCGACAGCTGGACGAAATTGGTGCCGCAGGTGATGCGCTGCTCGGAGACGCGCTCGATCTTGCCGGTCGCATCCTTGACGCCGACGATGTTCTTATGTGCCGCGGCGAGCTTGCCCATCGTTTCCGGCGTCATGTCGACGACCGAACGGCCGGGAATATTGTAGATGATGATGGGCAGTTTGGTAGCTTCGGCAACTGCCGAGAAATGCGCGATCAACCCCTTCTGGGTCGGCTTGTTGTAATAGGGGGTCACGACCAGAATGGCGTCGGCGCCGGCATGTTCGGCATGCTGGGCGAGCTCGACCGCCTCGGTGGTATTGTTGGAGCCTGCGCCGGCGATGACGGGCACGCGGCCGGCCGCTACCTCGACACAGAGTTCGACCACGCGCTTGTGTTCGTCATGGGTCAGGGTCGGCGATTCACCCGTCGTGCCGACCGGAACGAGACCGGAACTCCCCTCATCGATCTGCCACTCGACATGATCCGCGAACGCTTTTTCGTCCACGGCCCCGCCAGATGTGAATGGCGTGACGAGCGCGGGGATCGATCCCTTGAACATGCATAACTCCCATGGCCCAAGTCCATGCTTCGGCCGCAATCAACATTTAAGACGGCGCACCATAGAGCGGAGCCAGATCGGCGACAAGCGCAAAGCGGAACGCCATGCGGGTCACAGGATTCTGACTGCGCTCAATCCTTAGAAGATGCGCATTTTCAGGATCATGGTAAGCTTTCGTTAAGGCCGCCGGAGCCTAATGGGAGAACCCGATAGGGGTAAATGTCTTTTTCGCGAGTCGCCGGATGAAGAAGCCTGCTCTGATCCTCACCTTGGGATTGGGTGCCGCAAGCATATCGAGCCTGGCACTTGGCCAGACGGCTCCTCCCTTGAGTGGCAGCGTGCCGCTCCCCTTCGTGCGACCTGATGCTCCCGCCAGCATGCCGATGCCGGGGACGCCGCGAATGCAGGCCGTGCCGACACCCGTGGCGATGCCGACACCCGAGATTACCGGCTCGATCCCGCGTCTCGACCGCCCGCTTGCATCCTCGACCCTGAAGACCGGGCTCGACGCGCTTTCCGACAATGATGCGGATCAGGCGATCGCGGCGCGCAACAGCCTTCCCGAGGGTTCGCTCGACCGCCGTATCCTGACCTGGGCGATTGCGAGCTCCGGCCTGAAGGACGTGCCCTATCGCGAGATCGCTGCAGCCGAACGCGAGCTTTCCGGCTGGCCGGGGATCGGCGGATTGCGCGAAAAGGAAGAACGGGCGCTCTACCGTGAAAACCCGCCTGCCGGCGCGGTCCTGTCGGCGATGGGACCCTACAAGCCGCAGACGCAGGAAGGCGCGATGATTCTCGCTCGGGCGCAGATGGCGACCGGCCGCTCCGCCGATGCGGCGCGCACGATCCGCGCGCTCTGGCTCGGCGATGCGCTGGATACCCAGACCGAAGACAAGATACTCGGCGAATTCAGCGGCCTGCTGACGGTCGCCGACCACAGGGCGCGGATGGACTATCTGCTCTATCGCGGGCGTAGCGCGCAGGCGAAGCGCTTTTCGATGCTCGGCAACGCACAATCGCTCTACAAGGCGTGGGTTGCTGTCTCTTCAGGCGCCAAGAATGCGCCGCAGATGATCAATGCCGTGGAAGGCTCCTTCACCAGCGATCCGGCCTATCTGTTCATCCGCATCGAATATGCCCGGCGCCAGGACCAGTTCGAGGATGCCGCCAAGCTGCTCGAGCGCGTACCACGCGACCCCGCCAGGCTGGTCAATGCCGGCGAATGGTGGAACGAGCAGCGTATCGTCTCGCGCGGCCTTGCTGACCAGGGCGATTTTCGGGGAGCTTACAAGCTCGTCGCCGACAATATGGCGCAGTCCTCGGTCGACCGGGCCGATGCGGAGTTCCATGCCGGCTGGTATGCGCTTAGAGCTCTGAACGACCCGAGCACGGCCGAGACGCATTTCCGCAAGATCCTCGAAGCGTCGAACAAACCGCTTTCCGCCTCGCGGGCGCTTTACTGGCTTGGTCGCGCGGCAGAGGCCGGCGGCCCCGGACAGGCACGTTCCCTCTACGAGCAGGCGGCACGATACACGGGCACATTCTACGGGCAGCTGGCGGCGGCGCGCCTCGGCAAGACCACGCTCGATGTCAGCTATCCCGTTCCGACGGCGCAGGATCGCGAGCGTTTTGCCTCGCGCGAAGTGGTGCAGGCGATTGCAAGGCTCGATTCGGTCGGTCATGACCGCCGGTCGGCAGCGCTTTACGCGGCACTCGGCGAACAGATCACCAGTCCCGGCGAACTGGCACTTCTGACAGCGCGAGCCGAGGAACAGGGCGACCATGCGCTGTCGCTCAAGATCGGCAAGGCAGCCTTCTCCCGCGGCATCGATGTGGCAGCGCTTGCCTATCCTCTCGGCGTCATCCCGGCCGGCGCCAATATTGCCGGGTCCGGCAAGGCGCTCGCCTATTCAATTGCGCGGCAGGAAAGTGCCTTCAACCCGGCAGCCGTCTCGGCCGCCAATGCGCGCGGCCTCCTGCAGCTTCTGCCTGGCACCGCACAGGGCGTCGCCAAACGACACGGCATGAGTTTCCGGGCCGACCGGCTGACCAGCGACGCCGGCTATAACGCCACTCTCGGCGCCCATTATCTCGGCGAGCAGATCGACGCGTTCGGCGGATCCTACATCCTCACCTTCATCGCCTATAATGCCGGGCCGAAGCGGGTGCCGGAATGGATCGCCCGCTATGGCGATCCGCGCGGCAAGCCGCTCGACGAGGTGATCGACTGGGTGGAACGCATCCCCTTCCCCGAAACCCGCAACTATGTGCAGCGGGTGCTGGAGAATTACCAGGTCTACAAGACGCGGCTTGGCCAGAAGGCCGACATCGTCTCGGACCTCAGGTTCGGCCGCGAGGGATAAATCCCGTACAGTATTTTATGCGTGGCTGACTTGCTGGCCGCCGCGGCGATCTTGCGCGCGCATGAGAGAAGGCGCCTCCCCCTCCCCCAACGATAATTGCGTTTTTCCGCTTCGCGCCCCTGCCGCAGCGCTATTGATCGCCCTGAACGGCACGCAAGGCACGGGCCATAACGCAAAAAGGCCCGGAGAACCGGGCCTTTTCGTCTCATTCCGTGAGGAATTAGAAGGTGCGCTGGAAGCGGAGGAAGCCCTGCCAAGAGTCGGCAGATACAGTCGAGTTGTTCCAGTTGGTGTAAGCCAGTTCCGGCTGGATCAGGAAGCCAGCTGCCGGCTTCCACTGCAGGTTACCAACAGCGGAGAAGACCTTCGAGTCGGTGTATGCAACCTGAATGTTTGCAGACAGCTTGTCGGAGAACTTGTAGCCGCCACCGGTCCACAGAGCCCAGTCACCCCAACCAACAACGTCGCCAGATTCCGAGTTGTAGGTGTAACCCGGTGCGTAGCTGTTGACGGTGTTGCCGTCGGTGTTCCAGCCGCCCATCAGGAAGAGGTTGAATGCGCCGATGTTGCCAGAGACCTTGGCCTTGATCGCGCCTTCTTCCATCGATTCGTCGTAACCAGCGGTGACGCCGAACATGAAGGTGCCGGTGTCATACTTTACACCGCCGGCGAAGTTCGGCGAGTCGCTGTTGTGGTGGTCAGGAGCGTAGACAACGCCGTCACGCTTGTTCTGGCCGTCGTCTTCCATGGCGATGAATGCCGAGAAGCCGTTGCCAGCCTGGTAGGTGTAAGCCAACTGGTTGACTTCCGACGGGCCGTAGTTGACCACGTCGTCGCTGTCGACGTCGCCAGCGTAGTTGATGAAGGATTCATAGAGCGAATCCTGCAGACCGGCGGTGAAGCCACCGAGGCTGACCGTTGCCTGCATCAGACGGGTGCGGGTCTCATCCGGATAGTCGCCACCGCGGCTGGCTGCATTGTGCGGATCGTAGTCGAAGCGGGCGATGATGCTCGTCTTCAGGGCACCCATTTCGGTGTCCGAAGCGGTGTCGAGGTAGAGCTCAGCGCGGGTGTTGGTGTAGGTACCCGAAGAGTCACGGGCATAGGCATTGCCGTAAATGGCGTCGAAACGAACGCGGCCACCAACCTTGAGGCAGGTTTCCGAGCCAGGAATGTAGAAGTAACCTGCACCGAACGCGTCGCAAACGCGAACGTATTCCATCGGCTCCGGCTCAGCGGCAACGATAGCGTCGGCAGCATGCGCGCCGGAAACTGCTGCGAGAGCAGCAGCGGAGCCGAGAAGAAGGCTCTTAATGTTCATGGGAGATCTCCAGATACAGTCTTTAAACAAAACCCCGGTCATGCCGTCCCCAAGCCGGACCGAAAGCCACAAGATCGAGACGACGCCTCAACCCTGATTCCGAGGCTACGCGCCGATCGCGCAAGTCTCAAGAAAAATGGAGCAGCCTCCGTATGAATAAGGCAACATATACCAGAGGCTGTTACAATCTTGTCGCAGTGTATCACGAAACCGTGTAAACCCTTGCGTTGCATGGGAAAATGAAGGCGACACCTATCAAGAGTCAAAAAAGCCCGGCAATGCCGGGCTTTTCCGATAGCACGATTGGTGGAAATCAGAACGTGCGCTGGAAGCGAACGATGCCTTCCCACTGATCCGATTTGACAGCGGGAGTGTCGTTGTCAATGTTGACGTAGGTGACTTCCGGCTCGATCAGGAAGCCTGCTGCCGGGGTCCAAGCCAAGTCGGCCGTAGCTTCGAAGACCTTGCTATCCGTGTAGGCAACCTGAACGTTGGTGGCCAGCTTGCTGGAGAACTTGTAGGTACCGCCGGTCCAGAAAGCCCAGTCGCCCCAGCCAATGGCCGTCGTGCCACCGTACTTGCTGCCCGGAGCATAGTTGCTAATCTTGTTGCCGTCCATGTTCCAGCCACCCAGGATGAAGAGGCTGAGAGCGCCAAAGTTTCCGTTGAGGCGAGCCTTGAGGACGCCCGCCTGTTCCGATTCGTCGTAACCACCGACGATACCGGCCATGAACTTGCCGTTGTCGTACTTGATACCGGCAACGCCATTCGGCGCATCGCTGTTGTGGGTATCGTAGCCGTAGGTTACGCCATCGCGCTTGTTTTGGCCGTCGTCTTCAGCGCCGATGAATGCGGTGATACCGTTGCTGCCCTTGTAGGTATAGTCGATCTGGTTAACTTCAGACGGACCATAGTTGATCACGTCGTCGTTGATGACGTTGCCAGCGTAACCGAGCAGCTGTTCATACAGCGAATCCTGAAGACCGAAGGTGAAACCGGCGATATCGATCGTCCCGACCATCAGGCGGGTACGAGTCTGGTCCGGATAGGAGCCGCCATAACCGGTCTGCTGATGCTGGTTCCAGTCGAAGCGCGCGACGATATTGGTTTTCAGAGCACCCCATTCGGTATCCGACGCAGACTGCATATACAGCTCTGCGCGGGTGTTCATGAAGGTGCCTTCGCCCTTGCTGCTCAAGTCGTAGGCGTTGCCGTGGTAAGCATCAACGCGAATGCGGCCACCAACCTTGAGGCAGGTTTCCGAACCCGGAATGTAGAAATAGCCAGCACCGAAGGCGTCGCAGACGCGAACATATTCCATCGGTTCCGGTTCGGCAGCGACGATTGCGTCGGCAGCCTGTGCGCCAGATACTGCGGCCAGAGCAGCAGCGGAGCCAAGAAGAAGGCTCTTGATATTCATTGAAATCTCCAATCATCCCCAGGGGCACCTCCCCCGAAATTGTTGGAGGCGGCCCGTCAATTACAGAGGATAGAGCCAGTCATCTCGATCCCCTGCAGCCACGGATAGTCCTCGATTCTGGAAACGACAAGCGGAGGGATCTCCACAAAACGCTTGCAGCCCATCGAGCGAGACACAGTGTTGCAAACTCTCCCCAGTTCATGGACGAAATTTAATGAAACTCGCGCCAATGGCGAAACTCAGGGGCAAAAACACAAAAAAGCCCGGCAAAGCCGGGCCTTTTCTAGACAATTTCGGTATAGATCAGAACTTGCGCTCGAAGCGAACGAGGCCAGCCCACTGGTCTTCGTCCAGCTTGTCCCAGTTGGTGTAGGACACTTCCGGCTGGATCAAGAAGCCCTTGACCGGGGTCCACTGAACGTTGCCGGTGACAGCAAGCTTGTCGTTCAGATCGGCATAGGCAACCTGCAGGTTTGCAGCAACCTTGTCGGAGAACTTGTAGCCAGCGCCACCCCAGACAGCGAAGTCACCCCAACCCGGAGCGAACTTGTTGGTCGAGTCGCCATCGGTGTTCCAGCCGCCCATGAGGAAGAGGCTGAGTGCGCCGATGTTGCCGGAGACCTTGGCCTTGATGCCGCCTTCTTCCATGGATTCGTCATAACCGGCGACAACGCCGACCATGAAGGTTTCGGTCTGATACTTCACACCGCCGGTGAAATCCGGGGAGTCGCTGGAAGCAGCGATGTAGTCACGCTTGTTTTCGCCGTCGTCTTCGAGCGAGATGTAGGCCGAGAAGCCATTACCCGCGTCGAACGTGTAGGTCATCTGGTTCAGTTCGAACTGACCGTAAGAGATCACGTCGTCGTTGATGACGTCGCCGGCGTAGTTGATGAAGGACGAGTACTGCGAGTCAGCGAGACCGACAAGGAAGCCGCCAAGCTGAATGTTGGCTGCGATCAGGCGTGTACGGGTGTTGTCCTTGAAACCACCGCCGGAGAAGTAACCTACGCCAGCATCACCGGACAGGCTGTTCTTCGGGTTATAGTCGAAACGTGCGACGATGCTGGTCTTCAGAGCGCCCCACTCGGTGTCCGAAGCGGTGTCAAGGAAGAGTTCAGCGCGGGTGTTGGTGTAGGTGCCACCGCTGTTCGGGCTGTAAGGGTCAGCGTAGTCGGCTTCGAAGCGAACGCGGCCGCCGATCTTGAGGCAGGTTTCCGTGCCCGGAATGTAGAAGTAGCCCGTGCCGAATGCGTCGCAAACGCGAACGTATTCCATCGGTTCCGGCTCGGCAGCAACGATAGCGTCGGCAGCCTGGGCGCCGGATACTGCTGCGAGAGCAGCAGCGGAGCCGAGAAGAAGGCTCTTGATGTTCATTTTTGACCTCCAGTCAAAGTTGAATGAGATGCGGGCTTTTAAAAACCAGTTCCCCTGCATCCGCGACTTTTAGAAAACACACGCGAAGTCATGCTTTCGAGTTCAAGCTACCGGAAGTTTGTAAAAGATGACAAGCGCGTAACACGACCGGAGGTTTCCAATTCCCAACTTTGCGGCAAAGTGTTGCAATCTTTCCGCATATCAACCTGAGACCGGGTCATTTTCTATACGATTTGTTAGGAATATGGCGCTGCAACACATGCGCGTGCCGATTAAAATCGCGTCGGAGACCAGGCCAAGAGCCGCTTCAGCGCGAATCGCCGGCATAAAGCGGCATTTTCGGCTGATTTATGCCAATCGGTCACGCAGATCCGGCCAAAAATAAGCAGGCGTCACTGCCGCCATAATCGTAGCCGCCTCCGCTTAACTTTTCCGTCTATACACGGCTTAATTGTCTAGTCAGCCAATCAGGACGGACGCCGATGTCTAATAGCGACATTCCAACTGTCGCAATCCAGCTACCATAGGTAGCTTTAGAATTTCGGAGCCGAAGTCCGAAGACGGAGACAGATGCAAAAAATGATATCAACCTAATGTTGATATCCGGCACATGCCTTTTCCTTGATCCATCGCCGATGAACAGAGAGGCACTCGGCAATTTTTGGAGGCAGAAAAGCGTACAGTCGAGCCATCGAAGCCCGACGACAGGCCGATCGCAAACAGACCCCTTCCACTCGGCCTGATGGATGCCGCACCCAGACCGCATCGATGAGCCTAGGCGGCCCGCAGCCCTCCCCCACCCTCTCACAGAAGGCCGGCAGGACGAATGGGCCGGAAGTCATCGCAAACAACGGTGAAATCGCACAGCGATGATCCGATGCGAACCACTAGGCAATCTGCGTTAAATCAATCGGCACGCGATGCGCTAGCGGCCTCCAGGAGAGGCCACATATCAATGCACGCCGAGAGACACGAAGATTGCCGGCACACGGGATCGAGATCGAATCAAATAGAACAGCCTCGGCCGCCCGGTCCGCCGCATTCGTATCACGCTAAACGCAAAAAGGCCCGGCAATGCCGGGCCTTTCCACTATCATTCCATAAGGAATTAGAACGTGCGCTGGAAGCGAACGATGCCTTCCCAACGGTCCTGCTCGCCCTTGCCCGGTACGTCGTCGATGTTGACGTAGGTAACTTCCGGCTGGATCAGGAAGCCAGCAGCCGGGGTCCAAGCCAGGTTAGCCGTTGCTTCGAAGACCTTCGAGTCGGTGTAGGCAACCTGAGCGTTCATAGCCAGCTTGCTGGAGAACTTGTAGCCGCCGCCGGTCCACAGAGCCCAATCGCCCCAACCGATCGTCGCGTCGCCGTAGTTCGAGCCCGGAGCGTAGTTGTTGTAGGTGTCGCCGTCGGTGTTCCAGCCGCCCATCAAGAAGAGGTTGAACGCGCCGGTCTTGTAGCCGATGCGAGCCTTGACAGCGCCTTCTTCCATCGACTCGTCGTAACCAGCGGTTACGCCAGCCATGAACGTGCCGTTGTCGAACTTGATACCTGCAGCAACGTTCGGAGCATCGCTGTTGTGGTGATCAGGAACGTAGGCCAGCGTATCACGCTTGTTCTGGCCGTCATCTTCGAGCGAGATGAAGGCGGTCAGAGCGTCAGCCTTGTAGGTGTAGGCGATCTGGTTAACTTCGGACGGACCGTAGTTGATCACGTCGTCGTTGATGACGTTGCCGGCGTAGCCGAGCAGCTGCTCATACAGCGAGTCCTGCAGACCGAAGGTGAAGCCGCCGATATCGATCGTGGCAACCATCAGACGGGTGCGGGTTGCATCCGGGTAGCTGGCAGTGTTGTGCGGGTTGTAGTCGAAACGCGCGGTCATGTTGGTCTTCAGCGCACCCCATTCGGTGTCCGAAGCAGACGAGACGTAAAGTTCAGCGCGGGTGTTGGTGAAGGTGCCTTCGCCAGCGCGGTTCGTCTTGTAAACGTTACCGTAGTTGGCGTCGAAGCGAACGCGGCCGCCGACCTTGAGGCAGGTTTCCGTGCCCGGGATGTAGAAGTAGCCGGTGCCGAAAGCGTCGCAAACGCGAACGTATTCCATGGGCTCAGGCTCAGCAGCAACGATAGCGTCGGCAGCCTGGGCGCCAGAGACTGCTGCGAGGGCAGCAGCGGAGCCGAGAAGAAGGCTCTTGATGTTCATTTTTGACCTCCAGTCAAAGTTTCATTCAGGGTTGGGTCTGTTTTTGCCAGAGGCTTTTGTTCCCTGCCCATCCCAACGATGCAGAAACCGACGAACCACCGCCGCGCTTCTGGATTTGAAAATACAAAAGGCCTCCGATCATGCAATCGTGAAGTGGCGGTGAAACGAGCTATCCGGCCTGCTTAGCCAACCCCTGTTGCCGAAACAGCACAATACCGCATCTGGAGGTTGCTACAATTTTATTGTTCGTTAAGAAATGGCCTAGAAACAGCCACTTATGACAGTTTTGCGAAAAAATCCGGGTGTAATGCCGCGTTGCAAAACCGACACAGAGGCTGGGGCGACAGGCGCAGCAGGCGTTACTAAAAAAGGGATATCCGTTGCCGAAAGACGCAAGTCAAAGGCTGAGAGACCGAGCCGAAACGCCTCGTGCCCGAGCTTCTTTTTTTTCGACTGCGACGAGACAAGTTTTTTTGGGGAAATCAGGACAGGCTGGCAAGGCCTGATGGCGGAGAAGATGGGATTCGAACCCACGATACGCTTTTGACGTATACTCCCTTAGCAGGGGAGCGCCTTCGACCACTCGGCCACCTCTCCGGTGCGGCCTGATTATTGAAAATGAATTTCGAATGCAAGGTCTTTTAACAAAAAGAACGGTCGAGGCTGGGGATGAGGCGAAGATTGCGGCCGCTGGCCTCTCTTTGGCGGAGCCGAGCTTCTTCAGTGCATCTCAAGGGGGCATTTCGCCCCCTCCTTATAATAGGCGCGGCTGTCGGCCGACGATTTCCATCAGAGGCGAATCGCCTGGCGCGAATCAATAGCCGGAACCGGCTGGGCCGCTACCCGGCCCGCGGCCATAGCGGCCGGCCAGCGCACGCAGGGTCGCCGAGAGTTCGGTGACATCGGCCCCAACGGCGACAAAGCTTGCGCCGAGATCGAGATAGCGGCGGTTCAAGGTCTCATTGAAGGTCAGGATGCCCGCGGGCTTGCCGGCAGCGATGATTCGCCCGATCGCCTTCTCTATGACCTCCTGAACCTCGGGCGCCTCTATCCGCCCCAGGAAGCCGAGATCGGCGGAGAGATCGGCGGGGCCGATGAAAACGCCATCGACGCCCTCGATCGCGGCAATCGCATCGAGATTGTCGATTGCCGTCCTGGTCTCTGCCTGGACGAGAAGGCAGATCTCGTCATCGGCCGTCTGGGCATAATCGGGGATGGCGTTGAAACCGGAAGCGCGGGCGACTGCGGCACCGAGACCGCGGGTGCCGCGCGGCGGATAGCGCACGGCCTGCACCAGAGCCTCGGCCTGTTCAGGCGTATCGACCATGGGCACGAGAAGCGTTCGCGCACCGGCATCGAGCAATTGCTTGATGAACCAGGCGTCGCCGACCGGCGGGCGCACGACCGGCTCCACATTGAATGGCGCCAGCGCACGCAGCTGGGCGATGATGCTGCGCAGATCGTTCGGCCCGTGTTCCGAATCAATGACCAGCCAGTCGAAGCCCGCGCTTGCCGCAATCTCCGCCGGCAACGGCTCGCCGGTATTCAGCCACAGGCCGATCTGCGGGCTCTTGGCCTTGATGGCTGCCTTGAAGGCGTTTTTCGGTGCAGGCATGCTTCCTCCTATGTCGGTTGGCTCCGATACCGGTTGGTCGGGCCCGATCCCGCCTTATAAAGGAATCAGGCCATCAATTGCTTGAGGTCGGTGGCCGGATCGGCCAGCAGGGCCTTGTCGGGGTTCTTCCCGGTTTCCAGCATCTTCTTGCCGGAGACGTAAGCCTTGGCATCGTTGACGGCGTCTACGGCGATCAGCCGGCCCTCGCGGAAATACCAGATCGACACGGCACCTTCGCGCGCACCTGGGCGCAGCAACGTCTCTTCATAGCCGAGATTGAAGCCGGCGATCTGCAGCTTGACGTCATACTGATCGGACCAGAACCACGGTTTCGGCTCATAGGGCGCCGTGCCGCCGGCGAGCGTGGCAGCGACCGATTCGGCCTGATCGACGGCGTTCTGCACCGATTCGAGCCGGATGCGGCCGCCCTGCCAGGGCAGCGTGACGCAATCGCCCATCGCGAAGATCGAAGGATCGGAGGTGCGGGCGAACTCGTCGACGACGATGCCATTGCCGACATCGAGACCGCAATCCTGCGCCAACCGGTCGTTCGGCGTCACGCCGATGCCGACGATGACGACATCGACGTCGATGACGCTGCCATCGGAAAGTTCAGCGGCACGAACCTTGCCGTCCTCGCCGATCAGCCGGGCAAGGCCGGTCTTTTCGCGAATCACCACGCCATGCGCATCATGGATGCCGCGCATGATGTCGGCCGTCTCCTTTGCGGCAACGCGGGCGAGGATGCGGTCGGCCATTTCGATCAGCGTCACCTCGAGGCCGAGATGGCGGGCGACGGCCGCGGCTTCGAGCCCGATATAGCCGCCGCCGATGATCAGCAGCCGGCGGCCGGCCTTCATCTCGCCGGCAAGCCGGTCGGCATCGCGCTTATCGCGTACGGTATAGACGCCTTCCAGATCACCGCCGATGCTGGCGGGCAGCGTGCGCGGGGTCGAGCCGGTGGCGAGCGCCAGGTTTTCGTATTCGAGGACAGACCCGTCCTGCATGCGCACGGTCTTCTTGTCCCGGTCGATCTCCTCGACAAATGTCGAGAGCCTCACCTCGACGTCGTTTTCGGCGAACCATGCGTCAGGGCGGAAGGTCAGTCGGTCGAAGCTCATCTCGCCGAGCAGGTATTTCTTCGACAAGGGCGGCCGCTGGTATGGAAAAACGTCCTCCAGGCCAATCATGGTGATCGGGCGCGTATCCTTGAGAGCCCGCAATTTGGCGGCCAGCGCAAAACCTGCCTGCCCTGCCCCGACGATCACCAGCCTGCCTGTCACGTGTCACTCCCTAATCGGTCCATTCCGCATCGGCATAACATCTAATGCAGGTGGACAAGGGGTATCCCCGCGACGTCTGCCCGTCAACAACGCGACATCGGCCGGGATCGGCGAACGCAGATGCCGACTGCAAGTTTTCGGATACTATGGAGCGCGAAAAATTTACCAATCAACTCTAGACTGCAGCGGAAAGGCAGGCACACAATCATATCTGCCCGATGCGGCAGGGAGTATGCGATGGCACCGATGACGGATGGCGGAGAGAACCACGACAAGCCCGGCCTGCGTCGCGTTTTCGAGAAATTTGCCGTCGACCGTCCGGCCAAGATCGTGCTCGTCGAACATCACCTGAGCACGAAGACGAATATCCGCTGCCTGATCCGCACCATCTCGCTGCAGGGCGCCGAACTCGAGGTCAGCCCGAATATTGCCGTCCCGTCGCATTTCTTTCTCGCCATTCTCGGCATCCGCGACGAGATCGGCTGCACGGTGATGCTGCGCGAAGAAGAAAAGGTCACGGTCGGGTTCAACATGCTGATCGATCCGGAATTCCTGCACCATGTGCTGCGGCTGGGTTTCGAAACCAGCCAGTAAGACCCGCGCACCCGCAGCCTTGGCCGATAGAACCTTCGTCGCGCTAACGCTTTGACCGGCGCCACCCGGCAGCGCGCGCGTCCTCCTCCGAACAGAACCAGCGTTCGCCATATTCGGGGCTGATTCGGGTTTGCTGATAATAGAATTGGCCGGGGACGTGATAGATCTTCTCGCCACTGTCGATCGCAATATTCCCCTTGATGTCACAGGCAGGGCTGAGCTGCGCCTCAAGGCTCTCACCAAGACCGGGGAGAAGCGAATGGCCGCCGCCGGCCAGGAAGCTTGCGGCCGAGGCGGCAATCACGATGAGGGGAAACTTGCTCATCGCCGAAGAATGCGCGCCACAGATTGACGGCCAGAGTATTTAATCACTAAAGTTGCATATATCATGTCGGCAACCTTCGGGTGCCGCAATTACGGCAATGGGCCGCAATGTTGGAAAACCGTTGCCATAGTTGGTCATCGAAGGAAATCGACAGGCTTGCGCTGACTGCAAACCTTTCTATTGTGTGCCGGCTTTCAACCGGACTTTTCATGCCATGCCCGCATTTTCCCGCTTCACCCCGCTCGTCAACTCTCTTCCTGCAACCGTGCCTTTCGTCGGGCCCGAGGCGCTGGAGCGTAAAAGCGGCGCTGCCGTCAAGGCGCGCATCGGTGCCAACGAGAACGGGTTCGGTCCGGCACCGTCGGTTATCGCCTCGATGAAGGACGAGGCTGCAGGGATCTGGAAATATGCCGACCCGGAGAATTTCGAGCTCAAGGCCGCCCTTGCCGCGCATCTGAAATGTCGCCCTGACAATCTTGCGATCGGCGAAGGCGTCGACAGCCTGCTCGGCCAGATCGTGCGGCTGGTGATCGATCCGGCGGCTTCGACACCCATGCCGGTGGTCAATTCCTTCGGCGGCTATCCGACCTTCAATTTCCATGTCGCCGGCTTTGGCGGCAGGCTGGTCACCACACCTTACGTCAACGACCGCGAAGACCTGAACGGATTGCTCGACACCGTCAAACGGGAAAATGCACCGCTCGTCTATTTCGCCAATCCGGACAACCCGATGGGCAGCTGGTGGGAGGCCGACGACGTCGTGGCGTTCGCAAAGGCGCTGCCGGAAACGACGCTGCTGGTGCTCGACGAAGCCTATTGCGAAACGGGTCCCGCCAGCGCCTTCCCGCCGATCGAGGCCCTGATCGACCTGCCGAACGTGATCCGCACGCGCACCTTCTCCAAGGCCTATGGCATGGCCGGAGCGCGTGTCGGCTATGCGATCACCACCGAAGGCACGGCGAAAGCCTTCGACAAGATCCGCAACCATTTCGGCATGAACCGGATCGCCGTTGCCGGCGCAATCGCCGCGCTGAAGGACCAGGCCTATCTCGACGAGGTGGTCGGCAGGATCAAGGCATCGCGCGAGCGCATCGGAGCGATCGCCGCCGCCAACGGGCTCAAGGCGCTGCCATCGGCCACTAATTTCGTCGCCATCGACTGCGGCCGTGACGCGGCCTATGCAAGGGCGATCGTCGACGGACTTCTGACCCATGGCGTGTTCATCCGCATGCCGGGCGTTGAACCCCTCAATCGCTGTGTGCGCATCAGCGCCGGCCAGGAAGCCGACATGGAACTTCTGGAACAGGCACTTCCGCAGGTGCTGAAGTCGCTCGGATAACGAGAGAAAACCGCGCCGGCATTATCCCTGCCGGTCGCGGTTCAATGGCCGGACGAAAAGCCTCAAGCCTTCGTCCGCATATCGTTATCTCTTGTTTTGTCTGGTGATGGCCGCGCTCAGTGCACGGTCATCCATTCACGGGCAGCGCGCAGCGCTTCCGCAAGCTGCATCTTGCTCAGCTGGTGGGCGAGATCGGCACGCAGCTCGGCGGCGCGGTCAGAGCCCTTAATGGCGGCAATGTTCAGCCATTTGTGGGCGGCAACGAGGTCGACCTCGACCCCGCGGCCCGTTGCATACATCAGACCCATGTCGCAGAACACTTCTGCGCGGGCATCGCCACCCATGGTGGCCATTTCAGTCGACGAAATTTCAAAGCGTGCCATCGGTTTTGATCCCTGTTTAAGACCTGGTTTCTTCTTCTACCCTGTTCATCAATCCCCTCCGGACCACCGTCTTATGCGGCTTTGTTAATCCTTCGGGGGTGGCGGTTTTTCCCGCTCGTTTGACGAGACCAATATGATCCCAAGGTTCCAAAATCCGACTAAAAAGAATGCTTAACTTGCGGAAAACAAAGTTCAAATGCTTCGTAAATTTGAGTTTTCGTTAAGCACCACATCGCCTGCCTGTTAAGGGTTTCGGCCTTCTGTTGACGAAACGTTAGGATTTTCGCCTAAACCATTTGTTCAGCATGTCTTTCGCTTGTTGTTGCGGGCATTGATGGAAAATGCCGCCGAAGCCTTCGCATCTGGACATGACGGATCTGGACATTCGGCAATGATCCAACTTTACCTTTACGTGCAGGTAATCTAGCTTAATGCCCGGCACAGGCTGCGGGAGGGCAGTTGCGAAGCCATCGAAACCATCCGAGGAGGACATTTCATGCGGAATACAATGACACCAAGGATCCTGGCGGCAACTGCGGCCTTGGTGATGCTCGCCGGCACCAGCTTGGCGGCCGAGCCGATCGAAGGCAACTGGAAGACGGAAAGCGGCGCGACGGCCGAGATCGGCAAATGCGGACCGGCCTTCTGCGTGACGCTGAAGACGGGTAAGCATGCGGGCAAGCAGATCGGCAAGCTTTCCGGCAGCGGCGACAGCTATTCCGGCGAGATCACCGATCCCGAAAACGACAAGACCTATGCGGGATCGGGTGCCGTCACAGGAAATGCGCTGAAGATGAAAGGATGCGTGTTGAAGGTGTTGTGCAAGTCGCAGACCTGGACGCGGCTCTGAGTTGTGACGGGAGCCGCCGACTTCGGTCGGCTCCCTTCTGGCGGGGGAGGATGCCGGCCGGGGCGTTAACGACCATGAACGGCGGATGAAGGTGGCTCTCAGCCTTCATACAGGTGAGCGCCACTATTCTGCCTCCATTCGAACATGCCTGGTTCGAAGCTGGAGGACGAGATCATGCCGACCATTGCACGCCGCCTGACGATCATCACGCTGATGATGGTGATCTTCGCCATCTCGTTCGCGGCGATGGCCATCCATCCGACCAGGCGTCCGATCGGTATCGATATCAGCTCCGGCAGCCTGTGCATCTATCAGTCGAATGGCGACTGCGTGGCCTCACTCTGAGGCGAGACCATGGGGTCCGTTCAAGGTTGGGTGAAAAGATCGAAGGTTCGCCGTTTGATTGTCATTGAGTTCTCTCTATAATAGCTCATGAATACACGAATCTCTTCCCTTTCGCCCATTTCCTTCATCAGCCCGAGCCCGGTCGAACCGCAGGTGTTCGACAATGCCGAGGCTGCCGTCGACGCGCTGACGGAACTTTACGAGCGAAACACCAAATTCCTGATCGACAGTTTTGGCGGGCTCGCCAGAGGTGCTGCGGTCGCCGGCCGCTACCGCGCCTTCTATCCGCAGGTGTCGATCGAGACGACGTCCTTCGGCCATGCCGATACGCGGCTTTCCTACGGCCATGTCGCGGCACCGGGCGTCTACACGACGACGGTCACCCGGCCGGGCCTGTTCCGTCACTACTTGATCGAGCAGCTCGACCTCCTGATGCGCAACCACAGCATTCCGGTGACCGTGTCGGAATCGACAACGCCGATCCCGCTGCATTTCGCCTTTGGCGAAGGTGCGCATGTGGAGGCCTCGGTCAGCAATGCGATGGCGGACATTCCGATGCGCGACCTGTTCGACACGCCGGATCTCAACAACACGGACGACCTGATCGCCAATGGCGAATATGAGGCGCTGCCGGGCGAGCCGGCGCCGCTTGCGCCGTTTACCGCGCAGCGTATCGATTATTCGCTCGCCCGCCTCAGCCATTACACGGCGACAGGGGCAGAGCATTTCCAGAACTTCGTGCTGTTCACCAATTACCAGTTCTATATCGACGAATTTGCCGCCTGGGCCCGCAAGCTGATGGCGGAAGGCGGCGACGGCTATTCCGCCTTTGTCGAGCCGGGCAATGTCGTGACGCTGGCCGGGCGCGACAAGCCGGAAACGACGCCGATCAGCCGCATGCCGCAAATGCCCGCCTATCACCTGAAGAAGGATGATCAGTCGGGCATCACGCTCGTCAATATCGGCGTCGGCCCGTCCAACGCCAAGACGATCACCGACCATATTGCCGTGCTGCGTCCGCATGCCTGGCTGATGGTCGGCCATTGCGCCGGGCTGCGCAACAGCCAGCGGCTCGGCGACTATGTGCTGGCCCATGCCTATGTGCGCGAGGACCATGTGCTGGATGACGACCTGCCGGTCTGGGTGCCTATCCCGGCCCTTGCCGAAGTGCAGCAGGCGCTGGAAAGCGCCGTCGAGGAAGTCACCGGCTATGAAGGTTTCGAGCTGAAGCGGATCATGCGCACGGGCACCGTCGCGACCATCGACAACCGCAACTGGGAACTGCGCGACCAGGCAGGCCCGGTGAAGCGGCTTTCTCAATCGCGGGCGGTGGCGCTCGACATGGAATCGGCAACCATCGCCGCCAACGGTTTTCGCTTCCGCGTGCCCTATGGCACGCTGCTCTGCGTTTCCGACCGGCCGCTGCATGGAGAACTGAAATTGCCGGGCATGGCGACCGCGTTCTACCGCACCCAGGTCAGCCAGCACCTGCAGATCGGCATCCGCGCCGTGCAGAAGCTTGCCGCCATGCCGATCGAGACGCTGCATTCGCGCAAGCTGCGCAGCTTCTACGAGACGGCGTTCCAGTGACATTGTAGGCCTGCCGGTCGTGGTGTATGATTTTGCCAATCCATACACCACGAGGCCGACATGCGTACCAATATAGAATTGGACGACGATCTGATCGCCGAGGCCATGGAGCTTGGTGGCTTGCCGACCAAGAAGGCTGCCGTCGATCAGGCCTTGCGAGATTTCGTGCGTATCAAGAAGCAGTTACGCGCGATCGACAAGCTGGAAGGTATCGGGTGGGACGAACAGCATGGCAAAGCGCCGTCGTTCGACACACTGGCAGCCGAATTCCGAGCGTTGACTGCAGGCCGGGCACACACACCCTCAGAGGAGTTGATGCGTGAGCGTGGCGAACAGTGACCGGACTTACTCGCATTTAGTCCATCATTGCAGCGTCCAACACAAATGAGGCCGACATGCGTACCAATATCGAGATAGACGACACGCTGTTGAACGAGGCCTTGGAAATGACCGGCCTCAAGACGAAGAAAGCAGTCATCGAGGCTGCCCTTCAGCATTTCGTTCGCCACCTAGGGCGCAAGAAAGCCTGGGAGGAGTTGCGTGGAATGGGTTGGGAAGGTGATCTGGACGAGATGCGCCGAGACATCGATCCCGAGGCACCGTTGTTGCCGGATCGCCAAGATGCCGCTGAATGATCGTGGTCGATAGCTCCGTCTGGATTTCCAGACTGCATAATTTCGATACGCCAGAAACTCGCAAGCTCGACGAAATAGAAGACTATGACGAGATAATCCTCGGAGATATCGTGTTGCTTGAGATTCTCCGCGGCGCACGCAACGATCGAAACGCCGCTAATATCCGCAGGACACTAGCAAGATACAACGTCGCTCCAATGCTCTCGCCTGAGCTGGCCATTCTGGCGGCCCGCAATTACCGGGTATTACGAGAGCATGGCAAGACGGTCAGCAAGACGCCTGACCTCATCATCGGCACATTCTGTATAGAACACGGTTACAGTCTATTGCAGAAGGACAAGGACTATCTGCCCATGGCCGAGCATCTCGGCCTGCGCCTTGTCTGACCCCGCTACCCCCTGCCCCGCGTGGCAAACAGCGAGAGCGCCGTGCCTATCATCGAGGAGACGATGACGAGGAGGTGGGTGTTGACGGCGGCGCGGCCGAGGGCGGCGAAGGCGTCGCCGCTTGCCGCAGCACCAAAGGCGATGGCGCCGGCGCTGATGCCGGCGGGATAGGTGCCGACACCGGCCGGCGCATGGACCGGCAGGACGGAGGAGAGTTCACCGCCAAGCGCACCGCCGAAACCGGCCCCCACCGGCAGGCCGCCGAGCAGGCAGAGAACCCAGGCGAGTACCGCGATCTTGGTGAACCAGTTGACGAGCGTTGCGCCCCAGGCGCGCATGAAGGCGTTTGCATCGACCGGCAGGCCGGCTTCGACCTCGGCCAGCAGCTTTTCCGCCTTGGTCGGCATGACTTTCCTCGCGAGCCGAAGCCCGGTGCCGCGAAGGGCAAAGCCTGCTGCCGGGAGAATGAGGAAGGCGGCCCAGAGTGCCCATGCCCAGACGGCACCGACGCGGTTGTTTCCCGGCCCGCCGGTATCGAGGACAAGGCCGATGCCGGCCGCGGCGAGAAGCGCATGCAGGTCGAAAAGCCGCATGACGAAGAGCGCTGCGGTGCCGCGTGCCAGCGGCAGATCGAATTCCCGCTTCATCAACAGTGGAAAACTCGCCTCGCCGGACCGGAATGGCAGCATGATGTTGAGGAGATTATGGACCTGAACGAGGCGAAGGAGCGTGCCGAAATGGCCGCCGGTTTCACGCGGAAAATAATCGTAGATGCGCCAGGTGCGCAGGACGTAAGTGCCGAGAAGCGCTAGAAGTGCGATGATTGCCGAGCCGAGCCCGGCTTCCTCCCACAGCGCCAGCACGCTGCCCCAACCCCAGACCCACTGGATGAAAAGGGCGTAGAGGACGACGATCGCCAATGTCAGCAGCGTCATCGCGTTGCGAATTACCCAAGCTTTGCGGCTGGCAACGGGATAATTCTTCATATATCAGGAGCCCCAACAGGATTTTCGGGTCGATGCAATGACAGGAGCGCCCCCAAGGGCCACGTCTGCGGACCCCGCTTCTAGGAGAAACACAAGGTGCGTACAACAGCAGAGTCGGCAAGCCGCCTCGTCGAGACGCCCAATGCGGTCGAACTGTCGCTGGTGGTGCCGCTTTTCAACGAAGAGGAAAGTGTGGGGCCGCTGATCGAGCGGATCTGTTCTTCGATGGCCGCCTACGGGAAGACATGGGAACTGATCCTGGTCGATGACGGCAGCACGGATGCGACGATTACCAATGCCCGCATGTCGCTGACACGCCCTGGCCTCGATCTAAAGATCGTCGCACTGCAGCGCAATTTCGGCCAGACGGCCGCCATGCAGGCCGGCATCAACCAGGCCGAGGGCCGGCTGATCGCAACACTCGACGGCGACCTGCAGAACGACCCCAAGGATATTCCGACCATGGTGGCGGAACTGGAGCGCCGCGAACTCGACCTTCTGGTCGGCTGGCGCAAGAACCGCCAGGACGGGCTGTTGCTGCGCAAGGTTCCCTCCTTCATCGCCAACCGGCTGATCGGCCGCATTACCGGCGTGCGGCTGCATGACTATGGCTGCTCGCTGAAGATCTATCGCTCGGCGGTCATCAAGCAGGTCAAGCTGATGGGCGAGATGCACCGCTTCATCCCGGCCTGGGTGGCCGGCGTCGTGCCGAGCTCCAGGATCGGCGAAATGCCGGTGACGCACCATGCGCGCCAGCACGGCGTTTCCAAATACGGCATTTCCCGCACATTCCGGGTGATCCTCGACCTGCTTTCGGTGATGTTCTTCATGCGCTTCAAGGCGCGGCCGGGGCATTTCTTCGGCTCGCTCGGGCTTGGGCTGGGCGCGCTCTCGGCGCTGATCCTGTTCTACCTGTTCATCGACAAGTTCATCATGGGCAACGATATCGGCACGCGACCGCTGTTCCTGATCGGCGTCATGCTGTTTTTGTCGGCGGTGCAGATGATCACCACCGGCATCCTCGCCGAGATGATCGCCCGCACATATTATCGCGAGGATTCAGCCTCAAGCTACATCGTCCGAGAAGTCTACCAGACCGATGCGCCGGCTGCGTGATGCCCTCACGCTGAAGCCGGAGCGGGTTCTCTGGCTGGTCGCGGCCTATTGCCTGGCCGCGATGGTGCTGCGCGTGCTGCGTACCGAAGGACTGCAGGCGGACGAGTCGGAACAGGTGGTGCTGTCGCAGTTCCTGATGCTTGGCTATGGCCGCCAGCCACCCTTCTACAACTGGCTGCAATACGGGGTCATGCATCTCGTCGGCCCATCGATCTTCGCGCTGACGGTGCTGAAGAACAGCCTGCTGTTTCTCTGCTGCCTGTTCTTCGGGCTGGCCGCTCGCCAGCTCAGCGAGCGCAGGGATGTATTTGCCGCAGCGATCCTGGGCGTCCTGTCGCTGCCGGCCGTCACCGTGCTCTCGCAACGCGACCTCAGCCACGCGGTCGCGCTGCTCTTCTGCGTGTCGCTGTTCCTCTATGCCTTCCTCGGTGCCTTGAGACACCCCGCATTCTGGCGCTATGCGCTGACGGGTGTGGCGATCGGCATCGGCACGATCTCCAAATACAATTTCGTCGTCGTTCCGATCGCGGCGCTAATCGCCATCCTGCCGGAGGCCGAGCTGCGGCGCCGGCTCTTCGACAAGCGGCTGATCGCCACGATCGTGATCGCGGCCGCCATCTGCCTGCCACATGCGCTGTGGTTCCTCGGCAATCTCCATGATGCGACGGCCGGAACCGTCAACGAAATGCGCGACGATGCGACCGGGCATTTCCTCACCGACCGGCTGGATGGGTTCGTGACGCTGATCGGCGCTGCCATCAAGGGCGGTTTTCCTGTGGTCCTCTTCCTGATGATTGCCTTCGGCCGCGAGGTTCTTGCCGCATGGAAGGTCTCGACGGTGTGGACGCGGGTGACGGGGCGCATGTTCCTGCTCTGCCTCGTCATCGTCGGGTTGATCTCGTTCGGCATGGGAGCAACGACAATCAGCCAGAAATGGCTGTCGCCCTTCCTTCTTCTTCTGCCGCTCTATCTTTGCCTGAAGATCGAGGCGAATGGCGGCTTTTACCGCCGCCCGCATGGCGCTGCTATCCTTGCGCTTCCGGCATCGGTGCTCGCCTTCGGCTTTCTCCTCTATCTGGCAGCCGGCAATATTTTCGCGCCGCTTCTCGGCCACTACCAGAAGGACAGCCTGCCGACCGTGCCATTCGTGCGGGCGGTACTGGCGGAAGCCGGACCTGCCGGGCGACCGGCCTATATCGTCTCCGATTCGATGATCCTTGCCGGCAGCGCACGACTGGCAGCGCCGGACGTGCCGGTGGCACAGCCTTCGATCGCTGCATCGGCAGCCTTCATCATGCCGCAGCACCCCGGTCTCGCGGTCTGGACCGGCAAGGACAACAACACGGTTCCCGAGCAGATTTCCGAGTTGCTGCGCGGCCGGGGGATCGACCCGACCACTCTGGATGCCAAAGCCATGGATGTCCCCTACCCTTATTCGCGTGGGCGCGACACCGAACGGTTCCACTACGCCTGGATCACGCACCCTTAAGGGTCATTTGCGGAGACACCCGTGCCAAAGACACTTTCTGCCACGCGCAGCACTTCAACGCAGACCATCGGCGAGCGGCTCGGGGACGGGCGGGTGCTGCTTGCGGTGCTGGCCGTCTACTTCCTCGTCAATGTCGCGGTGCGGCTGATCCTGCCGCATGGTCTGGAACTGGACGAGGCAGAACAGGTCTATCTGTCGCAATGGTTCCTGGCCGGCTACGGCTCTCAGCCGCCGTTCTACAACTGGCTGCAGCACGGCGCGCTTGCCATATTCGGCATGTCGCTCGGCACGCTTGCCGGGCTCAAGGGCCTGATGCTGTTCGTCTCCTATCTGTTCAACTATCTCGCCGCGCGGCAGGTGGTCGAGGACAAGCGGCTCGCCGTTATCGCGGCTCTCGGGCTTCTCACTTTGCCGCAGGTGTCGTTCGAGGCGCAGCGCGACCTCTCCCACACCGTCGCCGCCATCTTCGGCGCATCGCTGTTCCTCTATGCGCTCTTGAAGGTGATTTCGGCGCCATCGCTTTTCGCCTTCCTGCTGTTCGGCATCGCGACCGGCATCGGCGGCATCACCAAGTATAATTTCGCAGTGGTACCGGTGGCGGCCGGGCTTGCCGTGCTGATGGACCGCGACATGCGCCGCACGATGTTGTCCTGGCGCTTGTTACCCGCAGCGCTTCTCGCCTTCGTCGTCGTTGCGCCGCATGCCTACTGGCTTCTCGGCAATTTCCAGGCTGCCAGCGACCATACGCTGAAAAAGCTCTCCACCGACGATGCGGGCGTGATCGTCGCCATCGGCGAAGGCCTGAGCTCGCTGGCGATCGGGCTCTTGAGCTTTCTCGGCCTGACGATAATCGTCTTTGGGCTCGTCTATCGCGAGCATCTGACGACCGTGATCAAGGCCAACAACAGATGGACAAGGCTCATCGGCCGCACGCTTCTCCTGTCCGTCGCGCTGATCGTGCTGATGATCCTGTTTGCCGGGTTCGAGAATGTCCGCGACCGCTGGCTGACGCCGATCCTGCTTGCGGTGCCGCTCTATCTGGCGCTGAAGATCGATGCCGCGAAGATCCCTACCGGGGCTGGTCTCAAGCGCCTCTGGGGCGTGGCGATCGTGATCATGATCATCGTGCCTATCGCGCTTAGCGTGCGCGCCAGCATGGGCTGGATCAAGGGCGATTACGGCTATGTCAACATTCCCTTCGCAGCTCTGACGAAGACCGTGGCCGACAAGGCCGAGAGTGCGCATACGCTGATCGTCGCCAGCGACGGCCAGCTGGCCGGCAATATCCTCTTCAACCGGCCAGACCTGCCGGTGGCGATGACGCCACCGCCGGTGACCATGACGGAGCGCCCGATCGACGGATATGACCGGATCGTCTTCGTCTGGCGCCGTAAGGATGGCGGCATGCCCGCAAGCTTCCAGGACGAGTTCGGCGACTATCTTCGCGAGCAGCGGATTGATGCAACCCAACGCGATACCGCCATCGTCGGCTATCCCTATCAATGGGGCCGGCCGATGGACCAGTATCGCTTCGCCTATGCGGTGGTCGACCTCAGGAAGTGAGGCGTTACCTCACTCCTTGACCGTGTCGCGCAGGTGATCGAGGCCTTTGCGCAGCGTTTCGATCATCTCGTCGACCTCGGACCGCGTAATCGTCAGCGCCGGTGACGCCAGCATGCGGTCGGCGGTGGCGCGCATGATCAGGCCATTCTCGATGCAGTGATTGCGCACCTTGGTCCCGATATCGTCCGGCTTCGCGTAGCGGCGGCGGGTGGCTTTATCGACGCTTAGCTGCAAGCCGCCCATCAGGCCGATGCTTTCCGCCTGGCCGACGACCGCGTGATCCTCGAGGCTTTTCCAGGCCTGCGCGAAATAGGGGCCGATATCGTCGCGCACCCGCTCGACGAGGCCCTCCTCCTCGATGATGCGGAGATTTTCGAGCGCGGCAGCGGCGGCCACCGGATGGCCGGAATAGGTATAGCCATGGGCGAAATCGCCGAACTCGGAAATCATCACCTCGGCCACACGGTCGGAGATCAGGACGCCTCCGATCGGCAGGTAGCCGGAGGACAGGCCTTTTGCAATCGGTGCGAGATCCGGCTCGACGCCGAAATGCTGATAGCCGAACCATGAGCCGAGACGGCCGAAGCCGCAGATGACTTCGTCGGAGATCAGCAAGATGTTGCGGGCCTTGGCGATGCGGGCTATTTCCGGCCAGTAGGTATCGGGCGGGATGATGACGCCGCCTGCTCCCTGGATCGGCTCGGCGACGAAGGCGGCGACGCGGTCCTCGCCGAGTTCATCGATCTTGGCGTCGAGTTCGCGCGCCATTTTCAGGCCGAATTCGGCGGGTGTCAGGTCGCCGCCATCGGCATACCAGTAGGGCTGGCCGATATGGTGGACGCCTTCGATCGGCAGGTTGCCCTGTTCGTGCATGTGCTTCATGCCGCCGAGCGAGGCGCCGGCGACGGTGGAGCCGTGATAGGCGTTCTTACGGGCGATGACCTGCGTCTTTTCCGGCTTGCCGAGTGCCTTCCAGTAGACGCGGGCGATGCGGAACCAGGTGTCGGTCGCCTCCGATCCGGAATTGGTGAAGAAGACGTGGTTCATTCTGCCACCGGTCTTCGACGCGATCTTCTGGGCGAGCAGCGTTGCCGGCTGTGTCGTGGTGCCGAAGAAGGTGTTGTAATAGGGCAGTTCCTGCATCTGCCTGTAGGCCGCCTCGGCGATCGACGTGCGGCCATAGCCGACATTGACGCACCAGAGGCCGGCAAAGGCATCGAGATATTTCCTGCCGGTCGAATCGAAGATATGCCGGCCCTCGGCACGCTCTATGACGCGGGTGCCCTTGGCGTTCAGTTCCTTCATGTCGGAAAAGGGGTGGATGTGGTGGGCGGCATCGATGGCCTGAAGATTTGTCATGCCAGGATTGAAATTGGCAGGCTTGTCGTTCATCGCGTCTCTCCCCTGAAGATTGTGCCTGCAATTCTTATCGGCTACGAACGAGGTTCCGCAACCTCAGAGATGATGCTTCATGACCGATCGCATTGAGCCCCATATCGAAATCCTGCTCGTCGGCATGAACGGGGACCTGCGCGGCAAACGCATTCCGATCTCAAAGGAGAAGAAGGTTTGGGACGGCGTCGTTCGACTGCCCTCCTCCACCCAGTCGCTCGATATCTGGGGCGACGACAATGACGACATTACCGGGCTTTCACTGTCGGTCGGCGATCCAGATGGACAATGCATTCCGGACAAGCGCAGCGCCGCTCCCATGCCCTGGGGGCCGGAAGGCTCGACCCAGGTTCTGGCGACGATGCACGAGATGGACGGCACGCCGAGTTTCATGGATCCCCGCGCGATCCTCGCTAGCCTCCTCAAGCGTTTCGACGCGCTCGGGCTGACGCCGGTCGTGGCCACCGAGCTCGAATTCTACGTGATGCAGGACGACTGGCGCGAGACCGGCCGCCCTCACCCGCCGGCCAGGCTGATGTATCGTGACCAGCCGAACGGGTTCCAGCTCTATGACATGGGCGCCGTCGATGCGCTCGACGACTATCTGCAGACCGTGCGCTCATGGGCCAAGCTGCAGGATATCCCCGCCGATGCGACGACGGCGGAATTCGGCCCCGGCCAGTTCGAGATCAATCTCTTGCACCGGGCCGATGCGCTGGCCGCCGCCGACGACTGCATCTACCTCAAGCGGATCGCCGAACAAGCGGCGCGCCGGCATGGGCTGAAATCCACCTGCATGGCAAAGCCCTATGGCGACCAGGCGGGGTCTGGCCTGCATGTGCATGCCAGTATCATCGACCGCGATGGCCGCAACATTCTCGATGCCAAGGGCGGCGATCCGGTGAAACTCAAGTCCGTCACGGCCGGGATGCTGAAGACGATGCGCGACGCGCAGCTGATCTTTGCGCCGTTTGCCAATTCCTACCGGCGTTTCCAGCCGGGATCGTTTGCACCGGTCGATATCGACTGGGGTTTCGGCCATCGCGGTACGGCGGTGCGTATTCCCGATGCATCGGGGCCGGCGGCGCGCGTCGAACACCGGGTCGCGGGCGCGGATGCCAATCCGTATCTGCTGCTCACTGCAATCCTCGGCGGCATGCTGACCGGACTAGAAGAGACGCTCG
The DNA here is from genome assembly GCF_003597675.1 of Neorhizobium sp. NCHU2750. Lineage (NCBI taxonomy): Bacteria > Pseudomonadati > Pseudomonadota > Alphaproteobacteria > Hyphomicrobiales > Rhizobiaceae > Neorhizobium > Neorhizobium sp. NCHU2750. Next base: position 901,969 of record NZ_CP030827.1, on the reverse strand, counting down.
ATCCGGGCCTTGCGACCGAGCCCGGCCAGGAGCCGCCGGCGGGTACCAAGCGGCTGACGCATGATTTCCTCACCGCCGTCGAAGATTTCTCCGTCTCGCCCTTCATCCGCGACGTGTTCGGCGAGCGCTACCAGAAACTCTATGGCGATACCAAGCGCAAGGAAGCGATCACCTATCTGCGCACGGTGAGCGACTTCGACTACCAGACCTATCTACCGAGGATATGATGGTCGCCGGTTCGCGCACAATTCGACGGCAATCTCAATATTAGAAAACGAAATAAAAGTAAATTATCCGATTCCGAATCGGGAAATGCAGAGATTCTGGACATATCTTTAGGATATTTGTTCAGCCTATATTAAAATTAGGCCTTCTAGTTACGTCTCGATATTTAATTTCTTTCGAGGCGGCGATGCGCAATATTGTGGCGAAATCCGTGATGATCGGGATCATGTCGGTCATTGCCTCACTTGCGCTTTCCTTTGCGATTGTCCCTCATCTAGGTGGACAGGTCGCCGGAGCCGGACTGATCATGACGATCGTCTGCCCGCTTGTCATTTCCATACCCGCCTCCATGCTGCAGCTCTGGCAGGCAGATCGGCTGAAACGCGCGAGAGCGGAAACCGCGCAAGCACTCGAAAAGCTCGCCGCCGCCTATGAGGAGCTGCGGCAGATTTCACGCCGCGACGGGCTGACCGGGCTCTTCAATCGCGCGGCCTTTCTCGATGAACTGGCAGCGCTCAGCCGCAACGGTGTGACGGGTGGGCTGATGTTCCTCGATCTTGATCATTTCAAGTCGATCAACGACCGCCACGGCCATGCAACCGGCGACGAGGCCTTGCGCCGGACAGGCGCCGTTCTCGCTCTCGATGCCGGGCAGTTCGACCTTTCCGGGCGCCTCGGCGGCGAGGAATTCGCGCTGTTCAAGACCGGGGTGACGGCGAAGGAGCTGGCAAGTCACTGCGAGGAGGTTCGCCTGGCAATCGAGGCGATAGACCTTCGCTCCGAAGCGGGCGCCAGAATACCGCTTTCCGCCAGTATAGGGGCACTTCACTGCCGGCCGGGCTTCGATCCGGAGGCTTGCCTGAGGGGTGCGGACGAACATCTCTATGAAGCCAAGTCGCGCGGCCGCAACCAGTCGGTCGCCTCGCTGTGATTGCTCGCTCCGGGCGATCCTTGCCCCGGCCTCTATCGAACCATTCGACAGACGGCATAGTGCTGCTATAGATTGCGGGACGGCTTGTCATACCCGGAGCGCAGCCCGGTGTGTGGCGCTGCGTTTGGGACAATGGCCATGAAGATGACTTCCACATTCCTGCGCGCAGCTTTTGCGGCGATTTCCATGACGATGATCGGCGGCTTCTCCGCGATGGCTCAGGACACGCCGCTGACGATCATCGTGCGGCCCGGACAAAGTGCTACCGATGTGCAGCAGGTTCTCGATTTCGCCACCAGAAGCGGCCGCCCCGTGGCAATCCAGGTGGGAGACGGCACGGCCACAACAGCCGCTCCCGCCGCCGTGGTCCAGCCGGTTGCCGATGGCGCGAGCCAAGTAACGGCCGTGCAGCTGCAGGTGCAACCATCGGCACAAGTTCAGCCAGCAGCCTCCGCTGCGGCAAGCGCCACCGGCCCGACAGCGGCATCCGCCTCCACTCCGGCACCGGCCTCCGCACCAGCCACATCCGCCCCTGCTCCGATGACGCCGACGCCCGAGATGATGGCGGCCGACATGGGGATGGCGAAGTGGAACCAGTTTTCCGCAGCCTTCCAGAGAGGGGTTGCGACCGCATTTGCCGGGGTCCAGGCCATGCCTTCGGCGATGGACATGGCCGACGACCATCTGGTGGCGGAAGGCAGCGGCTACGGGCAGGCTCTTTCCATGGCGCTGCTGACGGTCGGTTTCGCGGCCGTGCTGACGCTTCTGGTGCGGTACTTCGCCGGCCAACTGTTCGCCCGCGCGCATGTCGTGTCCTTGCGGTTTTCCACCGTCGTCTGGCTCAGCGTCCGACGGCTGATCGGTGATCTGTTATCGATCGCGCTGTTTCTCGGGCTGGCCCGGCTGGCGGTCTATCTGATCGGATCATCTGGGGAGACGACAGCCAGGGTTGCCAATAGCGCGATGACGGCGGTCGTGGTCGCGCTGCTCTACGTTTCGTTCGCAAGGCTGCTGTTCAAGGAGAATGCCGAGGGCCGCAGCCTGGTGCCGATCCGCCGGCCGCAATGGCATTTCCGCATGCTTGTCAGCTACGGGGTGATCGGTGCCGCAATGGCCGAAATGGCGCGGCTCGCCGGCGGCCTCGGCGTCGACCGGCTGATTGTCGACGGATGGCTGCTCGCCGGCAATACCGTGCTGACGGTGCTGAAATTCTTCTGGTTCATCGGTGGTCGCCACGATATCCGCGCCGCCTTCATCAGCGGCAGCGCCGGGCTCGTCCGGCGCGTGGCCGGCAATCTGCTGCCGGAATTCTATGTCGTGACGGCGCTGGCACTGTGGCTGATCTGCGTGCTGTTCACCGGCACGCCGAACAGCGCGCGCTGGGTTTTTGCCGCCGGATCGACGCAGATGGCACTGCTGGCGCTACCCATCCTGGCACTCGGGGCGCATGCGCTGGTCGACGATATCGCACGGCATCACCAGCATACCAATGGCGCCGGGTTTGCCACGTCTCTGCTTTCCAGCCTGCGGGTTCTCTGTGCCGGCGCGGTATGGGTCGGGGGCCTGCATCTCATCGCCTCGATCTGGTCGCCGTTCATGGGTGGCGACACGTCGATCGCCGCCGACTGGGCCTTCTGGCTGGAGCGGCTGAGCTTTGCCGTCGTCGGCTGCTGGGTGGTGGCGAGCTTCATCTGGCACTATTCGGAGGCGATCGCCCCCTCACCCGCCATCATGCTGCCGGGCAAGGACGACCAGAACGAAAAGCTGCAGACGAGCCGCCTTTCGACGGCCATGCCGGTAGTGCGCAACCTCGCGCTCGGCGCGGTTCTGGCGGTCGGGGCTCTCGTCATATTGAGCGCGCTCGGCGTCAACGTGGCGCCGCTGCTTGCCGGTTTCGGCGTTCTCGGCCTGGCGCTTTCCTTCGGCTCACAAGCTCTGGTCAAGGATATCGTCTCGGGGATCTTCTTCATCGCCGAGGACGCATTCCGCATCGGCGAATATATCAGCACCGGCAGTCAGCAGGGCACGGTGGAGCAGATCGCCATCCGCTCGGTGCGCCTGCGTCACCATAACGGGCCGATCCACACCATCCCCTTCGGCCAGATCAGTTCGGTCAGCAATTACAGCCGCGACTGGGGCACGACCAAGTTCCAGCTCAAGTTCGAGCGAGACTCGGATCTGGAACTCATCCGCAAGACGGCGAAGAAGATCGGCATCGCCATGCTGGACGATCCGGAATTCGGCGGGGATTTCCTTGTGCCCCTGAAGATGCAGGGTATTCAGGACATTACCGAGAACTCGATCATCGTTCGCTTCAAGTTCACCTCGGTGCCCGGTAATCCGAGCCTGATCAAGCGCGAGGCGATCAAGCGGCTGATCGCCGCCTGCAAGGCAGCGGGGCTTGAATTTGCCTCCAATGCCGTCACGGTGCGCTCGCGTGGCGACGGCCTGCATGACGACGCGGCTGCGGCCACCGTCGTGCCGCTGGTACCGGTCGCATCTGCCTGACCGAGAGCCCGGCGGCCGATCTTTCGCGGGGTCGATCAGATGCCGCTGCCGTGCTGTTCGGCCGTGTGGCTGTGTTGCGGCAGGTTGGCGAGCACTTTCAGTTCACCGGCATGGATCTTCAACAGGATATCGCGGTCCATCGGCAGCAATTCGCCGTCGATGACGCAGCGGACATCCTTGCGCGGGCGCGGGAAATGCAGTTCCAGCTCGGTCACCGTCATGGCAGTGACCGCCTCGTTTTCCTTCAACCGGCCGCGCAGGATATCGAAGGTGAGCTTAGCGACGCCGGCCGGCTTCAACGGATCGGCGATGTAGAAGCCGAGATGACCACCGGTGACGTCATCGGCATACATCAGCGCGTCCCGGCCGAATTCGTTGTTGGAGACGGAGATCGCCGAGACCTTGCGGCGACCGGTCTTGCCGCCGGCATTGAACTCCACCTCGAATTCCGGCGGGTTGAGCATGACGCCGATCGCCGCGCGGGTGCTGGCGCGGATCTTGCCGAGCCTGGAGGCAAAATGCATGGAATTGCGATAGCGCACCATGCGGGCATGCAGGCCGGCTGAAAACTGGTGGACGAAGCTCTTGCCGTTGGCGCTGGCAATATCGACATCGCGGACATCGGCGGTCGCGAGGAAATCCAGCGCCTGCCAGATGTCGAGCGGGATTTTGAGCGAACGGGCAAACAGGTTCATGGTTCCGGCCGGCACGATGCCGAGCGCGATGCCGCTCTTCCAGGCGATCGAGGACGCCGCGGAAATCGTGCCGTCGCCGCCGCCGGCAATCAGACCGTCTATGCCAGACTGCGCGGCCGCCTTTTCCATCGTCTCGACCACATCCTTGCCGGACACGACATGGCATTCGATCTCATGCCCGGCCGCTTCGAAAGCGCGCAAGGCATGGGCGCAATAGGCGTCCATGTCGGTGGTCCTGAAGGTCCCGCCATCGCGGTTGAATACGGCATAAAGGTTCATCGGCGGCTCTGAAAGGGTGAGGAAAGCGGCAAGAAAACGGATGCAGAAGGAAATGGTTGCGCCGGACGGCTCTATCAATGATTCATCTTCTGATACGCATCATCCCATGAAAAATTGACGGAATTCAATCTTCTTCTACCGCACCGCACAATCGCATGCTAACCTTACGGCAGTGGCCGGCGTGTAGGCCAGAAAGTTCCATCCGGGAGGCCGGCGCCCCCCTCCCCCTGTTAATTCTGACGAACCGATATCATGACCGACAGTGCACCTTCCGTCGATGCCGTGCGGCAAGAAGCCGGGCATCAGGCTCTTTCGCCGATTGCCATTCTCCTGATCGAATTGGCGCTCGCCGTCGGCGGGTTCGGCATCGGCACGGGCGAATTCGTCATCATGGGCCTGCTGCCCGATGTGGCGAAGACCTATGATGTCAGCATCCCGATGGCCGGGTATGTGATCAGCGCCTATGCGCTCGGCGTCGTCGTCGGCGCACCGATCATCGCCGTGCTTTCTGCCCGCCTGCCGCGGCGCACGCTGCTGCTTTCGCTGATGGGCCTGTTTGCCATCGGCAATATCCTGTCGGCGATCGCACCGGGTTTCTGGAGTTTCACGGCGCTGCGCTTCATCACCGGCCTGCCGCATGGCGCCTATTTCGGTGTCGCCTCGCTGGTGGCCGCCTCGATGGTGCCGCCCAACAAGCGGGCGCGCGCCGTCGGGCGCGTCATGCTGGGCCTGACGATCGCCACGCTGGTCGGCACGCCGCTTGCAACCTTCATGGGGCAGCTGCTTTCCTGGCGGGCGGCCTTCTTCCTGGTCGGCGGCATCGGCCTCCTGACGGTGGCGCTGGTCTGGTATTTCAAGCCGAAGGACAAGGTCGAGGAAGGCGCCAGCATTCGCCGCGAACTCGGCGCCTTTGCCAAGCCGCAGGTCTGGCTGACGCTTGCCGTCTCGGCGACCGGCTTCGGCGGCATGTTCTGCGTGTTCAGCTATATCGCCTCGACGACGACGGAAACCGCCGGCCTGCCGGCCACCCAGGTGGCCTTCGTGCTGGCGCTGTTCGGCATCGGCATGAATGTCGGCAATATCGTCGGCTCGCGGCTTGCCGACGTGTCGCTGAAGGGCACGATCGCAGGCTCCATGGCCTTCTATACCGTCGTCATGCTGGCTTTTGCCATGGTCGCGCATATTCCCGTCCTGCTCTATTGCACCGTCTTCCTGGTCGGCTGCGGCTTTGCCGGCGGCCCGGCCATCCAGACCCGGCTGATGGATGTCGCGGCCGAAGCGCAGACGCTGGCTGCCGCCTCCAACCACTCGGCGTTCAACATCGCCAATGCCTCGGGCGCCTGGCTCGGCGGGCTGGTGATTTCCTGGGGCTGGGGCTTTGCCGCGACCGGTTATGTCGGCGCACTGCTCTCGCTCTTGGGACTTTGCGTCTTCCTGATCTCGCTCAAGGTGGAACGCCGGCTCGGCCACGCCTGAGCGGGAGATCGAGGCAGAGACGGGCGTACCGCGGGCGACCGGGTCGCGCTTGCATCGGCCTCTCCTTCGCGCCATCTATCATCCACGATCAATGCCGATATCCGTGGAGGTGAGCGATGCGTGCCGTAGGCTTCAACCAGAACCAGCCGATTTCATCCGAGACATCGCTTGTCGATATCGATCTTCCCATGCCGGAGGCAAAGGGCCGCGACCTGCTGGTCGAGATCAAGGCGGTCTCGGTCAATCCGGTCGATACCAAGACCCGCAAAAATGCCGTCCTCGAGGCCGGGCAATACAAGGTTCTCGGTTATGACGCTGCCGGCATCGTGACGGCCGTCGGTCCGGATGTGAAACTCTACAAGCCGGGCGACGAGGTGTTCTATGCCGGGGCGATCAACCGCCAGGGCACCAATGCCGAATTCCATCTTGTCGACGAGCGGATCGTCGGGAAGAAGCCCGCGACACTGAGCTTCGAACAGGCCGCAGCGCTGCCGCTGACGGCGATCACCGCCTATGAGACGCTGTTTCACCGGATGCGCGTGCAGGACAAGGTGTCGGGCGCCTGGAATGCGGTTCTCCTGATCGGCGGCGCCGGCGGCGTCGGGTCGATCGCCATCCAGCTGTTGCGCGAACTCTCCGACGTGACCGTGATCGGCACGGGCTCGCGGCCGGAGACGCAGGAGTGGATGCGCGAACTCGGCGCCCATCACGTTCTCGACCACTCCCAGCCGCTGGCCAAGCAGATCGCGCAGATGGCGATCGGTGCGCCGGGTTTCGTGTTCTCGATCACCGAGACCTCGCAGCATATCGGCGACATTCTCGAACTCATCGCGCCGCAGGGGCGGCTCGGGCTGATCGACGACCCGAAGGAGCCGGTCGACGTGCGCCAGTTCAAGCGCAAGGCCCTGTCGATCCATTGGGAGACGATGTTCGTCCGGCCGGTCTTCCAGACGCCGGACATGATCGAGCAGTACAAGCTGTTGAACCATGTCAGCGAACTGGTCGACCAGGGCAAGATCCGCACCACGCTTTCCGACGTGCTGGGGCCGATCAATGCGGAAAACCTCAAGAAGGCGCATGCGCTGATCGAAGGCGGCCGGACGCGCGGCAAGCTGGTTCTCTCCGGCTTCTGAGGCCGGGCGGCGGATGGCATCCGCGACCGCTTACCGCTTATCAGACGTCAAATTTCGCGCTATGATTGCGCCTTCACATGGAGGGGGCTCTCATGGCGCAATCACAGACGACATCCTTCGGCAATCCGGTCGAGGCACTGACCAGTTCAAGCTGGTTCGGCTATCTCGCACGCATCCTGTTGACCTTCAGCTTCTGGGGGAGCGGGCTTTCCAAGCTCATCGACTTTCAGGGCGGCGTGGCGGAGATGGCGCATTTCGGACTTGAACCGGCCGTCGCCTTCAATATCGCGACGATCGTCACCCAGCTTGGCGGTGCGCTTCTCGTCATCCTCAATCGCTGGACATGGCTCGGCGCCGGCGCACTCGGCGTATTCACGGTGCTGACCATCCCGATCGTGCATCATTTCTGGACGATGGAGGAGCCGTTCAGGACGCTGGAATTCTATGTGGTAATGGAGCATATCACCGTCATCGGCGGACTGATGGTGGTGGCCTGGAAGGCACGCTGACAGGACGACGAAAGGCCCGCCATGAGGACATGACGGGCCGTCTTCAGGTCAAGATATATGTCGGCTTATGCCTGGATGACGACCACCTTGGCGCCGACCTCGACGCGGTTGTAGAGGTCGATGACGTCGTGGTTCATCATGCGGATGCAGCCGCTCGACATGGCGTGGCCGATCGATTCGGGCTGGTTGGTGCCGTGGATGCGGAAATGCGTGTCGACGCCGGCGCGATACAGATACATGGCGCGGGCGCCGAGCGGATTGTTCGGGCCACCCGGCAGGCCGCCTGCGAGCTTGCGATAACGCTCCTCGCGGCGCTGCATGTTGAGGGTGGGCGTCCAGCGCGGCCATTCCGCCTTGCGGGCGACATAGGCCGTCCCGGAAAAGGCCATGCCTTCGCGACCGACGCCGACGCCGTAGCGGATCGCCTGTCCGCCGCCGAGAATGTAATAGGCGCGCCGGGCTGGCGTATCGACGACGACGGTGCCGGCCTCGTAAGGGCCGGAATAGGCGACCTGCTGGCGGCGCAGTTCGGGCTTGATCTTGTCGATCGGTACCTGGCGCAGCGGAAACTCTTCCTCCGGCACGGCGGCATAGTTCTGCTGATCGTTATAGGTCGATGCGCAACCGGCCAAAAGGAGCGGCAGGCCAGCCAGAAGGCAGCGGCGAGAAATCGGCATGATCGTGTCCCTGATGCGTCGAAAAGATGACGCAAGCTAAGGACGTTATGGTTAATCATTCGCTAACAGGGCGTGTTTCATGGCGCATGCTGCTCATGATTGCGCTAAGGATCGTCGTCGTCGCAGGGCCACTGTTCGGGCGTGTGCAGATCCGGGGGCAGTTTCGTCCTGTTGTCACCGCAGGCAAGCGCGACCTGATCCTGCTTCAGGCCGGTGGCATTCGACAGGTCGACACCCTCGATCCTTGTCAGGAACAGGAAGGCATTGGCGAAATCCAGCGTGCCGGTGATCGCCACATTGTGAAAATTCGCCCGCGAGAGGTTGGTCATGGCGAAGTGAACATTGGCGAGCTTGGCCTTGTAGAAGATCGCCCGCCCCAATTCCGCCTTGGTGAAATCGGCGTTCTGAAGGTCGGCATCGGAGAAGTTGGCACGCTGCATTTCCGAGGAGACGAAGCTCGCACCCGGCGCCGAAATACCGGAAAGATTGCTGCGATAGCCTTCGGTCCGCTCGAAATTCGCACCTTCGGCCTTCGCGTCGGCCAGCGAGGCGCGGACCAGCATGGTCTTGTTGAAATTGGCTTTCTTGATGTTCGTGCGGCTGAGGTCGGTCATCGAGAAGTCGGCACCGGAAAGATCGGCGCCTTCAAGATTGCTGTCGTCAAGCATCAGCAGCCGCTTTTTGCAGCTCGTCCAGTTGACGCCCGGCTGGGGATCGGCGCGGCAATCGGCGGCCGCAGCCGCGTTCGCCTGGAGAGCGCCCACGCAGGCAAGCAGAAGGGCGAGCCCCGCGACGCGCCGCCAGGGTGCCAGGGCCGCCGCGAGCGTTGAGAAAAGGTGCCGAATATACATTGCAGCCAGATCCATGGAGCAGCAGGTTTCCGTTGGCCTTTCGGCCGTCAAACTATCTCTCTTTCTGTCAACACGAAAGAGAGCAGGCCTGCAACAAAATATGAGCATGGCTCCGACGCTTTTCCATAGGCCGCGACCGGCCTTGCCGCGGATGACCTTTCCCCGAGATCGGTAGGGCCGTTGCAGCCGCCTTGTTGCCAGGGCGCCCGGCGGCCCTGCCTTCTCCATCACATATTGGGATAGACAGGCCCCTCGCCGCCCTGCGGGGGAACCCAATTGATGTTCTGGTTGGGGTCCTTGATGTCGCAGGTCTTGCAGTGGACGCAGTTCTGCGCGTTGATGACGTAGGTCTCCTCACCATCCTGCTCGCGCCATTCATAGACGCCGGCCGGACAGTAGCGGGTCGACGGGCCGGCGAAGATATCGTGTTCCGAACGCTTCTGCAGCGCCATATCCTTCACCTTCAGGTGGACCGGCTGGCCTTCCTCATGATTGGTGTTGGAGAGGAAGACGGACGACAGGCGGTCGAAGGTCAACACGCCATCCGGCTTCGGATAGTCGATCTTGCTGTGTTTCGAGGCCGGCTCGAGCGAGGCCGCATCGGTCTTGCCATGCTTCAGCGTGCCGAACAGCGAGAAGCCGAACAGCTGGTTGGTCCACATGTCGAGCCCGCCGAGCGAGATGCCGATGATGGTGCCGAACTTCGACCAGAGCGGCTTGACGTTGCGCACAAGCTTCAGGTCTTTGCCGATCGGGCCGTCGCGCCATGCGGTCTCGATCTCGACGACCTCATCATTGGCACGGCCATCGGCAATCGCTGCGGCAAGCTTGTCGGCCGCCAGAATGCCCGACAGGACCGCATTGTGCGATCCCTTGATGCGCGGCACGTTGACGAAGCCCGCCGAACAGCCGATCAGCGCCCCGCCGGGGAAGGAGAGTTTGGGAACCGACTGGTAGCCGCCCTCGGTGATCGCGCGCGCACCATAGGAGATGCGCTTGGCGCCCTCGAACGTGCCGCGGATGGCCGGATGGGTCTTGAACCGCTGGAACTCCTCGAAGGGGAAGAGATAGGGGTTCTTGTAGTTGAGATGCAGGACGAAGCCGACGGCGACGAGATTGTCTTCCAGGTGATAGAGGAAGGAGCCGCCACCGGTCTTCAGGTCGAGCGGCCAGCCGAAGGAATGCTGCACGAGGCCCTGCTTGTGCTTCTCGGGCTTTACTTCCCACAGTTCCTTGATGCCGATGCCGAACTTCTGGACGTCGCGGTCCTTCGACAGCGCGAACCTTTCGATCAGCTGCTTGGCGAGCGAACCGCGCACGCCCTCGCCGATCAGCGTATATTTGCCCAGAAGCGCCATGCCGCGGGTATAATTCGGGCCGGGCTCGCCGTTCTTCTCGATGCCCATGTCGCCGGTCGCCACCCCGATGACGCGGCCGTCCTCGTCATAAAGCACTTCGGATGCGGCAAAGCCCGGATAGATCTCGACGCCGAGCTCCTCCGCCTTGCCCGCCAGCCAGCGACAGACATTACCGAGCGAGACGATATACTTGCCGTGATTGTTCATCAGCGGCGGCATGGCGATATTCGGCAGGCGGATGGCGCTCGAGCCGGTCAGGAAGAGAAACTGGTCGTCGGTGACCTCGGTCTTGAACGGATGGCTGTCATCCTCGCGCCAGTCGGGCAAAAGCGCATCGATGCCGACCGGATCGACCACTGCGCCCGACAGGATATGGGCGCCGACTTCCGAGCCCTTTTCCAGCACGACCACCGTCAGATCCGGGTTGACCTGTTTCAGCCGGATCGCCGCAGACAGGCCGGCCGGACCCGCGCCGACGATTACAACGTCGAATTCCATCGATTCCCGTTCGGGAAGTTCCATCTCTTCGCTCATGCTCAACTGCCTCCGCCTTGGCGGTATCCCCTTTTTTTGTCAGCCTCCTACTTGGCAAATGCCAAGATCGTTGTCGAGCCGGGATGCGACACCGGCTGACCTGACATGAAGATACCCAGCCCAATCTGCAGAATAAATTACGTTTACGTCAACGTAAAATTACTCTGCCCACCCTTCTTCTCGTTGTCATACAACCTGATAACTTGCAACCTGCTTGTGCCGGTCGACATCCCTAATGTCAAATCAATGGCCATTCCAAGTCCGTTTGCCCCCTTGCGTCCTATCGCCGCTCTGTCTCCTACACGCTGCCTTGATGAGTAAGGCTCACTGAGCGGCTTCCAATGCGGTCCATGACAGCTATAAGCAACGCGACAGACAACAGTGCCAAAGGGAATGCAGCAATGGATCTTGGAATTTCAGGCAAGAGGGCTCTCGTACTCGCCTCGTCGCGCGGACTGGGCCTTGGGATCGCGACCGCGCTCGCCAACGAGGGTGTCAACGTCCTTCTGGTCGGACGTTCCGGCGACAGGCTTGCCGAAAACTGCAAGGCGATCAATTCGGCCGGCAAAGGAAAGGCCGACTGGGTGTGGGGCGACCTGGCCGAGGAGAATTTCGTCGAAGCGATGACGGCTGCGGTCAAGGAGAAGCTCGGCGGCATCGACATCCTGGTCAACAATACCGGTGGCCCGACGCCCGGCGGTGCACAGGACATGAGCGCCGACAAGCTCGATACCTTCTTCCAGTCCATGGTGCTGCGGGTCATCACGCTGACCAACGCCTTCCTGCCGCAGATGAAGGAACAGGGTTGGGGCCGCATCCTGACCGTCGCCTCCTCGGGCGTCCTTGAGCCGATCCCGAACCTTGCGCTTTCCAACACGCTGCGCGGCGCGCTGGTCGGCTGGAACAAGACGCTGTCGAGCGAAGTTGCCGGTTCGGGCATCACCGCCAACATGCTACTTCCCGGCCGCATCCTGACCGACCGTATCCAGGAACTCGACGACGCCAATGCCAAGCGGCTCGGCAAGAGCGCCGGGGAGATCCGCGAAGCTTCGGTCAAGACCATTCCCGCAGGACGGCTCGGCACGGTCGAGGAGTTCGGCGCGGCCGGCGCCTTCCTCTGCTCTGAGCCGGCAAGCTACATCACCGGCACGATGCTGCGCGTCGATGGCGGTGCGGCACGTTCTCTCTGAACGGATCGAGATATGCACCTTTCGCCGGTCTGAGCGACAGACCGGCGATTCTCTGCCTCTTTTCCGGTCAAACACGCCTCCAAACGAGGCCTATCGTCACGGCTCGCAATCCCGTGCAGATTGCGTCAGCGGTCGTTTTCCCGAAAAAACCTGCATTCCGATAACAATCCGCTCACCATTCGGTGAAATTGGCACCAGAAAACGGTTTCGCTGCCTGCATTACAGAGAATTAATGCCGCCACTACCCTGACTTCGCGTATTTTGTCGTCGCCTCAACCCTGGCGCCCCGAAACACTTAAGACAGGACCTGCGAGCCCTCCCATGAAGAAGACATGGCCTCTTGCAATTATCATTCTCGCAGCGGGCGTCGCCGCGTGGGAATTTCGCGATCAGATACCCTACCTGTCAGGTCTGACGACACCGAAGGATAGCGGCCAGCAGGCGGCCGAGACCGGCGGCGGACAAAACGCTCAAACCCACGGCCATGGTGCCGGCGGGCAGCCTCCCGTCGTCAAGACGGTCGAGGCGACCATGGGCGTACTGCCGCTGGACGTAACGGCGACGGGAGCTGCGGATGCAGATGCCAACACCACGATCGCGGCGCAGGAGGCCGGTCTGGTGATGAATATCGAGGCGCATGACGGCGACGTGGTCAAGCAGGGCGACCTGATCGCCAAACTCGACGACCGCACCGCCAAGGCCGATCGCGACAAGGACAAGGCCGTGCTTCTGCGCGACCAGGCGACGCTCGCCCAGGCCGAGACGGCACTGACCCGTGCCCAGAACCTCGTCGATCGCAACGCCGGCACGCAGCAGTCGCTCGACGAGGCCCGTGCCGCACGCGATACGGCCGCCGCCACGATCGAAAGCGACAAGGCATCGATCGCCGCCGACGAGATCGTCGTCGAGCATACCGAGATCCGGGCGCCGTTCGACGGCCGCCTCGGCGATATCACGCCAAGCGTCGGCGCCTATCTCACCGCAGGCTCGGCCGTGGTGACGATCGCCAAATACGACCCGATCTACGTCAATTTCCATATTCCGGAAGGTTACATGGAGGAAATCCGCAAGGGCTTTGCCGCCGGCAATGTCACGGTCGATGCGCTGGCGCAGGATTCCGACGAGAAGCCGCTGACCGGCAAGCTGAACTTCTTCGACAACACGGTCGATTCCGCCTCCGGAACCATTCTCGCCAAGGCCCGTTTCGACAATCCGAACGGCTCGCTGTGGCCCGGCCAGTCGGTCAATGTCGTGGTGCATTTCCAGAGCGACCAGCAGCAGCTCGTCGTCCCGACCGTCGCCGTACAGCCCGGCCCGACCTCCTCCTTCGTCTATACGGTCGGCGACGACAAGAAGGTGCATATGACGCCGGTGACCGTCGCGCGTGCCAACGGCAACAGGACAGCAATCGCCAAGGGTCTGAGCGAAGGCACCCATGTGGTGGTCGAGGGCCAGGTGCAGCTCAGCAACGGTGCCACCGTGCATGAGGAATTCGGTCCCAACCAGACAAGCGGTACCGCCGACAAGAAGAGCGATGACGGCTCGATCGTGGTAGGAGATGCGCTATGATCCCAGCTTTCTGTATTCGGCGACCGGTCGCCACCACGCTGCTGGCGATCGGCGCCGTGCTGGCCGGCCTTGCCGGCTACCAGCTGCTGCCCGTCGCCGCCCTGCCGCAGGTCGACTTTCCGACGATCAATGTTTCCGCCCAGCTGACCGGCGCCTCGCCGCAAACGATGGCGACTTCGGTGACGACACCGCTGGTGAAGAAATTCGAGACCATTCCGGGCATCAGCGAAATCAGTGCCACCAACTCGCTCGGCAACACCTCGATCGTGCTGCAGTTCGACCTCAACCGCGATATCGACGCGGCTGCGGCCGACGTGCAGTCGGCAATCTCGCAGGCGACCCGGCAATTGCCGGACAACATGACGACGCCGCCGAGCTACCGCAAGACCAACCCGGCAGACGCCCCTGTCCTGCTGCTGGCGATCAGCAGCGATTCCATGCCGCAGAGCAAGGTCGACGATATTGCCGAGAACATCGTTTCCCCGGCGCTGTCAACGATCAATGGCGTCGCCGAAGTAACCGTCTACGGTGCAAAGACCTATGCGGTGCGTGTCGAGGTCGATCCGGCCAAGCTGCAGGCCCGCGGCATCGGCGTGCAGACGGTGACGACAGCGCTCGCCAACGCTAACAGCCAGGATCCCGTCGGTTCGCTGCAGAACAAGGATCAGCAGCTGACCATCAATGCCGACACCCAGCGGACCAATGCACAGGAATTCCGCTCGCTGGTCATCGCCAGCCCGAACGGCGCGCCGATCCATCTCGGAGATGTCGCCCGCGTCGAGGACAGCGTCGAGAACACCAATGTCGGCAGTACCTATGACGGCAAGCAGGCGATCATCCTTGCGGTACAGCGCCAGCCTGACGCCAACACTGTCGACGTGGTGGACGCGGTGCGATCCAAGCTGCCCATGCTGACCGCCGAACTGCCCGGCTCGGTAAAAATCAACGTGATGAACGATGCCTCGACGTCGATCCGCGATGCCGTCTCGGACGTCAAGTTCACCCTCGGCCTGACTATCGTTCTCGTCGTTGCCGTCATCTACCTCTTTCTCGGACGGGTATCGGCAACCATCGTACCGACGCTTGCCGTGCCGCTGTCGCTGGTTACGACCTTCGGCGCGATGTATGTGCTGAACTACAGCCTGGACAACATCTCCCTTCTCGGCCTGACACTCGCGGTGGGTCTGGTGGTGGACGATGCTATCGTCATGCTCGAGAACATCATGCGGCATGTCGAAGAGGGCATGCCGGTCAGGCAGGCGGCACTCCAGGGTGCCGGCGAAGTCAGCTACACGATCATCTCGATGTCGGTGTCGCTGATCGCCGTGTTCATCCCGATCCTGCTGATGGGTGGTGTCGTCGGACGCGTGTTCAACGAATTCGGCATGGTCGTCGCCATCGCCATCGTCGCATCCGCCATCGTCTCGCTCAGCGTGACGCCGATGCTCGGCTCGCGGATGTCGGATGCCCATCACAAGCCGAGCCTGGTCGTCCGGGCATTCGATGCGGTTTTCGACCGGACGCTGAGCGGTTACGACAAATGCGTCGGCTGGTGTCTCAACCACCGGGGGATCATCATGCTGGTCTTCCTCGCGTCGGTCGGTGGTTCGATCTATCTGTTCAAGACCCTGCCTTCCAGCTTCTTCCCGCAGGAAGACATTGGCCGCCTGAACATCTCCACCCGCGCCCGTGACGACATCTCCTATGCCGCCATGAGCGACCTGCAGAACCAGATCGTGGCGATCATCTCCAAGAACCCCGCCGTGGCGCATGTCACGTCCACGGTCGGCGGCACGACCCGCAACCCGCTGAACAACGGCACGATCTGGGCCGAGTTGAAGGACAAGAGCCAGCGCGCGCCGCTGGAACAGACGCTGCGGGAACTGCGTACAGCAACCGGCAAGGTTGCCGGCATCAAGACCTATATCACGCCCCAGCAGAGCCTTCGCTTCGGCGGACGCAAGACGGCGGCGCAATATCAGCTGGTTGTCCAGGCGCTGAGTGCCAAGGAAACCAACGAGTGGTCCGGCAAGCTGCTTGCAGCGATGCAGAAGGACCATGCTCACTTCACCGACGTGACCTCGGATGCGGAAAACGCGGCGATCGAGGCCGACATCAAGGTGGATACGGAAAAGGCTGCCGCCTACGGCATCACCGACGACGTGCTGCGCGAGACGCTGGAAATGTCCTTCGGCGGTTATACGGCTGCCGAAATACAGTCCACCGGCGAAAGCTACGACGTGCTGACCGAATTCGACGTTCATCACGACTGGACGGACCAGTCGCTGCATGACATCCGCGTCCTGTCCAGCACCGGCGCACTTGTGCCGCTGTCCAACTTTGCCACCGTCACCCGCAAGAACTCGCCGGTGACGATCAACCAGACCGGCCAGCTCGTCTCGACCACCGTGTCGTTCAACCTGCCGGAAGGCGCGTCTCTCAGCACCGCGACCGCCACCATCGACCAGCTCAAGGCCGGCATGGACATGCCCGCGGACGTGATCACCTCTTACGGCGGCACGGCGCAGATCTTCCAGCAGAGCCAGGGCAATACGCCTTATCTCATCCTGGCTGCGGTTCTGACGATCTACGTCGTTCTCGGCGTGCTCTACGAAAGCTTCATCCATCCGCTGACCATTCTGTCGGGCCTGCCGGCCGCCGCCTTCGGCGCCCTGCTCGCCCTCAAGGTATTCGGCTTCGACCTGTCGATCATCGCCCTCATCGGCCTCCTGATGCTGATCGGTATCGTCAAGAAAAACGCGATCATGATGATCGACGTGGCGGTGGAACTGATCCGCGAAAAGGGCGAGGCCCCCACCAAGGCGATCCACGAGGCCTGCGTACGACGCTTCCGGCCGATCATGATGACCACCTTCTGCGCCCTGCTCGGCGCCTTGCCGATCGCCATCGGCGGCGGTGCGTCGTCGGAACTGCGCCAGCCGCTCGGCGTCGCGGTGGTCGGCGGCCTCATCGTCAGCCAGATGCTGACGCTGTTCATCACCCCGGTGATCTTCGTCGAAATGGACCGCTTCGGCCAGTTCCTCGGCCGGCTGCTGGGCGGCAAGTCGAAGGATCGTCACGAGGCGAACGACGATGAGGCACCGCCTGCAATCGCGGCGGAATGAGGCCATCCGAGCAAAACCGATACAGGGTTTTCTGGTCAGACAAGAGCATGAAAACGACAGGAAGGCGGTGAGAAACTCACCGCCTTCCTGTCGTTTCAGCCCTATGCTTAAATATTGAATTTATTTGTCTTATGCGTTTTGACACGACGGCAAGAGATAGCTGTTACAGGCGCCGCTACATTAGTTTGTAAGCGGAGTATAACGTGCTTCTTCAAGATATATTCGGCGGTGGAAGTCAGGCCAGTTCGACCAGCCAGACAACCTCCGGCGGAACGCAGGACACCAGTTCGTCCGAAGCCGCGACCGAGGACCAGACCACGGCATCGGCACCGACTTCGGACTATGACGAGCAGGACAGCAGCCCGGCGGACATTGACGACGGCACCTACGGCCCCGCACCGTCGACCGTTAACGGCGACGACACTGTTGCAGACGGCACGTCCGACGGTATGGCGACCGAACCGGCGGATAGCGATGCGACCTCCGCAGAAGCCTCCCCGAAGCCGGTCGGCGATGATCAGGCGGCAGCAACCGAGCCAACCTCACAGGGCGACACTGCAGCGGCTGCAGACGGTGGCACGGTGCCCGCCGCTGAAGACGACAGTACTGTGGATGGCGATAAGGACGACACAGGTGCATTGTCCGCGGCAGACGACGGGGCGACTGAGCCGACGAGCGCCGGTGCCGCGGACGAGGCCGAGCCGACCGATGCCCGCTCCGGCGAGAGCGCCGCACCCGATCTCGAAACCGCGGCCGCGCAGGCCGGCACGACGCGCGCATCCGGCAGCACAAGCAGCGACGGCGTGACCGACTTCCTGACACCGCTGCTCTCCAACCTCCAGAACATCCGCGATCGCCAGACATCCGGCTCGGGCGGCTCGGACAGCACGGACGACGCAGATAGCGCAAGCCGGCGCCGCGCCGTGGTCAATATCCAGGACGAAATGGTCAAGCGCATGCTCGACGGCATGACGGCGAACGGCGACAGCGACTTGCAGCTGTTCGACCACGACGATTCACAGCAGACGAGCTCCCTGGCGGAGCGCTGGTACGCGGAAGCCTGAGCGGGTTTCACCGGAAAGGCCGGTGTCGGCCAGATCCATGCAAGGGGCGCCAGGAAAGCGCCCCTTTTGCGTTTTGCCCTGCCCCCACCTTGCGCTCCTGCTTGTCCTGTGGCATCAGGCGCGCTCTCAAAAAACGCGGGCGGCACCGACGCCCCTTCCCCATGCCCGGCGATCTCCGGGTCTCATTGATTTTTGCAAACGACAAGGAGCACGGCCATGGCACGGGCGCTCGGGCTTGATTTCGGCACGACCAATACGGTGATGGCGCTGGCGGACGGCGACAACAGCACGCATTCGATGCAGTTTTCGAGCAGCGCCGGCGTCACCGATTCCATGCGCACGGCGCTGTCCTTCATGAAGGATGCGCAGCTCGGCGCGCAGGCATTGAAGGTCGAGGCCGGACAGGCGGCGATCCGTCAGTTCATCGACAATCCGGGCGACGCACGCTTCCTGCAGTCGATCAAGACCTTTGCGGCAAGTGCGCTCTTCCAGGGCACGCTGGTCTTTGCCCGGCGTCACACGTTCGAAGACCTGATGGAGATCTTCCTCAAGCGGCTGAAGGCCTATGCGGAGGGCTACTGGCCATCGGAAGTGTCCCGTCTCGTGGCCGGCCGGCCGGTGCATTTTGCCGGCGCCAGCCCCGACCCGAAGCTGGCCACCGAGCGCTATAACGAGGCGCTGACGCGGCTCGGCTTTCCCGAGATCCACTATGTCTACGAGCCGGTCGCGGCCGCCTATTACTTCGCCCAGACGCTGAAGAGCGATGCCAATGTGCTGGTCGCCGATTTCGGCGGCGGTACGACCGACTATTCGCTGATCCGCTTCGAACGCCACGGCGGCAAGCTGACGGCAAAGCCGATCGGCCATTCGGGCGTCGGCATCGCCGGCGATCATTTCGACGCGAGGATGATCGAACATCTGGTGGCGCCGGAAATCGGCAAGGGCACGATGTTCAAGAGCTTCGACAAGCTGCTCGAGGTGCCGTCGAGCTACTATGCCAATTTCTCGCGCTGGAACCAGCTGTCGATCTTCAAGACCACCCGTGAATTCAACGACCTGAAATCGCTGGTGCGGTCGGCGGTCGATCCGGACAAGCTGGAACTGTTCATCGATCTCGTCGAGCATGACGAGGGCTATCCGCTCTATCAGTCGATCTCGGCGACCAAGATGGCGCTGTCTTCGGCGGAAGAGGCGGAGTTCAATTTTTCGCCGCTCGGCAAGGCGGGGCGCAAGGTGGTCAAGCGGGCCGATTTCGAGACCTGGATCGCCGACGATCTCGGTCGCATCGAAGGCGCGCTCGACGATGTGCTGGAGAAGACCAAGACCACGCCCGAACAGGTGGACAAGGTGTTCCTGACCGGCGGCACGTCCTTCGTGCCGGCGGTCAGGCGCATCTTCACGGAGCGTTTCGATGCATTCAAGATCGAAAGCGGCGGCGAGCTGCTGTCGATTGCCCATGGCCTGGCTTTGATCGGCGAAAGCGACAATGTCGGCGAATGGGCAGCGTGAGCGGATATGCCCACCAGCGACTGAGCGGCTTGCAAGAAATTCCCCTCCCAACCCTCCCCACAAGGGGGAGGGCCTAGGGTCAAAACTCAGTCGATCTGCCGAGCTTCACTCGAGGCAATTCTTTCGAGTGGTCCCTTACAATCTTGGCCAGCCCCGTTCCCACCCGGCGCACACATGCTATAGGGTGCCCCCATGAACTCCAGCGCCTCGAACCTCGATCCGGCCGAACTCTCAGCACTCCTGCATTTCTATACGGATGCCGGGGTCGAGTGGCTGGTCGACGATGCGCCGATCGATCGGATCGCCCAGTTCGAAGCGCAGAAGGCGGCCAAGGCGCAGGCTCGCGTGCCGGCCAGTGCCAGAGATGCGGGCAACCGGGACGCAGGCAATGGCGGCCAGCAGGCTGCGAGCGGCACCGGCCCGGCATCGCGCAGCAGGCAGGCGGCTTCCCCTCCCCCTTCCATGCAATCCTCTGCCGCCGTGCCGGATGGTGGCGCCGTGGCGGCTGCCCGGTTTGCTGCCGAGAGCGCCCGGTCGCTTGGCGAACTCAAGGACGCAGTTGAGGCCTTTGGCGGCTGCAATCTGAAGAACAGCGCCCGCTCGACCGTGTTTGCCAGCGGCGACATTACCTCCGGCATCATGATCGTCGGGCCGATGCCGAATGCCGATGACGACCGCGACGGGGCGCCGTTCAGCGGCCGCGCCGGCGAGTTGATGGACCGCATGCTTGCTGCGATCGGCCTGTCACGCGACCGCGTGATGATGACCAATGTCATTCCTTGGCGGCCGCCGGGCAACCGCATGCCATCGCAAGCGGAACTCGACATCTGCCGGCCGTTCATCGAGCGGCAGGTTGCGCTGGCAGAACCTAAGACACTGCTCCTGCTCGGTAATTTTCCGGCGCGCTTCTTCCTTGGCGGCAACGGAACCATTCACAGCATGCGCGGCGAATGGCGCAATGCATCGATTGCAGGGCTGGAGATTGCCGCCCTCGCCACCTTCCATCCCCAGGAATTGCTGGCTGCGCCTGCCAACAAGGCATTCGCCTGGCAGGACCTGCTCACCTTCAGCACCCGAATGAACGGCGGCTGATTGCACATTATTCGTGCATATCAACTGACGAAGCGCAAAAATTACGGAATTATGAAGCACGCTATGCGCGAAATGCATGGCAGCGTGGCGTTCTGCCACATTGCTGAATCAGCGGCGCTCAAACAATATTAGCCATGTCTTGGGAGGGACCACTTTAAGGACCAAGGCAATGACCAGCCGCTACCGCCCGATCCATTCGGGTTTTGAAACACTCCGTGCCGCAGGGATCGGCCCACGTTCGACGCAGGGCTATCACCGTTTCGGCTCGGCCACGAACGAACAGATGACGTCGCGCGCCATGGCGTCGCTGCACAGCATCACGCGTCCCTCGGCAGTCTTTGCCGATTTTCGCGAACGCTGAGAACAGGAGGGCGTGATGAGAACGATCTTCAGGGCTCTTCGCACGCTCCGGGAAAACCTTCGCCATATCGGCATTGCGGTCAATGCTGCGCGCGAATTTTCCGAGGCCGGCAAGGCCCGCAGCGAAGCGCCCGCCTCCTCCGCCATACCGCTTTAAGGCACCAACGTTTTCGAACCGACGTGATCCTCTTCGACCAAGGCATTTGCCTGACGTCGCAGGGGATTTTTGCTGTGCCGCTCCGCTCACGCGCCCGGCGGAGAAGCCTTGCGCGCGGCCTTGCGTTCCAGGCCAAGCTGATGTTCGCGGTAGATGATGAATATGCCGGCCGAGATGGTAATGGCCGATCCGATCAGGGTACTGGCGGTCGGTATGTCTCCGAACAGCGTATAGGCGATGGCGATACCCAGAATGATCGAGGTGTATTCGAAGGGCGCAATGGTGGAGACATCCGCCTGGCGATAGCTTTCCGTCAGAAGGATCTGGCCCAGCCCCCCGAAAAGGCCTGACGCGATCAGGCAGGCGCGCACGCCGATCGGCAGCGGCGCCCAGCCGAACGGCAAGCTGATGATCGAGAAGAGCGCCGCCGTCAGCGAGAAATAAAGCACGATCGTCGCCGTCTTTTCGGTGCTGACGAGCTGGCGCACCTGGATCATCGCAAATCCGCCCATGACGGCGGCAACCAGCACCGCCACCGCGCCCAGCGCCTGTTCGGAGCCTGCGCCGCCGGAGCTGAACAGGGTGAGTTTCGGCCAGGAAATGATAACGACCCCGACGAAACCGATCGCCACCGCGCTCCAGCGATAGAGCCTCACCGTCTCCTTGAGGATCACGGCAGCAAAGACGACGGCGATCAGCGGCATGGAATAGCCGAGCGCGATGGCATCCGGCATGGGCAGATGAATGAGACCGTAAAAGCCGAATATCATCGAGAGGATGCCAAGCGTGCCGCGCTTGAGATGCCCGAACGGGCTGTCGGTATGGAAGGCGTGGAGAAGTTCCCGGCGGTAGGCGAGATAGGCCATGATCGGTACCAGGCCGAAGGCGGACCGGTAGAAGGTGATCTGGCCGGCCGGAATATCCGGCCCAGCGGCCTTGATACAGGCCTGCATCATGACGAAGACAACGACAGAACACACTTTCAGCGTGATCCCGCGAAGGGGATTGAGGGCATCGGAGGCCATTGGGAACTCTTTTGCGACCGGCCTTAACCGATCTGACACGACGACTGGCGGGGACTCGGCAGCCAGAGTAACGCAAAAGTGGGGAAGCGTGTGCTAAATTTGAGCCTATGGCCGCAGATCATTCTGCGGCCTCGTTTCGGCATCCCGGAATCTGCAAGAGCCCGCCCGTCATGTCGTCGCTTCAAGTAAAAGACCGCAGATTACAGGAAGCATATGCGACTTCACATCCACCGCATGAAGGCGCGCCTTCCTCCTCATAAGAGCGGTGCGCGGTAAGTGCTGTTCAAGAATGGGTCACTATACTGTCGCTGCGACACTTTATTTTAGGCTGGCTTCAACAATCGTTTAGCATTGGGTGCAATCATGGCCGCGGCGTTGGGGAACGTGCCTGTCTGAACGGAGGCTGGTAACCCTTAGCCGCGTCCAGTCGTCAAGTCGTTTCAGGAAACATCATGCGCACAGATACGGGCCAGATCGTGCATCTGGCGGATTACCGCCCCACTGACTTTGTCCTGGAACGGGTGGACCTGACGTTTGAGCTAGATCCAACCAATACCAAGGTCG
This sequence comes from Neorhizobium sp. NCHU2750, assembly GCF_003597675.1. Lineage (NCBI taxonomy): Bacteria > Pseudomonadati > Pseudomonadota > Alphaproteobacteria > Hyphomicrobiales > Rhizobiaceae > Neorhizobium > Neorhizobium sp. NCHU2750. Next base: position 879,138 of record NZ_CP030827.1, on the reverse strand, counting down.
AGGCGCGGCTGATCTTCCATCGGCGCGAAGGTGTGGATGTGTCCGTGCCGCTGGTGCTCGACGGTGACGAGCTTTCGCTTTCCGGCCTGCTGTTCGATCAGAAGGAGATGCCGGCCAGCCAGTATGACGCAACGCCGCAGAGCCTGACGGTTCGCGACCTGCCGGCCGAGACGCCCTTCGAACTGACGATCACCACCTTCATCAACCCGGAAGCCAATACCAAGCTGATGGGTCTCTATCGCACCAACGGCGTCTATTGCACCCAGTGCGAGGCGGAGGGTTTCCGCCGCATCACCTATTTCCCGGACCGCCCGGATGTGCTGGCGCCCTATACGATCACCATCATCGGTGACAAGGCGGCCAATCCGGTCATGTTGTCGAACGGCAACTTCCTCGGCGGCGCAGGCTATGACGAAGGCCGCGCCTTTGCAGCCTGGTTCGACCCGCATCCGAAGCCTGCCTATCTGTTTGCGCTGGTTGCCGGCGATCTCGGCGTCGTCGAAGACACGTTCGAGACGATGTCGGGCCGCGAAGTGGCGCTGAAAATCTATGTGGAGCACGGCAAGGAGCCGCGCGCCGCCTATGCCATGGATGCGCTGAAGCGATCGATGAAATGGGACGAGGAGCGGTTCGGCCGCGAATACGATCTCAACATCTTCCAGATCGTCGCCGTGTCCGACTTCAACATGGGGGCCATGGAAAACAAGGGCCTCAACATCTTCAACGACAAATACGTGCTGGCCGACCCGGAAACGGCGACCGACCAGGACTATGCCAATATCGAGCGCATCATCGCGCATGAATATTTCCACAACTGGACCGGCAACCGCATCACCTGCCGCGACTGGTTCCAGCTCTGCCTGAAGGAAGGCCTGACGGTCTATCGCGACCAGGAATTTTCCTCCGACATGCGCTCGCGCCCGGTCAAGCGGATTGCCGACGTTCGCAACCTGAAATCGGAGCAGTTCCCGGAAGATGCCGGCCCGCTGGCGCATCCGCCGCGTCCCGATAGCTATCGCGAGATCAACAATTTCTACACGATGACGATCTACGAAAAGGGTGCCGAGATCACCCGGATGATCGCCACCGTGCTCGGACACGACGCCTTCCGCAAGGGCATGGACCTCTATTTCGAACGGCATGACGGCCAGGCCGTCACGGTGGAGGATTACGTCGCCTGCTTCGAAGAGGCGAGCAGCCGGGACCTCAAGCAGTTCTTCCGCTGGTATGTGCAGGCGGGAACGCCGCTGGTGACGGCATCCGGCGCCTATGATGCGGCAAGCGGAGAGTTCACCCTGTCGCTCGAGCAGATGACGCCTGCCACGCCCGGCCAGCCGAACAAGGAGCCGGTGCATGTTCCGCTCTCCTTCGCGCTGATCCTCGACAATGGATCGATCGCCGAGCCGAAGTCGGTAACCGGTGGTGAGGTGACGGGCGATGTGCTGCACCTGACCGAGCGCAGCCAGCGCTTCACCTTTTCCGGTATCTCGTCGCGGCCGGTCCTGTCGCTCAACCGATCCTTCTCGGCGCCGATCAACCTTGCCTTCGACCAGTCGTCGGCCGATCTCGTCCATATCGCCCGCCATGACAGCGATCAGTTCTCGCGCTGGCAGGCACTGACGGATCTCGCCCTGCCGAACCTGACCAAGGCGGCCGCCGATGCGCGCGAGGGCCACGAAGTCGTGTGCGATGACGCCTTCGTCTCGGCACTGCTGGAATGTGCCGGCGACAGCAATCTGGAGCCTGCCTTCCGGGCGCAGGCCCTCAATCTGCCGAGCGAGGCCGACATTGCCCGCGCACTCGGCGGCAACAACGATCCCGACGCGATCCATGCCGGCCGCAAGGCCGTGCACGAGGCAATCGCCAAGGCCGGAGAAGAAATCTTCGTTCGCCTCTATGACGAGATGAAGACCGAAGGCGCCTATTCGCCGGATGCGGAAAGTGCCGGCAAGCGCTCGCTGCGCAGTGCCGCCCTCTCTTATCTCACCTACGCGGAAGGCACGCCGTCGCGAGCCGCCGAGGCATTCGGTGCCGCCGACAACATGACGGATCTCGCGCAGTCGCTGACGCTCATGGCACACCGCTTCCCGGATGCATCCGAGACGACGGCGGCGCTTGCAAGCTTCCTCACCCGCTTCGACGGCAATCCTCTCGTCATCGACAAGTGGTTCTCGATCCAGGCGACCATTCCGGGCAGAGATGCGCTGGAGCGGGTCAAGGGACTGATGGAAAACCCGCGCTTCAACGCCGGAAACCCGAACCGGGTCCGCTCGCTCGTCGGCGCGCTTGCCTTCGGCAACCCGACCGGCTTCAACCGCACCGACGGCAAGGGGTATGATTTCCTCGCCGAACAGATTCTCGCGATCGACAAGAAGAACCCGCAGCTTGCCGCCCGCATCCTGACTTCGATGCGCTCGTTCAGCTCGCTGGAGTCGGTGCGGGCCGCCAAGGCGCGCAAGGCGCTCGAAAAGATCCAGAAGGCCGCAGCGCTCTCCACCGATGTCCGCGATATCGTTGAGCGGATGCTGAAGGGCTGAGCGCTCCTGCCGGCAATCAGTTGCCGGCGCGCTCCTCCAGAAATTCCGAAATCAGCGCCCGGCAATAGTCGGGCGTCACGTCGCGATCGCGGAACATGATGTGGTAGACGATCGGCGCCACCAGCTTGTCCATGGCCGCATCCACGTCGAATACCGCCTCTCCCCTCTGCTCGGCCCTGTCGCGCAGGGTTTCGAGGTGATGGATCGTGTAGTGGCAGCAGCGCTCCGCCGCACCACCGCCCGAGGAGCTGCCGACAATATCCTGCAGCATTTCGCGGCCGAGACGCGACGACATTTCCTCGGCATATTCGACGATGAAGGTCTCGATATCGGTGCGCATGGCACCGGTATCCGCGGGTTGCGAGATCGGCCGCATATGGGCGAGTGCGACATCGGCCAGAAGATCGCCGATATCGCCCCAACGGCGATAGATGGTCGATGGCGTGACGCCCGCCTTTTCGGCGATCATCGGCACCGTGATGGCGCTGCGATCGACCGTTTTCAGAAGCTCGCGTACCGTCTCATGGACTGCCGTCTGGATACGCGCACTGCGCCCACCCTGACGCAACATTTCCCTTGCCATCATAGTCTCCTGCCGGACCTGCCGGTCCGCGATCTTAGTCTAGGAGCATCATCGCCGCGATGAGGCGCCCTGTCCGCGCCGTCTTTTTCACAGCTCGCCGATAAAAGGCGAATGCAAATCTTCTCGATGCGCCTTAACGCAAATATATTGCATTAGATCGCAATCGCAACTATATGCCACTAACGCTAATAATTTGCGTTAAGGTGATATCATGAGCAATCCTGTCGCATCCCCGGCTGGCTCCGGCATTTCCCGCATGACGGTGTTCAGTTTTCTCGGTGCGGTGATGATGCTGGCCTGCAGCAGCGCGCCGACACCGATCTACCATCTCTACCAGCAGACCTTCCACCTGACGCCCGGCATGATCACGGTGATCTTCGGATCCTACGCCTTCGCGCTTCTGGCAGCGCTGCTGACCTTCGGCGGGCTTTCCGACTTTCTCGGCCGGCGCCCGCTGATGCTTCTGGCGCTCATCATCAATGCCGTTGCCATGGTCGTCTTCATCTATGCCTCATCCGGCACGATGCTGCTTGCGGCCCGGATCATCCAGGGCTTTGCCACCGGCATCGCCTTTCCGACATTCGGTGCGACGATCCTCGACACGGACAAGGCACGGGCGCCGCTGCTGAACGGCATCACCGCCTTTCTCGGCCTGACCATCGGTTCGCTGCTCGGCGGCGTGCTGGTCAGCTATGCGCCCTACCCGACACAGCTCGTCTATATCGTGCTTCTGGCGCTGACGAGCATGGCGATTGTCGCGCTGGCGCTGATGCCGGAGACGATCTCGCCCCGCCCCGGCGCGCTTACCGCACTTCGCCCGCATGTCAGCGTACCGCGGCAGGCCCGTGCGACGCTCCTGCGCATGACGCCGGTCAATGTCGCCGCATGGTCGCTCGGCGGCCTCTACCTGTCGCTGATGCCGAGCCTTGTGACGATCGCAACCGGCATCGCCTCGCCCTTTGTCGGCGCTGCAGTGGTTGCAACCCTGATGCTGAGCGGCACGGCCTCGGTGCTGATCTTCCGCACATTTTCGCCTCAACGGGTGCTGTTCAACGGCACGACGGCGCTGATTGCCGGTGTCGCCATCACGCTATCGGGCATTCATCTGCAGGCCGTCGGCGTGTTGTTTGCCGGCACGGCGCTGGCGGGGCTGGGCTTCGGCGCGGTCTTCTCCAATATCCTGCGCATCCTCCTGCCGCTCGCCGAGCCGCATGAGCGGGCCGAGCTCTTCGCCGCCTTTCTCATAGAGAGCTATCTCGCCTTTGCGGTGCCGGCGATCATTGCGGGCTTTGCCGCGCCTGCGATCGGGTTGACGACCACTGCCTATATCTATGGTGTGGTGATGATTTCGCTTGCCACCCTATCGATGGCGACGGCCAGGGGTGGCGCGGTTCGCGCATGACACTCCACGGGCCGCGCAAGGTCTTTTGGCGCGGTCCGCAGGGCTGATGTTTTTTGCCACAATTGACACATTTCAGCACAGGTTGCTTGACGCGACGACAAATCTGGCATCCGGATTTTGCCGGCACGAGGCGGTGATTTGCCTCTTCAAAAGGCCTGAAATGCAGCCTTTTTCATATGGTTAACGAAATATTACCAAGCCTCTGGACACGAAGAATCACTCTATGATTCATTAGGGCAGATTCGGGCGGGCGGCGCACCGAATCATCCATGAGGGACTAGATGAACACGATCTCGGATGTGCAGCGGGTCACCGCGGCCGGCGCTAAACTGTGCCTTAAATTTCCGAAAGTAACGGCTCTGAAAAGAGCGGTTTCCGGCGAACCGTCGATGGCGGCCAAGCCTGTTCTGCATCAGCCCTCCCGTCTGGAACTGATCCTCAAGCGCGCGATCCCGCTGCTGATCATCGCCTTCCTGATCGTCGTTGCCGCGTCGCGCATTCTCGGCATCATGGGCGAACATGGCCGGATGCAGGACGAGGCGCGCCGGTCGACCGCCGTGATGGCCGCAGCGGCCAAGGCGGTCTTTTCCGGTCAGGATGCCTTGTTTACCGCCGGCGACCGCAGCGCCGCCGAAGCCCGCCTTTCCGCATTCCTGCCGTCCGATTCCGAGGCGCATGGATCGTTCACCCTCCTGGTCAACAGCGCGGGCGTGATCTTCGGCGGCTCCAAGCAGGCCGCTCCCTATATCGGCCACCGCCTCGCCTCGCTTCTGCCCGAAACCGCCACCATCCGCCGCTTCGGGGATACCGGCGGCGTGATCGAAACCTATCTCGGCGATATTGCCCATTATGCCTCGATCCTGCCGGTCGGCGACAATGGCGCGCTGATCGTGACGGCCCATTCGCTGGCGACGGCGGACGAGTTCATGCGCAGCGAAGTGTCGCTCAACGTGACGATCTTCACCGGCATCTCGGCGGTTCTTCTCGTCATCCTCTATGCCTATTACACGCAGGTGAAGCGGGCCCGCGATGCGGACGAGACATTCTTCGAATCGAACCTGAGGATCGAGGCGGCGCTGTCGCGCGGGCGCTGCGGGCTCTGGGATTTCGACGTTACCAACCGCCGGCTTTTCTGGTCGGGGTCAATGTATGAAATGCTCGGCCTGCCGCCGGCCGGCAGCATCATTTCGTTTGCCGATGCGGCCCGGATGATGCATCCGTCGGACGGCAATATCTATGCGCTGGCGCGTGCCATCGGCCGCGGCAATGCCAAGCAGGTCGATCAGGTGTTCCGCATGCGCCATGCGGCCGGCCACTATGTCTGGATGCGCGCCCGCGCCCAGGTGATCCGCAACTCCGCCGGCCGGGTGCATGTGATCGGGATTGCCATGGACGTGACCGAGCAGCACCGTCTGGCCCAGCGTTATGCCGAGGCAGACCAGCGGCTGGCCGACGCCATCGAATGCACGCAGGAAGCCTTCGTGCTGTGGGACAAGAACGACCGGCTCGTCATGTGCAACGCGCATTTCCAGCAGGCTTATGGATTGCCGGACAATGTTCTGGTTCCGGGCACGGAGCGGACCACGGTCAATGCCGCGGCGGCCCGCCCGGTGATCGAACGCCGCGTCGCCGATGCGGATGGAAGTGGATTTTCCCGCACGACGGAAGTGCAGCTTGCCGACGAGCGCTGGCTGCAGATCAACGAGCGCCGCACCCGCGATGGCGGCACGGTTTCGGTCGGCACCGACATCACGCTGTTGAAGCGTCACCAGGACCGCCTGCGCCACAGCGAGCGCCGGCTGATGGCAACGATCGGCGACCTTTCCGCCTCGCAGAAGACGCTGGAACGCCAGAAGGCCGAGCTTTCCGTCGCCAATGCCAATTACCAGGCAGAGAAGGAACGCGCCGAGGCCGCCAACAAGGCGAAGTCGGAATTCCTCGCCAATATGAGCCACGAGCTGCGCACCCCGCTCAACGCCATTCTCGGCTTCTCCGAAATCCTGATGAACAACATGTTCGGTCCGCTCGGCTCGGCCAAGTATGGCGAATATTCCAAGGACATCCACGACAGCGGCAAGCATCTGCTCAACGTCATCAACGACATTCTCGACATGTCGAAGATCGAGGCTGGCCATATGCGCATCCATTCGGAGCTGGTCGATCTGGCACCGCTGGTCGAGGAGAGCCTGCGTCTGACGGCGATTGCCGCACAGGAGAAGAACATCTCGATCCACCACCATCTGCCTGAGGCGCTGGAAATGATCGGCGACCGCCGCGCGCTGAAGCAGGTGATGCTCAATCTTCTCTCCAACGCGGTGAAATTCACCAATGCCGGCGGCAGTATCGAACTGCGCGTGCGCCGGCTGGAAAAGGGCCTGATGCTGACGATCGCCGACAGCGGCATCGGCATTCCGAAAGAAGCGCTGTCGAAGATCGGCCAGCCGTTCGAACAAGTGCAGAGCCAGTATGCCAAGAGCAAGGGCGGCTCCGGCCTCGGCCTTGCGATCTCCCGCTCGCTGGTGGCGCTGCATGGCGGCAAGATGCGCATCCGCTCGAAGATGGGCAAGGGTACCGCCGTGTCGCTACATATTCCCGACCGCGCCTTCGTCGAGCAACGCCGACCGGAAACACACAAGAGGGTGGCGTGAAGAGGGAATGAGAACTCCTGACGCAGAAAAGCCCCTCTCTTGCGATTTCTAACACTTAGCTGACGCTAAGATGTTGAAATCGCTTTCTCTCCCGCAAGGGGAGAGACAGGCGCCCGCGGCAGCAGCAGATATTCCCTCTCCCCCTGCGGGAGAGGTTACAAAATCAGCATCTTAGCAAAGCTAAGTGCTAGATTTTGTTGGAGAGGGGCTAATCTTACCCCACGACCTTTCCGAAAACTTCCCGAACCTTCTCCGACAGCCGCCTGACCTCTCCTTCCAGCGTGCCCATATCCGGGCAGTCGCCGGCGCGGCAGATGCGTTCAGCAAGGCCTGAGGGCACATCGGCGGCGTCGAACGTGCCTTCGACACACAGGCGGATGATCTGCGACAGTTCGGTGAAAAGCCCGAGTGCTTCGAGGCAAGTATCGAGATCGGCCGGCGCCATGAGACTATCGCCCAGCGCCTTCAATGCCTCGCCCGTCGACAAGCCGTAGGTGTCGGCGGAAATATTCTTTGCCGGTGCGATCAGGCGCAGATACTGGGCGATGAATTCGATATCCACCAGACCGCCGGGCACGAGCTTCAGGTCCCAGATATCGACAGGCGGCTTTTCCGTCTCGATCAGGGCCCGCATCTCGATGACGTCGGCGGAGATCCTTCCGATATCGGCCCGGACCGACAGGACGTCCGAAATCACCGCCTTCGCTTCGGCCTTGAGGCTTTCGTCGCCGCAGACCATCCTTGCGCGGGTCAGGGCCATATGTTCCCAGGTCCAGGCTTCCTCGCGCTGGTATTTGGCAAAGGCGCCGATGCGGGTGGCGACCGGGCCCTTGTTGCCGGAGGGGCGAAGGCGAAGGTCGACTTCGAAGATCACGCCTTCCGCCATCGGCGCGGAGAGAGCCGCGATCAGCCGCTGCGTCAGGCGGGTGAAATAGCGCTGCGGATCGAGCGGCTTGGGGCCCGTACTTTCCGCAGCATCGCCATCATAGTCATAGAGAAGGATGAGGTCGACGTCCGAGCCTGCGGTCAGCTCGAACGAGCCGAGCTTGCCCATGCCCATCACCGCCACCCGGCCGCCCGGATAGGGGCCGTGGGCGGATTCGATCTCACTGACGACCGCCTGCAGGGCGGCATCGATCAGGAGATCCGCCAGATGGGTGAAGGCGCGGCCAGCATCGGCGCCGGAGATCGCTCCGGTCAGCAACCTGACGCCGATGAGGAAACGCTGCTCGGCGGCGAAGATGCGCAGCCGGTCGAGGCGATCTTCATAATGGCGGGAACCGGAGAGGAAGGTATCGAGCCGTCTCGCCAGATAGTCGCGCGTCGGCAATTCGGCCATCAGGCCGGGATCGAGCATGCCGTCGAAGACATGCGGGCGCGAGGCAATGATATCGGCAAGCCGCGGCGCCGAGGCCATGATGGTGACGATCAAGGACAGGAGCGGCGGATTGTTGCCGATCAGCGAAAAAAGCTGGATGCCGGCCGGCAGAGCCTTCAGAAAGCTGTCGAAGCGCAATAGCGCCTCGTCGGCCCGGCGGCTGGTGCCGAAAGCTTTCAGCAAAGCCGGCATCATTTCCGTCAGCCGCTCGCGCGCCTCGACCGATTGGGTGGCGCGGTAGCGGCCGGAATGCCAGGTGCGGATCATCCGCGACATGTCGGCCGGGCGGTCGAAGCCGAGTTCCGCCAATGTCTTCAGCGTGTCAGGATCGTCCTTCTGGCCGGTGAAGACCAGGTTGCCGGCACCGCCCGACAGGTGTTCCTCCTGCTCGAACAGCCGCGAATAGCGACGCTCGACGGTCTTCAGCACGGCCTCCAGCCGCGTCGAGAAGGGCGCCAGATCGGCATAGCCCAGCATGAAGGAGATGCGCTTCAATTCGGCATCGGTCTCCGGCAGGCGGTGGGTCTGCTCGTCATGCACCATCTGGATGCGATGCTCGATATCGCGCAGGAACCAGTAGGCCTCGGTGAGCGCCGTGGCGATTTCCGGCTTGATCCACTTCGCCTCCGCCAGCGCTTCCAGCGCTCCTTGCGTCTGCCGCGTGCGCAGTGCCGGCATGCGGCCGCCAGCAATCAGCTGCTGAGTCTGGGCGAAGAACTCGATCTCGCGAATGCCGCCGCGGCCGAGCTTGACGTCATGACCCTTGACGGCAATGGCACCGTGCCCCTTGTGGACATGGATCTGCCGCTTGATCGAATGAATATCGGCGATCGCCGCGTAGTCGAGATATTTGCGGAAGACGAAGGGCGTCAGGAGCCTGAGGAAATTCTCGCCGGCCTCGATATCGCCCGCCACCGGCCGCGCCTTGATGAAGGCGGCGCGTTCCCAGTTCTGGCCCCTGCCCTCATAGTAGATCAGCGCCGCATCGACGGAGACGGCAAGCGGTGTGGAGCCCGGATCGGGGCGCAGGCGCAGGTCGGTGCGGAACACATAGCCATCTGCGGTGCGGTCCTGCAGGATGCGCACCAGCCGGCGCATCATCCGGCTATAGGTCTCCGACGCATCGAGCGGATCGGCAAGGATACCTGCATCAGGATCGTAGAAGACGACGATGTCGATGTCGGAGGAATAGTTGAGCTCGCGTCCGCCGAGCTTGCCCATGCCGAGCACGATCAGGCCCGAACCGCGGCTTGGATCGGCCTCATCGACAAGCGTCAGCTTGCCGCCGTGATGGGCTGCGAGAGCCAGATGATCAATGGCCGCAGCAACCGAGGCCTCGGCGAAGTCGCTCAGCCAGCGCGTCGTGTCGACGGCGGTGAAGATGCGGGCGAGATCGGCGAGTGCGAGGACGAAGCTGAAGGCTCGCTTGGCCGTCCTCAGCGCAGTCATCAACTCGGCCTCGGTCGGGATCCTTTCGCCGACAGGCCGCCAACTCTGACGTGCCTGTTCGACAAGCTCCGACAACCACGGTCCGATCGGCCGGGCGATGGCATCGGCGACAAGACCCGGATGGGTGCCGGCGGTGTCGCGCAGATAGGGCGAGAGCGAGAAGGCCGCGACGAGAAATTCCTTCAGGGCCGAAGGCTGTTTCAGCATCCGGGCCACGGATGGCTGTGACGCGCCGATTTCCTTCAGCACGGCCAGAGCGGCCTTTGCCTCCGTCTGGTTCAATGGCCTGACGACGTCTGCCGCCACGGCATCGAGCCGATCCCGTTCATTCATCGGTTTCCTCCCTGCCGTTTCATAGCTGCAGCCGTCGCAAACACAAACAGCGGGAAGCGACAATCGGCACGCTCGATCCACAAGCAATTGACGAACGGCAAATATAGGCGTTTTAGATAGGCCCTGCCTCGTCGGAGTCGAGCCGGCTCCGCTTCTTGCGGGTTATCCTTCGGCAATCCTGGTGTCTGGAGCCATCGCGATTGCCGCAGCCCGCCATATACCCCCGGGAGTAATCATGAGTTCCACCGATATCTGGCTGCTTGGCGCCGCACTCGCCAGCGTGCTTTTCCTCGTCATGCTGATCGTCTCGCGCGTGCGGCTTCATCCGCTTTTGGCGCTGCTGATAACCTCAATCGCCGTCGGACTGGTGACAGGCATGCCGGGCGACAAGCTGATCAAGTCGATCGAGACGGGTGCCGGCAATACGCTTGGCGCAGTTGGGCTTGTCGTCGCGCTCGGCGCCATGCTCGGCCGGATCCTTGCGGCAGGCGGCGTGACCGACAGCATTTCCAACCTGATCCTGTCGAAAACCTCGACCCGCATGCTGCCATGGGCGATGGCGGGCGCTGCCTTCATCATCGGCATTCCGATGTTTTTCGAGGTCGGGCTCGTCGTTCTGTTGCCGCTGATCTTCAGCGTTGCCCGCAAGCTCGACCAGAATTCGAGCATCAAGGGATCGGCCTATGTCTATGTCGGCGTGCCAGTCATTGCCGCCCTCGCCTCGATGCATGGCATGGTGCCGCCGCATCCCGGCCCGCTGACCGCCATCGCCTCGCTCAATGCCAATGTCGGCGCGACGATGCTTTACGGCTTCATCGCCGCCATCCCGGCGATCATCATCGGCGGCCCGCTCTATGGCGCGATCATCACGCCGCGCCTGAAGGTCAAACCCGATCAGGGCCTGATCGAACAGTTTTCGGCGGAAAGCGACGAGGATTCATCCGTCACACGGACGCCGCCCAGCCTCGGCCTCAGCCTTCTCGCGGCACTTCTGCCTGCGGTCCTGATGCTGTTTCATGCCGTGGCCGAATTGATCCTGCCGAAGGGCTCGGCGATCCTGTCGGTGACCGACTTCGTCGGCGACCCGGCGATCGCCATGCTGATCGGCGTGCTGTTTGCAGCCTGTTCGCTGATCTACAGCCGCGGCGGCAATAGCGAGCAGTTGCGCTCGTCGATGTCGGCCAGCGTCAAGCCGATCGCCAACGTGCTTTTGATCATCGCCGGCGGCGGCGCATTCCAGCATGTGCTGACCGATGCGAAAGTGGGCGATGCGATCATGCATATGAGCCAGCATCTGGCGGTTTCGCCGCTGGCGCTCGGCTGGATCATCGCCATGCTCTTGTCTGTCTCGACCGGATCGGCAACCGTCGGCATCGTCGGGGCCTCCGGCCTGCTCGCGCCGCTCGTCGCGCACGACCCGTCGCTCAATGCCTCGCTGCTGGCACTCTCGGTCGGCTGCGGCTCGCTGTTCTTCAACTATGCCAACCATGCAGGTTTCTGGCTGGTGAAGGAATCCTTCGGCATGTCGATGGGCGAAGCCACGGCAACGATCTCGATCATCCAATCGATCGTCTCGGTCGTCGGGCTGGTGATGGTGCTGCTGATGAACCTGGCGCCGGCGCTGGTGTGAAGCGAGGTCAATCTTCGCGTTGGATGAAGCCCCTCATCCAGCTGCCGCCACCTTCTCCCCGTAGTGACGGGGAGAAGGACATAAGCAGCACTCTCCTCGCCTCAATCGGGGCACGTCCCCTCGCCCCGCTTGCGGGGAGAGGGCTAGGGTGAGGGGCAGCCTTTGGAACTGCTCACTTCACCACCGGGAACACCATCGTCACCGTCAGGCCGGGGGCCGCGGTGTTCGTCTCGTCGATGGCGGAGAGTTCGAGCCGTCCACCATGCAGTTCCATCACGGCTTCGACCAGCGACAGGCCGAGCCCTGTACCCGGCTTGGAGCGGCTTTCATCGAGGCGGAAGAAGCGCTTGATCACCTCGCCGCGCTTGTCCGCGGGCACGCCCGGACCGTTGTCGCAGATTGCCAGCCTGATCTCGGTGGCGGCAGAGGTTAGCGCGACCCGGATCATGGGCTGGTCATTGCCCTCGCAGGCATATTTGATCGCATTGTCGAGAAGGTTGAAGATTGCCTGGCCGACCAGTTCGCGATTGCCGTTGACGGTGAGGCCGGGATCTATCTCGGTGACGAGCGCAATCCCCGCCTCCTCGGCCACCGGCTCGTAGAGTTCGGCGCTGTCGGCGGAAATGGCCGAGAGATCGACCTTGGACATTTCGGCGGCAAGCGAGCCCGCCTCGACGCGCGAGATCATCAGGAGCGCGTTGAAGGTGCGGATCAGCTGGTCGGACTCGCCGATAATACCTTCGAGCGCAGTCTTTCGCACATCCTCGCGATCCTCGCCGAGTGCATCGGCGGCCTTGTTGCGCAATCTTGTCAGCGGTGTCTTCAGGTCGTGGGCGATGTTGTCGGAAACCTGCCGCAGCCCCTCGTTCAGCTTCTCGATGCGCCCGAGCATGGCATTCAGCGAGCCGGACAGGCGGTCGAATTCATCGCCGGAGCGACCGACCGGCAAGCGTTGCGACAGATCGCCAGCCATGATCTTCTGGCTGGCGGCCGACATGCGGTCGATGCGTTTCAGCGCGTTGCGGCCGATGCCGAACCAGATCACCAGAGCGCCGAGGCCCATGATGGCAAGCGCCACCATCAATGCCTGGCGGACGATGTAGCGGAAGCGGCTCGGATCGCCGAGGTCGCGGCCGATCATCACCCGCAGGCCGTTTTCGATCAGAAGCACGTCGGCCACAGCGAGATGACGTCTGCGGTCCGCCTGTTCGGCGAAGGGCTCGTAGATGAAAGGCGTGTCGGTCCAGCCGGCATTGTCGAGCACGCCCGGCTGTACGGAGGATACGTTACCCGCCAGGATATCGCCGCTCGGCCCGGCAATCACATAGAGATTGGCACCGGGCTGGCGGGCGCGGCGTTCCATGATGCGCAGGACGAGATTGACGCCGCCGCGATCATAAGCGCGCTGGATGTCGCTAATCTCTTCCTGGATCGTCTGGCGCGTCTGCTGCACCAGCGTCCGTTCGGACAAAGCCGTGACATAGATGACGAGAAACGCGGCACAGAGCGCGAAGAGCAGCATGTAAAGTGCCGACAGGCGGACTGCCGTCGAGCGGAACATGAGACGCGACCGCTGGCCGAGGCGGGCGAGCATTATCCCTCGTCCTTGATCATGTATCCGGCGCCGCGAATGGTCTTCAGGAGCGGCTTCTCGAAATCCTTCTCGATCTTCGAGCGCAGGCGCGAGACATGCACGTCGATGACGTTGGTCTGCGGATCGAAGTGATAGTCCCAGACGTTTTCGAGCAGCATGGTGCGGGTGACGACCTGGCCGGCATTCTTCATCAGATATTCGAGCAGGCGGAATTCGCGCGGCTGCAGCAGGATGTCCTTGCCGGCGCGCTTGACCTCATGGGAAAGCCTGTCGAGTTCCAGATCGCCGACGCGGTAGATCATGTCCTGCTCGGGCGCGCCCTTGCGGCGACCCAGCACTTCGACGCGGGCCAGAAGCTCGGAAAAGGCATAGGGCTTGGGCAGGTAATCATCGCCGCCGGCGCGCAGACCTGTCACCCGGTCGTCCACCTGGCCGAGAGCGGACAGGATCAGGACCGGCGCATTGACGCCGCGCTTGCGCAATTCGCTGATGACGGAAAGTCCGTCGCGGCGCGGCAGCATGCGGTCGATGACCATGACGTCATAGGCATTCTCGCTGCCCATGAACAGACCGCTTTCGCCGTCGCTTGCGTGGTCGACAATGATGCCTGCCTCACGAAAGGCCTTCGTCATGTAGGCTGCCGCCTCGAGATCGTCTTCGATAACCAGAATCTTCATGTGCGGGACAATAGCGTCGCCGGCGATTTTTGCACCAAAGGAATCGCCGGCCGAGCGAGAATGTGGGGGGGTGATCTGCATTCAAAACTCCTTGGGGCGACGTGTCCAACGGAACGGGGCGTCGCCGTTGCCGGCGGCGCCCCCTTCGTCTGGGCCCTGCGGTTAGCCTGGAGGTGCCACTACCGCAGAACCAATCCGTGCCGCCGATCAGCCTTCGCTGATCGGCAGGGCAATGAAGCGGCTGGAGCCGTCGGCCTCGACCTGGAACAGCGCGCGGGTGCGGCCGTCCTTCTTGGCCTGGTCGAGAACCTTGCCGACATCACCGGCGGAGGCGACCTTCTTGTTGTTGACCGAGATGATCTTCTCGCCGTTCTTCAGGCCGCGGGCTGCAGCTTCGGAGTCGGGGTCGACATCGGTAACGGCCAGGCCCTTACCGTCTTCAGCCGGAGAAACGGTGATGCCGAGGTTTGCCAGCGCCTTCTCGCTCGACGGCGTCGGGGCTTCCTGGCCCTGATCGTCGTCGGCCGATGCGGTATCGTCCTTGGCCATGTCGCCGAGCGTGACCGGGATGGTCTGCTCCTTGCCCTCACGCCATACGTCAAGGTCGACCTTGGCATTGGGGCCGAAGGCGGCAATGCGGCGGGCGAGATCGCGGGCATCCTTGACCGGCTGACCGTTGACCTGGCGGATGATGTCACCCTGCTTGATGCCGGCCTTCTGGCCAGGAGAATCTTCCTGCGGGGCAACGACCAGCGCACCGGTGGCTTCCTTCAGGCCGAGCGAGTCGGCGATATCCTGGGTCACCGGCTGGATCTGCACACCGAGCCAGCCGCGGGCGACCTTGCCGTCCTTCATCAGGTCGGCGATCACGTCCTTGGCGGTGGAGGCGGGAATCGCGAAGGCGATGCCGACATTGCCGCCCGACGGAGAGAAGATCGCGGTGTTGATGCCGACGACCTGACCGTTAAGGTCGAAGGTCGGGCCACCCGAGTTGCCCCGGTTCACGGCCGCATCGACCTGGATATAATCGTCATAGGGGCCGGAGCCGATATCGCGGCCGCGGGCGGAGACGATGCCGGCGGTCACGGTGCCGCCGAGGCCGAACGGATTGCCGACGGCGACGACCCAGTCACCGACGCGGACCTTGCTGTCATCGGCAAAGGATACATAGGTAAACTTGCGGGCCGGCGCATCGACCTTGAGCAGCGCCAGATCGGTGCGGCTGTCCTTGCCGACCAGCTTGGCGTCAAGCTCGGTCCCATCGTTCAGCACGACCGTATAGGCCTGACCATCGGAAACCACATGGTTGTTGGTGACGATATAGCCGTCTTCGGAGATGAAGAAGCCGGAGCCCTGTGCGACCGGGCGAAGATAATGCTGCTTGCCGCGTTCGGCATGTTCCTGCTTGCCCTTGCCATTCTGGCCGCCATCGGGGCCGCCCGGCATCTGACCACCGAACTGACGGAAGAGACGCTTCAGCGGGCTGTCGTCCGGCAGTTCGTCCAGACCACGGCCACCGAAGTTGAAGGAATAGTTGCCGCTGTCATCGGAAACCGGCTGGGTGTCGGACTTGACGCGGACGGAAACAACTGCGGGAGAAACGGCGGAAACCACATCCGCGAAGCTCGGGGCCTGCGGAGCGTTGACGCTGACGGGGGCCGCGAAAGTCGGCATGATCTGGGCGGGAATGCCGGTCGAAAGCATGACGGCGGCGATGCCTGCAACAGTCGTGGCCTTCAATGCTGTCTTGAGGGAGGGGCGTCCAATTGGGCTCATGGTGAAAGCTACCTTCTTCTCTTCGTCACTCAATCTTGGCCGGTTCATCCGGCGTCGTTCGATGACAGAGATATAGGAGGCGTCACCTTAACTGGAGGTGGCTAGCGCATGAAATGTTCGTAATATTCGTAACCGCCGGAGTTGCAGTTCAAACCGACGAGATCTGGTCAACGACCAAGGATTTCGTCGATCCTTGCCTTTTCCTCGGCCGTCAATGCGTCGCCCGGCCGCCTGGTCGGGCGGCTGCGGATAAAAACGACGAGCGCCAGAATGCCGACGACTAGAAGGCCGAACGGCATGGCCCAGAGGATCAGCGTCTTTTCACTGAAGCGGGGGTTGAGCAGCACGAATTCGCCGTAGCGCGACACGACATAGTCGATTACCTGCCTGTCGCTGTCGCCCTCGGTGAGCTTCTGGCGCACCAGAACGCGCAGATCCCTGGCAAGCTCGGCATTGCTGTCGTCGATCGACTGGTTCTGGCAGACCATGCAGCGCAGTTGCGACGAGATCTCCCGCGCGCGGTGTTCGAGGGCCGGATCCTTGAGCATTTCGTCCGGATTGACGGCGAATGCAGAGGCGGGCGCCAGAAGCAGGACAAGTGCCACGAGGATGCGGGAAAGACGCAGGTCGATCATTCCGCCGGCTCCATCACGACCTTGACCGCCTTCGCCTTGCGGCTCGGAGCGCCGACGCGCAGGCGGCGATCGGAAAGGGAGACGAAACCGCCGAACATCATGACCAGCGCGCCGCCCCAGATGCAGACGATCAACGGTTTCCACCAGACGCGCACGACCATGCCCTTGTCGTTGGTGGCATCGCCGAGCGACACGTAGAGCTGGCTCAGCCCATAGGTGCGGATGCCGGATTCGGTGGTGGCCTGACGGCGGGCGGTGAACAGACGCTTCGACGACGAGATATCGCCGATAACATGGCCGCCATGGCGGACGATGAAGATACCGCGCTGTTCGGTGAAGTTCGGGCCGACGCCGTCCTTCATGCCTTGGAAGGTTAGCTCGTAGCCGCCTGTCGAGACCGTGGCGCCGGGCTTGAGGTCGACCACGGCTTCCGTGCCGTAGACGGAAGCGGAGAAGATGCCGAGAACGGTAACGCCGAGGCCGAAATGGGCAATCGCGGTGCCGAAGGCCGAGCGCGGCAGGCCGACGAGGCGGCGGAAGGCGACGGAGGTCTTCTGCTTGCCGAACTGGGCGCGGTGCCAGAGATCCGCCACCGCACCGAACATGCCCCAAAAGCCGAGCGCCAGCGCGAAGATGGCTAGAACCGGACCGCCATTATGGAGATACCAGTAGACGAGGCCTGCGGCGAGCGAGAGGGCCGCGAAGACATAGAGACGCTGGAGGGCGCCGAGCAGATCGCCGCGTTTCCAGGCGAGCATGGGGCCGAAGGGAACGGCGACCAGCAGGGGCAGCATCAAAAGGCCGAAGGTCATGTCGAAGAAAGGCGCACCGACGGAGATCTTGTCGCCGGTCAGCGTCTCGAGCGCCAGCGGATAGAGCGTGCCGGTCAGCACCGTGGCGCAGGCGACCGTCAGGATCAGGTTATTGAGGACGAGCGCACCCTCGCGCGAGATCGGCGCGAAGAGACCGCCGGCCTTCAGCATCGGTGCCCGCCAGGCAAACAGCGAGAATGCGCCGCCGATGAAGATCGCCAGAATGAAGAGGATGAAGATGCCGCGCGTCGGATCGGTGGCAAAGGCATGGACCGAGGTCAATACACCGGAGCGGACGAGGAAGGTGCCGAGCAGCGACAGCGAGAAGGTCATGATCGCCAGAAGCACGGTCCAGATCTTCAACGCCTCGCGCTTTTCCATGACGAGTGCCGAGTGGAGGAGTGCCGTGCCGGCGAGCCAGGGCATGAAGGAGGCGTTTTCGACCGGATCCCAGAACCACCAGCCGCCCCAGCCGAGCTCGTAATAGGCCCAGTAGGAGCCCATGGCGATGCCGGCAGTCAGGAAGCACCAGGCGGCAAGCGTCCAGGGCCGAACCCAGCGCGCCCAAGCAGCATCGATGCGGCCCTCCATCAGGGCTGCGACGGCAAAGGAGAAGCAGACCGAGAAGCCGACATAGCCGAGATAGAGCAGCGGCGGATGGACCGCCAGACCGAGGTCCTGCAGGACGGGATTGAGGTCCTGGCCTTCGGCCGGCGCCGGGTTGAGCCGGATGAAGGGATTGGAGGTCAAAAGGATGAACAGCAGGAAGGCAACGGCGATCCAGGCCTGGACGGCCAGCACATTCGCCTTCAGCGTCTCGGGAATGTTACGGCCGAAAGCCGCGACCAGCATGCTGAAGAAGGAGAGGATCAGCAGCCAGAGCATCATGGAGCCTTCGTGATTGCCCCAGACGCCGGAATATTTGTAGATCAGCGGCATCAGCGAATGGGAATTCTCCCAGACGTTCTTCACCGAAAAGTCGGACACGACATAGGCCCAGGTCAGTGCCGCAAAGGACAGTGCCACAAGGCCGAACGTGACCAGCGAGCCGGTGGTGGCGAGCGCCATCAGATTGGCATCGCGGCGCCTTGCCCCGACGACCGGAAGGGTGGAAACGATGATCGCGGTCGCCAGTGCCAGCACCAGCGCATAATGGCCAATTTCGACGATCATGGTTTCGTGCTCCCCACGACCTGTCCGTTTCCGGTATTGTTCTCGGCTTCGTCACCGTCTTTCTTCGGTGCCATGCCCTTGCCCGATCCGTCTTCCCATACGCCGTCCTTCTTCAGGCGGTCGGCAACTTCCTTCGGCATGTATTTCTCGTCATGCTTGGCAAGCACGCTGTCGGCGACGAAGCCGTGGGTCGTCGCATCGAATGCCCCTTCGGTGACGACGCCCTGCCCCTCGCGGAACAGGTCCGGCAGGATGCCGGTATAGCTGACCGGCACGCTTGCCTTGCCGTCGGTGACGCTGAAGGTCACCGTCGATCCCTGACCGCGCTTGACCGAGCCTTCTTCGACCAGCCCGCCGAGGCGGATGCGGGTTCCCGGCTGGAGATTGGCGGCAGCGAGATCGCCCGGCATGAAGAAATAGGCGATCGACTGCGAGAAGGCGAACATGACGAGGAAGACGGCGACGACGATGAAGCCCATGCCGCCGGCGATCACGGCCAGTCGTTTCTGTTTGCGCGTCATTCCGTTACTCCCTGGGCCGTCACGCCCTGCGCCGAGGTTCCCCGGTCGGGCGCATTTCTTGTCTGCTCACCTTTGGCCGGAGCCAGGTCGGGCGTAGCGCCCTGCGACGACGTCGCGTCAGCTGGCAGGCCCAGCTGGCCGGCGAGCGCAACAAGCTGACGCCCTTCATTGCCGTCCGGTGGAAAGTGGTCGAGGCCGGCCTTCAGCGCCGCCATTGCCTTGTCCCTGTCGCCCAGCACCATGTAGGACCGGACGATACGCAGCCAGCCCTCGATATTGTTCGGATCAGATTGAAGCTTTTCGGCGAGACTGTCGACCATGCCGCGGATCATCTCCATGCGATCGCCCTGCGACATGTTCTGGGCCGCCGCCACGTCCTCGGTCGTCGGGCCGCCGAGTGTCGACGGCGGCGCAACGGGCGCCTGCGCGGCCTTGCCTCCATTCTTGGCGATGTGCTCGTTGATCAGCCCCATCCAGGGCGCATCGGGGGGCGACGCCCTGGCGATGTCTTCGAAGGTCTTGCGCGCATCCTCGACCTTGCCCGACTGTTCCTGCGCCATGCCGATATAGAAATGCGCACGTACATCTGCCGGCTCGAGCTTCACCGCCTCTTCGAAAGCGGAACGGGCATCGTCGGTGACGACGCCGTCATTGGAGGCGACCAGCGTTTCACCGAGGCCCGAAAGGCGTGCAGCATTCGAACCGTTGAGGCGGATCGCGTTGCGATAGGCAAGCTCGGCATCGCCAAGACGGCCGGTGCGGAAATAGATCGGTGCGAGCACATCCCAGCCGGCGCCGTCATCCGGGTTTTCGGCCAGATGCCGCTCGGCCTTGGCAACCAACAGGTTGATGTCATTGCCGGGATTGGCGAGCCGGGCCGCAAGCGGCTGGTCGGGCAGACCGGGGCTACCCAGCATGACGTAAAGACAGAGCCCGATGACGGGAGGCAGGACGACGACGCTGACGGCGGCGAACTTGCGCCAACCGCTCGGCTTCGCCTTGCCGCCGGCAGCCAGTTCATTCTTGGCCGTAGCCGAGAGCAGGCGCCGGCCGATTTCGGCACGCGCATATTCCGCTTCCTCGGCGCTGATCAGGTTACCAAGACGATCCCGATCCAGCTCCTTCATCTGGTCGCGATAGACGGCGACCTCACCGGCATTATCGGGCTCGACCTCCCCGGAATGCCGGTAAAGCGGATAGAGAAGCGCTGCCGCGACCAGGGCGGTCAGGAGCGCGAGAAGGATCCATAAAATCATGTTCGCCAATTACTGCAACGGCGGGAGCATTCCAACAGGGCCTCGCCGTCGACGTGAATTTGAGAGCTCAGGCGCGGCGAATGGCCACGTCACCGGGCACGGTCTTTAGAACTTTTCAAGACTATTGAAAATGGCCAAAACGAGCCATGACCTGCATCAACTTCACGAATGCGTCACGAGAGCGGCGTCCATGTGCCGTTAGAGTTGCGGCAGGCAGCACCTCTCGCCATCAACTGCTTGCCGTCGACGGTCACCGAGTGGCGGTACTGGCGGCAATTCTGCTCACCAACCTGATAGGGCGCATTGGCGGTGACTTCGCCACTCGCCTTGTCACCCTTCCAGGAAATCGTCTGGCCACCGGCGGTGTCTTCCAGCGCCCGATATTCGGCCTCGAGCGCGCGGGCATTATCGCTTGCGGAGAGTTCCGCCCCGGTCCTGCTGACAATGCCGCCCTGCAGCGCCGTGATATAGGGTGCCGATGCGGAGGGTTTCGGCGACAGCAATCCACCGGCGACGGAGCCGCCGCGCGAGGTGGTCGAGCAGCCTGAGGCAAACGCCAGGCCGCAAAGGACCATCATAACGGTTACAGGGTTGTTCAATCGCATCGCTTCTGGAACAGTCTCCGGCTTCACATACATTGGCACGTCGTCTCGATCTTTGGCCACATCATAATGGACAGGCAGCCTTGTCACCAGCGGCCCCGACACAGGAAGTGGCGCCAAAACCTGATCCCAAAACCCGGCCGGGCGCCTTTGCCTTCAATGATATAGCAGGCGATGCAGTCGTCCAGAAGTCAGGATAGCAAGTCTTCGTGCGTTGCTCATCGGCAACAGTGTCTCACCCTATCCGTCGATCGTCACCGGCGCGCTCACTTGACGACACCGGGCAGCAGCAACCGCACGCGCAGGCCGCCATGCGTGCCGCGGTCGAGCTTGACCGATCCCTGATATTCCGCGGTGATCTCGCTGACGATCGAAAGGCCGAGCCCGGCGCCTGGCTTGCTCTCGTCGAGCCGCTTGCCGCGCTTCATGGCAATGACGATCTGGTCCGGCTCGAGGCCCGGACCGTCATCCTCGACGATCACCTCGACCCAGGGACGGCGGGCCATTTCACCCTCGGCCCCTTCCGGCGCCGATGCTGGCGCGGCATGGACCCAGACGCCGACCTCGGCGAACTTGGCGGCGTTTTCCAGAAGGTTGCCGACGGTTTCCTCGAAATCCTGCTGTTCGAGCGCGATCGCCAGTGTGGTCGGGGAGACGGAGAGATGGAACTCGGTTTCGGGATTGAGGCGACGCATGACGCGCACCAACCGTTCCATCACCGGCTCGACATCGCTACGCGCAAGAAGCGATTCCCGCTGGGCGGCAATGCGGGCGCGGTTGAGATAGGCCTGAACTTGGCCCTGCATCGCCTCGGCCTGCGAGCGCACCAGATCCGACTGCACCTTCCCGGCCATACGCGATTCATTCAGCAGCACGGCGATCGGCGTCTTCAGCGAATGGGCAAGATTGCCGACCTGCATGCGGGCGCGCTCGACGATGCGCCGGTTGCTTTCGATCAGCGCATTGATGTCGTTGGCCAGCGGCATGATTTCACGGGGGAACTGGCCTTCCAGCCGCTCGCCCTCACCGCGCCGCACACGTTCCAGCGAACGACGGGCACCTTTCAGCGGCAGCAGGCCATAGAGAATGGCGATGCCGTTGACGATGAGGCTGCCGAGGCCGAAGACGGCGAGCGTGATGTAGAGATTGCGGGAAAAGGCCTTCACGTCATCTTCGACGACCGCAAGGTTGCCGGACACGCGAAAGCGGGCGGCACGCCCTTCGCCATCGAGCACGACCTCCGTCTCGGCCACCAGGACGTGGTTTCCGAAGGCATCGTTGGTGCGGTAGAAACGTTCGTAACGGTTGTTGAACGGCACGCTCAAAATGGTCGGCACCTTGATGTTGGAGGTGCCGAGCGAGGAGGAAGACAACGGTGTCGCGGCGAATGTGCCGAGCGGCTCGATGATCCAATACCAGCCTGTTTCCGGCTGGGAGAATCTCAGGTCGCCGAGCTGCGGATTGCCGGACAGCTTGTTGTCGTCGCCGATGGTGATCGAATTGATGACGTTGTAGAGCTGGGCGCGCAACAGGTCGGTAAAGGCCCGTTCGGAGGATTGCCTGTAGAGCTGGGAAATGACGATGGCGATCACCACCAGCGCCACGGCAGACCAGGCGGTCGCCAGGAGCAGGACGCGGGCGGTGAGCGACCTCAATCCTCCCATGCCCTGACCCTGGGGCTGTTTCGGGATACTATTGGGCATCGGCCGGAGCTTGCATCCGGTAGCCGAGCCCGCGCACCGTCTCGATCAGGTCGACGCCGATCTTCTTGCGCAGGCGCCCGACAAAGACTTCGATCGTGTTGGAATCGCGATCGAAATCCTGGTCGTACATATGCTCCACCAATTCCGTGCGGGACACGACCTGGCCCATGTGATGCATGAGATAGGAGAGAAGCCGGAATTCGTGGGAGGTGAGTTTCAGCGCCACGCCATCGACGGTCGCCTTGGATGCCTTGGTATCGAGGCGCACCGGGCCGCAGACGATTTCCGAGGAGGAATGACCGGCCGCACGGCGGATCAAGGCACGCACGCGCGCCAGCACCTCCTCGACATGGAAGGGCTTTGCCACATAGTCGTCGGCACCGGCATCGATACCGGCCACCTTGTCGCTCCAGCGGTCGCGGGCGGTCAGCATCAGAACCGGCATGCCCTTGCCGTTGGCACGCCATTTTTCGACGACGGTGATGCCGTCCATTTCCGGCAGGCCGATATCGAGGATGACGGCATCATAGGGTTCGGTATCGCCGAGAAAATGGCCTTCCTCGCCATCAAACGCCGTATCGACGACATAGCCGGACTCCTTCAGAGCCTCGGCAAGCTGGCGATTGAGATTGACGTCGTCTTCGACCACGAGAATGCGCATGAACCGTCCCTACCCTGCCGTCCCGGCAGGTACCTTACCTGAATTCGCGTTACATCGGCACCCGGACGGTGACCTTGCGCGGGCGCTCGCTGCCGCTGCCCTGAACCAGCACGGTGACGATGCAGGTCTGGCCATCGGAGGACGGCTGGGCGGACAGGAGCTGCCCGCCTGTGTCGCGGACCACCCTAGAGGCCGCCATGCCGCAATCGCCGGCGACCAGAACGAGGTAGTTCCGGGCCGTCGCAGGCTCGCCGGGCAGCGCTGCAAATGCAGTGCCGGCGGCCAGAATCGCGATGATTGGCAGTCGCGCCATTTGTACCCGTTTCCACTCTAGCGACAAAAGATCATGTCCAAAGCATGTTATGGATTATGTACTTGTTGACGGCTGAATGGCAAATGAATGCTCCGTAATAGCCTCCTTCAGCTTGGCGTTTCCGATGGTTTTCCACCGATCCGGCCGGTCGCGACGATCCGACCGTAAAGCGCCAGAAGGCCGCCGACGGCACCGGCCAGCGTCACCGCGATATTGACCATTTCGCCCTGTTCGTCGGCCCCGATATCGAGGCCTGCAAGCTGCAGCGCCGAGGCCGCAACGGCAATCAGGGCACCCCAGACGGTCTTCGACTGGTACCAGTTCTTCATGACACCAAGCTGCTCATCCATCAGTTCATCTCCTTGTTATCAAAGATTGATCACTTTTCTCGCAGACATGCCGAGCGATATCGCCCGACCCATCTGCCTGACCCGGATATCGATCGTGCCCTGCCGCATACCGAAATCGGCGAGTTCGTCTGCCGCCGGATAGAGGAATGAGGCGATATCCAGATCGGCGCTCCTGACGACCGCCTCTCCCGCCATCAGTTCCAGGCGATAGCGCTCCTGCGGTTCGTCGAGCGGGATGTCGGATGCCTGCCAGCCATCGGCATCGATCCGGCCGCGCCTGATCCAGGCAATCGCGATGTCGCCGGCGGCATTTCGTCCCGCTCGCAGATGGACAGGCGAAAGCGGCGTTTCAGCCCGCTCGCCCCCGGCAAAGACATAGGGGCCGGATCGCCCGCCGCCCGCACCGAGGCTCTCGGCCAGCCAGTTGAAGGCCCGGCCGCGTTCCTCGCTGGCGAGCCCGAGCGAGACGACAGCCTCATCGAGCAGGACGCATTCGGATCCGGCCGATGCGCCGGCAGCGCAGGCATCCTCCGTCCCGGCCAGGCCGCGCAAGAGGCCCGACACTTGCCAGCGTCCAGCGGCAACTTCCTGCGCAGAGACGAAGCCGATGATTTCCCAGGCGCCGTTTTCCGCCTTCACGGCGATGCGGTTTTCGCCCGACAGGACGGAGAGTTCGTCGGCCGTTGCGAGGCCGCCAAAGTAGAGGTCCATCTCCAGCACATTTGCCCGGTCGAGGCGGCCGGACACGCCCGGCTGCAACGGTTGCGCCAGCGCGCCGAGACGGGCCGGACGGTCGACCGTCGCCCTTGAACGATAGCCCTCACCGGTCTGCGACGACGAGATCGCCATGCGCCGCCAGGGCCGGCAATAGGCCGCGACCGAGGCGAAGGTCTCCGGCGCGGCATCGGTGAGCCGCGGCAGATCGAGGAAATGCAGGACGGGCAGGAAGGCATCGGAGGTGCCGCTTCCCCCACCCACGTCACGCCCACCCGTCACTGCGGAAATGCCGGATGACGACCCGGAGGGCGGCAAAGCGACGTGATGACGGGCCTCGATACGCCGCACGGCCCCTTCCTCGATGCGCTCGACGAGGAATGTTCCTTCCGGTCCCGGCCCCGGTCCCGGCGCAAGCGTCAAGGCGTCGCCGAGGCCGACCGACTGTTCGCCCGGCGAAAGCGCAAAGCTCAGCGTGCGATTGGACAGGCGGCTTGTGCGCAATACCGCTTCGACCGCGCCGAGCGCCGTCTCCTCGGCCAGCGTTGCCGGCGGATCGAAACTCAGGATGCGCCGGCTCTGTGAGGCAACCGGACGCGAGCGCAGGCTCGACTGCTCGTAATCGAGCACCGGGTTGGCAAAGGTGATGACGGCTTCTGCCGGCAGGTCGCTGTCATGCGCCCGGTTCTCGCTCCAGAGTGGTTCGTCCTCGACATCCGCCACGAGATCGATCTTGCGGCCCACGAGGCTTGCGCCCTGGCGCGAGCGGAAGGTCAGCCTGCCGTCATCCTCGAAGGCATCGATCCCGAAGGCATCGAGCAGCGGCTCGATGAGCGCACGCGCCGAGGTCAGGTCGGCCTGGACGTAACCGGTCAAATCGCCGGTGACGGCCGAGACGTCGAAATCGGTAACGGCATGATCCGTGAGGATCGCCGCGAGCGTGTCGGCGAGCGTCGCAGCACCCAGCCTGCCGTTCAGCCAGTGGCCGGTGCGCCAGTTTTCGCCATCGCTCCATGCCGAAAGGTCGTCCGGGAAGGCCGGCATCGGCCGTGCGTCCCAGGTCCAGACGAAGAGATGACCGGGATCGACCATGCCCGACGGCACATCACCACCCTGCCAGTGATGGTGATGGGCTTCAAGAAACCGCCGCTGCTGGCTGTCGGCCCTGCCGCCCGAGGAGAAATAGGGAAGGTTGCTTTCGGCCGATTTCGGGTCGACGAAGACATTCGGCTGGTTGGCCCCCTTGTCGACCGCTGGGCAACCGAGTTCGGTGAACCAGACCGGTTTCATGCCGGGCACCCAGCCGGTCGAGACGGTCCTTTCCGCACCAGCCAGACGATCGAAATGGTGGTTTGCCCACCAGTTTTCGATATCCTTGTAGCGGAAGACCCAAGGCTTGCCTGCCAGCCCGTCGGTAATCGGCGACCTTATACGGTTCCTGCGATCGGCCTCGCCGGCATAGTACCAGTCGTAGCCTTCACCGGCGGCAATCTGGGCGGGCATGGCATCGACGTCGTCGCGCGAGGCAAAGCCATCCGGGTTTGTGGCGGAGAGATCGTCATCGCGCCAGTCGGAGAGCGGCATGTAATTGTCGATGCCGACCGCATCGATATCCGGCGAGGCCCAGAGCGGGTCGAGATGGAAGACGACATCGCCGGAACCATCGTCAGGGTGATAGCCGAAATATTCGCTCCAGTCGGCGCCATAGGTCATCTTCGTGGCCGTTCCGACCTTCGCCCTGACATCGGCGGCGAGCGCCACCAGTTGTTCGACGAAGGGAAAGCGATCGGCCTCGTCGCGAACCTGCGTCAGCCCGCGCAGTTCCGAGCCGATGATGAAACCGTCGACGCCATCGGCATCGACGGCAAGATCGGCATAATGCAGCAGCATGCGCCGATAGCCTTCGGCCCCCGTCGCAAAGGCTTCGATCTGAGCGCGTGACGCGGCAGTGCGATCCACCGTTCCAACCACGCCCGGTGCTGGGTGGCAGGTAATGCGGCCGCGCCAGGGATAGGCCGCCTGCTCTGCATTTCCGTAAGGATTCGGCAGGCCGTTGCCCGGTGCAATGTCCATCATCAGGAAGGGATAGAGATAGACCTTCAGGCCCCGCGCCCTGAGATCGGCAATCGCCGAGCGAACGCTTGTATCGCTCGGCGTGCCGCCATAGGCAGGGCCGCCGTCATGGCTGCTGACCAGATGCGCTTCGCCCCGCGCAATCCCCGCCACCGACCAGGGATCGCTCTCGTCCATCCTTGCCGCGACCTCGACACCCGGCACGATGCGGCATTGCCCGGCGCGCAGGTCCGTACCGAACCAGGAGACGACCAGCGCCACGCTTTCAAGCGCCGGGCAGAGCGCCTGCAACTCGTCGAGCGAGGCCTGCCAGTCGGTGAGCGCTGCCGTCGTGTGGCGGTTGATGATGCGGCCGCTGCCCTCGCCGGTCTTTTCCGTCACCTGCCGGGTCTGGTAGCCGTGCTCGGTCGCCCCCGGAATGATGGTGACGGCGCGGATCTGGCTTTCCAGCCTGCCGACCGGGCGCAACACCTCGAATTGCAGGACGGGGATGCGGTTGCCATAGACATCGAGCGGCAGCCGTTCGAACACGACATAGGCAAGGCCGCGATAGGCCGGCGCCATGCCCTCCCCCTGCTTGGCCTCGATCAGCGGATCGGGCAGTTGCGCCTCGTCGCCGCGATAGACGCGCATCTCGATTGTCGTGAGATCGATCTCGCGCCCGTCGGCCCAGACGCGGCGCACCGCCGCGATCGGCCCCTCGCACAGCCCAATGGCGAAATTGGCGAAGTAGCTGAAGGTTTTCACGCGCGCTCCCGTCGCCTTGCCGCCGGTGCGTTCGCTGGTCACCTCTTCCTCGAAACGTGTCGCCCAGATCAGCGTGCCGCCGATCCGCGCCGTGCCATAGAGGCGGGTTATCGCCGTCCCTTCGTCGGCACCCGGAATCCTTGCCGTTGCAAGCCGTGCGCCCGAGACGGTGCGGCTTCCATTGATCAGGGCACGATCGACGACGCTGCCCGCCAGCGCGCCGGCAGCGCGCCCGACGATCGCGCCGACAGGGCCGAACACGCTGCCGAGTGCCGCACCCGCAGCCTGAAAAAGAAGCGTGGCCATAGGCTCTCCCGGCGCAACAGTCCTGACGACTGGATGCACGTAAAAATTGTGATAGGGTGTGGATGTCTGGAAGCGAAAGCAGCACGCGCAGGGTCATACCAGCGCATCGGCGGAGATTGGCTACACCGACTTCGGCAGGAGCCCTGCTTTCAAACCTGGAGGTGATGTTATGAGGCTAAAGCCGATTGGCATTACGCTTATCTGGAGGATGACCCGGACGGGCTGGTCTATAGCCGTCCGGGTACACTTCAAAAGATAAGTCCAAGGTGGGCGGGGGTGCAACCCCGCTCACCACTTCAGCAATATAGCTCAACCACCAGCCGGTTTCAATCAATGCGGGCTTATGGCCGGCTTGATGGCCGCGTTGGCGGAAACCGATGCACGGCAGCGATGCGCCGACGCCATGAAGGGACCAGAGCGGAACGCGTGACGGCCGCCTGTTCATAAGCGTGGATGAAGTGTGAAGGGGCCACCAGAATGCCAGCATGCTTTGCCGCGCAGTCCGGCCGCCAGCGAAACAGGAGCAGGTCTCCCGGTTCTGCCTCAGCGGGCGGCAGGGAGGCGCCGAACAGTCTTTGTGCTGCCTCGACCAGCCTGTCCTCGCCGCTCCGCTCGGCCCAGTCCGGGGCGTAGGGCGGCACCGTTTGCGGTTCCTCGCCATAGAGTTCACGCCAGATACCGCGGATCAGGCCGATACAGTCGCAACCAATCCGCTTCGTCGCCCCCTGATGCCGGTAGGGCGTGCCGATCCAATCCTCGGCCATTGCCACGACCTTTTCTCCGACCGCGCTCATTCGAAGATCGGGCCGCCGTCATGGACCCGCTCCCCGTCTGCGTAGGAATAGGCGAAATCGGCGCCCGGCACATGTGGAAAGCCGCGAAAATTGAGAGGATTGGCAAAGCGCTGCCGGCAGGTTTCGAATGTCTTGTCGCAACCGGCCGTGACGGTAAAGACCTGGCCCGCCTCGATATCCTCTTCAAGCGGCAGCCAGAACGACAGGAGCACCGTGCCGTCCGCCTGCCGCTGATGGCGATCCAGCTCGGCAGAAAGACTGCCTGAGAAATCGATCCGCCCGAGGTTGAAAAAGCCGTCGGCGAAGGTGTCGAGGCCCAAGACGAGAAGACGGCTGCGGTCGAGCATGTCGACCACTGTCCCGTCGCCGCGCCAGCTCGAAAGATCGACACGGCAGCGCGTATCGCCAAGCGTCGCGTCACAGCGGCGATTGTAGAGCCGGCCCTGGGGCTGATCGAGCCGGTGGGCCATGCTGCGCAGCTCGGCGCGGAACTGGCCGCCCGCCCGCACCACCTCGCCGATCTCGCGCATGGTGAGCCGCATATGCGCGTCGGGTGCCGCCCAGTTGACCAGAAACAACTCGACGCTTGCGCCGTCATAGCGGCCGGCGGCAAGGTCGGCCTCGTCGATCGCTTCGCTCGAAAAGCCGCCCGCCACCTCGTCCGCTTCGGCCGAAAGCCCGGTCGCAGCCTCGCTTTCGCTGGCGGCAAAGCCGCTTGCGGCGAGAAAGGTCGTGGCGTCGAAGGAAAGGTCACGGTCGTGGTCGGTAAAGCCGATGACAAGTCCGTCGCGCCTTGTGACGCGCCAGCAATGGCAGGTGGTCGTCGCCTCGCGCTCGAGATGCGCCTTCAGCGCTGCGGGGATAGTACTCATGTCCGTATCTCCGTCATGCCAATATTTCTGTCAGGGGAATGCTCGGAATGCGTCCGGCATCGAAATGGGCGAGATTGACGTCGATCCGGTCGGTATCGAAACGCACCGGCACGTCGAATTCGAAACCGGCACGGACCTGCGCGCCGGCTGCCGGCAAATGCCCTTCGGCAAAGGTGACGAACCCGCCTGCCGGATCCACCGCATAGGCTGCGGCCGGCATCACCACGCCATCGACTGCCACCTGCACCGTGCCGGCCACCGGCCTGGTAATCTGCCGGGTCCAGCTGCCGCCGGCATCCCGGTAGGTTTTGGTGAGCTGGAAAGCCGCCGTCTCGCCGTCGCCCCCGCCGATCGGCTGGTCGAGCGCGGAGATCATCCCTCCCGGCGCGCAGGAGGCCCAGTCGACCGGGTCGCGGAAGCGGAAACCGTAGAGCTGCCCTCGCCGCGCCTCGAAGAATTCCAGCACGGCATAGAGATCGGCCAGCGAGCGGATGCCGGAGCCGGCATCGTAGCTGCGACGCGAATCGCGCCAGCGCTGGTTGCGCTGCTCCCGGCCGTTCGACAGGTTGACGATATCGGTGCGCCTCACCGGCCCACCGCTTGACCCCAGCGCCACCCGCAGCGGGAAGCGCACGTCATGAAAACCGCTGGTCATCGTTTGCCCTCAACGTCCGCCCTTCGGGCTCCGCTCCTCAATGCCCACACTCAGAGCCCACCTCTCACAACCCTCTGCGCCCGCGCATGACGCTGCGGGCGAGCATGGCCGAGATCTGGCCCTCGCTTTTCCTGAAGCTCGCAGCATCGGTCGCCGTAACGTTGAAGACGATCTGGGACGACCCACCGCCTTCGGCCGTTGCCACGCCGAGCGCGCCGTCCGGGCCGCGCTTCAGGGGCAGGATCGCCTCAGCGCCCGCTTCGCCCATCAGGCCGGTTCCGCCATCCATGGGAAAATAGCTCGGCGTGCGCACCACCCCGCCATCGGCAAAGGGCGTCACCGATCCGATAAGCGAGCCGACGGCATTGCCGAGCAGGCTTTCGAGCGGCTTCAGGCCTGCCGAAAGGGTGATGTCGGCCAGCCGGTTCGCCAGCCCCTTCAACACGTCGTCCAGCCCCTTGCCGCCGGTGGTGGCCGATTTCAGCGCGCCGGTGAGTGCTGCGCCGAAACGCTGCGACCGCGCCTCGAGATCGGCCATCACGCCGGACAGATCGCTTGCGGTCGATAGCGTTTCGGACGCTGTCGTATCGTCGTTTGCCATGTCGTTCTTCTCTCGTGTTGATGCCCCTCACCCGCCTGCAGGCACCTTCTCCCCGCAGAGACGGGGAGAAGGTCCACTGAGCGAAACGGAGGCGGGGGTGAGGGGCTGCCGATATCTTCCACTCATGCCCCATCCGGAAACGCCCGCATCAGCGCATCGAGGCCTGCCCTGTTCGTCGCCTCGCCGCGCGGCTTCAAACTGCCGGCCATGGCGGCGAATTCGGTGGGCGTCAGCGCCCATAAATCCCGTGAGGACAGCCGCAGCAGGCAGAAGCCGACATGCATCACGGCCTCCCAGGGAAACGGTGGGAATGGCTTTAGCGCCGGCACCGGCATCGCCTGCCGGTCGCCCCCGCGATCCGTTCCCTCACCTGCTGCGGCCCTCAAGGGTTTGGCCCAGCCTGACCTTCCTCTCCGCCGAAAGTGGCCGTCAGAAGCTCGCCGATGATGCCGGCATAGGTCAAAAGCCCGCCATCGGCGCTCATTGCCGCCACCTCGTCGTCGGAGAGGAGATTGCCGCCACCGCGCAAGCCGGCGCCGATGATGCGGATCATGTCGGCCGCCTTCAGCCTGCCGGAGGAGAAGCGGGCCGCCAGTCCCGACAGGTCGTCGACGGCAAAGGCCGTTTCCAGCTCGGCCAATGCGCCGAGCGTCAGGCAGAGGATGCGCCGCTCGCCGTCGAGAAACGCCTCAACCTCGCCGCGCCTTCGGTTGGCACGGCTGCCACCTATCTCGCGTCCCGCCATCACAGCGCTCCGAATGTCAGGGCGCCGGCCGATTCGAGCGCCAGCTCGAAGCGCACTTCGCCATCATGCTCGCCGGAATATTCGAGTGCCGTCACCTGGAACGGCCCGCTGATCATGCCGAAATCCGGCACAAGAACCTGCCAGCCGAGGATGGCGGAGGAAAAGAAGGCGGCGCGCACCATCGCGTCACTCGCCTGGTCCTTGAAAATGCCGGCGCCGGTCAGCGATGCCCGCTGCACGCCCGCCCCACCGAGCAGTTCGCGCCAGCGCCCGGCGCTTTCGGCATCGGTTATGTCGACCGTCTCGGCATTGAAGGCGAGCCGTTTCGAGCGCAGCCCGGCCACCGTCACGAATGTGCCACCGTCATCGATCTTCAAAAGCAGGTCCCTGCCCTTTTGCGCTGTCATGCCGCTCTTCCTTCAAGATAGGTTCGTCTTGTCTCAACCGGCCACTTCCCGGCCACCGCCCGACCTGCTACAGCCGATGCCAGCTTCCATTATCTGCCTGCGTTGCCTGCCCTAATTGCCGGTCCCAGTGAGCGGCGCCAATGACCGGTCTCTGTGCCCGAAATGTCCGCGATGCCCTGCCCATGAGCTTTTCCCTCAGTTCGTTCAGAACCGTCAGCGTGCTTGCCGTGGGGCAATTGCTGGGCTGGGGCACGACCTTCGAGGCGGTGGGCGCGATCGGCCGCAAGCTTGCCCCGGATCTCGGCCTGCCGAACGAGATCGTCTTTGCCGGCCTCTCGGTGATGATGGTGACGAGCGCGCTCGCAAGCCCGCTCACCGGACGGATGCTCGACCGGATGGGAGCGTCGCGCGTGCTTTCGATCGGCACGCTGTTCTTCGCGCTGGGCCTTTGCGTGCTTGCCAGCGCGCAAGGCGTGATCAGCTATGTCGTCGCCTGGACCATTCTCGGGCTCGGCGGCGCCTTCTGCCTCAATGCGCCGGCATTCACGGCGGTGGTCGAGCGCGAGGGATATGAAGGCAAGCGGACGATCACGATATTGATGCTGTTTACCGGTCTTTCGCCCAGCATTGCCTGGCCGCTGCTCAACCTGTCGCATGACATGATCGGCTGGCGGACGACATTTCTCTGCGGCGCGGCACTGCAGATCTTCGTCTGCCTGCCGCTTTATCTCTTCGGCCTGCCGAAGGCGACCGCGTTTACCCGGAGCGGGACGAGCGCCGATATTGCTCCCGTGCCGCTGACGCCGGCGGGCAAGAAGCTCGCCTTCGTGCTGGTTGCGATGGCGACTGCGATCGCCTCCTTCGTCACGTTCGGCCTGTCGCCGTCGCTGCAGGAAGTGCTGCGCCAGTCGGGCGCAACGCCGGAACTTGCGCTGCAGCTTGCGGCGGCCCGCGGCGTGCTCGGTATTTCGGCACGCGGTTTCGACATGGCGCTCGGCAAGCGCGGCAACCCGTTCCTCACCTCGGTGACGGGGATGAGCCTGATGATCGCAAGCTTTGCCTGCCTGTTCTTCCTGCCGCCCTCCGGCTTCAAGCTCTATGCCTTCATCACGCTTTACGGCTTCGGCGCCGGCATTCTCGTCGTCGCCCGCGCACTTCTGCCGCTGGCACTGTTTTCGCCGCGGGAATACGGGCGCCAGGCCTCGCGGCTGATGCTGCCGCAGAATATCGCCAATGCGGCGGCACCGATCCTGTTCACCGCACTTCTCGACAGGACCGGGGTGGGGATCGTGCTTGCCATCTCCATCGCGCTCGCCTTCATCGCCTTTGCCTCGATCATCACGCTGATCTCGCTGGTCCGCAAAGCCAGAGCGGAAGAGCGGCGCGCAGGCAACACGGCTATTCCGTTACCGCCCTGAAGCGGATTTCTACCAGATAATTGCGTGTCTTCGGCTCCCGCCGCGCGCGCGTGACCGTGCGCAGCAGACTGACCAGAACCGCGCCATCAAGCGCAAGATCCGCATCGTCGAGCAAGGCGATGGTTTTGGCGGCAATCTCCTGCGCCCCTCTTCGCCCCTCACCCTCCGTCCAGACCTCCAGCGTCAAAAAATGCTCCTCGGCCGCCTCGGTCGAGGTGGAGAGATCGCGGGTCTCGAGTTCGCCAATCACCACTGCCGGCAGTTTCGGCCGCGGCAGAAGCCGGTCATGAATGCCGCCCGGCCCGAGCATGGCGACAAGCCCGGCATCGCCGGCAAGCCGCGCATGAACGGCCTGCAGCAGAGAGATGGCTGCCGTGCGGGTTTCCGTCATGGCGCGTTCTCCTCGCAAAGGCAGGTCAGGTAGCGGCCGGTTTCATCCGGGTCGCCAACCAGCTTGACCGCAAACAGCCGGGCGCCCTTGCGAAACCGCCGGCCGGCCGTGATGTCGCTTCGGAACGCCACCCAGATGCGATGGGTGATTGTGCCGATCTCGCCGCCAGCCCGATCGACAACCAGGGACGAGACCGGCTCGACCTTGGCCCAAAGGGCGGCGATCTCGGTCCAGGCCAACGTCGCACCGCCCTGCCCATCCGGTTCGGCGAGTTGGTCTTCGAGCGTGAGCCGGGCCGTCATCTGGCCCGGATCGAAAAACACCACCATCAGAGCCTCCGCATGCGGAAGGGGGCAATCAGCCGCTCGTAGCCTTCGGGAAGGCCTGCCGGCTGCTGGTCGGGCGAGACGACGCCGCGGAAGGCGAACATGTGGCCGATATGGATGAGCATCGCCCGTTTCAGCGTATCGGGCACATCCGTCCCGGCCTCGCCATAGCCGGCGGCAAAATCGATCTCGATACCGTTGACGGTGCGGCCGGTAACCGGCGTGTTCTTAAGCCACAGCCGCGCCGGGCGACCCTCGCCATCCAGCAGATGATCTTCAAGCGATACCTGAACCGGCACGCCATCGAGGCCGTAAACGCGAATGGTTTGAATCGCTTGCACCGGTGATTTGAAGATGCGGATGACGCCATCCCTCGGCCAGCGGTCGAGATAGAGCCGCCAGACCTGCGCGATCAGGCAGACGCCCGTCTCGCGCTCAATGAACTGGCGGGCGGTCCTGACGAGCGAGAGGACGAGCGCATCCTCGTCGGCACCATCGAGCCGCAGATGCGCCTTCACCTCGGCAAGCGTCAACGGCTCCGCGGTGGGCGGGGTGATCAGGGCGTAGGTCATGGGGAGATATCCGCAGATTGGAAGATCAAGGATTGGCCACCCGATCGGGAGCCATAGCATGAAGGAAGTCCCCCTCTGGCCTGCCGGCCATCTCCCCCACAAGGGGGAGAAGACCCGCGGCAACCGTCTGCCCGACTTGAGTTTCGGCGGCGCGGCCGGGTTAGCCCTCCCCCTTGTGGGGAGGGTTGGGAGGGGTCTTTTCCGACGGCTTGCCGTCAGCTCGCGGCGAACTTCACCAGCTTGATCGCCTCGAAATTCTGCACCCCGCCGCCGACGCGCTTGGTGGTGTAGAACAGCACATAGGGCTTGGCCGAATAGGGATCGCGCAGGATGCGGACACCGGCCCGGTCGACGACGAGGTAGCCGGAGCGGAAGTCACCGAAGGCGATCGACAGCGAACCCGCCGCCACATCCGGCATTTCTTCGGCTTCCGCCACCGGGAAACCCATCAGCGAGGCGGGCTGGCCGGCTGTGGCCGGCGGGCGCCAGAGATAGTTGCCATCGGCATCCTTGAACTTGCGGATATCGGCCTGGACCTTGCGGTTCAGCATGAAGGTGCCGTTCTGCCGGTGGCCGGCCTTCAGCGCATAGATGACATCGACCAGCGTGTCGGAGGGACCGGTCGATTTCCATGCGCCCGCCGCACCGGTGGCGATATAGCCGAGATTGCCCCAGCTCCAGCCATCGTCGGCGACAGCGGTATAGGCGAGAAAGCCCTTCGGCTTGTTGATGCCGTCGCCACGGATGAAGGCATCGCCCTCCTGTTCGGCAAAGACGATATCCACCTCGCCGGCGATCCAGGCCTCGATATCGACCGCGGCATCGTCGAGCAGCGCCTGGGTTGCCGCCGGCATGGCATAGAGTTCCATGGTCGGGAAGGAGAGTTCGGCAAGCTGCGGCGCATTGGTCTGCGGGCGGGCCGCCGTTTCCGCCACCCAGCCGGTGGCAAGGCCCGCCGTGTTGAACGGCTTCTTCAACACGGAGGTCGAGACGGTGCGCACGGAAGACAGCGCCCGCATCGGCGAGACGACCGAGACGCGCCGGCCGATTTCCGTATCGGTCTCGTCGGGCACCAGATAGCCGCCATCGGCGCCGGAACCCGCCGACATCGCCTTGGCTTCCAGATCGCGCAGGCCCGCCTCGTCGCCGCGGCGGATATAGGCGTCGAAGGCCGCCTTGTGCTCGACCGCCTCCGGCGACAATTCACCACCCATGCCGCCCCCCATGCCGCCACGGAAAGAGCCGAGCTGCGGCCGGGCCTTTTTCAGCACCAGCTGGTCGAGAAGCTTCTTCTGGTCGTCGATGGCCCGGTTGATGCGGTCGACCTTGTCGCGAGTGACGACATCGGCTGTGAGTTTCTGCTCGATCTCGCCGAGCCGCTGGTCATTAACATCCTTGAAGGCCTCGAACGCCTCCATGAAGTCGTCGAAGGCGGCCGTCATGGTTTCCGGCACTGCCTTCACTTCAGGTGCGACCTTGGCCGGTGCCGCTTTCATTGCCTGTTCACTCATATCGATCTTCCCTTGAGGCTTGAGGTCCACATCATCTTCGCCGCCCGCCGCATCTGGTGGACGAGTTCGGTTTCGCGGTCGCGGAAGAACCGCGCATGCTTGACGTCGGAGACCCTGGCCGATGGCAGCATCGGAAAGGTCACGACGGAGATTTCCCAGAGGTCGGCTTCGAGGATGCGCCTGACACCGGTCTTCGCATCGGTGCGGGCCTTGACCGTGCGAAAGCCGATCGACAGCCCATCCAGAGCGCCGGATTTCATCAGCGAGAAGACCTCGCGGGAGCGGCCGACGCCCGGTGCCAGCACGCCCTCGACATAGAGGCCTCGGGCATCCTCCCGGATCGTCTTCCAGGCGCCGATCGGTTCGTTCGGATCGTGCTGGTAGAGCATCCGCACACCGGGCGCGCCGCGGGAGACGAGCGAGTTCAGAAATGCGCCGCGCTCGATCCTGTCCTTGCCGAGATCGACCTCGCCGAAGACGCTGGCATAGCCGGAAAACATCCCGTCGCCGGTGATGCCGGCAAGTTCCAGGCTGGCGAATTTGCGTGCATCGGGGCGGAGTGCCCGGTGCGAGGGGCTGCGCGTCTTAGTGGAGCGCATGGGGGCGCGGTGCCCGCGGTCAGCGTGCATGAAGGTCTCCCTGATTTGGATTATTGCGGCCTTACGGGCGCGGCAGTCTCCATTCTCCCCGCAAGGGGAGAGGACTTTACCGCCTGCCCCCGTAGCGTTCCGCCACCCGCGACAGCGCGCCGAGCGCCCACCAGGCGCAAAGGCTTGCGGCGGCCGAACCGGCGAGCATCGTCTCAGGCCCGGAGATCATGCCGGCAAGGCCGAGCCGTTCGGCGAGCCACAAGCCCGTCGGGCCGCCGAAGATCAGGCCGCAGGTCATGCCGGTCGAAAAGCGGCTTGCCGCCTCGCGACGGCTCTTCGGCAGAAGATAGATCAGCGACACGCCGGCACCTGCGAAGGCGCCTGCCGTCTTTGCCGCCCAGACGCCAAGGAACGCGCCCGGATCCTGTCCGAGGTCAGCCATAGTCAACATCCTGTCGGTTGGAGGAGCGGGCAGCGCCATGCGCCACACCGGTCGCGGGCCTTCGGGCATGGGTATGTGCCTGAAGCCCAGACCAAGCTCGCGGTATCGGATTGCCGCTTTTGCCACGGCGCTATTGCTCAATGTTCAGAATCGCTTGGGGCGCGCACTTGAGAGATTGAGTCGTCAGGCTCAGAGATTGAGTGAAGGGGTGGAGGCAGGTAGCTACGCTCAATCGAGTTTGAACTGCGGATATTCGAGCTCCACGTCTCTCGGTACCTGACGGCCATGACGAATAGCGACCACCATGATGCCTGCCTCGTCTTCCTGATAGTCGATCTGATAGGGCGCTGAAACATAGCGCCGAACGCCTTCGGT
This sequence comes from Neorhizobium sp. NCHU2750, assembly GCF_003597675.1. Classification (NCBI taxonomy): domain Bacteria; kingdom Pseudomonadati; phylum Pseudomonadota; class Alphaproteobacteria; order Hyphomicrobiales; family Rhizobiaceae; genus Neorhizobium; species Neorhizobium sp. NCHU2750. The sequence continues at coordinate 841,566 of NZ_CP030827.1, read as the reverse complement.
CCCATCTACTGGCGGCCCGATCTGTGGGTATTCACCGATCAACTTGACCGCAGCCCTGATCTGCTGGACGACGGCCAGTGCGACGCGCCTATCGAATTTTGCCAGATAGCCCTGCTCCCGTTTGAGATAGGCCAAGGCTCGATCCGAGATCCTGGTTTTCATCAGGCGGCATCTTCTCGTGAAAGACGCTCAAGCTCGGCGAAGACCTCGTCGGCATCATGAACGCGGCCAGCCTTGACATCCTCAAGGCCCTGTCGAATCTCAAGCAGATCGCTTCCCTCATTAATGAGGTAATATTTCAGCGCCCGCACGATCACCCAGCTGCGGCTGCGATCGGCGGTTTCGGCGATCTTTTCGATATCGTCGAGGATATCCTGCGGCACGCGCAGCGTGATCGGGTCGGACAGTGCGGGCTTGTCCGCGCCTTTCTTCTCGGCGCTTTTCTGGTCCGCATCTTTCCTGTTCACCATGACCGGCCTCCAATTTGTAATACGGCGTATTACAAATTACACCCGCAGGCGGTTCGGCTCAATAGCCCACCGCCTGGCGCTTTTCCTCGTCGGTGAGGAAGGCGGCTGAGCCGACACGGGCCCAGAGCGCCTCGCGCTCGCCGGACAGGCCGGCGATCCGGTCGAGATCCGGTTCCAGCCGCAGGCCGTCATGCATCTCCGACAGCCAGGCGGAAAAGCTTGCCGCCGTGCGGGCGATCAACGGCAGGACGGTCAGGCGGTAGAAGGCGCGGTTGGCCTCCTGGTAGTTGGCATAGGTATTGTCGCCGGGAATGCCGATCAGCATGGGCGGCACGCCGAGCGCCAGGGCGATATCGCGGGCAGCCCCGTTCTTCGCCTCGATGAAATCCATGTCCTTCGGCGAAAGGCCCATCGCCTTCCAGTCGAGCCCGCCTTCGAGCAGGAGCGGCCGGCCGGCATTGACGGCACCGGCATAACCGGCCTCCAGCTCCTCCTTCAGCCGCTGATACTGGTCGGCAGAGAGATTGCCGCCATCCTTCGGCTGGTAGACGAGCGCGCCGGACGGCCTTGCGGAATTGTCGAGCAGCGCCTTGTTCCAGCCTGCGGCGGCATTGGAGAGGTCGAGGGCCGCACCGGCTGCGACAAGCGGCGAGAAGCCGGAATGATCGTCGAGCGGGTGAAACAGTTTCAGATGCAGCAGCGCAAGCCGGCCGTCATCCACCTCTGCCGGCAGCCTTCGCGTGGTTGCGCCGGCACGATAGTCATAGGCCGCAATCCAGCCGTCGCGACCCTCGACGACACTCACCCGGTCGGGCCGCAGCAGATGCAGTTCGCGCAGCGTGCCGCCGATCGCCAGCGGCTCGACATAGGCATTGCCCGACAGAAGCAGGTGGCCGTAAAGCGCCTCGAAGAAATCCGGGCCGCCCTGTCGCCCGTTCGGCCGGGAGAGCAGCGCAAGCGCCGGATGGTCGACCACTTCCTGCGTGCCCCGATAGGCGAGCCACGGCACGGCGGCGGCGGCCTCGGCGACCATGCGCATCGCCCGGTGGGCGACGGGGTTCCTCATGAAGCCGGCCCTGGCCAGCGCCGCATAGGAGCGGCCCGACCAGTGCGCCGTCCCTTCGCCCGAAAGCACGGCGAAGGCGGACCCCGCCCCTGCTGCCATCTTCACATCCGTCACCGGCATGTGGCCTGCCATCGCCTCACGATCAGGCACGGTTTTGCGTTCCCCCGTGGCAGGCCACGGCAGGCGAAAGGGAGATTTCATGGTGAAACATCCTTGTGTGTGATGCGGACAGAGTGATGGGGATCGCTGTCGCGGGCCTGCAGCGTGGCGCGATCCTGAAGATCGCGGTTCACGCTTTAAGTCTTTTCGTTATTTGAGCGGCGTCTTGACCGCCTTGTCGCTGTCGAAATCGGCGGCAATCCTGACTTCGCGGATCGGCCGCACCGTCTCGGTCGACTTGTTGTAGATCGGGTGCGCCTTGTAGGCGGCGAGTGCCGCTTCATCCTCGAATTCGCCATAGACGATGAGGTCGATCTCGGTGCCCCACTGGTCGGTCTTCACATTGGTGCCGATCTCGAGCAGCGTCGCATGCGGGTTTGCGGTCAGCATCGAAAGCCCTGCCCGAACCTCTTCGAGATTTTCGGGCGTGGCCGTGAAAAACACGATATGGCGGATCATGAAACCTCTGCGAACCTCATCAATGGCTGCAGGCTGCCTATCATGCGTGCCTCAAGGCTTCAATGCGCGGACTGATACTCGTTCCCATGCTCAGGCGAGAGCCCGGCCCCAAGCGCTGCGCGAAATGTTCTCGCATAGCTCGCCACCAGCGCCGCCCTGTCAGTGCCGTTGATGATCTTTCTGGCGCTCGCAAAATCGGCCCGGCCGCCCGAAAAATAGTCGGCGAGGCTCTTGCCGGTAAAAGAGCCGGCCCGCATGCCGCCGATGAGGATCGCGACTGTGGTGTGAAGCTCCATGGCGCGGGCCGGATCGGCGACGAGATCGATGCCGGTCAGCGCCGACATGGCCTGGTAATTCTTCCTGTGGGTCAATTGCAGGAAGCCACGGCCGAGCCAGGTCCTGCCGTCTGCATCATAGCGCCAGTAAGGTGTTTTGACCGAAGCGAGCCGGCCGGCTGCAAAGGCGCGGTCGAGCCGCCGCACGGCCTCCTCGTCGGATGGTGCCAATGTCTCGCGCACCGGCTGCATGGTGGCCGCCGTCTCGTGAAAGGCGGTGGCGAGAATATAGGCTAGGGCGTCATCGCCACCGGCCTTCGCCCTCGCCGTTTCCGGCAGCGCTTCCCAGCCATCGAGAATCGCCTCCAGGCCCTTGAGCTGAGCTGTGGTCAAATGCCCGCGAAACAGGGTTTTGCGCAGGCAATCGCAGAAACCGCGTCGATCCGTCGCCATGTTAAGCATACCCCTTTACCGCGGTCGTTCACCGCGTTCCGAGTTTCAATCGGTTTAAGAAAACTAAATCGTTTTAACGGCTTAAGGGCCGATTTACTTTTGCCGCCGGCTATGGAACCAATATCGCCATGCGACGTTATGTCGGCGCTCTTCCATGATGGTGCAGCGCAACAAAAAAGGAGATCATGATGATGCAGCAGACCAGCCCTGCAGCCCCTTCGAAACCGATCCCCCAGGACGTTCTGGATCGCATGGAATCCGAATGGAAGCAGATGCAGGACAACACTACGCGCCAGCCGAACCAGCGCTGATCTTCACTTTGCGGGCCGCGAACCGGGAGCTACAAGCCCCTCACCCGCGGCTCGCCCTGCCCTTCCAGGACCAGCGCCGTCAATGCCCAGACGAGCGCATCCAGCCGGTCGGGAGAGCGGCCTGACGAGAGGCCATCCGGGCCGAAATCGCACATCTGGTCTTCCAGTTCGACGAACCGCCCGGCATGGGCGACGCGCCGTTGCTCGTAAAGTGCGGCCACAGGTTCGGCGCGGGTGAATTTTCCGCGCGTGGCATGGACCATGGTGATCGGCAGCGCCACCTCGACGCTTCTCAACATCGCCGCCACCATCTCGCCGCCCTGGTTGCCTTCCGCCACCACCCGGTCGGCCTCGAACTGCCTGTAGGCATCGACCACCGCTTTTGCCCAGCCGGCAGGTGATGCGCCTTCCACCGAGCGGTCGGCCAGAACCACAGCGCGGCCATCGCCATCGATGCCGGCCACCACGATGCCGCAACAGGAATATTCTCCCATGCCCGATGGCGGATCGACCGCCACGACGATGCGCCGCAAGGCCGGAACGAGGCGGATGGTGCAGGCCTCGATCTCGGCCCGCTTCCACAGCGCGTCGTCGCGGTCGTCGATCATTTCACCGTCGAGTTCCTGCCTTCCCAGCCTTGTGCCGCCATAGCGCCTTTCGAGCGCCTCGATGAAGCCCGGCGCCAGATTGTTGCGGTTGCCGCCGGTCGCAATTTTTACCAGCCGGGTCGAAGGGTCGGCGATCAGCCGCTTCAGGACCGGCACCGGCCGCGGCGTCGTCGTCACCAGCTGCCTCGGATCGCGGCCCAAGCGCAGGCCGAACTGCAGCATGTCGAACGTCTCTTCGGCATGTTTCCATTTGCCCAGTTCATCGCACCAGGCGAAGTGAAATTGCGGGCCGCGCAGCGCCTCCGGGTCTTCGGAGGAAAAGATCTGCGCCACCGCGCCATTCGGCCAGACGAGCCTGCGCCGCGATATCTCGAAATCCGGGCATTTGCTGCGGGCGATGCGGCAGATGCCGGAGACACCGTCGATCATCACCTCGCGGGCATCGCCGAGCGTCTCGGCCACCAGCGCGATTCTCAGCGAAGAACGTGCGCCCTCAGAGGCAAGCGCATGCACCCATTCGGCGCCGGCCCGCGTCTTGCCCGAACCGCGCCCGCCCATGATCAGCCACGTGCGCCAGTCGCCGGAAGGCGGCTTTTGCTCGTCGCGGCCGTTGAGAGACCAGAGACGCTGAAGGCGGGGAGCGTGCGGCACCCATCCGGCATCCCCCTCGGCGACGGGCCGCAATGGCGGCTTGTCGTCCAGTGGTTTCTCCTCCACCAGTGGTTTCTCTTGCCGCGGATTGTCGGTGCTGCTGAAGGCGCCCGCCGCCAAGGCATTGCGTTGCCGCTGCAAGACTTCATCTATGGCCGTCATCTCGCCCTCATGCTGCTGCAGCATCACTATGGCTTCGGCTTCAGCCGGTGTCGGTCGGTTGCGGTTGATCCCCTCCCTCACTGCAGCGCTTGCCTGGATCAATGCCAAGTGCGACACAGCGCTTTTCAAACATCTCCTGCGCGCGCTGCCAGATAAGCCCGTCAACCTCACGAACCGCCTCCTCATAGCCACCCTCGTCGGCCAGCCGTTCGGCCTCGATCTCGCGATCACGGGCGAGCTGGCGCTGCAGGCTGTCGACCTTTTCCAGCGTGCGGACGATCAGGCTCATCGCGTCGGTCGCCGCCTTCACATCGGCGCGGGCAAGTTTTTGTGCTGCCTCGTCGCCATCGGTCAGCGCCGCTGCGGCGCTCTCGCGCATCTTGCGGAAGGTGGAAAACTGCTCGCGCATCTCCACCGTCATGTCGTTCAGGATCTGGCGCAGCTGGTCGGCGGGAGACGGCAGGGCATCGGCCGACTTGACCTCCAGCACGGTACGCACCTCGCCGATCAGTTCACCATCCTCCATCTGAAAGTCGGCTTCATAACGCGGGCGATCCTGCCAGAGGCCGAACAAGGCGGGGTCGAACCTGTCGAATTGATCCGGTTGGGCTGAGGGCATGAGGAAGGTCCCCGAAAAGCGTGTCGATCAAGGATATGCAATCGCGGGCAGGCAAAAAAACGCGCCGCCGGCATTTTCGCCCGCAGCGTCTGCATCCCCGTCCGGCAATGTGTTGATAGGATCGGTCGTGTCTTTCGCCAGACCCTCGTTCGGGGCCGCACCGGCGCAGCTCTTCGACCATGCATGAACCCTATCAAAGCACCGTCACGCCGTCAAGGATTATTTTCCTATATGCGGAATCTTTCTTCAGGCGGGCACGCGTCGTCGCTTTCGCGGCAATGCCTGTCCGCCTGACACCGAATGCCTTCACACAGTTCGGACGACGTGCCTCAAATGACCTGCCTCAGATGACCTGGCCACCGGAGACTTCGATCCGCTGGGCGTTGATCCAGCGATTGTCCTCGGTCAGCAGGCTGGCGATCATCGGGCCGATATCGTCGGGAACGCCGACCCGGCCAAGGGCGATCATGTCGGCAAAGGTCTTGTTCATCTCGGGCGTGTCACGCACCGCGCCGCCGAGGAAATCCGTCTCGATCGCGCCGGGTGCCACCGTGTTGACGGCAATGCCGCGCGCGCCGAGTTCCTTGGCCATGTAGACGCTGAGGATTTCGATGGCGCCCTTGACCGCGGAATAGGCGGAAAAGCCGGCAGCGGAAATGCGGGTCAGGCCCGAGGACAGGTTGACGATCCGGCCACCATCGGCGATCAGCGGCAGAAGTGCCTGGGTGAGGAAAAACACGCCCTTGAAGTGGACATTGACCAGTCCGTCGAACTGCGCCTCGGTCGTATCGGCCAGAAGTGCATATTCGCCATGACCGGCATTGTTGACGAGGTGATCGAATGTGTCGCGGCCGAACGTGTGCTGCAATGCCGCGCGCAATTCTCCGACAAAGGCCGGGAAGGACGAGACATTGCCGGTATCGAGCTGAAAGGCGGCGGCCTTGCGGCCCAGCGCCCGGATCTCGGCCACCACGGCGTCGGCTTCCTCCTTCTTGCTGCGGTAGGTGATGATGACGTCGCTGCCCTTGGCGGCGATCCTGAGGGCCGTGTTGCGGCCGAGACCGCGGCTTGCCCCGGTGACGATGGCGATCTTTGCGCCGTTTGCTGTGATGTTCGTCGTTGTCGTATTCATCGTCGTCATGGCGGAACTCCTTGCTTTCATGTGCCGGCCAGAACCCGATGGAAGGGACGGCCTCTGTTGACGAGGCGACTATCGCCCGGACACGCGGTCCGCGGTTGCCGGAAGCTCGGCGTTCTTTGCCTATTCCTCCAAATGCGATTTACGCCGAGCTGAAGCCTGTGTAGTCTTGCGGCCATGACAGACACATTGCTCGACGCCGTTCGCCGCTATTCCTTCGCCCATGCCGATCACACAGGTGTGGCGTCGACGCCGATCAGTGGCCTGACGGTGATCCGGGCCACGGCGCCGAGCGAGCTGCAGCACATGATCGCCTCGCCGCTCGCCTGCCTGGTGTTGCAAGGCAGCAAGCATGTGATGATGGGAAATCAGGCCGTTGATTTTCAGGCGGGAGATTCGATGCTGATTACCGCCGACGTGCCAACGGTCAGCCAGATCACCAAAGCGAGCGCGAAGGAACCCTACTTCTCGATGGTCATCACGCTCGATGCAGCCATCATCGCCGGGTTGATCGAGGAGATGGATGCTGCACCGGATCCGGGCGGCACGGCGTTGCGTCTTGAACCCACCAATACCGAGGTTGCCGACAGCGCGCTCAGGCTTATGCATTTGCTCGATCGTCCGAGTGCAATCCCGCATCTTCATGCCTCGCTCGTTCGCGAGATGCATTACTGGCTGCTCGCCGGGCGGCATGGCGCCGCGATACGCCGGCTTGGAAGCGCGGATGGCCATGTCCAGCGCATAGGCCGGGCGGTGAATGTGCTGCGCGCCGATTTCGCCAGGGCCATGCCGGTCGAGGAGCTCGCCGCGCTGGCGGGCATGAGCCCGTCGTCATTTCACCAGCATTTCCGCTCTGTCACATCGCTGTCGCCGCTGCAGTTCCAGAAGCAGTTGCGCCTTATCGAAGCGCGGCGACTGATGCTGGCCGAAGGCGCCAATTCCAGCATGGCCGCCTTCAGCGTCGGCTATGAAAGCGTCCAGCAGTTCAACCGCGAATATCGCCGCATGTTCGGCCTGCCGCCGGTAAAGGAGATACAGAGCGCAAGGATGCGCCAGCTGGCCGCCTGAGAGCGGCCCGGCGCAAACCTCGACCGCCGACACTGTCGGTCGGCTCCGGCATCACTTCTGGCACCGTCGACGCCGGAATCTGGCCCCTTGCCCGCCGGATGCAATCCCTCATAGTGGCCGTCCCTATGCCGACCCTCACCCAAGGGCCCTCACCCATTGCGTCCCCTAGTGCCGTTACCTCATGCCCCCTCTGCCGGAGTTTTCGATGCCTGCCACAGCGCCTGCCTTTACCGGTCTTTCCGCCTTTCCGATGACGCCTGCCAGTGAGGCCGGCCGGGTCGATACCGAGGCCCTGCAGCGGCTTCTTTCGCGCATCGCCGAGGCTGAAACTAACAGTATCGGCCTGCTCGGCAGCACCGGCACCTATATGTATCTGTCGCGCGAGGAGCGGCGGCGGGCGGTTGCGGCGGCTGTCGAATGCGTCGGTGGAAAGATCCCGCTGATCGTCGGAGTGGGCGCGATGCGCACCGACGAGGCGGTGGCGCTTGCCCGCGATGCGGCGTCGGCCGGGGCCGATGCGCTGCTGCTCGCACCGGTTTCCTATACGCCCCTGACGGAAGACGAAGCGTTTTTGCATTTTGAGGCCGTGGCGTCGGCGACCGACCTGCCGCTTGCCATCTACAACAATCCGTCGACGACGCATTTCTCCTTCTCCGAGGGGCTGATCGCGAGGCTTGCCACGCTTGCCAATGTCAGCGCGGTGAAGATGCCGCTGCCGAAGGACGGTGATTTTGCAAGCGAGATCAAACGGCTGCGCGCGGCCGTGCCGTCGAATTTCGCCGTCGGCTACAGCGCCGACTGGGGCTGCACCGAGGCGCTGCTGCAAGGCTCCGACTGCTGGTACAGCGTGGTGGCCGGCCTGTTGCCGAAACAGACGCTTGCCCTCGCCCGCGCGGCGATGGCCGGCGACCGGGCCGAGGCGGCACGTCTCGATGCGCTTTTTGCCCCGCTCTGGACGCTGTTCAAGACGCATGGCAGCCTGCGCGTCGTCTATGCGGCGGCCAACCTGATGGGGCTTTTCAACGCCAAACCGCCGCTGCCGGTGCTGCCGCCGGCGGCCGACGCCATGCCGGCAATCGAGGCGGCTTTGGCCGCATTGGAAGACGCGGATCTGGAGGCCTGAGGGATTGGACGTCACCATCTACCACAACCCGGCCTGCGGCACCTCGCGCAACACGCTGGCGATGATCCGCAATGCCGGCATCGAGCCGCTGGTGATCGAATATCTGAAGACCCCGCCCTCGCGCGAGGCGCTCCTTACGATGATTGCCGATGCGGGGCTCACCGTGCGGCAGGCAATCCGTGAAAAGGGAACGCCCTATCTGGAGCTCGGGCTCGACGATCCGGCGCTCTCCGACGCGGCGCTCATCGAGGCGATGCTCGAACACCCGATCCTGATCAACCGACCTTTCGTCACCTCCCCGCTCGGCACGCGTCTGGCGCGGCCTTCGGAACGAGTTCTCGACATCCTGCCGGACAGCCACAAGGGGCCGTTTTCCAAGGAAGACGGCGAAGCGGTGATCGACGGGAACGGCAGGCGGATCGGCTGACCGTCACGTGCCGCAAAACGTCCGCGTCACCCGCTCTTCCGGTGTCGGCGGGGTCATCAGGTCGGAAAAATCCGGGCGCTCCTCATAGGGTTTTTCGAGAGCTTCGAGCAAGCGCTCGAAGAAGGAGAGATCACCGTAATTGGCGGCCGAGATGGCCTCCTGGATGCGGTGGTTGCGCGGGATGATGGCGGGGTTGACGGCGCGGATCGCGGCCGGTCTTGCGGCAGCGGCATCCGGCTCGGCGGCAAGCTTGTTGCGCCACGATGCCAGCCATTCGGCAGGTTTCTCAGGCTCGGAGAACTCTCCCAGGAAACGCTCGTCATCACCTTCGGCGGCATTGGCCAGGGCCCTGAAAACGAGGGTGAAATCGGCTTCCTGCTGCTGCATGATCGACATCAGCTCCTGCACCAGTTCGCCATCGCCCTCGCCTTGCGTAACAAGCCCGAGCTTGGCGCGGAAGACGGCGATCCATTCGGCCTGGAAGCGCTCGCCGAATTCACCCAGCACGGCATTTGCCGCCTCCACCGCCTTGTCCTGATCCTCGTCGATCAGCGGCAGCAGGCATTCTGCCAGCCTTGCAATATTCCACTGGCCGATGCCCGGCTGGTTGCGATAGGCGTAGCGGCCGCCCTGGTCGATCGAGGAAAACACCTTCATCTGGTGGTATTCGTCGAGAAAGGCGCAGGGGCCGAAATCGATCGTCTCGCCCGAGATGGTCATGTTGTCGGTGTTCATCACCCCATGGACGAAGCCGATGCCGAGCCAGCGGGCAATCAGCGCCGCCTGGGCGAAAGCGATGGCACGCAAAAGCGCGGCATAGGGGTTTTCGGCCGATTTCAATTGGGGGTAATGCCGGTCGATGACATAGTCCGCGAGCGTCTTGACGCCCTCGGTATCGCCGCGGGCGGCAAAGAACTGGAAGGTGCCGACGCGCACATGGCTTGCCGCGACACGGACGAAGACGGCGCCCTGTTCCGGCATTTCGCGATAGACCTGTTCGCCGGTGGCAACGGCTGCCAGCGCCCGTGTGGCCGGGATGCCGAGCGCATGCATGGCTTCGGAGACGATATATTCGCGCAAGACCGGTCCGAGTGCCGCGCGGCCATCGCCGCGGCGCGAAAAGGGCGTCGGGCCGGCGCCCTTCCACTGGATATCGCGACGCAGGCCCTTCTGATCGACCACTTCACCGAGCAGGATGGCGCGGCCATCGCCGAGCTGGGGAACGAAATTGCCGAACTGGTGGCCGGCATAGGCCATGGCGAGCGGCGACGCCCCCTGCGGCACGACATTGCCGGCAAGCGTTGCAGCGAGCCGGTCCGGGTCGGAAAGATCGACCTCTATGCCCAGTTCGCTTGCCAGCTTCTCGTTGAATTTCAGAAGTTTTGGCCCCTCCACCGGCTCGGGATAGACGGAGGCGAAGAACTTCTCCGGAAGGCGCGAATAGGAATTGTCGAAATGGAACACGGGGTGTCTCCCAAGGGCGAGGCTTGACCTGTCGCCGGGGCAGCGAAACAGATTGCCGCGGGCTTTTTACCAATATGGGAAATTAGCGCATGCGAACAAGCCGATATCCCTCATTCGGGTGAAGCCCACACTTTGCCGGCCTGCTAGCCATGGCATGTCCGACAACCATGCCAAGGGGGTAACATGCTGGCAAGACGCAGTTTTCTGACCGTAATTTCCGCCGTCGCGCTTTTTTCCGCGCCGATGGCATCGGCCGCCGAATTCGACTGGAACGGCACCTGGAGCGGCAAGGCCGCCAATGGCCGCAGCACGGTGATCAAGATCGCCAAGGGCAAGGTCGTCTCATGGTCGTCCAACGGCCAGTCGCAGAAGATCGGCGCCTCGTCGGTGTCGAAGTCGACCGTGTCGATCACCCATGCGGAAGGCGCCAAGGTGACATTGACGCCGAAGGGCGAGGATGCGGTGACCTATACCTGGCGCGGCACCAATGCCTCGTCTTCCGTCACATTGAAAAAGGGCTGACCTGCCAGATGCTTGCAAAGAAAGGCTCGCGCAGGCGGGCCTTTCCGTCACGCCTTGCTCCGATCCGGCGGATGCGATTGCGCACCAGCGTACAAAGCCGCCGCTATCTTGTTGTCTCCCCTTCCCTTTTGACGATCGGCCCATAATTACGCCGGGGTGAGTGGCGCAGGACGCGCCCGAAAAAGGAGAATGGGGCTATGGGTCTTTCAATTCTGATCAGCATCCTGATCACCTTCCTGGTGATCGTGCTGGTTCTCTATCTCATCAACATGCTGCCGCTCGATGCGCGGATGCGCCAGATCGCCCGCGTGATCGTCATCATCATCGGCATCATCTCGCTGTTGAAATACCTTGCCGTGTTCTGAGGCCACGTTTTGAGGCGAGCCATCGCCTTGTCCTTCGCTCCGGCGGGCCCTGCGAGGAATTCTCTGCGGGACCCGCCGGAGCGGGGCGGCTTTCGCCCTGGGAGACGTTTTTAGGCTGCAGTCAGGAATTCAGGCTTTTCAGGTGGCTGACGACTTCCGCCTGGGCCCGGTCGTCGAGCACCTCGACCTGCTCTCGCCAGAACTCGGCCGCCATGTAGGGTTCCTCGTCCCATAGCCGCGTCTCGATGATATCGTCATCCATCTTGGCAAGACGCGTGCCGCCGAGACGGCGATATTCCTCGGCCAGTTCAAGTGCATGGGTCTTTAACGCATCCATATCTTGCATGGCGGTTCCCTTTCTTTTCATTCACAGCAGAACAGTCAACTCGTGCCGGTGTTCCCAAAGGAATATTCTCAGCCGTGTCGAGTTTCAGTTGGTCAGCCGGTTGACCGGCTTGATCGTGTTGTCGGCGACCGCCTTGAAAGAGGCGACCAGCGCATCCATCGTGTCCGGCTGGTAGTAGTTGGCCGCCGTCGAGGCACAATACTGGAGCAGCGCCTTGCCGCGATCGGGCGCCATGAAAGCGATCGTGTAGATCCGGATGCCGGATGCCTTGGCGGCATCGCAGCCATTGCGAACGCTCAGATCGAGCTTCTGGCTCCATGTCGTGCCATTGCCGGTCATCTCGCCATCGGTCATCAGCACCATGATGCGGTCGGAGGTCTTGTTGTTCTTCTTGGCCTGGGCAACGCTTTCCGGGTCTGTGCCGTACTGGTTCTTCTGAATGTTGGTGGTGGCGGTGGTGACCGAACTGGTGGCATCGGTGCCGCCGGTCGGGTTCATCGTCATGCTGGTGACATAGGTGCGCGACGCCGTCGTGCCCCAGGCCATGGCCGACTGGCCCTTGATGCCATTGGTATAGGAGATCGTGCCGGTGCGGACATAGCGGGTGTTGGGATCGGACTTATCGAGCGCATCGAACAGCGTGGCCGCCGCCTTTTTCAAAGCCTCGATCTTCGTCACATAGGTGGTCTGCTGGCCGATGCAGATGCCGAGCAGGTTGAGGATACAGGTCGTGCCCTTCACCGTCGTGGTATTTTCGGCCATGGAGCCGGATTCGTCGAGGAGGATATCCATGGATATGCCGTTCGACGCCGCCGCCGTGCCGCTTCCCGCGCCCGCGCCTGCACCCGACAGGGTATTGCTGGCGGCCGAGACCGCGACCGACTGCCCGGCGAACAGGCCGGTCAGCGGCGTCAAGGCGATATTGGCGTTGGAGGTGACGGCGACGGCATAGGTCTTGGCGCCGGTTGCTGCATCGGTGGCGGAATTGATCGAGACCACCGTCGCATTCTTGACGGCGGCGATCTGGGTGCTGTCGACATAATTGGCAAGCTGGCCCGCGACGAAATCCTTGCCGAGCGTCTGGGCGGTGGCGGTATCGGCGCCATTGGCCATGGCACCGGAGACGGCAAGCGCCGCCGCATCGGTCGCCTCCTGCAGCTGGCGTTTGGAGAGCATCAGATTGGTGACGTCGATCGCCAGTCCCGCACCGCCAAGCAGAACCGGCAGGATGAGAGCAGTCATCATCCCGAAATTGCCGGCACGGTCCAAGACGATGCCGCGATATGACTGATCAAAGCGTCGCATGTCCGCGAAAACGGACAGCATGCGAAATGGTGCCAACGCATATTCACATATGCTTAATTACCTGTGATTGCGGCGACCAATTTGTGCAACAACGGGAAAATGCCGGATACCGATGCCAATGCAGCAGTCCGCAAGGTCAGCGCGTTGCCCCCGTCTTCACGTCACATAAGGCGTCACGTCACATAGGGCGTCAATTCGAGCAGCTGTTTTTCCTCTCTCACGCCGATGCGGTAGAGATAGACGAGATTGGCGGCAAGCACTTTCGGATCGGCATCGGCGCACAGGCCTTTTGCACGCAGCTGAAAATAAACCCTGCGAATCATGAGCACGTCCCCGGCAGCGATAATCTGATCGGTCATCATGGCCGTCCAGTTATGAAACAAGAACTGCAAGCATCCTTGCACTCGGTTAACCAATAAATGATGCGGGGACAGAAATGGAAAGTCCAGCGTCGAGCAGCGGCTTCGCAACGAACGAAAGTCCTTTGGACACAAATTCCAGTATTGTGTTGAAGAGTTGCAACGCCATTGCGCGGCAACGGCCGGATGTTCGTCGCCATTGCACCAGAAATCCGACTCCATGTCGCAATCATACAGGCGCAGCAGGCGGTTGAACTGCCCGGAGACAATCAGCCGCCCGGTTTCGTATCGGCCGAAAGAAACGCCAAACCCGGCGACAATGCCGCCGGGTTCGCACAGGCTGAAAGGTAGATGCCGGCCACCGAACCTCAGGTCCGGCTTCGGAGAGTTATCCCCTCTGCGCCGCCTCGATCGCGTCGGACATGATCGCGACGCCGCGGTCGATCTCGGCCTCGGAGACGGTGAGCGACGGGGCGATGCGGAAGACGCCGCCCATGCCCGGAAGCTTGACGATGTTCATCGACAGGCCGCGCAGCATCGCCTCTTCCATGATCCTTGCCCCGAGTTCGAAGCCCGGCGCCTTGGTGTGGCGGTCGGTGACGACTTCGAGCCCGAGCAGCAGGCCGCGGCCGCGGACATCGCCGACGCATTCGAAACGCTGCTGCAGCTGCAGGAGCCCGTCCTTGAGGCGCTTGCCGCGAGAAATCGCCTGCCCGACCAGATTGTCGCGTGCCACGACATCGAGCACGGTGACGCCGACGGCTGCCGGCAGCGGATCGGAGACGTGGGTGGTGTAGAAGAGAAAACCTTTCCGGTGCGCCTTTTCCTCCACCTCGGCGCTGGTCATGACGGCGGCAAGCGGCAGGCCGGCACCGAGCGTCTTCGACAGCGTCATGATATCGGGTGTGACGCCATCACGCTGGAAGGCGAACATGTTGCCGGTACGGGCAATGCCGGTCTGCGCCTCGTCGAGGATCAGCAGCATGCCGCGCTCCTCGCATTTCTTCTTGAGCGCGGCGAGATAGCCGACGGGCAGTTCGAGAATGCCGCCGGACGACAGGATCGGCTCGGCGATGAAGGCCGCGAGATTGCCGGTCGACTGGCTGTCGACGAGCTGGAAGGCATCATCGAGCTCCGCCTGCCAGTCGTTGGAACCATCCGGGTTCTTGAAGCGCGGGCGATAGGAATTCGGCGCGGGAATGACGAAGGAGCCGGCAGAGGCCGGGCCATAGCCCTTGCGGCCAGCGCTGTAGGTGGCGGATGCGGCGGCACCCGTCATGCCGTGCCAGCTCTGGGCAAAGGCGACGATCTCGTGCCCGCCGGTAACGAGCTTTGCCATGCGGATCGCCGCCTCGTTGGATTCGGCGCCGGTGGTCAGCAGCTGGACGCGATCGAGACCGGGAGCGAGAGCCGCAAGCCGGGTGGCAAGCTCCACCACCGGGCGCGACAGCATGCCGGAAAAGAGATGGGCGACGGCACCCATCTGGCGGTTGACGGTCGAAACGATGTCGGGATGGGTGTGGCCGAGCACGGCGCTCATCTGGCCCGAGGTGAAGTCGAGGATGGCGCGGCCATCGGCATCATAGACATAGCTTCCCTCGGCCCGCTCGATGATGACCTCCTCGAAGGCCGGTCCGTAGCGGGTGAGATGCTTGTTGGCATCGGCCCAGAAGGCGGCATCGTCGTTCAATGAAGCGGACGGTTTTGCACTATTGTCCATGGCGGTTTTCCCCTTTTTTCGATCGTGATGGAGCGGGCTGTCGCATGTCGAGAAAAGACCCCTCCCAACCCTCCCCACAAGGGGGAGGGCTTAACCCAGCCGCGCTGCCGAGGCCCAATGGTGCCGGGCGAGTGCCGCGGGTTTTCTCCCCCCTTGTGGGGGAGATGGCCGGCAGGCCAGAGAGGGTCCTTTCACATACGACAACCCATAATCGACCCTCACGGTGCAGGTGTCTGGCGCCAAAGTCCAATTGATAGTATTTCAATCCGATATCGATAAATCTGATATCGTGACGCCCATGCTCGATCTCGACCTGCTGAAGAATTTCGTCACCGTGGCCCGCACCGGTTCGATCAGTGTTGCGGCGATACAGGTCGGGCGGACGCAGTCGGCGCTCAGCATGCAGATGCAGCGGCTTGCCGATCAAGTCGGCCAGGCTCTCCTGCAGCGCACCGGCGCCGGCGTGCGGCTGACGGCGTCCGGCGAGCGACTGCTTGCCCATGCGGAGCAGTTGCTTGCCCGGCATGATGAAATTCTGGCCGATATGGGCGGGCCGACGCTCAAAGGTTCGGTCAGCCTCGGCTGTCCGGAGGATTATTCAATCGCCTTCCTGCCGGAACTCCTGAAAGGTTTCTGCGCCGCCAATCCGGATGTGGAATTGCGGATGGTCTGCGCCCCGACGATCGGCCTCAAGCCGCTTCTGCAGCGCCGACAGATCGACATGGCGCTGGTGTCGCTTGCCGATCCCGGCCATCCGGATGTGATCCGTCGGGAGAGCTTCGTCTGGGTGGCGGACAGGAAGCAGCCGCGTGTCTTGGACAACGAGGTTCTGCCGCTGGCGCTGTCCGCCCCGGCGACGCTCGACCACCGCGCCGCCTGCGATGCGATGGAGGCGGTCAACAGGCGCTACCGGGTGGCCTTTGCCAGCGACAGCCTGGCCGGGCTGGTGGCGATCGCCCGCTCGGGCCATGCCATCAGCGTGCTGACCAAAACGGCCGTTCCACCGGATCTGTTCATCGTGGCCGAGGACCTGCCGCCCTTGCCGACGATCGGCATTGCGCTGGAATTTGCCGAAAGCCGGCCTTCGGCAGCGGCGGCGATGCTGGGCGAGCATATCAGGCAGGTGTTGCCGCTGGTGGGCGAGACGAATGGCGCCGGGCGGCTCTGATCAGACGGAGCCGAGCCTGGCATTCGGGTCGAGGCTGATCTGGTCACGGCCACGCATCTTGGCGGCGTAAAGCGCCAGATCGGCGCGGCGATAGAGATCGTCGGCCGTTTCGCCGCTTTCTGCAGAGGCGATGCCGGCGGAAAACGTGTAGCGGAAGCTTGTCTGATCGGGCAGCGGACGCGACTTCCTCACCGCATCGAGCATGCGACCGACCAGGGTTTCGGCTTCGTCCGCCATCGTATTGGGCAGGACGAGGACGAATTCCTCGCCGCCGACACGGCCGAAGACATCGGTCTTGCGTATCTGGCGCTGCAGCGTTGCGGCGAAATCCCTCAAGACCAGATCGCCGACCGAATGGCCGAAACGGTCGTTGATATATTTGAAATTGTCGATATCGAGCACGGCGATGCAGCCGACCCGGCCCCATCTCGCCTCACCGGCCGATCCCTCGCTCATCTCTTCCTGGGCCGCCAGCATGTCGTTGAGCTTTGCCATGACGAAGCGGCGGCTCGGCACGCCGGTCAGCTCGTCGGTCTGCGAGGCCTTAATGGCATCGTCGCGATCCTGCCTCAGCGTCCGCTCGTCGGAACGGATGGAGGTGATGTCGCTTGCGACGCAGAGCATCCAGCCATCGGCCATCGTCGTCTCGGTCATCCACAGCCAGCGGCCGTCGTGCAGATCGGTCTCGAAGGCGCGGAAGCCGGCCTTGCCGCGGCGCGACAGGGTGGAAGAGAGCCAGGTCTCGAAATCCCGAGCCTTGATGATCGTCCCCTGCCTCGCATGGAAATTGCGCCGCATCAGCTCGGACCACACAAGTCTTTCGTCATCGCCCCTTTCGTCATCACCGATGAACCACGCCGCCCGAAAGGCGCGGTTGGCGTAACACAGCCGGTCCTGATCATCGAAGACGGCGACAAGCACACCGGCCTCGTCCATCAGTCGCGCCGTCTGCAACAGGGTGTGGCTATCGCCCAAGGTCTTCATGTCCTCAGAAAGGGTCGGTCATCCCATATCTAAGCATGACGTGTGAAATATATGTTAGAAGAATCGACAAACCCTGATGAAACAGCGCCTTGCAGGCGAAAATCAGTTCTCCTGTCGCGCTTCAGGCAGCAGAACGGATGACTTCCGGGGCGGCACCGTAGCGCCGGCGGGCCTCCTTCTGGAAAGCGATGAAGGCGGCGGCCTCCAGCGGTTTCGAAAACAGCCAGCCCTGGCCGAAATTGACGCCGTGCCGGCGCAGATAATCTGCCTGCTCTTCCGTCTCGACACCCTCTGCAACGGAGAGAAAGCCGAGTTCGCGCGCCATTTCGATGATGTGCAGCGTCACCGAACTCGTCGCTGTGCCTCGCCCGATCGTATCGATGAAGGACTTGTCGATCTTCAGGGCATCCATGGGCAAGCCCTGAAGATATTGCAGGCTGGAATAGCCGGTGCCGAAATCGTCGATGGCGACCGTATGGCCGACCCTGCGGGCACGGGCGAAGGTCCTGTTTGCCGCCTCGATATCGATGAAGCCGCGTTCGGTCGCCTCCAGCAGGATCTGCTCGTTGCGGATGCCGGTACCCGACAGCTTGTTGACCAGCAGATCGAGGATACGGCCGGTCCGGATATCCTCGGCCGACAGATTGACGGCGACATGCAGGCCGCGATCCTCGACCAGAAGGGAGCCGAGTTCGCGCACCACGGCATCGACCACCTGATCGGTGATCGGCTTGATCAGGCCGGTCTCCTCGGCAAGCGGAATGAACAGGTCCGGCCGCACAAGCGTGCCATCGGGCCGCTTCCAGCGGACGAGCGCCTCCGCACCGACGCAGATATTCGTCGCAAGCTCGATAATCGGCTGGTAATGCACGACGAATTCGCGGTTCTGGACGGCGAGTTCCAGCTCGGCGCGTGGCGAGAGCCGGCGTTTCGACAGAAGAACGACGATGGCGACGATGAAGGCGGCAATGAACAGGCCGACCGGCAGCAGCAGCAGGAGTTCCGTTTTCAGCCGGTGATAGACCATGCGGGCCGGCTCGGTGACGACGGCGATCACGCCCTTGCCTTCCACCTTGGCGAACATGCGACCGTCCTCGATGCCGCTCGGCTTTCCACCGATACGGTGCTGGGCAAAGACGATATCGGCATTGTTGCGCATGTCGATCAGCAGGCCGGTGGTATTCATCAGGGCCAACGACACTTCCGGGGTAAGGCCGACATCGACGAAACGGGACGGCGCGATCAGGACATAGTGACTGCCGAGGCTGAGGCCCAGAACCGGTTTGCCGATGCTGATGGTCGGCATGAGCCGAAGCGTGACGTCGAAACCGTCCGGCGTTATGTAGTCGACATGGGAGTGCTCGACGGTATCCGTCACCGCACCCCATGAGGTGCATTTCAGCCGGCCATTATCGAAATAGCCGACCTCGCTGACGGCATCGGTGTTGATGGTGGCGATCCGCATCAGCGCGATATGGGACGGCGAGCATGGCTCGACCCTGGAGGCGTCGACATAGCGGAGCGCCCAGCCTGCTTCCATAAAGGTGTTCTCGGCCCGCGCCACCGCCCTTTTGCCGGCCCGTTGCAGCGCATCGAGTTCAGTGCCGGTGGCAATCCGCCAGGACGCATAGGCCATGACAGCCAGCGGGACAATTGCCCCGACGACCGCCAACACTGCCCCCAGTGCTATCACCCTCATTCGTCTCGGCTGCATCTGTCATCCCCGTCCGAGATAGTGACGATACAAGCATTTCGTTAATAGCAGCACCAGGCATCGGCTAAATTGCAACGCGGTCACGAAAGCGTGCTGTCCGACCGTGACAGGTCCCGCGCCACATCGACGATCAGCCCCCGCAGCCAGCGGTGGGCGGGATCGTTGCGATAGCGCACATGCCAGGCCATCTCGACCGGGAAGGTACCGAGATCGACGGGTGCGGGCAGCACCTTCAATCGTGGATCGAGCGCGAGGCGGCGGCAGATGAGAGTCGGCAGGGTGGTGCAGTAATCGGTGACGGCGATGAGTTCGGGGATCGACAGGAAATGGGTGACGGAGACCGCTACCTCGCGCTTCAGCCCCTGCTTTTCGAGCGACTGGAACAGGCCGGCACGCAGGCGGCCGGGCGGCAGCATGTTGACATGCTTCAGCCGCTCGTATTCCTCGCGGGAAATGCTGTCGCCGATCTCGGGATGATCGGCACGCAGCACGCAGGCAAGCCCGTCATTCATCAGATGCTGGACGACCAGATTATCCGGCGGATCGACCGGCCGGCCGAGCGCCATTGCCGTCGTGCCGGATAGAATGCCGGTCTCGGAGAGGTCGCTGCCGAAGGGCGTGAGGCGCAGCCGGATCCCCGGCGCCACGTCACGCAGCCGGGCAACGATTGCCGGCACCAGCACGAATTCCACATAGTCGTTGGGTGCGATGGTGAACAGCCGCTCGGCGGTGCCGGGATCGAACTCCTGCTGGCCGAGCACGACGTCATCGAGCTTTGCCAGCGCCTCGGCGATGGCAGGAGCGATCTCCTGCGCCAGTTCCGTCGGGCGGATGCCGTAGCGCTCGCGGACGAAAAGCGGATCGCGCAGGGTCTCGCGCAACCGGTTCAGCGCGTTTGACAAAGCCGGCTGGGTGATGCCGAGGCGCTCGGCGGCGCGGGTGACATTGCGCTCCTCCATCAGCACGACGAAGACCGGCAAGAGGTTCAGGTCGTATCGCATTCGAATACAATACCTATTCAGTTATATAGCAAAGCGAATATCTGGAATAACATAAATAAATTTCCGAAATGTGTCGAGCGGGCGCATCGTCATTCTTGTCCAAGGCGGACGGAACACTTCAAAGGAGAAAGACGATAAGCAAGGGCAAGGTTCTGGTGATCGGGTCGAATGCAACCCGGATCGAAACGAAGGACGGACGCACGGGTGCGACCGGTCAGTATCTCAACGAAACGGTCGTGCCGATGCAGGCACTGATCGCCGCCGGCTACGAGGTGGTGCTGGCAACGCCGACGGGCGGCAAGCCGCATATGGACGAGGCCTCCGACAGCGCCGAACATTTCGGCGGCGACGTTGCCGCCTATGAGACGGCCAAGGCTTTCTGGAACGACGATCCGTCGATGAATAGCGGCCTGACGCTGAAGGGCGCCATCGAACAGGGTCTCGACACCTATGCGGCCATCTTCGTGCCCGGCGGCCAGGGCCCGGTCGTCGACCTGATGACCGATCCGGACATGGGCGAAATCGCCCGCCATTTCCACGAGGCGGCAAAGCCTTCCGCTTTCCTCTGCCACGGCCCGGCCGCAACGGTTGCCGCCATGCCGCATGCGCGCGAATTCCGCTCGGCGCTGATTGCCGGCGACGCAGAAAAGGCTCGCGAATGGGCAAAGGGCTGGCAATATGCCGGTTACAAGATGACAGTATTTTCCGACACGGAAGAAACGGTCGTCGAGGATTATATTCTGCATGCCAAGCTCTATTTCAACATGATCGAGGCGCTGACGGCAGCAGGTGGTAACGTGAGCAAGACGAAGGTGGATTTCGAGCCGAACGTGGTCATCGACCGCGAGCTGATCACCGGCCAGAACCCGCGTTCGGACCACCCGATCGCCGCCGCCCTGATCGAGGCACTCGATCGCAGGCAGGCTGCCTAAGGAGTTGTGCCTTAACGGAAGCAATACCCCCTCTGCCCTGCCGGGCTTACCTGGGTCGAGCCACAGGTCTCGACCCGCTCTTCGAGCCCCCCACAAGGGGGGAGAAAACGTGCCGCAATCCCCTGCCTGAATCGGGCTTCAGCGGGGCGACTGGGTTAAGCCCTCCCCCTTGTGGGGAGGGTTGGGAGGGGGCCTTGTCACAGCTAATTTATGAAGATCCAAGGATAGACATCTAATGACTGAGAGCAAAAACCCCGCCAAGATTTCCGCGACGCTGACCGCGCTGCCGGGCAAGGCTGACGCGCTGAAGGCGCTTCTTCTTGGCATGATGGCCGATTGCCGGGCGGAGCCGGGCAACCTGCGCTGGGATATCTGGCAGGACCGGGCCAATCCCGAGCGTTTCGTGCTCGACGAGCTCTATGTCGACAATGACGCGGTGGCGGCGCATCGCGAGACGCCGCATTTCAAGGACTATGCCGCAAAAATCCCCGGCCTGGCGGAGCGGGTGGCCTATGTGCTTGCCCCCGTCGATCTCGGCTGAAGCCCCATCAACAGGAGGACGACAGAATGACACGGAAAGCCACTTTGAAGGATATCCTGCCGAGCAGGCTCGGTTTCGGCGCCGCCCCGCTCGGCAACATGTTTCGCGACATTCCCGAAGAGGAAGCACTGGCAACGGTGAAGGCCGCCTGGGAGGACGGCATCCGCTATTACGACAATGCCCCCTTCTACGGCGCCGGGCTTGCCGAAATCCGCATGGGCGAGGCGCTTTCGGGCCGGCCGCGCGATGAATACGTGATCTCCACCAAGGTCGGCCGGGTGATCCTCGACGAGATCGAGGACACGAGCGCGCTCGACGGCGACAAGACGGGCGTGTTTGCCCATGGGCGGCCGAACAAGGTGGTCAACGATTATACCCACGACGCGACGCTGCGCTCGATCGAGGACAGCCTGAAGCGGCTGAAGACCGACCATATCGAGATCGCCTTCGTGCACGACCTCGCCCAGGATTTCTGGGGCGACCAATGGCTGGAAAAGTTCGAGGAAGCCCGCAACGGCGCCTTCAAGGCCCTCGACCGGCTGCGCGACGAAGGGGTGATCAAGGCCTGGGGGCTCGGGGTCAACCGCGTCGAGCCGATCGAGCTGGTGCTGGAACTCGACGAGCCGAACCCGGACGCCTTCCTGCTGGCCGGTCGCTATACGCTGCTCGACCATGACAAGGCGCTGCAACGGGTGATGCCGATGGTGGCGGAACGGGGCCTCGGCGTCGTGGTCGGCGGGCCCTACAGTTCGGGCGTCCTCGTCGGCGGCCCGAATTTCGAATATGCGCCGGTGAAGCCTGAGATGAAGCAGAAGATCGCCAGGATCAAGGCGATCGCCGATCGCTACGGGATCAGCATGAAGGCGGCGGGCCTGCAGTTCTCGCTCGCCAATCCGGCGGTCGCCGCCGTCATTCCCGGTGCCAGCCAGCCGTCGCGCATCGCCGAGGACAGTGCCGCGCTGAAGGAAAAGGTTCCGGCCGACTTCTGGCGGGAACTGAGGCAGGAAGGGTTGGTCAACCCCGCGGCACCGCTGCCGGCCTGAGGACCAGGTATTAGGGCTCAGGGCTCATTATAACGGGAAAGGCCCGCGGCCCGACCATCGCAAGCGAAACAGCCCCGCATGCCTGTGGCCTGCGGGGTCTTCCGTTCAAGATCAGTTCAATCGGGCTGGCGGGCCTCGCCCAGGCTGCCATCCGCAAGCCTGGCGTCGACAAATCGGCTTTCCGCAAATCTGCCTTCCGTCAATCTCGCTTCCGTAAGCCTGACTTCCGCAAATCCGGCGTCCGGCACCCTGGCTTCTGCAAGCCTGCTTTCAACCGACTGGTTTTCCCGGCGCACGACGAGCAGAAGTGCACCGAAATAACCGATCTGCATGAGGACGAGCGAAGCAAAGCCAAAGCCGAGGCTCCACCACAGGCCGTTGCCCGTGACGAGGCTTGCGACAGAAATAAGGGCCGACATGAGCAGCATTCTGGAGAAGCCGCAGGGCACGTGAAGGTAACGAGGCAGTTTTTCCATGGCGTATACCTTGTTCATCAAAAATTAACTTAACGCCATTTCATGGTCTTTTCATACCCCATATAGGTGAAGTCCGGCGAAATCTTTGGCGACGAAGCATTGCAACTGTGCAATGCAGCAAAACCACCAGCAGAATGCCGACAAGGAGACATGTTTTCCCGACGCGGCGGATGGCCGAGGGCGGAGATCTTCGCGCCATCCGGATGGCGCATTTCGATGGACAGGATCGCCCGTGTCTGCCAGTAGACCTTCGGGACGCGACCGCCGTTATCTATAGAACGGGTTCGGGCAACAGATTGACGTCACGTTGCTGCCGCGAGATCACGCTGGCCGTCCTTTCAATTTCCCCGACATCGACCCGTCGAACACTTGCGCGTGCCGGCGTACGACGGCGGCAGGATTGACCAATTGCGACCGGTCGCATAGGTGTTCTGGCGCAGCCGCACGCTTGGCGCTGCCGTAGGCGTTACCGTCATCCAACGCGTCCTTGGCCGAGAGGGTCCCCGCTGGGAGAACTCGGCCTGAAGGCACGCGGCATGGAGTGATCCAGCCCCTGACAGACCGACTTTTCCAACCCGTCCAGCGGGTCAGGGATCGGTGTGGCGCGGGGTACTGACATACACGCCTGCACCTGCCTTTCCCCGACAGACGTTTGGAAAGGATCCAACCATGAACATGACAGACAACACCATCCTGATCACCGGCGCCACCAGCGGCATCGGTCGGGCGCTGGCGGAAGCCCTGCATGACCGCAGCAACCGCGTCATCATCACCGGCCGGCGGCAGGACCTCATCAACGCGGTGACCGCAGACCGCCCCGGCATGAGCGGGCTTGTGCTCGACCTTGCCGATCGCGCCTCGCTTGCCCGGCTGAAGGGCGAGGTCGCGCAGCGATTTGCCGACCTCAACGTGCTGATCGCCAATGCAGGGATTTCGAAAACCGAGGACATGACATCCGACGACTGGAGCGCGGAGGATGCCGAGACGGTGGTCGAGACCAATGTCGTCGGTGTGTTGCGGACCGTGGCGGCCTTCCTGCCGCTGTTGAAGCGGCAGCGACAGGCGACGATCATGGCGACCAGTTCGGCGCTTGCCTTCGTGCCGCGCGCCGACTTTCCGAGCTATTGCGCCAGCAAGGCCTTCCTGCATTCCTGGCTGGTCTCGCTGCGCCACCAGTTGCGCCATATGCCGATCGAGGTGCTGGAACTGTCGCCGCCCTATGTGCAGACCAAGCTGACCGGCGCCGGACAGCTTGCCGATCCGCGCGCCATGCCGCTCGACGTCTTCACGGCCGAGGTGATGGCCATGCTGGAAGAAGGCCGGTATCCGGGAGGCGAGCTTCTGCTTTCCCGCGACCATGTCCGCCGTTTTGCCGAACACGACGGCAGCTATGACCACATTTTCGCGATGCTGAACCCCGATTGAGACGGATCGGATCACGCAACGCCACCCGGCGTCGAAAGCGCCGGGTGGCCCCGTTCCTGACCGGCGAGAGCATGAACGGAGACGGGCAACCCGTTGCGGGTCTACCCTCGCCATGCAGCGCCTCCCGCGCTACAGAAGCGAAGACTGCCTCCGATTCCCGTCTGTGGGGAAGGCGACAGGACAATCTCTGGCAGGGGCGCGCAGTGCTTATTTCGGAAATTTTCGCGGTCAGCGCGGCGGTCTGCTCGGCCTTGAGCTCGATGCTTATCAGCGAGCTGAACGGCCGCGTGGCGGTGCTGAGGCTTGCCCGCTGGCAGCTGACGGCATCCTTCCTGTTCACCTCGGCGGCCGCCACCGTGCTTGACGGATGGAGAACGCTTGGCTGGTGGCAGATTGAAATGCTGGTGGCTTCCGGCTTTGCCGGGATCGTCATTGCCAGCACGACCTATCTGGCGGCAATCTATGCGGCAGGCCCGCGCGTGACCGCCCTTTTGTTTTCACTGGCATCCCCCTTCGCCCTGCTCTTCGGCTATCTCATCTATGGCGAAACGATCTCGCTTTTGCAGGCTTGCGGCGTCAGCCTGATCATTATCGGGATCGTCGTTGCGATCGGCGTTCGCCGACGAGAACCTCCGCCGCTGATCCCGTTGGCCGATGGCCCGCAGAAACCTGCCCCGGCAGGGTTGCTCCAGTCGGTTTCGACCATGGGCATAGTTCTCGGCGTGATCACCGCGCTCGGTCAGGCATCCGGCAGCCTGCTGGCCCGTCCCGCCATGATTTCCGGCGTCGAGCCCTTTGCCGGCATGGCAGTCCGCTGCGGTTTTGCAGCGATATGCTACTGGTCAATGCTCGCCGTTCCATTCCTGCGTCGCCGCTCCATGGCAAGCAAGGGCGAGACTTTCCGCCGCCAGGATTTCGGCATCGCCATTGCTGCAGCCTTTTTCGGCACTTCGCTCGGCACATCGCTGCTGCTGGCGGCATTGCAGACGGGAAGCGTGGGCATCGTCTCGACCCTGTCGTCGATGACGCCGATCGTCATTTTGCCGATGGTGTGGATCCGCAGCGGCCAGATGCCGCGCGCCTATGCCTGGGGCGGAGCGCTGCTCGCCATTATCGGGACGACGATGCTGAGCCTGAATTAACGCGCGAACCGCTTGGCAGCGGCGACGCAAAGGATGACGCCGAGCGTGACGATGAACATGGCAGGCGTCACCTTCTCGCCGAGAAGCAGCGCCGCCAGCGCCAGGCCGAAGAAGGGCTGCACCAGCTGCAGCTGGCCGACGGTTGCCGTGCCGCCCTGCGACAAGCCGCGATACCAGAAGATGAAGCCGATCAGCATGGAAAACAGCGAGACATAGGCAAGACCCGCATAGGCCGGGCCGCCGATGCCGGCAAAGCTTGCCGGCAGCAGCGCCAGCGTGCCGACGAGCATGACCGGCAGCGAGACGACCAAAGCCCAGCAGATGACCTGCCAGCCGCCGAGGCTTTTCGACAGGGCCGCACCTTCCGCATAGCCGAGGCCGCAGACGACGATCGCCGCCAGCATCAGCCAGTCGCCGAAGGAGAGGCCGAAAGAGGAAGCTCCCATTGCCGTAGATGCGCCACCCTGCGCCAGGGCGAAGCCGGTGACCAGGAGGCTGCCGAGGATGGCAAACAGCCAGAAGGCCGGTTTCGGCCGTTCGCCGCCACGGATGACGGCGAAGATGGCCGTTGCCAGCGGCAGAAGCCCGATGAAGACGACCGAATGGGCGGACGAGATGTGCTGCAGCGCCAAGGCGGTCAGAAGCGGAAAGCCGACGACGCAGCCGAGCGCGATGATGACGAGCGACATCAACTCGCTCCTCTGCGGCCGCTTCTGGCGGAAGGCGACGAGCAGCAGGAGCGACAGGAGCCCGGCGATCGCGCCGCGCGCCACCGTCAGGAACAAGGGATCGAAACCGATTACCGCAAGCCGCGTGGCCGGCAACGATCCGGAAAAGATCAGCACGCCGATAAAGCCGTTCAGCCAACCCGACAAACCACGGTCCATGTTTTCTCCAGTCCTCAAGTGGCACGCGGTGTCGTGCCGATTGTCATCGCAGATGATGCACCGCCCTTATCCTCCCGAAGCCCTCGCCTCGCCAGAAACAGTCTGATACAATTCGGTGAAACTGTTGTGGTCACACGACCAGTACGGATGAGGGTGCGGACATGGATCTTACGACGGAGCAGCCGGCCGGCAAGGTGGAGATGGTGATGGCGACGATCCGGCAGCGGATTGCCGGCCGTTCCCTGACGCCGGGGGCGAAGCTGCCTTCGGTGCGGTCGCTTTCGGCAACGCTGTCGGTCTCGACCTCGACCGTGGTCGATGCCTATGAGCGGCTGGTGGCGGAGGGGGCGATCTCCTCGCGGCCGGGCTCCGGGTTCTATGTGGCAAACCAGGCGGCGGCGTTTTCGCCGGCCGAGGCCGGGCCGAAGCTCGACCGGGCGGTAGATCCGTTCTGGATCTCGCGGCAATCGCTGGAAAGCCGCGAGGACAGCCTGAAGCCCGGCTGCGGCTGGCTGCCGCCGGACTGGCTGCCGGAAGACGCCATGCGGCGGGCGCTGCGCGGTGTGGCGCGGGCGGACGCGACCTCGCTTGCCGATTACGGCACGCCGCTCGGGCTTTTGCCGCTGCGCCGGCTGATCTCGCGGCGGATGGCCGAGCGCGGCATGGAGGCCTCGCCGGAACAGATCATCCTTGCCGGCTCGGGCACGCAGGCGATCGATCTTCTCTGCCGCCTGCTGATCGAGCCCGGCGATACGGTTCTGGTCGACGACCCATGCTATTTCAACTTTCATGCGCTCTTGAGAGCCCATCGGGCAAAAATCGTCGGTGTGCCCTATACGGCGAACGGGCCGGATCTTGCGGCCTTTGCCGCAACCGTTTCGGCGCACAGGCCGCGGCTCTACATCACCAATTCGGCGATCCACAATCCGACCGGGGCGGTGCTTTCGCCGGTCACGGCGCATCGGGTGCTGAAAATCGCCGAGGAATTCGACCTGACGATCATCGAGGACGACATCTTCGCCGATTTCGAAACGGGATCGGTAGCGGCGCCGCGGCTTGCCGCCTTCGACGGCCTGGACAGGGTCATCCATATCGGCAGCTTTTCGAAAACGCTGTCGGCTGCGGCGCGCTGCGGCTTCATTGCGGCGCGGCCGGACTGGATCGAGGGACTGACCGACCTCAAGATCGCCACCTCGTTTGCCAGTGCGCGGCTGACGGAGGAGATGGTCCATGCCGCGCTTTCGGATGGCGGATACAGAAAGCATCTCGACCTGTTGCGGGCACGGCTTGCGAAAGCGATGGCGGAGGTGAGCGGCAGACTGTCGGATCTCGGCATCGAGCCGGTGATCCGGCCGCAATCGGGCATGTTCCTGTGGTGCCGGCTGCCGGGAGAGGCCGATGCAGCGGCACTGGCGCAGGCCTGTATCGGGCAGAATATCGTGCTTGCCCCCGGCAATGCCTTCAGCCTGTCGCAATCGGCGAAAAGCTTCATGCGGTTCAATGTCTCGCAGACGCTGGATGGGCGGATTTTCGAGGCATTGAAGGGAGCGCTCAAGCGACAGGTTTCAGCCTGACGCCGAAACCGAGAATGAAGCTTGCCAGCGCGCCCAGGGCGGCCGTGCCGTAAAGCCAGGTGGCGGTATCGCCGGCCGATCCCGCGCCAAGGCTTGCCGCAAGCCCGGTGGCGGCCGCGATCGTGCCAGAGAGTGCCGCACCCACGGCATAGCCGGCAGTCGACATGGTGGGCAGCAGCGCGCTTGCCCGGTCGCGCTCGCCCTGATCGGCCGCTTCCATTGCCACCTGGTTGACATTGGCCCAGGCAAGCCCGAAGCCGGTGCCGATCAGCATCTGGCCGAGGATGACGAGCGGCAGACATTGCAGTGCGAGTGCCGCGGCAATCGTGGCAAAGCCCGCACCTTGAAACAGCGGGCCGGCGCGCATTGCGGCGTGGCGGGCGGTCTTTCCGGTGACGCGGGCGGCGACCATGGCGACCGCGCTCCAGGTGAGTGCCATGACGACGATGACATAGCCGGTTATGGCCGGGGCAAGCTGAAAGACCTCGCGCAGCAGAAGTGCCAGATAGGTGCTGCCCGCCGAATGGCCGGCCGACATGAGGAACAGCATCAGGAAGGCGCGACCGAGCACCGAACCCGGCCTGAAGGCGGCGGCGGGAAACAGCGGCGCGCCGAACCGCCCATCAAGGCGGATGGCGAAGACGAGGACGGCCAGTCCCGCCGCCAGCATGCCGCCCTGCCAGAGCGGGCTTCTGCCGGCCGAGGAGAGTGCCAGCACAAAGGCGGAGGCGACCCAGAGGCCGATGGTGAGCGGCGGAAAGGCTGCAGCCCTGCCCTCGCCCGTTTTCGGCCTGGTAAGGCCGGTCATGGCCGCCAGTGCCGCGAGAAGCGGCAGGACGGCGAGAAAGGATGCCCGCCAGGATATGCCCTGCGCCAAAAGCCCACCGACGAGCGGGCCGAGCAATGCCGCCACCGCCCAGACGGTTGCCTCGACGGCAAAGACGCGGGCGATCAGCGCGGCCGAAAAATTGGCCGGGATGAGGCTGTAGCAGATCGCCACGATCAGCCCGTCGGCCACGCCCTGCAGCAGGCGGCCGGCGACGATGAAGCCGAAGGCCGGCGCCAGCATGGCCATGACGCCGCCAAGCGCGAAGACGAGTGCTGCGATGGCGAGGCTCAGGCGCACGCCGAGCCGGTCGCGAAGCGAGGCGGCCAGCGTGCCGCCGGCGATCGAGCCGATGAAATAGAGGCTGTAGACCCAGCTGAACCAGCCGCGCCCGCCAAGTTCTGCCGCCGCAAGCGGCATGGCGGCGACGATGGCGAACTGGTTGAAGGCATGCAGCCCGATGCCGCTCGAGATCAGTGCCAGCATACGGCCGTTTTCGCCGGACATGAGGCTGGGTGCCGCGCCTGTCGCGCGCCGCGTCGTCCCGTCCTTTGCGTGTTCGGCGTCCCTCACATCCATGGTATAGACTTAGGATTGCAATCCCGTCCGCGGTCAAGCCCCAGCGCCGAAGCCGGCCCACTTACAGCGGCAAACCAGCCGTTTTCAGACGCCCGGCCACCGGTTTTGAACCCGCCTTCGCCATCGCCTGCACCGCCCTGCCCGATCACTCTTGTGCTACCTGAGATTTCGCCTCTGGTTTTTTTAGCATTCGCTCCTAGATCATTCGATGTAACGCATCAGGAGGTCATGCCCATGAAGGGTATTTTCGTTCTTGCTGCGGCCACGGCCCTTGCCGCGTCGACCGCAGCCTACACTGAAGCCTTTGCGGCGGATGCTGTGGAGCAAGTGCCGACCGCGCCGGCCGCCGTCGATACGATGCCCGTCTTCACCTGGAGCGGCCCCTATCTCGGTGCCCATACCGGCTATGGCTGGGGTGACGGGCATCTGGAGGGTGCCGGTTCCGACGATTTCGACGGATGGCGGCTCGGCGGGTTCGCCGGCTATAACTGGCAGTTCTCCAACGGTTTCGTCACCGGTGTCGAAGGCGACATCAACTACGACTGGAACGACAACAATTACGGCGGCGGCGTGAAGCTCGAAGGCGGCGTCAACGGCTCGGTGCGCGCCCGGCTGGGTTACGCGATCGACCGCACGCTGATCTATGCGGCCGGCGGCTGGACGGCGACCGATGTCAGGCTGAAGGCGCCGACCGGCAATGACAGCGACACGCTGAACGGCTGGACGATCGGCGCCGGCGTCGACCACGCCTTTACCGACAATGTCTTCGGCCGGCTGGAATATCGCTACAACGATTACGGCCATGGCCGCCTCGACGGCGCCAATGTCGATTTCAACCAGAATATCATCCAGGTCGGTATCGGGGTGAAATTCTAGGGCCGTTTCGACCAAATTTCATGAAGACGCGCCCGACAGGGCACGAGGAAAAGCCGTCCGTGCAGCCTGCGCGGGCGGCTTTTGTCATCCTGAGGCCGCGTGGTCAGCCGTGGCTCGAATTATTCGGCACGACGGGCTCCTGCGCCTTCACCTTGGCGCGATGGAAGATGAACATGCCGGCAAAGACGATGACGACGGCGCCGACAAGCGTCTGCCTGTCGGGGAAATCGCCGAAGAAGGTCCAGCCGAAGACGATCGCCCATAAAAGCAGCGTATATTGCAGCGGCGCCAGCAGCGATGCGGGGGCAAGCTTGAGCGAGCGGGTGATCATCAGATGCGCCGAGCAGGAGACGACGCCGAGCAGCAGCAGGGCTGCCAGCTGCTGGCCACTGAAGGTGCTCCAGGTGCCGATGCTCAGGACGATGCCGGTCAACAGGCTGCCGAGCGTCTGCCAGGTGACGAGCGTCACATCCGGGGTGGAGCGCAGTACCCGGCCGAGCACCAGCGACAGCGCGAAGGACAGGCTGCCGACCAGCGCGAAGATCGACGGCCAGGAGAGCATGGCCGAGGACGGCCGCAGCGCGATGACGACGCCGATGAAGCCAACTAAGACCGCCAGCCAGCGCCGCCAGCCGATCCGCTCGCCGAGGAGGAAATGCGAGATGGCCGCGACATAGATCGGTCCGGCCATGTAGAAGGTCATGACATCGGCGAGCGGCATATAGGTGACGGCCGCATAAAACAGCGCCGTGTCGCCGGTTGCCATCAGCACGCGGGCGAACTGCCAGTGGGGTTTGTCGACCTTCAGGAGCGATTTGGCCGGAGCGCGCGACAGCATCGGCCCCAGCACGAGAAAGGCACCCAGCGAGCGGACGAGCAGGACCTGCCCGACCGAGAAGCTTGCGACCAGCCATTTGCCCATGGCATCGTTCAAGGCGAACATGAAATCGCCCACCAGCATCAGAAGGATGCCGGCCAGAATGACGTTACCGCCGACGGCATAAGCCGTTGTAGTCTTCATGATGAAAAGGCGCTCCGCGACGCCATTTTCGAAAGCGCCCGAGGATGCCCGGCGATGGAAGCGCCGCGCCTGACCGGGATCGTTTCGATACCTGTTGGAATGGCGCTGCTTATGCGCCATTGCTGACGTTTTGCAAGAGCTTATCTGCCTATTTATGCAGCGTCATGACGATTTTACGGGCAAACCGTTGCAACTGCGGCAACACGCGCGTCCATCGACTTTGCCGGCATGGCCGGAGCGTGATCGCCGGACCACAGCTCGCGGCAAATGCGCGATGGACGTTTATTCCTCGTTGATTTCCCGCTTTGGTTGATTTCAATATTCAACCGGGAGAATGGGGGAGATGAAGCATGTCCGAGGTCAAACTCACGAACCGTGGCCGAGCCTATACGGCGCCGGGCAAGCCGGTCTTGAAAACCGGCGTGCGCTGGAAGGCATTGGCGCGGCGGCTGCTACCGACGGCCGCACTGCTGCTCGGCGGCTGCGTCAGCATCGATTATGATGGGCTGAAACCCGGCGGCTTTACCGGCAGCCTGATCGTCATGTGGGTCGGGGCGGGCAGCGACAAAAGCGGCGACGGGCAATTCGTCTTCGTGCCCGATCCGGCGGATCCGCTGACCTTCACCCGTCCAGGCGACGGGCCCGCCAAGGTGATCCGTCCTGGTGTGATGTATACCGACGGCGGCTCGATCCCGCGGATCGCGCAGGTGTTCAAGGGCCTCAATCCGTGGGGCTATGCGCCGGCCTACATGATCCATGACTGGCTGTTTACCGCGCAGCACTGCATCGTCGACAAGCAGAGCAATGCCCAATACGACAAAATGGCGGGGGTCACGTTCAAGGATTCGGCGATCATTCTCGGCGAGGCGATCCAGGGCCTGGTCAAGGCGAAGAAGGTACAGCGGGACGACGTGGCGGCAAGCGCGATCACCTCTGCGGTCGGCAGCGGCATAGCCGAGAACCTGTGGACGGTGAAGGGCGCCTGCGCCCGCGAAAAGGTGAGCAATGCCCATCTGGCGCAGATCGAGGCCGCTGTTCCCGGCAGCACCACGCTTTCGGCAAAGATCGGCGGCATGAAGACGATGCGGGAAATCTGGCGGGCAGCGCCGACTACCACGCCTGCTCGGGTGGTGTCGGTGGTGAAATTCTAGGGCGTGCTTGCCTAGCGTGAAGCGAAACCGGCGGCTTGAGCGTTGCGGGCGGCTTTCCTCAGCCACCCCGCCGCCATGGCACGGATGGCCCGCGGATCACGGGGGGGCAAGATGGATCACCAGATCGTTCAGGCCGTGTCGCGCACGTCGAAGCGGGTGATCCTGCCATCCTGCAGGCGGAAGAGATGCAGCACCGTCTTGTCCTTCAGGCCCTGTGACGGCTCGCCCAGCGGGCGGCCTTCGAGATCGTAGATCTTCTGGATCACCTCGACCTCGATCGTCTCTTCCGCAATGCCTTGCGCCTTGTCGTCCGGGGCATCGCCGGCGAGCCTGCGAATCGCCACGGGTTCGACCACCGGGCGGACGATCGCCCATTGGCGGGTCCAGTAGTCGCGCAGGGCCGCGTGGCCGTGGACATGGCCGCCTTCCATCGCATTGGCCCAGGCGACATCTTCGGATGTCACCGCCAGAACGCCATCGGTATCGCGGGCGTTGAAACGGTCATAGATGAGCTTCACCAGCTCGGCGTGGTTTTCCGACATGTCGTTCTCCTACTCGTCCCGCGTGATTTCCAACGTCAAGGCCATGCTTGATCGGCGCGGCGCGCAGATATATATGTACGTATGTAAATCACTGTCAACGGGTCTGGAAAGGCAAGAGAATGGACGAGGATGTGCTGTCGACGCCGGGGCATCTGATCAGCCTTGCGGCGCGCGGCTTTGCGCGGCTGAGCGAAATGCGGCTGAAGCCTTTGGGTTTCGGTGTCGGGCAATTGCCGGTTCTGGTGGCATTGCAGGATGGCGAGGCCAGCACCCAGCGTGATCTCGCGCGGTTTGCGAGAGTGGAACAGCCGCCGATGGCGCAGATGCTGTCGCGCATGGAGCGCGATGGGCTGATTGCCCGCACGCCCGACCCGAATGACGGTCGCAGCAGTCTTGTCAGCCTGACGGAACTATCCAAGACCCGCATGCCGGATGCGATCGACACGCTGTTTGCCGGCAATCGCGAGGCGCTTACCGGGTTCAGCGACGAGGAGAGGCAGCAGTTTACCGATTTGCTTCTGCGGTTGATCGACAATCTCGACCGGATCACCAATCTCGAGCCGATCGTCAATCTCGACCCGATCACCGGCACTTCTCAGACCTAAAATCTTCCGCGCTCAGCCCTTGCGGGCAGCATCGATGGCGGCGACGTCGATCTTCTTCATCGTCATCATCACATCGAAGGCGCGCTTGGCCTCCGGTCCGCCGGCCTTCATCGCCTCCATCAGGGTGCGCGGGGTGATCTGGAAGGATATGCCCCAGCGGTCCTTGCACCAGCCGCATTCGCTCTCCTCACCGCCATTGCCGACGACGGCATTCCAGTAGCGGTCGGTTTCCTCCTGGTCTTCGGTTGAGATCTGGAAGGAGAAGGCCTCGTTATGCTTGAAGATCGGGCCGCCGTTCAAGCCGATGCAGGGAATGCCGCAGAGGGTGAACTCGACCACCAGCACATCGCCCTCACGACCATCCGGATAATCGCCCGGCGCGCGGATGACGGCGCCCATCGCGCTGTCCGGAAAGGTTTTGGCATAGAAGCGGGCGGCGGCCTCGGCCTCGCCGTCATACCAGAGACAGATGGTGTTCTTGTGCATGGCTCAGCCCTCCCCCGGCCGATATCGTTTGCTGCCGCGGGCGCGCTTCACCCTTCGGCATTGGGGGAGATAAGGGAGGAACGGGCTTTGGCCAGTGCCGCGGGGCGGTTTTGACGAATGGGATGAATTGCATCGGCCGCCCTGCGTCGACATGCTCCCCCTGCCTCACAGGATATCGTAAAGCCTGACGATCCAGCTGACCTGATAGACGATGGCCGCAAGCACGAGTGCGAGCTGGGCTCGTTTCGAACTGATGAACATGGCGGTGATGGAGAGGCCGACAAAGGCTGCCTGGCGGATCGGATATTCCATGCCGAGGGATCGGAAATAGTCCTGCCCCTTGACCAGCGTATCGCCGACATCGAGCAGTGCGGCGAAGGCGAGAAGGCCGAAGAACCAGCGTTTGCGCCTGGTAAAATAATCCTCGAAACCGTCATATTCGGTCATCTGGTCGGGAAACAGCAAGGCGGTGAGCGCTGCGAATACCATGGCATAGAAGATCAGGAAGCCGTAGAGCGGGAAGGTCCAGACCGGCACGAGTACCAGATGGAACTCGTACCACCAGAAATGCACGATGGAGATCAGCAGGAAGACGACCCAGCCCAGATGAACGGGATAGACCTTGATCGTGCCCGGATGCTGGACGAAGCGGGTGAGGCCATTGACCAGCCGGGCGAGGCTCAGCGCCAGAACCATGCCGATAATGGTTCGCACATGGCCGAAATATTCCGCATGACTTGGCAGGGATTGCATCACCGTCCCCCTCTTCGCCCGATCCTGTGCCCGTCGGCATGATTATCGCTTTATCGCCGCCCGGCAAGCGGCGATAAACGTATCTGCCATTCAGGCGGCTTGCGGTGCGATCAGGCGGATGGTCGGGAAATAACTCTTGTAGCGGCCGGTATCGCGCGTGAGGAGGGCCAGATCTTCGACCGCCGCCTGGGCGCCGATGAGAAAATCCGGCAGCACGCCGGTGCGCAGGCCGCCGGAGCGGCGATAGCGGGTAAAGGCCTTGCCGGCGAGAAAAAGGGCGGCGCGGGACAGAGGCAGCATCACCAGCCCCGCCTCGGCCACGAAGGCATCGAGATCTTCGATGCGCGGATAGCGAACGGCAAGTTCGGCATAGACGATATCGTTGATGAAGAGCGGGCCGGCAAGGCTTGCCGCCTCGAGCTGTTCGACTGACCAGCCGGCCCAGACCGGATCGTCGGTCACGAGATCGAGCAGGACATTGGTGTCGACCAGCGTCACTGGCCGCGCCTGTCGTAGCGCTCGCCGGCGTAGTCCTGCGTCTGGCCGTCATCCTGGCTTTCGCCACGGGTAAGCGCCATGATCGCGTCCGTATCGAGGCCCTTACCGGCACCGCCGGCATGGCCCCTGAGGCGGGTAAAGCGGCTTTCGGGCTTTTTGCCGCCGGCCTTGGACAGCACGATGCTGCCATCGGCAGTGCGATGAAAATCCACCTGACTGCCCGGCTTTATGCCGAGCAGGTCGCGCACTGCCTTCGGGATCGTCACCTGCCCCTTGGCCGTCACGGTCGTCGCCATGTCGAAAGCCTCGTAATACCCGATTGAACAGAGGTATTACTTTTCAAGTCTCCGTTCAAGCGGCTTGCGGCGTGTAGCCTGCCTCGCGGATGGCTTCCTCGGCCTTTTCGCGGTCGCCCTCGACGGTGACCTTGCGGGCGGAAAGATCGATGGTGACGGCCGCACCCGGAAGCGCTTCCTCAAGGGCGGCGCGCACGGTCTTTTCGCAATGGCCACAGGTCATGTCGGATACGGTGAAAATACTGGTCATGTCAGAAACTCCTGATTGATGAGATGGTTATGCGTGATGGTCATGTTTCGGGCTTCCGGGTTTTGCGCCGGCCAGATCGTCCAGGATCGGGCAATCGGGGCGGTGGTCGCCGCCGCAGCAATGGGCGAGATGTTTCAGTGTCTCGACCATGGCCTGCATCTCGGCGATGCGGCGTTCGAGATCCTCGATATGGGTGGTGGCCACTTCCTTGACGGCCGAACTTTCGCGGCTCTTGTCCTGCCAGAGTTTCAGCAGCGTCTCGGTCTCTTCCAGCGAGAAGCCGAGCGAGCGGGCGCGCTTGATGAAACGCAGCACATGCACCTCGTCCTCGCCATAGAGCCGGTAATTGCTCTCGGTCCGTCCCTTCGGCGAAATCAGGCCGATCTGCTCGTAATAGCGGATCATCTTGGCCGAGACGCCGGATGCGCCGGATGCTTCGCCGATATTCATGCCTTTGTCTCCAGTGTGGCCGCCGGCCTGAAAGTCTTCAGCCGCAGCGCATTGCCAAGCACGAAGACGCTCGACATGGCCATGGCGGCGGCGCCGATCATCGGCGAGAGCGTGATGCCGAAGGCCGGATAGAGCGCACCGGCAGCAAGCGGGATCAGTGCGACATTGTAGCCGAAGGCCCAGAACAGGTTCTGGCGGATGTTCTTCATCGTCGCGCGGGAGACGGCGATGGCGGCGGCGACGCCGGTCAGTTCGCCACCGACCAGAACCACATCGGCGCTTTCGATCGCCACATCCGTGCCGGTGCCGATGGCAATGCCGATATCGGCCTCGGCGAGTGCCGGCGCATCATTGATGCCGTCGCCGACGAAAGCGAGTTTCTTGAAGTCCTTGCCGCGCAGGGCATGCACCGCCTCGACCTTGCCCTCGGGCAGGACTTCGGCGACCACCTTGTCGATGCCGACCTGTCGGGCGATCGCTTCTGCCGTGCGGCGGTTGTCGCCGGTGACCATGGCGACCTCGACGCCCATCTCCTTCAGCGCGCGGATCGCTGCGATGCTCGATGGCTTCAACGGGTCGGCGACGGCGATGATGGCGGCAAGCCTGCCGTCGATCGCGGCATAGAGCGGGGTCTTGCCCTCGCCGCCCAGCCGGCCTGCGGCCTCGGCGAAAGGTTGGACCGAAACGCCGAGCTTTTCCATGTAGCGGTCGGCGCCGACGGCGATCTCGTGGCCGGAGACATTTGCGCGGATGCCGTAGCCGGTGACGGAGGAGAAGTCCTCGGTCTGCGGAACGGCCAAGCCTTTCTGCGTGGCGGCCTTGACGATGGCGGCGGCGATCGGATGTTCCGAGCGCGCCTCGACGGCGGCAATAAGCGCCAGCGTTTCGGCCTCGTCAAGGCCGTCGGCCAGGATGAAATCGGTCAGTTCCGGCCGGCCCCTGGTGATGGTGCCGGTCTTGTCGACGACGACGGTCGAGA
The DNA here is from genome assembly GCF_003597675.1 of Neorhizobium sp. NCHU2750. NCBI lineage: Bacteria > Pseudomonadati > Pseudomonadota > Alphaproteobacteria > Hyphomicrobiales > Rhizobiaceae > Neorhizobium > Neorhizobium sp. NCHU2750. Next base: position 804,297 of record NZ_CP030827.1, on the reverse strand, counting down.
CATCCTGCAGCCCCTGCAGCGCGTCACCCCTGCGGAACAGCACGCCGAGCTCGGCCGCACGCCCGCCGCCGCCGACGATCGAGACGGGAACGGCAAGCCCCATGGCGCAGGGGCAGGCGATGATGAGGACGGCGACGGCCGAGATCAGCGCATGGGTGATTTTCGGCTCGGGGCCTGCGATATACCAGATGACGAAGGTTGCGACGGCGAGCCCGATCACCGCCGGCACGAACCATGCGGTCACTCGGTCGATCATCGTCTGGATCGGCAGCTTTGCCCCCTGCGCCTGCTCGACCATGCGGATGATGCCGGAAAGCATCGTGTCGCGGCCGACCTTCTCGGCCGTGAAGCGCAGCGAGCCGGTGGTGTTGACCGTGCCGCCGATGACGGTGGCGCCGGCGGATTTCGACACCGGGATCGGCTCGCCGGATATCATCGATTCGTCGATATTGGACTGACCGTCGATCACCGTGCCGTCGACGGGGATGCGCTCGCCCGGACGGATGACGAGGATATCTCCGGGGACGACCTCTGCCACTGGCACATCGATCTCGCGACCGTCACGCTCGACGCGGGCGGTCTTTGCCTGCAGGCCGGCGAGTTTTTCGATCGCCGCCCCGGTGCGGCCGGTGGCACGCGCTTCCATCAACCGGCCGAAGAGGATCAGCGTGACGATGACGGTGGCGGCTTCATAATAAACGTAGCGGGCCTCCTCCGGCAGGAGGCCGGGCGCGAAGGTCGTGACCAGCGAATAGAGATAGGCCGCCAGCACGCCGACGGCGACCAGCGAATTCATCTCGGGATAACCCCGAAAGAGCGCTGGCAGGCCGATGCGGATGAAGCGCAAGCCGGGCCAGAAGATGACCGCCGTGGCCAGGACAAAATAGAGATAATAAAGGTTCTGCGTGTCGATGACGCCCATCAGCCAGTGATGGAAGGGCGCGTAGACATGGCCGGTCATCTCCAGCACGAAAAGCGGCAGGGTGAGAATGAAGGCGATGGCGAGATCACGCTTCAGCGCTGTCTGCTCGCCGTGATGCATGTGGGCGTGGTCGTGGGCGGCTGCGTGGTTGTGGGCCGACGGCGCGGATAGAGAGGAATACCCCTCCCCACCATGCCGGGGTTGAGTCACCGGTCTCAACCCGTCCTTCGGACCCCCACAAGGGGGAGGGCTTAACCCAGCCGAGCCGCCGTGCCCCAAATGAAGCGGGCGGTAGCCGCGAGTCTTCTCCCCCCTTGTGGGGGAGATGGCCGGCAGGCCAGAGGGGGTGTTTCCATCGGTATGGCTTTCCGGCCCAAGGCCATCCACCACCATCCCCGCTTCGCGCAGCGCATGGTCCATGGCGCCGGCGGGGACTTCGTAGCCGAGCTTGCGGATGGTCTTTTCCAGAACCTCTGGATCGAACCCCTCGCCCGTCTCCACCGTCAGCTTCTTCGTCGCAAAATTGACGGCGCTCGAGGTGATGCCGGGGAGCTTGGCCGCGCCCGTCTCCACCCGGCGCACGCAGGAGGCGCAATGCATGCCTTCGACGGGAATGGTCAGCGGCTCGAAACGGAGCGATGCCTTGTCCGATACATCGTCTGGCAGATGGCCTGAGACATGGTCTGGAACCTGATTTGAAACGAGCTGGGTCATGGGATGCGATCCTTTCGCATTCCCATGTAAGGCTTCCCATCATGGGAAGGTCAAGGGGCACGCACCTGCCGATCGCGGACAAATTGCCGCCAAGGCTTCATTCCCGCGAGAAGAGTTCCTCCAGATCGCGGCGGGCCTGTTCGATATCGCGGCTGTCACCGTTCTTTTCCACCAGCGCGATGCGGCGGCGAAACAGCTGTTCGGCCTCGTCGCGCTCGCCGATATGGAAGCTCGCAATGGCCAGATCGCGCAGCGTCTCATCGATCACCTCCAGCAGTCCCTCCTTTTCGGCGATCGCCAGTCGCTGTTTCAGAAGGGCCACCGAGCGCTCGGGCCGGTCGAGGGCAAACTCGTTCTGGGCAAGATTGGAAAGCACCCGCAGCAGACGGGTATCCTCCATGCCGAAGGCCCGTTCGGCGCGCGACAGAACTTCCGCATTCACCCTTTGCGCCTCGTCGAACTCATCATTCTCATGCAGACAATAGGCGAGATCGACCATGGCGCCGAGGGTGACGACCTCTTCCGGCGGCGGGTCCTTTTCCAGTATGGCAAGGACGCGGCGGTGGAGGGCGATCGCCTCGTCCCACTTGCCATGACGGCCGAGGGTGACGGCCCTCGAGGTCAGGAGCGAGACGCGCTCGCCCGGCGTCATGAACGGATGTTTCTCGTCAATGGCAAGCGCCGTCTCGACCGGGCCCTCATGCTCGGGATTGCCCTGTTTCCACAGGACGAAACCGCGGATCATCGTGGACTTGCCGAGCACATAGGGCGTGTCGGCCGCCGGATTTCCCTTGTCGTCCACCAGCTGCTCGCACACACGCGCGAGTTCGAGCAGCAGCGCCTGAACGCTGAAGGTGCGGTTCGGATCGCGGATCATCTGGCGAAGGTCTTCCAGACGATCTTCCGGCGCAAGGGCGGTTGAAAACTCCTCGCCCATTGCAGCAAGCACACGGTCGATGCCTTCGGCGGCAGCCTTGTAACCCCGGTCGTCGGCCATGCGAAAATAATAGAGCGCCTCGGAAAGATCGCGCTCGACGCCGCTGCCCCGCTCATAAGCCAGCGCCAGCATGAAGGGCGTGTTGCCCATGCCGCCGGGCAGAGCCTCGCGGAAAAGCGCCACGGCCTTTTTCGGATTGGCACGGACGAAGCTGCCACGGTGATAGGCAACACCGAGATTCTGCGCACCGCCGGACTTGCCCTCCTGCATGGCGCGGCGATACCAGTAGACCGCCCTGATGGGATGGCGGCGGGTGCCGCGCCCTTCTTCGTAGCGCAGGCCGAGGCCGATCATGGCATTGCCATCTCCCCATCCGGCACCCTTGCGAAACAGCTTGAACGCCTTGCGCTGGTTCTGTTTCAGGCCCGCCACGCCTTTGGCATAGAAATGGCCGAGATTGTTGGCTGCCGTGCCGCAGCCGGCTTTGGTACCCTTCTCGTAATAGTCGCGCGCCTTGTCGAGATCGATTTTCAGCGGGCCGTCGCCATGCTCGTACATGCTGCCGATATTGTTCATCGCATCGCCATGGCCGAGCTTGGCGGCATGATGATACCAGTCGAGCGCAATCACGAGATCGCGCGTGACGCCGTTGCTGCCCTGATCGAACATGTCACCCAGCACGAAGGCGGCATCGGCTTCGCCTGCCTTGGCCCGAGCCTCCAGTTCCTTGACGGGAACCTGATAAAGCCCGTCCCAGCGCTTCTTCTGGCCCGGTCCGGCCAGGCGCTTTTCGAACATCCGGTCGGCAAGCGTTGCGGCATACTTGATCAGCATGTCGGGTATTCCCCCTCGATCACAGTCCTCGGTCGTGAGAAGGCCCGCCGGACGACAGGCCATGGAGACGGAGGGGAAGATAGGGGGCGAAAACGGAGCGTCCACCTCTTAAGGGTGGAAAGTGTGACTGCGGCTCGGGTTCAGCGTCCGCCCTGCCCTGTGCCCGGCGTGTTGAGGCCCGACAGGAGCAGGACGAGTTCGGCCTGGCGCGTCGTGCCGGTCTTCTGCATGATGCGCTTCAGATGCGAGCGGGCGGTTTCCAGCGAGATGCCGAGGGCTGCTGCCACCATTTCGGGCGTCTGGGCCATGGCGATCCCGCGGGCGACACGTGCTTCGGCCGGCGTCAGGTCGAAGAGGCCGCAGAGAACCCGCATGTCCGGCGGCCCGACCTGGCCGACCTGGGTGACGGCGAGAACCGCCATGGAACGGGAAAAGATATCGCGCGCCGCACGACGCACCGGCATCAGATGCAGGATCAGCGGCGGCGTTCCGTCCCGAAGCGACACCATCGGCACCGATTGCACGGTCGGCGCGGCCTGCGCCTTGTAGCGTTCGATCGCCTCGTCGAGCAGCGCGCGGGCGCCCGAACTTTCCAGCACGATCCTGTCGCCGGCACCGGTGCGGATACGCGGCGACAACGCCTCCATTTCGGGATTGGAGGCGATCATCTGGCCGGTATCGCCGATGACGGCGGCCGGAAGGCCGAGCATGGAAAGCGTCTCCGTCATCGAGCGCGCCTCGTTGAAGGCAAGACGCGAGGCCATGTAGGCGGCACGGGCGAGATCCGGCTTCAGGTCGTTCAGTCTGGCGATCTGCTCATGGGTGAAATTGTCGAGGCCGGCCTTGCGCATCAGGGTGATGACGATGACGTGGCCGGTCGGCTCCTGAAAGGCCCAGCCGGCTTCCCAATCGATGCCGTGGGGTTTCAGGAATTCGCGGGCGATCACGTCACCCTGCATCTCCTCCTCCGTCAGGATATCGGAGGTGCGCACGAAGGAGAAGGGCGAGACCTGCATGGCGCGCGCCGGGCGCGGGTTCTGAAACCTCAGGTCGCTTGAGACGAATTTGGCGAACAGATCGGCAATATTGGGCGTCGTCACATAGCGATGCCTGCCATTGGCATCGACAGTGAAGATCGAGGCGGTCGACGATCCGGCTTCCATGGCCAGCCGCTCGCAAGTCTCCGTCCACAATTCCGGAACAAGAGCTGCCTCATACAGCCGATCTGCCATACTGCCTTGAGCATTCACCACGACATTCACGCCTATTGTCCGTTCGGGCAGAGTGTATTGCCCACCCCATCAACAATATATGCGTTAAATGACATAGAAAAACGTCATGGCGAGAGAAATTTATTTCTTTGGTACGCTACCGTACGTTGCGGAGCGAACCATCTCTTGCCATTGACTCTTAAGCCTTTTCGGCGCGCTCAGTCTCTCCGACATGCAACGGCCAGTCGACGACATAGTCTTCGAAATCGTCGACATCGACTTGCAGTTCACTGACGGTGCGGCCGCGGGCGGAGATGCCGGCCACGTGGACGGTGTCCGGATCGCCGGATACGAGCGGATGCCACCAGTAGAGATCCTCGCCATCGCGCACCAGCCGATAGCCGCAGGTCGGCGGCAGCCAGTGGATCTCGCGCACTTCCTGCGGGGTGAGCTGGATACAGTCCGGCACAGTCTTCTGGCGATTGGGATAATCGCTGCAGCGACAGCTCTTACCATCGAGCAGGCGACAGGCGACCGAGGTGAACACGACATCGCCGGTGTCCCAGTCCTCGAGCTTGTTGAGACAACAGAGGCCACAGCCGTCGCACAGGCTTTCCCATTCGCTCTGGCTCATTTCGTCGAGCGTCTTCAGTTTCCAGAAAGGCAGATCGTTCATCATCACTTTTGCGGCAGGACGATACAAATCGTGTCGGCCGCCCCTTGCATGTTGCGATTTTAGGATCGCGCATCAACCAATTGTCAGCTAATGCTGATTAACCGTGGCCAACTTATGCTCTTGATCGTTGTCAGGCGCTACGTCAAGCCAAACGCAATGTTTCCCTGGGTCTCATGGGGTTCCAAGGGCTTTTGCGGACGGGGGAAAGAAGTTGCAGGACGAACCCAAGGACCGATCGACGTCACCTGAGGAACGGCCGCGCAAGAAGCGCCACCTGCTGCTGCGTATCGACAGCTGGATCGATTCGACCGTCTGGAACCTCGGCTTCAAGCTTGCCGAACTGTGGGAGGAGATCACCATCTTCTTCCGCCGTTTCCGGGTGCGCGGCTGGAAAAAGCTCGTTTTCGAACTTGCCGGAGAGGCGATGACGCTCGGCACCGCCGGCGCCCTGGTGCTGCTGGCGCTTGCCATGCCCGCCTTCGAGGAGACCAAGGAAGACTGGCGCAATCGCGGCGACTTTGCCGTCACCTTCCTCGATCGCTACGGCAACGTGATCGGCCATCGCGGCATCATTCACGAGGATTCCGTGCCGATCGACCAATTGCCGGATACGCTGATCAAGGCGGTGCTGGCGACCGAGGACCGACGCTTCTTCGACCATTACGGCATCGATTTCATCGGGCTCGCCCGCGCACTCACCGAAAACGCCAAGGCGGGCGGTGTCGTGCAGGGCGGCTCGACGCTGACCCAGCAGCTCGCCAAGAACCTGTTTTTGACCAACGAGCGGTCGATCGAGCGCAAGGTCAAGGAAGCCTTCCTGTCGGTGTGGCTCGAGGCCAACCTGTCGAAGAAGGAGATCCTGTCGCTCTATCTCGACCGCGCCTATATGGGCGGCGGCACATTCGGTGTGGCGGCGGCGGCACAGTTTTATTTCGGCAAGAACGTCACCGATATCAATCTTGCCGAAAGCGCCATGCTGGCCGGCCTGTTCAAGGCACCGGCGAAATACGCGCCGCATGTCAACCTGCCGGCGGCGCGCGCGCGTGCCAATGACGTCTTGTCCAACCTGGTGCAGAGCGGCTTCATGTCCGAGGGCCAGGTGATCGGGGCACGGCGCAACCCGGCGACCGCGATCGACCGGGCCGAGGTGAAGGCACCGGACTATTTCCTCGACTGGGCCTTCGACGAGGTGCAGCGGCTGGCGGCGGAAGGCAAGATCAAGGAACATTCGCTCGTGGTGCGCACCACGATCGATACCGGCCTGCAGCAGGCGGCGGATGCGGCGATGGAATCGAGCCTTCGCGAATATGGCGAGAACTACAAGGTCAAGCAGGGCGCGCTTGTGATGATCGAGAATGGCGGGGCGGTTCGCGCCATGGTCGGCGGCCGCGACTATGGCGAAAGCCAGTTCAACCGCGCCACCAAGGCGCTGCGGCAGCCCGGTTCCTCCTTCAAGCTCTATACCTATTCGACGGCGATGGAGCACGGGTTCACGCCGGAGACGACGATCTCGGATGCGCCGATCACCTGGAACGGCTGGTCGCCGCAGAATTACGAACGGTCCTACAAGGGCAAGGTGACGCTGCTTGCGGCCATGGCGGCATCGCTCAACACGGTGCCGGTGCGGCTTGCGAAAGAATATCTCGGCATCGATGCGATCGTGAAGACGGCGAAGGCCTTCGGCGTCGAGACGCCGCTTCGGAAAGACAAGACGGTGCCGCTCGGCACCTCGGAAGTGACGGTTCTCGACCAGGCGACCGGTTATGCGGTGATGCCGGCCGGCGGCATGCAGTCACGCCGCCACGGGATCGAGCAGGTGCAGGGCTATGGCGGCGAGGTTCTCTACGATTTCAACCGCGACGAACCGGCGGCCAAGCGCGTGCTGTCTGAACAGGCGGTCTCGTCGATGAACCGCATCCTCACCCAGATCCCGGTGATCGGCACGGCAAGGCGGGCAGCGCTCGACGGCGGCATCGTCACCGGCGGCAAGACCGGCACGTCGCAGAACTATCGCGACGCCTGGTTCATCGGCTTTACCGGCAATTACACGACCGCCGTATGGTTTGGTAACGACGACTATTCGCCGATGAACAACATGACCGGCGGCACGCTGCCGGCAATGGCGTTCAAGAAGCTGATGGACTATGCGCATCAGGGCGTCGAGCTTCGCGCCATTCCCGGCATCGACAATCCGCTGCCGACCGGCACCCACCGCAAGGGCGACACGGTGGCCGAGCGCAAGGATACCGACCCGGCAATCCTGGCGCTGACGCGGCCGCGCTCCCTGTCTTCGGAGACGACCCGCGTCTTGAAGCAGATCGCCCAGATGCTGAAGACCGCCCCGCCGATCACCGCCGACCCGGAAAAATTCGCCGATGCTGCAAAGCCCGCGGCCGTGCCCGCTTCCCTGCTGGGGCCTGGCACGGACAGCCTCCGCACCGGCGATGTACGCAAGGGCAAGGCGGTGGTAAGCCCGATCCGGACGAATACGATACCGTGAGGGCTGACTTGAAAGCGACCTGTCAGGCAGCTCGCGGACTAATCCGTTCAAGCGCGCTTCCCAGTTCCCGGCGGCGCTGCATCAGGTCGTAATCGGCCTGCAGGCCAAGGAAAAAGCCTTCCGACAGGCCGAAATAACGGGCAAGCCTGAGATCGGTATCGGCGGTCACCGCGCGCTTGCCGAGCACGATCTCGTTGATGCGGCGCGGCGGAACACCGATTGCATGGGCAAGCCCGCTCTGGCTCAATTCCATGGGTTTGAGGAAGTCCTCCAAGAGGATGATGCCCGGATGCGGATTGGGCAACCATTCGACTTCAGCCGTGGTAATCGACGATTTCGACATTGGTGGGCCCTCCTTCGGTCCAGATGAAACAGATACGCCATTGGTCATTGATGCGGATCGAAAAACGCCCGGCGAGATCACCCTTGAGCGCCTCCAGACGGTTGCCGGGCGGGATGCGCAGATCCGAAAGGCTGCGTGACTGATGAAGAAGACGCAGCTTTCTCAAAGCAACGGCCTGCATGTCGGCAGGCAGTTTGCGACTGCGGATGCCCGACCAGATTTTCTCGGTCTCGCGATCGGTAAACCCCTGGATCATGAGGCAATCATAACGCATCGCGTTATGGCTGACAATCGGTGGCCTGCTGCACACGGTTTCGTCCCGGCCAAATCAATGCTACCCCTTGGCCAAAGGATTCGAGGACGAAAATCAGTCGTGTTGCGTGTTCCCCTTCTCGTCGCAATCGCGCTCGCCATCGCCTTTTCGGGCGGGATCTGGTCGACCCGGCTGGCGCTCAATGCCACGATCGGTTTCGGCGCGATCAAGCTCGGCGCGTGGGAAGCATTCCCTCAGGCGCAGACGGCCGATGCAGACCCTTATGCCAAATCGCACCGGGCCAATGCGGGAAAGCTGCTCTATGCGACGGCGGAGGGCTTAAGCTTCATCGCCTCGACGGATGACAGCGGCGCGCGGCTGGTCGGCAGCTGTAGCTACGCGCTTTCCGGCGATACGCCTTCGGCGCGCTACTGGACGCTGTTTGCCACCGGGCCGGACGGGCGTCCGCCTTCTTTCGGCGCCGACCGGCCGACGGCGCTCAATTCCCGTATGGTGCTGCGCGAAGCCGATGGTTCCGCCGACATTACCATCGCCGCCACGGCGCGCGCCGGAAACTGGCTTGCGGTGTCGCCACAGGCGCCGTTCCGGCTGACGCTGACGCTGCTCGACACCCCGGCGGCCGGCAGTTCCGGCCTGATCGACCTTTCCATGCCGTCGATCCGCAAGATCGGATGCGGCCATGCCTGATTTTTCCGGTTTTCGTGGCTTGCGTGGCTTTCTTGGCTTTCTGGGGATCGGCTCGTTGCGGCGTGATTTTCTCTGGCTGAAGATCCTGTTTGCCATCGTCACCGGGCTTGTCGGCGCGGCACTTCTGCATCTGATCATCATCTTCTCGCTGCCGCAGTTTTCGCAGCACGACGCCTATACGCGGATCATCGCCGAGGGTGAGAGCCATCGTTTCTACCGGCTTGGCGAAAAGCCCGACCGGGCGGGGCTTGCCAAGGAGGATCCGATGATGGAGACGGCGGTCTGCTCGTTCGATATCAGCGATGCACCGGTGAGGCTTGCGGCACCGAATGGCGGCGTACCGTTCTGGTCGCTCGGCGTGTTCGATGCCTCTTCGGACGAGGTGTTTTCGATCAACGACCGGACATCGGCAGACCATGTTCTGGATGTGGTGATCGGGACACCGGCGCAGCTTGCGGTGTTGCGCAAGAGCCTGCCGCGCGGATTTTCACAGACTGTGCTGGTCGAGAGCCAGCAGACGGAAGGCTATGCGGTGTTACGGGGGCTCGTCACGCATCAGAGCGTCGCGCCGGCCGTGTCGCAGTTTTTCGATCAGGCAACCTGCGCACCCTTCCAGTGGCGCACGCGGGGCCAGCCCTAGAGACCGGTCGATCTCTTCTCTTATATCAGCTCGACGCGGCCGCCGTGGTTCTCCGCCTTGCGGTCCATGCGGTCGTCGAAGCGTTCGTAGCGGATGCCGGTGAACATCACCACTTCGCCCGCAAGTGCGAGATCGGAGGATGTTGCCTTGTCACGACGCTGGCCGGAGGGAGATGCCTTCTTCCCCTGTCGGTCCCGCCATGCATTCATTACCACTATCTCTGCCATGCTCGTCTCCATTCAAGGGATCGAGACGGATGAAAGACGGTTTTATTTCATCCTGCCCTCAAGGGGCTGACGCACCCGTTTCCTCATTAGGGAGTTCCCGGACATCCGCGCCTTTCTCGTCAAAGCGCCCGCTTTCCGGGCGCAGCGACAGTTCATCCACCGGTTCCGCCTCGGCCGGCAGGTGGCAACGGACATTTCGTCCGACTGCCCGTTTCCGGCCATTCGACCGGTTGTGTCTTCGAGTGAGCCACAACGCGGTAAACAAGAGGTTAACGCTAATGTAACGCCCGGTAGCATTCCATCGGTCCGATCCGCCATAGAAACGCGGTGTTGCAGATTTGGTTCACCGGATAGATGCGGGAACGGCAAAAATCTGTGGGGTTGTCGCAAACAAGGCCCTCATCCCGGCCACCTTCCCGGCATTGGCAGACGAGAATTGCAGCAAAGCCGGTACCGGTCGGCCCCCCTCTCCTGTAGAGGTGCGGCACGTCAAAGGGGCTGGAGACACCATGCAGATCATTTCCACCATCACCGAATTGCGCAGCGCAATCGCCGCCCTCAGGCAGCCGGGGCAGAGCGTCGGCTTCGTGCCGACCATGGGGTATCTGCATGACGGCCATCTCGGCCTCGTCTCCCGCTCGCGAGCCGAAAACGCGGTGACGGTCGTGTCGATCTTCGTCAATCCGCTGCAGTTTTCGGCAAACGAGGATCTCGACACATATCCGCGCAATCTTGACGGGGATGCAGCGCTTCTGCGGCAAGCGGGCGTCGACATTCTCTTCGCGCCCGGCGTGAAGGACATGTATCCTCGCCCGATGCGGGCGGTGGTCGACGTGCCGGCGATCGGAAGGCAGCTCGAGGGCGAGGTCAGGCCGGGACATTTTGCCGGGGTCGCCACCGTCGTCTCGAAACTGTTCAACATCGTCCAGCCGGACAATGCCTATTTCGGCGAGAAGGACTACCAGCAGGTGATCGTCATCCGGCAGATGGTGGAGGATCTGGCCATGCCGGTGACGATCTGCCCGGTCGCCACCGTGCGCGATCACGACGGACTGGCGCTGTCGTCGCGCAATGTCTATCTCGACGCCGCAGAGCGGCGGGCGGCAATCATCCTGCCGCGCGTGCTCGACGAGGCCGAGCGACTGGTCGCCGAGGGCATCACCGACCCGGACGAAGTGGAAGCGCGGGCAAGGACACTGATCGCGACCGAGCCGCTTGCCGATGCGGAGATCGTTGCCCTGCGCGATGCCGAAACGCTCGAGCGGATTTCCCGTATTACGGCGCCGGTGGTGCTGGCGCTGTTCGTGCGGATCGGCACGACGCGGCTCCTCGACAACCGGGTGATCTCTCCGAAGCAAGCTGCCCTCGGCTGATCTATCCCGGCCGGCCGGACGCTCTGCCGACGGCGAGCGATGGCGAAAGAGATGGCACAGGGGACGGCAACACAACATTGCCGGGAATTAATGCGCAACCGCAGCGGCTTCATGCCATGCTGGAGGCACAAGATTCGCCCCTGTTGCCAGACCCGAGAGACTTCGATGACGACCACTTATCACGATGCGGCTTCATCGCGGCCACGGCTGCGCTATACCGGCGCCCAGCGCCTGCTGCACTGGGCCATGGCATTGGTGATCATCGCCGCACTCGGGCTCGGGCTCTATTGTGCCTATCTTGGACACGGTTCGCCGCAACGGGAATTGCTGATGACCATCCACAAGTCGCTCGGCATGACCGCGCTGGTGCTGATCGTGCTGCGCATTCCCATCCGCGTGACGAGCGGCGAGCCCGGATGGAAGGCTACTCCCGGCCGGGCAACGCGGATCGCCTCGCATGCGGCACACGGCATCCTCTATCTGCTGATGCTGTTGATGCCGCTGTCGGGCTATATCACGTCAACGTCGGAAGGCCGTACCGTGCCGTGGTTCGGCCTGTTCACCTGGCCCGACCTTCTTGCCGAGGACAAGCCTTTCGGCCGAATGGTCGGCACCGTCCACAAATACGGCGCCTATGCCTTCTTCACCATACTCGGCCTGCATCTGCTGGCCGTCATCTGGCACCGGTTCGTCAAGCGGGACGAAGTTTTGTCGCGGATGCTTTAAACGCAGGCTGCCATCCGGCATCGCGTCACAAATCCCATGGATCGCCGCAGTTTTTCCACAGCGGAGCTGTGCCGAAACGGGGCGTCTTCACCAAGCGTTAACCCTGCCGCCCTAGCATGATTTTCACCTAGAGGGGCGAGGTGTGCGGGCATGTGGCGCCCGCTCGTTTGAACCCTTCACCGGGAGTTCCCCAGGCAAGGTAGGATGCGATCGACTGCCGGTTCCGTCCGGCGGGTGATGTATTTCCGGCGACTTTGTTTTGTATTGCGTTCGAAGAGTTGGCCCGTGACCGGTGAGTTTCGAGATCTTGAAAGACCGCAGGCGATGCGCAGGAAGGACGTCGTGCTGATGGCCACTGTGACGAGCTTCGAGGGTTTGCCCCATCCGACCCGTTCGGAACTGCGGCAGTTTGCCGAACTTTTCATGCCGCTGTTTTCCGCCTCCTCCGACGAGGCGCGCCGCCAGGCGGTGGCCGCGCTGTCGCAGTCGAAGACGGTGCCCGGCCCCGTCGCCTTCTTCATCGGCAGCCAGCCGATCGCGATTGCAGCCCCTTTCCTGATGACCTCGACCTGCCTGAGCGACGAGGCGCTGGTGGCGATCGCCCGCTGCCAGGGAACAGAGCATGCGCGCGCGATCGTGCGGCGCGAGGCGCTGTCGCCTGCCGTCATCGATGCGCTGGTCGGTATCCGCCCGGAAGCCGCGCGGCAGGCCCGCAATGGCGCGGCCGAAACGCCGGTCGCAGCAGAGGAAGCGGCCATCGACGTCGGCCCGCAGGATCCCGAAAGGCTTGCGCGCGAAGAAGACCTGCGCCGCCGCATCAAGCTTCTCGCCGGCCATATGGAGCGCATGCCCGGTGACCGGCTGGGCTTGAGAAGCCTGACGCCGGTGCAGGAAGCGCTGCTCATCCGCTTTGCCCGCAACCGCGAGGCGGATTTCATCGTCTCGCTGCTTTCCGACATATTGACCGCGAGCCGCTGGCTTGCCGAACGCATCCTGCTCGACCTTTCCGGCCGCCAGCTTGCCACCGTGCTGAAGGGCCTCGGGCTCAACCTTTCCGACGCCGTCTATGTGCTGACGCGGCTCTACGGCCATCTGGCGGAGACGGAAGACGGCATCAGCGAGGCGGAAGCCCTGTGGCAGTCGCTCGACGAGAATGCCTGCGGCGAGCGGGTGGAAGGCTGGCGCCGGGCAGACCGGCAGACGCATCCGCAACCCGCCTTCGCCACCACCTCACCCGAGGCTTACCCCTCCCTTACCTCTTCCCTTGCCTCCTCTCTGGCCCCCTCTCCCGCCGCATCCGTGGCTGAGGAACAGGCCTCGGGGGACGATCTCTACAGGGATCAGGACTATTGGCAGGATCTTGAGGGTATAGAACTCCACGATCGGCCGCACAGGACGTCGGCGACCATCCGCCGGCGCGTTTCCGGCTCACGCATGCGCTGACCCGGCGCGGATACGCAGGCAAGGCTGGGCATTGCCGGATCGAGACCGCTTGACGCGGCAAGGCCTCACCCGGACGTCACCACCGGAAAAAGATCGCCGATCTCGTCGATTTCAAGTTCGACGAGCCACAGGTCCGGATCGAAGCGCAGCTCGCTTTCCAGTGCCTTGCGGACGTCATCCGCCTCCGCCCGGACCAGCCGCGTCTCGAACTTGCGCTGGCCGTCATCCTCCGCATCGAAGAAATTCTGCGGCGCCGGCGCGAACAGGCTCTCCAGTCCGTCACGGAACCGCTGGCGAATGAAGATCGCCCCTGCCTGCTCCGCCCCCTTGTGCTCCACAGCCGCAAAGCCCCCCTGCGAGAAGACGCGGCGGACAAGGGCGGAGACATAGATTTCGGAGCGAAGGCGCATGGTGAGGGTTTAGAGCGGTTTGCGGGTCCGGGGAAGTGGGGAGCCCCCCAATTCCCGCCCCTATCCGCCCACACCTTCCCGTGCTAGGCCCGCCTCATGGCATCTTCGGGCATAAGGGGATCGAGACATTGAAACGGGCACTTGTCATTATCGATATGCAGATGCTGATGCAGCAGCGGCTCGATGCCGGGCGTGACTGCGTGAATGGCGATGCGATGGACAGGATCGCAGCGCTTCTTTCGGCATTTCGCAAGGCCGGCGAGAGCGTCATCCATGTTCGCCATGCCGAGCCCGACCCGACGTCCCCCATGCATGCGGGCGCCCCTGCCCAGGAGATCATGCCGGGTGCGGAGGCTTGCGAAGGCGAAGCGGTGTTCGTCAAGTCCACTTCGTCTCCCTTTGCCTCGACGGACATGGAAAGGCACCTGCGCGACGCCGGTATCGACACGCTCGTCGTCACCGGCGCGGTTGCCGGATTCTGCGTCAACACGACGGTCAGGGCCGGCTCGGATCTCGGCTTCACGATGATCGTCGTGCGTGACGCGGTGATGGGCTTCGACCTGCCCGACGAACACCTGTCGGCGCGGACGATCTTCGACGTGACGATGGCTCATCTGAAATCCGATTTCGCCGAGATGGTCGAGACGAGCGCGATCGTGTCCGAGGCGTAGAGCGCAGGCGATCCTCGCCGACGGGCCGATACACCGCCTGGATTGTGTCATCCCCATGTCACCATAGGTTGTTACCATAGCCCGTGTGGAATGCGTCAGCGACGGCCCGGCAACGGGACTAAAGCGTGTCGCCGTTAACCGGATTCAGGATTCCAGTTTGGCTTGAAGTATGATTCACTTTGCCCACGGAAGGAGAAGCACCATGGGCAAGCCGCATCCGATCGAGTTGCGTGAGCGTGTTGTTGCGTTTGTGAATGAGGGTCATAGTAACCGTGAAGCCGCTCGGCATTTCCGGGTTTCGCCTCGGTTCGTCAACAACATGGTGATCCTGCATCGGTTATCCGGCTCTCTGATCGCCGCCAAGCAGGGGCACCCGCCTGGTGGTGCGAAGCTCTTGGCGCATGGTGATTGGGTCCGCGAGCGGATGTCGGCCCACGGCGAAACGACGTTGGATGAACTGTGCGTTGCGCTTGCCGAGCGCGGCATCGAGGTTCACCGCGCCACGGTCGGGCGGTTTTTGCACCGGCTCGGGCTCAGCAATAAAAAAAAGCCTCAAGGCAAGCGAGCAGCGCAGGCCGGAGATCGCCAAGGCGCGTGACCTGTGGATCAACCGTCGAAGGCGGTTCTTCAACAAAGCCTTGTCACGGCTCATTTTTATCGACGAGACATCCACGAATACGCGCCTGACAAAACGCACCGGATGGTCTGCCAAAGGCAGTCGCTTTGCCGCCTATGCTCCGTTCGGGAAATGGAGGACGCAGACCTTCATTGCCGGACTGCGCTGCCATGGCCTGACCGCACCGTGGATCGTCGACGCTCCGATGAACAGCCGCATCTTCGAAACATGGATTGAGACACAGCTTGTGCCGACACTGTCGCCCGGCGACGTCGTCATCCTCGATAATGTCGGCTTCCACAAAAGCGAACGAGCGGAACAGTTGATCAAGGCGGAAGGCGCATGGCTTCTATTCCTGCCGCCTTATTCGCCAGACCTGAACCCCATCGAAATGGCATTCTCAAAACTCAAGGCACTCCTGCGAAAGCGAGCGGCACGAAGCTTCGATGCAATTGCCAATGCTCTCGGTGACATCATCAGCCTCTTCTCCGTCACAGAATGCATAAACTTCTTCAAGGCAGCAGGATACGAGGCTGAATAAATGCGACACGCTTTAGTCGCACCTGGGCGCACGCCTGCGCATGGGTTTCTCGGCCTGCCGGAGCGATCCACCCCCGGTTGATTATTTCTGGGGGAAACAGTGCGGCGGCACATTGCGCGACTTCCACCCCCGGTAGACTCACCTGATAAATTGCAAGCAAGACCCCGAAAATGAGACCGGGATCGACTGGATTTGCAAATCGTTCAGAGGCGTAGCACGGGACATGATCTTAACGGCGTCGGACCTCAGCCTGATGTGGGAATTTCGCGTCCTGTTTCAGCCCAATGCGCCGCCGCCGCAGGCAAACAGCTATGGATGGCTGCGTTCCGAGCGGCGGCTGGAGGTGAAGACCGAGGTGACCATGGAACCCTATACCGGTCTCTATGGCGGCCCCTATGTTCCCAGCATCGGCGGGCTTGCCTATTCCGGCTTTAGCTCGATCGGGCTCCTGTCATACGCCTATTCGCCCCTGCCCGAGCCGATGACGATCGGGCGCTACTGTTCGATCTCATCGGGGCTGACCATTCTGGACAGCTATCACCCGCTCGATCTGGTGACGACCTCGATCATCACCTTTCGGGATAAGAACGTGCTCTGCCGCGATTTCACCAGCGAGGATGAGGTCTCCCGATATAACTGGGACGTCTATGGCAACAGGCCGTTTCCGACGCTCGGGCACGATGTGTGGATCGGCCGCGACTGCACCTTGCAGATGGGCATCACGATCGGCACCGGCGCGGTGATTGCCGCCAACAGCTTGGTCACCAAGGATGTGCCGCCCTTCGCCATCGTCGGCGGCAATCCGGCAAGGATCATCCGCTACCGCTTCGACGAGGAGACGATATCACGCCTGCTCGCAAGCGAATGGTGGACCTATCACCCGAAGATTTTATCCGGGATCGGGTTCAACAACATTCCGCATTTTCTCGAGGAGATCGCGCTCCGTAAGGACGACAAGACGGCAAAGCTTACCCTGCCGGTGCTGAGGATCAACGATGCGGGGATAGAGGCGGCGATGCCCTAAGGCGTTCCGCGCGGGTGACGAATTTTCGAACAACAGAGCGCCTCAGAGCGCCCCAATCGCCTTCAGCTTGTTCAGGACCATCTGGTCCGGTTCGCCGGTTTCGGGCAGGCGGTAGTGTTTCTGGAAGCGGCGGATGGCGGCCTTGGTCTGGGTGCCGGCAACGCCGTCGAGTTCGACATCGGTATAAGCGATGTTCGACAGGCCCTTCTGGATCTGCAGCACCATATTGCTCGGTAGCGGCGTATCGCTGCGCTTTGCGACCGGCACGACGGCTGCTCCGCCGCTGCCCGGTATGGAGGCAGGCGGCAGCATGGGCTGGTGTTCGGCGGAGCGGATCGCCGCCGTGATCGGGTCCATTCCGCGGGCCGCAACCTTGACCGGCTGGGCGGCGTGCTGGCCCGAGGATTGTCCCATGGGCTGGCTGACCGGCTGCATTGCCTGCGGGCGGCTTGCGGCAACAACCGGGCGCGGTGCCTGGCGCGGGATCGGCGTCGGCGCCTGCGGATACGACTGCAGGTTAGCGGTCTGCACCTGGTTCTGCTGGGATTGTCCCGCTTGAGATTGCAGGGCGGCGAGGACGGCGGGCGTCGGGGAGCCATCCTGCGGCAGGCCTGAGGCTTCCTCGAAGAACAGGATCGCGGCCTGGGTGCGCGGGCCCATCAAGCCATCTGCGGCGCCATCATAAAGGCCGCGGCCAGCGAGTGCCTTCTGGATGCTGGAGACGAGTATCGGGTCGACCGCAGGTGTCGAGCCGGAGGCCGTCTGCCCGGCGCCGGATTGCCCCGCGATGAGCGCGCGGACATCGTCGGTCGGCGCGGCCGTGCTCGCGGTCTGGTTTGCGGGGACGGCAGCCGGCAGGCCGGTATAGGGCTGGTTCTGGGCCGGCTGGCTTTGGGCCTGCTGGTTCTGAGCTTGCTGGTTTTGGGCCTGCTGGCCCTGCTGGTTCTGGCCCTGCTGGTTCTGGGCAGCCTTGCCGCCCACCGGCGCGCGTTCGATGCGGAACGTCGTGACGTCGGCCGGATCGGCAGGCTTGAAGGGCCGGTAGCCGGCAATGGCGTTCGGATCGCCCGGATCGCGCGTCGCAAGGAAGGGCGACAGGTGGCCGCCCTGCGGCTGGTACCACAGCGCGTTGGCGGCGACGAAGGAGAAGGCGACGATGAAGACGGAGGCGTAGAAGCTCGGCTTCGGATTGCGGATGATGGTGCGGCCGATACCGGATGCGGCACCGCCGGCGCCGGACACCATAGCGCCGCCCGCGCCCGCAAGGATGCGGGACGGAAGGCTTCTCTCCTTCGCTGTCCGTCGCCCTTTAGGCGATTTTCGCTTCCGCGTTGTCATTCACACATCCCAGCCCGTTGGCCGGCTCGTTTGCCAGCTCTCTTGCGCCCCGCTCCATCGCGGGCTCTTCCATCATGACCTTTTCATTGACTGTCTTCAACTGCACGGGGCAAAGACGCGGCGGGAACTCCACCGTTTCCGCCCTGTCATCGCCGCCTTCGGCATCGGGGCCGGCCAGCGGCAGGGTGATCGTCACAAGGGTGCCCTCGCCCGGTCGGCTCGATATCGCAAACGTGCCTCGGTGAAGCGAAACCAGTCCCTTGACGAGCGCCAGGCCGAGGCCGGTGCCTTCGTAATGGCGGGTATAGCCGTTTTCCACCTGGGTGAAAGGCTGGCCGAGGAGCCCGAGCTTTTCCGGCGCGATGCCGATGCCGGTATCGCTGACGGTGATGACGAGATCGGACCCCGACAATGCGGCGTCCATCGACACGACGCCGCCGCGATCGGTGAACTTGATGGCATTGCCGGCGAGATTGATGAGGATCTGCTGCACGGCGCGGCGGTCGGCTGTGACCTCCGGCAGGCCGCGCGAGACGCGGGTGGTGAGCAGCACGCCCTTGTCGCGCGCCTGCAGGTCGAGCATGGCGCGGCAGGTTTCCACCGCATCGGCGGCAGCGAACGGCTCGACCATCAGCTCGTAGCGGCCGGCCTCGATCCTCGACATGTCGAGCATGGTGTTGACGACCGAAAGCAGGTGGCCGCCAGACTGCCGGATCAGCCCGACATATTCGCGCTGGCGATCGTTTTCGAGCTTGCCGAAATATTCGCCGGCCAGAACATCGGAAAAGCCGAGAATGGCATTGAGCGGCGTGCGCATCTCGTGGCTGACGGCGGCGAGGAAGCGCGACTTCGTCTCATGCGCCGAACGGGCCTCTTCCTGCCGATGCTCCGCCTCGCGGCGCAGGGCGTCATATTCGGAAATGTCGCGAGCCTGGGCAAACACCTGCACGAGGCTGCCCTCGGCATTGCGGATGGCGGTGAAATCGAAACGGATGAGGACGAACTGGCGGCTGTCTTCGGCAGACAGCGCCTTGCGCACCCGGACATCTGCCTCAGCGCTCGAGGCGCCCTGACGCAGCATGTCGAAGGCCTGCATCAGCGCGATGCGGTCGGAGACATGAACGCGTTCGGCAAGCGCATCGCCTGCGCAATCCTTCAGCGATGCCGGAAAGAGATCACGGTCGCGGCCGCCGAGACGGACCACCATGCCCTGCGCGTCGAGCGACAGGGCGAGACCCGGGCAGGCATCGAAGGCGAGATCATCGGCAGCAGCGGCAAGAGGCTGGACCTGACGCGAGCGGGCAAGTGCCACTGCGGCAAGGCCGAGGAAGCCGGAGAGCACGAGGCCGACGCCGACGGGCAGCGCCAGAACCGGGCTTAAGACGGTGGTGAGTGCCAGCGGCGCGAGAGGCAGTGCGACGGCAGCTGCGATCGACAGGCGGCGCAGGCGCAGGATCTCGGCGGCGCGCATGGCGTCACCACCAGCGGTTTCACCGCAGATGCTGGCAAGCCAGCGTTCGGCAGTCTCATCGACGACCCGAACGGCCTTCCCGGCAATGTTACCCAATACGCGCACGCAATACCCTGACACGGTCACTTTTACGCGGCCACATTAGGCGTCCGCGACTTAAAGAAAGGATAAGAATGCGTGATTCGCTACCCTGCCAGAAGGCTGCAGATCGGCGTTTGGCCCATAATCGGGCACCCATCTCCGCTTGTGGTTAACGGGGCGTAAGCGATGGAATTGGTTTGATTTTTTCCAGTACGTTAAGACTTGTGGCAGGGCCTGGCATGCAAAACGCCTTGCCTTCCGGCCGATTGCCCCATTTATGCTTAACGGCAGTCGATAAAGTTTGCGGAAAATGCCGTTCGAAGGCCGCCAATTGCGCCTGCAGAACGGCATTGATTCAAATTTTAGTCAAATCCGAGCAGCGCCGTCAAAGGCGTGTTCGCTTCCTCTGGCTAGGGTTGTGTTCAAGAGCGGCACAGACCGGTCGCATGGTGGGACACTCCATTGGAGGCCTGCTGTGGAAAAGCAGGCGGGCAAGGTCAGGGTAACGAGACGATGTGGTTTCTGATCAAGGGAAGTATCTTCTTTGCGGCGGTGCTGGTGGTGCTTTCGTACTTCAGCAACCGACCGGTCAATCAGAGCGAAGGCGCCCAGACCGTTCAGGTCGGCGACGCGATCTCGGCTGCGACGGGTGCCTATAGCTATATTGCCGGACTGTGTGCCGAAAAGCCGGATGTCTGCCAGAAGGGCGCGGAAACGCTGTCGGTTCTCGGCGCCCGTGCTGCGGAAGGCGCGCATGTGGCTTTCGAACTGCTCGACAGCCAGTTCGGCGACAAGAAGGACAAGACTGCCAGCGCTGCCACCATCCAGAGCCGGGATGTGGCCCAGGTGCCTGCGATGAAGCACGATCCCAATCCGACGCCCTTTCCGGTCGCCGCCGGCCCTGTGACACAGTCGATCCCGGCATCCGACCCGATCTATACCGGCACCGTGCCGCTGCCGCTGAAACGACCGCATCCCTGAAGCCCGCATCCTGAAACGCCCACATTCGGTTAAGCCAGGACGGATTTCGACGACCTTGCGCCGGGCTCCCATGCCACGGTACCCGGCGCCTGACTGCCCATACTCACATCGGCGATTGCTGACGCCGCAAGGATTAAACCCCTTGCGGCGATTTTTCTTTTGCGGCCTCACGCAGCGATCGAGATTTTCCCTGTCATCGGCGGGCAAAATACCTATATGGAAAAGCGATAGAACCAAGACCGGGCAGATAATGGCACAGCTTCAGCAGATCATCGACGACTTCGCCTTTCTCGACGACTGGGAAGACCGCTACCGCTATGTGATCGAACTCGGAAAGGCGCTTCCCGATCTTCCCGAAGAGCAAAAGACCTCGGAAAACAAGGTTCAGGGCTGTGCGAGCCAGGTGTGGCTGGTGAGCCATGTGGCGGACGACAGCGCCGATCCGGTGATGACTTTCGACGGCGATTCGGATGCGCATATCGTGCGTGGCCTCGTTGCCATCGTGCTGGCCACCTATTCCGGCAAGCATGCGTCGGACATCGTCGCAACGGACGCGCTCGACATTTTCGATAAAATAGGCCTCGTCGAACATCTTTCCTCGCAGCGCGCCAACGGTTTGCGCTCGATGGTCAAGCGCATCCGCGAGGAAGCAAGGCTGAAGGCGGCCGCCTGAGCGCCGGTCAACCGGCCGAGCGGCCATAATCGGCAACAGCCGGCCTGAAATCCTCGGCGCCCCAGTGATGGTCGCGGCGTGTTCTGGCCGGCGGCGGCGCATAGTGGCGGGCGAGCGCCATCAGCGCGGTGCGCAGCATCAGCTTGGCGGAACGGACCGGCCACTGGCGCTCGCGCTCCACCAGTTCCAGCCCTTTGCCGAAACAGCAGATATCGGCGGCGACGCCCGACAGTTCCGGCCCCATCGCCTCCATGGCGCGGCCGAAGCGACGGCGGGCCTCGATGGCGCTTGCGGCAATCTCCGACATGCCGCCCGCCTCGCCCTTCGAGCGGGATGAGAGGCGCGGTTCCCAGGAGGCGGTGATGCGCGGCTGCAACTGGCCGCGGGTGAAATCGGCGAGCAGGCGCTCGCCCGCTTCCAGAGCGTCCGGCGGAAAGTACGGCTCGCCGGCCTTGTCCTTCAGGCGTGACAGGGTGGAAAGCGGCGATTCATCGAGATTGCGGCTGACCTTGTGGCGCCGGCCTTCGAGCTCGACCGTGGCGGCCACGATATCGCGGTGCTGGCCGGCATAGGCGTCGGCCGGTTCCCTCTCCTCACCGGTGGCCTGCGGCCGCAGATCTGCGCCTGCTGCCGTTCCCGCCTCAAGCAGCATGGCCCGCTTGAAGAAGGCCTTCGCCTCGGGCGCGGCAGACAGGAGGCCCGCCATCTCCCGCACAAGGCCGAGCGACAGGGCCTGACGCAGAACCTCCTCGGCCACGACGACGTCACCGAGCCTGACGCGGCCATCAGAAAGCCATTCCGGCCGGATGCCGGGTTTTCCGAGCAGTGTCCGCGCAAGGCGCAAGAGCGGTTTCGACGGTCTGTCCGGCAATGAGTGATCATTCATGACCGAGCGCTCCATCGTGATCCGCATCGCTTTGCGGGCTGATTTCCGGACCGCTCTCCGGGTTTATCTCTGGAACGCCATCCCGGCCTGCCCCCCGCCTGCCCCTGGCATGGCTAGCGGCATCGCCCTTACGGGGCGCCTGCATTGCGGCCGACCGGGTCGGGGCAATATCGAGCCGGGCGATCTGCTGGGCGAATTCGGCCCTGGTGAAGGGGCTCCGCGAAAATTCGGGCATGGCAAATTCCGGCAGGATCAGACCGGTCGGGCGGAAGACGGCGGTCGACAGGCGCTCGATCAGCGAGACGAACTCGTCGAAGGCCGCATCGTCGCGGCGGTCCTCGACCACATGGCAGGCATGGCCGACCGTGGTGCGGTCGCGCCCGAAGGCGGCGCCGATATCACTGAATGACATCTGCAGCGCCACATGGCAGACATACATGGAGATCTGACGCACATGGCAGGCGGGCCGCCGCCTGTCCCGACGCACCAAGACGCGATCGTTCAGAAGGCCGAGCATTTCGGCGGTGATCTGGCTGACGATGCGGCAGACCGTGCGGGCGGGCAGGCTTGCCGGATAGGACGGGCGTGCCGGATCGGCGAGAAGGGCGGCCGGTGCCGCGGGCGTCGCCCTGGTAGGGACTGGATTCTCAAAAGGCATGACAACTCCCTCGTGAATAGGAATTAATTCATACACCTTCGAGGACAGACGGGAATGTTACGCGAAGTCACATTTTCAATTTCCATTGATATGGCTAGTATTTTTCTGCTCGCCCCTACGAGTAATGGGATTTTTTTCCTATCCCTATCCCCACGACAGGAATTGCGCGTATGAAAAAGCCGGGCACGGGCCCGGCTGATTGGCGCATCTGCAGCAGGCCGGAAGGGGCCGCGGCGATAGGCGCAAAGTCTATGCATGCCGCCTTGCGACATCTTGCGGCCCTGACACCGGTTGAGCGGCGCGGCCGGCAATGTCCGGCGAGACCGTTACGTCCCGCCGAAGACCAGATCAGTTGCGGCCGCGCTTGCGACGCTGGCCGAGGCCCATTTCCTTGGCGAGACGCGAACGGGCTTCGGCATAAGCCGGTGCCACCATCGGATAGTCGGCCGGCAGGCCCCACTTCTCGCGGTATTCGTCAGGCGTCATGTTGTAATGGGTCATCAGGTGGCGCTTCAGCGACTTGAACTTCTGGCCATCTTCGAGGCAGATCAGGTAATCGTCCTCGATCGACTTCTTGATCGGAACCGGCGGCTTCGGCTTTTCAACCGCAGCGGCGACCGGCGTCGGCGAGGATGTGCTGCTCAATGCGCTGTGAACGTCGGAAATAAGGTTCGAAAGATCTCCGACGGGAACTACGTGGTTACTCACATAGGCGGCCACGATGTCTGCGGTGAGTTCCACCAGCAGCTCGGGTCCCTTGCCCAGTGCCATGTCTGTCATTTCCTGTCTCCTGTCCATGTGCAGTACGGCGCCTGCCACGACCTCCGCGGCAGCGTCCGTATCGAGCCGTGGCGACACCAACCATCACCTCTCGCAGTGTCCGAAGACAGAGGCCTACCCCTAAGCCACCCGCGCGAGAACGGAACCATCACCAGATGTTGCATCAGGCCTCCGCATGCCTTCATATTCATCAAGTTCATCCAGCAGACCTGTTCAAAAGGCTGAGCTAAATGAGATGAATATGCGGGAAAAACTTAGTCTACTACAACATCACTGCTCTACTTCTATTCAAGTATCACTACATTCTCGAAAGTCCAATTGCGAAATCTAGTAATGAAGAACGATTTCTGATCGTCTAACGACTGTTCTAGACATTTATTGCTGGCAGAGAGACAATTTTACAATCTTCGCGGGCCATAAATACCGTAGGAAAACGTCTATTCATCGTTGACGTCCATAATTTGGTTGATAACGGAGCGATTCGTCATCGGATATCCGGCCTTCAGCGCTGCCACCGCGAGCAGGTGCGCAGATACCGGCGCGGTCAGCACGAAGAAGAAGAAGCCGGCGAGAGCGCGGGCAAAGACGGCCGGATCACCCGAATGCAGTCCAAGCGCCAGAAGCAGCAGACCCGAGCCGACGGTACCGGCCTTCGATGCCGCATGCATACGCGAATAGACATCCGGGAAGCGATTGAGGCCAATTGCCGCAACAAGCGCAAAGGCGCTGCCGGAAAGCACGATGAAGGCTGTGACAAGAGCGAGAACGAGTTCCATCACGCGTCCCTTTCCGGCTTGGCGGACTTGCCGGCCTTGCTTGTAGAAGGCTTGCTCGCTTTGCCTGTGGAAGGCCGGCCGGCTTTGCCCTCCTTTGATTTGGCTGCCTTCCGTCCGGCATCGGCGCTTTTCTTTTCCGGCGCGCTCATGCCTTTCGCCTTTGGCCCCGAACGCGACTTCGCCTGCGGCTTCGATCGTGGTTGCGGCGCAGTCTCCGCTGCGGCCGTTCCGACCGGCGCGGCGGCGGCCTCATCACCGGCACTCGAGAGGATGAAGCGGGCGAAGGCGACGGTCGCCAGGAAGCCGACCAGGCCGAGCGCGATGGCGATATCGACGTAGAGGGTAAAGCCGGTGCGGATGGCGATCAGCGCGATGAAGCCGATGACGATGCCGACCAGCATGTCGAGCGCCACGACGCGATCCGGCAAGGTGGGGCCCTGCACGACGCGCCAGACCGTGAGCAGGAAGGCTGCGGCAAGAAGAAAGAGCCCGATCCAGATCGAGGCCTGCAGGATGGTGTCGGCGGCACTCATCGGAACGCCTCCAGGATCTTTTTCTCGAAACCGTTGGCGATGTCGCGTTTGGTGGCCTCGATATCGGAGCAATCGATGGCGTGGACGTAGAGGATCCTGCGGTCTTGCGAGACATCGACCGACAGCGTGCCGGGCGTCAGGGTGATCAGGTTGGCCAGCAGGGTGATCTCGAAATCGCGGTCGACGGTCAGCGGAAAGGCGAAGATGCCGGGCTTCAGATCCATCTTCGGGCTTGCCACCATGACCGCCACCTTCCAGGCAGACATGGCGAGTTCCTTGAAGAACAGGACGGTGAGCGAGAAGATGAGGCCGAGACGGCGCAGATAGCCCCTTGCATTGATCTCGTGGCGGACGATCCACAGCGAGGCGGTGGAGAGCGCGAAACCGAAGATGAGGTTGTGGATGGAGGTGCTGCCGGTGATCGCCACCCAAATGATGGCGAACATCAGTGACAGAACATAGATGATCATTGCACCCCTCCCCGGATGAAGACCGAGCCGATATAAGCGGTGGGATCGGCGATGCTTTCGGCAGCTGACTGGCTGAGCTTCATCAGCGGCTCGGGATAGATGCCGAAGCCGAGCAGAAGTGCCACGAGAAGCGCGATCGGGATGGCCGTCAGCCAGTCGCGCACCGGCTCTACCTCCGCCTCGACGGCTGCAATGGCGGCGTCGGAGAGAGGCCGCCAATAGGCGAGCAGGAAGACGCGGGCGAGCGCGATCGTGACGAGAAAGGCAGAGACGAGGATCGCCGCTGCCAGCCACCAGGCGCCGATATCGAGCGAGGCTTTCAGCAGCGCCACCTTGGGCCAGAGGCCGGAGAGCGGCGGCAGGCCGGCCGCCGCCAGGATCAACGCGAAGGATGCTGCGGCAAACCAGGGAGAGCGGATCCAGATGCCGCCGAGCGTCGACAATTGCCAGGAGCCGGCAAGCCGGGCCGCCTCGCCCGCCATGAGATAAAGCGCGGTCATCGCCACCATGGAATGCAGCGCATAGAGGATCGCGCCGGAGACGGCGGCGGGCGTGCCGATCGCGACGCCCGCCAGCATGTTGCCTATGCCGACGATGACGACATAGCCGATCAGCCGGCGAAGATCGTTCTGGGCGAGCGCGCCGAGCGCGCCGACGATCATGGTCAGGACCGCAGAAGCGGCGATGACGAGGCTCAGCGCTTCCCGCTCGACCGGCAGGAGCATGATCGTCACGCGGATCATCGCATAGATGCCGACCTTGGTGAGCAGGCCGCCGAACAGCGCCGAGACGGTGATGCGCGGCGTGTGATAGGAGGCCGGCAGCCAGAAATTGACCGGAAAGGCCGCCGATTTCATGGCAAAGGCCAGCACGAACAGCGCGGTCAGCGTGATGAGCGGCGCGCCGTCGCGGATGGCCGGCTCCTTCTCGGCGATATCGGCCATGTTGAGCGTGCCGAAGATCGCATAGAGATAGCCGACCGAGATCAGGAACAGCGTCGTGGCGACGAGATTGAGGATGGCATATTTCAGCGCGCCCTCGATCTGGCGGGGCTCTGAGCCGAGGATCAGCAGGCCGAAGGACGAGATCAGCAGGACCTCGAACCAGACATAGAGGTTGAAGATGTCGCCGGTGAGGAAGGCGCCCGAAACGCCGGCCATCAGCAGCAGCAGGAAGGCGAAAAAGCCGTGGCGCAGGCCGCTTGCGCCGATATCCTGCAGCGAGAAGACGGCCGCAGCAAGCGCCACGACGGCCGAGGTCAGCGCCATGACGGAGCCGAACAGATCGGCGGTGAAGGATATGCCGAAGGGCGGCAGCCAGCGACCCATGGTCATGGTGATCGGGCCGCGCTCGCAGACCTGCCATAGAAGCAGGGCATCGAGAACGACGAGCAGCACGAGCGCCGCGATCGCCAGCATGGCATGCAGCCTCACCGACTTGCGGATCATCATCAGAAGCGCGCCGCCGGCAATCATGGTGACCGGTGGCAGGATGACCAGCCAGTCGGCAAGCGCCGGCCGGGCGATCACCATGGCGGCAGCGAGATCGACGGGAACGGAGGACGGAGCGGCCATTAGATGAATTGCCCCTCTTTTGTTTCCTCATAAAACTGATCGAAGAAGCCAACCGTCAAACCGGGCCAACACCCCCTCTGGCCTGCCGGCCATCTCCCCCACAAGGGGGGAGAAAATTCGCGGTGATCGCCGGCCTCAATTGGACGCCAGCAGATCGGCTGGGTTAAGCCCTCCCCCTTGTGGGGAGGGTTGGGAGGGGTCTGAATCTGGGAGAACATCATCATCAATACCCCATCGGCGGCAGTTTTTCGTCGCGGGGTTCGGCAAGCCGCATCTCGTCGGTCGAATCGGTGCCGAGTTCCTCGAAAGCGCGGTAGGTGAGCACCAGCAGGAAGGCGAAGAAGGAAAACGAAATGACGATCGCCGTCAGGATCAGCGCCTGCGGCAGCGGATTGGCGGCGACGGCGGAAAGGCTCGTCGCCCCGTCGGGGATGATCGGCGGAACCTCGCGCGTGACGCGGCCGGTGGTGAAGAGCAGAAGGTTGACCGCATTGCCGAGCAGCACGATGCCGATCAGGATGCGGATGGTGAATTTCGACAGCATGAGGTAGATGGCAGCAGCGAAGAACAGGCCGATCAGAGCAACGAAAAGGGCTTCCATCAGCGCTTCTTCCCCCTAGCCGGTTTGCTGACGGGAGCATCCTTCACCGGCCTGCCGTCATCGGCGGCCTCGTGGGGTTCCACTTCCAGCGCCAGCGCGATCGAGGTGATCGATCCGACGACGACCAGATAGACACCGATATCGAAGGACATGACGGTCGACATCGGCACCACGGCGCCGAAAATATCCGGATAGATCCATAAGCCGCTCATGAAGGGCACACCGGCGAAAAGCGAGACGAGGCCCGACATCGTCGACAGGAACAGGCCGGCGCCGGCAATCGCCATCGGATGGAACTGGATTGCCCGCTGCACGGCGCCCGGACCGTGGGCGATGCCGAAGATGGCAAGGGCCGAGGCCGCAATCAGCCCGCCGATGAAGCCGCCGCCCGGTTCGTTATGGCCGCGCAGCAGCACGAAGACGGAAAACAGGAGCATCAGCGCGGTGAGGACCGGAGCGACGGTGCGCAAGATCAGGGTGTTCATGGCGTTTTATTGCCCTCCATCCGGCGTCTTCTTCGCGATCCTGACCTTGATCAGCGCCAGGACCGCGAGGCCGGTGATCATGACGACCGAGATTTCGCCCAGCGTGTCGGTGCCGCGGAAATCGACGATGATGACATTGACGACATTGGCGCCGTGGGCGATCGCCTTGGAATAGGTGTTGAAGAATTCGGTCAGCACCGGATCGAAGGGACGGGAAACCGATTTCAAAAGCAGCAGCGCAAAGCCGAGGCCGCAGGCAATGGCGATTACCCCGTCCAGGACGATCTGGCTTGCCGGGCGGTGATCGGAGACTTTCAGCCTGAGCCGCGTCATCACCAAAGTCAGGATGACGACGGACAGTGTCTCGACCATGAATTGGGTGAAGGACAGATCGGGGGCGCCGAACAACAGGAAGATCACCGCGATCGCAAAGCCCTGGATGCCGAGCGCCACCACCGCCGTCAATCGCTCGGCGGCACGCAAAACGGCGACGACGCCGAGTGCAGCGAGAATGAAGAAGGCGCCTTCCTGGATCAGCACGTCACCCGGCCAGGCCGGCATGTCCGGCAATTCGCCGAAGACGACGGGGGGCACGACAAGCGCCAGCGCCACCATGACGAAGGTGGCGGTGATATAGATTTCCAGCCGGCCGGGCTGGACTATTTTGGTGACTGCCGCGGCAAAACGGATGAGGGCCGCGAGCAGCCAGTCGAACCAGCGGTCAGGGCCGGGGCCGAGACTTTCCAGCATGTCGGCCATGATCTGCCGGGCACGGTCGAGCTTCAGATAGACGACGATGCCGAGCGCGATCGTCACGACCGAGAGAAGCAGCGGCAGGCCGAAATGCGGCACGGTGCTGATCGTTACTTCAGTCGGTTCGCCGGACACGGCACTTGCCATGGGCGACGAGAGATAGGCATGCAGCACGGTCGAAAAGAGCCCGAAGCCGAGACCGGTCAAGGCAAGCACCACCGGCCCGAGAAGCAGCGCGATCGTTGCTTCATGCGGTGTGGCGGGCGTTTCCTTCCGCTCCCCGACAAAGGGTTTCAGACCGACGCCGAAGCCGAGCGCCAGCATCAGCGCGTTGCCGGTGATCGCGACAAGCGTGAAGAAGACGGCACGCGGATTGCCTGCGGCAAGCGCGGCATAGATCTCTTCCTTGGCGAGGAAGCCGGTAAACAGAGGCAGGCCGCCCATGGAGCAGGCGGCGAGAACGGCTGCGGCAAAGGTGACCGGCAAGGCCTTACGCAGGCCGCCGAGCAGCGGCAGTTCGCGCGTGCCGGTCTCGTGGTCGACGATGCCGGCGACCATGAAGAGCACCGCCTTGAACAGCGAATGGGCAACGAGATAAAGCACCGCCGCCTCGATCGAATAGGGCGTGCCGAAGCCGGTGAGCATGACGAGAAGGCCAAGCGAGGCCATGGTCGTATAGGCCAGCATGCGTTTGAGGTCGGTCTGGCGCAGGCCGATCAGCGTGCCGGCGATCAGCGTGATGCCGCCGAAGAAGGGCAGCAGGATTTCCCAGGCAGGCGTGCCGCCCAGCACGGGGTTGAGCCGCATCAGCAGGTAGACGCCGGCCTTCACCATGGTGGCGGAATGCAGATAGGCGGAGACCGGCGTCGGCGCTTCCATGGCATTCGGCAGCCAGGCATGGAAGGGAAACTGCGCCGACTTGGTGAAGGCGCCACCGAGAACGAGGATCAATGTCGGCAGGTAGAAGGGGCTGATGCGCAGGAGATCATCGGTATGGACCAGCAGCGACATCTGGGTGACGCCGGTGATGTTCCAGAGGAACACGAGGCCGGCCAGAAGTGAAAGCCCCCCTGCCCCGGTAATCATCAGCGCCTGCAGGGCCGCACGCCGCGCCTCCTCGCGCCTGTGGTGAAAGCCGATCAGCAGGAAGGAGGTGATCGATGTCAGTTCCCAATAGACGAACAGCATGAGGAAACTGTCGGACACGACGAGGCCCAGCATCGCGCCCATGAACATCAGTATGAAGGAGAGAAAGCGGCCGAGCTGCGGATGCCCCTTCATGTAGCCGCCCGTATAGATGACGATCAGCGTGCCGATGCCGGTGATCAGCAGCGCGAAGGTGAGCGACAGGCCATCGATGAACCAGGAGAAGGACAGGTTGAAGCTCGGCACCCAGACATAGCCGCCGGTGACGACTTCACCCCTGGAGATCTCGCCAAGGAAGCTGCAGAAATGCAGGAAGGACAGAGCCGGGGCGACGGCCACGATCCATACCGCCCTGTCGCCGAAACGGGCGGCGAGAAACGGTGCCACAAGGGCTGCGAAAAAGGGAAGAAAGAGCGCAATAAACGTCCATGCCGGCGCGCTGGCGGCCATATGTTCTCCCCTCGTGACTTCGACCCGGCGAACCGGCCGGTGGCAACTCCCGGTTTTTTCTAGGGGAAAGAACAGCAGGGCTCAAGCATAACCGGACGGGCATCCTGTGGTAAGGGCCTTTTTTCACAGGCTTCGACCAACTATCTATTGGCAAAAGCAAAGAACAGGAAAGGATGCACCATGTCGTCCCCGACCATGCCCAAAGTCTCCAAGAGCGATGCCGAGTGGCGCGAGGAACTTTCGCCCGAACAATATTACATCCTGCGCCAGGCGGGCACAGAACGCGCCTTTACCGGCCCGTTCTGGAACGCCAAGGAGAAGGGCATCTATAGCTGCGCCGGTTGCGGCGAAGACCTGTTCGTCTCCGATACCAAGTTCGATTCCGGCTGCGGCTGGCCGAGCTATTTCGAACCGGTGAAGCCGGATGTCGTCACCGAGATCCGCGACACGTCGCATGGCATGGTGCGCACCGAAGTGCGCTGCGCCCATTGCGGCGGCCATCTCGGCCACGTCTTCCCCGACGGCCCACCGCCGACCGGCCTGCGCTACTGCATCAACGGCCATGCGATGAATTTCAGGGCGGCAGAGTAACTAGTCGCAGGTCATGACGAATTCATTCAGCAAACGGATGAATTCCGAAGGCTGTTCGAGCGGCACATAGTGGCCGCTCGATGTCCAAGGTCGGTTACCCGACGATCTCCACCGAAAACGAAAACTTCGCCTTTTCTCCCGCGGCAAGCACGGTGGCGTAAGGCCGTTCCGACAGTTCGGCCGAGCCGCCGGATTTTGCTGCCGTGCCGTGCCAGGGTTCGATGCAGATGAAGGGGGCGCCAACCTTCTGCCACAGGGCCACATTCGGCAGGCTGTCGAAGGAGAATTTCAGGCTCGGGCCGCGCTCGGCGGCATAGGTGAGGCCTGTCCCCGCGCCTTCGGCAAAGATCATCGCATCCGCCTCGAAGAGTTCATGCGCCAGCGTGAGGCTGCCCTTCTTGAAGGGGGATGGCATTTTTTCCTCGGTGACGAGACCGTCTTCCAGGCGGGTGAGCAGCGGTTCGCCGCCGTTGTCGAGCACCACGGTGTGGGCCAGGTCGCCGGCACCCGGCAGCGGCCAGAGGAAGGCCGGGTGAAAGCCGAGGCCGAAGGGCATCGGGCGCTGATCCCGGTTTTCCACCTCTGCCGTCACCGTCAGGCGGCGGCCATCGAGCGAGTGGGTGAGCGAGAGGGAAAATTCGAAGGGAAATACCTTGCGCGTCGCATCCGACGAGGACAGTTCGAAACGGCAGGCGGACGAGCTTGCCTCGGCAAGGGTGAACTCGCTGCGGCGGGCAAAGCCGTGCTGCCCCATGTCGTAGAACGTGCCATCAACTGCGATGCGGTTGTCCGGCGCCTTGCCGACGATGGGGAAAAGGACCGGCGAGCGGCCGGTCCAGAAGGCCGCGTCGCCATTCCAGAGAAAGTCCCGCCCGTCGCTCGTCTGCAGGGACTGCATCTCGGAGCCGAGCGAAGAGACTTCGACGACAAGCTCGTCACTGGTGATGCGAACGATATCGGGCATGCGGCATTTCCTCCGGACAGGTGGGGAATCGATGCGACATATTTGCCCGACATGCGTTGAGGTTCAATGACGATCGGGGACGATCGGGCGCCTTTGCGCTCAGTCGTCGACGTCCATCGCAATCGTGATCGCCTTGTAAACTTCGAGGTCGGCACATCGCCCCCGTCCTGACATCAAATGCCGTGCTGACGACAATCCGACGGCAGGCAAGTGGCATGGTCAAGGCGGCATGCAGCGACCAAAGCGCTGAAAGCTAGCAGTTACCTGTGCTTGTGCCCGTTGTGGTTCCCGTGCCGGTTGATCCTGCTGCAGAGTTCTCTGCGCCAGTGGAGGTCTGGCTGCACGGGTGATTGGCATTGCCCGTGTTTCCACCATTTTGGCCGGTCGTTTCCGTGGAACCGGGATTATTGGATGTGCCGGAACTACCAGAATTTCCAGATGTGCTGCCTGACGAACTTCCCGCATTGCCTGAGCCGGAACTGGCGTCACCACCGGATCCGGACGAGCCGCCGGAGCTTTGAGCAAAGGCAGACGCAGCAAGGCCAAAAGAAAGAGCCGCGACTGCAACTAGTTTTATCATTGGTGTTTCCTCCAGGTTACCCTACCCATCTCGAACATAGTGGGTGCGAGGAAGTTCCCTCAGCGTCGGCGCCGGAAGCTACTTGCTCGGGTGGCGAGACTGATCGCCCTCCCGGGCCAGCCATTCGCGGGTCGGCTGCTCAGGCGGCCGTTGGCTGGACGGCGCGCGGCTTGTCCGCCACCTGCGCAGGATCAGGAACGCGGCCGTCGCGAGAGCGGCGATCAGTACCGCTGCAAGAGCAATCATCGGCAGGTAGGTTACGTTAGTCATTGGATCCTCCTGAGAGCCGGTTACATCGGACCTAACGGGTGCGCCTCCCACAAGGTTCCGATGCCCCGGCCTCGATCATCGGCCCGTCAGGCGGGATCGTCGGGAAAGAGGATCGGCCCGTGATCCTGCGCCGCGCTGAGAATGTGGAGGATGAAGACTGCGGTTTCGGTGGCGATGTAGCAGATCACATATTTGCCGTGCGGAATGCGGCGAATGCCAGTTTCTTCGTGACCCGCCAGAAGCTGGTAACGCAGCGGCATGTCCTTCAACTGCTGACAACGCTTGCCGATTTCGCGGATGAAGGTGATGGCACGATCGGGATTGTCCTGATCGATATAGGACCAGATTCGATCCATCTCTCGTCGCGCCTGCGGTGTGATCACCACCTTAACGCTTCACCTGCTCGTCACGCGGATCTCTGCTTTATTTTTGCGGCATAGCGCGCCTCGTATTCGGCAACGACGTCTTCCAGGGGCCTTCCGAGACCAGCCTTGGCCTCGGCAAGGCCACGTGCCAGGGCTGCATCGAGGTCGCGCTTTTGAAGCTCGCGCCGTTCGAGGAGTTGAACCGCCTCTTTCACCACGGCTTCGCGGCTTTCGTAGCGGCCGGTCTTCACCAACCCGTCGACGAAGTCATCGAGATGTTTTCCAAGATTTGTGCTGTCGGCCATGACGTCTCTCCGGATGGCGGAAGGATAGCAATGGCGGGGTTTGTTATCAACACATGCGCGGGCGCGGCTCAGACGCTGGAAATCTTCAGTTCCATGCAGGTGAGGTCGAGCCAGCGGCCGAACTTGGTACCGACTTCGGAGAATTTTCCGACCATGCGGAAGTCGAGCGCGGTGTGGAGCGCGATCGAGGCCTCGTTGCCGGATTCTATGGCGGCGATCATCACATGCACGCCGTTCGAAGCGGCCTTTGCGATCAGTTCCTGCATCAGCTTGCGGCCGAGGCCATGGCCGCGGAAATCGCGATGGACATAGACGGAATGCTCGACGGTGAAGCGATAGCCGTCAAAGGCACGCCAATCGCCATAGGAGGCATAGCCGGCCACCCTGCCCTCAAGCTGCGCCACCAGAACCGGATAGCCCTTGGCCTTGCGGGCCTCGAACCATTGGCGGCGGTTGTCGATATCGACCAGCGTATCGTTCCAGATCGCCGTCGTGTTGACCACGGCATCGTTGTAGATCTCCATGATCCCATGGAGATCTGCCTGGGCTGCATCGCGAATGAGAGGGGTCGAGGTCATCGGGGGTGTCCATTATAGTCTCTATGCGTCCACTATAGCAGACGATGCATCGCTGTCGAGAGGGATCGGCCGAGCGATTGGCCGAGCGATTGGCGCAAGGTCAGATACCGTTGCCGGTGAAGCTGAAGCAGGTCATCACCGCACCATAATGGACGGCGGCGGCGGCCACGACGAAGGCGTGCCAGATGGCATTCTGGAAGCGCAATTTCTCCCAGATGTGGAAGATGACGCCGAGCGAATAGATCAGGCCGCCGATGACGATCAGCCAGGTGGTGACCGGCGGCAGATATTGCGAAACCTCCTCCATCACCACCACGCCGCTCCAGCCCATGGCCAGATAGAGGAGGATGGCGAGCCTGTCGTAACGGCCGGGAAACAGGCATTTCAGCGACACGCCGACGATGGCGGTGGCCCAGATCGCCACCAGCATGGCGGCAATCCATGGATCATCGGCGGCGCCGCGCTGCAGGAAGGGCGTGTAGGTGGCGGCGATCAGGATGAAGATCGCCGAATGGTCGAAGCGCCGCAGTATCCATTTGGTGCGCGAATGCGGCCAGATATTGTAGGTGAACGAGATCGACAGGCAGAGAACGAGGCCGAGACCATAGATCCAGGCGGCGGCAAGCTCGCCATGGCTCGACCAGACCGTAGCATAAAAGATCAGCGCCGTGGCGCCGATCAGGGCAAACACGATACCGATCCCGTGGACGATGCCGTCCGCGAGGATTTCGTGAAAATCGTAGTGGCGCCCGAAATTGAAGAGCTCGCTCATGACCCAGATCGTCTCCGTCCGATGGCAGAATGCTCGTCAGCGGCCGGGAAGGCAAGGCTTGCCGGGGCAAACCCGCCTCACATTCGGTTTAGATAAAAGGTGGCGGTTTAGATAAAAGGTGGCCGTTCAGATAGAGGGTGGCCGTTCGGCAGGACCCCTCACCCGCGCCGGTCGATCAGAACCGAGCATTTGGCATGGCGCACGATGCGGTCGGCGGTGGCACCGATGATGTAGTTGGTGAGATCGGGCACATGCGAGGCGATGATGATGAGATCGGCTTCGGCCGTTTCGGCTGCCGCCAGAATTTCCTTTGCCGGCGAGCCCTGGCGGATCTCGATATCAGCCTTCACGCCAGTCTTCTTCTGCAGCTCGAGAAGCTGCCCTTCAGCCTTGTTGCGTGCATCGACCAGCATGTCGACGGACAGGTCGGAAACGACATAGGCGGGCAGTTCCTCGACCACGTTGACCATCAGCACGCGGCCTCCCGCGGCGGCAAGCTGCCCGGCCTGCAGAAAGATCCGCTCGGCCTTTTCCATCTGCGCGGTATCGACCGCAACGAGGATCGTCTTGTACATATAGAGTGTCTCCTATCCCGTTATATTTTCCGCAGCTTACACCCGCCGCCTTGATTCGCATCAAAGTTCACTGTCAACTTTTTCTGAACGAAGCTTCTCTCATTTTTCGACTTTCTTGAACGATCGCAATCGACGATAGTCCGGTCAACGCGGCTTTGCCGCCGCCCTGGAGAACACAGATGACCAATTCTTCCGAAGCTGCATTCGCGCTGACCCGTCCGGCCCATGTGGGACACGCCCATCTCGTCGTGACCGACCTCGACACCGTTTCCGCCTTCTACCGCGACATTATCGGCCTGTCGGTGATGGACAAGAGCGAGAGCGGCGTGCTGATGGGCGTCAATGGACTGCCGCTTTTGCAGCTCACCACCGGAAAGGGCATCAACCGCGCCCCGCGCCAGGCGGCCGGCCTGTTCCACACCGCCTTCCTGATGCCGAACCGAAACGAGCTTGCCCACTGGCTGGCGCATGCCGCCCATGCCGGCGTGCAGCTCGATGGCGCCTCGGACCATCTGGTTTCCGAAGCGCTCTATCTCTCGGACCCGGAAGGCAACGGCATCGAAATCTACCGCGACCGCACGCCGGAAGAATGGACCTATTTCCCCGACGGCACGGTGCAGATGGCGACCGACCGGCTGAACCTGCAGGCGCTCTATGATAGCGCCCCCAAGACAGGATGGAACGGCATGGCGCCGGGAACTTCGGTCGGCCATATCCACCTGCAGGTCGGCAATATTCCGCAGGCCGACGCATTTTATCGCGACGTGCTGGGGCTGAAGATCATGGCGCGCTATCCGGGCGCCAGCTTCTTTGCCACCGGCGGCTATCACCACCACATCGCCGCCAATATCTGGAACAGCCGCGGCGCCTCGGCCCGGCAGGACAACATGACAGGGCTTTCCGACTATTCGGTTGTCTTCAACGACCCGCAGGCGCTGACCGATGCGCTCGCGGCGCTGGAAAAGCAGGAGATCGCCACCACGAAGACAGCCGAAGGCCACAAGCTGAAGGACCCGTGGGGCATCGGCCTGACGCTGTCGGCCTGATAGCAAGACCCGGCACCTTCGATCCGGCCGGGCGACAACCCTTACCAAAAAGCTAACAGACACTCGGCGTTCCGGAACCGGAGCGCCGTTTTTGCGTTCTCCGGCAGGTTGCAGGGCAGCAGGGGAAAACATGACGACAATCAGCGCACGCAGCGGATCAAGAGCCAGGAAGCATACAGCCGATTTCGCCCTAAGGCGGCGGGAACTGCTTTCCGCTGCCGATGACGGCCTGGACGAGCCGGAAGCAC
This sequence comes from Neorhizobium sp. NCHU2750, assembly GCF_003597675.1. Taxonomy (NCBI): domain Bacteria; kingdom Pseudomonadati; phylum Pseudomonadota; class Alphaproteobacteria; order Hyphomicrobiales; family Rhizobiaceae; genus Neorhizobium; species Neorhizobium sp. NCHU2750. Next base: position 767,578 of record NZ_CP030827.1, on the reverse strand, counting down.
CGCTCGTGCTGGGTCGCGAGGCGCTTGAAGTGGCTATGGCCTGGGCGGTGATCGGGTTGTTCACCATCGTCTTTTTCGCGCTCGTCCATTACATGGCGCTGATCCTGATCCCGGTGACGCTCGCCGTCGTCGTCGGGCTGATCCTCGGCCTCGTGGCGGACCGGCTGGGGCGGCTCGGCGTGCCGCGCTTCGGCATTGCCATCATTCTTTCGTCGCTCGTGTTTCTCGTCGTCTTTCTGATCGCCAATGCGCTGGCCGAGCCAGTGGCGACACTGATCCAGGAGGGGCCGAATTTCGTCGAACGCTCCTATGACCGGCTGATGCCGTTTCTGGAGAGGCAGCACTGGCTGAACATTTCGCCCGCAACCTTCCAGAACGGTCCGATGTCGATGGACAAGCTTCTGGAGAACTCGACCAATATTCTCGGCGTCGTCACCTCCAGCCTGACGCCGGCGATCGTGCAGGGACTGATCTTCTTCGCGGCGCTGCTTTTATTCCTCTACGGGCGGCTGAGGCTGAGGCGGACGATCATCCTGGCCTTTCCGCGTCGGCGGCAACGACTGATGGCGATCCGCGTGCTGAACGCGATCGACCAGGTTCTGGGCTATTATTTCGCCACCGCGAGCGTCGTCTATTTCTGCCTCGGCATCGTGATGACGCTGATCGCCTGGGCCTGCGGACTGAGCATGCCGGTGCTGTGGGGCATGTTCGCGTTTCTCTCGAGCTTCGTGCCGTTTCTCGGCATCACGCTGATGACGATCTCGGTGGCGATTGCCGGGACGCTGACCCACGATGCCATCCTGCTGGCATTGCTGCCGGCATTCCTGTTCTTCTCGGTGCATCTCGTCATGGAAAACCTGATCTTTCCGGCGGTGATGGGGCGCCAATGGGAGATCAACCCATTCGTCGTCTTCCTCGCCATCCTGTTCTGGACCTGGATGTGGGGCGCGGTCGGCGCCATGCTGGCGCTGCCTTTGTCGCTGATCCTGATGACGGTGCTTTCGGAACTCTTTCCCGAGCGCAAGGCCTCGCCGAACCTTCCCGGCTGAGGCGCGACGCACGCCTCAGCCCCTTTCGGCCGCAGAAGCGGCGGATCAGTCGTAGAGGTAGTACTTCTTCCACAGATTGCGTTCGACCTTGGTGCCGATCTTGAAGTCGAAATTGACGATGCTCAGCCCCTTGTCGCCGGTCAGGCACTTGTATTTGAGCCGGTACCATTCGCCCCTGCTGCGGAAGACGGCGCCTGGCGCCTTGATCGAGTCACCCTTTTCCGTCGTATCGCCGAATGTGTAGGCGATCACCTTGTCGGGGCGGTAGTTGCCGGTCTTGCGGATCTGATCCATCGCCTCCACGTCGCAACGCTGTTCGCGCCGTTCTTCCGGAGCAAGCGCCTGCAGCTGCTTGGTGGCGCGCGCATCGAGCGCATGAGTGGCGGAAGCGGAAAACAAGGCAATAGCCAGCACCGGCAGCAATTTCTGCATGTGAACCCTATTCGTAGATGTCAGACGGCGCGGAAACTAGGAGACGTGCACTCGATTGACCACCAACCAACGCGGGAAATACCATGATGTGAACATACGAGGTCGTGAGCGGAGCGGGAGATGGAAGAACTGGTGCTTTCGGATGCGAAGAGGGAACGGATCAAGCTTCGCGCGACGTTTCTGAACAATATCGGCATCGGGGTCATGCTGATTGGCGTATTTACACCCATCATCCGCGTCGTTTACGGTGACATGAACCTGCAGATCGGCCCGTTCTGGCTCGTTGCAGCGCCCACTGGTTGTTTTCTATTGGGCACTGCATTACATTTGGCAGGAGGCTGGATCCTCAGAGGACTGAGCAAATGACGACAGAGCAGATCATCGCACTTGTCATGCCTGTCATAGGGGCCAGCATCGCTGTTGGCGTGGTTTACTGGCAGAGTTGGCGCGATGGCGTGTTGCCGAACCAAAAGCCACGCGACAAGAAATAGTTCTCCCATCTTTCCGACCATCCTTCGCCGCTTGCCACCTGCCGCGCGGCAACCTATTTCTGGCACTCCTTCCTTTCATACCGGAGTGCTTCCTTGGCCCCCTCCCCCAAATCCCTTTTCGCCAATCTTCCTGCAGCCCCCGTCGCGCCCAAGAAGCCGGTCTCCGATACGCGCCACGGCATCACCCGCACCGACGACTACGCCTGGCTGAGGGCGGATAACTGGCAGGCGATGTTCAAGGATCCGTCGATCCTCGATCCGGCAATCCGCAGCCATCTGGAAGCCGAGAATGCCTATATGGAGGCGGCGCTCGGCGACACGGCCGAGCTTCAGAAAGCGTTGTTTGCCGAGATGCGTGGCCGCATCAAGGAAGACGACAGCTCGGTTCCGGTGAAGGACGGGCCTTACGCGTATGGCTCGTTGTTCGTCACCGGCGGCGAGCAGCCGCATTATTTTCGCACGCCGCGCGATGGCGGCGAAAAACTGACGCTGCTTGACGGCGACAAGGAAGCGGCGGGCAAGGACTATTTCCGCCTCGCAGGCATCGACCACTCGACCGACCATGCCCGCGGCATATGGGGCTATGACGACAAGGGCTCTGAATATTTTACCCTCCGCATTCGTGATCTTGCGACCGGCGAAGACCTCGATGACGTGATCGAGAACACCGCCGGCGGCGGCGTGTGGGCGCCGGACGGCAAGAGCTTCTTCTATACGCTGCAGGACGAGAACCACCGCCCGTCCAAGGTGTTTCATCACATCGTCGGCCAGAAGCAGTCGGAAGACCGGCTGGTGTTCGAAGAGCAGGATCCCGGCTTCTTCATGGGCGTCGGCGGCTCGCTGCTCGACGATTTCATCTATATCGACATACACGATCACGAGACCTCGGAATATCGCCTGATCCCGACCTCGGATCTGATGGCTGAGCCGAGGCTGGTGGCGGAGCGCGAGGAAGGCATCGAATATTCGATGACCGAGGGCGGCGACGTCTTCTACATCCTCACCAACGATGGCGACGCCAAGGACTTCAAGATCGTCGAGGCGCCTGTTTCCGCTCCGGGCAAGGAGAACTGGAAGGAGATCGTGCCGCATGAGCCGGGCCGGCTGATCATCAGCCACATGGCCTATGCCCGCCATCTGATCTGGCTGCAGCGCAAGGACGGTCTGCCGCAGATCGTCATCCGCGATCGCAGATCCGGCGAGGAACATGCGATCGCCTTCGACGAGGAGGCCTATTCGCTCGGCCTGTCGGGTGCAGCCGAATACGATACGGACATGATCCGCTTCTCCTATTCGTCGATGACGACGCCGTCGCAGCTTTTCGACTATGATATGGTGACGCGCGAGCGGGTTCTGTTGAAGACCCAGGAAGTGCCGTCCGGCCACAATCCGGACGATTACGTCACCCGCCGGGTGATGGCGCCGGCGCATGACGGCGAACTGGTGCCGGTGTCGCTGCTCTACCGCCGCGACACGCCGCTCGACGGTTCCTCGCCCTGCCTGCTCTACGGCTATGGCGCTTATGGCATCACCATTCCCGCCTCGTTTTCCACCAATGCGCTGTCACTTGCCGATCGCGGCATCGTCTATGCCATCGCCCATATCCGCGGCGGCAAGGACAAGGGCTTTGCCTGGTACGAAAACGGCAAGATGGAGAACAAGCAGAACACCTTCAAGGACTTCATCGCGGCGGCCGATCACCTCGTTTCGACGGGCTTTACATCCTACGACCGGATTATCGCCGAGGGCGGTTCCGCCGGTGGTATGCTGATGGGGGCGATTGCCAATATGGCGCCGGAGAAATTCGCCGGGATCATCGCGGCCGTTCCCTTCGTCGACGTGCTCAACACCATGCTCGACGACACGCTGCCGCTCACCCCGCCGGAATGGCCCGAATGGGGCAACCCAATAGATTCGGAAGAGGAATATCGCTGGATTGCCGCCTATAGCCCTTACGACAATGTGACGGGGCGTCCCTATCCGCCGGTCCTCGCCATTTCCGGCCTCACCGACCCGCGGGTGACCTATTGGGAACCGACCAAGTGGGTGGCGAAGCTGCGTGATATGACGACCGGCACGGCACCGATCCTGCTCAAGACCAACATGGCCGCCGGCCATGGCGGCAAGTCGGGCCGCTTCCAGCGGCTGGAAGAGATCGCGTTCGAATATGCGTTCGCGATCAAGGTTGCGGGGAAGATGTAAGGGTGAAACAGGCGGGTTGCGTCATCGCGCCCGCCTCACCTGCCGCGATCCCTTGCCATGCCGGCATATGGTCCTAACTACCTGCCGTCTCTTGCATATCAGGATCGTGACTTCGTGATTTCTACCTATCTCTGGAAGGCCAGCCGGCTGTCGCGCCGGCTTTGGGTCAGGGCGTCGCTCTATGGCGTGATCGGCATTTCGACCGCGCTTGCGGCCGTCGTCATCGGCCCTTACCTGCCCGCCGGCCTGCCGCGCAGCGTCGGCTCGAATGCGGTCGATGCGATTTTGCAGATCATCGCCTCGAGCATGCTCGCCGTCACCACGTTTTCGCTGAGCACGCTGGTGGGCGCCACCGCGACGGCGGCGGGAAGCGCCACGCCGCGTGCCACCCGGCTTCTTCTGGAAGACCCGACGGCACAGCGGGCGCTATCGACCTTTCTCGGTGCCTTCCTGTTTTCGCTGGTCAGCCTGATCGCGCTCAATACCAATCTCTATGGCGATGGCGGCCGGTTCGTGCTGTTTATCGCCACGCTTGTCGTCGTGGCGCTGATCGTCATCACGCTTCTGCGCTGGATGGATCACTTGGCCGGGCTCGGCAATATGGGCGAGACGATCAGCCGGGTGGAGCGCGCCGCACAGGAGGCGATGGACGAATACAGGCGTGCACCGCTGATGGGCGGCGTGACGCTTGAAAGCGTGCCGGACAACGCGATCGCCATCCATCACGATCAGATCGGCTATCTGCAGCATCTCGATATGGCGACGCTTTCCGCCGTCGCAGAGAATGCAGGATCGGATATTTTCGTCACCCGGCTTGCCGGCAGCTATTGCGATCCGGCAACGCCGATCGCCCATATCATGCTTCCCGCCAAGCAAGGCCTAGAGATGGAAGATCTCGCAGCGCGCATCCGCGCCGCCTATACGCTCGGCGACCGGCGCTCCTATGAGCAGGATCCGCGGTTCGGGCTGATCGCATTGTCGGAGATTTCCTCGCGGGCACTTTCGCCGGGGATCAACGATCCGGGAACAGCCATCGACGTTCTGGCCACGCTGGTGCGGGTGCTCGGCAAGCCGCAACCTGGAAGGCCTGATGTGAGCCAAACCGATATGGGCAAGGCGGATGGCGGAAAAGAAGAGCCGGATTATCCGCGCGTGCATGTGGCAGCGCTGAGCGAGGACGATCTCATCGATGCGGCCTTCATGCCGACATCGCGCGATGGTGCGGGGATGATCGAGGTGGCGATCCGGCTGCAGAAATCGCTTGCGGCCGTGGCCGGTGCCGGCAATCCGGCGCTTGCGGCTGCGGCCGGACGGTTGTCGGCTCAGGCGGCACAGAGGAGCATGGAAGTGCTGACCTTCGCACCGGATCGGGAGCGGCTGCAGGCCGAAATGGCCTCGCTTGCGACACGATTCGGCGGCTGAGCGGCCATTGCAGAGGAAGACTGATAAAATGCAGGGGGCCGCACGATGCTGTCGTGCGCATTCCGCCAAGTCTCCGCTTTCTCACGCCTTTTTTGTCAAAACGAATAAGCACTTCAGCGCCTGTCAAGCCCTACTGAGTCGCGAACAGGTAGCGACACAAGCTTCGCGCAAGGTTCCCGCGTTAACCATTTGTTAACCAAACGGACTTGGATCAACGCGATGAAGATCGATAGCGGCCTTAATGGCTATCAATATCCGAACCGGACCGCGACCGTGGAGCGTGAGCAGGAGGAAGCGCCCCAGATCGTGACGCCATCGGTTTCCCGCTCGCAAGGGGCACTCACCGGCAGCAGCACGCTGCTATCGGGTTCGCTTGCCAGTGCGCTCTGGGGCATGACAGCCGGCGATGCCACACCGGCAGAGGCCGCGCCGCAGGTCTGGGTTCAATCGCTCTACGAAGAGTTCGCCTGACGCTTTTGGGCGCAGCCGTGGACTGCTGCAACTTGCGTCCCTGCCGGTAGGCCTGAACCATCTTCTGACTTGATATGTTCGCGCCCCTTTCGGGCGCGACATCGTTTCCGACCTACCCTCTCGACGCCTGCGCTGTCGGCTCGGGGCACCCAGTGGCTCAACCGAGCGGCGTGACCTCGACCGTGACATGCGAGAGGCCGTCAATGGCCCGCAGCTTTTCCTTGTAGAAGGCCGGCGCGTGGGCGGCCGTGGTGGCGACCGAGACGATTGCCGCATTATGGCCCGGCCCCACCTGCCAGACATGCAGGTCCATCACCGTGTCGTCCGGCGTCTCCATCAGCTTCCTGATCCTTGCCGACAGATCTCCGCCATCCGGCTGGGCATCGAGCAGAACGCGGGCAGTATCGCGCAGCAGCGTCCACGACCAGCGGGCGATGACGACGCCTCCGACGATGCCCATGATCGGATCGAGCGCATTCCACCCGTAGAGGCGACCGAGAATGAGCGCGGCGATGGCAAGCACCGAGGTCAGCGCATCGGCGAGGACATGCATGTAGGCGGCGCGCAGATTGTTGTCGCTTCCGCTAGCGTGATCGTGATGCCCGCCATGCGCATGGTCACCGTGATGGGCGTGGCTTCCGTGATGACCGTGATGCCCGCCATGGCCATGATGATGATCATGGTCATCCCTGAGCAGCCAGGCGCTCAAGAGATTGACCGCAAGGCCGATCGCGGCGACGAAGATGGCCTGGTCGAAATCGATCGCCACCGGATTGGCGAGCCGGGCAAGGCTTTCTGCGGCGATGAACAGCGCCACCAGCGCCAGCACGATGGCGCTGGCAAAGCCGCCGAGATCACCGAGCTTGCCGGTGCCGAAGGTGTAGCGCGGATTGGCGGCGTTGCGCCGCGCATACATGTAGGCCAATGCTGCAATCAGCATGGCGCCGGCATGGGTCGACATGTGCCAGCCATCCGCCGTCAGCGCCATCGACCCGAAGATCGTGCCGGCAACGATTTCCGCCACCATCATCGCCGTGGTCAGCGCAATCACCAGCCAGACCTTCTTCTCGTTGCGCTCGTGATCCTCGCCGAGAAAGACGTGGCTATGGGTCAAACCGTCGATACTGCTTGCCATGACTGGCTCCTTCAAAGCTCAAAAAGTGCCGCAGACCATGGATTGGCCCCCGGCCCTGCCCTCTCACCGGATATAGGTCCGCAGCACGGCCGCCAGTTCGTCGGCAGCGGCTGCGCGCTCGGCATCACCTTCGGCATGAACGACATGCTCGTGCAGATGCCCCTCGACGACCTCGCCGGTGAGACCGGCGAGCGCTCCGCGGATCGAGGCAAGCTGCTGCAGGACGTCGCCGCAGGGGGCCTCCGCCTCCAGCGCCCGCTCCACAGCTTCCATCTGCCCCTTCATGCGGCGCACACGGGCCAGAAGCTTCGCCTTGTCGCGAACGGTATGGGACATCGCATTCTCCAATATAGTATAGGGGGGTATACTATATCTTCGTGTCCTATCGCGCAAGTCGGGCCTGGGAACGGTCTTGTGGAGATGCCACTTCTCTTGCCGTCGGGCCAAAACAGCCCATATAAAGCTCCAGAGACTATAGGTTTGGAGGCATCATGCTATCGATCGGCGATCTTTCGAAACGGACCGGGGTGAAGGTGCCGACCATCCGCTACTACGAGCAGATGGGGCTGATTGCGGCTGCCGAGCGCTCCGAGGGCAACCAGCGGCGCTATGAGCGGCAGGATCTCGAACGGCTCGCCTTCATCCGCCATGCGCGCGATCTCGGACTCGACATCGCGGCGATCCGCGAACTAATCCTGCTCGGCGACCACCCCAAGCAGCCCTGCGGCGATGCCGACCGGATTGCCGCCGACCATCTTGCGAATGTGCGCGACAAGATCGAGAAGCTGAAGAAGCTCGAACAGGAGCTGGAACGCATCGTCTCCCATTGCGACGGCGGCCATGCGATCGAGGATTGCTACGTGATCCGCTCGCTGTCCGACCACGGGCTATGCGACGGGGAGCATTGAAATGAAATTGCTCCGCACGTGAGAGCCTGGATGTGAGATCCGGGGCTGCGTACGTCCTCTTCGCCAGCAGTTTGTCATCGACCAACCGGCCGCCGTGAAATATTTCCAGAATGAGGACGTTGGGCGGCATGACCAAAAGGCCACGCTGGTGCTGCGCCTATAGCCGATAATACGCAGTCCCGGAACGGAACCTTCCCGGACAGTTCCGCGCTGCGGAAAATCGGCAAGATCCTGCAGGAACTGGCGAAGGCCTAAAACATAGTCCCAGGCGACGGTCGAACCGGCATGGCCGGCCGTATAGTCATAGAGATGTTCGAGTTCCTGACGCGCCTGATCATGAAGAATGATGCTTATGGCGCATGGAGAACTACTTCTTTTGAGCAAGCCCGCTGTGGTGCCTTGCATCCAGGTCGGCGAAGGCCGTCCCCAGCGACACGCCTGACTGCGGGTCGGCTCGCAGTTCTTCAAAACGGGCCGGAATTTCCTCCAGGAGCCATTTTTCCCGTGCATCCTCCAGTTCCTGCAGAATGCGCAGTCCGGCGGATACGACGTCGCCCTCATCCGCATAATTGCCGGCTTCCACCTGCCTTCGGATGAAGCGTTCCTCGTTCTCGCTGAAGGCAATCCGTGCCATGACTGGATACTCGCATCCCGATTTGTCTGACTGTCTTTGCAAACAGCATACGACGGAAGCGATCCGTTGGCCATCATGCGCTTGACAAGCCTTCAAGACAGGCGCATGAGAGCCGCCATGATCAATACGCGCCTCACCACCGCCGCCAAGTATTTTTGGGCCTACCTGTAAAGGGCGGCTCGACAGATCATCATGTCAACAAGCCGCCGTCAGGCGGCTTTGTTGTTTCAGACGGCACCTGACGGCACCACAAGACCAAAGGATGCCGGAAATGACTCAGACACTCACCGAAGACAGCGAAATCTCGCTCCCCCGCCCTGCCGTGGTGAATATTCGCCACGCCAAGCGCCACGACCTGCCCGAACTTAACGAGATGATCGCAGCACTCGCCGCCCATCATCACGATGCGTCGGCGATGACGCCGGATATTCTCGAGCGCGACCTGTTTTCCGATATGCCGTGGATTACCGCGCTGGTTGCCGATACCGGCGACGGGCTGATCGGCTACGCCATTCTCGTGCCGCTCTACCGCGCCCAGGAAGGCGCACGCGGCATGGACCTGCATCATCTCTTCGTGCGTGACGGCCAGCGCGGCCATGGCATTGGCCAGCATCTCGTCGCCCGCGCCCGCGATATCGCCAAGAGCGCCGGCTGCGGCTATCTCTCGGTCAGCGCCACGACCGGCAATTCGGCTGCCCACCGCTTCTACGAACACATGGATTTCAAGCCGCGTCCGGTCACCGGCATGCGCTACACCCAGGCGATCGCGTGACGATGGCTTATCCGCGGCAGAAATCCTGAAAAGTCCGGCCATGGGATGCGACAGCGCAAGCGTGACTGGCGCCGTTCTGGGCCGGACAGCGGCGGGGTTAAGATAGCCTATTCGGCGGCGGGATCGATGGCGCTCAGCACGCGGGCGACGATCTCATCGATCGTATCGCGATCCAGCGTCTCGATGTAGCGGGCGGTCCTGTTTTGAACTCTTGCCGGAATGTCGAAGCTGCGGACCTGATTGCAGACCGCCACGCCATTCGTGTCACGACCGGAGACCGGAACGGCCAGTCCTGCCTGACGGGTAAAAGCACCGCCTGTGGTGATCGGCACCGTCATGCTGACGCCCAGTGCGTTGATTTCACGCGGCGTGATTACGACAAAACGATGCCGGTCCTTCATCTCCCGGCCAGCCACGGGATTAGGGTCGATCCAGAAGACATCGCCACGGTTGGGAATGTTGCTGCGGATCATCAGGAGATCTCGTGACCGACAGGATCCCCTTCCGTCGCCCAGGCCAGATCCGCATTCAGGCCGGACATGAGATCCTGGCCTTCCAGCAATTCGCTGAGCTTGTAACGCTTCTTCACAGCTCGAAGTGGCTTCACCACCAGCTCGCCCTCGGAAATCTCCAGTGACAGTTGATCCCCGATATCGAGCTGCATCATCTTCAGCACGGCTGGAGGAATGGTAACCACGGCAGCCCCGCCCTGCCGCCGTATCTTGGTCGTAACAGTCATCGTCGGCATCTCCAATGTGCTACAAATATAGCACAATCCCCTGCTTGCGCAAGAATGCCCCTCACCTCGCCGGCACCGCCTTCAGGTAAGCGGCTATGGCTTCGAGGTCTGCCTTGGGCAGATGCGCCATGTTCTGCTGTACCTCGACCATTGCGCCGCCGGCGCTGTCGAAATCGGGGGTGAAGCCGGTTTCGAGATAGTTGGCGAGATCGCCTTCGCTCCAGGAGCCGATCTCGCCACCCGGCGTGATGTCGGGGATCGAGCCCTTGCCTTCCGGGCTCGGGCCGCCGGCGAGCCATTTGTCCTTTTCGAACCCTCCGAGCGCGTTGCGCGGCGTGTGGCATTCGCCGCAATGGCCGGGGCCTTCGACCAGATATTGGCCGCGCTTCACCCTGTCGTCGGCGGAGGTAAGTTCGACCCGGGGCCGATCGTCGAAATAGAGGAATTTCCAGAAGCCCACGGCCATGCGGATGTTGAAGGGGAAGCGCAGCTCATGCGGCAGGGCGAGATAGGAACTGGCCGGCAGGGTCTTCAGATAGAAGAAGAGGTCGTTGACGTCCCTCTTCGACAATCTTGCATAGGAGCCGTAGGGGAAGGAGGGATAAAGATGTGTGCCGCCCGGCGCCACGCCGCGGATCATGGCATTGCCGAAATCCGCCAGCGTCCAGCTGCCGATGCCGGCCTGCGGGTCGGCCGATATGTTGGGGATGTGGAACGTACCGAAGGGGCTGGTGAGCGCGCGTCCGCCGGCCAACACCTTCAGCGCATCGCCCGTCGCTCCCGGTGCGGCATGGCAACTGGCGCAGCCGCCGGCCCAGAAGACCCGTTCGCCATTTGCAATATCGGGCTTGCCGGCATCCGCCCAATAGTCCTGCGGGCGCGGATCCGGGCTTGTCAGTTGCCACGCGCCTATGGCGGCCACGGCGATCGCCGCCAGGCCGAAGGCCGCTGTCCTTGATCGGCGAGACACCATGACCTCTCTCCTCAAATCGCTGCCCCTTGACCACCGCCTTGACCAACCTCCGGGCGCAACCGTGCCGAGGGCACGGTCGCCCGCAGATCGTGGTCAGCGCTTCAGGCGATAGGTCTGGTGGCAGGCGCCGCAATTGGAGCCGAGTGTCTGGACCGCCTTCTGTACGCCTGCCTGATCGGCCGGCATCGAGGCCAGGATCTTGCCGGCCTCACCCTCGAGCTTTGCCGCCCTGGCGCGGAAATCGGCATTGTTGTCCCAGATCGCAGGAGAGGCGGCGGAGTTGAGCTCCGACCCGTCGGGGAACTGATCGGGAAAGGCCTTGATATTGGTGTGGATCGTCGTCAACGCCGTCCTGACGACGTCCGCATCGAAGGGCTTGTCGCCCTTGGCGATCCCCGCAAGCGACGCCATGGAACCACCGATCTCTTTCATCATCTGCTCGCGCTTGGCGATGGGGTTATCCTGCGCGACGGCAACGGCCGCCCAGCCAAGACAGAGGGCCACTGCGGAAACAATGATTTTGGTTTTCATGCAAACTCTCCTCGCTGGATGGCCGGCATCTGCGCAAGCCATGCGGGAAGATATTGACCAGTCTCTCGAATTGGCAGGAAATCACGTTTTTGTCAGGCGCGAGAATGCCGTGCAGCGCGGCGGTGCGCCCGAAAATGCCAAGGCGGCCGGCATGCCTTGCCGGAACCGGCGCGACATGTCCGGCCGCCCTGATATCCGGATGGATGGAGCGCTTGCTGCCCCCACCCATCCGGTGCCGCATCATGAAAATCCGGTCAGTGCTTCTTCGGCAGCATGGAGGTCATCGTATCGTCCTTGTCGATGAGATGATGCTTCACGGCAAAGGCGGCATGGCCGGCGACGACGATGAGCAGTGCCCAGGCGAAGAACCAGTGGGCGGTGACGAGATAGGGCGTCAGTTCCGGGTTCTTGCCGCCCAGTTGCGGAATGGTGAAGAGGCCGGCAACGGGAATGTCGTGTCCGCCGGAGGAACTGTTCCACCAGCCGGACAGCGGCACGGCCACCATCAGGGCATACAGGATCGAATGACCGATATGGGTGGCCGTCTTCATGATGGCCGGCGTATCGGCGGCTTCGGGCGGGCGATGATAGGCGCGCCAGATGATCCGTCCGACGATGAGGAACAGGGTCGTCGTGGCAATCGACTTGTGCAGATTGATCGCCCAGATCTTCTGCGCCGTCTCGCCATCGCTGACACCATAATGCAGCATCGAGCCGCTATAGTAGCCGACGACCCACGCTACGAGGATGATCACCGCCATCAGCCAGTGAAGAACCTTGGCGGTGGAGCTGAAATTGCGCGCTTCGGGTCGTGTCAGGTGATCCGTATGTGTGGTGCTGGCCATGCCGTTTCGCTCGCTCTCGATTGATCCAATCCGCGAGGGCCGGCCTTGAGAAATTTCCGCCAAATGCCGGGACAGATGCGCGATAGGCGCATCCAGCCGCAAGCAAAATTGACAAATTACATAAATGGCCCAAGCCGCTACTCGCGGATGCGAGACAACAGCGCCGCTCGACGATGGGAAAGCGCGCAGAAAGTCGCGGGCAAGCGGCATTTTGCATGACAGCGATTTCGCCCGCTGCCCCGCAACCGGAAGATTGCGGACAAACCTCTGATGGAAAAAGGCTTTTCCCGAAGCGCGAAAGAAACGTAACAATACCGGGTTTACAACGCAGCGTCGCTTTGCCTCACTGCCGGCGAGCCATCGGTCGACGGCTAAAGTGGCAGGCTGCGGTTTTCCTCGCGACCAAAGCCGATGATCTCGATGCGGTCGGCATAGAACTCCACCACCGCGAAGGTGTTTTCGCTCTCGGTATCGACCATGCCCTTGAAATTGACATACCAGGTGGAGCCGGTTCGACCGAGATTGCCGGCATGGTTATGGCCGTTCAGATAGGCGATGACATTGCCGGAGCGCGCGAAGAGATCGGTGACGCGCTCGCTATCCCAGAGATTGTGCTCGTTTGCCGGATAGAGCGGATAGTGGCCCATGACGACGACCTTTTCGCCGCGCTTCCCGGCAGCGGAAAGCGTCTCTTCCAGCCAGGCGAACTGGGCTTCGCCAAGACCGCCATTCCAGGGCATGGCATTGATGGCGCCAGAAGCTTCGAGTGCTGCGAGCCGCTTTTTCGCCTCGGCATGGCGCGGATCACCTTCCGGCGTCGAGAAGACACTCACCTCGTTGCCATCGATGATGACGAAGCGAATGCCGCCGCGCAGAAAATCATGCCAGGGCGCCGGCATGCCGAGCCGGGCATGCACATCCTTCAGCCGCCCCGGCGCGACGGAGAAATCATGATTGCCGGGCAGAAGGATGTTGTCGTGGCGCAACCCGTCATAGACGGAAAGGATGCGGTCGTAATTTCCCCAGTCGCGATCGATCAGGTCGCCCAGCGTGACGACGAAAGAGAGATCCTCGCCGTTCAGGGTCTCGACCGCTTCGGCAAGCTTTTTGGGGCTGTTGCGATAGAACCGATCGTATTCCAGTCTCGGTTCGGCATCGGCATATTGGGGGTCGGCAATGACGCCGAGGCGGAGGAGCGGTTTTTCTGAGGACATGGAGCGCAGTTAGAGCCAAGAGATGACAGTGATGTGACAGATCTTGCCGGCGCTGAAGCGGGACCGCAAACAAAAACACCCGGCGCGTTCGGCACCGGGTGTTTTCCTGAAATCGGGACGTGGCGCCGAAGATTACTTCGTGGCGGCTTCGTACATTTCCAGCACGTAGTCCCAGTTGATCAGGCTGTCGACGAAGGCTTCGAGATACTTCGGACGCGCGTTGCGGTAGTCGATGTAGTAGGAGTGTTCCCATACGTCGACACCGAGGATCGGGGATGCGCCGTGAACGAGCGGGTTTTCGCCGTTCGGGGTCTTGGAGATGGCAAGCTTGCCGTCCTTGACCGACAGCCAGGCCCAGCCGGAACCGAACTGGGTGGTGCCCGCAGCAACGAAATCAGCCTTGAACTTGTCGTAGCCACCGAGGTCGGAAGCAATGGCGCTTTCCAGCTTGCCCGGCAGCTTGGTGCCGCCGCCCGACTTCTTCATCCACTTCCAGAAATGGATGTGGTTGTAGTGCTGGGCAGCATTGTTGAAGAGGCCCTGGTTGGTGCCGAAGGATTTCTTGACGACTTCCTCGACCGACAGGTCAGCCATTCCGGCTTCTGCTGCAAGCTTGTTGCCGTTGTCGACATAGGCCTTGTGATGCTTGTCGTGGTGGAATTCGAGCGTCTCTTTCGACATGAACGGCGAAAGTGCTTCGTAATCGTAGGGAAGTTCGGGAAGTTCGAAGGCCATTGGTCTACTCCTTTTCGGCAAAAACCTTGGGTAATCGTTGAGCGGGAACATAGGAGGCGTCCGGACAAGAGGCAACGCCCCAGAGGTCAAAATTCTGGCAAAAATCAAAGATGCGCCGGCGCGCATTTGCGTCAGAACGCGTCATTGCGAAACTTCGTTCCGACACATGCCTCGGACAATCCTCAAACTGCAGAGTGAAAGAGCAGCTGCCACAGGATCGACAGAGAATTCCGCTAGAGGCAAGGTCACGGAGGAGGATTGATTCGATGACGATGTTCAAGACTTTTGCCGTGGCACTCGCTGCCATGATGATTGCAGCAGGTGCCGCAAGGGCCTCATCGGATGACGCCTGGGGAGCGTTCCAGAAGGATGTGTCGAAAGCCTGTATCAAGGCGGCCAGAGGACTGATCGAGAACGGCCGAACAGTCGTCGATCCTTACGGCAGCGCGCATTACGGGCTTGCCGTGGTGACCGGAAAGGCCGTGGGGGCAAAGGCGAAGATCAGCACGATCTGCGTCTATGACAAACAGAAGAAGGCCGCCGAGATCGGCGGGGAGATCGCCTCCGACACGCTTGCCGTGAAGCCGTGACGGCGCGCGCCAAGGGATGAAGCATAAAACCGATACATAATCAGTTTGACGCAGGCTTGATCCACTAGGGTCGGGTCATAGTCTCAGTTTGCGTTTATGATCCCGCTTTTGACCGACGAGAACATTGTGACCCGCAACGATTTTTCAACGATACCGCATTTCCTGCTGCAGCGCGCCGAAAGTGAACAAGCTTCTGCCGGAGATGCCGGCAGGGACGAACCGGATGCGGCCGCGCCGGCCCTCCCCCTTTCCGGCCTGACAACGCTCGATCCAGCCGCAATCGCCCAGGCGCTGACCATGACGCGGACCCCACCGGAAACACCGGGCGAAGCCGGGCTTGCCGAGGGACGTGAAGTGGCGTTCACGCCGCCGTCTGCCAGCGTGGATCCCACCCCTGCCATTGCCGCAGAGCCGGCCGTTGCTCGCTCTCCCGGCCGGATAGACCTGTCCGCAGGCGCGTCAACGGGTGGCTATTCTCTCAGCGATCTCAACCTGTTCAGCGCCCTGACCGGATATCGGCTGGATATGCAACGGGAAATCTGGAGGGCGGTCGATATCGAGGGACGACGCACGCCAATCGCCGATCGGCTGTTTACCACCCTCGCCGAGGAGGCCTTCCGGCTCGCGGACCGCCAGCGGCGCGGAGGGCTGTCCGCCTATCGCCATCCCGCATCCGGGCGTCCTCCGGCCGGTACATCGGGCAATCGCACCGGGCCGGAGCGCCATCTAACGATCGACGATCTGGCGATGGTACTGCCATCGATCCGCCGCGCGGCCGCAACGATCGGCCCGCGGGGTGTGAGCGCCTTCGAGCGCCTGGAAGCGATCACCCTCCGGATGAAGAGTGAGGCAAGCGATGCGATGCTTGCCGGCGTGATTGCCGAAACTGCCGTGGCGGGCCCGGCCCTCTCCGTCCAGTGAACATTGCCGCGCGACGTTTTCGTCGAGCACTCGCCGTGGCCGGCTCGAACCGGCATGCCAAATCTTGATATATATGCATTAGCTAATATTTAAGCCGCCGAGCCTAACAATCCCCACGATCACGGGAGCACGGCATGGTCACGGCGAAGAAAAGCAGGCGATCCGACAGCGGTACCCAATTGCAGGCATTGATGACTGCGATGGACAATCTGCCAGTGGCGGTGGGAATTTTCGAGCTGGATGGGCGGCCGGTCTATGCCAATCGCTGTTTTCACGAACTGCATGATCTTGGCCGGCGCTGGCAAAATGACGATGAGACCTTTGCCGATGTCGTGGCCGACGGGCGGATGGCCGACTGGAAGGAAGATCCGATCGCCTATTTCGAACGGCTGAAGCGCAAGCTGCTCAAGGACGGGCGCGCGGAAGCACAGGTCGAGATCGGCGACAGGATCATCGACGTACAGGACGTGTTGTTGGACGGCAAATATCTGCTGAGTACCCAGCAGGACATTACCGCGCGGGTGAAGGCGGAGCAGCGGGTTTCCTACCTCGCCCATCACGATCCGCTCACCGACCTGCCCAACCGGATGCGGTTTGCAGGCGAGCTTTCCAACCTGATCGCGGAAAGCCGGGTGCTGCGCCGGCAGTTCGGCCTGATGAGTTTCGATGTCGACCGGTTCAAGGACATCAACGACCTGTTCGGCCATGCGGCCGGCGATACCGTGCTGGCGGAACTGGCGCGGCGGCTGAAGGAAGTTCTCGACGGCGGCGATCTCGCGGCGCGTCTGGGCGGCGACGAATTCACCGTCATCAGCGCCGGCGACGACCAGCCGGAAATGGTGACACGGCTTGCCGAACGGCTGACACGCGCGATGGACGAGGAGATCGAGGTGGAGGGCCGCGCGCTGAGGGTGAGCCTGAGCATCGGCATCGCCATGTTTCCCCAGGATGGCGAGGATGCGGCCTCGCTTCTGGCCAATTCCGATGCGGCGCTCTACCGGGCGAAGGCGGAGGGGCGTGGGCGCTTCTGTGCCTTCAATGCCGGGATGGACCGGCGCATGCATGACCGGCGAGTGCTGCAGCAGGATCTGCGCCATGCGATCCGTCGCGGCGAGCTTGCGCTGCATTATCAGCCGCAGGCATCCGTGACCGGTGAGATTTTCGGCTTCGAGGCGCTGCTGCGCTGGCATCACCCGGTTCGCGGGCTGATCACGCCCGATGAATTCGTGCCGCTGGCGGAAGAGAGCGGGCTGATTGTCGAGATCGGCCGCTGGGTGCTGCACGAGGCCTGCCGGGAAGCGGCAGGCTGGCCAAACCGGCTCAACATCGCCATCAACATTTCGCCGATCCAGTTCCGCCAGGACAGCCTCGTTTCCGACGTGCATGCGATGCTGCTGCAGACGGGCCTTTCGCCCGACCGGCTGGAACTCGAAGTGACGGAGGGGGTGCTGGTGCAGGATTTTGCCCGCGCGCTGCAGATCCTGCGCGGCCTGAAGACACTCGGAATCCGCATCGCCATGGACGATTTCGGCACCGGTTATTCCTCGCTCTCCTACCTGCAGGCCTTTCCCTTCGACACGATCAAGATCGACAAGTCGTTCACCTCCAAGCTGGTCAGGGATGCCAGCGCAGACGAGATCGTGCGGGCGGTGATCGGGCTCGGCCGCGGGCTCAACATCCCGATCGTCGCCGAGGGCGTGGAGACCGAAGAGCAGCGGGCGTTTCTGGAGGAGGCACAATGCCAGAACCTGCAGGGCCATCTGATCGGAAAGGCCGGGCCGATCGCCCAGTATTCGGGCCTGACGGGGGCCCGGGTCGCACCGGAAACCGATGGCGAACATGAGCGGCGGCAAAGGTCGCAGCGGAGCTGATCTGCCGCTTCATCCTGTGACTGGCGATGTAGCGTGACAGCGCTGCGCAACTAGCAGCATAGGCGATGAGGGAATGGATATCGCCACTCTTGTTAAAATCGAAAACAAGTACATACTTCCGGCTATACTTTTCGCGCGGGCGAACATTATTCAGACTTCCCGACGGAGATCGAATAAATGCCGGGGCATCGCCATCTTCCGAAATTCGCATCCGCATCTCTATTTGCATTTTTCATCGCATCATCGCTCGTACCGCCAGCATCCGCCCAGGATTATATGGAGGCGCAGCGCTGCGTCTGGCGATGCAACGAGGCGACCGGCGGGCGGCAGCCGGCCTATGACCAGTGCATTGCCCGCAGCTGCGATATCGAGCCGGAGCCAAAACAGTCCAAGAAGCCGTCCGTTGCAGCGCCTACTGGCCCCCTCACTGGCCCTATGTCCGGCCCTATGTCGGGCAAGGCGGATTACTCGACGGATCTGCCGGAAGGACAATGGGCCTATGGCACCCATCCGGTGATGGGGCGGGGCGCCTTCGTCAATATCGGTGCAGGCGCCTTCGGCGTGACATGCCCGCCGCCGCAGGGGCGCTATGTCAGCTCGGTGCGGATGTCGCAGTTCCTCAAGCCTGCGGGCCTCACCGACACATCGGTCTTCGCCACGGCCTTTACCGGCCCGTTCCAGATCGACTCCGTGCAAACCTGGACGGTGAAGAGCAAGGGCAAGGTGGCCGGTTATGGCTATTACGAGATATTCAGCGATATCTGCACCACGCGGATACCGGAGCTGATGACATCGGGTTCCTATGTGCTCTTCAATGCCGAGGGTCACGGAATAGAACAGACCCCGGACGGCGGCTATGCGATGACGTTGAAGACGGCGCATGGCATGGTCGCGATCAAGTCGGAGGCGGACATGGTGCAGATCCCCGGCAACAGGGTGATCCCGCTTTCCGGATCGACGAAGGCGATCAGAAGGCTGATGGCCGAATGCCCGGCATTTCGCCAGCAGGTGACGGAAGGCTGCGAGGCCGACGACTGAGGTTCCAAGAGGTTTCGCCCGACCACCAATACGACCTTCCGAGTCTGCGATGCGCCGGCGGCACGACCGGCGGCAGCATGAGCCGGCAGGCCTCGTCGAAAAGCCAGCCGGATTGTTCAAGCCGCCGATCGTTCCGGCTGCCATTATCGGGTGACAGTATCGGCTTCGGTGAACGGAGCGGTCACCGGCCATGGCCTATGCGCTGCGCTTTTCCTGTCATAGAGGTAGGCTGCCTTCTTGCCGGAGGTTGCCTGCTCCCTATTCTCATGCCCCCACCTCGCTTTCGAGCCATAGCCGTCTACATAGCCGCTTAAAGGAATGCCATGACCGTCGCTGCAAAATCCCTTCTCGTCATCCTGCTCCATGGTGTCGGCTCGAATGGTGCCGACCTTGCGCCGCTTGGCGAGAGCTGGAAGGCCAGGCTGCCGAATGCCGTATTCGTCTCGCCGAACGCACCGGACCGGTCGAGCTTCGGCGCGGGCTATCAATGGTTCAGCGTGGCCGGCGTGACGGAAGACAACCGCGCTGCCCGCATCACGGCGGCGAGGCCCGCCTTCGACGCGGTGATTTCCGAGATCATCGAGACGAACGGTTTTGAAGGCCAGCTCGACCGTGTGGTTCTCGTCGGCTTTTCTCAAGGCACGATCATGTCGCTCGATGCGATTGCCAGCGGCCGCTGGCCGGTTGCCGCCATCATCGGTTTTTCAGGGCGGCTTGCCAGCGAACATCCGCTGAAGCCGGCCACGGCGACGAAGGTGCTTCTGGTGCACGGCACCTCCGACCCGGTCATCCCGTCCTGGGAAACGGAAAAGGCGGAAACCGAGCTGAAGGCTGCCGGCCTTACGGTGGAAACCGTCATCGAGCCCGGCCTCGGCCACACGATCTCGATGGCCGGCGCCGAACGCGCTGCCGATTTCCTCGAAGGCATTGCCCGCGATTGAGCTTGCGAGTTTGGCCTTCCGAGGCCGCTACCTCCTGATCACCGGCTCGCCGTGGAAGCGGCGGCGGGAGGGTTTGGAGACGCCGAAGCCGACTTCCATCATCAGCCGCGGCCTTGTCGTCGGTACCGTGCCCATGTGGAAGCCGAACGGGTCCTCGACGAAGCCGGAGCCTGCGGGGCCGGTCAGCGTCACCGCCTTGTCGGCACCATAGTAATCGAGCACCTCGTCTGCCGGGTGACCGACGAGCAGGGTATACTGGTGCTTGGTCTTGCGGCGGCTGTGGCTGCCCTTGACGAAGACATGCGGGCCGGTGCCCTCGTCGACATCGACGAGGTTGAAGAAGAATTTCAGCATCCGCCAGTCGTCGAGGTCGAAATGGAACTTGTCGAGCGAGGCGAGGCTGCGGTCGGCCTCGGACGAGGCCTTCGTCGGAAAGCTCCACCAGATGCGGGTGGTGATCAACTGTGCCGTTGCGCCGAGATAGTGGCGGGCGACATCGATCAGCAACGGGTCTTTCTGGACGGCGAGAACGCCCGGACTGTCGAGCGAGCGCTCGAAGAAATGGCCGCTCAGAAGCGAGCGTCCGAAGGTTGCCTCCGCCTCGTCATGCTGCGGGGCCAGGAATTCCAGGCCACGGTTGAAATTGCCGAAACAGGGGGTTGCGTCGGCGAAATCGCGGATTTCCGTGTGGATCTCGGCGGGCAGCTGCAGATTGGCGAATATGCCGTCGCGGCGCAGATCCTCGGCGATTTTTGCCGCGTCGAGATCTCCGAAAATGGATGGCGCGGATGCCGCCGTCGGCTTGTACTTGGCCGACATTGCCCAATGGGCGCGCCGCCCCGGCATGGTGCGGGCGAGCATGAACATCGGCAGCCAGGCCGGGTTCTCCTTCACATCCGCAAGATAGGTGGGAATTCGGACCGCCATGCGGCGGAACCTGCTGCCGCTGCGCGCGACTGCCTCTAGATCATTGCCTGATGGCGAGGCGGTTGGTGACACATTCACTGGCATTTCCGCTCCTTTCCGGTGTTTCGTTCCGAGGTGGGAGTGAGACTGCAGAGATAAGTTGACCGTGCCTCGCATGATTTTGCTGCATTGCGGCAAAAATGAGATGCCGACAATTTAGACTTTCAGAATTTAAATAGAAATGCACCCCGACGATGCAAAATCCGCCTTTATATTTATAATACTTGCTCTCATTTCCACTTTTGAGGGCAAAGGCAGTGCGAATATTCGCACTCATCGATCAGCGGATGGCAAGCGGCGCCGGATTGCCCGGCGCCGCTTCGCCATCGAGAATCAGGCGTCGCCGCGGCCGCCCGAACGCGCCCAGTCCATGTAGAGTTCCAGAGCCTTGCGGGCGACCGGGCCTTCCTGCAGCGAGCGTTCCTCGAACTTCGTCACCGGCGCAATCTTGGAATAGTTGCCGGAGGTGAAGATCTCGTCGGCATTGTCGAAATCCTCGACCGTGAGGGTGACTTCGCGAACCTCGAAACCGGCCTCGCGGAGCAGGCCGATGATGCGCGCGCGGGTGATGCCGGCAAGGAAGGTGCCGTTGGCGATCGGCGTCATGACCACGCCGTCCTTGACCATGAAGATGTTGGAGGACGCGGTTTCGGCGACATTGCCGTTCATGTCGCGGGCGAGCGCATTGTCGAAGCCGCGCGAATGGGCCTCGATGATCATGCGGCCGCTATTGGGATAGAGGCTGCCGGCCTTGGCCATGGTCATGGCGACTTCCGGGCTGGGACGGCGGAAGGGCGAGACCGTGAGCGAGGATGGCTTGGCAGTTCCCATCGGTGCCTCGAACAGGCAGAGCGCGAAACGGGTGGAGTCCGCGTCGGGTGCGACCACGCTGTAGGGGGCGCCATGCTCGGCCCAGTACATCGGCTTGATGTAGATCGCCGTCTTGCCGTCGAACTTCTTGATGCCCTCCCAGGCAAGCGCCTCGATTTCCTCGGCCTTCATCGTCGGCTTCATGCCCATGTTGACGGCGGAGCGGTTGACGCGCTGGCAATGCAGGTCGAGATCCGGCGCGATGCCATCGAACCAGCGGGCGCCATCGAACACGGAGGAGGCAAGCCACATCGCATGCGAGGTGGGGCCGATCAGCTTCGGATTGCCCTCCACCCATTCTCCATCCACATAGGTCCAGGTGGTGGAACGGGGGGATGTATCGACGGCCATGATTGATCTCCTTCAAATCGGGCATGAAAAGTGGCGCGAATGAAGGACTGCGAGGCCGCAAGGTCAAGCGATAAGTTCAAATAAATCATCACAAGAATTGATGGATCTGCTCGCTCCGGGTGCGATCAGGGGGTGCCGGCAGGCCTCTCGGGCGTCGGCCGCTGGCCGGTCAGCGGGTTCTCCTGCCCGGCGCCATCGCTGAGGCCGCCTCCCTGCAACTGGCCACCGGCCGGGAAGCGCCTTGCATCATTCATCCAGATGATGCTGAGCACGCAGGCGACCAGAAGGGCAAGGACAAGGATAAACAGCCAGCGCAACGGGGGCTCCTCTCGCTTTTCGTTCACGGAATGATGTCGGGTCGAAACCATCCGTGATATTCACCAAAACAATCGGGCGTCACTGCGGCAAGGTGGCACAGCGTTGACAGGATGATGCGGCGGGGGCAGTGTTTATCGCATCCCAGACACGTGTAAATCGTCGGAAACAGCCGGAGCCATGCCGAAATCCCCGTCCATGTCGCTGACCCAGAAGATGGTCGATCTCTGCTTTCGTGAAGAGGCCGATCCGGGACCGCCTCCTGCATGGAAACCGCTGACGGACGAGGATTACAGGCTGCTCGCCGACCGGCTGACGGAAGAAGTGGGCGACGAGCCGCTTTGGATCTTCGCCTATGGTTCGCTGATCTGGAAGCCCGGCTTTCAGTCCGTCGCCTGCCAGCGGGCCACCGCCTATGGCTGGCATCGTTCGTTTTCGCTGCATATCGAGCGCGGCCGCGGCTCGCCGGATCAACCGGGCCTGATGATGATGCTGTCGCGCGGCGGGCGCTGCGACGGGGTGATCTACCGGGTGGCCGACCACGACAAGCGCGAGCAGATCGAAAGCGCGCTGCGGCGCGAGGTCAGCAATCAGGACAGTCTTTCGACGTTCCGCTTCCTGCCGGTGCGCACCGAAGATGGTGATACGGTTTCGGCGCTGACCTTCTGGGCCGGCGGCAGCAGCCCGCGGATCATCCGGCCGCTTTTGCCGCTCGAACAGGTGGCGCCGATCCTGGCACGCGCCTGCGGGCATCGCGGCTCCTGCGCCGAATATCTCTACAATACCGTCGTGCATCTGGCCGAATTCGGTATCCGCGACCGCAATCTGTGGCGGCTGCAGGAGCTGGTGGCCAACGAGATCGAGGCCCTGCACGGCGTCGGCGGCGCCCCACGGGCTGCCAGTGCGGCAATTTCCGCACCTCCCTCAAACGGGTGAAGACGCACCGTCGTCATCATGATTGAACGCATGCGGGGCAGCTGTCAGCCCCATGACTGCTGAATGGCTGGCCTTCTCGCCAAATCTTCGGGTAGTCTTCTTGATACCCCTGTAGGGCACTCCACGAGAGAGCCAGCCATCAGAGCATCTGGAAAGAATATTGCAAGACCAATGACCACCGCGGCCATCATCCTCTACCTGCTCATCGCCAAGATCTTTTTCATCCTGACGCTTGTCGAAGGCGTGCTGCGCAACCTGCCCTGGAGCGCCGCACGGTTTTCGGGCCTCGCTCTCTCGGTCGCCTGGCCTTTGCTCATGCTCGCCGTCGCCTTGTGCGACCGGCGGCACGGAAAGGGCACAAACGGCCGACCGGCCTCATAACCTCTCCGCCAGGAAATCGATGAAGGTGCGGATGCGGACGGCCAAGTGTTCGTGGCCGGCATAGACGGCGTGAATTTCCTCGATATCCTCAGGGTTGAACTCTTCCAGAACGGGGACAAGCCGTCCAGCCTGGATATCCGGCTCGACATGAAATCGGCCGACGCGGCCGATGCCGAGGCCATCGATGCAAAGCTGGCGGATGATCGAGCCGCTCGATCCCTTGAGATTGCCGCTGACCGGGCGGGTAAAGTCCCTGCCCGTAACAGGGTCGCGGAAGCGCCAGCCTTCGACAGAGCGGCGGAAATTGAAATTGATGCAATTGTGGCGATCGAGATCGGCCGGGCTTTGCGGCATGCCGCGCTCTTCGACATAATCGGGCGAGGCAATCACCACCTGGCGGCTCTGGCCGATCTTCCTGGCCATCAGCGATGAATCACGTAAGGGCCCGTGACGGATGGCGATATCGACCCGCTCGCGGATGAGATCGACCGTATCGTCGGTGAGCGTGATGTCGAGCTGGACGTCGGGAAACAGCGTCAGGAATTCCTTCGTCAGCGGCAGGATATGCTGTTCGCCGAAGCCGACCGAGGCGTTTACCGACAGCGGGCCGCGCGGCAGCATGCGCCCGCCGCCAGACACCATTTCCTCGGTATCGGCAATTTCCGCCAGGATGCGGCTGGCGCGGGCGAGATAGGTCTCGCCTTCCGGCGTCAGCTGCAGCATGCGGGTGGAGCGGACGACCAGCCGCGTGCCCAGCCTGTCCTCCAGCCGCGTCACCAGCTTGCTGACGGCCGATGGCGACAGTTCGAGCCTGCGCCCGGCGGCCGAAAAGCTTTTGAGCCCGGCGGCAAGGACGAAGACTTCCATTTCTCCGGCACGGTTATCCATGGTGATCCTATCAAGGTGCGTTAGCCTACCAAATCGCATGAGAGCCGTGTTTGCGAGAAGGCCCCTCCCCACCCTCCCCACAAGGGGGGGCTTAACCCAGCCTGACCGCCGAGGCCCGATTGAGCCAGGTGGGCGCCGCGGATCCTCTCCCCCCTTGTGGGGGAGATGGCCGGCAGGCCAGAGGGGACTTGGTTGAGAAAGCAGAGGGTATAGCTGCGGCGATCTCATATGTGAACTTACTTCACAAATGATTATCCACTTATGCCGCTACACAGGCAAGTGCATCTTCACGATATTGCGAGGCATCGAACACACCCTCCCCTCCCAAGGACCGGGATTTAAGGACAAGGACACCCTTCCAATGCCTCTCGCTCTCTATGCGTTGACGGCCGGCGCCTTCGGCATCGGCGTCACGGAATTCGTCATCATGGGCCTGCTGATCGATGTCAGCAAGGATCTCGGCGTATCGATCTCGGCCGCCGGCCTGCTGATTTCTGGTTATGCGCTCGGCGTCGTCATCGGCGCGCCGATCCTCGGCGCCATCTCGGGCAAGTGGTCCAAGAAGACCCTGCTGATGGCGCTGATGGTGGTTTTCACCGTCGGCAATCTCGCCTGCGCGATCGCGCCCGACTACTGGACGCTGATGGCAGCGCGGGTGCTGACCGCCTTTGCGCATGCCTCCTTCTTCGGCGTCGGTTCGGTGGTCGCCACCAGCCTGGTCGCCCCGAATAAAAAGGCCTCCGCCATCGCCATCATGTTCACCGGGCTTACCGTCGCCAATATTCTCGGCGTGCCGTTCGGCACCTGGCTCGGACAGGCCTATGGCTGGCGTTCCACTTTCCTTGCCGTGACGCTGATCGGTATCGTCGCCTTCACCGTCATCGCGCTGCTCGTGCCGAAGGACGAGGCATCTGCCGCCCAGGAAGAAACGTCGCAAGGCGTTGCCGCGGTACTCGGACGCCGCGCGGTGCTGCTCGGGCTTCTGACCACCGTGCTGTCCTGGGTCGGCGTGTTTGCCGGATTCACCTATATCGCGCCGATCCTGACTGAGATCACCGGCTTTTCGGAAGCGGCGGTCTCGCCGATCCTGCTCGTCTTCGGCGGCGGCCTCGTGGTGGGCAACCTGTTCGGCGGCTGGCTCGCCGACCGGCATCTGGTCCCGACCGTCGTCGGCAGCCTGATCGCGCTTTCGATCGTGCTTCTTGCCATGACGGCCGCCATCCACCAGCCGATTCTGGCCGTGATCGCCATCGGCCTGTTCGGTGCCGCCGCTTTCGCCACCGTCGCGCCCCTTCAGATGTGGGTTCTCGCTAAGGCGGAAGGCGCCGGCCAAGGTCTGGCATCGTCGTTCAACATCGCCGCCTTCAATCTCGGCAATGCCATCGGCGCCTGGCTCGGCGGGGCCGTCATCGACCACGGTCCGGGCCTCGGTTCGGTCACCTTCGTCGCAGGCCTCGTTCCGATCGCAGCACTTGTCGTCGCTGTCATCGCGATCCGTATGGACCGGGCCAATACCGGCGACGCCCACAAGGCCGCACAGCTTTCTCCTGCCGAATAGAAACATCGAGGAATAACGACCATGGACTATCGATCACTTGGAAAATCCGGCCTGAAAGTGCCGGTCCTCTCCTTCGGTGCCGGCACGT
The DNA here is from genome assembly GCF_003597675.1 of Neorhizobium sp. NCHU2750. Classification (NCBI taxonomy): domain Bacteria; kingdom Pseudomonadati; phylum Pseudomonadota; class Alphaproteobacteria; order Hyphomicrobiales; family Rhizobiaceae; genus Neorhizobium; species Neorhizobium sp. NCHU2750. The sequence goes on along the minus strand of NZ_CP030827.1, from coordinate 741,311 downwards.
TCGGCGGTTCCGGCCCGCTGTTTTCCCATTGGGGAACGACGGACGTGGCGGAGGCCCGCCGCCTCGTCGACATCTGCCTTGAGGCGGGCGTCACCCTGTTCGACACGGCCGACGTCTATTCGAACGGCGCTTCGGAAGAGGTGCTCGGCGAGGCGATCAAGGGCCGGCGCGAGGAGGTGCTGATCTCGACCAAGGCAAGCCTGCCGACCGGAGACGGACCGAATGACTGGGGTTCGTCGCGAAGCCGCCTGATCGGTGCGGTCGAAAAGAGCCTGAAGCGGCTCGGCACCGACCATATCGATATTTTCCAGCTGCATGCCTTCGATGCCTCCACTCCGGTGGAAGAAGTCGTGTCGACGCTCGACCGGCTCGTGCAGGACGGCAAGCTGCGCTATATCGGCGTATCCAATTTCTCAGGCTGGCAGATCATGAAATCGCTCGCCGCCGCGGAGAAAAACGGCTGGACGCGCTATGTGGCCAACCAGGTCTATTACTCGGTGATCGGCCGCGACTACGAATGGGACCTGATGCCGCTGTCCCAGGATCAGGGGCTGGGTGCGCTGGTCTGGAGCCCGCTCGGCTGGGGGCGCCTCACCGGCAAGATCAGCCGGTCGAAGCCGATCCCTAAGACAAGCCGGTTGCACGAGACGGCAAGTTTCGGCCCGCCGGTCGCGGACGAGCATCTCTACCGGGTCATCGATGCGCTGGAAGAGATAGCAGCCGAGGTGGGCAAGACCGTGCCGCAGGTGGCGCTCAACTGGCTGATCTCGCGGCCGACGGTCTCCTCCGTCATCATCGGTGCGCGTAACGAGGAACAGCTGAGGCAGAATCTCGGCTCGGTCGGCTGGTCGCTGTCGCAAGATCAGATCGCGCGGCTCGATGCAGCCAGTGCCGTCACCGCGCCCTATCCGCATTTCCCCTATCACCGGCAGGAGGGCTTTGCCCGCCTCAATCCGCCGGTCACCGGCTGAACCTTGGCGGGTTTGCCCCCGCAAGATCTTGCGGTTGAACCAGCCGCCAAATGGCCCATTTAAATGAGGCCTCATTCCTGCCCGGCATCTGCCGGGCAACATCCCCTCAAAAGGAGCATTTCATGTTCGACGTCAGCGCAAATGGCGCAAATATTCCCGCCCTCGGCTTCGGTACCTTCCGCATGCCGGATGCCGATGTGCATCGCATTCTGCCGGAAGCCCTGAAGCTCGGCTTCCGCCATGTCGATACGGCGCAGATCTACAAGAACGAACAGGCCGTCGGCGACGTTATCGCCAAATCGGGCATTGCCCGCGCCGACATCTTCCTCACCACCAAGGTCTGGGTCGACCGCGTCGGCCACAAGGCCTTCATCGCTTCGGTGGACGAGAGCCTGACGAAGCTGAAGACCGATCATGTCGACCTTCTTCTCCTTCATTGGCCGCAGAGCGAGATGCCGCTCGCCGACCGGATCGGCGCGCTGAACGAGCTGAAAAAGGCCGGCAAGGTGAAGAATATCGGCGTCTCCAATTTCTCCACCGCGCTGATGGCGGAAGCGGTGAAGCTTTCCGATGCGCCGATCGTCAACAACCAGATCGAGTACCATCCCTATATCGACCAGACCAAGGTTCTGGCCGAAGCGGCCAAAACCGGCATGTCGGTGACCGCCTATTACCTGATGGCCGACGGTGCCGTGCCGAAGGACGCCGTCTTGAAGGATATCGGCGCCAAGCATGGCAAGACCGCCGCCCAGGTGGTGCTGCGCTGGGCCGTGCAGCAGAAGGACGTGATCGCGCTGTCGAAGACGGCGACGGAAAGCCGCCTGCCGGAGAATTTCGACATTTTCGACTTCGCCCTGTCGGAAGAGGAAATGGCAGCGTTGCACAAGCTCGCCCGCCCGAACGGCCGCATCGTCAACCCCGGCCATCTGGCGCCGGAATGGGACAAGTAAGCCACAGGCCTGCCGCTTTTCATTCGCAGACAAGAAGCCCCGGCGATTCGCTTGCCGGGGCATTTTTGTATTTGAGATCGGGAGGGATTTTCACCATGATATTTCGCACAGCGGCGCTCGGCGCCGTCCTGACAATCACTGGATTTTCAACCGCCGAAGCGAAGACGATCTGCACGCTGGTGGCCGATGCGGCGAGCGGCAAGGTGCTGGTCGAGGATGGCGATTGCGAGAGCCGCGTGACGCCGGCCTCGACTTTCAAGATGGCGCTGGCGGTGATCGGTTATGACAGCGGTTTCCTGAAGGACGAGCATGCGCCGACGATCCCGTTCAAGGAGGGTTATGTCGACTGGGGCGGCGAGGCCTGGAAACAGCCGACCGATCCGACGCGCTGGCTCAAATATTCGGTCGTCTGGTACTCGCAGCAGGTCACCCATGCGCTGGGTGAAAAGACGGTGCACGACTATCTGGTGAAGATGCATTACGGCAATGCCGATTTTTCCGGCGATGCGGGCAAAGATAACGGGCTTGATCGCGCCTGGATCGCGTCGTCCTTGAAGATCTCGCCGAAGGAACAGGTGGCGTTTCTCGCCAACCTCGTGAACCGCAGGCTCGACGTCTCCCGGGAGGCGATGGACAAGGCAATGCGCATCGTCGAGACGACCGGCATCGAGGGCGGCTGGACCGTGCATGGCAAGACCGGCATGGCCTATCCGCGCAAGCCCGACTACACGTTCGACGAGGAACATCCCTGGGGCTGGTATGCCGGCTGGGCCGAAAAGGACGGCCGCAAGGTCGTGTTCACCCGGCTGGTGCAGGAGGAAAAGAAAATGCCGGGCACGGCCGGCAACCGGACGCGGGATGCGATGTTCAAGGAATTGCCGGGCATGATCGGCGGCTGACAAGCCTGAAACTGCTTGCCTCGCGCGGCCGGCGCCATATCTGCCCCGGCTTGGACAAGGAGGAGTTTCATGAGGTTTCGATCGACATTCGCCGCCACGGCCGGGCTCGCAGCAATGACTGCCATGCTGGGAATGGCGCATGGGGCGACGGCTGCGCCAAAACCGCGTGCCGACGCGCCGCACGAGGCCGCATGCCCGAAGGCCCTGCCCGCCGGAACGCAATGCTTTTCGGGCCAGGACATGCATGGCGCCTATTACTGGATCGCCAGGCCGAAGAACTGGAACGGCACGCTCGTCGTGCATGCGCATGGGGGCCCGCGGATTTCAAAGCCGAAGCCGGATGACCCGGTGGAGGATCTCGAACGGTTCGCCGTCACCGTTCAGGAAGGCTATGCCTGGGCGGGCTCCAACTATCGCCGGCAGGGTTACGGGGTGAGGATGGCGGCGGCCGATACGGACAATGTACGACGCATCGCGACAAACCTTCTCGGGACACCGGACCATGTGCTGCTGCACGGCCAGTCCTGGGGCGGCAATGTGGCGGCCAAGACCGCTGAACTCTATGCGCTCGACTGGCGCGGACACCGGAATTACGACGGCGTGGTGCTGACCAGCGGCCTGCTGGGCGGGGGGACGAAAAGTTACGGGTTCCGCGCCGATCTTCGGGCCGTCTATCAGTATTACTGCCACAACCATCCGCGCGCCGACGAGGTGCAGTATCCGCTCTGGCAGGGCCTGCCGAAAGGCGGCCACATGAAGCGCGAAGATCTGGAAGCGCGGGTCGATGAATGTACCGGCCTGTCGAAGCCGAAGGATGAGCGCACGGCGGAGCAGGCAAAGAACCTCGCCAATATCCTTGCCGTCACCCATGTGCCGGAAAAGACCCTTGTGGCGCATCTCGCCTGGGCGAGCAATCTGTTCCAGGACATCGTCTGGCGCAGGCTCGACGGGAAAAACCCGTTCGACAATTCGAAGACCGTCTATTCCGGATCGGACGACGATGCGGCGCTGAACAAGGGGATCGAGCGGTTTTCGGCCGACCCGCAAGCCGTGCGGCTGATGGCCTATGATTCGGACCTCACCGGCCAGATCGCGCTTCCGACGATCACGCTGCATGCGAAGAACGATCCGACCGCATTCGTCGGGCTGGAGGCGATCTATCGCGACACGGTGGACAAGGCCGGCAATGGCGATCTGCTGGTGCAGAACTTTTCCGACGAGGCGGTACATTCCAAGCTGTCGACGCCCGAATATGCGGCACTGTTTTCGGCCATGACGGCGTGGATCGAGAAGGGCGACAAGCCGACGAAACAGTCGGTGGCGGCGCTGTGTGAGGAGAAGCGCAAGACCTATGACGAGCCTTGCAAGCTGTTGCCGGATTTTACGCCCAAGGCGGAGTGAAGGAGTAGTGATACGTTGGATCGAAACAGCCGGAAAGTCCCCCTCTGCCCTGCCGGGCATCTCTCCCACAAGGCAGGGTAATCGCATATGAGCCAAAGACCCCTCCCCACCCTCCCCACAAGGGGGAGGGCTTAACCCAGCCGCCCCGCTGTGGCTCAATCAAGGCAGGCGATTGCCACAGGTCTTCTCCCCCCGTGTGGGGGAGATGGCCGGCAGGCCAGAGAGGGTTCTTGGTCAGATGCGATTTCCCTCTCCCTTGTGGGGGTCCGAAGGACGGGTTGAGACGCGCGGCTCAACCCCAGGTTGGCCGGGAGGGGTCTTAAAGACGTCTGATCCCGATCCTTCGTCAATCCTTGGCGAAGGTCGTCGCGGTCTGGGCGGTGGTGACCATGGTGTTGTAGTCGGAGACGATCCATTCGATGTCGTCGCCGCCGGCCTTGCGGGCGTCGCCCTTCACCTTCTGAAGCTTCTCGTCGAGATCGCGCAGCTTGGACAGAAGCGAGGCCGGGCGGGATTCGAAGACGTGGAAGGAATCGGGGTGTTCGAGCGAATAGTCGTCGAAGCCCCGCACGGCGTCGCCATAGTCCTTCAGCGCCGCGTCGAAGGCCGGCATGTCGGCCACCGGCTTCTCGTTATCCGGCAGGAGATCCATCACCGTCTCGGCATGGATCATGACATTGCGGACATGCCAGCGGGATTTTCTGCCCTCGGATTTTTCCAGCGCATCAAGCGAGGCGACGTCGAGCTTCACCTTCTCCTTGCGCAGCGCCTGGTCGACGGCCTTGCGGCGCTCGGTATAGGTCGGCGCAAGCGCGGCGATCTGCTTGTGGAATTCCTTTCCGCCGGCCATCTTGTCGGACTTGTAGTCCAGCCGCTCGTAATACTTGTTGGCCTTTTCGATCACCGGCGCGAGCTTCTGGTAGACATCGACATAGGCGGCCATGGCGGCATCGAGTTCCGGCAATTTCGGATCGGCGCTCTCGGCCTTCTCGACGGCTGAAATCTCGTCGCGCACATCATAGAGCGAATAGAGCCCGTAGATCACTCTTTCCTTGCCGGTCGGCCCCTTCTTCATGTCGACCCAGCTGGCATAGCGTTCGAGGGATTCGGAGGCCCGCAGCGAGCGATTGAGGAATTCGACATAGGCGTTCATCTTGCCGATCGCCTGATCGGTTGCATCGGCCGCGCCTGAAGCCGCCGTGGTTTCAGAGGTCGTGGTCTCAGACTGGGCATAGGCCGGCGTGCCGGTCAGCACCGGCGCGATCGTCGGCACCAGCGCCAATAGCGAAACCGCAGCAACGGCCAGTGCCCTCGACGTGAAAGGACGCATTCTGTTTACCCCCGAAATACTTATGCAAGAAACATGATCGAATTTGGGACTGCGATCGAGAAGGTCAATTGCGAAAAGTCGCATCGGGTCTGTGAACCCGCGTCCATCAACCGCCCGTTTCTGCACCGGAAAAGCTCAGCCGCAACCCGGATTTGCAGGACGCATGCCACTAAACTTTGTTTTCTTGCAAATATTCAGCAATTCAACAAAATCAGCGTCTTCCGCGGCTGAAATTAAGTCGCAGTTAAGCAACGACACCATAGCGTGTGGATAAGCCCATGATGGGCCTGCAACAGTACGTCCGAGACAGACGTCCGCCGCGCGATACGCCGCAGGTTGCCTCCTCCCCCTTCAAGACCAATCTCCCGAGCGACCTGCGTTGCCCCGCGGTCCCTACTCATGGTGTATGCGATGAGCTTTCTTACAAACGCAAAGATCAGAACCAAGATCCTCGGCCTGATCGTGCCCGTCTGCCTGATCGGCATTGCCGGCATCGGTGCCGCCGCCTACAGCTTCAAGCAGGCAGACCGGCAATATTCAGACTTCATCCGTCAGGACAATGTCGCCGCGACGCAGGTCTCGCGCGTCTCGACCTCGATGAATTCGGTCGCCTACAGCGCCTACCAGCTGACCGTCTACGCCAAGGATTCCGCCGGCCGTGCGGTGGCGATGAAGAATTACGAGAGCGGCAAGAAGGTCATCGGCACGCTGCTCGCGTCCGCCAAGCAGCTTATTCCCGATCAGGCCGATACCCTGTCGGCTTTCGAGGCACGGGCACAGGCTATCACGGCGAAGACCGACAAGGCCGTGCAGCTGACTGAAGAGGGCAAGATGCAGGATGCCCAGGCCGTGCTCGCGGAGGTCGATCCGGACCTCGCCAAGATCCGCGACGACTTCAAGGACTGGAACGTCAAGAACACCAAGGCGGTTCTCGACGAGAGTGCCGAGATCTCGGACGACATCAATTCGACGCTCATCGCGCTGCTGGCAACGATCGGCGTGCTGTTTGCCGCCGCGATCGCCGCATCGCTGTTCGTCGCCGCACGCGGCATTTCCGGCCCAATCGACGGTCTTCGCCAGCGCATGGCATCGCTCGCCGGCGGCGAGACGGCGCAGGATGTTCCGGGCCTCGGCCGCAAGGACGAAGTGGGGCAGATGGCACAGGCCGTCGCAGTGTTCCGCACCAATGCGATCGAACGCGCCGCGCTGGAGAAGGAAACACTCGCCAATCGCAGCCTCTCCGAAAAGGAACGGGCAGAGCGCGAGGTACAGAAGGCCCAGGAAGCCGCCGAAATCCAGTTTGCCATAGACGGCCTTGCCGCCGGACTGAAGAATATTTCTGAAGGCAATGTGACCTACCGGATCGACCAGCCGTTTAACGGATCGCTGGACAGCGTGCGCCGCGACTTCAACACCTCGGCCGAGCAGTTGCAGGGCACGATGCTGGGCGTGGCGCAGAACGCCCGCGGCATCGATGCCGGCGCCAACGAGATCAAGTCGGCCGCCGATGCGCTTGCCAAGCGTACCGAGCAGCAGGCGGCAGCGCTGGAAGAAACCGCTGCGGCGCTCGAAGAGATCACCACGACCGTCAAGGACGCCGCCAAGCGCGCCTCCGAAGCCGGCGAGCTCGTCACCCGTACCCGTCACGGCGCCGAGACATCGGGCAAGATCGTCCAGACGGCCGTTCAGGCGATGGAAGCAATCGAGAAGTCATCCGGCGAGATCGGCAACATTATCGGCGTAATCGACGAGATTGCCTTCCAGACCAATCTTCTGGCACTCAATGCCGGCGTCGAGGCTGCCCGTGCGGGTGAAGCCGGCAAGGGCTTTGCCGTCGTTGCCCAGGAAGTGCGCGAACTGGCGCAGCGTTCCGCGACCGCGGCCAAGGAAATCAAGGCGCTGATCACCACCTCGAACGACCAGGTGAGAAACGGCGTGGAACTGGTCGGAGAGACCGGGCGCGCGCTGGAGATGATCGTCAGGGAAGTGCAGGAGATCAACCGCAATGTCGCGGCGATCGCCGAATCCTCGCAGGAACAGTCGTCCGGTCTCCAGCAGATCAACACCGCCGTCAACCAGATGGACCAGGACACGCAGAAGAATGCGGCGATGGTGGAGGAAACCACCGCCGCCAGCCACAGCCTTGCCCGCGAGGCGGCTTCGCTCAACACGCTTCTGGCGCAGTTCAAGCTTGGCGACGGCCATGCACCGGCTGCCGTTCGCCCGGCCGCTTCCAGCGACGCGCCCAAGGCCTCGCCGGCCCGCTCGCTGGCCCGCAAGGTGGCAGGCGCATTCTCCGGCAATGCCGCCGTGGCGCAGAGCTGGGAAGAGTTCTGAGCCGCACGCGGCTCCCAATCATCAAAACGAAAACGGGCGGAGCAGCAATGCTCCGCCCGTTCTTTATCTTTTACCGGCAGCGCTCCGTTTCAGAGCCAACCGCGGCGCCTGAAATAGAGATAGGGCAAGGCCATCGAGCAAATCATCAGCAGGATGGCGACGTGATATCCGTAATGCCATTGCAGCTCGGGCTGATAGGCGAAGTTCATGCCGTAGATGGAGGCGACCAGCGTCGGCGGCAGGAACATCACGGAAGCGACCGAGAAGATCTTGATGATCTGGTTCTGCTCGAGATTGATCAGGCCGAGCGTCGCATCGAGCAGGAAGTTGATCTTGTTCGACATGAAGGCCGAGTGATCGCCGAGCGAGGTGGCATCGCGCTGCAGCAGTTTCAGCCGCTGGCGGATTTCCTTCGAAAGCTTGCGGTCGACGCCATCGAGCGCCGCATAATAGGCGACGACGCGGGAGACGCTGACGAGGCTTTCACGGGTGATGGTGATGAACTCGCCCTTCTGGCCGATGGCGCGGATCAGTTCCTGCAGGTCGCGCTGCTTCTTGTCGGCCTTGGAGGCCTTGGCCTGGAAGACGTCGCGCGAGATCTGGTCGATATCGGCACCGAGGCGTTCCAGCGTATCGGCCATGCGGTCGATGATCGCCTCGATCAGGCCGGTCATGATCATCTCGCCGGTGGCGGCATGCAGGCCGAGGCCGTTCGCCTTGCGGGCACGTGCCATATAGGCATCGAAGGGACGCGGTTCGGCATGGCGGACAGTGACGAGGATCTGGCCCTTGATGATGAAGGTGACCGGCACCTTGATCGGCTGGCCGGAATCGGGCCGCGTCAGCACCGTCATGGTCATGAACTCGGCGCCGTCCTCCTGATAGAGGCGGGCGGAAAGCTCGATATCCTCCATCTCGTCCATGGTCGGGACGGCGATGCCGAGGCACTGGCTGACCTGGCGCTCTTCCTCCGCGGTCGGATTAACCAGATCGTACCAGACGACCGAGGACTGGCGTTCCACGGGCAGCGTCTCGGAAGACGAGGTATCGGCTTGCAGGGCATCTGCTGGCGGGGCATCGGCTGGCTGCGCAGCGGCATTCTTGCCTTCGGACGAGGTGTCGGAGGCGGCAGATATCAGGCGGTCGATGTCATAGGCGTGGATGCGCAGCATGACGGCTCCTTTTCGGACCGATCGGTCCCCGGAGCACATCACCGAGAAGACGGATCAGAGCCCCGAAGCGGCAGGTCTATCTGTTGACGTCGAACTTCGACTGTCGGGGTTCATCTCGGTTTGTCCTTTGAAAGAGCGGCGCCCGGACGGGCTGTCGCTTCGCCGGTCACATGGGCCTGTTGGAAAGGAAAGTCAATGGGTTTCGACAGGTGCATCAGAGCTGTTTGCACGGTTCGAAACGACACCTGATCAGGTAATTGCAAATTAGACTACCCTAATATATAATCGAGTCGTCGCCTCCCCTATACCCAAGGGCGACAAACGAGGTCTCATCCTCGCCCCAAGGGGCTAACCCCAGCCCCGATCGATGTGGTCGTCCCCCGATCACCACTCGAAAAAAGCCGCCGGTTGCAGGAGCCGGCGGCTTTTTTGTTGTTGTGGCAGGCGTCGATCAGACGAACTGCGACAGGCCGGGAACGGAGGCGATGACCTGATCGACGACTTCGTCGCCGGCATGCTCGCGGGCAACGGCCATGGTCTCCTTGGCGAGTGCCGTGATCTCGCCCATGCCGAGCCCCTGGCTCATCAGCTGCTGGCCGAGCGCCATCACGCCGCCGCCGCCGCCGAAGCTTGCCAGAAGGCCGCCGAGCAGGCCGCCACCACCGCCGGAACCCTCGCCGTTGAACTGGGCGACAAGATCCGGCGCACCGGGGATAGCTTCGATCATCCGGGCGATGGCGCCATCATCAGCCTCGCGCTGCAGGAAACCGAGCATCATGCCGATCGCCTTTTCGGCAACATCGGGGGAAATGCCGACGCTGTCTGCGACGCGGGAAACCAGTTCGTTCATCAGGAGTATCTCCTCAATATTTGACGTTAACGTCAAAGTAATACACTTTTCGCCGGACAATGCCAGTCGCGTATCCGTGTAACGGAAAACGCTCGAGGAGCAGTCGCGCGTCGTCATGGACGGTTTGCCCCCGGCCTATTGCCTGCTGACTGTTCCGGCAGAACCTTATCCGCGAGGAGTGCGACCGAGCGCAAGCCTTGCCGCTGCAATCTGCGCTATTTTTCCAGGGGCTGGACGAGCGGTGGCCGAAACCGTTGCCGCCCGCCCCGCCGCGCCTTATAAGCAATTGACAAATAAAGCGCGTCGCGAGGGAGTACGTATCGGCATGACGGACGAGACAGGCAAGATCTTCATCGGCGGCAGCCGCAAGCCTGACGATACGCTGAACAAGGCTGAATATCTGGACCTGAAGTTCGGCAACCGCCACGGGCTCGTCACCGGCGCGACCGGCACCGGCAAGACGGTAACGCTGCAGGTGCTGGCGGAAGGCTTTTCCAAAGCCGGCGTGCCGGTCTTCGCCGCCGATATCAAGGGCGACCTCTCGGGTGTCGCGGCCAAGGGCGAGGCCAAGGATTTTCTGCTGAAGCGCGCCGAACAGATCGGCATGACCGACTACGAGTTCGACCATTTTCCGGTGATCTTCTGGGATATCTATGGCGAAAAAGGCCATCGGGTGCGCACCACGATCGCCGAGATGGGGCCGCTTCTGCTGGCCCGGCTGATGGATGCATCCGAGCCGCAGGAAGGCGTGCTCAACATCGCCTTCAAGCTCGCCGACAAGGCCGGGCTGCCGCTTCTGGACCTCAAGGACCTGACATCGCTGCTCAACTACATGGCGGAGAATGCCTCGGAGCTTTCGAAGGAATTCGGCCTGATCTCCAAGGCCTCGGTCGGCTCGATCCAGCGGGCACTGCTGGTGCTGGAACAACAGGGTGCTGAACATTTCTTCGGCGAGCCGGCGCTGAAGATCTCCGACATCATGCGGATCAACCCGAATAACGGCTATGGCCAGATCTCCATCCTGGCCGCCGACAAGCTGATGATGAACCCGCGTCTCTACGCGACCTTCCTCCTGTGGCTGCTGTCAGAACTGTTCGAAGAGCTGCCGGAAGTGGGCGATCCCGACAAGCCGAAGCTGGTGTTCTTCTTCGACGAGGCGCATCTTCTGTTCGACGAGGCGCCGAAAGTGCTACTCGACCGGGTGGAACAGGTGGTGCGCCTGATCCGCTCCAAGGGCGTCGGCGTCTATTTCGTCACCCAGAACCCGCTCGACGTGCCGGAGACGGTTCTCGCGCAGCTCGGCAACCGGGTGCAGCATGCGCTCAGAGCCTATACACCGCGCGAGCAGAAGGCGGTGAAGACGGCGGCGGACACGTTCCGCCCCAATCCGGACTTCGACTGCGCTACGGCGATCACACAGCTCGGCACCGGTGAGGCGCTGGTCTCGACGCTGGAAGCGAAGGGTGTGCCTTCCATGGTGGAACGCACGCTGATCCGCCCGCCGTCGGGCCGGATCGGGCCGCTCACCGATGCCGAGCGGCAGCAGGTGATGGACAAGAGCCCGGTTCTCGGCGTCTATGACGAGGATCTCGACCGGGAGAGCGCCTTCGAGATGCTGGCGGCCAAGGCCAAGCAGGCGTCAGATGGCGCAGCGGCGAAGAATGCCAGCGACGATCTCGACCCGGAACAGCCCAAGGCGACCGGATCGATCTCGATCGGCGGCTGGACGCTGCCCGGCTTCGGCGACAAGGACGAAGAACAGGACCAGCGTGGACGCAAGACCGGCGGCCGGTCCGGCTACCAGCGCGAGACGATCGTCGAAGCGGCGATGAAAAGCGTGGCGCGCACCGTCGCCACCCAGGTCGGCCAGGCCATCGTGCGCGGCATCCTCGGCAGCCTGAAGCGCTGATTGACGACGGAGGGCAGCCCTTTGGGCTGCCTTTCCAATTTCGGTCACTTTTCCGATATATGATCGGAAATTCCTGCATTTCAGTGCTTTTCGAATAGATCACCTTAACCCATAGGCATTAAGGCTGTGACCATATTGTCGTGACATGTTCCGTGAGGGGACGCAGTTGAACCGATCCAGGGTCATAGTCGAAGCCACCGCCCTTGCCATTGTCGGGGTGCTTCTTCCGCTCTCCGTAGCGATCTATGCGGCGTGGGCGCTTTCCGTGAAAGCAGAGAAGGAGAGGCTCGACGGCTTTGCCACTCTTGCCATTTCGCGGACGGAAAAAGTGATCGACACGACGGCAGAGACCCTTCGCGGTCTGGACCGATCGGTGATGATGCCGTGCTCGGACGGCCATATCGCCGAAATGCGGCGGCTGACGATGAATTCCCGCAGCATAAGAGAGATCGGCTATATCAACGACGGACTGCTGCGCTGCACCTCCTGGGGGCAGGTCACCACGAAGATCGAGAAAAAGCCGGCGGACTTCACCATCGGCCGGGACATTGAGGCATGGGCGGCGGTCGCCCCGAGGCTCAGCGGTGCCGATCCCATGACCGTCGTGCAGGTGGGCAAGCATAACGCACTGATCGATCCCCTGGGAGCCATCGACGTGCTGGCCGACAGGAGCGTGCATGTCTCGCTCGTCGCGCCGAACGGCGCGCTGACCGCCGGTCTGCAGGGTATGGATGAAAAGCGGGTGCAGGAACTGGTGAAGGCAGGTCAGAGCGGCGTCGACGACGACTATGTCTATGCCGTGACCTCACATGGTGGCTGGACCGCGGTCGCAACCAGCGACAGAGCCAGGCTGCAGGAGAATTTTCACGAGCAGATCTGGCTGTTCCTGCCCTTCGGGGCATTGGGGGCGATCTTCATCCTGGCCGTGATCTTCCGGTTGTCGCGCAAGCGGCTTTCGCCGCTGGGCGACCTGCAGATCGCCATCCATCGACGCGAATTTATCGTGCATTACCAGCCGATCGTCGAATTGCAGACAGGCAATTGCATCGGTGCGGAAGCGCTGGTGCGCTGGAAGCGCCCGGATGGCAGCCTGGTGCGGCCGGACCAGTTCATTCCACTGGCGGAACAGAGCGGGCTGATCGAACCGATCACCGACCTGGTAATCGAGGCGGTGGTGAAGGAAATGCAGGTGACGCTGGTGCGCCATCGCGACCTGCATATGTCGATCAATTTCTGCGCCGACGATTTCAGGACCGGCCGCCTTCTCGGCGTTCTCGAGACGCGACTTGCCCATAGCGGCATCGAATATCGCCAGATCTGGCTGGAGGCGACCGAGCGCGGCCTGATGGATATCGAGGAAGCAAGCCGGACGATCACCGAGGCCCGCGCGCGCGGCTATGCCGTGGCGATCGACGATTTCGGCACCGGCTATTCCAGCCTGCAATATCTGCAGTCGCTGCGGTTCGACGCCCTGAAGATCGACAAGTCCTTCGTCGACACGATCAACCGCGAGAGCGCCACGAGCTCCGTCGTTCCCCATATCATCGACATGGCCAAGGCGCTGGGGCTCTCGGTCATCGCGGAAGGCGTCGAGACGAAGGAACAGGCGGAATACCTGATCGAACGCGGCGCCGAATACGCACAGGGCTGGTATTACGGCAAGCCGATGCCGGCCGAGCAGTTCATCACCTATGTCGAAGGCAATATCCAGCGGCGCGACAGCGGCATGGCCTCGATCCCACGCAACGGCACGACCCGCCGCTGACAGTCAGGGCAGATCGCGGCCACAGCCAAACGAATCGGCGCCCCTCACCGCCTTGGCGCGACGAGGCAGAAGAAAGCCCCCTGCGGATCGGTGGCCTGGATGATGAAACTGCCGCCGGGGACTTCCTGCGGGCCGAACACCACCGTGCCGCCATTGGCATTGACCCGCCCGATCGCGGCATCGATCGCCTCGACGTTGAAATAATAGCTCCAGCAGGGCACGGGCACGTTCGGCGGCTTGGTCATCATGCCGCCGATCGCCTGTCCCGCATGGGCAAAGATGCGGTAGACGCCCATGTCCCCCATGGGAAAATCGTGGTCCCTGGTCCAGCCGAAGACACTCGCATAGAAATCGAAGGCCTCCTCTCCATTGCCGGCATAAAGCTCGCGCCAGCCGACATTGCCGACATCGTTGGGTCCCGGTTCGCGCGGCGGGTTTTCCGGCGGGATCGGCGTCATGATGCAGACGACCGCGCCATGCGGATCGGCCACGACGGCAAACCGGCCGATGCCGGGAATATCGTCCGGCTGGCGCTGTATCCGGCCGCCGAGCGCTTCATATTCGACGCAGGTCTCGTCGACATCGTCGACGGCGACATAGCCGGTCCAGTTCGGCGGCAGCTTGCCGTCAAGCTCCGGCGGAAAGCCCATCATGCCGCCGATGCCGGGGCAATTGTCGCCCTCGCCGATCTCGAACAGGAAATAGGGCGGCAGATCGGGAAGCCGGATAGCGTTGACCTGCCAGCCGATGACGGCGGAATAAAAGGCACCGGCCGCCGCGGTGTCCGACGTCATCAGCTCGCACCAGATGAACTTGCCATGGGTGGTTGATCGGGATTTCGAAGCGGTCTGCAGCATGATGGTCTCCTCTCCATGCATATGTGCGACTGCGATCAGGCGGCAGGAAAATGATCCGGCCGCAGCATGCTTCCTGCCATGGGGCCTGCAGGCGAAGTCTCAAGCTAACCAGGCGCCTGGCTGCAGGGGCCGCAGAACGACCTCCTCGTCGCTGACGGACGACATCGATATCAACGCCATTATGTCTGGTTGTCAAACCCGGGCGAACCCCAACTGCGCGGAAGTGCGGGCTTTCCACGAGCGGCATGGACCCGCAAGCTAACTTGCACAGCGGCACGGCGAGCAAACGAAAAAATCCCGCATGACGTGTCTTTTCTCGTAAGCGCAACTTTTGTAAGATGTGGTTCTGCTACCGGAGGGTTCACGATGCCCCGACTGCGTGAAGATCTAGAGCAACGCTTGATCGACTTTCTGGACGAATTGGTCGAGCGAGGTAGCTACCGCAATCGCGACGACGCGTTGCGCGATCTGCTCGACCAGCTTCAAGGCAGCCTCCCACCGCCTCGACCACACCATCATGGGCAAGATGATGCGGAACAAGGCAGTGACGATTACGAAGCCGATGGCGATATGGGGGGCCATGTCGTGATCCAACTGCGCATCCCGGTAAGGCGCAATTAGCGCCGTAGCGGACGAGGCCGGAGCGGGATGGCAGAAGAGAAAGATCGATATGCCGAGGCCCGTGACGGGCTGAGAGAGACCGCGAAGTGGTATACGGCTTCGCTCGGGGCCGTGGGAGCTGCACTTGCCGGCGGTCTTTCCTTCGGAATATTGCCGGACCTTTCCGGCGAGAATCTGAGGACCGGACTGTTTGTCGGCGCTGGCGTATTCGCAGCAATCCTGATTGCCGTGACAAAGATTTCCGAAATCCTTTTTCCCCAGCCTTTCAGCGAGGAAAAACTGGATGACGAGGCGGTCAAGCAGATGATCGCGCCCTATCTCGTCCAGCTCATGCCGTATGACATGCCCACGATACAGGACGCGCGGGCCAAGCGTGCTCCGGGTAACAGTCCGGCGGACAGGCAACGGGCACGCGCCGTGCTTGAAAAGGTCACGAGTTTTGCGGCCTTTCTCGATCTCAGAGTCAAGGTGCGGGAAACCAACATGACGATCCTCTATCTGTTCGTCGCCGCCTGCGCGGGGATCGGATATCTTTCCTATCTTCAGGGCATGGCCAAGAAGGCGGAAGCGGAAGGTTATGTGCCGATTACATTCAGCCCCGGCCCCGGATGGACATCATTGACCACCGCTCTTGCAGCGGCCTGTCCCACCAGCAGCGGCCTGATCTCCGCCGAGGGCAAGGCAGATAGCCCGTTCGAAGATTGGTGGACGGTCCGTCTCAAGGATCCTCAAGCCTGCTCGGGTGCCAGTTTTGCGGTTCCTAAGGCGGTGATCGGCCCTGCGCCGCCACGCCCCAAGCCGTGAAGGCAAAACGCCCGGCTCATCGCCGGGCGCTTTGTCTGGCCGATATGCTTTCAGACGGCTTCGGTCGTGGCGAAATCTGTCGAGAGCGAGATCGTCCGCATCCTTTCCAGAAGCGCCATGTCGGAGGCGATCTTGGCTTCGATGGCGACCACCGTGTCGCTGCCGAGCGGCAGGCGGACGGGCGGGTTCTCCATGTCGACGAAATCGACCAGGACTTCGGCAAGCCTTACCGGGTTACCCGGCTGGTTACGGCTGATGATTTTGGCCTTTTCGCGCACCACGCCGGAGGTTTCGGCATAGTCGGCAATCACGGTTGGGCTGACGCTCAGCGAATTGCCTTCAAGGAAATCGGTGCGGAAATAGCCGGGCTCGACGGCGGTGGCAAAGATGCCGAGAGGGGCAAGTTCATCGGCGAGCGCCTCCGTCAGACCTTCAACGGCGAATTTGGCCGAGCAATAGACACCGAAGCCTGCTGCGCTGCGATAGCCACCGACCGAGGAGAAGTTCAAGATGTGACCGGAGCGCTGGCGGCGCATATGCGGCAGCACGGCGCGGGTGACGGAGAGAAGGCCGAAGACATTGGTGCGGTAGATCGCCTCGATTTCCGCTGCCGTTGCTTCCTCGATGGCGCCGAGCAGGCCGAAACCGGCATTGTTGACGAGGACATCGATGCTGCCGAAGCGGGACACCGCTGCCCTTGCCGCCTCATGGGCCTCAGCTTCATCATTGACGTCGAGGGCGACGGCGAGAAGGTTCTCATGCTCGCCGAAACGCGCGTTGATCGTCTGCGGATTGCGGGCGGTGGCCACGACATTGTCGCCCTTGGCCAGCGCCTTTTCGGCGATGAGAGCACCAAAACCACGGGATGCCCCGGTGATGAACCATGTACGCATATTGAAGTCTCCTCTTGTTGGTGCCGACCGGTCATCGGCGGCTGAGGAGATTTCTACGCCGCTCGCGTTCCTGAGATAATCCGCTCGATTCTTGTCGCGTTAATGAATATAGTTCAACAATGAGGACCATTGCCCCGACCGATCTCTCCCCTTTTCTGGCGCTTGCGCGGCACCGGAGCTTTCGCCGTGCCGCCGACGAACTGGGCTGCACGCCGTCCGCGCTCAGCCATGCGGTGAAGGCGCTGGAGGCACGGCTGGACCTGAGGTTATTCAACCGTACCACCCGCAGCGTGGCGCTGACGGAGGCGGGAGAGACGCTGCTTGCGCGCGTGTCACCGGCCTTTCGCGACATCGAGGATGCGCTCGACGATCTCAACAATTTTCGCGGCACGCCGGTCGGGCGGCTGAAGATCAACGCTTCGCGGCCTTCGGCGCGGATGGTGCTGTTGCCGGTCGTCGCCCGGTTTCTCGCCAGGCATCCGCGCATATCGATCGAGATCGTCATCGACAACGATCTGGTCGACATGGTGTCGGAAGGGTTCGATGCCGGGGTGAGGTTCGGCGAGACGCTGGCGCAGGACATGATCGCGGTGCCGCTCGGACCGAGGCAACGCACGGCCATCGTCGCGACGCCCGGCTTTTTTAACGAGCATGCCAGGCCCGTGACGCCGCAAGACCTGAAGTCCCTGCCCTGCATCGGTTTCCGCTTCGGATCGGGACGGCTCTATGCCTGGGAGTTCGAGCGCGGCGGCGTGGAACTGTCGGTCGAGGTGGATGGTCCGCTCGTTCTGGACGACCAGGACATGATGGCCGATGCGGCACTGGCCGGCGCCGGCATCGCCTTTTCCTTCGAGGACCAGGTCAAGGATCTCGTGGCCGATGGACGGCTGATCCGGGTGCTGGAGGACTGGTGCCCCTATTATTCCGGCTTCTATCTCTATTATCCGAGCCGGCGCCAGATGCCGGCGGCATTGCGCGCCTTCGTCGATTTCATCCGCATGGATGGCGCGGGGCGGTGAAGAGGCTGCCCGCAAAACGCGAATTATCGTCGCTGCGACTATTCTGACTTGATTTAAACACAATCGATGATTACATCGTGTCCATCGGTATTGCTGATGAGCGCTGAGACATTCGCCGCTCGCAAGTGCCGCCGCTGCTTTCAGCTTTTGACCACGGATGTACTGGCACGAGTGGACAAAGCAGCGATAAGAGAGGTCGGAGCAATATTGCGCCGGCCTTTTTTTATGCCTGTCTTCGAGACCCATCGGGCCGATCAGCGCTTCATCATCGCTGCAATGCGTGGATCATCGGCGAAATCGGCGACGGAAAAGCCGAGCCGCAGCAGCGGATGATTGCGCATGGCCTGCACACCGGCACGGGAGAGGCGAATTCGCCATGTCTGTCTTTCCGAAGGCTCGGTTGACGCAAAGGCCGATGCCGACAGCAGGGCGATGTTGAGCCCGCCTGCAGGATCGCGAACGGAGCGATAGACGATCGCTTGCGCATCTACGCTGCGGGCCGCCTCGGCTAAATTCTGGCAGGCGGCATAGTCCAGCCTGTCCTCCCAGACCGTATGGTCACGGTCGAAGGGGGGCATCGTGAGATCCAGCACCCTTGCGGTTTCGACGGGTATGGCAAAGGCAGTATATTCGGCCGCATTGGGCGGCAAAGGCGTGGCAGGAGATTCTGCGAAGAAGAGCAGCCGGTAAAAGGCCATTTCGGCAATCGCCGTGGAAATTTCAAAGGCGGCATAGAAGACGCCCGGCGTCTTGCCGGCACGGCGGAAACGGGAACCGTGCGGATAGGCTGCGCCATAGCGGAACGGGGTCTTGAGCAGATAATCCAGCCCTTCGCATTCCGGCGGATAGGCGGGCTTGGTCTCTTCCAGAACCTGCTCCAGCAATTCCTGCTCGTCGACGTGATCGACAAGCTTCATGGTGGAGACGCGGTGCTGGGCCTCGACAAGCCGCCAGACCGTCGCGCCGAGCCGCCGGAACTCAGACGAGAGCGCGGCGGGCATCCAGATAGGTAAGGACATCGATCAGACCGGAAATCGTGAGGATCTTTTCGGCAGGAATGCCGGCGAGCGCCGTGTTTTGGTTTTTAAGCCAGGCACGCGCCACCTGCTCGTCGCCGCCGGTGATCGCGTCGAGCGAGCGGAAAAGACGGATCAGGAGCAGCGCCAGCTCGAAGGGTTTCGTGCCCTTTTCGAGCAGATGATCGAGCCGTTTCATGCGCGAGACGGAGGCTTCCGAAACGCCGACAATGCCGGCGAGCGCGCGGGCGCTGAGCCCCAGCCGATCGGCCGCGGCGACGGTGGCCTTGGTCACGACCTGCGCCTCGGATATGACGAGATCGGGATTTTTCGATGCATGAGCCATGGATCGATCCTTTCTGAAGAAAGAATATAGCTGATCTCTTTCCGATGACAAGGGATTGGCGCAGCGTGCAGCGGGGGGATGCGATGGCTTTTGTGCGGCGATGGCGGTAACGTTTCCGGCACCATCATCCTCACAGGTCGTCCGATGCCGTCTTTCGAATTGCTGATCGCATTTTTCGTCACCACCGCGCTCTTTGCCTATATACCCGGCCCCGCCATGCTCTATGCGGCGGCGCAGACCCTGGCGCGCGGGCGGCGCGGCGGGCTGATGGCGGCGCTCGGCATCCATCTCGGCTGCTATGTGCATGTGATTGCGGCGGCGGCCGGCCTTTCGGTGCTGTTTCATGCGGTGCCGCCGCTCTATCTGGCGGTGAAGCTGGTCGGCGCGGTCTATCTGATCTGGCTCGGGATATCGTTGTTCAGGGCGCGGGCTGCCGGCGACACCACGCAGCCTGTGGTCGGCCCCTCGTCGGCGCGACGGGCGTTTCTGCAAAGCATCACGGTGGAAGTTCTGAACCCGAAGACGGCGATCTTCTTCATGGCCTTCCTGCCGCAATTCGTCGATGCCTCGGCGGCCTTTCCGGTCTGGCTGCAGCTTGCAATCCTCGGCGCGATCGTCAACCTCGTCTTTTCGTCGGCCGATCTCGTCTGCGTGCTGATGGCGGGTGCCGTGGTCGAGCGGCTGAAGCGATCCGGCCGCGCCCAGAAGCTGGTGCAGCGCGCCGGCGGGGCGGTGCTGATCGGGCTCGGCACGCATCTCGCCCTGCAGCGGAACTGAGATCCAACGAAATCGCGGATAACGAAATCGAGGGCACGAAATCCCAGACATGAAAAAGGCCGGAAACGCGCTCGTTTCCAGCCTTTTTTTGTTGTGGTCAGGTCGCGATCAGGCGACGGTGACCGGAACTTCGGTCGAGGTGCGCATGGCGTGGCTGTAGGGGCATACGATATGGGCCTTGGCAACGAGGCCTTCGGCCTCAGCCTTATCCATGCCGGGAATGGAGACCGAGAGCGAAACCTCGATGCCGAAGCCGGTGCCGTCATCGCGCGGACCGATGCCGACGGTAGCCGTCACCCTGGCGTCTTCCGGGATCTTCACCTTTTCCTTGGCTGCGACGGCCTTCAGCGCGCCGAGGAAGCAGGCGGAATAACCGACGGCGAAAAGCTGTTCGGGATTGGTGCCGGTGGCGCCATCGCCGCCGAGTTCCTTCGGAACGGTGAGCGTGACGTCGAGAACGCCGTTTTCAGATGCGCCGTGGCCTGCGCGTCCGCCGGTTGCAGAACCCTTGGTGGTGTAGAGAATAGCCATGATCGATCTCCTTTCGTTTAATTGATCGCAATTCAATTGCGTACAATATATTTATGCGCATTGCGTTTCGGCGTCAAGCCTGCGATTATGCATTATCGAAGAGATAGAGCACGGTTTCGTGATGACAGGGGCAGAGACAAAGAAAAAGTCGGCGACGCAGGCAGGCAGGCAGGCACTCGCGCAGCCGGGCATGCCGATGGATGCAGGGAGCGCCACCGGCGTGGCGGCAGATAAATTCGGCCTGGACGACATGCTGTGCTTTGCCATCTATGGCGCGGCGCATGCCTTCAACCGCGCCTACAAGCCGCTGCTTGACCCGCTGGGGCTCACCTATCCGCAATATCTCGTCATGATGGCGCTGTGGGCCGAGGACGGGCAGAAGGTGAAGGCGCTCGGCGAGCGGCTGGGGCTCGATTCCGGCACGCTGTCGCCGCTCCTGAAGCGGCTCGAACAATCCGGCCTCGTCAGCCGCAAGCGCGACCTTGAAGACGAGCGGCAGGTGATCATCACGCTTACGGCTGAGGGGCTGGAACTGCGGCAGCGATCCACAAATGTAATGGGAGCCATCGGCCGCGCCACCGGCTGCAATCTCGAAGAAGCGATGACACTGCGCGAGGCGCTGGTGGGGCTGAAGGAAAGGCTCGAAAAGGCGGAGGAAGGGTAGACGGAGCGGCCCCTGCCGGTTTCTGTGGTCGCGGCGGGCGGTGGCGCGCGCTTACGGGAGGCTTGGTCGGGGTGCTCTCCGGCTCAGCGGATCTGGCGGGAAGCCGTTCAAGACGCCGCCCAACCCGTTGGCACCTGACCTTAGTGTGGCCCAGTTTCCCATCTGCGATCACATGTCAGCATTGCACAATCGCTGGTACACGACTGCCTAAAATCGGATCATAACGCACATAACAAATGCATATAGAGGTCTCCGTCATGGAATGGGTCCCAATCGTCTTTATCACGTTCAAGGTTCTCGCCCTGGGCACGGCCATGTTCTTTGCCATCAAGTGGCACTACGATCAGGGGGAGCAGAAGCGCCGTGAGATGCTGCGCACGGGCGGCAAGCTCGCCGCAGTCTTCGTGGTCGCACTCGCCGGCCTGGGGGCCGTCACCTTCGCCCTCACCAGCATGCTCGGTCTCGACCTGAGCCTCTGATGATGGCATCGCCATACTGGCCTGCTTTCGTCTGGGGCGGGGGCAGGCTTCGGCTTGGCGGGGGAAGCGGACGAAGGCTTAGTTCGTCAGATGCTGGTATCCGAGCGGATACCAAATGCCTCGGCGAAACATATTCCCCATGTTGGGAATGACATGTCCCTGATCCAGCGAGGCAGCGTCCTTGACCGGATTGATCGAAATGATGGCGCAATCGTCGGGCAGCACGAGGCGCAGCAAGGTTTCCGCATCCTCCTTCGACCAGGCGGTGATGCCGAAGCCGAGCCCCGAAGGCTTATCCATCTTTATCCAATAGGGCCTGAGCATGACGCGAGTTTCGCGCTCAATGCCGCTCTTGGCAACTGCCGGTTTGCGCCACAAGCGGACATGGACATAGCATAGCGTCACTTCGCAGCTTGAAGGGGGAGCGTCGCAATGGCAATCGATCAAGTGGATCAAATCGATTTCTACTCCATAGATCGAATATCTGGCGATCTGTGGCTTACGATATCCGATCACATGCCCTGGGATATTGATGACGGGAACCATCTCGTTATCCTCCAAGACAAACTAAACACATATCTCAGTTTCATCGAGAGCGGCGAGGTGCATAGTAAAGTCCCCAGCTCAAATGGGCGGAGGATTGTCATCATTCTTGTAGGAAAATTTCCTATGAGCAGCCGGGCGGAATCTTTCTTCCAAATGGCTGCAATCAGCGTGGCGCGAGCTGGATTTTCTTTGCGATTTCAACTTACTCAACCCAATTGATCTGATGCGTTGTCTGCAAAGGGCCGATGGCTGTGACGGGCGCCTTACGCCAATAGCGTTTGCCAGGACCGCAGGCCACACCCCATCCCGACAAGGCCCACGGTTGCCATCCGCGTGCCTTCACCTATCCATCCCGCCAGAGCCCGGATGCCGCGCCTGACGAGATGATTGGACGACATGTGATCAAAGCCCTTGCCGTCTTTTCTGCGCTCATCCTCCTTCAGGCCGGACATGTCTTTGTGCAGGAGGGATCAGGCCCGCCTGCCGGTTCGACTGACGCGGCTCACGCGCCGGCGAATTTCACCGTCACACCGCGCTGGCGGAAATAGGCCTGCATCAGCTTGCGGCCGGAGCGGTTGTTCTGCGAGATCTTCGCAGGATCGAACACGGCTTCCTTGACGCCTTCGCGCGCCATCGCCGCCTTCAGAGATGCGATATGCGTGTCGATATCGGCATTATCCGCATGAAGCGATTCATAGATGCGGTTGGTTGCGTCGGTTACGGTCGGCTCGGTCACGGTTGCGCTCCTGCTTTTATTCGGCTGGCGCTTAACACATGTTTCGGCGCGATCCCAGCCGTCTTCATGCCGGCCGCCTGCTTCCAAAGCGCCGAATGGCCGGAAAATGGCTGGACCATCTCGATTGACTTGTCGCAGTGCCCGGCTACGTTTTGCCGCGGGAGACCGGATCAGACAACGGATCAGACAATGGATCATACAGAGGGAACAGCGGAATGAACAAAAGAGCACGCATGGCACTTACGGCATTCGGCCTTGCGGCACTGGCCGGCACCGTGGCCGGGCCGGCATTGGCCGACGGAACCAGCCTTGCCGCAATCAAGCAGGCGGGCGTCCTGAAGATCGGCACGACGGGCGATTACAAGCCGTTCAGCTACAAGGGTGCCGATGGTGAGCTGGTGGGCGCCGATATCGCCATGGCGAAGGAACTGGCGGACACGCTCGGCGTCAAGCCGGAATTCGTCATGACAAGCTGGAAGACGATGCTCGACGACTTCAAGGCCGACAAGTTCGACATCGTCGTCGGCGGCATCACCGTCAATCCGGCGCGGGCGGAAGTCGGCAATTTCTCGGTGCCCAATGTCAGCGACGGCAAGCGGCCGATCGCCCGCTGCATCGACCAGGACAAATACACGACGCTCGAGGCGATCGACCAGCCTTCGACCCGCGTCATCGTCAATCCGGGCGGCACCAACGACAAGTTCGCGCATGAAAAGCTGGCGCATGCGACGATCGAGGTGTTTCCCGACAACAAGACGATCTTCGACCAGATCGCCGCCGACAAGGCGGACGTGATGGTGACGGACGGCGTGGAGGCCGACCTGCAGTCGAAGCTGCATGCGGGCGTATTGTGCCCCGTTCCGGTGAAGGAGCCCTTCACCCATTTCGACAATGCCTATCTGATGCAGAAGGACGACGCGCTCAAACAGGCCGTCGATGCCTTCGTGACCAAAGCGCTTGCCGATGGCGACTGGAAGGCCAAGCTCGATGCCGCGATGAAGTGAGTGCCGGCGCTACGACCGGATCAGACCCTCCCCCTTGTGGGGAGGGTTGGAAGGGGCAAGATATAAGGCTTGCCCGACAATTGGCAGGCGTCTTTTTTCAGACAGCTACGATTATTACTGCCAGACGACGATGCGGGTCTTGGCCGGTACGCGGTCGTAGAGGTCGATGATATCCTGGTTCATCAGGCGCACGCAGCCGGAAGAGACGGCCTTGCCGATGGAGTTCCATTCCGGCGAGCCGTGCAGGCGGTAGAGCGTGTCCTGGCCGTCCTTGAAGATATAGAGGGCGCGGGCGCCGAGCGGGTTCATCAGGCCGGGGGCCATACCGCCGTTCTTCGACGAATATTTGACCAGTTCCGGCTGGCGGGCGACCATTTCGTCCGGCGGCGTCCATTTCGGCCATTTCTGCTTCCACTGGATGACGCCCTCGCCGGACCAGGCGAAGCCTTCGCGGCCGATGCCGACGCCGTAGCGCATGGCGTAACCGCCGGGCTCGACCAGATAGAGGAAACGCGACGGCGTATCGACTACGATCGTGCCGGGGGTTTCGCCGGTCGGATCGACGACGCGCTGGCGATAGTAGCGCGGGTTGATGCGCTGATAGGGAATGGCCGGGATGACGAAACCGCCATCGGCGATCGAGCCGTACATCTGGGCGGGATCGACCTGCGCGCCATCATCGCCGGCGACCATGGTTTCGGGCGGCTGGGTGCTAATGCCGTCACGGTAGGTGACGACCTGGCCGCCATAGGGCGTGGTGGAAGCACAGCCGGCAAGCGTCGAGGCAGCACCGGCGCCGAGAACAGTGAGGAAGCTCCGGCGGGAAAAAGAGGTGTCGAATTTCATATCGGGAAGAACCATCCAGAAGAACGCGATTGCGCAAAGCTTAATCGAACGCTCTTCGCGGCGAAAGGTTCCGAGTGGTCATGACCACGGTCTAAACGACAGGCCTGCGGCAAATCGGCAACGATCGGACTAAGACATGCAGGCCACAAAAACGCCGACGCCGCCCCGAAAGGCAGCGTTTACAGGGCATTCGAAAGCGGTCAGGAAACGACGATCGGCGTTCCGTTCGGCACGCGGTCGAAAAGGTCGATGACGTCCTGATTGAGCATGCGCACGCAACCGGAAGAGGTTGCCTTGCCGACGGATTGCCAGTCCGGCGTGCCGTGGACGCGATACAGCGTGTCCTTGCCGTCCTTGAAGATATAGAGTGCGCGGGCGCCGAGCGGGTTGTTGAGCCCAGGAGACGCGCCACCCTCGGAGGCCGCAAACTGGCGCAGGGCCGGATCGCGGGCGACCATTTCACCCGGAGGGGTCCAGCGCGGCCATTTCGCCTTGCGCTGAATGACGCCGCGACCGGACCATGCGAAGCCTGCCTTGCCGAGACCGACGCCATAGCGAATCGCCTTGCCGCCCGCCTGAACCAGATAGAGATAATGGGCATGCGTATCGACGACGATCGTGCCGGGTGCCTCGCTGGTGCGATAGTCGACCTCGGTTCTCAGGAAGCGCGGATCGATGCGCGAATAGGGAATGGCCGGCAGCGTGTGGTCGTCGTCATGGCGGATATCATACATGGTCCGGTAGACCGGATTGGAGACCGGCAGGCCGTAGCTCGCCGCATGATCGTAGGTCTGGTGGAAATCCGTCGGATAGAGCTGGCGCTTGTGCGGTATTGCGCCCGGCGTCGGCGGCGGCTGGTTGGACGGCGGATCCTGATAGGGCGGGATGTAGAAGACCGGCGCCGTCTGCTGGACGAAGACATTGGGATTGACCAGACTGGTATCGGGCACGAGCGGGATCTGGCAGCCCGCAAGCGCGGTCGTTGCAATGAGGGCCGCCGTCAGGCCTGTGGCACGGCGAAGCGATGTGATTTTGTTCGGCATGAATACCCGCGGGGTCAGATGACGTCTCGACCACTGTGGCAGATGGCGCTGGCGCGAAACTGGAGGCTTGGGGCCGGAGAGCCGGGGCGAACAGTCAACGGCGGGGCCGGACACACCCCCGGCGTAAGTATCGCATTGAAAAAGCCGTCAAAAACAACCGCTAAGGGTGACCGGCTCGGGATATCAAGAAACATTGCACCGCAATGGCGCCAATATTTGAAACATTTAATCAATATTGAGGATTAGCATCGATATTCGCCCACAACCAGCAATTCTCTTTAGGGCATGACATGACTGAACTAACTATCAAACGACCTCTGTGGATCAAGATCAGCGGATATGGCTTTGCCGCCGTATTGTTTGCAAGTGCCGCAATCGGCGGGATGGGATGGTACGCTCAGGCGAACATGAGTTCCGACGCGCTGCAAACCAAGGTCAGCGGCGATATTGCTCTTATCCATAGCGACATGGACGGCCTGCAGCGCGCCGCAGCGGCGATTGCCGTGCAGCTCGCCAACGACCCCGAGATTGCCGGCCTGGTCGAGAAAGGTGATCGCGACGCCATTCTGAAGAAATACTCGGCCGGTGTCGCGGAACTGAAGCAGAAGTTCAGCCTGCCTCTTTCGACCGTGTTCGACGCAAGCGGGACGGCCATCGCGCGCGCGCACAATCCGAGCAAGTTCGGCGACAACGTGCTGAGCCGACGCAAGACGGTTCAGACCGCTATTGCAAGCGGGGACATGGCGGCCGGTATCGAAATCGGCCAGAGCGGGGACATCGGCCTTTATGCCGTCGCTCCTATCAAGGACAATGGCAAGGTTGTCGGCGCAGTCGATATCGGCACCAATCTCAGTGCTGCCTATTTCAATCCGCTGGGCGAGAAGCTCGGCAGCGAGATCGCCGTCGATGTGATGGTCAACGGCAAGCTGACGACGCAGGCCTCGACCAGGGACGGCAAGTCCATGCTGCCGGATGAAGACCTCACGGCAGGCTTCAACGGCAAGGATGTCCTGAGACAGATCGAGATCGGCGATCGCGACGTCGCGGTCAAGGTGACGCCATTCAAGAACTTCTCCGGTGAAACAATCGGCGTGTTCGAGATCGGTGCCAATGCCACCAAGATCGTGGACGCAAACAACACAGCTCTGTGGCGGACCCTGATGGGTACCGCCGTGATCTGTCTTTTGACACTTGTGGGCTTCATGGTATTCGCCCGTTCGCTGGGTGGTGCCATAGGCCGCCTGACCGGCACGATGTCGAAGCTGGCATCCGGTGACCTGTCTGCGACCGTCGAAGGCGGCAACCGCCCGGACGAAATCGGTGCGATGGCCAAGGCGGTCGACGTATTCAAGGACAATGCGCTGAAGACGCAGGCGCTGGAACGCGACGCCGAAGAGCAGCGCAACCTCACCGACGAACAGCGCCGCCGCAATGCCGAGCAGGAACGTATCCGCGCCGAAGCCATGGCGGAAGCGACGAACGGCCTTGCCACCGGCCTCAAGCATCTTTCGGCGGGCGACCTGACCTTCCAGCTCAACCACGCCTTTGCCCAGGAATTCGAAAGCCTCAGGGCCGATTTCAACGCCACGGTCGGCCAGTTGCGCGGCACGCTCGGCTCGGTCGCCCAGGCCACCAGCGCGATCGATTCGGGCTCGCGCGAAGTCAGCCAGAGCGCCGACGATCTTTCCAAGCGGACCGAACAGCAGGCCGCCTCGCTGGAAGAGACCGCCGCCGCGCTCGATCAGATCACGGTCAATGTCGGCAATTCCTCCAAGCGTGCCGACGAGGCCCGCAAGGTCGCCATCCAGGCCAATGAAAGCGCCCGCCAGTCCGGCGCGGTGGTTGCGAATGCGGTCAATGCGATGGGACGGATCGAGGAATCGTCCGGCCAGATCTCCAGCATTATCGGCGTGATCGACGATATCGCCTTCCAGACCAACCTTCTGGCCCTGAACGCAGGCGTCGAAGCCGCCCGCGCAGGCGAGGCCGGCAAGGGCTTTGCCGTCGTCGCCCAGGAAGTGCGCGAACTTGCCCAGCGCTCGGCCCAGGCTGCCAAGGAGATCAAGGACCTGATCGGCAAGTCATCCGTCGAGGTCGAGACCGGCGTCAAGCTGGTCAGCGATACCGGTGCGGCGCTGAAGACGATCGAGGACTATATCGTCACCATCAACCAGCACATGGATTCGATCGCCACCTCCTCGCGCGAGCAGTCGGTCGGTCTGGCCGAGGTCAACACCGCGGTCAACCAGATGGACCAGGTGACCCAGCAGAACGCGGCCATGGTGGAAGAAGCCAATGCCGCCGGTGCCACACTCGCCACCGAAGCCGGCCGCCTGCGCGAACTCGTCTCGCAGTTCCAGCTCGGCCAGTTCCAGCAGAATGGCGGCGAAGGCTACCGGCCGGCCGCACAGAGTGCGGCACTTCGCCAGACGGCATCCGCCATGGCGGCGCCGGTCAGAAGTGCATCCACCCGTTCGGCACCGGTTGCCTCCCCTGCCCGCGGCATGGTCGGCAAGCTCGCCCAGGCCTTCGGCGGCGGCAAGGCCGCAGCAGCGGCTCCTTCGGCGGACAACTGGGAAGAATTCTGATCCGTCCGGATCATTGCAACACCGAAAAGGCGGGGTCAAAACCCCGCCTTTTCTTATGGTCTACGGTGCAGGATCATCCTTTACGGGACATCAGGTGAACTGGTTGAAGAACTTTATGCTCTCACCGATGGCACCGGGTACGACGCCGTTATGGGTGCCGGGCAGAAGCTTCCGGTCGATCGAGATGCCGGCTTCCCTGACGCGATCGATCAGCAGCTGGTGATCCTGATCGAAAGGCTGTTCCTGGTTTCCGCGGAAAAGGAAGGCGGGACATTTCAGGCTTTTGCCGAAGCAGACCGACGAGCGCATGATGAACTCGTCCTGATTTTCCGGATCGAAGCAGATCTCGTCGGAATAGCGGCCGAAATAGCGCCAGGCACTGACGCCGGCCGAAATCGGCGCGGCGGCGCGGAACTTTCGTGTCATGGCAGCGAGAAGCGTCAGTGTGCCGCCATTGGAATGGCCGGCGATGAAGAACCGGTTGCGGTCGATGCCCGGCATGTTTTCCAGATAGGTTGCCGCGGCAAGCGCATCGGCGGTTTCGTCGTAGAAACCGGAATAGTTGCCGGGCTGGCCGTTTTCGGCGCGAAACGAGGGCAGCAGGACGACGAAGCCGGCCTCCCAATAGGCCTTCATCAGCGCCCAGTGGCCGTCGCCGGTGGCATTGCCGCCATGCAGGAAGAGAACCGCCGGCTTGAGCTTCTGTGAGGGCTCGTATTGCGAATGCCAGGCGATCAGTGGGATCGATCCGTCCGGCCCGCCCGGATAGGTGATGCGCACCGCACCGGGTGGCGTGCCGAGCGGCGGCGCCGTTTCCGGCGCCGGGTGGTGCTTGATGAGCCCGGTGGAAAAATGCCGGCGAGCCTCCGCATAGTCCCGCGGATCGAGTGGCGGAATGTCCGGGGTGACGAAGGAAGGGGCTGCGAAGGCATTTTTCGAAGCGGCGCCGACGGTAAGGCCGGCGAGGATCGTGCGACGGGTGATTTTCATTAGCGAAACATCCGGGTACAAATCAAAACACGGCACTTTTAGCAGATCGTAAGATGCACCGTGTCACATGTTCGTCAATGGGGCGTGACGCGGTCCTGCGCTGCAACCGAAACTATTTCCAGCTCGTATAGTCGCTTGCGGCACAGCCATAGGGCGCCCTGTCGTTACCGAAGCGTTTTTTCAGCTCGCCGCAGCCCCAGTCGTTCATTGGCTTCGGCAGGATGTTGTTGATCTGCATGCCGATCTGGTCGAACTGCGACGGCGCGGTGGTAACGTACCAAGCCCAGTAGCCGAGGCCCGCGACGATGACGAGAAGGATGCCGCCGAGCAGAACTTTCAGCCCGCGCATCCATTGCAACGGTTTCCTGGCCGCCGCCTGAAGGGTAATCACGCCGGTTTCGGCCTGCGCCGCACGCACGGAAGCAAGGGCAACCGTGCGCTCCTCCGGCGAAAGATCGATCCTTTCCAGCCCCGCATCGAGCAGAACCGGAAGCGCCGTCCTTCCGTGGCGGGCGGCGATGCCGACCGCTTTTCCGGCGGGATCGGCCAGGACCAGCGGATCCTCGCCGCGGGAAAACATCGTATAGGCGGTGCGCTTGGTCCTGTCGGCGGCGAGCTTGTCGACATAGGTGAGGAACTGGCGCTTGCCGCTTCTGTTGACCGTGGTGATATCGACCGGGATGAGGGTCACGCCGGCCGGGCGGCGAAGTGCCGCGCGCACGCGCCAGACGCGGAATGCCAGGAAGACCATGGCGAGGCTCAGGACGGCGAGAATGCCGGCGACAATCACCAGCGAAATCACCCGGTTCCAGAGTTTTTCGAGACCGAGGCTGAGGGTCGCAAGTTCCGGATGATCGGCCGAGATGACGAGATCGGTCAGGTAGTCGCCGGTGTGGATATCGACGAAGAAGAAATGCGTTTCCGTCTGATAGGCGCGGCCCTGATAGGTGTAGGAAAGCTTTGCCTCGCAATCGGTCATCACCGCCTTGCGGGTGGTGCATTTGCCGTCCTGGATATCACCGTCCTGCAACACGACCGGATTGCGGCTGATCTGGTAGTCGCGCAACAGGTCGGGCGCCTGCCACCAGATCATGAAGATGGTGATGGCGAAGATGACCGGCGTGAACAGGAAGAAGTGGCGGGGCAGCGAGACGGCGTTCGAATTTATGGAAAGCGGGCGGGCGGGAAGCGAAAGATTGGGAAATGTCATCGTTCTTCTCAAATATGCGAGTGCACGAAAGGCGCGATCGGAGCTTTGAAAAAGCAAGGCGGCGAGACAACGCCACCGGCGGGATGAGCGGATGTCGAACATATGCAAGGCTGATCCGCTGGCCGCACCATAGTGATGTGACGATCAGCGGCAGCATAAAAATGATGGTACCCACAATTTAAGTGCAACCGGACATATCAGACGCTGGTCAGCCGCCAGCCTCCCTCGTCTCGATCATGGCGGTGAGCGTTTCCAGCCGGTCGGCATCGCGGGGGAGCTTGTCCTGGCGTAATCTGGCGATGCGGGGAAAGCGCATGGCGACACCGGACTTGTGGCGGGTGGAGCGGGCGATCCCTTCGAAGGCGACTTCCAGCACGAAGCCGAAATCGGGCGTCGCCCTGACGGCGCGGACGGGGCCGAAGCGGTCCACCGTGTTGTCGCGGACGAACTTGTCGAGCACTTCAAGTTCGGCATCGGTGAAGCCGAAATAGGCCTTGCCGACAGGAACGAGCACATCGCCCTCCTGCGTCTTCGTCCAGACGCCGAAGGTGAAGTCGGAATAATAGCTCGACCGCTTGCCGTGGCCGCGCTGGGCGTAAAGCATGACCGCATCGATATTGTAAGGGTCGCGCTTCCATTTGAACCACGGGCCTTTCAACCGGCCGGCCTGATAGGTGCTGTCCTTCCTCTTGATCATCACCCCCTCGATGACCGGATCGGGCGGATCGATGCGCAGCCGGTCGAGCTCCGCCCAGTTTGAAAAAGGCACGAGGTCGGAAAGATCGAAGCGGTCATGCGGGGCGCGGTCGATCACGCTTGCAAGCCGGTCGCGGCGGGCGAGAAAGCCCTCGCCACGGATATCGGCCTCGCGCTCGAACAGAAGATCATAGGCGCGGACGAAGGCCGGATATTCGTCCATCATCTTCGCCGTCACCGTCTTGCGGTTCAGACGCTGCTGCAGATCGGAGAAGGTACGGGTCGGAGCGTTGCTGCGCCTTGTGCCGCCGACCAGCAGTTCTCCGTCGATGACGCCGTCGAAATTGATCGCCTCGACGATATCGGGGAAGGCGCCGGTAATGTCGTCACCGGAGCGGGAATAGAGTTTTCGCGTGCCACTATAACTCGACATCTGGATGCGGATGCCGTCCCATTTCCATTCGGCGGCGTAGTCTTGAGGGTCGAGCTTTTCGAGATCGCCGTCCTCCACCGGGTTGGCGAGCATGACGGAATGGAAGATCGCCGGGGTGGCAAGGACCGGCTTTTCCGCCCTGCCCTCCAGCCAGGCGAAGAGCGTCTCATAGGGCGGCGTCAGGCCATGCCAGAGCGTCTCGATCTCGGTTATCTCTTTACCGCTCATATCTGCCAGCGCCTGCTTGGCGAGGCGGGCGGAGACGCCGATCCTGAGAGAACCGGTGGCGAGTTTCAGGAAGGCGAAACGGCCGGACGTATCGAGTTGATCGAGGAGATCGCGCACGGCACCTCGCACCTCGGTGCGGCCGAGCGAATTCATTCTTGCGACGACCTCGGACAGGCGTGGCTGCGTGCCGTCGCCCGCGGCATCCTTGGCGCCGCCATCCCAGACGAGCGAGATGGTCTCGGCCAGATCGCCGACATAATCATAGGAATAGCGGAACAGCACCTCGTCCATCCGCTCCATCACCAGTTCGCGCAGCATGGCGGGCTTGACGCTTTTGAGGTCGAGCACGCCGGCAAGGGCAGCGAGACCATAACCACGGTCGGGATCGGGCGTGGTGCGGAAATAATCGACAAGCAGGGTCAGCTTGCCGTTGCGCGAGGGGGTGAGGACGAGGCGATCGAGAAGGGTTGCGAAGGGTTTCATGTCCTCGCCCTCGCAAAGTCCCCCTCTGGCCTGCCGGTGATCCCGCTGTGGGAGCCGGACTGCCGAGAGGTTAAAAAGACCCCTCCCCACCCTCCCCACAAGGGGGAGGGCTTAACCCAGCCGCAGCCGCCGCAGCACAATTTGGGCAGGCCGGCGCCACGGGTCTTCTCCCCCCTTGTGGGGGAGATGGCCGGAAGGCCAGAGGGGGTATTCGGACGACAAGCCATCATCAATCCCCCTCATCCTCATAGCCGACGAGATGCAGCGGGCGGGCGGGGATGCCTTTCAGTTCGCACCAGCGTACCAGCGCCTCCTCCCGACCGTGGGTGACCCAGACCTCCTGCGGGGCGATTTCCTCGATGGTGGCGAGAAGTTCGGGCCAGTCGCAATGGTCGGAGACGACGAGCGGCAGTTCGACACCGCCCTGTTTGGCCCGCTGGCGGACCATCATCCAGCCGGAGGCGAAGGCGATCAGCGGCTCGTTGAAACGCCGGGCCCAACGATCCTGGAAGGCCGAGGGCGGGCCGACGACGACGGCACCGGCAAATTCCGCAGGCCTGCTTTTCTCGATCGTCGCCGGCCTTATGTCGCCGAGCGCGATGCCCTCTTCCTGATAATAATCGCAGAGCCTTGAGAGCGCGCCATGGATATAGATCGGTTCCGAATAGCCATTGTCGCGGATCAGCCTGATGACGCGCTGCGCCTTTCCCAGCGCATAGGCGCCGACGAGATGACTACGCTCGGGAAACTGTTTCAGCGAGGTGAACAGCTTTTCGATCTCGGTCTTCGGGTCGGGGTGGTGGAAGACCGGCAGGCCGAAGGTCGCCTCGGTGATGAAGACATCGCAGGCGACCGGCTCGAAGGGATCGCAGGTCGGATCGATGCCGCGCTTGTAATCGCCGGAGACGACGATGCGCATTCCGTCCTTCTCGATGAGGATCTGGGCGGAGCCGAGCACATGGCCGGCAGGCCTGAACATGACCTTGACGCCATCGATAATGATCTCCTCGCCCCATCCGGCCGCCTGCCGCGCGCCGGCGAAATCCTCGCCGTAGCGGATCGCCATGATGTCGAGCGTCTGGCGGGTGGCCAGCACGCTGCCATGGCCGGAGCGCGCATGGTCGGAATGGCCATGGGTGATCAGCGCCCGCCCGACGGGGCGCACGGGATCGACGTGGAAATTACCGATGGGGCAATAAAGCCCGGCGGGGGTCGGATGAAGCAGGGCTTCGGGTTTCATGCCTTACAAGATAGGCGTCAAACCCGAAGTTTCGAGATGTCAGGCGGCGGCCTTTTCCGGCTTTGTAGCGGGCGCTGTTTCTGCCACCGGAAGCCGGACCGGCTTCAGGCAGAGGCCGGCGATGAGGCCTATGACGGTGATTGCCGCAGCCGTCACGAAGAGCGGCGAGAACGCATCGTGATAGACCACGGCAACGGTCTGCCGGGACGCTTCCGGCAGGCCTGCCAGGATTTTCGGCGTCAGCGTCTCGATATCGGCAAGGCCGGGGATCGAGACATGCGATGCCTTGACCGCGGTGCCGATGATGGCGCCGTAGAGCGAAATCGCGATCGAGGCGCCGCCCATGCGCATCAGCGTCACGGCGCCGGTTGCGGCACCGATATCGCCGCGCGGCACGGAATTCTGCACGCCGATGATCGGCGCCTGCTGGCCGAAGCCGACCGAGAGCCCCTGCAGGAACATGATCGTCGCCACGACATAGAGCGAAACGTCGTGACCGACCCGCGAGAAGCAGAAGAGCATGACGCAGCTCATCGCCAGCCCCATGACGGTGAAGGGCTTGTAGCGGCCGGTGATCGAGATCAGGCGGCCGGCCGAGATCGAGCCGGTGACGATGCCGCCGGTCAGCGCGATGAAGAACAGGCCGGCGACCGAGGGCGACAGGCCGGTCGTGGTCTGCAGGAAGAGCGCATAATAGTTGACGAGGCCAATGCCGACGGCGCCGGAGCAGAGCGAGACGATGAGGTAGAGCGGGAAGGTCGAATCGCGGAACAGCTTGAGCGGCACGATGGGTTCGGGCACGCGGCTTTCGACGAAGACCCAGATCGAGGCGCAGACGATGCCGCCTGCCAGAAGCGCGAGTGAGGCCGTCGCTACGAGCGAACCGAAGATCTGGCGGCTGTCGGCAAAGGCGACGAGGCAGGTGATCGTCGTGGCCAGCACGACGGCGCCGACATAATCGATCTTCGGGCGGCGGGTCGGGCGGCGATAGGGCAGCATGGCGATCAGGCCACCGACGACGATGACGCCGAGCGGCAGGTTGATGAGGAAGATCGAGCGCCAGCCGAACAGATCGCTGAGCGTGCCGCCGAGCACCGGCCCGAGGCTGCCCGAAGCCATGATCATCAGGCTGGAGTAGCTCTGGTACTTGGCGCGTTCGCGCGGCTCGAAGAGATCGGCATTGATGGAGAAGATCGACACCATGATGCCGCCGCCGCCCAGCCCCTGGAGGACACGCGCGGCAATCAGGCTGTCCATCGACCAGGCAAAGCCGCAGGCCAGCGAGCCGAGCGTGAAGATGATGATCGCCGCCAGCATGACATATTTGCGGCCGAAGAGATCACCGAGCTTGCCGTAGATCGGCATGACGGAGCTCGTCGCCAAGAGGAAGGCGGAACTGACCCAGCCGAAACGCTCCATCTGGCCGAATTCGCCGACAATGGTCGGAAGCGCGGTCGCGACGATCTGGTTGTCGAGCGTCGCCATGAACAAGGCCGCCATCAGGAAGCAGAAGACGATGAGCCGCTGGCGGGGATCGGAAACCAGCGGTACGACGGGAGGCGTGGGAGGGGTCATGACAAATCCAATGTGAAGACGAACTTATGTGCCTTCAGCATATAATTGTCAATCGCACTCCAATGTTTACGGCATATAATTCTTGCCCGTGCCGATAGCTCTGCTATTGTCGTTCGTCATGACACAGACGATTTCCGAGACCCGTTCCGCCAAAGCTGCCGCTGATATAGACCATATCAGCGAGGTCATGGGACGAATGCGCCTGATGATCGGCCGGCGGGTCATCAGCCGCACGCTGGTCGACAGTCTCGCACCGAGCCTGGAGATTTCGCATCTCGATGCCTTGAGGGCGATGAGCCGGATCGACGGCGAGGTGACGGTGGGAGCGATCGCCGACGTGATGCGGCTCGACCCTTCGCGCGGCAGCCGGATCGTGGCCGAACTGGTGGCACAAGGGATATTGCGACGCGCCGCCTCGCAAGCCGATGGGCGCCGCTCGATCGTCGTGCGCACCGAACTCGGCGACGAGCTGATGGGTAAGTTCGAGGAGACCAAGAGGCGCCTTCTGGCCGAAATGCTGGACGGCTGGGGCGAGGACGACCTTGCCGCCTTCGCCGTGCTGTTCGACAAGTTCGTCAGCAAGTTCGAGGAGACCTATCCCAGCGAAAAGTCGCAAGGGGCTGCCGCTATGCGCAGCCTCGCCACGGCATCGTAGACCTTCAGGCGCAGACGGTCAGCCGATCGCGCCCCAGTTCCTTCGATTCGTACATGGCGTGATCGGCGCTGGCGAGCAGATCCTCGGCAAGCTCGCCGTCCTCCGGATAGAAGGCGACGCCCATGCTGCAGGTCGCCTCGACGCTCGTTCCCTCTGCCCAGACGGGCTCGGCAATCACGCCACGCAGCTTGTCCAGCCGGCGCAGCACGCCGCTCCTGTCACCATCGGGATTAGAGAAGACGATGGCGAATTCGTCACCGCCCAGCCGGACGATGAGATCGCTGGCGCGGATGCAGCGCGCCATGCGGTCGGCCAGCACCTTGAGAACGTGATCGCCGGCTGCGTGACCGAGCGTATCGTTGATCGACTTGAAATTATCGAGGTCGATATAGGCCACGGTGACCTTGCGGTTTTCCCGTCTGGCCTCGTGCAGGCTGCGATTGAACTGGCTCCAGAACAGCGTCCGGTTGGGCAGGCCCGTCAGCGGATCATGATGCGCCAGATGGCGGATGCGGCGCTCGCTCTCGGCGCGCTCGATGGCGATGCCGGCAAGGTCGGTCGCCATGTTCATCAGTTCCAGTTCCGGCGCCGTCGGCGCACGGACCGACGACGAATAGAGCGCGAATGTGCCAAGCACATGCGCTTCGGCACCGATGATCGGCGTGGACCAGCAGGAGCGGAAGCCGAACAGCGTGCCGAGTTCGCGAAAATCCTCCCAGAGCGGGTTGCTCTGGACATCCTCGACAAGAACAGCCTCGCGGCGCCATGCCGCCGTGCCACAGGAGCCTCGCGAGGCTCCGATCTCGATACCATCAATCAATGCGACATAGGCGGGGGGCAGACTTGGGGCAATGCCGCCCGTCAGGTGCGTTCCGCCCTCTTCCAGCAGCATGACTGCACCCCTGATGTCGCTCAGTTGCGCCTCGACAAGAAGCACAAGCGCATCGAGGACCGCCGTCAGGGGCTGGCCGCGGGCGATCATTTCCAACAAGCGGGCATGGCCATGGCGCAACTGTTCCTGCCGCTTGCGCTCGGTAATGTCGCGCGCGACGGTGACGATGCCGACAATATCCCCGGCGCCATTCCGCAACGCGGTCTTGGAGATGGAAAGCCAGAGCATCCGGCCATCGTTGAAGGCCAGCCGCTCCTCCCTCTTCTCGATGGGAGAGCCGGTTTCGACCACCTGCCGCTCCAGATCCGAGACCTGCTCGGCGCTGGCACGCGGTAGAAAATCGAAATCGGTCCTGCCGGAAAGAACCGAACAGTCATCGATGCCGACGACGCGACAAGCGGACTGATTGGTAAAAAGGTAACGGCCCTGCCGATCCTTGATCGAAATGAAATCGCCCAACTGGTCGAGAAGCCTCAGACCGGTCAGTTCCTTCAGCGCCTCGGTCAGTTCGGGCGCGATGGCGTTTTCCAGCGAGACGCGTCGCAATCGATCCGTCAAATCTTCAAGCGTCTGCAGCGGCGTCCCCAGCGCCGTGCCAATCATTGCAGGACCTATCATTGTCCGCCTCCGAGCCCCCGAAACGTCCAGGAATTTCATTCCCCTTCGCCGCGCACCTTAGGACACAATCCCTTCATCTTGCTTAAAGTGGAGGCGAATACAGTCGATGTGCAGATGATGGCAAAGTTTTTACCCGGACGCGCAAAGAATTATGATGCAACCCGATCAAAGATACTGCCATAGAAAATCTTTTATTGAAGGCGGGAGAAAACTGGATGATTTCGAGACGGGCGCTGCTGGCCAGCCTTTGCGGAACGGCGGTAGCCGTGGCAGTTCCACGTTCCGGCAATGCCCAATCGCCCGCGATTTCCGGCACCGGTCTGCGCGGGGCGATCGATGCCGGAACCCACGGCGTGAAGCCCGGCGGCGGCAGCGCCATGCAGCGCAAGCTGGAACGGCTGATCGCCGATGCCGCGCGGCAGAACCTGCCCGTCTTCCTGCCGCCCGGCGACTACCCGGTCTCGGGCCTGATGCTGCCGGACGGCGCAAGGCTGAGCGGTATTGCCGGCGCGTCGCGGCTCGTCCAGGCGGGATCCGAACCGCTGCTTGAGGCCCGCGACGTGCAGCGCACCGTGCTGGCCGGGCTAGTGTTCGACGGTGTCAATCGACCGATTGCCGGAGACACGGCGGGACTTATCCAGTTTCGCAACGTCGCGAACCTTGCGATCGAGGACTGCGAAGTGACGAATTCGGGCGCAAGCGGATTGCGGCTTGAAGGATGCGGCGGGCGGATCGAGCGATGCCATATCCTGCGTGCCAAAGACTATGCGCTCTATGCAGTTCAGAGCAGCAGCCTGTCGGTTGCGAATAACATCGTCTCGGCTTGCGGCGATGGCGGCATCCTCATCCATCGCTGGGAGAAGGGCCATGACGGGACGATCGTGTCCGGCAACCGCATATCCAGCACAGGCGCCTCCTCCGGCGGCACCGGCCAATATGGCAATGCGATCAATCTCTATCGCGCCGACGACGTGACCGTATCGGGCAACCAAGTTTCGGAGAGCGCCTTTTCCGCCATCCGTGCCAACAGTGCCTCCAATGCCATCATTACCGACAACCACTGCATCGCCTCGGGCGAGACGGCGATCTATGCGGAATTTTCCTTCGAAGGCGCGGTGATTTCCGGCAATCTCGTCGACGGCGCGGCAAACGGGATATCGGTCGTCAATTTCAACGCGGGAGGACGGCTGGCGACGGTTGCCGGCAATATCGTCCGCAATCTGCGCCTTTCCGGCCCCTATACGGTGGACGATCCGATCTTCGGTGTCGGCATCAGTGCGGAAGCGGATACGGCAGTGAGCGGCAATGTGATCGAGAATGCGCCCTATGCCGGGCTGGCGCTCGGCTTTGGACCCTATCTGCGCAATGTGACGGCGACCGGCAATATCATCCGCCAGGCGGGCGTCGGCTGCGCGGTGACGGTGGTGGAGGGTTCGGGCGATGTGATCATCGCCAACAACATCTTTCAGTCGGCAACGCGCGGCGGCATTATCGGCTATCGCTGGCGCGATGCGGCGACCGGGGACCTTGCGAAGGCAGGGGCGCAGGCGTTCGGCCATCTGACGATCGAGAACAACCGGGTGAGTTAGGATTCGGATCCTGAAGAATAGTCATCGGGATCGATATCGCGGCCGCGGTGGTAGATGCGAAGGATACGAACAACATCGCCTCTGACCTGAAAGGCAATCGTGGCCCGTCGCCGATATCCGACAAGGCGCAGGCCGTACCATATGTCGTCTCGCAAGACACCGCGCTGCGGGAAGGTCGAAAAGCCCAGGCAATAGGCTTTGATTTTCCCGACATATTCTCGGGCGGGCTCAATTCCCATTTCGATCGCGAGGTAAATATAAAGATCTTCCAGGTCATCACTTGCAGCAGGCGAGAAGACGACCTTGTAACTCATGACTTTCGCCGCTCCGCGACAAGTACGGCCATTCTGGCATCAAGCCTTCTATCGACCTCTTCCGGCGTAAGCAGCCGCTCCGGGTGTTCCTCCATCTCTTTCATCGTCGGCACGACCTCCTCCACCAGCCATTTCTCGATCGCCGCATCGCGGGCGAGCAGGGTGCGCAGGCCTTCGCGGATGACTTCGCTTTCGGAGGCATATTCACCGGAGGCGACCTTGGCCTTGACCATCTCGGCCATTTCGATCGGAAGGGTGATGCTGAGCGACTGCGTGGTGCGCATGGGTGTTCTCCTTTAGATCGTCCGACACGATTAAATCCTATCGAAAACTTTGATGGTCGTCCAATGGCGGTTGATCTTCCGTTCGTCACGGAACCTGTTTAGCTTCGCGACGAAATCAATGGAGACTGCCATGCTGAAGATCTACGGGGTTTATCGTTCGCGCGCGACACGGCCGCTCTGGCTCGTCGAGGAAATCGGCCTGCCCTTCGAGCATATTCCGATCATCCAAGCCTATCGCCTGCCCGATACTTCGGCTCCCGGCTGCCCGGTGCATACGCGCTCGGACGAGTTCCTGGCGGTCAACCCGATGGGCTCGATCCCGTCCATCGACGACGACGGGTTCGTGCTGCATGAATCGCTCGCCATCTCGATCTATCTCGCCCGCAAATATGGCGGCGATCTCGGCCCGAAGAATATCGAGGAAGCGGCGCAGATGGTGCAGTGGGCGCTGTTTGCGGCAACCAGCATCGAGACGCCGGCATTGAAGATCCAGTCGACCAAGGGCGATACGCCGGAAGGGATCGCTGCGATCGACGATGCGGCTGCGGCCCTCGTGCGTCCGTTCGACGTCCTGGAAAAGCATCTGGTGACGACGCATTACATGGTCGGTGACCGCTTTACCGCCGCCGATATCAACGTCATCGAGATCCTGCGCTATGCGCGCGGCTATCATCCGCTCTTCGATGCCCGCCCGTCGCTGAAGGCCTGGTACGAGGCCTGCACCCACCGCCCGGCCTACCAGTCGATGTGGGCCAAGCGCAACGCCGAACCGGCTTGATAGTTATGCAGGGCGGCCCTCAGGCCGCCTCCTTCTCCTCGGCCAGTGCCCGCTGCACCGCGGGGCGTTCCAGCATCATCCTGTAATGGGCATGGACGCGCGGGAATTCGGCGATATCGACATGATCGCTTTCGAGCCAGCCGGCCATCACGAACAGATAGGCGTCGGCCACCGAATAGGTTTCGCCCAGCACATAGGGTCCTTCGAGGAAACCGTTTTCGATCAGCACGAAGGCATCACGCATGGTCTGCGGCACCTTGCGGATCATGTCGGCATGCGAAGTCTCGTCATCGGCCCAGCGGGCGCCGCGCCGGCCATGGGCATGGTTGATGTGGACGGTCGAGGCCAGATAGGCGTTGAAGGCCTGCATCTTCGCAAACAGGAAGGGATCGGCAAGCGGCGCCAGATGCTTTTCCGGCACGAGGCTGGCGATATAGGCAAGCAGTGCCACCGTTTCCGTCAGCACGCCCTTGTCGGTAACAAGAGCCGGCACGCGACCTTTCGGGTTGATCTTCAGGTAGCTTTCCGAGCGCTGGCCGCCATCGGCGAAGCTGATGCGCGAGACGGCGTAAGGCAGTCCGGATTCGGCCAGCGCGATATGGCTGGCGCGCGAGCAGGTGCCGGGAGTGATGTAGAGTGTCAGCATCGAAAAAGCCCTTGCTATGAAAAAGAATGACGATCAGGCGAACATCGCGTCGGTGACGCGTACATCGCCGACATGGATCCCGTTCCAGTTCTTCATCTGGCGGTTAGCCATGGCCATCAGCTTCGTCTCGATCTCGCCGCCCTTTTCGAAATAGCGGGCAATCAGGGCGAAGATCATCGCCTCGGCGGCACGGGTGGTACCATCCTCGCATTTGACCGCCATGGCGAGCCCCTGGTCGGGAAGGGCTGCGACGAACACGCCTTCGGCGCCAGTCTTGGCAAAGATCTTGCCGGGCGCGAGCTCCATCAGTTTCGTGCAGGCGCGGCCGGTGCCGGCGACATAGAAGGGCTCGGCCATGCAGGCATCGATCAGCCGGCGCGAGGCTTTCGCACGCGAGGCAGACAGGCCTTCGCCAGTCAGCATTTTCGCAAAACCATGGGCGAGGCCTCGCAGCGGCACGGCATAGGTCGGGATCGAACAGCCATCGGTGCCGCAATTGTCCTCGCCCAGTATCGCGCCGGTGAGGCTGCCCATCACATCGCAGATCTCGCGCTGCAGCGGATGGTCATAGCCGACATAGTTTTCGACCGGCGTGCCGGAATGGACGCAAGCGCAGATGAAGCCGGAATGTTTGCCGGAACAGTTGTTGTGAAGCGCGGTCGGCCTGTCGATGGTGCGGGCCTGATGGATGAGCACCGACTGTTCCGACGACCAGTGGGCACCGCATTCGAGCGCCGAGACATCGCGACCGGCCTTCGCCAGCATGGATTTCGCCATCTCGACATGGCGATCCTCGCCGGAATGGGAGGCGCAGGAAAAGGCGAGCTCGGCATTCCCGAAGCCATAGGCGTCGGCAGCACCGCTTTCGACGAGCGGCAGCGCCTGCATCGCCTTGCAGGAGGAGCGCGGGAACACGCCGGCATCGGCATCGCCGAAGGAAAAGACGGTCTTGCCGGCACCATCAACCACGACGCCCAATCCCCGATGCCGGCTTTCGACGAGTTTGCCACGGGTCACTTCGACGGTAACGGGATTTTGCATGGTCAGTCCTGGCTCTGGAAGTCTTCACTTACCGAAAAACGGGTGGCGGTCTCATAACCGGTTCGCGGAAGACTTGCACGGGAAATGCTTATGAAATCGGTAAGGCAGCCGTTTATCGTGGCTTTTTCGTCGCCCGGCCCTGCCCGGCTCCTTGCCCGACCTGGTCGGGGCCTCGCTTTAAAGCACAGCGCCATCTTTCAGATTCGCTCGGCGTTGCAGGCGATCAATTGCTATTCCTGACCGGGAAAGCCGCGGCGGTCCGATATCCGATTTCGCAGTGCAGAACGCATAAGCAAAACGCCCGCGGCATGGCGGGCGTTTTCATCGGAGAGTATGCCTATTTTTCAATCAGAGGCCATTGGCCGTCTTGGCGAAACTGCGGATCTCATACGGGTTGATCCCGAGGTCGGCGAGCTCGCGTGTCGTCATACGCTCCAGTTCGGCAACCGTCCGACGGTAGTTGCGCCAATTCTTGAGAGTGCGGGTTACGTTCATGATGGTCCCCCTTTCCTGGGCTTTCGAAGCGGCGGCCGGCTGGTGGCGCCCTCTTGCTTCGATGACTAGGTTATAGGCCTGGGGACCGATTGCCGGTAGCATTGGATCGGCAGCACACCCATGCCGAATGAGCAGGGTATTTTCTGATCTCGATCAAAGCGAACGCATCATAAATGAGCATCAATAAAGGGATTACGCCGAAAAAACATGCATGAATGCTGCAGGCCACAATGGTCGATGCCAGCGGCTTTCGGGCCTCGCCCGCAAAAGGAAAAAGGGCCGCCAAGGCGACCCTTCCATGAAATCTGGTCCGGTTGAACGAACCCGGCCCGTCTCACGACAGTCCGAAGGAAGATGAGGTTCAGGCCGAGGGCTGCCCCGTCAAAACCGCCACCTTTCCATTGCCCGTTACACAGACCGAAATCTCATTAGACATTGGATCACCTTCCTTTCACTACGTTGACGATGAGTAAAAGGTAGGAGCCAAACGCATGACTTGCAAGGCAAGTTATGTAACGCACTGCCGATATATGTGCGTTGCAAAATTACCGGCCTCGCCTTAACATTCGCCAGCCTGAAGACGGTGAGATTCTTCAGAGACGCGATTTTCAGCCCAGTTTCATCACGATTTTGCCGACATGGCTGCTGGTTTCCATCAGTTTATGGGCCTCGACGACATCTTCGAAATCCATGACGGAATGGATGACCGGGGCGACCTTACCCTCTTCCAACAGCGGCCAGGCCTCGGCCAGCAGATCGTCGCGGATGGCGCGTTTTTCGTCTGCGGTGCGCGGGCGCATGGTCGAGCCGGTCACCGTCAGGCGCTTGACCATGATCGGCGTAAGATTGGCCTTCTCGGCGACATTGCCACCGAGGAAGGCGATGATCGACAGGCAGCCATCCTTGGCGAGCACCGACAGGTTCTTGTCGAAATAGGCGGCACCGATCATATCGAGCACGATATCGACGCCCTGCCCTTCCGTCTCGGCCTTGATGACCTCGGCGAAATCCTCCGTTTTGTAATTTATGGCGCGCCTGGCACCGAGCTTTTCGCAGGCGTCGCATTTTTCCTTGGAGCCCGCAGTCGCATAGACGGTGGCACCGAAGGCGCGGGCAAGCTGGATCGCCGTCGTGCCGATACCGCTCGATCCGCCATGGATGAGGACGCTCTCGCCTTCGGTGAGCGCTGCCATCTGGAACAGGTTGGCCCAGACGGTGAAGAAGGTTTCCGGCAATGCGGCAGCCTTCACCGCATCATAGCCCTTGGGCCAGAAAAGCGCCTGACCGGCCGGCAGGACGCAATATTCCGCATAGCCGCCGCCATTGGCCAGCCCGCAGACCTTGTCGCCGATATTGAAGCCTGTCACGCCATCACCAAGCGCCACGACCTCGCCGGCAATTTCCAGCCCGAGGATCGGACTTGCCTCTTTCGGCGGCGGATAGATGCCCTGACGCTGGGCGACATCCGGGCGATTGACGCCCGCGGCCTCGACCCTGACCAGAATTTCACCGAGTCTCGCGACCGGCAGAGGCCCGCGCGAAAGGGTCATCACTTCGGGGGCGCCGAAGGTGGGCAGGTCAACGAAACGCATCTCTGTCGGAAGAGGCCTTGGGGACATAGGCATGGAGAACTCCTGTCAGCATGAGGTGACTGACTTAGGACAGGTTCCCGATGTTAGAAAGGCATCACCTTGAACAATCCGATCACATTGTCCGGCCGATCGCGTAGCGCGGGCGGGTGGACTGTCCGGGCGGTCACTTTG
Source organism: Neorhizobium sp. NCHU2750 (assembly GCF_003597675.1). Taxonomy (NCBI): domain Bacteria; kingdom Pseudomonadati; phylum Pseudomonadota; class Alphaproteobacteria; order Hyphomicrobiales; family Rhizobiaceae; genus Neorhizobium; species Neorhizobium sp. NCHU2750. The sequence goes on along the minus strand of NZ_CP030827.1, from coordinate 697,027 downwards.
TCTCACCGAAGACGGAGAAGACCAGTCCGCCATCATCCGGCCTCGCCTGCCCCTTGCTGCTGTCCTTGGCCGCCGCCTTGACCGCGGCGATCTCGACACTGATGCGGCCGATATCGTCGAGAAGAAGGCCCTTGGGCAATTCCAGTACGCCGATCGAACAGCGCAGCAGCGGAAAGTCACGCTCGAACCCGGAACGGTCATGACCGCGGATGCGGCCGCAGGCGCGCTCTTCTTCCGAATAGAGCTCGATCACGTCTCCGTGGAAATCGGAGAGCAGCCGTTCGAGGATTTCGTTCAGTTCTTCGCGCGTCCAGTCGCGCACACCGATAAAGAAGTCGTCACCGCCGATATGGCCGAGGAAGTCATCTTCGGAGAAGAAATAGCGGTTCATCAGCGCGGCAAACAGCGAGATCGCATGGTCGCCCTTCTGGAAGCCGTAATGATCGTTGAACGGCTTGAAATTGTCGAAATCGCAATAGCAGAAGAAGCGCGTCTCGTCGTCGTCGCGACCTGCCTCTTGCATGAAGTCGCGCACGGCGCGGTTGCCCGGCAGGCTGGTCAGCGGGTTCTGGTCCTGGGCGATCTTCAGCTGCTTCTCGTTGACCACCTTGATCAGCGAGGCGGCCGAGACAACGCCGGCATAGCGCATGTTTTCGGTGAGGATGACGCAGGCACTGTTTTCCATGTTGGCGAACAGGCTCATCAGTTCTTCCGCCTCGGCATCCAGGCCGATAATCGGAGCGCGTTCGACGAAATGGGCGATGGTGCGCTCATAGACCTTGTTCTTCAACAGGTCGCGGCCGAAGGGCTGATAGATGAATTCCTTCAGATGATATTCGTTGATAACGCCGCGCGGTTCGCCATTGGCGTTCAGAACCGGAAAGAAGGCCTGACGCGGGTTATGGCGGAAAAGCTCGAAGACGGAATCGATGCTCTCGTTCTCGTAGACCGACGGCAGTTTCTCGATCTGCTTGCGGATGAGGATTTCATCGAGCGACTGGCTGGAGCGCTTGGAACGGCCGATATCGGCAAGATGCGGGAAAGCCGGCTGCAGCTCCGTCAGGAATGTCGTCGGGCGGGCGATGAAATAACCTTGGACGAGGTCAACGCCATATTCGCGGCAGGCGAGGAATTCGGCTTCCGTCTCGATGCCTTCGGCGATCACCCTGATGCCGAGCGTGTGGGCGATATTGACGATATTCTTGACCAGATGGCGTTTGCGCGGGTTGCCGTCGATATCGCAGATGAAGTGGCGGTCGATCTTGAGATAGTCGACGGGGAAATCACAGAGCAGCTTCATCTCGCCATGACCGACGCCGAAATCGTCGATCGCCAGCTTGAAACCGGCCTTGCGCATCTCGGCCACCAGATCAGCGAATTCCGGCACGCTGGTATTGTCGAAACGCTCGGAGAATTCGAAGCAGACGGACGAAGGCGCAATGCGGGCGGCACGCAGGTGATGCAGCACCTTTTCGAGAAACTCGTGCCCCTCACGGATCAGCCGCACATCGAGATTGAGGAAAAGCGTCGTCGAAGAATAATCCGGCAGCGTGGCAAATTTCGCCAGCGCTCGCCCGGACATGGTCTGTTCGAGTGCCAAGAGCTGGCCCGCCTTCTGCGCCTCGTCCAGCAGTTCCGGCGGCGAGGAAAAGCCGATCCGCTCATGGCCGCGCAGCAGAGACTCGTAGCCGAACACCGTGCCCGTCGCCATTTCGACAATCGGCTGGAAGGCGTTTTCCAGAACCAGTTTTCCGAGGGACACGAGCTGATCGCCTGCATAACGCCGGACAACATCCGGCTCCAGAAGGGCGGCAGACGACATACGCATTACTCCACTGCACTCAATCCCGAGCCGTTTTCCGCCGGGGCCTAAAATTTGACTGGGCGCAGCTTCAACCGCCACCCGTCAACAATCCGTTTCCCGTCTATGAAAGTTGCATGAAGGTTTTATGACGCGCACTATGTATTTGCTTAAAAATCAATGTATTAACTGGCAATTTCCAGAGTTTTTGGGGTCATGGCGCGGGCCTGACCATGGTCCGAACGAGGTCGTCAGGTGACCATCGGAAAACTATCGGGCGCGGTCGGGTTCATAGCGGGCGCTCCTTTTCAGCGTCGCCTCAGGCCGCGTCGTTCAGGGGGCGGGCCCGTTCGATACGCTGCAGTTCCTTCGGGTCGTTCATGGCCAACCAGAGATCGCTGCGGCGCTGGATGTTGAGCCAGAAATCCGGGCTGTTGCCGAAGACGCGGGCCAGAATGAGCGCCGTCGGCACGGTTACCGTGCGGCGATCATTGCAAAGCTCGTTGACATGCTTGCGCGGCACGCCCATCGCCTCGGCCAAGGTCGCCTGGGTGAGCCCCATCGGCTGCATGAATTCTTCCACCAGAATTTCACCGATGCCGGCCGGCTTTCGCTTTGTCATCAACATGCTGCACCTATCGATAGCTATGGTCGTCGAGATAAAGTTCGCTTGCCTCGCCCACCGAACCATCCCAACGGAAGATCAAGCGCCACTGCCGGTTCACCCGGATGGAACAAAAGCCTTCAAGCGAGCCCCGCAACTTTTCAAAGTGATTGCTGGGCGGCACCCGAAGGTCCCGATCCGTCCTCGCATCATCGATCATCTGCAACTTACGAAACAGGCGATCCTCGATGTCCGCGGATATCTTCTTGCTCCGGATGTCGGAGACGAAGAAATCCTCAAGCCAGGTATCCCGGAAGCCTGCGATCATCGTCGCCCTCCATGGCCCAATGTACCACCAGGTGTTACAACCGGCAAGCATCTACGCTTTTGAGACAGCCCGGTTCGCAATCGCCGCTTGATTGAAAGCGCGATCAAAAATAACTCGTTGACTGTGCCGATTTCCCGCATCCAGAGAGCCCGCCGCGATCATGCCCCGTCCGAATATCCTCATCATCATGGTCGATCAGTTGAACGGGACCTTGTTTCCCGATGGCCCGGCGGACTGGCTGCATGCGCAGAACCTCAAGGCGCTTGCCGCCCGTTCGGCGCGGTTTGCCAACAATTACACGTCCTCGCCGCTCTGTGCGCCGGCGCGCGCCTCGTTCATGGCCGGGCAATTGCCGAGCCGAACGCGGGTCTATGACAATGCCGCCGAATATGTCTCTTCGATCCCGACCTATGCGCATCACCTGCGCCGCGCCGGCTATTACACCGCGCTGTCGGGCAAGATGCATTTCGTCGGGCCGGACCAGTTGCATGGGTTCGAGGAACGGTTGACCACCGATATCTATCCAGCCGATTTTGGCTGGACGCCGGATTATCGCAAGCCGGGCGAGCGGATCGACTGGTGGTATCACAATATGGGTTCGGTGACCGGCGCCGGTGTGGCCGAAATTTCCAACCAGATGGAATATGACGACGAAGTCGCCTTCCTTGCCAACCAGAAGCTCTATCATCTCTCGCGCGAGAACGACGACGAGGATCGCCGCCCATGGGCGCTGACGGTATCGTTTACCCATCCGCACGACCCCTATGTGGCACGCAAGAAGTTCTGGGATTTTTATGACGACTGCGAGCACCTGATGCCGGAGATCGGCATGCTTGAAAGCCAGGATCCGCATTCTGCGCGTATCCTCAAATCCTGCGATTATGCGAGCTTCGATATTACGGAAGAGAATGTGCGCCGCTCGCGGCAGGCCTATTTCGCCAATATCTCCTATATCGACGAAAAGGTCGGCGAGCTGATCGATACGCTGACCCGCACGCGGATGCTCGACAACACGTTCATCCTGTTCTGTTCCGACCATGGCGACATGCTGGGCGAGCGCGGGCTGTGGTTCAAGATGAACTTCTTCGAGGGCTCGGCGCGGGTGCCGCTGATGGTGGCGGGACCGGGCGTCACCCCTGCCCTGCACACGGCACCGGTTTCCAATCTCGACGTCACCCCGACGCTCTGCGATCTCGCCGGGATCTCCATGGGCGAGATCGGCCCCTGGACGGATGGCGAGAGCTTGAAGCCGGTGATCGACGGGGCACCGCGCACCACGCCGGTGCTGATGGAATATGCCGCCGAAGCCTCCTATGCGCCGCTGGTCGGCATTCGCGAGGGCAAGTGGAAATATGTCCATTGCGAGCTCGATCCGGAGCAGCTTTTCGATCTCGACGCCGATCCACAAGAATTGACCAACCTTGCAGGCGACCCCGCCCATGCGGAGGTTCTGGCAGGGTTCCGCGCCAAGCGGGATGCCAAGTGGGACATGGCCGCTTTCGACGCAGCCGTGCGCGAAAGCCAGGCGCGGCGCTGGGTGGTCTATGAGGCGTTGAGGAACGGCGCCTATTACCCCTGGGACCACCAGCCCTTGCAACGAGCATCAGAGCGCTACATGCGCAACCACATGAACCTCGACAATCTGGAAGAGTCCAAGCGCTACCCGCGTGGGGAGTGAGGACGGAGAGTGATAATGAAAGCACAGCCGAAAGCCAGCCACTTCATCGATGGCGAGTATGTGGAAGACACCGATGGCAGCGTCATCGAGAGCCTTTACCCAGCCACCGGCGAGGTGATTGCAAGGCTGCATGCGGCAACGCCCGCGATCGTCGAGAAGGCGATCGCGGCGGCAAAGCGCGCCCAGCCGGAATGGGCGGCGATGAGCCCGACCGCGCGCGGCCGTATCCTGAAGCGGGCCGCCGAGATTATGCGCCAACGCAACCGCGAGCTTTCGGAACTCGAAACGCTCGATACCGGCAAGCCGATCCAGGAAACGATCGTCGCCGACCCGACCTCAGGCGCCGACAGTTTCGAATTCTTCGGCAGCGTGATCGCGGCAGGCATGAATGGCAGCTATATCCCGCTCGGCGGTGATTTTGCCTATACTAAGCGGGTGCCGCTCGGTGTCTGCGTCGGCATCGGCGCGTGGAACTATCCGCAACAGATCGCCTGCTGGAAGGGTGCGCCGGCACTCGCGGCCGGCAATGCGATGGTGTTCAAGCCATCGGAAAACACGCCGCTTGGCGCTTTGAAGATCGCCGAAATCCTGATCGAGGCGGGCCTGCCGAAGGGGCTCTACAATGTCATCCAGGGTGACCGGACGACCGGGCCGCTGCTCGTCAACCATCCGGATGTCGCCAAGGTTTCGCTCACCGGCTCGGTGCCGACCGGCCGCAAGGTGGCGGCAGCAGCGGCCGGTAGCCTCAAGCATGTGACGATGGAACTTGGCGGCAAGTCGCCGCTGATCGTGTTCGACGATGCGGATATCGACAGTGCCATCGGCGGGGCGATGCTCGGCAATTTCTACTCGACCGGACAGGTCTGCTCCAACGGTACCCGCGTGTTTGTACAGCGGAAAGTCAAGGATCAGTTCCTGTCGCAGCTGAAGGAACGGACGGAAAAGATCGTCATCGGCGAGCCGATGAACGAAGAGACCCAGATGGGGCCGTTGATCTCCTTCGACCAGCGCCAGAAGGTGATGAGCTATATCGACAAGGGCAAGGCGGAAGGTGCGACGCTTCTGACCGGCGGTGGCATTCCGAACGATGTAACGGGCGAAGGCTACTACATCCAGCCGACCGTGTTTTCCGACGTGACCGACGAGATGACCATCGCGCGCGAAGAGATCTTCGGGCCGGTCATGTGCGTGCTCGATTTCGACGATGAAGAGGAAGTCATCGCGCGGGCCAATGCCACCGAATTCGGCCTGTCGGCCGGCGTGTTCACCGCAGACCTCACGCGCGGGCACCGGGTGGTGGATCAACTGGAAGCCGGGACTTTGTGGATCAACACCTACAATCTCTGCCCGGTTGAAATCCCCTTCGGCGGCTCGAAACAATCCGGCTTCGGACGGGAAAACTCGCTGGCGGCACTGGAGCATTATTCGGAGCTGAAGACGGTCTATGTGGGCATGGGCAAGGTCGAGGCACCGTATTGAGACAAGTGAGTGGGATAGCCCCCTCACCAACTTCGGCCAAGGGTTCGCTGCGCTCACCCGGCCTTCGTATCCTCTCCCGCAAGGGGAGAGGAAGGGTGCCCCAAGCGCCGGCTCGACTTCGGGCATGAGAGTGCCGCGAGTTTTTCCTCTCCCCTTGCGGGAGAGGATAGCAAGTCCGCGAGAGGCGAAGCCGATCGCTGGACGCGCTTGGTGAGGGGTCAGCGACGACGCGTTTATGCCGAATGCCATAATAAAGGGAACAGCAGATAATGCAGGCAGATTTCGTCATCATCGGTTCCGGCTCGGCAGGGTCTGCCATGGCTTACCGCCTGTCGGAAGATGGCAGGCATTCGGTGATCGTCATCGAGGCGGGCGGGTCGGATTACGGGCCGTTCATCCAGATGCCGGCGGCTCTCGCCTGGCCGATGAGCATGAAGCGCTACAACTGGGGTTATCTGTCCGAGCCCGAGCCGAAGCTCAACAATCGCCGCATCACCGCGCCGCGCGGCAAGGTGCTGGGCGGTTCGTCGTCGATCAACGGGCTCGTCTATGTGCGCGGCCATGCGGAGGATTATAATCGCTGGGAAGAACTCGGTGCCCGCGGCTGGGCCTATGCCGACGTGCTGCCCTATTTCAAGCGGATGGAACATAGCCACGGCGGCGAAGAGGGCTGGCGCGGCACGGACGGGCCGCTGCATGTGCAGCGCGGGCCGGTCAACAACCCGCTGTTCCACGCCTTCATCCAGGCGGGCGCGCAGGCGGGTTTCGAGACGACCGAGGATTACAACGGTTCGAAGCAGGAAGGGTTCGGGCTGATGGAGCAGACGATCCATCAGGGTCGCCGCTGGTCTGCCGCCAATGCCTATCTGCGGCCGGCGATGAAGCGGAAGAATGTCGAGATCGTCCATGGCCATGCGCAGAAGATCGTCATCGAAAACGGCCGTGCGACCGGCGTCGAGGTGCTGCGGCGCGGCGTGCCGGAGGTGATCACGGCCAATCGCGAGGTGATCGTTGCCGCCTCGTCGTTCAACTCGCCGAAACTGTTGATGCTGTCGGGCATCGGCCCGGCGGAGCATCTGACATCGCTCGGCATAGAGGTGAAGGTCAACCGGCCGGGCGTCGGCGCCAATCTGCAGGACCATATGGAATTCTATTTCCAGCAGGTCTCGACCAAACCGGTGTCGCTCTATTCCTGGCTGCCATGGTTCTGGCAGGGGGTCGCGGGCGCACAATGGCTGATGACCAAGGGGGGCTTGGGCGCCTCCAACCAGTTCGAGGCCTGTGCCTTCCTGCGTTCCGAACCGGGGCTGAAGCAGCCGGATATCCAGTATCACTTCCTGCCCGTCGCAATCTCCTATGACGGCAAGGCGGCGGCGAAAAGCCATGGTTTCCAGGTGCATGTCGGCTACAACCTGTCGAAATCGCGCGGCGCCGTGACGCTGCGCTCGGCAGATCCGAAGGACGATCCGGTGATCCGCTTCAACTACATGAGCCACGAGGAAGACTGGATCAAATTCCGTCATTGCGTGCGGCTGACCCGCGAGATCTTCAGCCAAAAAGCATTCGACGATTATCGCGGACCGGAAATCCAGCCGGGCGAAAAGGTTGAGAGCGACGACGAGATCGACGCCTTCCTGCGCGAGCATCTGGAGAGCGCCTATCACCCCTGCGGCACCTGTAGGATGGGGAGCGCTGATGATCCGATGGCCGTGGTCGATCCCGAATGCCGGGTCATTGGTGTGGAGGGCCTGCGCGTGGCGGATTCATCGATCTTCCCGCATGTCACCTATGGCAATCTCAACGGGCCATCGATCATGACAGGGGAAAAGGCGGCGGACCATATTCTCGGCAAGACGCCCCTGCCCCGAAGCAACCAGGAGCCCTGGGTCAATCCGCGGGCGATGGTGAGCGACCGGTAGTCAGTGGTAGTCATCTTCGCGCTGGTGGCGGATGGCCGCGACAGTAACCGTATCGCTTCCATCGATGCGAAAGAGAATGACATAGCCGGAAGCGCCGAAGGGAGCGATGAGCTCACGCAGCAGCGGATCTCCGTCTGCGGCCTTGCGGCACGAAAACGGAAATGTTTCCAGCATCCTCATTGCGCCGGTGATGGCCTCCAGCGCCCGCGCGGCAGCGTGCTCGTCCCAATCCAGCAAGTAGGCATAAAGGCGTCGCAGATCCTGGCGGGCATCTTTGGTGAGCTGAACCCTGTAGGTCATGAATCATGCTTCTTGGCCCGCTTGGCCTCCAGCATTTCCTTCAATTCGCCGAGGACTTCGTCCGACGTATAGTAGACTCCGGTTTTCTCTGCCTCGGCCAACGAAGCCAAACCTCTGGCAATGAACTCCGCCTGGGTTTTCCGGTACTGAACCTGCTTCTTCAAAGCGTTCTCGACAAAGGCAGAGAGTGTTTCTCCCCTTTCAAGCACGCTTTCCGCCGCTGCACGCAGTTCCGGTTCGACCCGGAGCGAGGGAATGGTTGCTGTTTTCGTCGACTTTGCCATGGCATCAATTCCCGCGTTGCAATTGCGATGCATGATGCGCGTGAGCGCGGTTGTTGGCAAGGGCAACCGCCTGCCGGGCCGGTTCGAGCGCCGTTCACATCATCGGCGGAAGCCCGTCCAGCCTGTCGATGATCAGCCCGGTCAGCGCCTCGTAGTCACCGTCGAAATGATGGCCGCCGGGGCATGAGCGGACCTCGGCGCCGGTGATGGCCTCGACCGCGGGACAGGCACTGTCTTCCTCCTCGACGCCATGGATGCACTGGATCTTGGCCGGCTCGATCCCCGCAAGATCGTCCACCGGATCACCGTGCCTGCCGGCACCGGCATAACCCAGCCAGCCGGTGACGGCGATCTCGAAATCGGCCTGGTGTGACAGGGCGAGAAGCGAGACGAGGCGGACGGAACTGCGGTCGCCTTCGGGAAGCCGTTTATAGGTCGCCGGCAGGATGTTGGCGCCGAAGGAATAGCCGATGAGCACGACGTTCTCGACCTTCCAGAGCGCCTTGTAGGTATCGATGATGCGAGAGAGATCGGCGGCGGTCTCGTCCGGGGTCTTCTCGTTCCAGAAGTAGCGCAACGCATCGACCCCGACGACCGGGATACCTTCGGCCTGCAGATGGGTGCCGAGCTTCTGGTCGATGTCGCGCCAGCCACCATCGCCAGAATAGATGACCGCCATCGTGTTGCGGGTCGGCTTCGTCTCGATCGGGATGATCGGCAGGTCGAGCGGAGAGCGGCTTGTCGCCTCCTGGCTCAGCACATTGCGGGTGGCGGCCAGAAACGCCTCGTCGGGCCGTTGCGTATCGGAAGTCACCTCGATGGCGGGGTGCGAGCGCTTCAGCTCGTCGACATGGCTGCGCCCGGCAGCGTCTCCGGTCGCGGTGAAGACGACATCCACCGCATTCGGCAATGCGCCTTCCGTGAGGCCGTAGGTCATGCCATCGGCGGTGGCGGTCTTCGGCGCCGGGGTGCAGAGGATCTTCGACAGCGGGATCGATGCCTCGGGATCGACGGCGAGCGTGCCGCCGATGGTCGATAACGGTGTCTGGGCGGCAATTGCCAACGCCAGCGATCCACCACCGCCGATGCCGGCAATGAGCGGCGGCCGGTAGCTGGTCATGGCGCGGTCGCGGTGAATGCGGCGGCTCAACTCCTCGATATCGGAGACGAGATAGAGGCAGTCGCGCTTCTCTGCGCCAAGCGCCGCGTAATATTGCGGCAGGTCGACGCCGACGACGACCGCTCCGTCATCCGTCAGGGCCGCCGACATGCGCTCTTCCGGCGCGTCCCAGCCGTTATCATCGGACAGCAGCACGACGATGCCCTTCTGCTTGGCGCCGGGATCGCTGATGCGGGTGGTCGGCAGGCTGACGATCGCATGGTCGGCCGGGCGCCCGCGACAGAACTCGGTGGCAGCAACAATGACGGTGATGATGGCAAGCGCGACCGGAAGGGCCTTCATCGACGGAAGATTCCCCGCAGGCCGCCGCCGATCAGCATGGTGACATCGAAGAGCGACGCAAGCGGCAGGCCGCGGCCCGCCACGACGAGATAACGCGGCTGCCAGACCGGATCGAATTTGGACTTGAAGGCCTGCACGCCGCGAAAATTATAGAAGCGCTCGCCGAATTCGAAGATCTCGCGGCCAAGCCGGTTCCAGAGCGGGGCACAATGGTGATCGGCAAGGCCGGCAAGCGGCGCCATGCCGAGATTGAGCGTGAGGAAACCCTTCGCCTTCATGTGTTCCATGATGCGCACGAACAGGAGGTCCATCATGCCGCGATGGGTATCGGGCACATGGCGCATCAGATCAATGAAGGCATCGCCATGGCCGCCCGCTTCGAGGATATTGGCAAAGGCGACGATGCGGCCATCGAGGCGGATCACGGCGACCGGACCGGCCTTGACATAGGCCGGATCGAAGGTGCCGAGCGAAAAGCCCTTTTCGGATGCGTTATGGGAGGCGAGCCAGGCGCGCGAGACCGAAAGAAGCTCGTCGATTACCTCCGGCACCTCATCGGCCGCCAGCATGGAAAACTGCAGCCCGTCACGCTCGGCGCGATTGATCGAGCGGCGCAACTTCAGCCAGGCACCACCCTTCAGGTCAAACCGCGTCAGGTCGACAACCGCCTGTTCGCCGAGCTTGTAGGGGCGCAGGCCGGCATCGAAGGCATGCGGCAGAAAATCTTTCGACACCTGATAGAAGACCGGCCGACGACCCTCACCCTGCGCCGCGGCGAGGAATTTTTCCAGGAGATGCGGCCAGACCTCGCGGGGGCCGACCGGATCGAACAGCGCCACCATGGAATAGCCGTGCTGGGCATACATGATGAAAGCCTGCTCGCAATCGGAAAACAGGATGCGCTTGTCGCCGAGACGCACGAGACCGGCACTGGCATTGGCCTGGGTCGCAAGGATGGCGAGTGCTTTTTCCATCTCTTCCGGCGACGGCCCCCTGCGGACGTCCTTGCGTATTGCCGTTCGCGACCGGGGAGCGACAAGCCGTGCCAGAAAGGCAGGTCGGGTCCCATTTTTCCCCAGGCTGGCAAACGAATAGGCCATAGCACGCGGCACACGCCGATGCTCTTCCTGATGGCCGATTTCATCGACTTGAGCCGACATGGAGTGCCTGTAAAGACGTTGGATCCGTTCCTGCTTACCGCAGTTTCATTTAGCGTTTCTTACGCCTCAAAGATGTAGCGGCTGCGACACATGGGCCGGACTTCGACGGGCCTGCATAGACAAGTGCGCAACAGCGACCGGATAAAGGCCGGCAGGCCGGGTTTTCCCTGCCGAAAGGGTTGCAAAGCCGGGCAATGAGGCGAATAAGCAAAGTCTCATTTCCAAGCCCGGCACCCCAGCATGTCCTATCGCAGATCCAAGATGTTCCGTCGCTCCCGCGTGATGCGAGGCTCGTGGACGGTGTGGAAGCGAAGGATCGTGTTCTGGATCGGCGCGCTGATGATCGGCGTCGTCAGCGTCGGCTTTGCGGCGGCGGCGGACAAGGCGCATGCGCTGTTTCAGGCGATGACGGCGAGCGGCCCCTATGCGTTCCTGATCCCGCTGGTCCTGACGCCGGCCGGCTTTGCGCTTTGTGCCTTCCTTGCCATCCGGGTATTTCCCAATGCGCAGGGCAGCGGCATTCCGCAGGCGATCGCCGCCCGCCATCTGCGCGAAGAGACGAGCCGCTCGGCGCTATTGTCACTGAAGGTAGCGGCCGGAAAGATCGTGCTGACTGTCGTCGGGCTGTTCTGCGGTGCCTCGATCGGACGCGAGGGACCGACGGTTCAGGTCGGGGCGTCGATTATGCTGGCTGCCGCCCGGATCGGCGGCATGGCACAGGCGCGCGGGCTGATCCTTGCCGGTTCGGCGGCCGGCATCGCGGCGGCCTTCAACACGCCGCTTGCCGGCATCGTCTTTGCCATAGAAGAGATGAGCCGCACCTATGAGGCACGGGCGAACGGGCTGGTACTGACGGCGGTCATCCTGTCCGGCCTTGCGGCACTCGGGCTTGTCGGCAGCTATACCTATTTCGGCGAAACCTCGGTGATGGTGGCAACCCGCCTCGACTGGGCGCTGGTGGCGATCTGCGGCATCGGCGGCGGTGCGCTGGGAGCCGCATTCAGCGCCGGTGCGATCAGCGCCGCCCGGCGGATCCGCCGCTGGGCACAGCCCGATCCGCTGAAGCGGATGATCGGACTTGCAACGCTTTGCGGCCTCGCCGTCGCGGCTATCGGCATCATCTCGGGCGGCCGCACCTTCGGCACCGGCTACGAGGAAGCCCGGCAAATGCTGGAGGGCGCGACGATCTCGCCGATGTTCTTTGCCGAAAAGTTCGCCAGCACGCTCCTGTCGATGGTGTCCGGTATTCCCGGCGGCATATTCGCCCCGTCGCTTTCGGTCGGCGTCGGCATGGGGGCGACGATCGGTTCGCTTCTCGGCGCCAGCATCACGCTCTCGGCGCTGCTCGGCATGGCCGGATATTTCGCCGGCGTGGTACAGGCGCCGATGACCGCCTTCGTCATCATCATCGAGATGACCGGCAACCACGAGGCCGTCATTCCCGTCATGGCGACAGCGATGCTCGGCTATATCACCTCGCGGCTGCTCTCGCCCGAACCGCTCTATCACGCGCTGTCGCGGCCGTTCATAGCCGCCGGGATCCGTGCCCGGCGGGCGGAAGAACGGGCGGCCTGACTACTTCTGGAATATCTTCCAGCGGGTCGGGCGAAAGCGGGCTTCGGCGCCCAGTTCGATCGGCGCATGCAGCGGCACCTCGACCTCGACGTGATAGGGATCGTGGCCATTGTTGGCGATGTCGATCTCGGCAATCCTCGTGCCGGCCAGACGGCGACAGGCGGTGACCTTGCCGAACAGCGCATGCGGCTCGTCGGTCAGTTCCACATCTTCCGGACGGAAGAACAGATCGCCGGCTTGATCGGCGCCTTGCGAGATGCCGATAGGCTCCCCCTGGAACAGGACCGTGCCATCCTTGACCTCGACCGGCAGATGCGAGGATTCGCCGATGAAGGAGAAGACGAAGGGGGAGCCCGGACGATCATAGACGTCATCGGCCGAACCCACCTGTTCGATCTTGCCCTGGCTCATAACGACGACGCGGTCGGCGAGTTCGAGTGCCTCTTCCTGGTCGTGGGTGACGAAGACGGTCGTGTGGCCGGTACGATCATGGAACTCGCGCAGCCAGCGGCGCAGTTCCTTCCTCACCTTTGCATCGAGTGCGCCGAAGGGTTCGTCGAGCAGCAGGATACGCGGTTCGATCGCCATGGCGCGGGCAAGCGCCACACGCTGGCGCTGGCCGCCCGACAGCTGGTTGGGATAACGGTTTTCGAGTCCCGAGAGCTGCACCATGTCGAGCAGGTCGGAGACGCGCTTTTTGATCTCGGCCTTCGGGGGGCGGCTCGATGCAGGGCGGACCTTAAGGCCGAAGCCGATATTCTGCGCCACCGTCATGTGGCGGAACAGGGCATAATGCTGGAAGACGAAGCCGACATGACGCTCCTGCACCGAATGGCGCGAGGCGTCTTCGTCGCCGAAGAAGATCTTGCCCGCCGTCGGATAATCGAGACCGGCGATCAACCGCAGCAGCGTCGTCTTGCCGGAACCGGATGGGCCGAGCAGCGCGATCAGCTCGCCCGAGCCGATGTCGAGCGAAACATCGTTGAGCGCGGCGAACCGGTCGAATTCCTTGCGGATATTGTTGATGCGAACTTCCATGCGCGTTCAAGCCTTTAATGTCTGCCGCCGGCGGCGCCGGCACCGAACCGAAGTTCGAGAAGGGTTTTCAATGCGAGCGTGACAAGGGCAAGCAGCGCCAGAAGCGATGCCACGGCAAAGGCCGCGACCATGTTATACTCATTATAGAGGATCTCGACATGCAGCGGCATGGTGTTCGTCACGCCCCGGATGCGGCCGGAGACGACCGAGACGGCGCCGAACTCGCCCATTGCGCGGGCGTTGCAGAGCAGCACGCCATAAAGCAGGCCCCATTTGATATTGGGCAGCGTCACATACCAGAAGGTCTGCCAGCCGGACGCGCCGAGCGACAGCGCCGCCTCCTCGTCGCCGGTGCCCTGATCCTGCATCAGCGGGATGAGTTCGCGGGCGACGAAGGGAAAGGTGACGAAGACGGTGGCAAGCACGATACCCGGCACGGCAAACAGGATCTCGATGCCCCAGCTTTTCAGGAGTGGCCCGAGAACGCTGCCGGTGCCGAAGAGCAGCACATAGACGAGGCCGGAAATGACCGGCGAAATGGAGAATGGCAGGTCGATCAGGGTGATCAGGAAGGCCTTGCCCTTGAACTCGAACTTGGCGATCGCCCAGGAGGCGGCAAGGCCGAAGATCAGGTTGAGCGGCACGGCAATCGCCGCCACCGTCAACGTCAGCTGGATGGCCGCCCAGGCGTCCGGCTCGGTGAGCGATTCCTCATAAGTGACAAACCCCTTGCGGAATGCCTCGAAGAAGACCGAGACGAGCGGCAGGAAGAGGAAGAAGGCAAGGAAGACGAGCGAGACCGCGAGGAGGACCAGCTTGGTGGCGAAGCTCTCGTCGGCGGGGTTGCGGAATTTTCGATGGGATGTTTCAGACACGGAAAAAGTCCCCCTCTGGCCTGCCGGCCATCTCCCCCACAAGGGGGGAGAGGACAAGCGGCGAACTCCTGCCCAATCCGGGCACAGACAGTGCGGCAGGGTTAAGCCCTCCCCCTTGTGGGGAGGGTTGGGAGGGGTCTTTTGCGAAATTTACGAAGGTGTCACGCATTGCCATACCTCTTGCGGCTCCAGGCCTGGATGAGGTTGATGACGAGCAGCATGGCAAAGGAGATCAGCAGCATGATGGTGGCAATCGCGGTGGCGCCGGCATAGTTGAATTCTTCCAGCCGGATGACGATCAGGAGCGGCGCGATTTCCGAGACATAGGGAATGTTGCCGGCGATGAAGATGACCGAGCCGTATTCGCCGACGCCGCGGGCGAAGGCGAGCGCGAAGCCGGTGAGGATCGCGGGGGTGAGCCCCGGCAGCAGCACCTGGAATATCGTCTGGAAACGGTCGGCACCGAGCGTCGCCGCCGCTTCCTCCACCTCGCGGTCGATCTCTTCCATGATCGGCTGCACGGTGCGCACGACGAAGGGAAGGCCGATGAAGATCAGCGCGATGACGATGCCGAGCGGGGTGAAGGCGATGCGGAAGGGCATGAACAGCGAGCCGATCCAGCCATTCGGCGCATAAAGCGAGGCAAAGGCAATGCCGGCCACTGCCGTCGGCAGGGCAAACGGCAGGTCGACCATGGCATCGATCAGCCGGCGGCCGGGAAAGCGGTAGCGGGTGAGGATCCAGGCGAGCACGGTGCCGAAGACGACATTGACGAGAGCGGCGATGAAGGCGGAGCCGAAGGAAACATAAAGCGCCCGCAGCGTGCGCTGATCGGTGAGGATGGCGAAGAAGCCCGACCAGCCGAGTTCGGCCGTGCGCCAGAGAAGACCGGCAATCGGGATGAGGATGATCAGCGACAGGTAGGCGAGCGAAAAGCCGAGCGTCAACCCGAAACCCGGGATGATGCTCGGCTGTTTTACCCGCCACCGCGCCGGAATGGCGGCAGTGGTTGAGGTCATAAACGGTCCCGACTTACTTACCAGGCTTATAGATCTGGTCGAAAATGCCGCCATCGCCAAAGTGTTCCGGCTGCACCTTCTTCCAGCCGCCGAAGATCGGATCGTCGATGGTGACGAGCTTGATCGGCGGCAGTGCTTTCAACAGTTCCGGCTTTACCACATCGGGCTTCGACGGACGATAGAAGTGGGCGGCTGCGATATTCTGCCCTTCGTCGGAATAGAGATAGTTGAGATAGGCTTCCGCCACCTTGCGGGTGCCCTTGGCGTCGACATTGGCGTCGACCACGGCGACCGGCGGCTCGGCGAGGATGGAAATCGACGGCACGACGATGTCGAAGGAATCCTTGCCGAATTCATCAAGCGCCAGATAGGCCTCGTTTTCCCAAGCGAGCAACACGTCGCCGATCTGGCGCTGGGCGAAGGTGACGGTTGCGCCGCGGGCGCCGGTATCGAGAACCGGGGCACGCTTGTAGAGTTCGCCGACATAGGCCTTTATCTTGTCCTGATCGCCCTTGTATTCCTGATTGGCCCAGGCCCAGGCGGCAAGATAGTTCCAGCGGGCACCGCCGGATGTCTTCGGGTTCGGTGTGACGATCGACACATCGCCCTTCACCAGATCGCCCCAGTCATGGATGTTCTTCGGATTGCCCTTGCGGACGAGAAAGACGATCGTCGACGTATAGGGAGAGGCGTGGTTGGGCAGGCGATCCTTCCAGCCGGCCTTGATCTTGCCGGTCTTCTCGATCGCGTTGATATCGCTTTCCAGCGCCAGCGTCACGACATCGGCCTCGAGCCCGTCGATGACGGAACGGGCCTGCGCGCCGGAGCCGCCATGCGACTGGCGGATCGTCACGTCCTCTCCGGTTTCGGCCTTCCAGTGCT
Organism: Neorhizobium sp. NCHU2750; assembly: GCF_003597675.1. Lineage (NCBI taxonomy): Bacteria > Pseudomonadati > Pseudomonadota > Alphaproteobacteria > Hyphomicrobiales > Rhizobiaceae > Neorhizobium > Neorhizobium sp. NCHU2750. The sequence continues at coordinate 680,623 of NZ_CP030827.1, read as the reverse complement.
TGGCGAAGGCGGCGTTGAAATCCTTGTAGAGCTCGCGCGTCGGGTCATAGGACACGTTCAAGAGTTGGGTCGCGGCAAAGGCCGGCGCGATGCTTCCTGCGGCGAGCGTCACGCCGATCGCCAGCGCCGCCAGCCTTCTGCCAATCCCGTCGGTAAAGTTCAGCATGGGGTTCCCTCCTGTGGTCCCGTGTTCTGTGGCTAAACTCTATCGGTCAGGTCGTCTTAGTCAATTGACGGCAAAAAGAAGGCAAAACTGTTTCCCTTTGACGGGTTTGGCGGGCAAAGAATGGGTTCTGCGGGGGCAAGTCGGCAGAACGGCTGCTTCGGGAAAACCCCGATCGGCAAAAACGCAATCCGGCTTGTGTTCGCCCTTTTCGGCCGTCAAGCGGGCCGGCTCATGAAGATTTCCGTCGGGCGCAGGATATCGGGCACCGGCCGGAACGGAGCGCAGAGACCGAAGCCGAAGGCCCGATACGTGGCAATGGCATCGGACATATAGAGCGATGTCTGAAGCAGGGTGCGCGGCTTGCCTCTCGCGTTCAGCACCGCGAGCAGATCCTGCATCAGCCGGCCGCCTATGCCCTTTCGGCGAAAGGCAGGATCGACATAGAATTTATGGATCTCGTCAGCGGTCTCGTCGAACGGCTCGAAAGCGATGCAGCCGGCAGGCGCTCCATCCCATCTGGCCAGCAGCATGGCCGAATGCGGACCGGAAAAACGGTCCGCGAGGCTTGCCGGCGTCTGGCTATGAAACAGGCCGGTGACGATCTCCGGCGCGATGCCATTGGCCTGATGGGTTGCCGCATCCCAATCGCCGAGCGCGCCGCACAGCACACCAGCGGCGTTGAAATCCTCCGGAGAGTTCGCAACGGATACGGAAAGCATGCCACGCTCCTGGATTGCGATAATATGATATCACATCCAATACTAGCAGTGCAGCTCAGAGGTGGCGACTGACTTCCATTCGCCGATGCAGGATGCGGATGATCTCGATTCCATAGGAACGCGGCCGATAGAAAACGAAGTGTGAACCGACGGGATATTTGCGATATCCGGTCCGCACATCGACTTCGCGCCCCTTTACCTGACCGCTGACGAGTTGCGCAAATACCCGGAGCAAATCGGCGTGGTATTTGCCGGCTTGCTCCCACGACCATTTTTCGACCGTGAACGACCAGATATCCTCCAGATCGCGTTGTGCGATTGGGGAAATTCGAAACTCTTGTTCGCCGTCAGCGCCCATGCTTTTCGCGCATGCGCTTCATAAATTCTTCGTTGTCGAACGGCTGAGGCTCTCCGGACTCTTCGCCGGCGATCAGCGCGTCCTGTAATGCCTTTATCCTTGCCTCATGCTCCTCAAGCAACCGCAGGCCTGCTCGAACCACGTCGCTTGCCGAGCCATAGCGTCCGCTTTCGACCTGACGGTCGACAAATACGGTGAAATGGTCTCCGAGAGAAACGGATGTATTGCGCGCCATGGGATACCTCGTAGGGTGCAATGTACCAAAATCTGGTACCGGCCCCAAGCCCCCTCAGGCCGTCAGCAGTTCGCGCACCTGGGCGGGCTTTTGCGTGCCCTCGCCTGCTCCTTCGATCGCGTCGGCGATCGTGGTGTTGAACAGGACGTCGCGGGTGGCGTCGGCGACGCGGGCGAAGACGTGGCGGATCTCGCAGAGATGTTCGCCATCGCAATCGTCGCATTTGCGATAGGCGGTCTGGGAGAGGCAGGGAAGCGGAGCGATCGGGCCGTCGACGAGACGCAGGACTTCACCGAAGGAAATCGCGTCTGCGGGCTTCAGAAGAAGATACCCGCCCTGCTTGCCGCGCCGGCTCACGACGATGCCGGAGCGCTTCAGGTCAAGCAGGATCTGTTCCAGAAATTTCTTCGGGATAGATTGCTGGACCGCGATCTCCGAAATCAGCATCGGTTCGTCCGGGTCGGCCTGCGCCAGGGCGGCCAGTGCCCGCAACGCATATTTCGCTTTCTGGGATATCATCACGCAACCATCAACGACAACGCCGCCGCGAGGCCGATTTCGTCCTCACGCCGCCGCTCAACACCTTGCATTCCCTGCGCTCACGAATAGCCTGAAAGCGACATTCGCGGTCGCATGCGTACAAGCACGGATACTGCATTGCACACCTGACCCTGAAGTAGCGCAAATGACGAGAAATTACAAACCTATGCGGGCATATGGGGACTGAAAAACAGTCACTTTTGGTTAAGGCGGCGAGTTTTCTGTGTGAGCGGCTCTTTCTAGAGATATTTGCTCTCAGGCTGGAGCGGAAGAAACGGCTTTTCCTGTCATCGCGCGGGTGAACTGGCAATAATCCAGTACTTGCTGATGAAAGAAGAACAATGACACCGCATGATGTGATTGAGCTGAGCGCATATGGTGAAGGCAACACGATCCGTTCCGCGATCCTGGCTGCCGAACTGGACAGGAAGCTTGCCAACCTCGACCTTGCCGAGCGCCTGTCCTTGGCCTCGGATGTAGGCCATGCCGTCTTCACCACCTCGCTCGGTATCGAGGATCAGGTGATTACTGCGGCGATCGGCACCCACCGTCTGCCGATCGAGGTCTCCACACTCCAGACCGGCCGCCTGTTCAAGGAAACCGTCGAGCTGATTTCCGAGACCGAGGACCGTTACGACATGACGATCCGCCGGTTTTATCCGGATGAGGACGATATCGATGCCTATGCCGCGAAATATGGCCTCAACGGTTTTTATGACAGCGTCGAAGCCCGTCATGCCTGCTGTCATGTGCGCAAGCTGATCCCGCTCGCCAAGGCGCTTTCGGGTGCTCAGGTATGGGTGACCGGCTTGCGCCGCGGCCAGTCCGGCAACCGTGCTTCCACCCCGTTTGCCGAATATGATGCCGAGCGCGATCTCATCAAGGTCAACCCGCTGGCCGACTGGGATATCGAGACGATCAGGGCGCATGTGGCGGCCGAGGCGATCCCGGTCAATCCGCTGCATGCCCGAGGCTATCCCTCGATCGGCTGCGAACCCTGTACCCGCGCCATCAAGCCCGGCGAACCCGAACGGGCCGGCCGATGGTGGTGGGAACAAGACGAGAAGCGCGAATGCGGCCTGCATGTGCCCGACAGCCATGCTTCTGAAAGCGCCGATCAATCCACGCCCATCAACGGCCGAATGTGACGGCCCCTCACCCAGAGCGCAGCTCGCTGCGCTCCACCTCTCCCCGCATGCGGGGAGAGGGGACGTGGCCCGCTTTACCGCGGCGAGGCACGGAAAGGGCGCCGCTTGCGTCCTTCGCCCCGTTTATGGGGAGAAGGTGCCGGCAGGCGGATGAGGGGCAGTCCCACAGTCGAAAACCACGCCACCAGTTTTGTGTTTGTCTAAAGACCTACCGGAGACCGAAATGTCCCTGTCTGTACAGGAAACGGAATTCAAGAACCCACCCGTTTCCCGCCCGCCACTCGATCCGCATCTCAAGGCTCTCGAAAACGAAGCGATCCATATCTTCCGCGAGGTTGCGGCGGAATTCGATAACCCGGTCATGCTCTATTCGATCGGCAAGGATTCCTCCGTCCTCTTACATCTCGCGCGCAAGGCGTTTTTCCCGGGCCGCGTCCCCTTCCCGCTTCTGCATGTCGACACGACCTGGAAGTTCAAGGAGATGATCGAGTTCCGCGACCAGATCGCCGAGAAATACGATCTCGACCTCGTGGTCCATACCAACAAGCGCGGTCGCGAAGAGAACATCACGCCCTTCACCCACGGCTCGGCCTTCTATACCGACGTGATGAAGACGGAAGCGTTGAAGCAGGCTCTCGATGCCGGCGGCTATGATGCGGCCTTCGGTGGCGCGCGGCGCGACGAGGAAGCCTCGCGTGCCAAGGAGCGCATCTATTCCTTCCGCACGCCGGACCACAAATGGGATCCGCGCAACCAGCGGCCGGAATTGTGGAACATCTATAACGGCATGATCAAGAAGGGCGAAAGCGTTCGCGCCTTCCCCCTGTCAAACTGGACCGAGGTGGATATCTGGCGCTACATCCAGGCGGAAGACATTCCGCTGGTGCCGCTCTATTACGCCGCCGAGCGGCCTTACGTGGAGCGCGACGGGATGATGATCCTTGCCGAGGACCCGCGCCTGGAACTGAAGCCCGGCGAGGAAATCCAGCACGGCATGATCCGCTTCCGCACGCTCGGCTGCTTCCCGCTGACCGGCGCGATCCGCTCGACGGCATCGAACCTCGAAGAAGTCATTGCCGAACTCGAGATTGCCACCGTTTCCGAACGCCAGGGCCGCGCGATCGACCGCGACCAGTCCGGCTCGATGGAAAAGAAGAAGCGCGAAGGATATTTTTGAGATGAGCGCATCCGCACCAGCACCCGCCGCGACACAGGCCGCTTCGGCCAATGTCATCCCCTTCGCCGAAACCGCGGCCCGCGTCTCGTCGCGCGATACGCGTCCGTTGCGCCTGATCACCTGCGGCTCCGTCGATGACGGCAAGTCGACGCTGATCGGCCGGCTTCTGTGGGACACCAAGGCGGTCAAGGAAGACCAGGCGGCAACGCTTGCCCGCGACAGCGGACAACAGAACGATCTCGGCCTGCCGGATTTCGCCCTGCTGCTCGATGGTCTGCAGGCCGAGCGCGAACAGGGCATCACGATCGATGTCGCCTATCGCTATTTCTCCACCGACCGGCGTTCGTTCATCGTCGCCGATACGCCCGGCCATGAGCAATATACCCGCAATATGGTGACCGGCGCCTCGACCGCCGATCTCGCCATCCTTTTGGCGGATGCGCGCGCCGGGCTTCTGGAGCAGACCCGCCGTCACGCGACGATCGCGGCTTTGATGGGCATTCGCCAGTTCGTGCTCGCCGTCAACAAGATCGACCTGATCAACTATGACAAGGCGGTGTTCGAGAAGATCGCCAACGAATTCCGCGAGTTTGCGCTGGCCCTTGGCGTCAAGCAGATCACGGCGATCCCGATGTCGGCCCTGAAGGGCGAGAACGTCGTGCTTTCCGGCGCAGAGGCAATGCCCTGGTATGAAGGCCCGACGCTGATCGAGGCGCTGGAGCTTGCCACCAGCCGCTCCACCCAGGCCGGCGGTTTCCGCCTGCCGGTGCAACGCGTCGTGCGTCCGGGCGAAAGCTTTCGCGGCTATCAGGGCACCGTCTCGGGTGGGTCGATCAAGCCGGGCGATTCCGTTGCCATCCTGCCGTCCGGCACGGTTGCCAATGTGAAGCAGATCGTCACCTTCGATCTGGTGCGCAATGCAGCCGTCGCCGGTGACGCGATCACGCTGGTGCTCGACCGTCAGGTGGATGTGGCGCGCGGCGACATGATCGTCTCCATCGATGGCCAGCCGATGACCGGCGCATCCTTCGACGCACAGCTCGTCTCGCTGCAGCCGGGCGGCATCGAGCCTGGCAAGCGCTACTGGCTGAAAAGCGGTGCGCGGCGCCAGCGGGTGACCATCGAGCCGGTCTCGCAGCTTGAACTTGCCACCGGCCAGTGGAAGCCGCATGCCTCTGCGCTTGCCATGAACGCCATCGGCAAGGTGCATCTTTCCTTCGAGGAACAGGCAGTCTTCGACGCCTATGACCAGAACCGCTCGACCGGTGCCTTCATCCTGATCGATCCGGATACGCTGAACACGGTGGCCGGCGGCATGGTGACCGCCAAGCGCGGTGGCCTGGGCGGTATCCATCGCAGCAAGGATGGCGAGCAGCGCGTCGTGCTGTCGCTGCCGGCCGATCTCGCCGAACAGCTGATGGCGAGCGAACTCTTCGCCAACCGGCGCGACGAGACGGAAATCCGCCGGATGACGGCCGCGGAAGCCGCCGAATTCTTCTCGGGCGCCGGCAGCGATATCTGACGCCCGTCCAATCGTAGCACCTCACAGGCTTCCGCCAGCGGGAGCCTGTGAGGATCTCATTCGAGATTGCCCACTGTGACGTGCAGGGCCTGCCGCATCCTGGCAACACCGCTCCAGCGGGTATTTTCGCTGTCTGACGTTTCCGGCAGAGGCGGCTCGTCACTGGGCACGGAGAGCGCACGGCGCACGGCGTGGAAGCCGAGGGCGCGGTAGGCCTCCATCTGCTCTTCGGAGAAGAACTGATCGCTGGTAGCCTCATGCGGGAAGGCCGGGAAGCGCCGCTCATAATCCAGCACATAATCCGATTCATCGCCGGTCACGATGGCCTTGATATAGAGGAGCGTTCCCCGCTTGCCGTCGCCATAGTCGATATAGCCGGTGGCGAAATGGCAGTCGTGCAGAGCCGTCTGGCTCGCCGGCACACGCTGCCCCTTGGCCGACTGGCGCGCGGCGGCGGCATCGCGCAGGTGCTGCCAGTCGAGAACGATCCGGTAGCCGAGATCGATGCGGGCGAAACGCTGGACGTCGACCAGCGCGCCGAAATTCATCGCCGGATCAGCTTCGGCATCGATGATGATGATATGCTCGCATTTGCGCTTCAGCAGCTGGTAGAGGCCGATATTGTCGATATGGCCGCCATCGGTGACGTAGACCTTGGAACTGTCCGACCGCAAAAGGCCGAATGATTCCGCGATCAGATAGGCATTGAAAAAATCGTGCCAGGGCAGATTGGGCGGCAGTTCGGCGGTGGGGGTTTCGGCATAACGCGGATTGCCAAGCCAATATCCCAACCTGAGGTTCAAGAGTGCCAGCGTCGGGCTGAGAAGGCCGAGCTTGATCCGGCCCATGGCGGACGAGACGGCCGCGCCGGAAATGGCAACGGCACTGGCAAGGTTGAGCTCCTTGTCCCTTTCCCACATCAGCTTCGCATCCGTATAGCCGGTCGTGTCGCTGCCGACGAAAAAACGGGAGAACAGGAAGAATTCCGCATTGCGGCCGCGCATGGCGGGATCGGCCGTGCGGGTGGAAAGACCCGCCTGCCCGGCACTCCTCTTCACCTCATCGAGCGTATCCTGCGACAGGCGCGCATTCAGCGTGCCATTGATCAGCAGATAGGGTGCCGCATCGTTCAGCTCGTGCAGCAGGAGCGGCTGGCCCTTGCCCTTGCCGCCGAGGCGAAAAGCGACATTCAGGCGATCGCGGTAGAGCCGATGCAGCGAATTGGCGTTGTTGGCGAAATTCATCGTCAGCAGCACCACCAGCACGGATGCGAGCACATAGTTGATGGCGACCTGATAGGCGACGGCACGGACATGGGCGTCGCCACCCGGCCCAAATCCGCGTGTGGCCACGGTCGACAGCAGGAGAAATATGATCAGGGCAAGACACGCGCAGAGAATGCGAGGCGTGCAGTTGTCAGGTTCGCGCAACCTCTTGCCCAGCAGACGAAGGGTATCGCGGCCCCTGACGGTAAATCCGAAGACGACCACTTCCCAGACGAGCATAACGAGAATGGCCGCGAGCAGCACATAGGCGGCCCAGGCCGAGGATACGAAGGCCGGAGAATCCGGTGGGAGGCAGGCTTCGATGGCGATGCGCGCATGCAGGCAGAACGTCGCCCACTGGATGCCCCAGAGCGATATCTGAAGATAGGCGCCATAGATCAGCAAAGGCACGATCAGGGCGGCGATGAACAACAGGACGTGAGACAGAACCGCTCTCAGCTTCATCTTGAACTGCGGACTGTCGAAACCCTTTTCGATCCAGCCGGCAAGGCGCTTCTGCTGGCTGGCCGTGGCCGCGACAATGCCAGCCAGCAGGACGTAAAAGGCCCGGTAGGAGGTCTGGCCCCCCTCCGTCTTTTCGTAGGTCGTTGCCAGCCAGGTCAGGATCGGCCCCTGCAATTCCAGCATGGCGACACCGAGGAACAGCACGATCATAAACCGTGCGACTGTCATGCCGGTTGAAGACAACTCGCCCCTGCCGCGGTTCTCGGGCCTCATTCCCTGCCGCTCAGGCAATGATTTCCACAGGCCCCAGCCGATCAGGTAGGCAAGAAGCGCCAGACCCAAAGCCTTTGTTGCCAAGAGCGGCTCGGTCTTCAGGCCGGAGAACTGTGGCAATGGCACTATATTGGACAGGTAGTAGGCCGCGACATCATAAAAGGCGCTTCTGCCGAGGTGGTCGACGGTCGGATTGTTGAGGACGTTGACGGTCGCAAGCGGGACAATGAGAAACAGGATCAGGAACAGATTGACCGCAATGCCGCGAAGAAGGATGGCCGCCGAGACCAGGACGTCCGAAAGCCCGTGGGGGATGAGATAACGGCTGTGATCGCGAATATGGCTGACTGCCTCGCTATCACTCATATCGTTTCCGTGGTCGCTTCCCTCACCGCTGCCCGTCTTCGGGCCGTTTCCTGCCGCATAGGGAAAGCCGTGAGATTTGACATCGCCGCGGGTCATCGCCGCGACCATGCCCGCACCGATATAGCCGCCGCCGGACACTGTGGAGAGATAGTCCGCCCTCCTGATCAGCCCGAATGCGTCGAGCGCCTGAAGCGCGCCCAGGCAAAAGACCGCGGATCGGTTGCCGCCGCCCGACAGGGCTATCCCCAAAAGATCCTCTGGGCGCCCATCCTTGCCTGATGTCTCAAGACCGGCGCTCTTCAATCGCCTTCGCCTGGCAAGGATCGCGCGGTATTCCTGCTTTCGGACCTCGGAGAAGCGGATGCCGACACTCATGGCCGCCCCTCCCCGATCACTTCACCGCCGATGCAATGCGATAACGGTGCATTGCCGCTCATCCTGCCAGTGCGCATGGTTCATCCCCCGCCGGTCCCGGCGAGATGATAAAGCAACCTCAGATTACATAAACAGGAAAACACATCACGATACAGAATCACGCCGCGAGCCGTGCGAGGCGCATCTGATATTGATCATGAAAACATGAAGGGGATTTTTCGGGAAAGTGTTCAAACTGGTCGGAGTGGAGTGATTCGAACACTCGACCCCCACGTCCCGAACGGCGATGGCTTCGCGAAAACCCACCTTTGCCGGGACAGGCAACACCATTTGATCACAGTCTGTTCCGGGCTTTTTCATCGAAGCGGTCCGCAAACGGTCCGCTTCCGGGTTTGTTCTGAGTACCGGAGCCAACAATGAACATGACGTTCAGGCCGAACATTCCGGCCACATCGATCCAGCCATTTCCAGCAGCAAAGACATTCGCCGACGCAGCTGACAGCTATATGCTGCACGGCGGCGACAAGAAGTATCTGCCGAAGATCCTGCCCCTGATCGGCACGAAGATGCTGACCGAGATTTTTCCTTTCGACATCCGCGAGCTTGCGAAAGAGCTATATCCGACGCAGACCAACGCGACGCGAAACCGTTGCGTCATCACGCCGGTCCGAGCCGCCTGCAACCATGCCTACGATCGAGGATGGGGACCAGTCGTCCGGATCAGGAATTTTAAGGAGGAAAGGCCGAAGAGGAAGAAGGCGGCATCGCAGGCTTGGCTGCATGCTTTCGTTCGGCAGTGCGCGGAAGATGGCCTGCCGCATGTTGCGGCGCTGGTCATGTTCATGAGCTAGACAGGCGCGCGCGTTTCCGAGGCAATCGGCCTCAGGTGGAAGGATGTGGATCTCGTCGGAAGGACTGCGTTGCTGGTCAAGACCAAGACAGAAAGAAATTCGACGCGGTATTTGACGGACCAGCTCGTCGCACGGCTCTATCAGCTATCGGAGATCGCCGAGCCAGACGCCAGGGTATTCCGCTACAAGTGCCGGCACTCGGTCAACGAGCGCATTCAGGCCGTCTGCAAGCGCGCGGGACTGACCTATAAGCCATCGCATACATGCGGCCGGCACGCCTTCGCCAACAACACGCTGGCGATGGGCATGGACATCAAATCCATCATGGATGCCGGAGGCTGGCGTAGCGCAGCTGTCTTCCTCGGCACATACGCCAACCCCAGAAACGCCGGAAGGGTTGTTGCCGATCGCCACAACCTCTACCTGTTCGAGAACGAACTCTAGCGCTTCCGCGCCATCTCAAGAACGAGAGCACCGATTGAACGGGTAAGCCCTTCCATCTCGCTGGCAAGCGTTTCCAGACGCCGACACAGCATATGGACATGATCATCCTTTTGCTCCCGATCCACCTTCAGCTCTGCGGCAAGCTCCTTAACGGCAGCCGTCGCATTATTGAGGGCGGTCGGGTCTACGATGACAGCGGCGACTTCGGCCGTCGTCGCGCTTTTCTGGGGCGATGAATTGGCGCCGGCGGAGATCCCGGCGTAACGAACAACGAAAATGATTGCGACGGTGACGCCGAATGCGATCAGAGCAAGCGGCGGTAGCTCAGACAGTTGTTGTGCCATTGTGTGCTTCCCCTTGATCACGAGCAGCGCGATTGATGTTCACCAGCTCTCCAATCGCGAAGAACGGGTAGATGGCAATCCATGTGCTGACGACGTCAGAGGATGCGAAGCCATAAGTTATGCCTGTCCAGATGAGACATCCAACAGCGGCCGAAAATTGCCGGATCTGGGGCGTCACCTGCTTTCGGGCGCCATTGATGACAAGCCCAATAATCCGAATGCAGCCGACAATAAGCATAGTCCAGCCCAACGCGTCTTCAGACGGCACCAGGTCGCGAAACGACATGAAGGCGGGTTGGTTGAACGTTTGCGATGGCAGCAGAAGCACGCCACCGAAGACGATCATATGAATGGAATAGAACCACTCCATCATGCGAGGGCCGAAGCGATGCTGGAGCCTTATCCAGACGCCGGTCCCTCGATAGCCATCGCTCATTTCGATTTCCTTGACTGGGGAGTGGATATGGGTTTCCGTCCGCTGATGACGGACGCGTGGCAGAGAAAATATGAATGGCGGGTTACGTGGCCCGGAGAAGGCCATGAGGACTGGAGCGGCTATGACGGCTCGATCTATATCGGCCGGGTCATGCGAGACCTGACGACACACACCCACAAGAATGAATTCATGTGGTCAGGCGGCGCTCATGGGAAGGACGGCTTCAAGCACCGTATCATCATGCCACATCGAGGATGGGAGCAAGAACACTGGCAGGCAGCCAAGGCAGTCGAAGATTGGTATGATCGGATGCGCGAGGCGAACGGTTTGTCGCCTCGCGTTTGGTTCTAGGGCGACGGGGGATAAGAAAACCCGCCAGGGTGCGCATCATTGAGAGGCGTGGCGGGTGTTGTTTCCGGTACCCGATCGGGCGAATTGTTGCCGGGTCCGAAGTCTGGGCCACCCGGCATGCCCTTGTTCCGCTTCGGTCGGCACGAGATCTAGGCGATAGATCAATCTCGAAAAGTCCTATCATTCATCCCGAAGGATGAAAGCTCGCCGTCCTCACATTGCCGATATAAGAGATATCGGTTACTCCGTCAATAAGCGATATCGCTTTGGAGGCCAAATTGACGAACTTTCCGATATCGGATACGCCAGCAAGAATGGGGCGACCACCACTGAACGTAACACCGGTTCTAGTCCGGCTCCCGGCTGACGTGCCGGATCGTATCGATGCGATCGTCGGCAAGCAGAAGCGTGCCGAGTTCATCCGCGAGGCTGTTCTTGAAGCCCTTCGGCAGCGAGAAGAAACGCCGCCGAAGGAATAACCGATATCGCTTTTGATGTTAGGGCGGTGGGTTAATAGCTCAAAGCCGTAAGCTTATTCACGACCGCTGTTGCAGCAGCGTTCATCAGGGCGGTCGAACCGTGGATGTTGTCCGTACCATCGGTTTTGAAGTACATCGCGTCTGTCGGGTTGCCGTTACCGTCGAGAGTTGCAAAATCTCGCCAATCGAGAACCTTGCTGCCAAACTCAGCTACCATGGCGTCACGAATTGCGACTTCCTGCGAGACATCGGTCTGCCCCCGATCGACAAATGGCGGGAGGATGATGAATTTGCCGTATCCCGCCATGCCAGCCTTGATCTTGGCGATGTAATCGGAGACTGAAACAATCCCGTTCTGATCGCCATCCCAGATGATCTGCGTAAAGTTCTTGGCACGCGGAGAGCGCGTTTGCCGTGCCATGATTTGCTCGATGGTGTTGCCGCCCTTGCCATAATTCAGAACGGTTCGACCGGACGTAGACTGCAAAATTGACGGGAAGACAGGACCGCCATTTACGCCACCTTCAACGAAGCTGTCACCGTTGGCCATCAGAGCGTTATCTGCCGCTGTCCAAGATAGCGTTTCAAGAGTCGATAGTTTGGAGGGCCAAATATCGTAGCGCGTGCAAACCGTGTCATAGTTCGATAGGCGGACGATGTTATTGAGCCCCGTTGGGATCGATGCAGAGAGATCGGAGGTACCAGCACCGGCAACTGAAACTATAAGGTCATTCAGCGCCCAACCAAATGCTGTTCTGATCGCAGTGCTATCGGCAGACTGAGCCGCATTACCGACAGATATGCCGGAGGTGCCGGCCTGTTCGACACCACCGAAACCTACGTTGAGGGCTATATTCGGAGACACCTGACGCCTATTGGCGATCCGGTTGGATGTCGTTCCATCTGAGAGCGTCCAGATCACCTGCACAGCAGAGTGATTGGCGGGGGTCGTATACCAAGCGACCAACGTCATCGACTGGTATCCGTTGGCGAGTACTGCCGCCAGTTCGGCAGCTTCGAACTCCGCCTTGCTGGTGTAGGTGATACCGTTGACCCAATACTGCCCGAGCGTCGGATTAGCCGAAACCAACGGTCTCGATCCATCGTCGGCGACAGAGACCCACGATGGGTATATCACCCCACCGCCCTGTATTTCGGAGGCATCCCAAGCGATACCATTCTCGCTTTCGAAAAGGACGCCATGCTCACCCTCTGCGGGCGGCGATGTAGAAACGCGGTACGCAAGCCCGCGCCTCGTAATGAGGTAGACTTTCTTGGCCATGCGATCCTCTTTTGCTGGAGACGATTATTTCTGGACGCCACCCGCCGCATTGGCCTTGGCATCGGCGTAGAACTGGCTGCACCAGGCGTTCTTCTTGTTCTCGTTATCGCGGACGATCTCCCACCGATCCTGAATGAACCGGAACTTTTCGCCGTCCTTCGGCACTACCACCGGCATGTCGGCGCTGCACTGCGCCGGCCAGTCGGGTAGATTGGTAGGCGCTTCGGCTATGGCCTTCGTCACCACTGCCGTGCTGTAGGCCTGCTGATCAGTGGCGCATCCGCCAATCACTATCAGCAGGAGACCAGCGGCCGCCGTCGTCAGGGTGTTCGGCTTCGTCTTTGGCTGCTGCAGCATCGTGCTTTTCCATTGCTGTCTGGAGATCGGATTGGGCCTGGCTGGCCTGCTGCTGAGCAGAGCGCGCCATGGAGGCGTTGAACGCGGCTTCCCGCTGAGCTTTGAGAAGGAGGCCGTTTGCCGTGTCGAGATCGGCTTGCTTGACCATGTCGGCCGTCGCGGCCTTCTCAGCCCTCGCCACCCGGCCATCAATCACCTGACCGATGATCGGCAGGCTCAGGCCCTCGTAGAAGAACAGGAGGAAGACAGCAGCGATGATGATGCCGGCGATAACCGCCAGTGGGATCTTGATGATGTCGGAGAGGTTTTTGAACATCAGCCGCTCACCCCGGTTGCGCAAAGCTCGCCTTCCCCGATCCGAGTAGCGTCCCCGTTCTCCCGGCGCCGGACGATGCCGATGATGACCTTGCCGCCAGCCTTGTTGAACGCCGTGGCAGCGTTGCAGCTGGCAAGGTACTGCCCGGCCCGACCGAGCTTTGCCGCCGTCGAATTACAGGCAGCACCGGTTCCGATGTTCCAGGAAAGGGAAAGCATCATCGCCCGCCATGCGATCGGCCGACCTTCCCATCCGTTGATGCACTGAGTGAGCGGCGCCCGGTAGTCCCGCTCCATCTTCACAGCCAGGCGCCTGTTGCAGCCCTGTGGCGTCTCGATAGTGCCAGCCTTCACGTTCGTCGTGTCGCCGTCGCAGATCGTCCAGACGGGCGGCTTTGCGATCGTATCGAGGTAAGCCTTCAGCGATCGCCCTTCCCACGGCTGGACGAGCGCCGCGCTGGCAAGGGCAACATCATCATGGACAGGCTTCTCACCGCCGAAGAGAGCCACCATCCCTCCAACGGAGACGGCCGCAATCCCGGCAATGGCAGCGGCGGCGCGCTTAGACTTTTGGTTGAGGGGCTGTGTCGGCATTCGGTTCGTCCTTGGGTGGATTGGAAACAGAGCGTTGGGCGACGAGGCGCGCGACGGTGCTGGCCATGGCGGTGAAGCCCGACATGGCGGCGAAGAGGCCGCGAGGAATGACGATCCATTGATCGAGGATGGGGAGAGCGATTTCCAAGCCGGCGAAGAAGCCGGCGAGAAGATTGAGCCGGATCGACCACGCTTTCTTGAAGACGCGGCCGAAGTGTTCCACCGGCTCAAGGCCGAACACATCCAGCGAGGAGACAAAGCTCCGCTTCACCGCTGCCTTCACAGGCGCGGGCTTCTCCCGGTTCATGGGCTCCTCCGAAATTAATTAGGAAAAGTTGTACTTGCGCCACCCGCATGAACTCGTCTAGCGTGCCAGCACAACCTGGGGGCTAGTTGTGTGAGATGCATTTAAAAGACGAAGGTAAGGTTTTCAAAGTCGTAGTTGACGACGAAGTTTTGCAATTTCTTGATCGCATACGTGTCTACGATGACGAGCAAAAGAAGCCAGGGGCTAAGCGCCGCTGGAAGGTCGGCGACAGACTAACGATCCACAAGAAAACTGTTGTAGAGCCATACGTCACGTTCCGTGAAGTTGGTTTTTCGATCCTTAATTTTGGCGCGTTTTCTTACAGCGCCTCCGGTCTTCCACTTGACATCAAGGTTGGAAGGTATTGTTCGATTGCCAGAAACGTCGAAGTTTTTGGGTGGGGTCACCCAGCCGAGGCGGTAACAACCAGTTTAATGGTATGCAACGCCGAAACTCGATGGGTTCGACAGGCATATAAAGATTTCGGCATTGGCGAGTTTGTCTCGGTGCGTAATAAACAGAAGCTAATGCCGACAATAGGAAACGACGTCTGGATTGGCGCCGACGTACGTATAGCGCGTGGGATAACTATCGGCGACGGCGCCATCATTGCCACAGGTGCCGTTGTTACGAAGGATGTCGCACCTTATTCTGTTGTAGGCGGCGTACCCGCTAGATTCATCAGGCACAGGTTCTCACCTAACATATTCGAGAACCTTCTCGACCTTAAGTGGTGGAGTTTTAGCTTCAAGGATCTCGCCGGAATGGATTTTGATGAGCCTGACCGCTTCGCTGATCAACTGAGAGAGCGCGCTCCGGATCTCAGGCCGTGGAACCCGAAGCGGATCAATCTATGGGAGGCGTTTGGCTCCCTTGCTGAACCGCAGCCACCTGCGCCTGAAGTTCCACAATCATCGCCTGCTGTTCCTGCATGCCCTTGAGCAGTGCCGGAATAAGCTCCTCATAACGCATGGTCAGAACGTCTTTGCCGCCATTGACTGAGTGATCTTGCAGGCCAGCGAAATCAACGCTCATATCCGTCATCACAGCCTTGACCTCCTGCGCGATCAGGCCATGGTGGAAGCGTTCGCGCTTCTTCGAGCCGTCCCTTGTAGGGTTCTTGAACCATTCCGACCAAGTTGCGTCATAAGCATCCTTCTCGGTCTGCCAAGCGGCAAGTTCCTCGTTGTAGGACGCCATCGCCGCCTCGTAGGCGGATTGAAGTTCCTTGTAAGCGGCAAGGTCTTCCGAGTACGTTGCGCTGCGAGCGGCCCACTCTTGATAGGCTTCGCTCGTTTTGTCGGTGGGCTCAGCACCCGGGGATTCAAGACCCTCAGGACGGTCAATATCCGGCAGAGAAGGCGGATCGCGGAACGGCTCGATATAGTCTTCGCGCATGTCCCATCGGTAATCGACCGGGCGAAGCTTCATCAGGAAGTCAAGCCCCAGCACCGTGTCGCGGATATCTGCCTTATCGCGCTCGTCGGATCTAACCTGCACGGCTGCCTGAGCGTATACCGTGGTGGCCGTGTCGCCCAACTGCAACTGGTTGGTGCCCGATACGCGAGAGCCCTGACCGATGCAGGAAACGTTGTCGCCATAACTCGTGTTATTGGTGCCATCGACATTGACCGAGCCGGCGAAACGCCCGACAGCAACCCCATTGCTACCTGTCTGGAGATTGTTGAATGCACTATACCCAACTGCGACGACGCCCTGACCGTTGAGATAGGCCGACAAGGCGCCCCGGCCCACTACTGTAGCTTGTGTAACCGTGCTGCCTGCGGTTTGACCAATGACCTGGTTAAGGGTGCAGTTACCGCTACCCGCTGCTGCTGCCTCAGCAGCGAACGTCAGTGTCGTTGTGGACGGAACAGAAACAACGACAGCCGGAACATCCGTGTCTGCCGTTTTGTCATAGCAGGGGCCGGATGCGTAAGTCAGAAGAATTGTATCGCCGACCGCCGCCCCATGCGCCGAAGGCGTTGTAAGGGTTACCGTGGAACCAGACACAACATATGTCGACGAAAGAACGGTAGAACTCTTGATTACATTGCCTGTGATGCCATTCGCGGACTCGCCGTTGATAAGGGCTCCCGACCCAATTACCGTATTAAGTCCGCCATTCTTGAGCGCGCTCCCGGCACGGGCACCCATGAGGGTGTTCTCATTCGCCCCAAGCTGGCTCTTACCTGCCCGATAGCCCACCGCAGTATTCTGATAGCCGGTAATAGGCGCGTAATTCTGGATTTCGCCAGAGAGACCAGTGGGGCCGTAGCCGCCCAATGCGTCCGTTCCAAGCGCAGTGTTCTGGTAGCCGGTGGAGACGCCACCACCTGAGTTCCGGCCATAAGAGACGTTTTGATAGCCAGTCGTCATGAAAACCGAGGACAGGGCGCCGACCGCCGTGTTTCGGTTCCCTGGCTCCGAGCTAAGACTGGTGCTCGACGCCATAAGATCACGCATAACGCGATGGCCGATCGCCACAATCTGATACGGGATGATTGCCGCGTATTTCAGCGCGTCATGACCTATCACCACCCCGCCGTTTGCGTCGGTCGCAGCAGGCGCTGCATTCATTCCCAAAACAACGAGTGCCTGACTTCCGACGCTGGACTGCGGCATAGCTGCCAGCGCACCCTGCCCGATTGCAACTCGCGTGCCCCACTGACGCAGTCCGCCTGCCGTAGCCGCGAATGAGAGGCTCGTGGTGAAATCCTGAAGCTGTGTAGCAGTGATAGGCTCGTAGCCAGAAAGGTCAGACTTCTGCCGCAAAAGGGTGGACGCGACAGGGTCTGGCAGGTCATCACTGATGCTGAACTGCTTGCCGCCGGCCGTAGACCCGTCATGAAGGGCCAAAATTCCACGGGTTGGATCAACTGTCACCTCACGCGAAGGACCAATATAAACATCGAAAGCCGTAGCGTCAGCGATGTCGGAGGCGCCAAGCCCTGCCAACTGTCTGGGTACACGTGTCATCTTTATTATTCCTCGTTCCAGTCGTAACCGGGAGTTTCCGGGTCGCTATCAAAGTTGAAGTCGTAGACAGCAGCGCCGACCATCTCCGCGTAAGTCTGGGCTTGGGTGGCGGATGCGGCGGCTGCGGTTGCGCTAGCGGCTGCTTGGTCGCGGATATCTTCGGCGGCATCGATCAATTCGGCTTTGGCCTGATCGATTAGGAGCGATACGTCCTGATCGCTGATCAGTCTGAAGGTGCTGTCGGATGAGTGAATTCGGCCCCAAACTTCCATGCCTGCCGATAGACCGGACACATCTGAGCCACGGTTGCTCTTGATGGTGAGAATGGAGCCGCTGTTTATGGAAACAGTTACAGGGGAAGACGTGGTGCTTCTGGCAAGGCTGAATGCGATAATCGCACCATCAGATACCGGCACATCTGTAGTGATCAAGATAGCATTAGCCGTTCCAGATCCTACGTCCGACCCAATGATGAACGAAAAAGGAAGGTTCGATACCCGGAGCCAAGAACCAGTACCAGAGGCGCCAACCTTCATGTAGATGCCACTAGTGGTGCCATCAATAACCCACGCCATTGTGTTGGCGTCATGGGCGAGGTCGGCGTTCAACGTCGTAAGGCTGGTATAAATCAGACCGCCATTCGACGTGAAAGCACCGATAATGGATTCAACCCAGGCACCCCACTTGCGGATCTCCGACTTTTTCGGCTTTTTCTTCCCGGAAGACGGAATGCCGCTGGAGACATAATCGTCCCACACTTCGGCTGCGGTTATATCGACCATGCCATTCCCCATGCAAAAGCGCCCCGCGAGAACGCAGGGCAAAGGTTCAGATTTTCAGAGTTGATCAGGCGGCGATAGTGAACATGCCGACAGAGACAGCCGGCGCTGCCACGCCAGATGCATTGATGGCGACGAGCCAACCGTAATAATCGTGGCCGTCTTCGATGTTGAGGATGGTCCGCTGATCAGCCAGACCGGGACCGCCGTATTCCGTGGCCATCAAGGTCGCGTTGGCGAAGGTATCCGACAGGCCGATATAGATCCGGCAGGCGTAATAGTTACTGCTGTTCGGCGCTGTCCAGATGAAGGTTGCATCGTCGTCATCGACAGATACCGAGGCATTCGTCACCGAGTCCGGAGGCACCGGATCAGCCGTCGCGGTCAGAGGGACATAGTCCGTCCAGTCGGAACTAGTGGTACTCCCCCACGCTCGCAGCCGCGCCTTGTATTCGGCTCCATCGACAAGATAACCTGACGACACCTCGTCATCACCAGCGGTCGAGTAGACCGATTCGGCAGCGGAAGACCCATCCGTTCTGACCCACTGAAGCTGATATGTCAGCGCGTCCGAATAATGCGTCCACGTGGCCTTGATCCGCGCCGCCGTGGAGCCGCCCGAAACGACCTCGTTGATAACCGAGATGCTGACGCCGACCGGTTCCGGGACGCCGCTGCTGTCGTTGATCTCGACAATATTGCCAGGCGTCCCTTCCTCGGTCGCGGCGTCGAAATCATAAAGGCTCGCATCGACGATGATGCCCGAAAGCGAGATCGTCATTGCCTGCAGATCAATCTGCGGCGTCTCGATGATCTCGATGGTCGCCTCAATAGCCTTAGGCGGATAGTGAACCTTGATGAAACGGCGGTACGGCGCATTCTTGGCCGCTTCATAGGTCGCGACCAGCGAGATCTTGCGCGCGTTGGTGCGGATAAAGGTCAGCTTCTGCTTGCGCTGGCAGTGGTTGTGGGACTGGACGCATTCACTCTGATAGGTCTTCGTCCTCTCCGTCAGGTCGTCGGCTTCGGCATAGGGATCGCCATAGATCGCCGCGTCTTCGGTGTTGTAGGCATTGTCGGGGTTGACATACTGCCCGCGCACGGCAAGCACTGTGTTCGCATCCGCCTTGTTCTTGTTGATGTTAATCGAGATGATGTCGGACTTCACCAGCCGGATATCAGGCTCGAAGAATTCACCGGCATGCACGCCGACCAGACCATCAGCGCGCTCATAGACGACCATCTCGCCGGCATCGTCCATGATGGCACCGACATCGGTCGGACTGTTTTCGGCCCGGAACCAGAAGCCGCCGTGATACCGGTTCTCAGACCCGCCGCTGCGATTGGTCACCTGCTGGTCGCAGACGTTCGCGGCGTTGATCCATTCCGGCATATACATGTCTTCGAAAGACAGCTTGCCGCCGACCGGATTGCACAGATGCCAAAGGCGCATCAATGCGAGGTTCGACGAATATTGCCAGGTAGCCTCATTGTCGTAACGATGGCTTCCCGAACCGCCCTGCGTGCTATCCTTGCGTGGATCATAGAGCGCCCTGCCTTCGCCGACCGCCGAATGTTCCGGCATGCCGTTCGGGAAGACATCGCTATAATCCTCCGCCGGGACGCCGGTCACCACCATCATGATCGAGGCAAGCCCGTCACCACGGTGGTTATTCGTCCATAGGTCGGGGAACTTGGTGACAATGTCGCTGTACGGAACGCCGACATTCGTCCCCAGCCGCGTCTGAATCTGTACCTGGTCCTCGAAGTGATCCGGGCTGGCGATCCATCCGTCCAATCCAAGCGTTACGGGTTCATCATGCAGGTAGTGCTGCGTGAAGCCGTTGATGCGATGGCCTGCCCAGACGATAATGTGATAAGCCCACCCGTCCTTTTCTTCGAGAAAGACATAGTCCCCGCCCTTCTTCGTCTTGCCGAGGACATAGGCGAGCGACGGCACGTTCTGCTTGAGGTTATACGACCCGTCATCAGGCTTCGGTACCTCGGTCTTGTTCACCAGCCCATTGAGCAGCATCGAGCCATAGGCGAGGCCGGTATAGGCTAGGGCATAGGTGCCGAGATACAGCGCCGTGGCGGCGAGCTGTGTCGTGGCGATCGACGAGACCGCCAGCGCAATCCATTCAAGACCCATTTAGATTTTCCAAGCCGAAAGGGTTTTTGCCGTCACAGGGACGAATCCATCCCGTGTCCGTGTCAGCCAGCCATTGCCATCATGGATGACGCCGAACTGGCGGGTAATGAGCTTCGAGCTTCCAACGACACCGATATCGCCGCGCCGAGGGCAATCGACCGGCACGCCGCCGATCGACATGGCGCAGCGCTCGACCAACGCGACGGCGCCGCCGCCCGTGATCAGTGCGTCTATCTGACCCTGCCCCTGTTCATATGTTCCCCGCAGCCAGGCGGCCGGGTCAGGATGACCGAGCCAGATTGCCCACTCCGCCAACACCAGACAGCAATCAATCTCAGATCCAGGGGACCAGGGCTGGCTGGCGTTATGGGCGAGAAAGGCAGATAGGGCATCGCCGCCACAAGCCTTCACCACTTCGGCCATTTGACAGTCTTATCGCGCATGATCGGTACACGTTCACAGAAGCGATCATCGGCCGTCTGCGTCGGGTTCAGCTTTTTCGACCGGGCCCGCTGGTCGACATCAGACAGGACCACGCCGCTTGTCAGGGTCAAAAGCGTGAACCGGTTGGCAATGTCGACAGTTATGGTCGACTTGATCCCGTCGTCGCTGGCTTCGTCGGAAAAGGACAGATCGTTGATCCGGCCGGTGAATTTCACATCTGGATCACCGATCGGCTGGCCTCGATCAGTCAGGTACTGGATCTTGATGACGACCTTCGATCCGATGACCGTCTCGTTTTCGTCATCCTCCCAGGCCTTGTTGGCCATCGTCTCGTCGACGCCGATCAGCGACAGGCTGAGCGAATAGGCCTCCGAGTTCATTGCCGTCTGGATCGACTGCAAGGCACCGTCGGCAAGCTGGCAGGCCCGATAGACGTTTCCGTCAGGATCGATGAAGGGACCGCCGGAGCCGTCCCATACCCTTATCGTTCCCGCCGGCAGATAGAAATCCAGCAGGATGCGCAGTGCGCGGCCGGATGCCACTCAGACCTCCAGCCCGAGCGCGAGCCGGTTCCAGTAGTCGGTGTCTTCGATGAAATTGACCGTCGCCAGCACTGACTTGCCGACAAGTGCGTTGGCGAGATCCATCCCACTGTCCACTTCAAGGCAGCAAAGGCAAGTCGGTTCGTCAAATTCGAGATCCGCGCCAGCCGGAATGACGGCGCGAACAGGCGGCGTGATCTCCACCTCCCAGACACCGTCCTCCTCGCTCAAGATACGGCCTGTTTCATAAAGTGCGTGTTCATAGGAAAAACGCACGCCAGAGAGATCGTCATAGCCGTTGATAATGCGCATCTTCATCGTGCCAGCATTGATGTCCGTCACGCCGACTGACACGACCGATATGGCGCCCTGAACATAGGGTGTATCGTCATCGAACAGCGTGTCATCGTCGTGCGGCACCTCCGGCGAGGCTTCCCATTTTCCGCTGACATAGGGCGCGGAATGGGAGGACATTGCCGGGACGGCGATACGCCCCGGAGTGCCCTTTAGGATGGAGCGGATAGCATTCCAGCAGCGCCACTGATCCCGGTCTCGGTTGCGGAGCGGAATGTTCTCCAGCTTGATCGACCAGAAACCGGCATCCGTATTGGTCGAAACGTGCTGGCCGCCCAATGTCGTGTTGCCGCGCGAAAAGGGCACCGGGTTCACGCTTGAGGATTGCGGCCTGAGGACGCCGACCGGCCAAACAGGAATGATCGTCACTTCTGCCTCCAGTTGCGCACCTGCTTATCCTGCGCCTGCGAGACAGCGGAGGGAGCGGTGGTGTTGGCGTAGCTAACCGACTTGCTGACGATGCCAGGCGACGCCGACGAGACAGCCTCGTTGCTGCGCTTCGTGACATAGGCCTGAAACTTGTCATCCTCGACTGTCACCCGAACGTCCATCGGCGAAGGCGACGAAGAGCCGCCCGAGGCGCGCTTGATGTTGGGCAGGGACAGGCCGTTCGCCGCGCCCCCATTAGCAAGTTTGATCGCCTTGCCGGAATTGATGGCCTGCAGCAGCGCCGCATGCTTTTTGGTCGCAGCCGCGTTCACCACATATTCGCCATCGGACAGCATGGCCGGGATACTATCGCTGCGTCCCGTTCCAGGACCACTTACCTTGCCGCCGGTCGCAGCCTTGACGACGCCGCCATCCTTCAGGCCGAAGATCGAGAGCAGGCCACCGAACAGCCCACCCTTGCTGCCACCACCCCCACCAGAGAAGGCGCCGACAATGGCGCTCGCCAGTTGGTCCTCGATCTTCGAGATGATCTTGTCGAGCACGGAAAGACCGGCATCGCCGAAGGACTTCCAGAAGTCCTCGCCATTGGTCAGGCCCTGGCGGATTTCGCCGAGGAAGGATTTCACATCGTCCTTGGTCTGCTTAAGCTGCTCGTTTTTATCGGCCAGCATCTCCGACTTTGCGGAGGCGTTGGCATAGGACGCGGCCAGCTGATCGATTTTCGCCTGAAGTTCAGGCGTGATCGTCGTGCCGGCCTTTTGCGCAGCGGTCAGCAGCTCCTGGCGGGTGCGGGCATATTCGGCAGCATAGCCATAGTCGTTCAGCAGAGGATTGATCTTGGACTGAGCGTCTGTTTCGGCGTTCAGCGCGTCCGTTCGCTCCTTGATCTGCGCGACCTCGCGCTGAAGATCATCACTCTTGCCACCCCGGCCTTTACGACCGCCACCGCCAGACCCGGTCGAAACCGGCTTGTACTTCGGATCGCTGATGTCAATCGGCGTGAACTTCGCCGAAGTGCCAGGCTTGGCAGCCGTGGCCGAGGGGCTTACCCCGAGGTTCGGCGCAGCAGTCGGATATTCGATTTTTGTGTTGTTGAGCGTGTCCTGTATCGCATTGCCAGCAACCTTGTCTGCCTGGCTCTGCAATGCCGCAAGCTGCGCTTTCTTGCTGTCGAGCAGAGACCCATTGGCCCGCGCCCGCCGTTCCGGCTGCGACTGGAGATCGGTGATTTCCTTTTCGAGATCGAGACGCTTCTGGGAAATCGACGCGAGCTTTTCAGATGCGCTCACCGTCGATTCAATCGTCAGCGCACCGCCGAAGGCAGATATCTTACCGTCGCCATCGGTGTCGAATGCATTTATGACGCTCTGCCCGACATTCTGCAGGCCGGACAGTTTACCAATCCAGTTGGCAAGATTTTGCGCTGCAGCCGATCCCTGATTAAGGGCATTGATGATGCTGCCGATTTCCTGCGCCAACCCGTCCATATCAACGGAATTGATGAAGGTCGCCATATTATCGATGGCCGACCCAAAGGTGTTGGCTGCACCCGACGAATTGTTGAACTCACGAGCAGCATTGATCAGCGATGTCTGCAGATTGGTCAGTCTCTGGTCAATCGTCAGGACCGCGCCAGCAACTTTTTGCTCCAAAATCGGAGCGCCCGCCTGGAAGCCATCGAACAATGCCTTGGATGACAGTTTGCCGGCAAGCATGATCTGGCGCAGTTTCGCGACCGACCCCTCTGCCTGCTTGATGCCTGCCGCTGCGGCCTGAAGGATGGTCGGAGCACCTTCGACGATGGAATTGAATTCCTCCGCGTGAACAGTTCCACTGCCGAGCGCCTGGCTAAGCTGCAGCAATGCACCGGATGCTTCTTCGGCAGAAGATCCACCGACACGAAGCGCAAGGGCGATGTTATTGGTGAACCCGACGATCTGGTCTGAGGATATACCAAGCTCGCCCTGAACGAGAGACAATCTCCCGTAGAGCCCAACCAAAGTCTCGATTGGCGCAGCGTTCTTCGTCGCGTCCGCGAAAAGCTTCTGATAAACCTTCTCCAGATCTTCGCCCGAAAGGCCCGCCACCTTGAGCGCATTGTCGATGCGGGTCGCGCTATCCGTCAGGGTTTTCAGCCCCTGGGCGCCGCCGATTAGCGCAAACCCCTTTCCCAAGCCCACAGCCGCCGACGAGATGCCGGAATTGATAGCCTTGCTCATCCGGGAGAAGCGCGTCTCGATCTGGCGAGCGCGCTGGTTGGAAATCCCCTGCGCACGCGAAAGCGCCCTGTCAAATTTGGTAATATCAGCCGACAGCTGTACAACCAGACGCTCAAGGTCAGTTGCGGCCATTATTGGCTTCCTGATAAAAAGTGACCATCATGATGGAGCGAGGATAGGCGTGGCAAAGAAAGCGGGCGCAAAGCCAGGGTTTGGCCGGGTGGCGCTGGCTATTGTTGGGATTTTTGGCGGGATGGCTCTTGTGAGCAAAATTCCGCCGAGTAGCGAAACAGCCGCGACCCGTCAGCCAGTAACGGAGACTTACAGACTGATTCACGCCATAGGCAATACAGAGCAGGAAACAGCGCGGGGCCTATCAAAAGCAGACTGCGACATTCGGAAAAAAGAACTTATCGCTGTCTCTGAAGCTCTTGGTGTGCACAACGAGAAGGCTGGATATGGCTCCGTGACTTGTTTACCGGAGTCATACTTTCAATAATCAACCGCCGCCCTTTTCCTGCATCCACTTCCACAGGTCATCCGCTTCAGCCGAGGACATCTTTCCGTCATCTGCGGTGTTGGCCCTCACGTATCCGTCAAGGGCAGCCATAAACTGCCACATGGACATTGCATTTACGTCTTGTGGTGTGAATCCCATCGCAGCGCCAACGCCATAAATCGAAGCAAACCGGATCTTGCTATTCGGCAGATCATCTACTGGGCTTCGGGAGTCGGCGCTTCCAGCTCCCCCACTGGCTCGTCCTCCGCGCCGAGAAGACCGGCCGAAAGAATGGCGACAGCATAGGGGTGGCTTTCCAGCGGCGGCCGGTCCTCGACATAGGTACGAACCTTGTGCAGCGCGTCTACTGGCGACATTCCGCCGCCAATCAGACCGAGGCGGATGACACTCGAAATGTCCTCGATCCGCCATTGCTGCGAATGCAGGCGGTGCAGCACCACATATGGCCCCGCATCAGTCTTTTCCTGCAGCTCGGCAAGTTCACCCCACCCCAGGCGGAACGAAAATGTACCGTCCGCCCAATCAAGTTCAATCCTGGCGTTGCGCATCAGGCGAACGTATCCGTACGCACCATCTCGCCGTCAGACTGCATGGAGACGGTGATCTGCACACGTCCGCCAACCTCCGCACCAATCTCGAGAGACTCTATGTGCATCCGAGTTGTCCACGTGACAGTGCCAGTCGAAAACTCGATCTCGATCTTGACGGGGACCGACTCGGTGCTTTCGTAGGCATCAAGCCAAGTTGGCACGGCCGACGCAGCAAGCACACCTTCGCCGGAAATGGACGCCGTGATATTTTCGACATCGCGCCCCAAGACAATAGGAGCATCAGGATCGTCGCAGTCTGGAATACTGACCTCAGAAAGCGACTTTCCCAGAGTGAGAGTTTTCGACGTCAGCCCACAAGGGGCGGAGTAGACAATTGGATCAGCAGTATTCCCCAGGAGAATACTGTATCTCCCAAAGCGGGCAGTGACTGGAGTTGCCATGATTTTCTCCTATGACAAGGTGATGGTCAGCCGCCGCTGGCGACTTCCTTCGCCGCCTTGGTTATGGCGCGCGAAATACGGGATTTGGTGGATTTCCGCCGAGCCCTGAAGCTCACGTAGAAGAAGGGACGCGCAGGCTGCGCCGGTATTGTCGCCCCCTTGAACTTGCCGCCGGCAATGTGTTCCTTGGTGCCGAATTCGATCCAGCGCGCATAATAGGCTTCGTCGTTGCCTGCATAGATGGTGATGGTCAGGTCACCGCCGATCATCTGGACCGAAGCGAGCGACATGGCACCGCGTGGCGCCCGCCCCCAGGTCCAGCCGATACTGTCTCGCAAAGACCCGGTATCTGTCGGGACAAGAGATTTCGCCAAAGCGACGATCTCGCCCGCTGCCTGTTCCATCGCCTCCCGTATCCGCGCCATGGCGACAGACGGCAGGCGATCGAGCTTTTTCTGCAGCCGCTCCAGATTGCGTATGGACGAAGGCATCAGGCCTGTTCGGTGCTCGGCGCATCCTTGTCGATCTCTTCCGCAGCACCGGCAGCGACGGCAGCATCGGCGCATTCGCGCCTGACCGTTCCGGTCCAGCCAGCCTTGTAGCCGATCGTCGTGTGATGCACGGGCTTGTAGTCGAAGTCTTTTTTGAACGTGACGCGAGCCATGGCTATTCCTCTATCAAAGCGGTGATTTGAACGACCCCGTGCATGGTGATGCCATCCGGGTCGTCGATGATGCGGGCGAGGCTGACGACGATCTGGACAAGCGCCCCGCTGGCAAGCTCGCCTTCCGCGTCATGCAAAGCACCCTTGACCGCATCGACAAGCGCGCGGCAGGGCCACTTCTTGCCAGCCTCCTGCGTCCAGCAATCGATCTGAAGAGTTTCCTGACGGGCCTTTATGCAATCGGCATCATCCGGCTGGAAATCGGAAAGGCCGAGGGTGATGTTCGGGAAGGCGAGATCGGCATTCCCATCGACGATCCTGTCCCCGACGATGGCCGTAACCTCCCCGCTATTGCGCAGAAGCGAGAGGGCGAGATCCTGAAGCGCGACGGATACACTCATGTGGCAACGCCGCTTTCCATGGTGAATTCCAGAAACCGCCGGTCGTCCGTCGGGACCGGGCCGGACTGGATGTTATAAATCGTGCCGCTCTCATCACGCATACGCCAGGAGGCATCAATTGCGCGGGAGGCCGCGGCATCGCGAAGAGTGACAACAACCGGCTGCCGGCCTTCAAGCCGCGCTGCCTGCACGGTTTCGCCACCCCTGAGATAACGGATATTCGCCCATAATCTCGTCGCAGCCTCGTCGGGCGCAAAGCCCAGAAGCTGGCCACCATGCCCATCATCACCTGACAATGGCGCATCAAAGGCAACGCGACGGTTGAGTTTCGCTGCGTTGATCATGCAAGCGCCGGATCTCGAAGACGGTAAAGAAGCCCGACAATCGGGTTGGATGCGGTTCCACTTGCCAGATCTGAGAGCATCTTCGCCGTGTCTGTCTCATCAAACAAAGACTGCACGATCATGATGATCGCGGCAGAGACGCGACCAGGTACATTTCCCGAGGTCCACCCCTGATCTCGGCTCTTCAGGAAGTCATACATGATGTCTTCCGCCTGCCCGATCTTGAGCTCAACATCGGAAATGCGGGCATCGTTCTCCGCAAGATCGAGCCGGAGCGCGAGGTTGACCTGATCGACGCTGACAAGGGCCATCACACGCCCTCCGCCGGAACGCCAACGCGCACCGACTGCACGGCCCTGGCTTCCTTCACTTCCCCATCCTTGCCGTCACGACCCTTCTTTGCGCAGAGCGTCCATGATTTCGAACCATCGCCCGGCTTTTCCGAAGTCGGCTGATCGCAATGCCAGAGCGAGCCGCCCCATGTGACTGTGTCGCCCCGCACATAGTCGTGGCCGTCCTTGAATACGCCGCGATACAACATCACGTCGAAACCAAGCTCGACTTTGTAGGAAAGGTCACCGCGATCGAAAGATAGAAGAACCGTGCGACCATCATCCATGACCGCAGCCTCGAAGTCTTCGAGGTTGAAACCGTCCTTGCCGGGCTTCCCCGGCTCGCCGTCCTTGCCAACGAAAACGCCGAGGTCGCGCGTGGTTCCGTCGCTCATCACCGCGATCAGGTGACCGCCTTCGGCTCGAAGCATTTCCCTAACATCGAGACCATCCTTACCGTCTTTAGGCTTCGGGAAAGCTGCAAAGCGCCGCTCAACCTCGGTCGCGATCATCGGCGCCAAATCATCCGCTGTCACGCTAGCGCCGTCCTTGCCGTCTTTCGGTTTCGGGATCTCGGAAAAATAACGCCGCACGCTCTCTTCAACAATGGTGCGTATCCGACCTTCGGACGCAGAGTCCGCAATTGCCACTTCGATCATCTTGCCGACATCAGGCAATTCCGGTGCGTGCGGCATAACGATCGCCCCGACCGCAGTCTTCAGCTCAACAAGGTCGGCCGATAGATCGACCGGTGGAGGAAGCGCTTCGACACGCTTCTCCAGCGCATCCAGTCTTGTCAGCAGCGTCGCCATTTCCTTGGCGATATAGCCCTTGACGACGCCCACGATTTCAGCGCCGAAAGCCTTGCCGTCAAAGCTCATAGAGAAAACCCCTTATGGATCTCAACAAGCGCTTTCGCCGCCTGCAGTTCATCGGCATTGTCGTTTGCGGGCTCGTCTGCCGCAGGAGTGGACGGCTGAGCGGTTCCAAACGGATCAGCCTGAGCGTCGCGCTTTGCCAGCGCCTCAAGACTGTAGTTCTGCTGCTGCAGCATCGGGCTATCGCCGCCCGCCTTCGGTGGAAGGCCAAGCTTGAGACGCTGCTCGTTGGGCGCCATGATGCCCTTCGACTTGTCGAGAACATCCATCTGCGTGACGCTGTCCATACGCAGAAGATTGTCCGTGTCGAATTCGGTCCCGACGCTCTCGCCCATGCCGAGACCTTCATCGAGGCAGACCTCGATATCCTCGATCAGGCGCTGCAGGCACTGGGTGTAATATTCGATGTTCAGCGCCTGGACATTGTTGTTCGTCGGCATCGTGCCGACGCCCGCCTTGTAGGGCGGAACATGATAGGTGGAGCAAACCACCTCCGCCGACCACTTCAGCTGCTCGATCAGCTGCGCGTCGACGGCCTTCGCCTTCATAGGTTCGTATGTGAGGCCGTCACCCAACACCGCGACTTTGCCGGCATTCTTGCCGGAAAAGTTTGCCTGCCAGTGCTCTTTCAACCGCGCCGCCGTATCGTCACCGATGGCACCGGGCGCCGTCAGCACGCCACCGGGCTGCGCTCCATTCTGAAAGAACAGCGTGCTGTCGTTCTGAATTGCCAGACCCTGCATTGCGGCCAGGCCGCCGGCAAAGATCGGCGACAAGCCAACAAGCGGATGGAAAAAGCAGTTGAACCGGTCGTGGATGATCTCGCGCGCCGGCACGATGACGGATTCCGTCACGCCGGTCAGATTGTCGGCATTCAGCTGGTAGAAGACATCGCCGCTGTCAGACACGAGCGGCGTAACCAACTGCGGATCGAGCACGAACAGCTTGACGACGACGCCGCGCCCGTCGCGCTGCTTCAGGATATAGGCGTTTCCGCGCTGCAGTTTAGACAGGACCCAACTTTCCATGAACTGGATGCGGGTCTGGAAATGGTTCGGCTTGCGCAGTACCGGCGAATAAGCCGCATTCGTCGTTTCGAGCCAGATGCCATTCCTGTCCTTGGCAACCAGCTTGATCCGCAGCTTGGCGATGTCGGAGGCAATCAGGGTGCGGCAGGCAAAATCGGCATGGTTCGAAAGCACACTGTCATAGCGGACTTCGACGTTGCGTTGCCATGCGCCAGCATAGGATTCGAGAATGCTCCACCATCCACCCCGACCGCGCGCGACGGGGGACATGGCCTTTTGCTCCGCGACAGCAACCGTGGATGATGCCAGCGGGACCTGTGGAACGCGCATTATTCAGCGCCCTTCATGTCTGTGATCTTCGCCTGGAGTGCTTCCGCATCCCACCCCGAGAATGCGCGCTTGCCGGCCAGCGCCTGGTATTCAGCCCGCAAAGCCGTCAAAGCTTCATCCGGCTCAGGCGCAGTGCTGCCGCCCTTGCGACCATCTCCATCATGGTCGAGCGGATCTGCAGTCGGTGTGGCATTCTTTAAGGGTTCGGCATATCCGAGGCGGGCGAGTGCGATCGCATACCGACCGTCTTTCGATCGCAGTGCGCGGGTCATATAGGTGCTGGATTTCATCGACATCACTCCCTGCAATCGAGTACCCGGCCGCAGTAGCGTGCGGCCGGGCATTGCTTGAGCCGGTTATTCGGCGGCGACAGGATCACCCCAGGTGATGTTGTCCATCCAGGCCACGGCGCTGGAACGGCGGCGCGCCCAGTTCAGCGTCCGCTCCGCACGGAAGCCGACAGAGTTCGTTTGCCACAGCGAGACGAGTTCGGTATCGACGGGCGTCGCCGCACCGGCATCCTGCGTCGGGGCATCCGACATTTCGAGCGATGCTTCTGTGGACATGGAGATGTCGATGCCGCCTTCGTCGGCGAACCAGATATCCTCGGCATTGACCAGCGCGACATAGTCGCTCAGGTAATTGGAGACGATCACCGGAAGCTCGAAGAACGTTCCGCCCTGCATGGTGATGCCGGGGAATTCCCGCTGGCCGAGCGGATTGAGCATCATCATGAGACGCAGAGCATAGGTGGCACTCATGACCCAGACGCCGGACTGGAGCGGATTGTTCGCAGCAACGAATGCACCAATCAGGGCCTGGACATCCTCGCGCACGCCATCAGCGCCAGTCGCGCTGCTGTTTGCCGTGGCGGTGACGCCGTTCAGGATCGAGCCCGGACGAACGCCGGTGCTTGCGGCGGAGGTCGGATCGATGAAGGAGATATCCGAGCGCTTGGCGATGGCCTTGGCCAGAGAATTTCGGATCAGCACATCGGACGATGGCGAGCTGTCGCGGATCAGCTCCATCGTCTGCACGGCGATGGTGGCGATCTTGAGCGGCGTCAATTCGGTACGGCCGGCGCCCATCTTGGTGATCGGCTTGCCCTTGCCTTCCCCGACCCATTGCGCGTCGCTTTCACTCGTTTCCGAGATCAGCGGCACGCGGAACGGCACCTGCGTCAGCGTCGGGATGTTGCCGGTCCCGAAACGGCCGAGCACGGTCATGGGGCGAAGGAACTCGACAAAATCGGCGAAACCGCCTTCGTTACCGATCAGAGCATCGGTGTTCGCCGATGTCATGGCCGAGACAGCAGCCTTGACGATATCGACGAGATCCGGGTCGCTCTTGCCGTAAAGCATTTCCGCGACGCGATCGAGAGGCTGATGCGTCTTGTGGGAGATGCCGAGGCACTTGGCATAACGGGCGAAGCGAATGCCCTTGCCGGGTTCGGACTTCAACGCGACGTTGCCGGTGCGAACCGCCGTCCCGGCGGCAGCGTTGGCGATGGCAGCCGGCACGACTGGGGCAGCCTTGACGGCCTGGGCCTTTTCGAGCGCGCGAAGGCGCTTCAGGTCGCCGTCGATCGCATCGACTTCGCCTTCGAGCGTATCGAATTCTTCCTGTTCGGCAGCATCGGTCGAGCGGCCTTCGTTGATGGACTTCTGCATGACTTCCGCCATGCGGGCGGCCTTTGCCTGTCGGGAGGCCTCAAGAGCAGCAATCTGCTCGGCGATGGTTTTCATGTCAGTGCCCTCCTTCGGGCGCAAATTGACGGGTTTGATGGATTTTCCCGAAGCGCCGGGACGGACAGGTCGATCATTTGCGCCCGGCTCTTTGCCTGTCGCGGCGAGCAAGGGACGGTCGATCGACTTGATGGTGGAGATCACCGCGTCGGCATTGGCCGGGACGGTGACGAGAGAAAGCTCAAGAACCTCGGACTTGGTGAAGCGAATGCCGCCGTCATCCATCCAGGCATATTCGAGGGCGCGAAAGCCGATCGAAACGGCACGAACAAGGCCAGCCTTCAATTCGCCCCACGCCGTCTCGATGCGATCGCGCAACGGCCCTGCCTCCTCGATCGTCGGCAACCTAGCCTCGAAGGTGATACCTTCTGCCGTGGGTTTGTCGAAGGTGACCGACCCGACAGGCTTGTCGTGATCGTGCTGATGCAGCAGTGGCATCGGGTTCTTGAACTGGACACCGAGGGGTTCGACGATGTCTCCCACACGATCCGGATTGGGTGTGGTGGCCACGCCACGGATAATGCGGCTCTCCTCCTCGACGGCCTTGACCGTCAGGACCGAATACATCCTATTCATTGAAGGCTCCTGTTAGCCGAAGACCAGCATCTGGTAGGCTTTTTCCGCCTGGTGAGGCGTTGGGTTGCGCGCCATCAATGTGGCGGCGTTGAACATCGCCATGGCCGGGTCGATCTTCGCGTCGCCGGCCGTTTGCTTGGTTGCGCGGATGGCGGTGGCAGTCGGCTCGATCTTGAGGTTCGACACACAGAACTCCATCAAGCCGCCACCGGAATGGCGAAACAAACCGCTTTTCAGGCGGCGCTCGACGGTCTTGATGGCATTCATCATGCCAATCCCCTGAGGGGCGCCGACAAGCAGGCCATTGTCTATGGTCACATCTATATCGGCAAGAATATCCATCAGGTCGCCGAGGCCGGCAGGGTCGACGGAAACGCCGCCGAGCTTTCCGGCACGCTTCACATAATCGACGCGCTCGACGATCTCACCCATATCCGTCAGACCATCGCTGACAATCGTGAGGCTCTTTTCTGCCTTCAGATCGAGGAGCTTCGGTGCGATCTTCTTGCGGATACGCAAGACATCCTCATCACACCATGCATGCGACCATGACAACCAGCGCGACATGGATACGCGCCGCTTCACGCCATCCACCTCGATCTCTATTTCGATTTCACCCGGCTCGCGGCCGAGAGCCGAAAAGCCGAAGAGGTCGTCCAGCCCGCCTCCATCGATACCGACCACGACACACTCGGATCGACGAACTACCTCGCGGAACGCGTCGAGATGCGGAAGCGCCGCGAGCGCCTTGTCGGTCCCTGAGGTCCAGAGAGGAGCGCCTGCCCACCGGTTCGCGCGGTTGCGCATGCCGATCTGGACATTAAGGTGCTTCGCGAGGAACGACTGGATCGTGTCGCCATCCTCGTCGTCACCAGTTTGAACCTTAGCGAGTTTTCGCTCCAGCCAATCCTGGCGGACAGAACGCCCCATATTCGGGTTGGTGATGTAGAAATTCGACGGATCGAGATAGCTCTTGTCCTCGACCATTCGCTCCGGGAACTCATACAGAACCGCGAGGCTGCGCGGATCGTCGATCTTGCCGTCGCGCACGTCGCGGAAATAATTCAGCTTCTCGCGGAACACGCCTTCCGGCGGTTCGTCGGATTGGGTAGTGATATAGATTACGAAACCTTCCGGCCTCGAAATCAAGCCGCCCGTCGCTTCCTGCAGCATCGAGGCGGCCCCGGCGCGCTTGCCGAACTGCCACAACTCCTCGATCAGGACGAAGGCGGCTTTCTTGCCGGCCGCAGAATTCGAATCCGCCGACACGACCTTGAGAACCGCTTTGGTGCGACGATGGGTGATCGTCTTCAGGTTCCGGTTAACGTCGAGAAGATCCTTAAGTTCTGGATCGGCCTCGACCATGTCGGCAGCCGGATTGAAAGAGTTGCCCGCAACTTCCTGCGTTGGCGCCAAGATCAGGAGTTCCTGAGAATGTCGCCAGTTGCGGATCAGCGCCGTCAGCATGATGCCAGCGGCCATGGTGCTCTTGATGTTCTTCTTCGAAATCAGGAGGAAGAACTCTTCGATCAGGCGGTGTCCCGTTTCGGCGTCGTAGGCGCCGAACACGGCACGGACGAAATCGAAGACGTATTCGCCGCAGGCCTCTCCGAATGTGGGCTGCCCTGCGACATCGACGATCCGGAGCGACTTGAAGACCTCAAGCGCCGCGTCCGCCTCGGTCTGGAACAGCGGCGCCATGGGGATCAGCGATCGCCCCTCGACGATACGGTCCTCCCAATCCGGACATGCGGTCGACCACTTCATGTGCGGTTATCGACGATCAGCTTCGGACCGGAGGGCGGAGCGAACTTGCCGGACACGTTCTGCGCGGCGAGCTGCTTCTCTTCCTTCTTGCCAAGCTTTTTCGCCTTCTCCGGTTTGGCCTTCTCACGTTCTTTGATCCGCGCCTCGGCGCTTTCGGCGCGAACCTTATCGAGCGTGTTGAGTGCTGCATTGAGGGCGGAGGCGTTTCCGGCAATGCCTTGCTTGATCTGGGATACACGAAGCTTTGTGGTCAGCCTGGTCATCATCAGGTCGCGCTGCTTGATCAAATGCAAATAATGTTTGCGAAAAGTCGGGACAGAGATGCCCAACGTTTTCGCCACCTCGTTATTGGTCGCACCGCCAGCCAGTAACACCATGACGAATATGATGTTTTCCTCCGATGGCACATGCTCCGGCCTCCCAAGCTTGGGATCGTCGTGGGACAGGGGATTGCCGAAGAGGTCAAAATCCTGAGGCATCAGAAAAAAAATCTGTCCGTGAGAGGGGCGCGGGTCTAGGCGCGAGAGGCATTTTGAAGTTTTGACCGCCCCCCCGGCCCACGAAATCGGCCTTGTGTGGTTATCGGTCGCTTACGGGGTTGTTGCCGCCTTGTGAGCTATCGCACCGGGTAGGCGCGCGCCGCTTATGCCACCTCGACATCGGTTCCATGCTCTGCTCTCATGGGTTGCTCAAACATCAGGAGGGCTGCATGGACAATCGAGAACTAACCACTCGCATCTTCGACTTGGAGGCGCAGATCAATGGGTTGATGATCTACATTGCTGCAAAGGAGGCAGGCATCACGCTCGACTTAAATGATCCCAAGACCAAAGAGTTTATCAAAGCGAACGTCGCTCGGGACTTCGACGCTCGCGCTAAGCTGCTTCCGCCTAGCGACAAGCCAGGCGCCTTAGCGGGCGATGGCTATTGGGATGGTTTGGCAGCTGCTCGCATCCCAACCTTGGTTGCCAAGCTACAAGCCGCTTACGGCAAGTAGTCAGAACCGCGGCCACTGAACGGTGGGGAGCTTCCCACCGTTCAACAATTCGTCGGCAAGTTCATTCGCAAGCTTCTCGCCATAGAGAACGACGATCGCCGCGAAGATCTTATCCGCCGGCATAGACATCAGCTCGCCGAACTGCTCAGGCTTGGGTGCACTCTTCATCATCACCACACGGGCCGAGCCCGCTCCTCTTTCTGCTTCTCGCTGTCGTGGAACGCTTTGCTCACGCAATGCAGGTTGCTCTCATCCCAGAACAGATCGGGATTGCCACGATGCGGACGCTTGTGGTCGACAACCGGGCTGTTGTCTGCCGGGTGCTTGCCGATGCAGAGGACGCCGGTTCGCTGACAGGTGTAGTTATCCCTGATCAGGATCTGATGCCGAAGCTTCTGCCACCGTGCCGTCTTGTACCAACCCCGATGTTCGAGGTTGGCATCACGCTCGCGGTGTCGCGCCTGCTCATCACCAGCCATACGGCCAAGGCGAGGAGGAAGGGTCGAGAGCTTGGGCTTGAGAGTGGTGAGGCGAGAACGTGCCATAACCTATATACACAAAAGGCGACCTCTCGGTCGCCTCAGCAATCATCCAGACATAGCGGCAGCTTCTGCCCTGAATCGGTGCCTCATCATTCGAAGGCAGTCAGGGCAAGGTCCCGGCGTGAGATCAAATCCACTAAGAACGGGGTCGTCATGGTCAGATTTCTACTCACAAGGGCTCGATCATTTCAAGAGGGAAAATGCATGGCGTCAACTTCCCGAAGATATGAACCTCTACGATAGCGCCGCCCTTACCCATCGACACTATCGGTCCCGAGAAACCAACAAACGGACCTTCAATCACACGTACCGAAACGCCCTGGCGAAACAATGAAGATGGCTCCTTAGACCTTTCCCAGTCGAATAGCCCAGAAGCCGCCATGTCCATGTATCGGTTGACCTTTTCGTCACTTAATACATGTTGCCCACACCATCCTCCGACCATTCCTTTGACACCCTTGAAGCTCTGAAGAGCACTCGCCGCATGACCTGAAAATACACACCGAACGAGCATATATCCAAGCAAGACAGGCATCGGCTGAGGCGGCAATACCTTCCCACGGCGCTTACGCTCCGGTCCCATCCTCATCGGAACCAAGGCATGAATACCCTCTTTCTGCATGAGGTTTTCCACATCGTTTTCCCTCCCAAACTCAACTGCGATACAGAACCATCCCGCTTTCAGCCCTGATTCGGCAATCCAGTCGGAACCAGCCATACGAATGCAGTACTGACGATTCTTCCTCTCGTCGTCCTTCTTCCGAAGCAGATCCCAACCCTTGTCCGTTATCTGACCGGCAAAGGGGTTTTTAAGCTGCATCATTGTCCCGCCTCTCGATAAGCTGTCTCTGGAAATTTCGAAGCGCCTGAGCAACCGCCTCGTCTGGATCGTCGATGCCATCCGGCAGAGCCGGGAATTGCACGAAGGGAAGGCCGTTCGGCTCAGGCATCCATGGCCAGCAACGCTCATGGTGCAAACGCTTCCACGCCTCCCAGATATCGCCACCTACGGCAACCTTGTCGAAGGTTTGGCTGATGGCAACAATATGTGCAGGAACGTGAACAGGCCGGCGATCTCGCGCAGCCTCGTTGAGCCGAACTGCCTCTGGCCAGCCTTCCTTCTCGCGCTTGTCGCGCCAGATCACATCAGCCTTTTCAGGCTTGTTATCGAGTATCCGCTCTTCCAGCGGCGACAACGTCAGCGAGACAGGATTTTTCGAAAGCTCAGCCATGCGCAACGCTGACCACGGTCTCGAATACGGATTATGCCGTTCGGCAGACACAGAATTCCCGATCGCTTTCCCGTCAAGCCGCTCCCATGCCCGCTCCGCCAGATAGGTCGCCGCAGCCTTGGAGAACTTGCGCCCGCTCGCCTTCGCGGCAGCCAGATAATCAGGCGTCTTCACCTCGCAAGCCGACCGCTGCTCTTCGGTAAGATCGAACCAAGCCCGTCGTGTCGGCGCTTCAGCATCAACGGCATAGGTCGGCCAAGTCTTCCACCATGTGCGAAACCGCTTCTCCAGCGCCTTGGGATTTTCTTCCCCTTCAATCCCGCGCTCGCGCTCTCTCTCTTCTGGTTTTTCTTGGGTGGTTAAACTTGGGTCCTTAATAGGTGCCGATCCAGAACCGGCAGGGGGTGCCGACTCTGGACCGGCAGGGGGTGCCGGTATACCGGCAGGAGTACCCCCTACATTGTATGCCTGAATAGGATCATTTTCCTTCTCGTACGCATTCTGGTATGCGTCAAAGTCATAGCCAGAAGGCGGCGCGCGGTCATAAAGCACGCGGTAGAAGTGAGCCGTATCGCTCCCATCCTTCGTGTCCCGAGCGTGCTTTTCCAGAACGCCGATATCGATCAGGCGATCAATCGACGACTGCACCGTGGAGCGGGCGCAGGCCAGTTCCACGGACATCTTGACCTGGCTACGCCAACACCAGCCCTGCTTGTCGGCATGGCGCCCGAGAAGGCACAATACCTGCAGATCCTTCCCCTTCAGCCGAGGATCTGTGACGATCCAGCCGGGGATGATCGAAAACCTGAAATCATGGCTCATGCCGCACCGTCCACGGGCATTTCCTCCCCCTTACGCACCGCGCCCCACATCGCGAGCCGCGTATATTCGGTCGCCATCCGCACGGTCTGCGTCGGCAAGCCGTCTGCCGTCCGCGTTGCATCAATCTCGGCAAGTAGCGCCGAGAAATGGTCATATCCGGCTGCAAAGCCGCTGCTTTTCAGGATTGCGCCAATATCCAGCGAGTCTCGCTTGATCACGCCGAGCGGCACGCGGGAGAGCCATTCCGCTCGCTCTCTGTCGCTCTTGGCCGAAATGAGAATGTCGACAATAGGGAGACAACTACTCATGCCCGCGCCCCTTCCGACTCGCCCAAGCGTTTCACGTTTGCGCCGGTGCAAACCTCTGTTTCGCTTGGCTTTTCCGGTTCGAGATAGAACTTTTCGACGGACACCCCGAGCCAGCGGCACAAGGCGATCACCTTGCCGACACTGACCATCTGGCCGCCCATGGCGCGGGAAAGGTCGCTAATGGTCACGCCGATCTCATCACCTATGACGCTAAGGCCACGACTATCATTCGCCCGATGCGCCCGCAGCGCAGATGCGAACTTTCGAAGATCGTAATCGGCCAGCGAAGGATTTCTGGAATTTTGCAGACCGCTCATATCATCCGCTCCTGTCCAGATCCGCCAAGCAGGCGAATGCCGTGCGAGGCTGGATCAGCGTTCAGCGCCTTCCACAGCCGCGCGCGCGCATCGAGCGAGACAATCCGGCCCGCCAGAGCAAGCTCGAACTGTTCCGCCGTCACCCTGGCTCGCTTCATGATGGCCGAGCGCTCAGCAACGCGGGCTTCATCGAACGTCATCGCCTTCCGCCGTACGCTCTTGCGCTCGTCGGGGAATTCCGCCCGGTATCCGGCCATCTCGATGCGGGCATTGAGGAAGCCGCGCAGCATTTTCGGGGAGAAATCGGGTATCATGAGACACCGCCTTCCGAGCGCGTCAGCCCGGCAAGTTTGAGAAATTCGCGATATTTGGCCTCAACGGCACGATGCGCCGTTGCCTCGTTGTCCGCCCATCCATCGGTCGGCTTGCGGCGGCCGGTCACCCATATCGACCAGCGCCAGCGCAGCCCCGGCCGAACCGGAGGGTATATCGCGCCGACAATCAGCTTTCCGCTACGGAAGATCTGGCGGGTTTCTTCGGTGGTCCAACTCATGCCGCCACCGCCTTCCCGGCGCGCCATGCCTGCACCATGTCGGCCGCATTGGCATTGGCTGTGAGGTGCATACCCTCTGCCGTTGGCATCCACATGCCGTCATCCACCTGGTGGATGAGACCGTTCGCAGACATGGCTTCAATGAGGGCGACGGCGACACTGTCACGCACGCCGATACCACGCCTCAGCTTTACCGCGTCGAAAGGCTCAAGCTCTTTCAGCCACAAGATGGCGCGATGAATTTCCTCTTCCACGCGCTCTTCAGATGTCTTGCGCGGCGTGGTGCGGGTGAATTCTTCGTCCGGCTTGGCAACGGCGAAGGTGATCGGCGAGACATGCCCACCAGCGCCAGGAGGCAATGCCTCGGCAGTTTCGTAATGGTCATAAACCACACGGATCAACCGCGGATGACCATCACCATAGCTGCCGTCTTCGTTGCGCTCCCACACGAACCAGCCAGTATTCATCTGGCTGGATGCCCTGTTGCCCTGCCAGTCATCCCTGTGCATCATCGGCAGCCGGTGCGCAAAAGCATAAATCCGGCTCGGCGGATTTTCGTCCATAACGAACCGCCTGTCCGCATCCTCGTACCCGCATTGGAAATTGAGGTTGAGAAGCAGCGCCATCTTGCGTGGCTTATGTTCGCGCAGCGCATGGGCAGCATAGGCGTTAGCCACCCCGTAAGGCGGGTTCGTCACGATATCCCAGCCACCCTCGATAGCAATCGAGGTGAGAAAATCACCTACGCCCTGGCACTCCCCATGGCGCGTGGAGATACCGCGATCGACAAGGTCAGAGATCGTCACCTCATATCCGGCATCCTCAAGCGGACGCAGGATGGCACCGCGCCCGACACTGGGCTCCAGCACATTAAGGCCGAAGCTTTCCAGCGCCAGCAGCGTTCGCATGGCCTCGATAGGCGTCTCATAAAGATCGTCGCCACGCTCCTCTTTCGAAGCGGTTTTGGTGCCGATAGCATGGCCTGCCGCTTTTTTCAGTGCAGCCCGACTCGGCTCCACCCCTGCTTCGACGCGCGCCTGTATTGCTCGCTCGACAATACCCGGCTCGTGTTTTTCGGCGTCTCGCAGCTTGCGCGCCTCGTAAACCTGCTCTTTCGAGAGGCCGACATCTTCAAGCCGAAAATGGTGATCACCTTCCACCTTTTTCGGCCGACCAGCCGTGGCAACGGTACCCGCCGCCTGCGCCTCGTCGACCTGATCAGCAAGCGCGATCTTGGCGCGGCTTTCAATAAGAAGCGCATCTGCTTGCATCCGTCGCGCCTTGCCGATGAGCTGCTCGCCCGCCTTCACGCGGCTAGCAAAACTCGCCGCCGCTTTGGCCTGGTCATAGGCGCCGGAAGATAGCATCAACGCCGCTTGATAATCGCCTTCGTCGAGCAAAGCCCGAGCGCGGTCGACGGTTGCGGCAAGGTCGGACTGGTCGCGAACTAAAATATCGCTCATGACAGCCTCCGCGCGTGCGGATCACGCCAGCAGATGCCGCGTTCAATCATTTCGTTGACGTAGAAATCATAGGTGTCACGATCCCGGCAGATCGCCCCTTGTCCGGGCTCACATGAAGCCTCAGCCCGA
Source organism: Neorhizobium sp. NCHU2750 (assembly GCF_003597675.1). Lineage (NCBI taxonomy): Bacteria > Pseudomonadati > Pseudomonadota > Alphaproteobacteria > Hyphomicrobiales > Rhizobiaceae > Neorhizobium > Neorhizobium sp. NCHU2750. Next base: position 640,456 of record NZ_CP030827.1, on the reverse strand, counting down.
TAATGGAGTGTCACCACACGTGGATTGCGACGATGTGCGGCGTCGATCTGATCAAAGAGCTTTTGGCTCATCGGATGTTCAAAAACGCTCATGCCGCGCACCCCTGAGCTTTTTTCAGGAGTACGCGGCGAGAAACTTCGACCGCACCAAACCGGACAGCCTTCGCCCGATTGGCCTTGCATATGTCATAGTGCGGAGCACCCGGCTTGTTCTGGAACCAGCGCTTTACGCCCAGCCGGTCGGCCATGCCGTGCAGCTCATCAAGCGTATCCGCCGCCATGTGGCACATCATCATGCGGCCAATGCGATAGGACGAAGCGTCGACATAGACCGCCATCAGTGCCGCTCCTGTCCAAAGCCGCCGTCACGCATTCCCGCCAGCGCCACCTTGAGCCCCACCACCGCCGTTTCATCGTCGACGCCGGCAGTCAGCACCGCCGCAGCACATGCCACGGTCGCGATATCGACCGCCCGCATCGGATCATCCGGCAGCATCAGGCACAGTGCCGCGATCGTCTCGGAATCTGTCTTAGGTCCTTCCGCCATCAACTCCTCCGATCATCATGGCGTCGAGGCTGGCGAGATATTGCTTGGCCGCGACGATCCGGTTGCGGATCGCCAGGCGCTCGGCAGCATCGATGTGATTGTCTTCGATCGCGGAGGCGACAGCCCGAACGACATCGTCGAGCACGCCATCCAGCTTGAGAATTGCACTTGCGGTGACAGCGCCGAAGCTCGCCGGCTTCTCATCCTTGACGATCCGCGTCATGGCGGAAAGCAGAAAAGGATGCTCGCAGCGGCGGTCGAGTTCGACGGCAAGATCCAGCCGAATAAAGCTTTCACGCCACTCGTCGGATGGTGACGCATATTTCGTCAGCGTCGACGATGCGACGCCAAGAGCTTCGGCCGCACGGCTGACGCCGCCCATGGCCTCGTAAGCCGCAGCGGTCGCTGCCTTGATGATGGAAGCATTGATGTCTGAAATAGCGCGCACGAATTCGGCCCTGAGTTGGTCAAGGAAAAAGAAGACTGAAATGGATTCCGTGAGGTCGAGCGAAGGCCCGCCTATGGTGCGGCCATCAACTCATGGAGGCCGACATGCATACATCAGGAAAGCAATCGGCCGGGACGGTCCGCCAGACAGGGTCTGTCCCGGCCGAGTTGCCGCGCGTCGCGAACGCAGTACAGGCGCCGCGCGGTGAGCGGCGAACGGCAGGGAGGAAGAGCCGACGCCACGGGGAATGGAGAGGAGGCGCATCATTCGGCAGCCTCTGTCACAGGCCCATACAGGTCGGGACGAAGGTGATGACGAGATATTTTGGTTACTCGCTCGACCGATAAAACGCGTCCAGGCGGGATCACTCTCCACTGAGATATAGCAGATGGTTCAACGCCAAGCTCGTTGGCAAGAAACACCCTGCGTCCTCGTTCTTCGTCTAGCCATGCGATGAGCTTTTCCATGAGCGGCAATATTCAGCCACACTGAAGTTAAGTCAAGCTGAAATTTTCAGTGCGGGACCGTGGCGCTTATTCCGCAACAAGCACAAGATCAACGATATGAAAAAGGTCAAACCAAACTTCAAAAAGCCAAAGGCCCGCTATTTCTTCAAAGAGTGGCGGAAACACAGGGGCTTGACGCAAGAGGACCTTGCCGAAAGGGTCGGCGTTTCAACTTCGAGCATCTCGCAGCTAGAGCGGGGGTTGCAAGGGTTTACAGATTCAACGTTAGAGGCAATTGCGGAGGCACTTAGCTGTAAGCCGGGCGACTTGCTCATGCGTAATCCTCTAGATCACGATGCACCATGGTCGATCCTGGACACTCTTCAAAAAGCGCCGGAGGCAACGCGACAGCAGATCGTCGATTATGCAAACTACCTGATGAAGACCGGAACAGACAGGTAGATATGAGCGGCTGGCGTAAGGAATTTCATCTTCATGGCCAGCCTATTCCGGCTGATATGCGTATATATGAGCCTCGCCTAGAAGTAATGGGGCTATCTCGGAGAAAGAGTGATGGGGCCGCCTTCTGTAAAGGTAAAAACCGGTCTCTCTCTTTCCGGCCAGAGCCAAACAATAAGCACGATCCCAACGCCATCGCTGTCATCGCTACCTGGAAAGGTTGGCTTTTTTCAAAGCAAGCCCTTTTAGGTTACGTACCAAGGGAAGTGGCAGCACGCCTATCGGAAACGCAGCTCACTCATTCCGTCAATCCCCGACTGTTAAAGACATATGTTGGCCGCGATGGTTTTGTCGATATAGAATATCAAATCCTCGGGCCCTCTTCTGATTACGGTAGATATAAACCGAAGCCCGAACCACTCAGCAAACAGATCGCCGTCTCGGGCGAAGCTGGTGGAGACATCGAGAAAGACCTTCTAGCGGCGATCCTCGCCGAAGAGCGCGCCGGCTTAGGGGTTACAGCCAGAACGTTCCTCCCTTTAGCTATGCTTTACCGCAAACAGAAGCGGATAGATGAAGAATTAGCTCTCCTTCAGAGATTTGCTGGCCAAAAGGTAGCCAGAGGCAGGAAGCAAGAAGAGCTCCTAGAGCGCTTAGAGAAACTTCAAAAACGCTCGGATTAAAGCCGATTTGATTCGCAATGCGCTCAAGTCTCGCTGATGCTCGCGAGCCAACTTCACTCACACTGAATTTTTCTCTTGCCATAAATTTCAGTATCACTTAACTTTGGCTCCATCCAAGCCGCACGGAGCTTGGATTGCCCTCCGGCAGGCTGACGCGTCAATGCCCTGTGCGCGTCAGCCATCCGGCCAAGCAAACGGATGAAGAACCCCATGAAACAGCATAACTCGGTAATTGGCCGCAACATTGCCAACGAGCTGGCACAGATCCAGCGCGAGCGCGGCACAGGCATGACCAAGGCCGACTTCAAGGCTCTCGGCTACAAGGATGACCAGCTTTCCGAAGCCACGATCCAGCGCGCTGCGGAAATCTATGCCCGCGAAAGCGATCGACGGGCAGCTTGATCGGTTTCGGTGACCGGTCGGGCTCTCCGCCGAGAGCGATCACACCGACCGGCATCCGAACCTGATCGGAGGCCATTATGTCAGCCGCAATCGCACAATTACACCCAAAACCACTGTCGTCTCTGACAGACGAGCAGTTGGATGCCGCTCTGGCCGAGTGGTACGTTGACCTTGCTTGCCGCAATCGTTGGGGCGACACGCCCGAGGTTGCCTTGCAGGCGATCGACGAGATCCACGCGGAGCGGCTTCGCCGGTCTCTCGCTGTCATTCGATCCGGCCGCGCCCATCCCCATCTCCGGCTCGTCAAGCCGGACGAAAAGCCCATCGAGATACGCGTTATGGGCGCCGGGAAGACGCGCGCGGAGCATAAGCCATCGCGCGGCGTCTTGATCGGTGCATTCATAGCCCTGGCGATTGCCTTGCTCGGAGCAACTGCCATCGCCGGCCAGCGCGTTGCCGAACTCGAAACCCGTTACGGATGGGAGATCGTATGACCGCGACCATCCATCGTTTTCCGGTTCGTCCGAAGCCGCGCCCGGTCGATCCGCGCGAAAAGAACCTTCCGCAGCTGACCGAGGATCACTTCGAGCGCGAGCTCCGCGAGATCGCCCGCCGCCTGCATGAGGCTACCGGTCATTTCGGCATGCTCGCAACCGAGCCTGTCGGCAACAGCGCCATTACCGAAGGCTGCATAGCGCTACAGGCCGCGCTCTTCCACGCCCTGACGCTGGACGGATGCCGCAACGAAACCATGCCGCTGCGCCAGCTGCTTCTGTCGATGCACATGAAGCGCATGGAGGGTTGAGTGAATATCGAGACCGCGCGCAAGCTTTATCCGGAAGCCAAGCAACTCGCCGGCCTTGCCAGTGAGGAATGGACGGTCAGCTTCGATCAGAAGGATGGACGCCCGGAGATCTGTGCGCGCGATATGTCGACGGGCGAGATCATCCCGATCGCACACCTCACACCCGATTGCAGCTACGACGACCGGCTCTTGATGAGCAAGGCCCCGATGCTGGTTCGAGCGCTGGTCGCACTCTGCGAGCGGTCCTTCGAGGAAATCCGCAGGCTAAAACCCAAGGAAAACAAGCCGAAAGACTTCGCCGCCGAATGCGCCATGAAGTGCCAGAATGACCGGCTGTTCTCCGTCTACCTGATGGAAGCCCATCAGCTACAGGACGCCGCCGACGCCGAACGGATCAAGACCCGCGTCCGCTCGGTGCTCGGCATCAGCAGCATGAAGGAATTGAACGAGGATCCTGCCGCAGCTGCCCGTTGGCAAAATCTGCGCGGCGACTTTGACGCCTGGAGGCGCACACGATGACAGAGAATTCAACAGATAAGCCGTCGCCGGGAAACGAAACCATAACCGGAAGGACGGCTAGGGAGGAGGCTTGTCACCTCCTCCCGACTGAACACGAGCGCATTTGGCTTGAGCCGCCAGGCGCTCCGGACCGATGCTGGTGCCAGGACAACGTATGGGGCGACGAGGCCGTCGAGTTTGTGCGCGTTGACTTAATTACACCCGCTCCTGCGACGCAAATGGTGGGATTTCAAGAGCGCGTTGCAGCGGCCCACATAGATCTCTTCGACGGCGACCCGACCGATATTGCCGAACGCCGCGATCGGAACTTTGAAGAGGCATTGGAGACAGCGCAGGCTTTCGGAATGACGGCCGATGAAGCTCACCAGCTTGTCGATTACACCTTCAGCCGGCCAGTTGGCGATCCGTCCAAGGAAATCGGCTCCATGGTGCTCACGGCGTATTCCTTGGGCGTCGTCGCGGGCATCGACGTAACGGCTGCAGCCGAGGCCGACCTTACCAAGCTGCAGCAACCGGAGACTATCGCCCGCATTCGCGCCAAACGTGCCACCCGGCACGGTCGCGGACCGCTGCCCGGTCTCTCGCCAGACACCAAGGAGGGCCAGACCAATGGCTGAAAGACCGAAAATCGCCGATTTTGGCGTGGACATGAGAGACCTTGAACGGGTCCAGCGGCGGGTAAGAAAGTCTCTTACAGCTTCTCATTACGTCGCCAGCGCCCGTGACGTTCCAGTCATCCTGCACGCCCTGGCGCAGGCGCTCAGCCCTCCACCGTCACCACAAACGACGAAGGCAACGCCAGCAGCCTACCTGATCGAGATGATGCGGGAGCGCTTCGGATCGTCATTTGACAACGAAGCAACGTTCGACGGCGATGAACTCGAAGAGATCATTGCTGCCTTGGAGTGCCGCCAGCCGCCCTTACCACAAACGACGGGGCCGCAGGACGTATTCTCCGTCAACTATCAGGGCAATTCAATCACGCTGCATTTCGCAGAGATCAAGTCCGCTAAGGCTTTCCGAGATACCTTTCCGGCTGAGATCATCAATTCTGCGCCGAACTTTCCGTTCAACACGGAAGGCCAGCGTATCGCGGATGCCGTCTTGTCTTGGCTTGTGAAGTACGACCTTGCTGATGGAGGCGAAGAATACCGCGCCGCTGACGTCATCTCGATCCTAGATGACCTCGCGCCAGCGCCGCCGGCACATTTGCGGGTGCCGGACGGATGGGCATTGGTCCCGTTTAAACCTTCGCCCGAGATGGTCGAGGCCGGCAAAAGATGGTCTCCACTGCCGGAACAAGTCTGGACGGACATGATAGACGCAGCTCCGATCTCGGATGCCGAGCAAGAGAGCTTGGCAGAATGATCCGCGTCCTCGATCTTTTCAGCGCCGCGGCGGGCGGCTGGTCGCTCGGCATGCACCGCGCCGGCTTCACAACCATGGCCGCTTGCGAGTTCGTCGAATGGCGGCGCGCCCTCTATTCCCAGAACAACCCGGGAGTGCCGGTTTACGATGACGTCCGAACCCTTTCAGCAGATAGACTTGTTCGGGATGGTCACGGTCTACCCGACGTCATCGTCGGCAGCCCGCCGTGCCAAGACATCAGCAGCGCCAACACCAAAGGTAAAGGCGTCGAAGGTGAGCGCAGCGGCCTCTACTTCGACGCCGTCCGCCTCGTCGGAGAATGCCGCCCTCGTTGGTTCGCTTTTGAAAACAGCTCTAATCTCCGAACTCGGGGCGCTGACGCCGTCCTCGCTGCGCTGGAAGCACTCGGCTACGCCTGCTGGTCGTTCGTGGTTCGTGCTGGCGACATCGGAGCAAATCACGAGCGACCCAGATGCTGGCTCATCGGATGCGACCTCGAACAGGTTGCCGACCCCGGTAAAACCGAATGGTGGTCGTTCGCTCACGGTGGAAGCAATCGAGACTGGAAAGCGGGCCAATGGCGCCAAAGCCCAGATCGACACGCCGAACATGCTGAAACATGCATTCCAGATGCTTCCGACCCCTATGGCGTCGGACGGCATGAAGGATGGAGCGGGCGGCGGAGCCGGATCGACCTATCCGTTTCGGAAGATCCTGTCGGAGACAGCGATGCTCCCTACGCCGGTGAAGAACGACCGGAAAATGGAGCCGTGGTCGGAGGCGTATTCCCGTCGTCGATCGCCGAAACTAGATGCGCTGATGGACGGAGCATCGAAATTCGAGACCCTTCCGACGCCGACCAAGCGGGACAAGCGGATGGATGCATGGTCGCCAGCCTACGACAAGCGGAAATCACCGACGATGGACGCGGTGCTGGACGGAGCGATGACGGATCGAGCGTCCGACAAATGGCAGTACGCCCGGGAGATCGCGGCAACCCTGCAGAATGGCGGGCTGACTGGTCAATCGATGAGCTTGCCAGTCACCTACAACTGGATGATGGGCTTTCCGCCTGGGTGGCTGGCACGCGCATTGCGCTCGGCACTCCAAAAGGGACTTCTGCAGCAAGTCTCATCGTCGAAGCGTTCGGAGACGCCGTCGTCCCGCAAATCCCCGAAGCAATAGGGCTGGCGATCCTCCGCACGGAGCGCGCCTTGGCCGAAGTCTATGGAAGGATCGCAGCATGATAGGCTCATGTGCAAAACAGCGCGTGATAGCCACCATCGTCACGCCTGATGGGGCCAGCTTCATCGGGGAGAACGACTGCCTTGATGCGCAGGAAATCTGCCCGCGTGAAGGCATGGCGACCGGCGAAGGCTACCACCTCTGCAAGGAGGTCTGCCAGCAGGTCGGGCATGCCGAAATCGTCGCGCTTGCGAAGGCCGGCGACCGTGCGCGAGGCTCGTCGATCTACCTGCAGGGCCACACCTACATCTGCGATGCCTGCAAGGAAGCATGCCGAGCTGCGGGCATTTCCGAGATGTTCGTTTGCGCGCCGGCTGGCCCCGCCCGCCAGACGAATTTGCGTTCGCCAAACGTACCGGTTGCACCGCAAGACGCTAATACACCGCACGAACCGAATTTGGTGGGTGACAAGGAGGTGATCTCATCGCTTCGAAAGGCTGTCGAGCGGTTCACCGACTTTGAGCTTGAGATTGTTGCAGCTCTCGATGGGAACAGGCTGCAGTCGACGATCCGTAACGCGATGACCAAGGCTCAAGAAGTTCTTCGTTCGACAGAGGTGGCAGAATGAGGCTGATGCTTGGCGACTGCCTCGAGCTGATGCATGAGATCGAAGACGCCAGCGTCGATATGATCCTCTGCGATCTGCCCTATGAGACGACCCGCAACGAGTGGGACTTTGAAGTCCACCTGCCGGCGCTCTGGACACACTACAAGCGCATCTGCCGTGGCGCCATCGTTCTCACGGCGCAGACGCCTTTTGACAAAACCCTCGGGGCATCGAACCTTCGCATGCTCCGCTATGAGTGGATTTGGGAGAAAGGCAACGCGACCGGTCACTTGAACGCCCGCAAGATGCCAATGAAGGCACATGAGAACGTGCTCGTCTTCTATAGCCGACTGCCTACCTATAACCCGCAAAAGACTTTCGGCCACGAGCGAAAGACGGCTCTTCGCGAAGTTAACGCAAAGCAGAGCAGTAACTATGGACGCGTCGAAAAAAAGGCGCCTTACGACTCCACCGAGCGGTACCCTCGGAGTGTTCTGTTCTTCTCGAGCGACAAACAGCGGTCGAAACTGCACCCGACCCAGAAGCCGGTTGCGATGATGGAATACTTCATTCGCACATACACCAATCCCGGCGACGTCGTTCTCGACAATTGCATGGGCAGCGGCACGACCGGCGTGGCTTGCAAGCTCACCGGCCGGCAATTCATTGGCATCGAGAAGAACGCCCGATTTTTCGCAATCGCAGAACAGCGGCTCACGGCCGAAAGTGAGGCAGCATGACCGATAATCTTTTACCTTGCCCGTTTTGCGGCGGCGAGCCACTCATCATTCAATCCAAGCATGCCAACAAGCTATGGGCGCTGCATTGCAAGAACTGCGACGCTGGCCCATCAGCTTCACTTGGCCGCGACGAGGCGGTTGAGACATGGAACCGCCGCGCACCATCCCCCGAAACGATGGTGATCGGCAGCATCACCAATTACGAAATTACCCTTGGCGACCTTCGTCGCGCTCGCGATGTGCTAGCGGCCACCAAGGAGGGTCAGCCATGAGCCTCACCGCCGATCATATCCTTGATGCGCTGGTTTCCATCAGCGGCGACAAGATCTGGGCGACCGAGGTTCCATTTCGTGGCTCGACGACGCGCATCGACTTCTGGACCTTGGAGCCGACCCGATCCGCCGGATTTCGCGCTACGAGCTACGAGATCAAGGTTTCCCGGCAGGACTTCAAGCGGGACAGCGAAGAGAAGCAGGCAGGCGCGCTACGCTACTCCGACCGCTTCATCTACGTGACCCCGCCCGGCCTCCTGACAAAGCTAGATGTGCCGTCGTGGGCCGGCCTCATCGAGTGGGACGGTTCCACATGGCGCGTCGTGAAGCGGCCGCCCCGCCTGTCGAAGGCCGAGGAACCCGGATGGGGCTTGCTTGTGGACATCCTGCGCAACAGCGGCCAGTGCCGGCGAGACATCGCCATCATGACCCTGCGCATTCAGATGGCAGAACGCCAGGCGCGGCAGAACATCGGCCAGCACGCATTCGGCTTTTCTACCCATTCACGCTGGAACCAGCGCTTCGCCTATCGCGCCCTGCGGGACGATCGCACGTTGCCGAGCATCAAATCGAGGAGCGGATCATGACCGACAAACTTGCACTGGAAAAGGCCATCGACTTTATCGAGAGCTTGACGCGCGATCCGCTGTTGTTGCCCGACGATATCGAGATGACACTCGACGACGTGCAGGCACACGCCCGCATCGAGCTTGCCAGCATCCGGAAGGTGCTGGCCGCCTCGCCCCAGGAACAAATGACGGGGACTGATGCGCCATATCCAACGATCCCGGTTTCCGAGATCGATAATATCCGCAATGCTTTGCCCGGCGTCACTCCCGGCCCTTGGTCGTACACAACTGGCGATCTTGTCCGCGTGAAAGCCGGAGACGTTTGCGTTGCTGGCGTCCACCGGATCGGGCGTCAGGATGAGCCTGCGCACTCTAACGCCCGATACCTCGCGGCGGTCAACCCGGAAGCGATCACCGCCATCCTCTCATATTGCGATGCTCTCAGTGGCCCGACCGGATCAGGCCCAGCCCCGCAGGAACATTTGGAAGGCAGGTTCCGCGCAGCCTTGGAGCAGATAGTCGCTTTACGTGGCTACCAGGGTGAGGACATGGGCAGGGTCGCCGGCTATGGCGTTGCAGCCTCCATCGCCGAAGATGCCCTACGTCTGGCGACACCCTCACCACAAATGACGGGCTGGCCTATAGATACCGATGATCAGGTTGAAGCGCTTGCGCGTGAATGCGACTTTGACAATCGGAAGTACATGACGCCGGCTGACTACTCGATCTGGTGTGAACGTATGCGGAAGTTCGCCCGCTTGGCTGCTAGACATTTGGCGGGCTGGCAACCAATCGCCACAGCCCCGACCGATGGCCGCGACCTAATCATGACATCCACAGATTGGAACGGCGATATCCTCGTCGGCAGCTTCGCGTTCGGCAAGTGGCGTGAGAACCCTTCGCCGGAAGGATGCTCGTTCACGCCGACGCACTGGATGCCGATCCCGCCAATGCCGGGAACCACGGAGGGCCAGCCAGATGCTTAAGCTCTCCGTCGAAAACAAAACGTTCGATATCCCTGACCTCAACAAGTTCAAGCTTGGTGATAAGGTCATCTGCGATGCTACTGTCCATTATGATCGCTTCGAAGGGGTCGTTGTCGGCATAGAGCTTCAGCGATTGTACGGCTCAGAAATCCTCACGCCGAGCATCACCTTGCTGGAAGACGGCACGCTAACGGATGGCTTCAAGCCTTCTGATCTTCGTAAGGTTGACGCCGAGCCATCCCCCTCACCGAATTTGGTGGGCAATTGTGGCTCCATACCGGAAGACATCATGGAAGCGGCACGTGACGCCGCGGGGCACGTGTATGACCCTCATGAAAGCAGAGGGTCATACGAGTACGTTCGCGATCTGATCGCCTGCGCCATCCTTTCCGATCGGCAGCGCTGCGACCCCGCCCGGCAGACGAAGGCGGAAGACCTAAGCCCAGAAGAAACCGCCATCGCAACATGCGAGGCATGCGGCAAGCACATTCAGGAAGGCGAGCCATACCTGTGGGGGCCGGAAACGGATCTCTGCGGAGAATGCGCGCCAACCTATCAGGCGCTGATCGACGAGCCAGAAGGCTTCGTCAATGCCGATGGCGAGCCTCTGACGCCCGAGCAGTGCAGCGCATGGTTCGACGAGCATATCGCCGGCGGCGGCAAAGCGACCGACAGCATCGCTACGGTTGACCGCACACCGGTCGCGCCGCCCCAGGAACCCACGGAGGGTCAGGACGATGCCTAAGCTCCACAACCGCCATCATCGCACAGCCCCTGCAGATGCAGTCTACATCGGTCGCGGATCGCCATACGGCAACCCGTTCGTCATCGGACGAGACGGCGATCGTGACGAGGTTTGCGAACGCTTCCGGTGCGAAGTCCTGCCGAACCTCGATGTCAGCGCACTCGCCGGAAAGGATCTCGTCTGCTTCTGCGCGCCGAAGCGGTGCCACGGCGATGACATCCTGAAAAAGGCGAACGCAGCGCCACCCTCACCGCATGTGCTGGCCACGATCGTGGCCAATCTGAACCCGGAAGAGGCCATCGACGATAGCGTATTGCGGGACATCCACCGCCGACTTCAGACTTGGGGAGAGACCAATCCAGAGCGCATGGTCTCTGTCTTCCATCGCAATCTTGTTTTGTGGGCCGTCGTCAAGAGTATCGATGCTGCCATCGCTGCGGCGAAAGGTTCTTCCAATGCCTAATAACGTCATCAATGAAATCGTCCTTCATGGCGCCAAGCTCGACGACGTGCGCCAGCACCTGTTTAACAAAGATGGCCGGATGAGCTTCGAGGTTCTTTTGCCCTTGCCGCTCAACTTCTGGGCAGGATCGGTTGGCCAGGAGCACGAGAAAGCCTTTCCGGGCACGCACCTGAATTCGGCCCGCGAAGTCTGGGGAACGAAATGGGACGCCTACGGCGAACCAACGGCAGAGGAAACGGAAGCCGGCGTCGTGATCCAGTTCCAGTCGGCTTGGAACCATCCTCGCGGCTGGGTGTGCGCCCTGTTCAACACCCTCATGTGCGACATGACGGCGAGCTGGCTTAGCGAAGGCGGTTGGGCCGGGCACGTCGAGAAATACGTGGTGAAAGACAAGTGGGGGGAAATCCGCTGGATCGACGAAGAGATAGCGGATGGCTCGCCGGAGCATCGTCGCCTGCACAAGCTCCTATGGGGCGTCGAAGAGTTTGCGGAGGATGAAGCCGATGACGAATGAACAGAACCCCGCCCCGCAAACGAAGGCGGAGGGCCGCCGATGAGCCTGCTTCAGTCAATCCGCTGCAAACTCGGCAAGCACCTTTGGAAACCTGTCCGTAATCGACATTGGGTGCAGAGCGAATGCGTCCATTGCGGATCGCATGGGGCTACCCACTTCATTCCTCTCATGAAGAGCGTCGACGATTGCGAAGGCTTTGATGATCCCGATGAGCGTTGCCCGCGCCATCCGAATGACTGCCTGTGCTGGGACGCTAAAAACCTCGCCGTGCCGTCGAATTTTCGGGTGAGTGAGGGAATGGTTCGCAAGGGCGGAATCAACTCGTACCCTAGCAATGTGATCTCGCGGCCTGACCCACCGGGACCAACTCAAGTTCATGTACCAATAGCGCTGGTGTGGACTCCAGAGGGTCCATTTACGCGGGTCGCAGTAACTGACAAAGGTGTCTACACAATCATATCCGTGCTTCCGGGGTACCAACTCTTTACTCCAGATTGCGAAGGGAAGTCCCGGCACTGCTTCAGCTCGACCGAAGCAGAGTATGCTGCACAAGCTCACTACAATTCCCACGGAACGATCACGATCAACGTAAGCATGAGCGACGCATCAGGCGATGAGTATATTCGCTCGATCGTGGAAGAAGGTGTCCGCCAAGCGCTCGCTGCACGCAAAGAGGTATCGAAATAATGGCATCTGATTCCGAACGCCGCGCCAAGCTTCCGTGGGGGCAGGACGCCGAGCGTGTGCACCTGAGACTTCCAGACGGCCTCAGAGATCGCTTGAAGCGAGTTGCCGAACTGAATGGCAGATCAATGAATTCCGAAATTGTAGCAAGACTTGAAGCCTCCCTTGGATCTTCGGCGCCAATCGATCCGGAAATAGCGCGCCTCTTGGAAAGCCACATAAATGCGAAAGTTGCCGAGCGACTCAAAGATATTGCGAAAAGCATCGGGGGAGAAAAATGATCATGCCTGAAATCGGCGATGATGACCCGATCCCACTGGCTAAGGCCGCGCAGCTGTTCTTCCACGGCCACTTGACGAAATCCTCGCTTCGCACAGAAGCTGCAAAAGGCAATCTGGAGATCATCCAGATTGCCAACAAGGACTTTGTCACCCGCAACGGGATCAAAAGGATGATTGAAAAATGCCGCAAAAGCGAAGACCGGCCCGCCTCTGGCTCAGACCAGACACAGGCACATGGTTCATCAAGGACGGAAAAAAGCGTTTCGCCACAGATTGCGCTGAAGCAGATGTTGGCGCAGCGCAGGAAAAACTCGCAGAATACATCAACGAGCAGTACCGACCGCACCGCAGCAGTCGTTCCTCTGAGGTAACCGTATCAGACGTTCTGATGGTTTATGCAGAGGAAAAGAGCCCAAAGACGGCGCGTCCGAAAGAGACGGACGCCATGATCGACCGGCTTGCCGACTTCTATGCCGACATGCTGCTGACCGAGATCAAGGGTCAGACGCATAGGGACTACGTTGAGGATCGGGAAAATTCAGGCGGCGCCCGTCGCGATCTGGAGGTTCTCCGCGCGGCAATCAACTACTATCACGCCGAGAACACGCTCGACATGGTGCCCAAGGTAAGCCTTCCGGAGAAAGGCACGCCGCGCCAAAAGTGGCTCACGCGCCAGGATATTGCGAAATTGCTGCGCGCCGCGCGGCGAGAGCGGAATTGCCGTCACATTGTCCGATTGATCATGATCGGCCTCTACACCGGAACGCGCCTATCGGCGACGTTGAACCTGCAATGGATGCCGAACACGACCGGCGGCCATATCGATCTCGGTCGAGGCGTGATCTATCGGAGAGCCGAAGGCGAGAGGGTCGCCCACAACAAGCGTCGCACACCTGTTAAGATCCCCCCTCGCCTTCTCCGCTTCCTTCACCATTGGAAGGCGAAGGATACTGCTATCGACGAGGCCGGCAATGCCGTGACCCTTCGATACGCCGTTACCTATCGCGGCGAAAAAATCACGAAGCCGCACAAGGCATTTCGGACCGTCCGAGACGCCGCCGGTTTCGGCGATGACGTAACGCCGCATGTTCTGCGCCACACTCGCGCGACTTGGCTTGCGCAGGCCGGAGTAGAAACAGAACAGGCCGCAGCATCTCTCGGCATGACGGCGGAAGAGTTTGAGCGCACCTATTCACACGCCAGCCCTGACTTCCAACAGGCTGCTGCGAACGCGTTCTAGAGGCCGTCCGGAAACCGTCCGGATGACGAAACGGTCCGCAAACGGTCCGTTTATTTAAAAAGGGCTTTCGCGGAGGAAGTCTTTCGGGATGAAAACCCTTGCACCACAAGGGTTCGACTGGTCGGAGTGGAGTGATTCGAACACTCGACCCCCACGTCCCGAACGTGGTGCGCTACCAGACTGCGCTACACTCCGTGACCAGTGGCGCCTCTATAGAACAGCATTTTTTTTTCGACAATCCCCGTTTTTGAAAAAAATGCGACAGGTGAAATTTTGCGGGGATGCCTGTGGACGAGCACGCGGGAATCCGTTGCAAAAAAGCGGCGCTCGCAGATTTTGATGGCCGTGTGCAGCATTGATCTCGCGGCGCAGCGAAAAAATCTGCTAGCTGGAACGCGAAGCCCGCCTTGCCCGCGGCAGTACCACCGTCAAAAGGATTTCCAAGGATCATGAGCCGTCGCCTCATCGCATCGACCACCCTTCTTGCCCTGACCGCAGCGCTTGCAAGCTGCACGACCGTCAGCATCGCCGACAATCCGATCAACAAGCGCTGGGTCGGCCGTCCCGCGGGCGAGTTTTTCGCCAAGTACAACCCGCCGATCGAGGATACCGCCTCGGGATCGGACACGATCTTCAGCTGGCGCGGCGGCTACAAGCGCATCAAGCTGCAGAATGGTTCCAATGCCAGCGTCAGCTGCTCGGCGAAGCTCACGGTTTCCGATAGCTACGTGATCCGCGACATCACCATCACCTCCGACCGCCCGGGTGCGACCGGCCCGAGCTATTGCGAGGAATTGCTGGCCGGCGCCTGAGCCGGACAGTCTCCGAGCCGCAATCACGGCAAACGACGAGCGGCGGGCAAAGCCCGCCGTCAGTGCATCTGGAAGCCGGGATTTCCCCGGCACCGGGCCGGCCCGCCGCCATCATCTTCATTTTCAGTGGCATCAATCGCGGAATTGACGTAATTTGGAAGCAGTTTCGGTTTCCGTATGTCAATTGGGATCTACAGGCGCGCTTGTCCTACCTAGCCACTCACGCTCGTGTCGTCAGCGCGCTTGTCATGCGCGAGATGTCGACGCGATTCGGAGCCAAGCCGGGCGGTTATCTCTGGGCATTGCTCGATCCCGTCAGCCATATCGCCTTTCTCTCGATCATCTTCATGGCGATCGCCCACATGCCGCCGCTGGGGACGAGCTTCCCGCTGTTCTTTGCGACCGGTTATATCGGGTTTCAGTTCTACCAGGCGATGGCGGGTTATCTGAACAGTGCCGTGAGCGGCAACAAGGCGCTGCTCAGTTATCCGAATGTCGCGCCGATCGATACGATGGCCGCACGCTATATGCTGCAATTTGCCACGACCATCATCGTTGCCGTCTTCGTGCTCGGCTACATTATCGCCACGGCCCGCCACGCGGTGGTGATCGACGTACCGCCGCTGCTCGAAGCGATGTTTGCCGCAAGCCTCATCGCGCTCGGCGGCGGTTTCGCCAACTCGGTGCTGTTTACCATGTACCCCATCTACGAAAAGCTGTTCGGCATCGTGACCCGCCCGCTTTTCCTGGTTTCCGGGGTATTCTATATTCCCGACACATTGCCGCCAATCGCCAAGGATGTGATACTCTTTAACCCTTTGGCGCATATTGTCATGCAATTCAGGACGGGATTTTACCCGCAATACAGGGCGGCAGATTATGACCGCTTCTACGTCTGGAGCGTGGCGGCACTCTGCATCTTCGTGGGGCTGATGCTTTTCACGACGTCGAAAGCGAGGCTGAGAGACCGATGATCAAACTCGAACGCGCCTTCAAGGAGGTGCGCATGAAGGGCGTCCGGAAGACCATCATCGACAATGTGACGGTGACGTTTCCGCGCGGCAAGAGCATTGGGTTGCTGGGGCGCAACGGCGCCGGCAAATCGACCCTGCTGCAGATCATCGCCGGGACGCTCGAACTCGACCGGGGACGCATCATCCGGCAAGGCAAGATTTCCTGGCCACTCGGTTTCCAGGGCAGTTTCCAGGGCAATCTTTCCGGCGAACAGAATGTCCGTTTCGTCGCCCGCATCTATGGTGTGGATACGGACGAGCTGGTTGCCTATGTCGCGGAATTTGCCGAACTCGGGCAGTTCTACCACGCCCCAGTGCGAACCTATTCCTCCGGCATGAAGGCGAGACTGGCGTTCGGCGTCAGCATGGGCATCAATTTCGACTATTACCTCGTCGACGAGATCACGGCCGTCGGCGACACCAACTTCAAGCGGAAATCCCAGCAAACCTTCAAGGAAAAGCTGAGCAATTCCGATGTGATCATGGTATCGCACAGTACCGGCACGCTGCGCGACTACTGCCAGACGGGTATCGTGCTGGAAAATGGACAGATGACCTATTACGATGACATCAACGAGGCCATCGTCGTGCATGAAAGCAATATGAAGAGGCACTGAAGTGAACCAGACGGCAACCGACACCGTATCAGCCAGACATATTGCTGAGGCTCCCACCGCTGCGTCCACCGGACAGCCCAAGAGCCGTAATCTGAGGCTCCTGGAATCGCTTCTGGAACAACGGGCTCCGGCGACAGTGCAACCGGTCGAGCCTGTGCGCCCGGCACAGCCGGACGCGCCTGCAGTCACCATTGATGTGCCAATCACTGAGCCGACCAAATATGGCTGGCTAAAAGCGCTCAAAACACGCCACATGGCAATCGTAGGCGGCTTTGTCGCCATGGTCGCGATACCGGCGGCGGTCAGCACGACGTATATGGCCTTCATCGCCGCAGACCAGTATCACAGCTTCTCTTCGTTCTCGGTGCGCAGCATTACCGCGGCGCCTTCCGGCGACCTGCTCGGCATGTTTACCCAGAGTTCAAGCGGCAGCACGGCCGGCGATTCCTATGTGCTGGTCGACTTCATCCTCAGCGAACGCATGGTGCAGATGGTCGACGAGGCCTTCGGCATGGACAAGGTCTTTGCCCGCCAGGGCGCCGATTTCTTCTACGGCATTTCGCCGGGCATGCCGATCGAAGACAAGCTCAACTATTGGCGCAGCATGGTGACGGTCAATTTCGATTCGTCGTCAGGCATCATGGACCTTCAGGTCAAGGCGTTCAGCCCTGAAATGTCCCAAAAGGTAGCCACATTCGTTCTTGCGCAGAGCGAAAAACTGATCAACGATCTGTCGATAACAGCACGCGACGAAGTATTGAAAACAGCGCAGAGCGAGGTTCAGACTGCAGAAGATCGACTGACGCAGACTCGGGCCGCTCTGAGAAGCTATCGGGATGCCGCGCAGGAAGCCGACCCCGTCGAAGGCGCCAAGCTCGCAACGCAGCTGGTCGGCTCCCTCGAAGAACAACTCGTCAAGCTGAAGACGGATCTGTCGACGGCGCTTACCCAGATGGGTGAGAACACGCCGCGCGTGCGTCTGATGAGAACCCAGATCGCCAGCCTTGAGGACCAGCTCACCAAGGAACGTCAGCGTTTCGGCACCGGTACTGCTACAAAGGGCGGGCGAGCCACAGGTTCGGCGACGGACGTCGCTGGCCGTATCGCACTTTACGAATCGATCCAGACGCAGAACGAATTCGCCGAGCGTGCTTACACCTCATCGCTTGCCGCGCTCGAGAAAGCACGCGTCGATGCCGGCTCAAAGCAGCGCTATCTGGCCGTCTTCATCAAGCCGACGCTGTCGCAAATGGCACAATATCCCAGTCGTCTGCTGAACCCGATCCTGGTGACGCTGGGGGGGCTGTTGATGTGGGGCGTTGCTGTGATGATCTTCTACAATATTCGCGATCGGCATTGAGAATAAATTCCCCGGCAACAGGAGACAAGTCGTTCCTACCGGGGCCCACTACCCTTCGTTTCCTGGCAGGGCACGACGTTGAACTATCTGAGCACCCATGTCCGTATCGTTACGGCGTTCGTAATCCGCGAGATCGCCACGCGCTATGGACGAAGCCCCGGCGGTTACGTCTGGGCGCTGCTGGAGCCCGTAGCATTTATTGCGATCATGTCCTTCCTTATGGGCTCTCTCGGCAGACTGCCGGCACAGGGTGACAGTTTCACGCTGTTTTATGCTACCGGCTACCTGGCTTTCAGCATGTACAAGGGCATGGAGGGATATCTGGTCTCGGCGGTGGCCGGAAATAAGGGCCTGATGAGCTATCCCAAAGTTTCGCCCTTCGACGCCGTTATCGCTCGTCTCGTTCTACAAGGGATGACTTCATGCGTCGTCACGTTTGTTATCATCTACGGGGCAATGTGGACCACCAGCCAGCCTATTGACATACAATGGGCGAATATTGTCGAGGCGATCGCCTTTGCCTGGATCCTTGCATTGGGCGTCGCGCTCGGAAACACCGTACTTTTCTTCAAGTTCCCGCTTTACCAGAAGATCTTCGACATCGTCATGCGGCCACTTTTTTTGTTGTCAGGCGTATTTTACGTGCCATCGCACATGCCGCACCCCTTCTCGGATGTCCTGCTTGCCAATCCGGTAACTCAGGTAGTGATCCTTTTTCGCGAAGGCTTTTACATCCAGCACGGCGATAACGGGTTCGACATGGCTTTCCTTGTCACCACCTCCGGTGCTCTTCTCTTCGTCGGAATGGCACTTTTTACCTTCTTTCCCATTGCCCGCGCTCGCGAATAGACTGCTGCGACCGAGGTAATCCAAATAACACGACAAACGAGAATCGACCTCACATGGAAGTGTTGCGAATTCTTCCCGATTCTCATTTTTCTCTCGATTTCGATGTTGAATTACACGGCCGCATTATTGCCCACCTTAAAAATGCGGCGTAAATTGCTTTCTATTCGTAGAAATACTTCCCGCATTACAAATAGCCTTATACGAGCGACAATGGAGCTGCCATGCATGATGCAATACAGCCTGCCCGCCGCAATCTCGTTTTCGCTCGCGTGGGCAGGGGATCTCTCCATAAAAAATGGGCCGGCCCGGCTCCCCAGGACCGTAGCTGGGACATCCAGCTCAGCACCTATCTCGACGATATAAGCACCTTCAGCGAAGGTGATTTCCCGGTCTATATCGACAAGGGAACCAAGTGGGACAGCATCGTCCGCTATTTCCAGAAAAATCCCGATCTTCTCGACCACTATGATCACATCTTCTTTCCCGACGACGACCTCGACATGGGTTGTGACGGCGTGGAGCGGATCTTTGCTGCCTGCGGGAAATACGACCTCTACATCGCGCAGCCGGCGCTGACGCCGAAGAGCTATTACTGGCACCCGATCCTGTTGCGCTGCGCGCCGTTCGAGATCCGGTACATCAACTATATCGAGCCGATGGGGCCCTGCATCAAAAGCGCCTATCTTCGCGAGATCATGCCGGTGATCGAGAAGCATTTTACCGGCTGGGGCATCGACAATATCTGGACCCAACTGATGGACGACCCGGTGGGCAAGGCTGCGATCATCGACAGCGTTGCGGTGACCCATACGCGTCCGTTCGAGACCGGTGCCATCTATGATGCCTTCAAGGAAATGAAGGTCGATCCGCATCAGCAACGCCGTAATATCCTGAAGGATTTCCAGACGGGCATCGTCGGGATGGTCGTCTATGGCGGCGTTCTGAAAAGCGGCATGCGGGTGAACGGCATCGTGGCGCGTATCGTCAGCGGCTTCTACATGCTTTCGGTGATCCCCTGGGTGCGGAACAAGCAGGGCTCTATCCGTGTCGCCATCGGTTCCTTCGTCCGCGCATTCACGCTTGCCAAATACCGGCCGCAGCACATTACCCTACCGGGGCCGGAAAAGCCTGCCTGACGCAACTGGAGCAAGGCCTTCCCAAGGCCTTGCCACCAATGTGGGGGCGCAGGGCCACGGCACGTCGGGCGGACGGATCACAAGCGTAAGGAAGCGGAACAGAAATATTCGTCATACCACTTCCCTACGTGCCCGCGTGCCGTGATCCCCGGAAGAACGGCAGCAGAACAACCAACCAGGCCTACGACATGACCACCGCCTCGGTCGTCGCGAAAATATATCGTGAAAGCAAAGACATATGGCAGATGGTGTGAGGGCGCTTGCGCCCGCAGCGCATCTTCTATTACCCCATAGCGGCTTCATGTCCCCTCCAGCATGTCTGCCGAAAGTTGCCACCGGTTGCGGATAAAGACATGGGCAAAAAGCAGAGAGCAGAAGCACGACAAACGGATCTGAAAGATCACGACCCTTTCTAGAATATTGCCTTGATGAGCCCGGAGAAGGAGCGCTTTCCGGCCTGAAGCCGGTAATTGACGACCCGTCTTGCGGATACATTCGGCAGCAGGAAGGCGATGAGGAAAAAGACTGTCATGGACAGTTTGAAATTCACGCCCTGCGGATCGCGCCACAGCAGCGACAGAAGGTGGAGGAAGCGGCGCATTGCGAATGGCTTTCCTTCCGCAATCGCCAGATAGAAACTTCGCTCCTGGAAGAAATAGGCGTGATCAGTGGTCACCAACCGCGAGCCCATGCCCTTGTCGGCAAGCAATGAGCGCAGATGTTCGAGCCGATCGGCAAACCGCGTGACCTCCTGCTGCAGCGGACGCGGGTTCAGCTGGCTGCTGAAGCCTGAATCGTTGCGGCCATGTACGCGATAGCGTCCCAGCGGCTCCGACAGGCTGACGATATCTCCCCAGAACGGCGCGGCAAACAAGATGACGCCGTCGACGGCACGCTCATAGCCGGCCCCCTCGATCAGCCCGGCGACATCCCGGCGAAAGACGTTTCCCGATGTCGGTGGGCTCATATAGGCGCCGGTCTTCAAGACATTGTCGGCAAGTTCGCGCCCGCGGAAATCAGACAGCGGTGGAACCGGCCCGCTGATCACGTCGCCTGCGGCATCGATCCTGATCAGCGGGAATTGCAGCTTGGCAACATCCTCGTCCAGATGCGCGGCAATCTTGTCCAGCGATCCCGGCATCAGCTCGTCATCAGCATCGAGAAAAAGCACGAAAGGCGCCGTCGTCCGTTTCAGCCCCTCGAGGCAAGCCAGCCGCTGGCCGCCGTTGCGGATGCTGCAGGCCTTGACCCCGGTCGCCGCGATCACTTCCCAGGAGCGGTCCGTCGAACCGTCGTCGATGACCACCAGTTCACAATCCGCCCTGCCCTGCCCGATCACGCTGCCGATCGCGCGGGCGACATAGTCCTCGTAGTTCCAGCAGGTGATGATCACGGCAATTTTCGGAACCGACCCTATCTGCCGCGGGCGGGAAGCCTCGTCGATCTCGTCCAACGGCGCCATTCCATCTCGATATGCGGCGCCGCCCTCCGTCATGATTTTCGCCTGTTGATCACATAGCCGATGAGATTGACGCCTGCGCGGCGGAACTGATGCTCGGCCTCCTTCACCGCTTCCCGCGTTGTGCGGCCCCAGCGGGCGACGATCAGCACGGCATCGGCGTGGGATGCCAGCGCCAGAGCATCGAGCGAGGTATCGAGTGCGGGAAGCTCGATGATCACGTCGCCCTTGAAGCG
Organism: Neorhizobium sp. NCHU2750; assembly: GCF_003597675.1. Classification (NCBI taxonomy): domain Bacteria; kingdom Pseudomonadati; phylum Pseudomonadota; class Alphaproteobacteria; order Hyphomicrobiales; family Rhizobiaceae; genus Neorhizobium; species Neorhizobium sp. NCHU2750. The sequence continues at coordinate 619,012 of NZ_CP030827.1, read as the reverse complement.
GGCGGCATCGATGATTTCGCGGATGCGCGGGCTGCGGAAGTTGGCATAGGCGTTGACCAGCGGCTCGCGTGAGAGGATCGGCAATACGCCGACGCCTGCGTGATACTCGAAATTCAGCTCGCCGTCGTTTCTCTCCGCGCCGGCGATGTCCAGCAGCGATGCCGGAGCGCCGGCAGAGCCTTGCGCCTGGGGTTCGCACCAGAAGACGCTGGCCGGCCGGCCGGAACGGGCCAGCATATCCGCAAGGCTGAGCGACAGGGCGGAAGCCCCCGTATCCCGCGAGCATCCGGCGAGTGCAATGACAACGTGCCTCTCGCCCTTTTTCGGCACGCAGGCGATATCGATCAGGGTTCTGAGATCCCGCAGTGCTCCCGCCTGCCGCTGGATATTGCGGCTGCGCACGCCGATGCGGGCCATCGCAGCGCCGGCCGATGTTTCGGGAATGGTGGCAAGGCACGGGAGGGCGGTTTCGAGCTGCAGATCCTTTGGCAGGCGGACCTTTCTGTCGAAGGCGACGCTCATGGCAAGCGCGGTCATGCCACAGAACAGCCCAAGCACGCCGCCGAAAGCGACAATCAGGGAGGTACGCGGGCTGGACGGGCTCAGCGGATAAAGAGCGGCACCGGTGATCTTGGCATCGGCATCCGGCGTCGGCACCTTGGGCAGCGTACCCGCCGCCATCGCCTCGCTTGCCGCGCTCACCTGGCTCGCCAAGGCATCAAGCCGGCCCTGCAGGGTTTCCGTACCCGCCTGGGCCGTCTGTTCCTTGGCGATGACGGATTGGAGGATATAGCCTGAAATGATGGCGTTGGCGACGCGCGCGGGCTCAGCCGGGTCGGTCGACCAATAGCCCACTTCAACGACATAGGACTGTCCGACGCGACGGGCATAGACGCGGTCGACGAAATTAGCGAAGGCGATGCGCTTGAGGTTTTCCTCGGCGCTCGGCGCGGTGGGCCGATCGGGTGCATCCGGATCGCCGACAGCGGGCTCGGAGCCAAAGGCGCCGCGGACGAAGGCGATGACGTCATCGAGAACCTTGCGAACCATGCCGCTCTCATGCGGCCCAAGCTCGGGGCTTTCGTAGAGGCGCAGGCTTTCGAACACGGCGGAGAGAAGCCGTTCGGACAGGAGGATCTGCAGCTCGCTTTCGGCGCTGTTGAGGTCGAGCCCCTGCTGCAGCACCGCCGTGCTGTTGTTGGCGAACTGGCGCGGCTCGAGCAGCATGGTCGCCGTGGCATTGTAGGTACGCGGGAGCGAATGGGCATAGAGCGCCGCAAGGACGATGCCGGTGGCGATGCAACCGATCAGCCTGATCTTGTAGCGCCAGGCAATCGCCATGACCTGCTTGAGCAGAACGACCGGGCCATCGGCCCTGCCATCCTTGGGCATGTTGTCGAGCGGCCAGATGCGCGAGGCCCGCTCGACCGGGCCGGGTCTGTCGAATGTCATCGGACGACGCCTCCCCCGAGTTTTTCCAGCTTGGCCGGTTGGGTTTCCAGCAGGGCTGCGTTTTCGGGATTGACCCGCCCGCGCAGGATATCCGACAGGGCGGCAATATTGCCCATCACCCTGCCCCGCCGATCGATGAACGGTTCGGGGCGGAGCGACTTTGCAACGTTCATGGACATGTTCCGCCAGATCTGGCCGATCGCCTGTTTGGTCGTCATCGTTCCCTTCCGACGTAGGTAGAGTGGATTGATTACCTGCGAATATCCCAAGCGGCGGCCGCTCGTTCGGCCCACCTTCACGCCCATATGTACTCCATAGGCATCCGCGCATTTCACCAGGTCCCCGCCCTTCCTGGCGAGGGATGCGCCGAAATCCCGGTCCTCCAGCCAGCCGTAGAGAACGAGACGTTCGTCGAAGCGCGTATTGCCGATTGCAGAGACCCGGAATGCCATGTTGCAGCCATAGGGACTGAACGGTCGTTCCCAATGCGCATCAGCCGTTACCGGGGCTGCCGCCACCAGTCTGACTGCCTCGCCAAACGGTATGCCAGGGCCCTTTATGCCATCGGCCACAACACGGCCGGTAAACCCGACGACCCGGCTTTCATCGGTAAAGACCTGCAATGCGGTCGACAGCCATTTCGGGTCGGCAACGAAATCGTCGTCCAGAAACACGACGACGTCAATTCCCGAGGGCAGATGATCCAGAGCATTGTTGCGCTGCACCGAGGATCCCATCTTGCCGGTCAGAATGGTGACACGGCCATCGTCGACGAGATCGCCCGCATCGGCCCGCTCGACGCAGGAGACGATCACCGCGTCGGGTGCGTGCATCTGGGTCGCAAGTAGATGGCGCACCGTCTCTGACACGACGGTCGGACGGCTTCGGGTGGCGATCGCCACCGCGATCTTGGTGGCCGGAGGCCGGACTACGACAGAGGGCGCGAGGCGACGCTTCGGCTCCTCCAGCAATTGCCGGTATCCGTCGGCGGTCTTCGCCCAGGAAAATTGCTTGACCTGCTCGCGACCACGACCACGCAGGTCTTCTGCCTGATCGGCCGAGGCGGCGAGCGTCTTGATATGTGCCAACCACTGCGCCGGGTTGAAGGGAGAGGCAAGAAGTGCCGCATCGCCACAGACCTCCGCCATGCTGGAATGGGAGGACGACAGGACCGGGCAGCCAAGCGCCATGGCCTCGACGATCGGCAGGCCGAAGCCTTCGTTCAGCGAGGGAAAGGCAAGGCACAGGGCATGCTGCAGAAAATAGGCCAGATCATCATCCGAAACGCGGCCCGCCATGATGATGTTGGCATGGTTCTCGGTGATGCTTTCGCTGAAAATGCCGGAATCGCCGCCGGCCACGACGATATCGATGCCGAGAGCGTCGAGATCGGCGGCAATCTTCGACAGCAGCGCCAGGTTCTTGTGGCGGGCACGGGAGCCGAGGGCAAAGACATAGCGGCGTGAGCGGGTCAGAATGGCATCAACGATGGGCGGCGCCACCTGCGCGGCGGCGGCATTCCAGCTGAAGACGTGTTCATGGCCATTGGGCAGAACCGCGATATCGGCGGCGCGGATCGGCAGGTAGCGAGCGAGCTGACGGGCCGAGGCATGCGATACGGTGGTAATCCTTGCGGCGCGCTTGGCCAGCATCGGATGCAGGGTCGAGTAGACGGTGCGGAATGCCCGGCTGTAGCTCTCGGGGGCGGCAAACACATTGCCGTCGTGGATGCAGACGATCTGGTCTGCCTTCAGCGCCGGTGCAGTATTGCACAGGTTGAGCAAAGGGCCCTGCCAGCGCCGCGGCAGAACCAGCTGTTCCCAGGCATGCCCCTTCAACGGGCTTGCCACTTCGAAGAGTTCCAGCGATGCGAGTTCGGGATCGTCAGCCCCCTGCGGCACCAGAAGCGGCATGGGCGAACCGATACCCGCGGCGTCATCCATTGCCTTCAGCACGTTCAGGGCATAGCGCTGCACACCGGTCGGGGTCTGGGTGAGGAAGCGGCCATTGACGGCAAAGGGGCGACCAAGGCTCATCGGCTGATCCCGCTTCGCTTGCGGACATTGCGTGCCATGACGGCACTTGGAACGAATTTCAGCACGGATTCGAGTTCACGCGCGGCAAACGCGAGGACGGGTACAGCCGGCGATGACCCCACGATCGAGACGCGCGTCATCGCTTCAAGGATCGGATGAAGGACCGATGAAGAATAGACAGAGCAACGATCTGCAATACTTCCATCTCGACACGTACTCTTTACCAGATCGAGCATATTCAAGATCATGCCTTACTCCGCTGCAGTCCATGACACCCGTGTAGCGCGGCTGGCGTAACGCCACCCCTGCAGAGGCCGTGCCGGTCACCATGTCGGATCCATTCCGACGGAAGCGGGTGCCGGCAGGCCCCATGCGTCCTTTCGCAATTCCACCCCCGAGGGCCTCGTTCGCTTCCGCTGGCTCATATGGCCCCGGCTCATCCGGTTCCCGACGGGAGTGTATTTCTTCAAGTACTGCGTGAAATCTAAGTATATATTCAGACTATCGATCCGCGTGTCGGGCCGATCACGGTTCAGTAGCTTCCGCGTGCCTTCAATACTGCGGGAACTGTCTTGGCGATGATGACGATGTCACCCATCAGACTGCGGTTCGTGACATAGTGAGCGTCGAGAAGAACCCGCTTGTTGAAATCGGTATCGCTGCGCCCACTGACCTGCCAGAGCCCGGTGAGACCAGGGCGGACACGCATGTAATCGGCATAGTGCTGGCCATAGAACTCGACCTCACTCTGCACGATCGGCCGCGGGCCGACAATGCTCATGTGTCCGACGAGCACGTTGATCAGCTGGGGCAGCTCGTCGATGCTGCTTTTGCGCAGGAATATCCCGAAAGGCGTGATGCGGGGATCGTTCCTGAGCTTGCGGGTGGCGAGCCATTCGGCACGCTCGGACGGATTGGCCGCCAAGTATTTCTCAAGCAACACCTGATTATTATTTACCATCGTCCTGAATTTCAGGCAGGGAAACGAGGCGCCACGCCGACCAATACGCCGGTGAGCGATGAAGATCGGCTTTCCCTGAATGATAAGCAGCATCAATGCCGTGATCAGCATCAGCGGCGAAAGGACAAAAAGGGCGACCACGCAGACAAAAAGGTCCAGGGATCGTTTTGCAAAAGATGACAGTCTCGGGGACGTTCTCAGTTTTGCATTTTCAGGCACGAACAGTCGCTGAACGCCAGCTTCGCCAGCGTTTACATTAACGTCACCCATCGACGCACTCCATGTCAGCAAATGTGATCTAAGATCAGCGTATCTTACTGCACTGCTTGCACTGTTAATTATTGCTAACAAATGGTTAAAAGTTTGACAATATATTTATTGCTTGTAGTCTACCTAAAATTGGCACACCTTACAGACAGTCTTTATATAGGCTATTCGGGCCGTTCTCGCTTAGTTCTTCTTTGGAACAAATCAATAGCCTGAATATAAAATCTCGGTCAGCAGACGATAACGCATTTCGTGAATATAACATCTCTCACGAGGTTACTCATGCGCGTTGCAATCATACACTATTGGCTTGTTGGCATGCGGGGCGGTGAAAAAGTCCTCGAAGCAATCTGCAAGATTTATCCGCAGGCAGACATCTACACTCACGTGTATGACAAGGATTCAATATCGGCTGCTATCAATTCGCACACGATCTATCCGACATTCATCAATTCTTTGCCCTATGCAAAGAGGATGTACAAGAAATACCTGCCGTTGATGCCGATGGCGCTGGAGCAGCTGGATCTGAGCCAATACGACCTAGTGATCAGCAGCGAATCCGGCCCGGCCAAGGGCGTCATTCCGAACTCGCCGGCAGTGCATATCTGCTACTGCCATTCGCCGATGCGGTATGTCTGGAACATGTACCATGAATACTATCGCAAGTCGGGGATCATGACCCGGCTGATGATGCCGCCGCTGGCGCATCGGCTGCGGGCATGGGATATCGGCACGGCAAGCCGCGTCGACCATTTCGCCGCCAATTCGGTGACCGTGGCGAACCGGATCAGGAGCTATTACCGGCGAGATGCCGACGTCATCCATCCGCCGGTCGACACCCAGGCCTTCCGGCCGGTGCCGACCGCCGAAGTCGGCGATTACTACCTGATGGTCGGCGAACTGGTGGGCTACAAACGACCGGATCTCGCGGTCGAAGCGTTCAACCTGACGAAGAAGAAGCTGGTTGTCATCGGCGGCGGCGAGATGCTGGATTATCTTCGCAAGATTGCCGGCCCGACGGTGACGATCCTCGGATCACAGTCATTCGACGTGCTGAAGTATCATTATGCCCGCTGCCGGGCGCTGATCTTTCCGGGCGAGGAGGATTTCGGCATCGTTCCGCTCGAGGCAATGGCGAGCGGACGGCCGGTGATCGCGTTCGGGCGCGGCGGGGCGACCGAAACGGTGATCGACGGAAAGACCGGGGTGTTCTTCAAGGACCAGTCGATCGAGGCGCTGATCGATGCCTGCGAGCGGCTGGAGCGGATGGATCTCGATCCGTCGGATGCCGTGACGCGGGCGGCGGATTTCGCCACGCCGGTTTTCATCCGCAAATTCAGTGCATTCGCCTACAAGGCGCTCGGAACCGAACCGCCGCCGGCCATTCGCCCGGCGCAGATCGCATGACGCAAGTCAATCGACATGGGGCGCCTGGAGAAATCGACAAGCGAAGGAGCATAGCGACGTGACGCATGGTCAACCCTCTTCTGAAACGGCACTCCGCCGCCGTCGCAGGATAGCTTCACTTTACGCGCCGCGTGCCCTGCTGCTGGCAATCGGCGCGTTCGCATCGACCTTCTCGGTTGCGCAGGCTTCCACCTACCTGCTCGGCCCCATGGATGTGCTCAAGATCCGGGTGTTCGAGTGGCGCCCGAGCGCCGGCGTCGCCTATGAATGGGTACCTCTGACGGGGGAATTCACCGTTTCGGCCTCCGGCACGCTGTCGCTGCCGATCGTCGGGACGATCCCGGTTGCGGGCAAGACGCCGGAGGAAGTCGGCGACATTATCGGCGACCAGTTGCAGCAGCAGATCGGCCTGCAGAAGAAGCCGAATGCCTCGATCGAGATTTCGAGCTACAGGCCGTTTTTCGTGACCGGCGCGGTGGCGACGCCCGGCAAGTTCAACTATCTGCCGGGCCTGACGGTGACGCAGGCATTGAGCATGGCCGGCGGCAGCGGCAGCGTCGATCCGAAGATCATGGAAGTGCAGCGGGAAACCCTGGTGAACCAGGGATCGATGCGCGAACTCGATGCCGAGCGGACCGGGCTTATCGCCCGCCAGGCGCGTGTCGATGCGATGCTTGCCAGTGCCACCAAGATCAATTTCCCGCGGGAGCTGACGGAGCGGGCAGCGCAGCCGGCCATCGCGCAGCTGATGCGCAACGAGCAGGCCCTGCTCGACAGCCGCCTGCGCTCGATGCAATCGGATGTGACGGCGCTCGAACAGTCCAAGATCCTGGCGCGCAACCAGCTGGAGGCGCTGAAGCAGAAAGAAGAATCCCTGACCAAGCAGATCGACATGGCCAACAAAGACCTGAGTTCCGTCAACAAGCTGGTCTCTCAGGGGCTGACCGTTTCGACCCGCGCGCTCGGCGCCACCCAGAACGTCGCCGATCTGGAGAGCCGCAATCTCGACGTTTCGCTGGCAATCCTGACAACGCAGCAGGACCTGACCAAGCTCGATCAGGACGAACAGGCGGTCAGCGAGAAATACAAGGCTTCCGCATTGACGGAAGCCGCCGATCTGAGAGACCGGATCGCCGCCAATGACGAGAAGACCAAGACGGCGCAGGCGTTGATGCTGAATATCCAGATGCGCGTACCCGCCGCCATTTCGGCGATGAATGCCGAGGGACGGCCGCGGACGATCACCAAGATCAGCCGTACCGTCAACGGAACGGCCGAGACTTTGGTGGTCAAAGACGACGATCTGGTGCAGCCCGGCGACGTGATCCGGGTGGAGCCGCAACTCGATGTTTCGTCCACAGCGGTTTCCACAACTCAATAGCCGGAATCAACCATAACAGGCACAATATCGCGATTGAGGGCGCCCAACCCTTGATCGCGACCACATGCGCGTGCGATACTTAACATTAGCAATATCTAATGGAATGTGAGTACACCGCAGTGATCTGGGCTTTATTCCTCTCCGCCGCCATCGGCGCCTTATGTGGAATCTGGCTTCATGTCGTCGTTTTCGCGATCCTGGCAAGCTTGATCGCAGCGGTCTTCCTGGCCACCACCGCCATGTCGGGGCTCGCCATTCTCTCCGCACTCTTCTGGTCGCTGATGCTGAGCACCTCACTCGCGCTTGGCTATATGGCATCCCATCTGCTGCGATATGCCATTCACATGCGGGCGAAGGCGGCCAAGCCGGTCCGGCCCGACATGGAAGCTGCTCCGGAATATGTGCGGGACCGCCAACGCCCCTGAGCGCTTCAGGCCGCACCGCCCCGCTTCCCGCCTCAACGGCGATCAACCTGCCGCTATTCGACGCCTCCGAATAGATACGGATGCCGGTATGTGTTGCTGCACCACGCGATAAATTTATCCTGCAATCTTTATTTCGATGGACGTCATGTCCAGCCACGTACTATTCTGGAAATACACAACAATAGCATGAACAATCACTGCAATTCACAACAAACAGTGAACGCAACAAATATATCATCTACAGTATAATCGTTATTCCGAGAGTTTACGGGATAATGCTTTCCCATAGACATGACATCCTCGCATGAAAACCCGATTTCGCTGGTGAAGGAAACGATATGTCGACGTTGCATCGCAGGACTTTCGTAAAGGCTTCCATTCTGGCCGGTGCCGGCACGCTGCTCGGCGGCAGGGCCGATGCGGCCGAGGACCCGACGGCGGGGCGCAGCCTCACCTTCGACGAACAATTCCGCACGATCGACTGGACGATCTGGGAGGCAGGCCGGAAGGCGACGACATTCGATCCCGGCTTTTACGGGCGCTCCGCCTTTGCCCGCAGCACCGGCGAAGAAGGGTTCAATCCCTATTCGATCGTCGACGACGGTGCGGCGACGAATGGCAGGGCGCTGCAGATCTCGGCCAAATATATCGGGAAACAGATGTCGGTCCCCTATTATTTCGGCAACGAGACTGCCGATGCACAGTGGATTTCCGGCAATCTGCAGACCGCCCGCGGCGACGGCACGATCATGAAAGGCTGGCGGACCGGCTATTTCGAGGCGCGGATGATCTTTCCGAAGCATCCGCTGACATGGCCGGCCTTCTGGTTCATGAACGGCCGCAGCATCCTCTTCCCGAAGACCAGTATCGAGATCGACGTGGTCGAGCAGAAGGGTTACGAGCCCTCGACCTATGGCGCCTATCTGCATGAATGGGGCCAGCCCGGCGAACATCACGAAGTGGTGGGGGTCAACACGCCGGTGGACATGACAACGCAATATTGCCGCTACGGCATGCTGGTGACGGAAACCGAATGCCGGCCCTATTTCGAGCGCAAGCCGATCAACGACCCGGCGACCGGCAAGCCGGCGGTGTGGACCATCACCCGCGCTGCCGAACTGACCGCGAACAACGACGTTTTCTGGCCGCTCTTGACGCTGGCGCTGCGCGCCGATGTGCCCTATCCGAACCCGCTCTTACCGGAGCATATGGAAACGTCGATGCGGGTGGATTATTTCCAGGTCTATTCGTGAACCGGGCTGATACGACTGGAGAATTCTGACTTGTCAGACCCGCATCGGGATTGCGGCGATGGCGGTTTCGTCCTCGTGTGACGGCACGGCGGTCGCAAGGGCTGCCATGACGAAGAAAAGCAACCCGGTATCGACCGTTGCGACGGCCACAACCGCCCCGACCAGCAGGCAGAGGCAACCATTGCGGGCGGCAAGCCGCACATCCCCGTCGAATGTTCTCGCCTCACCGCGCGGCGTCATGAAGGCCGTCAGGAAGAACAGGCCGAAAAACAGCGTTCCGGGTATGCCGACATTCGACAGAAGCGCGAAGATGAAGCTCGATGTGCGCGACGTGCCAAGCCCGACGCCGAGCCCGTAGCTGTCGAGGAAATTGTTCCAGCCATAGAGGTTCCACATGCCGCGCTCGACGCCTGAGGCGGAGGTCGCCTTGCTGAACAGGAGAAGGTCGAAATAGGCATAGAGGGCGTGGAAGATCGCCTGATCCATGATGATCAGCATGCCGAGCAGGACGATGATGATCGGCGCGAAGAGCACCACTCCGGCGCTGAAGCGGGTGCCGGACTGGCCGCCGCAGCGCATCAGGCAGGTGAAATAGAGGATGACGAGGCAGACCGGCAGGCCGAAGAGGCCGGATGACGAGGTCGAGCGGATGACCATGATCGACGACAGGAGAAACAGGAAGCCGTTGACCCGGCTGTAGCGGCCGCAGATGCGCAACGTGCCGGTGAAGCCGACCGCGCCGAGGCTGATACAGGCGAAGGTGGAGGCTTCCGGCCATGAGCCGACCACGCGTTTGACACCGGCAACCACGTCCTCGTCGTGAAAGGCATAGGGCGCGTTGCGGATGAAGCCGAGCCAGTCCTGCACCGCCGTGCCGGCGCCGACCATGTCGAGGATGCCGAAGAAGAGATTGGCGGCCGAGAAGGCCATGACGCCGACCGTGACGGCGCGAAAGCCGGACATGGTCGAGCCGAGCGCCACGACCATGACGAAGGTGACGATATCGGCGGTGTAATAGACGACCTGGGTGAAGTTGCTCGAGACGGGACCGAGCGGCACGGCACCGCCGGTATCGGGATATTCAGACGAGCCGAGCGGGATGATCTGCATCGTCTGAGCCCAAAGGCGGGGCGCGAAATATCCGGCAATGCCGCCATAGACCAGAAGGCAGACCAGCCAGAAGGCCGGGTTGGGAGGCGCCAGCGCATTCAGCGCGACCTGCATCTTTTCCCGATAGGACAGGGTTGCAAGCGCCAGAAAGCCGACGAAGAGGTGGCCAGGCTGGATGCCGGCCGAGCCAAGCAGGACCGCCGCGGCACCACCGAACACCGTCATGGTGCAGAAGGCGATCGCTGTCGCCCGGTAGCCGGACATGAGGCAGATGATGCCGACGATAAGCGTGAAGATGCCGACGGGCGGGATGTTCATCGAACTCCCCCCGCCTGCCCTGCGTGATGGCCACGCGCCCTCACGCTATTCCTCGACGATACCGGCAAGACCGAGCGCCGAACGTGCCGCCCGCTCACCGCTCAGGAAGGCGGCATCCGTCCAGATGTAACCCCACTGGCCGAAGCGGCCGCAATATTCGATGCCGATCTCGTCGAGATAGCCATGCACCGTCTCGACCGCGGCCTTGCGGTCGAGATCGAAAATCACGTTGCCGAAGGGCAGCATGATGGCGCTCTGGTGGATGATCTCCGCACGCGACTGGACGATGCCGCATTTGATCAACGCATCGATTGCCGGCTCGATCCATGCATCCGGGCTGCCGGTCAGCGGGCGGTATTTCTCGCTGAAATAGATTTCCGCCTGCAGCGCGCCGCAGCCTTCCGGCACGCTCTTCCTCGACAGGTTGCCGCGATAGCTGACGCGGGCAAAGGGGATATCCTCGTCGTAGAAATAGGACCATTGCGGCTTGGTATCGATCGGCCGGTTGAGACCGATATTGACGACGACCACCTGGGTGCAGGCAAGCTTGGCCGCCGCCTCACGCACATCGTCCGGCACGCCCTTGATCAGCGGGATGACGATCGGCAGCGGCAGCGACGAGATCAGCTTCTTGTAATCATGCGTCGTTCCGTCCTTGAAGGTCAGTCGTTTTTCCTTCGTGTCGATCGCCGCGATCTCGTGATCGCAGAGAACCTCGGCCTTGTCGTAGAAGCCGCTGATGAAGGATTCGAAGCCGCCAAGCGTCGGATAGCGGAACTCGTTGACATAGAAGACATCAAGCGGCTCGTGCTCCAGAGCGCCGCGCAGCACCTCTTCGAGGTTCGGCCGGTAGAGGCGCGGGCCGAGCCAGTCGGTCGACATATTTTCGGCGCCGGTCGTGTGATATTTGCGGGTATAGACGGCCGGGAAGGTTTCGGCGAAGGTCTTGCCGAAGGCGGCGAGCAGCCAGTCCTCGTAATTGTCGATCTTCGGGTTTTCGATCTGCCGGGCCTCGATGAAGTCCTTGATGCAGTTGACCACCAGATCCACAGGCAGGCCATGCAGGTTGACCTGGGCCGGATGCTTGATCCAGTGCCCCTGCCAGTAATTGTTGCAATAGACATTACCGACCTCGAACTGCTGGCCGGTCGATTCCGCAAACAGATCCTTTACCCGCGGATTGCGGGTGAAGGAAATGTGGACGCCCTCGTCGAAGACGAAGCCGTCGCCATTGCCGAAGCTGGATGTCAGGCCGCCCGGCCTCGACCGCTTGTCATAGATGCGTGCCTTGATGCCATTGGCAAACAGGACATTGGCGGCGCCGAAACCGGCCATGCCGCTGCCCAAGATCGCGTATCCCTGATGCTCCATCGTCATTTCCTTATGGCCGTTCAGTTCACCCAGCGGACGTCATCGGACAGGCGGCCCGCATCCATCAGACGCTCCAGGGTCGCAAGTCGCTTGGCGGCGGCCGGCACGACTTCACGCCCGGCGACCTTTGCAGCCGTCAGGCCATCGACGAGGCGGCTGATCGATTCCGTCAGCGAGACTGCCGGCTGATGTTCGGGGGCCGCCTTGGCGAAACGGGTGAAATCGACCTGGTAGGAACGCAGGTCCGGCGGCGCATCCTTGTTGATCGACACGCGGGTGCCGGGGATCGCCTGCGCCACCGCTTCGGCCAGTTCGAAGACCTGGTAGTTGTTCTCGTTTCGGCCGGCATTGATGGCGACGAAACGGCCGCCATTGTCGACATCGCGCTTGATTGCCCATTCCATGGCACGCGCCATGTCCTTGACGTCGATCAGCGGCCGCCAGGGCGTGCCGTCGCTCAAGACCTTGATCTCGCCGGTCGAGAGTGCCGTCGCAACGAAATCGTTGAGCACCAGATCGAGCCTCAGCCGCGGGGACTGGCCGCAGGCAGTGGCAAAGCGCAGGCAGGTGATGGCCATATCCGGCGCTTCCAGCTGTTCCAGCGCATGCTCGGTGGCGATCTTGGAGCGGGCATAGGCGGTAAGCGGGGTCAGCGTATCGGTCTCCTTGCGCGGGCCGCCTTCGGCATAGCCGTAGACGCTGCAGCTCGAGGCGAAGACGAAGCTCTTGACGCCGGCTTCTGCCGCGGCACCGGCGATATCGACGCTGGCGCGGTAATTGATGCCCTCGGTCTGCTTTTCGAAGCGGGCGCCGATCGGGTCATTGGAAAGGGCCGCCAGATGCACGACGGCATCGACACCTTCCAAGAGTTCGAGCGGGAAATCGCGCACGTCGCCGAACACCTGTTTGTCGAGCACGCGCTCGGGAAACTCGTCCGGCACGGTGAGGCATTGGGCGAAATAGCCGCTGTCGAAGCCGATCAGTTCGGCATCCGGCCAGACGGAACGAAAATGTGCTGCGACGACAGGGCCAACATAACCCATATTTCCGGTGATCAAGATACGCATGCTGGACCCCTGATGACACGAGGATGATGAGGTTTCCGGCTGCCGCGCAGGCGGCAGCCGGAGGTTCAGGTTCATGGGCCGGGCGAGCCGGAAATCTTAGGCGATCTTGATCTCCTGAGGATAGGGGATCGCCTTGAGGAAGGTGCCGCCTTTCTTCTGATAATCCGCCTGCTGCACGACGATCTCGTCGGCGAAGTTCCAGGGCAGAATCAGCAGGTAATCGGTGGGTGCTGACTGCAATTCCTCGACCGGCTTGATCGGCAGGCGCACGCCCGGCATGTATTTGCCGACCTTGTGGGTATTGCGGTCGACGACATAGGAGATCGTGCCTTCCGGCAGATCGGCAAAGTTCAAAAGCGTGGCGCCCTTGGCGGCGGCGCCATAGGCGGCAATCGTCTTGCCCTCTTCGCGGAAGACGCCGAGCATCTTCCTGAGATCGGTGCGGATGCCTTCGACGCGCAGGCCGAAATCGCGGTAGCAATCGAAGCCGGTGAGGCCCATCGCATCCTCTTCCGCCTGCATTTTCTGCAGCCGCTCGGATTTGCCCTCGGTCTTCGACACCCGCAGGCGCAGCGAACCGCCATGAATATCGAGCTTCTTGGCGTCGTTGAGGTAGAGGCCGTGGCGGCCCATCAGCGGTTCGAGCGCGGCCAGCGAATAATAGAAGAAATGCTCGTGGTAGATCGTGTCGAAGGCGCAGGTCTCGATCAGATCCTTCACATAGGGGAATTCGAATTCGGCAATGCCGTCATCGGCAAGCAGGATCGAGAAGCCCTCGACGAAATTGTTGATGTCGTTGACATGGGCGAGCACGTTATTGGCCAGCATGACGGAGGCGCGCTTGCCCTCCGCCACCAGTTTCGTCGCCACGTCGCGGCCGAAGAAATCGATAACGGTCGGCACACCGATCGCAATCGCCGCCTTGGCCGGGCCGGAGGCCGGGTCGATGCCGAGAACCGGGATGCCGCTCTCGACGAAATTCTTCAACAGATAGCCGTCATTGGAGGCGATCTCGACGACGAGATTATCCGGCCCGAGGCCGCGTTCGGCAATCAGATCGAGCGCATGTTCACGGCTATGGACGAGCAGAGCCGGGATGAAGGAGGAGAAATAGGGATAATCCTGACCGAAGAGGATTTCCGGCGGCACGTCCTCACTCACCTGCGCCAGGCCGCAATCCTGGCAGAGAATGACTTCGAGCGGGAAGAGCGGCTCCGGCAGGCCGAGCTGTTCGGGCTCCAGAAGCGCGTTGGCGAGCGGCTGGTTGCCGAGATCGAGAATGGTGTCGAGGTGACTGCCGCCGCAGGACCGGCAGGCCGTGATGCGGCCGGACTTCGGCGACGATGCTTCCACCTGAATGCTTGCAATGGTCATGACCGAACCTCCGTGATTAATTCAGCGTCCAAACATAAATCTGCTGCGGCACGTATGCGCGAGAACGGCGTTCTGGAGCGTTCCGCGATGTCGAGAAGCGAGCGCTGCCCGTCGCATTGGTTCAGCACCCAGAGCAGGTCCATCTGTGAGGCGCCGCCGCCTTCCTTCTGCCCGGCGATGGCGCGGTAGAGACCACGCCGGCCAAGCTGCGGCTCACCGCGCCCGTCGACACGCCGATAGGTAACGTTGTTCCGGAGGAGGTCGATCACCTCCAGGATCACCCGGAAGGACTGGGCGAGTGCCGTGCCGGTGACGAAGTCGCAATTGTCGAGCGAGGTATGGTATTCAGGGAACGTGCCATGGACGGCGCGCATCAGGCAGCCGACGGCAAGGGCGATGCCCGGCGAGCCATATTGCCGCTCGTCATAGCCATATGGCGAGAATTCCATCATTTCGAAAGCGTGGCCGCTATGGGCGAGCACATGCTCGACGGCAAGATCGACGACGGCGCCCTCGACGGTTCTCTTGTAGTGGAACGGGCCCTCATCGCCGATGCAGGTGAGGACCAGACCGTGCACGACCCGGTGCAGCTCGTCCTCGTTTTCGGCGAGCCAGGTGATCGCGCCGATCGTTGCCGGCAGGAAGAGAAAACGGATGCCGAGCCTGCCCGACGGTTGCGACAGATAATGCTGCGCCAGGGCGGCGGCGACAACGATGCCCGACAGGTTGTCGTTGGCGAGGCTCGGATGGCAGATATGGACGGAAATCAGGATTTCCTCGTTGCTATCGCCGGGCACAAACAGTTCGCCATAGGTCAAAGCGCCATCGGCCAACGTGCTGTCGATCTCGACGAGATAGCTTTCATCCTGCATTTCCTGCCAAAGGGAATGCGGCAGGCAGAAACCCCAGTTTTCGGCGTAATAGGAGGTACGGTAGGGAATGGCGTCCGGCTGGTCGGGCAGCGTGTGGATGTGACGTGCCAGTTCCTCGCGGGAAAACGTGCCGGAGACGGGAATGCTGTAGCCGACGACATGCAGGTTGTTATCGGCGAAATCGACCAGAACGCGACCGTCGAGCGTCTTGATGGTCGCGGCGCGGATGTTCCATTCGCGCGGCACTTCCCAATCAAAAACCCTGGTGCCGGTCGATACTTCGCGGATTTCCAGCGACGGCAGATCGGCCTTGAGCGCCGTGAGCGTGGCACGCACGCCGTCACCCGTCAGACTGCGCGGCAGCGGAAACAGGTTCCGCAGCAGCGCCATCATGTCGAGCGACGGCGCTGCGCCTCCCCTGTCAGCCCCATTGTCAGCTCCATGGTCATTGTCGGCCATCTTGAACACGCCATCCAGCATCATGCAGCACTCCGCCGGAGAAAGGGCATCCTGCCCGCAAGATCCGGCCAGGCCAGATCCTTCTCCGAAATTTCCGTCACGGGCTCCGGCCATTTTATCGAGATCAACGGATCGTCGTAGCGCGCCCCGTCGTAAAATTCCGGGTGATAGGCGACGCCCATCAGATATTCGACCACCGCATCCTCGCTCACCGCCTGGAAGCCGTGGGCAAAGCCGGCGGGGATATAAAGCATCCTGCCATCCTCGGCGCCGAGCTCGATATGAAAGCTCTCTCCGAGTGTTGCCGATCCCTCGCGCAGATCGACGATCACGTCATGGATGCGCCCGTGGCTGCAACGCACCACCTTGGCATCCGCATATGGCGCCCGCTGGAAATGCATGCCGCGGACGGCACCACGGGTCTTGGTCAACGAGGTATTTCCCTGGACCGGCGAAAACTCGATGCCGGCCTCTTTAAACAATTGCGTGCACCAGACACGGGCAAAACTGCCGCGATTGTCACCATGGACCTTGAGGTTGATGACCTTCGCATCCGAGCCGCCGAGAGAGGTGAAGTTCATGTCGCCTCCCCCAGAAGACTACCAGACTTTCCACTGTGCCGAGCGGGATGCCCACATCTCGTTCAGCACGGTCTTGTCGCGCAGCGTATCCATCGGATGCCAGAAACCGTGGTGGCGATAGGCCATCAGCTCGCCCTGCTTGGCGAGCTCGTCCATCGGCCCGCGCTCCCACATCACCTCGTCGCCCTCGATCAGGCCGAGAACCGAGGGATCGAGGACGAAGAAGCCGCCGCTGATCCAGGTTCCGCCGTTTTCGGGCTTCTCGTTGAAGGCATGGACGCGCGGGTCCTGGTCTTCGAGATACATGGCACCGAAACGGCCGACCGGCTGCACGGCTGTGACGGTTGCACTCCTGCCATGGTCCCTGTGGAACTTCAGGAGTTCCGTCAGGTCGATATCGCCGACACCATCACCATAGGTCATGAAGAACGGCTCGTTGCCGAGCAGGTGCCGGATGCGGGCAAGCCTGCCGCCGGTCATGGTTTCCGCACCCGTATCCGCCAGCGTCACGCGCCAGTCCTCGCAGGGCGGGTCGAGATAGGTGACGTCCGAAGTCGACAGATCGAAGGTCACGCTCGATCCGCGCATGCGGAAATCCTCGAAGAATTTCTTGATCAGATGCCCCTTGTATCCGCAGCATATGATGAAGTCCTTCACGCCATGGGCGGCGTAAATCTTCATGATGTGCCAGAGGATCGGCTGGCCGCCAATTTCAACCAGCGGCTTGGGAACAGTCGACGTTTCTTCAGACAGTCTTGTTCCAAGACCGCCAGCCAAAATAACTGCCTTCATAGTAAAACACGCCACCCGCTCTGCGAGATCCATCAAGATGGATGCCGCATTGAAATACAAACCCTACTCGAATGCCGGCAATTTCACGTGATACAAGAAGACAAACATAATTCATGGGGATGGGCAAGGGTTTTTTATTACTTGTTAAGATTTACGAATACACCCGCAAAGAATAAAATCAGATGATGCAGAATTAAGCACAGAACGCCTGCAAGATTCTCGAACAATCAATCACATGAAGCTGCCGCCCTGCAGCTGACCGGAGGCAGGGAACACCGTCATGGCCGAGCTAGAGCCTGGGCAGGACCTGATGGAGGACACACAGGAAGGAAGGCGTGGCGGCTCAGCGGGCGTCGAACAATTCGAAACGTCCGCCGCCGAGCCTGAATCTCAGGCCGAGCGCCAACAGGGTTGCGCCATAGCTCGCCGCACCAAAGCTTGCCACGAGCACCATCTGGGCAAGGACAGGCAGGGTGACGTGCGAGATCTGCATGCGCAGCCAGTAGACCGCGACCACCATCACGGTGCCGGCCACGGCGACCTTCCAAAGATTGACCACCTGGCGGCGAAGACCAAGCCCCAGCAGGCGCCGGACCACGATGGCGTAAACACCGCCCATCACGACCGACATGGCCAAGCGCGCATAGACGACACCCTCGATCGAAAAGAAATAGAAGCCGATGCTGATGGCGACCGTACGAATGACGAAATCGATGAGGTTTATGCGAAACAGGACGTCGGGCCTGTCCAAAGCGAGGCTGAGAGAATTCAGCGTCTGGTAATAGGGCACGGGCAGCATGGAGACCGACAGCAAGGCCAGATAGGGGGCGGCTTCGGCCCATTTCGGCCCGAGCAGCAGATCGGTCACCAGATCCGCCGTCAGCGCGATGCCAAGGCAGGCCGGGACGCAGATCAGCATGGCGATCCGGATCGCCTTGAGGAAGGCATGGCCGATACGATGGCGATCGCCGTTCATTCGCGAGAAGGCCGCCATCAGCGGCTGCAGGGCCGGCCCGATGAGGCTCTGCGTCGGCAGGTTGGCGACGTCGCTCGCCACGGTATAACGTCCGAGCAGCGCCTTGTCGGGAACATATGCGCCGATCATCAGCCTATCATATTGCCAGTTCAGCGCCGAGACGATCTGCGACGAGGTGAACCAGCCCATGAAACCGGCAAAATCATTGATGCGCGCAAAGGAGAAGGCCGGCCGGTATCGGGCAAAGACATGCGACATGATGGTGGTGACGCTGGCGGCAACGACATAATTGGCCACCAGCGCCCAGTAACCGCCCTCGGTGAAGACAACCAGGATGGCGGCAACCAGGCCGCAGACCTTGCTGATCGTCTCGGCGATGAAGGTCGGCCGGAAATCGATCGTGCGGGCATAATAGACCATGGCGGGGCTGTAGAAACCCTTGAGAAAGGTGCCGATGGCGAGAACGCAGACGACCGGGAAAAGAGCGGGATCGCCGTTGATGAGGGAATAGGGCCAGGCACAACCGATCGTCAGCACCGCCACGGCGACACTTCTGAGCATGGCCAGCGTAAAGCCGGTATCGAGATGCTTCTTGTCGATCTCGGAAAGGCGCACCAGCGCCTGGGTGACAGGCACTTCCAGCACCGTATCGATGATCAGCACCAGCGCCATGGCGAGTGCCGTCACGCCGAAATCGGCGGGGACGAGAAGACGCGCCAGGATGAGCAGGTTCACGAAGTCGATGAAGCGGCCGATGAGCCTGGAAAAGATCAGCCAGGACGCGCCCTTCAATGTAGCTAATGCAAGCATAGACGGCCAAACCCCAAACAACTGAGACCGCTGACATATCCCTATCGACAAAAGCCGAGGACAGGGACCTCCTCATGCCACATCACGATCAGATAGATTGCTCCCATCGCCTTCGGCAGAAATACAAATTCCGGCGTCGACGAAGTACAGAATGCATGCGCAGGCGAATTCACCAGACAGGACGTCAAATCGCGCCCCTGTTCTCCACCCTCCAAGACAGAGTTGATCATCAATACATAGAGCATGCAAATCACTTGTAAATACAAAATATATTCACATATTAAATACATGTTTTTGTTGCATTTTCAGGATAAATTAGCATAATTTATAGAAATACTGCCGTCTCCATTGCATTTATTAACAAAATTATTATAAATATTAACTTCTCGCAATATTCCGATACAGTATTGTCAGCCTTTCAGCGCCCGTGAAGGAGAATCGATGAATGATTCCTACGAGTTGCAACAGGAAAGGGCACCGGAGACGGAAGCATTCGATGCGATTATACTAGGCGCCGGCGTCAGCGGCCTGGTTGCGGCATCCGTGCTCGTCAAACAGAGCAGTGGCCGGATCATGGTCGTCGACAGCTACGACCGGGTGGGCGGCAATCACCTCGACTGGTCCCGCAATGGCTTCACCTTCGATGTCGGCAGCCTGATTTTCCAGGACGATTCCCCGCTGGTAAAGCACTTTCCCGAGTTGCTGGAACACTATGTCCATATCCATCCCTCGTGGGGCAGGCTGAACCCGCAGCGCAAGATCACGACCTATCCGATCTCGGTTAAGGACGACATCATCGCCGCAGGGCCGCTGGTCATCTGCCGCATCATGCTGTCGGTTCTGGCTGCGCGCATCCAGCGCAAAACGATGCGCAATGCCAAGGACTTTGCCGCCTACTGGATCGGCGCCTATCTTCTCAGGCGCTCGGGGCTGGAAAACTACATGGCACGCTTTTATGGCGTGGCCCCCGACCATATCGACCTCGAACTGGCGCAGAAGCGCATGCTCTGGATCAAGGAGCATTCGTCGCTGACCAATCTCTTGCGCAAGATGTGGAAAAGGCGTTCGCCGGCGCAGATCGCGCCGCCCAACAAGCAGCTGGCGCGGCCAAAGGCCGGCTATTCAGCACTTTATGAGCCGGTCAAGCACACGCTCAGCCAGAGCGGCGTGGCATTCCGGCTCGGTATCGACATCGCAAAGCTCGAGAAATCGGCAGGACGGTTCGTGGTCACCTCGTCCTGCGGCAAGACGATGGCTGCGGCACGGGTGATCTCGACCATTCCGATCAACATCATTTCCGGCCTTTGCGGCCTCGCCCAGAACCAGCCTTTGCAGACGATCACCCTGATAAGCCTGTATTTCAGCTTCAGCGGCAATCGCGGTTTCGCGCAGTCGATCCTCTACAACTTTTCCTACGAGGCGGCGTGGAAGCGGCTGACCGTCTATTCCGACTTCTACGGCTCCAATGAAGGGCGCGAGTATTTTGCCGTCGAGGTGGTCGCCAACGAGATCATCAGCAGTATCGAACTGGCAGAGGCCGAGTTTCGCCAGCACGTGGCTAAAAACGGCATATTCGACGGCGACCTGAGGCTGGAAGGCGGCCATGTGCTTGACAATGCCTATCCGATCTATGTCCATGGGGCTGCGGCCAATGCGCGGCAGCAGATCGATATATTGAAGCAGTTCGGAATAGAATCCTTCGGCCGCCATGGCGCCTTCAACTATCAGCCGACGGCAAGGGTCTCGACGCTCGAGGCGGAGGAAGCATTGAACTACCGGCATCCCGACGCGCAGCCCGCCTGACGGCCGGCGGCAAAAGGGTGACGCTGCAGCAAGACGTTCGGGCAAAGTTGTATCGTGTCAGCGGGTCAATAAAACATGCGTATCCTGCATCTCCTCAACCATACCAACCGGCTGAACGGCCATGTCCATGCGGCGGTCGACCTGGCCTGCGAGCAGAAGAGGCAGGGGCATGACGTATGCATTGCCAGCGGCGGCGGAGATTTCGACCGGCTGCTTGCGGCAAACCAGGTGGCGACCCGGCATCTCGACCATGAGCGGAAGCCGCTCACCGTCCTGCGCTCGCTCTTAGCCTTCAGAGGCCATGTGAAAGAGTGGAAGCCCGACGTGATCCACGCGCATATGATGACAAGCGCGGTGCTGGCCTATCCGATCTGCAAGCTCTCCGGCCTGCCGCTGATCACCACCGTGCACAACGAGTTCGAGAAGAGCGCCATCCTGATGGGGCTCGGCACGCGGGTGATCGCGGTCAGCGAATCCGTCCGCCGCTCGATGCAAAAGCGCGGCGTTTCGGCAGACAAGCTGCGTGTCGTCCTGAACGGCACGATCGGCGCCGCACGGTTTGCCAACCGCAGCACCATGCCGGCGGACCTCGCCAAGCCCAGCATCGTCTTCGTCGGCGGCCTGCATCCACGCAAGGGCCTGCCGGATCTTCTTGCCGCCTTCAACACCATTCATGGGGATCACCCGGCAGCCCGGCTCTATGTGATCGGCGGCGGACCGATGGAGAACGACTACCGGGCGCTTGCGGCCGAAAGCGGCGGCGGTGAGGCGATCACCTTTGTCGGCGCGATCGACGACCCCTACCCCTACATGCTGGCGGCCGACATATTCGTCCTGCCGTCGCTGGCCGATCCTGCACCGCTGGTGATTTCCGAGGCGCGGGAGGCGCGCTGCGCGATTATCGGCACGCATGTCGACGGCATTCCGCAACTGCTGGAATTCGGCGAGGCGGGGCTGCTGGTGCCGCCAGGCGCACCGGACGTGCTTGCTGCGACGCTTGAAGACCTGCTTGCAGAGCCCGATACGCTCGAAACATGGAAGCAGCGCAGCCAGATGCGGCTGGAGACGCTGACGATCGAGCGCGTGGCGCGCGAGACATCGAATGTCTATCGTTCTGCCATGGCACAGCCGGAACTCTCGCTGACGGCAAGTCAGACTGGCTGACGCACGTATCAGAGGCGATATGCGGCAGCCAAACCGGTTCGCGACCCTCGGGTGATCAAGGGTCACACACGACCGGAAAACCACACGACATCTCCTTTTGCGGGATGCATCCGAAGGTATCTCCCTCGATGAAACGACAGTTGGTTGCGCAGAAATAACAACCACAAGGTGATTTTTTACGCACCATCACAAAAATTTGACCGCAATACATCTTTCGGTAGAATTCTATAAACCATTGAATTTTATAGCCGAATTACACCCATGTATTTCCCTCTCTATACGAAGGAACATCTCTGCAAAGACAGAAACTTCAATAAAAACTCCTCGGCTTATTCACATTTCAGAATTTTCATCTAAATTAAATCGTAAACAAAGAGTAAATAAGCATCAGTACAGGTTTGCATCGCAGCACAACGTCAGAATCTATAGTATTGAGGCCTAGATTCTATGATCACGCGTACACCGAGTATCGACCAGCAGAGCCGACTTAAAGCTGCTGCGGAAAATGCTTTCGACTGCCTGAGACCGACAATATTTCACGAAGACTGGTGGCTCGATACCGCGACACGCGGCCGGGTGGACTTCGTTGAAGTCGAGGATGGAGGACGCACCGTTGGGCGCCTTCCCTACATGGTCAGTTCACGTTACGGGCTGTCGAGCAGCAACATGCCGACGCTGACGCATTTCCTTGGGCCGGGCATCAATGACGGTGGGGGCAGCGAGGCCAACCGCTATGTCAAACGCAATTCGATTACGCAGGAACTGATCCGCAAGCTGCCGCCGCTCTCCTCGTTTCGCCAGAAGATGCATCGCGGCATCTGCGACGCCCTGCCGTTCCAGGCACAGGGCTATAATGTCGAGGTGCAATTCACCTTCGAGATCCAGCCTTATCCGGACCTGATGATCTGGAAGGGCATGCGCGACAAGACGCGCAATGTCATCCGCCGGGCGTCCGAAAACTTCAAGGTCCATGAGAGCGTTGATCCAGAGGCCTATTTCCATCTTGCCACCGCGCATCTGCAAAAGAAAAACATGCAGGCCAATGTCGATTTCGACATCTGCAAGGACCTTGCGATCAAGGCTATGGAACGAGGCCGCGGCCATGTCTGGGTCGCGCGGGAATATAACAGCGGCGACATCAAGGCCGCGATCTTCTGCGTATGGGACTCCAACACCTATTACTATCTGATGTCGACGCGCGCACCGGATGCCGGCAATGGGGTGGTACCGCTGTTGATCTGGAATGCCATCCAGTCGGCGACCTCGATGGGATATGTGTTCGATTTCGACGGCATCAGCAATGCCGGTTCGATCCTGCTGTTTTCAGGCTTCGGCGGCAAGACGGCACCGCGCTATATCGTGACCAAGTCCAGCATGCCCTATCGCGTGCTGAGGCAGATCCGCCGCATGGACCCGACGGCCTATAACGCATTCGGATGAGACGGCGCGCAGATCCGACCAATGAATGATCGCATGCACGATGGACGGCCCGACCCGTGATGCACGCGCAGATGCAGGCAGGTTTATCGCATCGGGAAAGCAAGGTGGTGCGGGAGGCCCGCCGGCATTGTGGGGTCACAGTCCCGGCGGGCGTCCTGATCAGCTATTGTCTTCGGTCGGAGCGTCCGGTCCGTTCTTCTTGATCGATGCAATGGCGTTTTCTGCGCCGGACTTGGACGCATAGCCCTCGGTCGCAAACATCACTTCGTTGTTGTACTTGAAGCGAACGCGATACTCGCCCGCCTTGTCCTTGTAGATTTCAAACTTGTGAGCCATTTCGTTCCTCATTAAGCACTTCGGTTCTTGATGACGACACTGAGCGCCGAGAGGATCCGGGCCTATGAAGGCCGTCTCCGACGCGATCCTGCAATCGCGTTCGCTTTCGTCTCGATATCAACGCCTCGCCGCAGCGTTACCACCCACGACGGCAATGATCATATTGATCAATATCTGTTCCACAAGCGTCGCCACAGCAAATATCCCCGTGATCTTTCAAGGACCACGGGCCTTGCAAGAACATCGCACAGAAGGGCCGAAGAAACCGGCCAAAGATACTTGCGGGTACGCAACAAGATCGAACACACGACGCGAGAGGATCAAAGGGCAAGCGGCGCCCAACACCGGGGCCTGCCATGGCACGCAACGACAGCGAGTTCCCGCTCATCGTGCCAATGTGGTCTTGACGATAAAATATGGCTGGGGCGCCAGGATTCGAACCTGGGAATGCCGGTACCAAAAACCGGTGCCTTACCGCTTGGCGACGCCCCAACAGATGACCGGCAGCTTCGATGCGCCGGGCAGCAGGGGCCTCCTCTAGCAAAGCTTTCCCCTGCCCTCAACGTCTATCTTTCTTCATTAGGGTATTTTCCCGAAGCTTTGTTTTGCCCATGCGACTATCGCCAGCCAGCATCAAGCGATGCTAAGGCATGGAGATGGCAAGGCAGGTAGAGCGCAGGCACAAGGTCAGGATGGCAGAGGATATCGATTTCGACACCGAGTTTCAGCCGTCCTACGGCGTGCCGGTGGCTATCGCCGAGGGCGTCGAACGGCTCACAGTCAACAATCCCTCGCCTTTCACCTTTCATGGCACGAATACCTATATCGTCGGAGGATCTTCCGTCGCGGTGATAGATCCGGGTCCCGACGACCAAGCGCATTTCGAGGCGCTGATGCGGGCGCTCGATGGCCGCACCGTCAGCCATATCCTTGTCAGCCATACGCATCGCGACCACTCGCCGCTTGCAGACCGGCTGAAGGCTGCCACCGGCGCGCTGACGGTGGCGGAAGGGCCTCACCGCGCCGCACGCCCACTGCACGAGGGCGAGGTCAACCCGTTTGCCGAAAGCGCCGACAGCGCGTTCAGGCCGGATATCGCGATTGCCGACGGCGAGGCGATCAAAGGCGACGGCTGGTCGCTTTCGGCGATCCACACGCCCGGCCACACAGCCAATCATTCGGCGTTTGCGCTCGACGGCACCGGCATCGTGTTTTCCGCCGATCACGTGATGGCCTGGGCGACGACGATCGTGGCGCCACCGGACGGTTCGATGGCCGATTTCATGGCCTCGATCGAGAAGCTGCTGGCACGCGAGGACCGCATCTATTTTCCCGGCCATGGTGGCCCGGTGCGCGAGCCGGCCTCGTTCCTGAGGGGGCTTCGAACCCACCGTCGGATGCGCGAACGGGCGGTGATGGAGCGCATTCGTGCCGGCGACCGGCTGATCCCCGAGATGGTGAAGACCATCTATGCCAAGACCGATCCGCGGCTGCATGGCGCGGCAGCGCTTTCGGTGCTTGCCCATATCGAGGACCTGATCGAGAAAGGCCGGGTGGAGACCGACGGCCCGCCTTCGCTTGCCGGCATCTACCGGCCGGTGTTCTGACGGGCAACCAGTCGACGTCAGCCGCCGGCCAGCCCCAGCAGTTCCTGATCGAGGCGATCGAGAAAATCCTCGGCGATCGCCGCGCCGAAACCGAGATCATGCGGGCCATAGCGGGAGACGACGCGGATATCGACCGAGGTCGTCTCGGCCTCCTCGCGCAGGCGGATCACCAGATCGAAACGAAGGCCGGCAATCAGCGTACGGGTCTGGCCCTGAAGCAGCACGTCTCCGGTATTGCCGAGAGCGGTATCGAGCGTCGGCTCCGGCCGCGCCATCGGGATCGGGGCGACATCGGGCACCGCCGCCTGATCGTCCTTCGGCGCACTGCGTTCGGTCAGGTCGGGCTCGACGAGAGACAGGCCCTGGGTCTTGCCGATGGTGATGCGGGCCGAGAGCGTCGCCTTGCGCACGCCATCATAGACGCGGTCGAGCGCGCCCTCGTAACGCCGCCCGACGAGAGCCGGATAGGCGGCAAGCTGGATCCGCCGCTCGCCGGATGCAGGCAGCGCCGGGCGCGGCAGCCATTGCTGATCGGCATGCGGCTCGGCGATGAAGGCCGGCGGGTCGGCAATATCGGTGGACACATCGTAGATCCCCGGGAGCGTGTAATACTGGACCGCGCCATAGGCGACGACGCCGAGCGGCAAGGCCGCATAGATCAGGCCCTTGGCGGCAGCGATACCGCCCGCGGCACCGACCTGCCACAGCCGTGCAAGGCCGAAGATGAGGAAGGGCAGCGATGCTGCGGCAATCGCCGCGGCCAGCAGGAGAAGCGCCAGAAAGGTCGGCTCCGGAAGCGGGCCGAAGCGATGCGCCAGCGTGACGATGGCAAACAGGAAGAAGGCGGACAGGGCGAGGCGTCGTCCGAAATAGGCGGAATGGGACACGGGCCGGACGAAACGGACGGTCATGAAGGCTGAGCAAGCTCCGGGCGATGGCGGTCATGACCTGTGTAAGCCAGCGCGCGCAAAAATGGAATCTTAAAGCTGCGGCAGGAAGGCTGTCACGAGGGCGCGGCAAGAACCAGCGGTCAGGCTGCGGTGCAGCCGCATGAGCCGATCGTCGATGAGCTTTCCATTTTCCGATGCATTTTTTCGTGATGTCCGCGCATTTTGGTGAAAGATGCCCTAGATGATTTCAAGCGGCTTCGTTGCGCCGATTCTTCTGGAGCATGACCATGCGTCTTCATCGTCTTCTGCTGTCTTCCGCCCTTCTCGCACTTTTGGCATCATGCCAGACGATGACACCGGAAGAGCGGCGAGCGGCCGACGAACACACCTGCTCGTCTTACGGGTTCAAGCCGAAGACCGATGCGATGGCCCGCTGCCTGCTCGACCTGGACCTCGACCGCAGCGCCCAGAGCCGCGCGATGATGTATGGCAACGATTACATGTTCTGGGGTCCGCCGATGATCGTCGCCCGCCCGGTCTATGTGCATCGGCATTGATGCCTTCACAACCGGTATTGCAGTTCGATCAGGATGCCCTCGGGGCCGTGGACGAAGATCTGGCCTATCGTGGTGCCGGGGATCTGGCCCTGCCTGAAGCGGAAGCCGGTGGATTTCACTCTCTCGAGGGCTTCGTCGCGGTCGTAGGGGCCGAAGGCGACGTGGTTGAACAGGCCAGCGGGGAAATCCTCGTCTCGCTCGACGGTATTGATATGGATGGCCGGGTGGCCGTCGAGATAGAGCCAG
This sequence comes from Neorhizobium sp. NCHU2750, assembly GCF_003597675.1. NCBI lineage: Bacteria > Pseudomonadati > Pseudomonadota > Alphaproteobacteria > Hyphomicrobiales > Rhizobiaceae > Neorhizobium > Neorhizobium sp. NCHU2750. The sequence continues at coordinate 592,057 of NZ_CP030827.1, read as the reverse complement.
TGGCCGGGAAAGGGAAATGGCGGGCGAGGCCCCTCCTCCGCGCCGAGCACGGCCTTGAGGAAGCAGACCATTGGCGCTGCGTCACGGGCTTCGATGTTCACATGGTCCAGACGTGGCATGCCCCCTCCCAAGGTTTTCCACCAGGTTGTCAAGCTAGCATATCCGCCGGGCCGACGGCCACATCGCGCTAAAGGATACGCCCTCAGCCTTTGCGTTTCTCGATCGCTGCCTGTGCCGCGGCCAGCCGTGCCACCGGCACGCGGAAGGGCGAACAGGAAACGTAATCCAGATCGGCATTCTCGCAGAAATGGATCGATGCCGGATCGCCGCCATGCTCGCCGCAGATGCCCATCTTGAGATCGGGCTTGGTGCGGCGCCCGCGCTCGGCGGCGATCTGGATCAGTTCGCCGACGCCATCGAAATCGAGCGAGATGAACGGATCATGCTCGATAATGCCCTTCCGCTGGTAGGTCGGGATGAAGGTGGCGGCATCGTCGCGCGAAATGCCGAATGTCGTCTGCGTCAGGTCGTTGGTGCCGAAGGAGAAGAATTCGGCAGTTTCGGCAATCACGTGGGCGCGGATCGCCGCGCGCGGCAATTCGATCATGGTGCCGGCAAGATAGCCGATCTGCATGCCGGTCTCCGTCCAGACCTCGCGCGCTACGGCATCGATGACGCCTTTCACATAGTCGAGTTCGGCGCGCAGGCCGACGAGCGGCACGAGGATCTCCAGCTCCACCGGTTCGCCGGTTTCGGTGGCGGCAGCAGTCGCGGCCTCGAAGATGGCGCGGGCCTGCATCTCGGCAATTTCCGGATAGGAGATCGCCAGCCGACAGCCGCGATGACCGAGCATCGGGTTGAACTCATGGATCGCATCGATGCGGCGGGCCAGAAAGGCGGCCGGCATGCCCATGGCGCGCGCCACGTCGTCGATCTCGGCCTCGGTCTTGGGCAGGAATTCATGCAGCGGCGGGTCAAGCAGGCGGATGGTCACCGGCAGGCCGTGCATGATGGTGAAAAGCTCGGTGAAATCGGACCGCTGCAGCGGCAGGAGCTTGGCGAGCGCCGTGCGGCGCGCGGCCTCGTCCTCGGCGAGGATCATTTCGCGCATCGCATGGATGCGGTCATCCTCGAAGAACATGTGCTCGGTGCGGCAGAGGCCGATGCCCTCGGCACCGAAGGAGCGGGCGGAGCGGGCATCCTGCGGGGTATCGGCATTGGTGCGCACCTGCATGCGGCGCGCGTTGTCGGCCCATTGCATCAGGCGGCCGAAATCGCCGGAGAGTTCCGGCTGAAGCATGGCGACGCTGCCCTTCAGCACCTGACCGGAAGACCCGTCTATGGTGACGGTATCGCCCTTTCTGAGCGTGATGCCGCCGATGCCGATCAGGAGTTCGTTGCGCAGGTCGACGCGCATCGATCCGGCGCCGACGACGCAGGGGATGCCCATGCCGCGGGCAACGACCGCCGCGTGGCTGGTCATGCCGCCGCGCGTCGTCAGGATCGCTTCCGCCGCATGCATGCCGTGAATGTCTTCCGGGCTGGTCTCGATGCGGACCAGAACCGCGCGACGGCCTTCCGCCTCGACCTCGACCGCCTGTTCGGCGGTGAAGACGATCTCGCCGGTCGCGGCGCCGGGAGAGGCCGGCAGGCCGGAGCCGATGACGTGGCGCTCGACCCGCGGATCGATGGTCGGGTGCAGCAACTGGTCGAGCGATGGCGGATCGATGCGACAGACGGCCTGTTCTTCCGAGATCAGCCCCTCGTCGACCATTTCGACCGCCACCCGCATGGCCGCACGCGTGGTGCGCTTGCCGGTGCGGGTCTGCAGCATCCACAGCTTGCCGCGTTCGACGGTGAACTCGACATCCTGCAGATCCTGATAGTGCCGCTCGAGCCGTTCGCAGATCTGGCGAAACTCGGCGAAGGTCTCGGGCATCAGCTTTTCCATCGACGGCTTGTCGGAGCCGGATGCGAGCCTGCCTTCCTCGGTGATCGATTGCGGTGTGCGGATGCCGGCGACGACATCCTCGCCCTGGGCATTGGCGAGGAATTCGCCATAAAGCGCCTTCTCGCCGGTCGAGGGATTGCGGGTGAAGGCTACGCCGGTTGCCGAAGTGGAGCCGAGATTGCCGAACACCATGGCCTGAACATTGACCGCCGTTCCCCATGTATCAGGGATACGGTGAAGGCTGCGATAGGTGACGGCGCGGGTATTGTGCCAGCTGGAAAAGACGGCGGCGATCGCCTTCCACAATTGCACATGCGGATCCTGCGGGAAGCTTTCGCCGAGTTCATCCTCAATCAGGTTCTTGTAGAGGGTGACGACATGCTGCCATTCGACAGCGGAAAGATCGGTATCCTGCTGGCGACCGAGCCTGCCCTTTTCGTCTTCCAGCACTTCCTCGAAGATCTCGTTGTCGAGGCCCATGACGACATCGGCATACATCTGGATGAAGCGGCGATAGCTGTCCCAGGCAAAGCGGGCGTCGCCGGCATCATGGCCGAGCGCCTGCACCGTCTCGTCGTTGAGGCCGAGATTGAGGACCGTATCGAGCATGCCGGGCATGGAGGCGCGCGAACCGGAGCGGACCGAGAGCAGCAGCGGCTTTTCGCTACCGCCGAAGATGCGCCCGGTCTCCTGCTCGACCGACGTCAGGCCGGCCAGAACATCGGCCATCAGATCGTCGGTGAGCTTGCCATCGTTGCGGAAGAATTCGTGGCAACAGTCGCAGGTAATGGTGAGGCCGGGAGGCACCGGCAGGCCGAGGCTTGCCATCTCCGCAAGATGAGCCCCCTTGCCGCCAAGCAGCGCAACATCGGCAGCGCCACCCTCTGCCTTTCCGCCCCCGAACCAGTATACCCGTTTGACCATGCCTTCCTCCCCGGCCAATCTTCTCTGAATCCAGAGGTTTTGCAATAGGTTGGGAAATCAACACGGCAGCAATATGGTGCGGCGCAACAATCCGCAACCGGCAATTTGGCGCAAGGGAAGGATGAATTTGGAGGCGTTGCAGTTAAAGACTTTGCGGGGCCGGATCACACGGCCCCGCAAAGCCTTCCGCACAGGACAGGAAACCTGTGCGGGGGGTAAGTATTCGCCAGGACAGCTTTTGCGTCCGAAAGGCGCCCCCCAGCCCCCAGCGAATTCAACATTTCATGTAGCCGTATACCACATCGGGTACATCCCCTATATGGGTGAAACAACGCAGATATGACGCCGATCAATCCCGTTGCGAAAAGATTTCGGCCTGTGGCGCGGCATGACGGGCAGCGGACCACCTCTACAGATCACCAGATACGTGGTTAAGCGCATGGATGCCGGTCGCTGAAAAGAGACGAGGCGAATCAGCTCGCTTCGCGAATCAGCTCGGCGGTCTGCAGATCGACCGATACGAGCTGGGAAACGCCCTGCTCGGCCATGGTGACACCGAACAGGCGGTTCATCCGCGCCATGGTGATCGGGTTGTGGGTGATGATGACGAAGCGCGTCTCTGTCGAGGCGGCCATCTCGTCCATCAGGTTGCAGTAACGCTCGACATTGTGGTCGTCGAGCGGCGCATCCACCTCGTCCAGCACACAGATCGGCGCGGGATTGGTGAGGAAGACGGCAAAGATCAGCGCCATGGCCGTCAATGCCTGCTCGCCGCCGGAAAGCAGCGTCATGGTCTGCGGCTTCTTGCCCGGCGGGCGGGCAAGGATTTCGAGACCGGCCTCAAGCGGATCTTCCGATTCGATCAGCTGCAGTTCGGCGGTGCCGCCACCGAAGAGGTGGGTGAAGAGCCGCTGGAACTGGGTGTTGACCACATCGAAAGCGGCAATCAGCCGCTCGCGGCCTTCGCGATTGAGGCTCTGGATCGCACCGCGCAGCTTGCGGATCGCATCGACCACGTCATCGCGCTCGCGGATCAGGGCATTGAGCTTGTCGGAAAGCTCCTTCTGCTCCTCATCGGCGCGCAGGTTGACGGCACCGAGGCGTTCGCGCTCCATCTTCAGCCGATCGACCTCGCGCTCGATGGCGCGGATATCCGGCACCGGCTGGCCGGGTTGAAGGCCGGTCAGGCGCAGCACTTCCTGCGGCGCGACATTCAGCGCCTCGCGGATGCGCTGCTCGCTCTCGTGGCGCTTTTCGGCGGCGGAGACGAGGCGCTCCTCGGCGCGGCCACGCTTTTCGCGCATGTCAGCCAGTTCGGAAAGCGCCATGGCTGCCTTCTGGTCGGCCTCGCGCTGGCGAGTTTCGGCAATCGCCAGCTGGTCGCCGGCCCGACGGCGGGCCTCTTCCGCCTTCTGCAACTCGGACAACAGGTTGCGGCGGCGGTCATCGACCTCTTCGGGAGCAGCCTCCAGCTCGACGATCTCGTCGCGAGCCTCTTCCTCACGCTCGCGCAGGCTTTCGATATGTTGGGCGGCGCTGTCGGCACGCACCTTCCACGACGAGCGTTCCTGGGCAATCGCGGCGATACGGCGCTTGCGCGCCTCAAGCTCGCGGCTCAGGCCCTCATAGCTTGCACGAGCTTCGGCCAGCACCCCGCGATGGGTGGCAACGGCGGCCTGCTGGTCGCGCAGGCGGTTGTCGAGATCCGACAGGTCCGGCGCGTTTTCGAGTTCGATGCGGGCATTCTCGCCCTGCGCCTCGACATCCTCGATCTGCGCGTCGACCTGGTTCAGGGCTTCGGAGACGACATCGCGGCGGCGCATCAGGTCGCCGGAGGCACGCTCGGCGGCTGCGAGCGCCTCGCGGGCATCGGCAACGCTGCGGGTGGCGAGCCGCACGCGGTCGCGGGCGTCGGAGAGCACACGCTCGTGCGCGGCGATCTCGGCCACGGCATCGGCGAGCAGGCTTTCGCATTCAGCCAGCACGTCGCGTGCCTCGTCGATCTCGGCTTCGAGTTCGGAGAGCCGGTTCTTCTGGGACAGTCTGAGCGCCGCAGCGCCGGGCGCCTCGGAGCCGGTGACGTGACCATCCCAGCGATAGACGGCGCCTTCCTTCGTCACCAGCCGCTGGCCGGGCTTCAGGGACGACATCAGGGCTGCCGCCTGTGCAGCGGAAACGATGCCGATCTGGGCAAGGCTGCGCGCCAGTTCCGGCGGGGCGGTGACGCGGGTCGACAAGGGTTCTGCGCCCTCGGGCAGATGCGGATCGGCAGAAGCATCGCCGCTCAGCGACCAGTAGGTCGGCGCGGATGCATCGACCGGGCTTTCCAGATCGTCACCCAGGGCTGCGCCGAGGACGGCCTCATAGCCGCGCTCGACATGGACCAGTTCGGCAACCGGTACAAAATCGCCCGCACTTGCTCCGGCTGCGAGCATTTTCCTGATCGTGCGGGCCTCGGTCTCAAGCCCGTTCAGCGCCGTCCTCGCATCTTCGAGCGGACGACGGGCGGCAAGCTCGGCGGCACGGGTGGCGGCGAGAGCGCTGTCAGCCTCCTCAGCGGCGGCGGTTGCGTCTTCCAGTGCAATCTCGGCCGCCTCGACGAGTTCTGCCTTTTCCGCCGGATCGTCGAGCGTGGCCAGACGACCGGTGACGGCATCGAGTTCTGCCGCCGCATCCTGGCGCTGGCGATCGAGACGCTGGCGGCGCTCGGCAAGATCGCGGATCAGACGTTCGAGCTGGTTGCGGCCGGCAGCAGCCTCGGCGCGTTCGCCGGTCAGGGCGGCCAGCGACTGCTCGCTTTCTGCAAGTGTAGCGCCCGCAGCCTCGAAGGCTTCGCGCAGATCGGCGCTTTCGGCACCGCTATCGGCCAGCATGTCGTTGAGCTCGGCCTCTTCCTCGTCGAGCTTCTGCAGGAACGAGGTATTGTCGGCCGCAAGCTGTTCCTCGCGGCGAATGTCTTCGGCAAGCTGGGCAAGCCTTCGGGTCAGCTCGTCGCGGCGCTTCAGCAGGCGCCCGGCTTCCTCTTCCAGCTGGCTGCGGGCGATCTGCAGGCGCTGCAGGGCGGCGCCGGCTTTGGCCTCTTCCTCGCGCAGTTCCGGCAGCTTGAGGCTTGCGACCGCCTGATCTTTCGCAGCCTGCATCTGGGCCTGCGCCTTTTCGGCGACGACGGAGGTGATCTGGTTCAGCGCGGTGGTGGCTTCCAGCTCCGCCTGCTCGGCCTCGACCCAGCGGATATGCAGAAGCATGGCCTCGCGGGCGCGGATATCGGCAGACAGCGCCTTGAAGCGGTTTGCCTGGCGGGCCTGGCGCTTCAGGCTCTCGATCTGGCTTTCCAGCTGGACGACGACATCTTCCAGCCGCTCCAGATTGGTCTCTGCAGCGCGCAGGCGAAGCTCGGCCTCGTGGCGGCGCGAATGCAGGCCGGAAATGCCGGCCGCTTCTTCGAGCAATTGGCGGCGCGCCTGCGGCTTGGCATTGATCAGTTCGCCGATACGGCCCTGGCCGACCATGGAGGGCGAGCGGGCGCCGGTAGAGGCATCGGCGAAGAGAAGCTGCACATCCTTGGCGCGGCTTTCCTTGCCGTTGATGCGATAGACGGAGCCATTCTCGCGCTCGATGCGCCGGGTGACCTGGATCTCGTCGGCATCGTTGAAGGCGGCCGGTGCGGTGCGGTCGAAATTATCGAGATAGAGCCCGACTTCGGCGGTGTTGCGCGCCGGGCGGTTTCCGGAACCGGAAAAGATGACGTCGTCCATGCCGGACGCGCGCATGTTCTTGTAGGAGTTTTCGCCCATCACCCAGCGCAGCGCCTCGACAAGATTGGACTTGCCGCAGCCGTTCGGCCCGACCACACCGGTCAGGCCACGCTCGATGATGAATTCCGTCGGCTCGACGAAGGACTTGAACCCGACGAGGCGCAGCTTGTTGAACTTCATGCCGCGCCTCTCGCACTCTCGAAGGAAAGCGCGTTATCAGATGCTGTCGAGAAGCGACGACATGGATTCAACCGACATGTCTCCAGAATACTTCTTCCCGTTGATCAGGAAGGTCGGGGTGGCGTTGACGCCGAACTCGTCCGACGCCCGCTTTACCACGGCATTGATTTCATCGAGAAGCTTCTGGTTCGTCAAGCAGGCTTCGAAAGTCTGCTGTGTGTAACCGGCAATCTTGACGGTCTGAAGCAGTGCATTGCGCACGTCCTTGTCGGCCGGGGCCGCCCAGGAACGCTGCTGCTCGAACAGCATGGCGACCATGGCGAAATACTGCTCGGAGGTCGCAAGCTCCTCCGGCTTCTGCGGGTTGGAACGCGCCAGCATGAAGGCGGCGGTGGCAACCGGATCGAAGGGGAATTCGCGCAGGATGAACTGTGCCTTGCCGCTATCGACATATTTCTGCTTGATGCCGTCGAAGCTGGTCGTGTGGAAATGGGCGCAGTGCGGGCAGGTCAGGGAGAAATACTCGACGATCTTGATCGGCGCATCTTCCTTGCCGAGGAACATTTCCGGCAGCGTGCCGGGCTTCAGCACGGCGGCCATATCCACATCGCCCTGTGATTCCGGCTTTTCTTCCTGCGCGAATGCCTCAGTGGCACCGAGCGGCAGGGAGAGGCCCAGAGAGGTCACGGCTGCGCCACCAAGAAGTGCGCGCCGAGTCGTGGTGATGTCGTTCAGAAGCATGGAACACCCGTTTAAGGACAGATTTTTATACAGTTGGAACTTCCGTAGCCCGGTGTCTCAACCTCGGCAAGTTGCCGATAGGTAACTTACTTCAAAGAATTGTGACAAAAGCAGGAAAATCAGCAGCAATCGCCGATTTCAATCCTACCGTGCGCGCTTTTGCTGCAGCACGGCAGTGCCGAGCTTTTCGACCGCCTTGCGCAGCGCTTCGCTCTCGATGCCCTCCATCATCTCATGGAGACGGCGGGCAGGTTCACCCTTCAGGGGTTTCGGCGTGCGCGCATGCTTGACCTGCGGTGAAACGGGCTTCTGGACGATGCGGATCTGGCGCACTGCCGGGAAGCCGAAAAACGCGTTGATGCGGCCGATCAACTCGCCCTGTGCATGGGTGAGGAAAAGTGCGCGCGCGCCCTCGCAGGCGATCGTCAGTACGCCCGGCGTATAGCCATCCTGACGATAGCCGTCATTGCGCGCCCAGGTGATCTTTTCAGGCCGCGTGCAATCGGCGAATTCCTCGCCGGCGATCTCGTCCCAAGAGCCGAGCAGTGCCGTCGATATGCCGGCACGCTTGGCCAGCACCGGATCGATGATGCCATTGGCGATCTCGGCGATCTGGCTTGCGCCCTTGCGGATGAAGGGTTTGGCGGTTTTTTGACTGTTCATGGGCCATTTCCATACAACAGATCTGACAGGAAGTGATCAGCGAATTCCGTACCACTGCTTAACGGCACCTATCATGGAAGCCCGTGCGAAAGCGACGGTCGCCACAAGATAGACGATTGCGATGGCACTTTGGCCGAGAGGCCTCGAAATACCGTCCCCCGACATAACGAGCGCGATGGTAACGAAAACGAAGAGGAAAAGGCCGAGAACTGCCCCTGCAAACAGCCCAATCGCATCGACCGCAGATGACCGGTCTCTCCGCCTCGGCTGGAACAGCGAGAAAGCCGGCCAGTCAAAAAGCTGGTACAGCCTCAGAATGACATGGTGATAGTCCTCGGCGTCTCTGTAGGCCAGTATCCTGGATTTCAACATTTCACCGAGTGACATGTTCACAAGAATCACCGCGAGAACAACCGCACTCAAGGCCAGCAAAGGCACGGGCGGCGCCATCGAGCGTGCGATGTCGGACAATCGTACAAGAGCATCAAGAACGTTTATCATCAGGACCTCCGGCAATATCGAAGCAAGCGAAAAATCCCCAGCTTTTGCAGCTTACAACAATTGGCCGGCAGGCGCACACTCACTATCTTGACCCCGATGAGTATCTCTCCCGTTCAAAACCGCGTCGCGCCACCATCCCATGCCGAGCGCCTGCTTTCCTGGTACGACCGGCACCACCGGGAACTGCCGTGGCGCGTCAGCCCCTCGGCTGCGAAGGCCGGAAAGAGAGCCGATCCCTATCGTGTCTGGTTGTCGGAAGTGATGCTGCAGCAGACGACCGTGCAGGCGGTCAAACCCTATTTCGCCAAGTTTCTCGAACGCTGGCCGAAGGTGACGGATCTGGCGTCCGCTCCATCCGAGGATGTGATGGCCGCCTGGGCCGGGCTTGGCTACTACGCGCGCGCGCGAAACCTGAAGAAATGCGCCGAGGCAGTGGCAAACGACCATGCCGGCGTCTTTCCCGATACCGAGGATGGGCTTCGGGCACTGCCCGGCATCGGCGACTATACGTCGGCGGCGGTGGCGGCGATCGCCTTCAACCGGCCTTCGGCCGTCATGGACGGCAATGTCGAGCGGGTGATCTCGCGGCTCTTTGCGATTGATGCTCCCCTGCCCGGCTCCAAGCCGGTGATGAAGGCCAAAGTGCGCGAACTCACGCCCGCCGACCGGCCGGGAGATTTTGCCCAGGCGATGATGGATCTCGGTGCGACGATCTGCACGCCGAAGCGCCCTGCCTGCGCGCTCTGTCCGTTCCGCGACGACTGTCTGGCGCTGGCCGAACATGATCCGGAGCGTTTTCCGGTCAAGGCAGCGAAGAAGGACAAGCCGGTGCGGGTCGGTGCGGCCTATGTTGCCGTCACCGACGGCGGCACGGTGTTTTTGCGCCGCCGCGCCGAGACAGGACTGCTCGGCGGCATGACAGAGGTGCCGACCACCGACTGGACGGCGCGGATCGATGGCGGTACGGGCGTCGAGCATGCGCCATTCGATGCAGACTGGGAGGCATGCGGCGCGATCGTGCATGTCTTCACCCATTTCGAACTGCGGCTTTCGGTCTATCGCGCGCGGGTCGCGACGGGCAGCGAACCGGCCGGCTGGTGGGTGCCGGTCGAGAGGCTTTCGGAAGAAGCCTTGCCGACTGTCATGAAAAAGGTAATCAGTCAGGCTATTCCCACCGCCTTCGCAAAACACTGAACCAGGAATCATCATGGCAGGCCAGATCGACCACATCGTCTTCGACATCGGCAAGGTTCTCATCCATTACGATCCGAACCTGCCCTTCAGCCGCATCATTCCCGATGCGGAGGAGCGAAAATGGTTCTTCCAGAATGTCTGCACCCATGACTGGAACCTGGAACAGGATCGCGGCCGCAAATGGGAGGATGCCGAGGCGCTGCTGATTGCCGAGCATCCCGATCGCGAGGAGCATATCCGCGCCTTCCGCAAGCATTGGCACGAGATGGTGCCGCATGCCTATGACGGCTCGGTCGCCCTGATGCTCGAACTGATCGACAAGGGCCATGACGTGACGATGCTGACGAACTTTGCCGCTGACACATTCGTCGAGGCGCGCAAGATCTATCCGTTCCTCAATGCGACGCGCGGCGTGACCGTTTCGGGCGAGATCGGGCTGATCAAGCCGGATGTGGCGATCTACGAACGGCATGCCAAGGATTTCGGCCTTGCGCCGGAACGGTCGATCTTCATCGACGATACGCTGGTGAATGTGGAAGGCGCGCGGGCCGCAGGCTGGCAGGCGGTGCATTTCAAGGATGCCGATACGCTGCGTCAGGATCTCATCGCCCACGGCGTTTCGATCTGATCGCCAGCCGCATGCGCTGCCGCTGTCAGCAGGCGACGGCAGCGCTTCGCACGCGACCCAGAATTTCCAGATCGGCGAGCGTGGCTTCGCCGATTTCCTGCGGCGGATAGGCTGCGGCATTGTCGGCCAGCAATTGCACGCCGCCGCCGATCAGGCGCTGCACCCGCCTGATGATGAGGCGGCCCTCCGCCCTCAAGGCATAAATCCCCCCGTCGGCGAGATTGCGGTCGGCAGTATCGACAAAGACCGGCGACTGGTCGGCAATCGTCGGCATCATGCTGTCGCCTTCCGCAAGGACCGCCGACATCGATGCCGGATCCAGCCCGAGCCTTCTCCAATAGTGCTCGATCAGGGCCGCGGACGGTCCGATCTCGTCATAGCCATGCAGATAGGGCGCGGGCGGATTGTCCATCAGGCCCGGCGGCCTCATACTCGTTGCCGTCGTGCCCGCAGCCCCATCACCGGAGAGGTCAATGCGGATGCTGCCCTTTTCGAAGGACCATTCGCCGCCGAGATAGCGGCCGGCAATGCCGACCTTTTCGGCCAGCATTTCGAGCGTGGCAAAGGTCGGATCCTGCTTGCCGTGGCGGTAATTGTCGAGCGTGTTGTCGGTCAACTCGACCGCGTCCGCAGCCTTGGTCCTGCCGCCCAGCATTTCGCAGAGGACCACGACCTTGAAGGATGTCGCCCGCCGCAAGGGATCGAGATCGAGCTTTGTCCAGCTGAGTGAAAACTTGGCCAGCCTCGCCTCTACCCTAGCAGCAATTTCGTCCGAAAGTGGAATCTTCATCTAGAGGTAACTCTGAGTAGAAATCAGTTTACAGGTGAAAATCATTTTACTAATCTCAGTGTGATTTCACCATTCCAAGAGCGCTTACACGTTCAGCTTAATCCGCTCACCCGCAACCGCAAGCGGTCTTTGCGAATAAGGCAAACTGTGTTCTTCGAGCAGCCTTCCATGCAGCATCCCGACAGGATCGCAAACGTATTCGAAACGCCGTCAGACGATTTCGAGGAGAGCTTCGCCTTCGAGATGGAGGACGGGTTGCGCAAGACGGTGACGGTGTCGCGCGCCGGACTGCAGTTCTTCGTCATGACCAGCTATCTCGACGGCGCAGTGACGGACACGACCGTGGAAACATTCGAGGCGGACGGGCCGGTGAAGATCAGCGTGATGGAGAGCGGCATCTACCTCTCAAGCGCACGCATGCTGCTTGCCGATCGCGTTCGGCTCAGGCGGACGCGCTTCTTCTGATAAGAGAGGCGGCAGAAAAAGAAATGGCGCCCGGGTACAGCCACCCGGGCGCCGATGATCCCCTTCCGGGACTAGAGGTACAAAACCGGAAGAGGAATTGGTCGATCCGGTGTGACTGGTGGCTCAGTCGAGTTTGGCCAGATCGTTGCGGATGACGACGCGCAGTTCATCGATGGGACGCAGGCTCTGGCCGTCGTCGAAGTGCCAGAATGTCCATCCGTTGCAGGCATCAAAGCCCTGCACCTTGGCACCGAGGCGATGGATCGAACCCGCATCGCCACCGGAGGAAAGCGTGCCGTCGGCGCGGATGATTGCGCTGTAGCGACGGCGTGCGTCGGTCAGGACCTGGCCGGGCTTCAACAGGCCCGCCTCGATCAGAACGTTGAAGGCGACGCGCGGTTCGGCCTTCTTGCCGGTCATGACCGTCAGCTCGGCCTTGCCGAGCGGTTCGACCGCCTCGATGCGAGCCGACGCCGCCTCGATATAATCCTGCTCGCGCTCGATGCCGACGAAGTTGCGGCCGAGGCGTTTTGCGACGGCGCCGGTCGTGCCGGAACCGAAGAACGGGTCGAGGATGATATCGCCCGGCCTGGTGGAGGCCATGATGACGCGGGCGAGCAGGGCTTCCGGCTTCTGGGTCGGATGAACCTTCTTGCCGTCGTCGCCCTTCAGCCGCTCGCCGCCCGAGCAGATCGGGAACAGCCAGTCGGAGCGCATCTGCACGTCGTCGTTGGAGGCCTTCAGCGCATCGTAATTGAACGTATAGCCCTTGGCCTTGGCATCGCGGCTTGCCCAGATCATCGTCTCATGGGCGTTCTGGAACCGGCGGCCCTTGAAGTTCGGCATCGGGTTGACCTTGCGCCAGACGATGTCGTTCAAGAGCCAGAAATTCAGGTCCTGCATGATCGCGCCGACGCGGAAGATGTTGTGATAAGAACCGATGACCCAGATCGTGCCGTTCGGCTTCAGGACGCGGCGGCAGGCAAGCAGCCAAGCGCGGGTGAAGGCATCGTACATTTCGAACGAGGCGAACTGGTCCCAGGCGTCATCGACGGCATCGACGACCGAATGGTCAGGGCGGTGCAGCGTGCCGCCGAGCTGGAGATTGTATGGCGGATCGGCAAAGATCGCGTCGACCGAATGGTCCGGGAGCGCTTCGAGAGCTGCGACGCAATCACCCTTGATGATGGAGTTAACCCATGCGTCCGGACGAACCTGTTTTCTCAGGTCGGCCAGCGGAAGAACAGCAGCCATTTCACACTCGCTACGCTATACATAAAACGAATTTACTGACTGTTATGGTTACTCATTCTGGTTACCAAAAGCTGAAGCCGGCGTTCGATTTGTGGAAAATGTTCCAGCGGGTTGGCCGCGTAGGCCGGCATGGCTGGCGATTTGGCGAAACCGATTCCGCTTTTGCCTGCAATGCGCTAGAGTTGCAGGCATGAGACGGACCGAGGCGATCGAAAAGCTGACGCAACAGGCCGACGCCATCAGGGCGCTCGGCGCGACGTCGCTTTACCTTTTCGGCTCGGTGGCCCGCGACGAGGCAGGCGCCGAAAGCGACCTCGACCTGTTCATCGATTATGATGGGACGAAGAAATTCTCGCTGTTCGATCTCGTTGGAATAAAGCTTTTCCTCGAAGAGGAACTTTCGGCCGACGTGGATCTGACCACCCGCGACAGCCTGCATCCTCTGCTTAAGGACCGGATCGAAAATTCAGCGATACGGATATTCTGATGGCGCGCGATGCAAGGATCGTTCTGCTTGAAATTCTCGATGTCATTTCAAGGATTGAGGAAACGGCAAAACAAAGGACCAGAGAGGAAATCGAGGCTGAATTCATGGTCTTTCTGGGAATCCAGCGGGCTATCGAGATCATTTCGGAAGCAAGCCGGCACATCCCAGTGGAGTTGCTTGATACCGAGCGAAACATCCCATGGAGTTCGATCCGCGGCATGGGAAACGTATTGCGCCACGAATATCATCGAATCGCCAGCGACGTGATCTGGGACGCCATCCAGCACGATCTGCCTCAACTGAAATCGGCAATTGAACGGATGATGACGATCGCCAGACCATAGCTTGATCATCTCGGTTCGCACCTAAGCCGCGCTCCCGCGCTTTTCCCGCCCCTTTGCCTTGCATCTCCCGCATTCGCTTCCTATTCAAGGAAACATTGCGAACGGAAGAGGTATTTGAGGACTTGGATAGCATCACCATCGGGCTCGTCATGCTGCTCGCCGTCATCCTGAGCGGTACCATTTCACGCCTGCTGCCGCTTGCCATTCCGATGCCTCTGATCCAGATCGCACTCGGTGCCGCGATCGCAGCCGTCACCGGCGGCGGTGTCGAATTGCAGCCGGATATATTCTTCCTGCTGTTCCTGCCGCCGCTTCTGTTTCTCGATGGCTGGCGCATCCCCAAGGAAGGGCTTTTCCGCGACAAGGCGGTGATTCTGGAACTGGCGCTCGGGCTTGTCGTGTTCACGGTGATCGGGGTCGGCTTTCTCATCCACTGGATGATCCCGGCCATGCCGCTGGCGGTGGCCTTTGCGCTGGCGGCGATCGTTTCGCCGACCGACCCGGTGGCGGTTTCGGCGATCGCCCAGCGCGTGACGATCCCGCCGCGGCTGATGCACATTCTCGAAGGGGAATCGCTGCTCAACGATGCATCGGGCCTCGTCTGCATGCGGTTTGCCGTAGCCGCAGCCGTCAGCGGCAGCTTCTCGCTCTCGGATGCGGTGGGCACGTTCCTGTGGGTGTCGGTCGGCGGGATCGTGATCGGCGCCGGCTGTACCTGGCTCGTGGTGCGGATCAAGGACATCGTTTCACGCAAGCTCGGCGAGGAACCGGGCTCGCAGATCCTGATCAGCCTGCTCATTCCTTTCGGTGCCTATCTGATCGCCGAGCATCTCCATTGCTCCGGCATTCTCGCGGCGGTGGCCGCGGGTATCGCGATGAGCTATGGCGAATTGCGCGGCAAGGCGCTGGCGATCACCCGCGTGCGGCGCAATGCGGTTTGGGACACGGTGCAGTTTGCACTCAACGGCACGATGTTCGTGCTGCTTGGCGAACAGTTGCCGGGCATCGTTTCGGGTGCTGCGCGCGTGGTGACGGAAACCGGCCACATGGATCCGCTGTGGCTGATCTTCTACGTGATCGCCATCAATGTCGCGCTTGCGCTTCTGCGCTTTGCCTGGGTGTGGGTGTCGCTGCATTTCACCATGTTCCGTGCCGCGAGGCGCGGCCAGCATATCCGCAAGCCGCACTGGAAGCTGCTTGTCGCCACTTCGCTCGCCGGCGTGCGCGGCGCCATCACCCTTGCCGGTGTTCTGACGCTGCCTTTCTTCCTCGACGATGGCGTGACCCCCTTCCCCGCCCGCGATCTGGCGATCTTCCTTGCTGCCGGCGTGATCATCTTCTCGCTCATCGCCGCCAGCGTCGGCCTGCCCTTCCTGTTAAAGCACCTGCAGTTGCCGCCGGAACCCGATCATCACCAGGAAGAAGATACCGCCCGGATCGCCTCTGCCGAGGCTGCGATCCGGATGATCGAGAAACTGCAGCACGCGATGAGCGAGGGCCGCACCGATGCCGACCTCTATGGCCAGGTCGGGACGCGGCTGATGGAGCTTTACCGCGAGCGCATCGACGGCCGCTCCAAGGTCGGCGACGAGGCCGAAGAAGTACGGCGCATGGAAGAGGTCGACAAACGGCTGAGGCTTGCGGCGCTGAGGGCGGAGCGCGACGAGATCTTCCGGCTGAGCCGTGCCCGCAAGGTCTCGGAAGAAATCGCCCGCAAGCTCATTCGCGAGATAGACCTCGCCGAGACGCGCTACAGCAGCTGAGCTTCGCCGGGGCCATGGATAGCCCTGCTATCCTTCGGCGTCTCGTCGCGCTCGAACATGCCGTAGTCGCGCAGGACATGGCCGATGCGCAGCCTATAGTCGGCAAAAACGCCGTTGCGACCGGCCTGCTGCGCGGCGCGATGTGCCTCGATATTGCGCCACGCCCTGACCGCCTCCTCGTCGCGCCAGAAGGAGAGCGACAGGAGCTTGCCGCGCATGGTCAGGCTTTCGAACCGCTCGATCGAGATGAAGCCGTCGATCTTTTCCAGTTCGGAGCGCAGGTCGCCGGCGAGATCGAGGTAACGGTGCCGCTCGCCCATATAGGGGACGACTTCGAAGATGACCGCGATCATGGCTTGATGATTTCCCCCGCTTGCGCCCCGTGGGGCAGAGACAGGTTCTTCAGAAAGATGCGGTCCTCCCTGAGGATGAAGCGCTCGCGCCTGGAAAATTCATAGTTCTCGCGGCCGAGCGGATCGGCGGAAAGCCTGGCGCGATAGGCCTCGTAGGCCGCGAGGCTTTCGATATTGTAGACGCCGTAAGCTGTCGTGGCCGAGCCTTCATGCGGACCGAAATAGCCGATGAGATCGGCGCCGTTGCGCGGAATCGACTGGCCCCAGGCGCGGGCATAATCGGCAAACTTGTCCTTCTTGAACGGGTCGATCTCGTAGCGGATGAAGCAGGTGATCATGGGTCTTTCCTCTCTTATGTCCTCGTGACCCGCTCCTTCTGTCATGTTGCCCGGCCGGAATGCTTCGACTACGGTCGAAGTATGAAGCTTAAAGATGTGCGAGACTGCGCGGCATGAAAGAAGGACCAGACATAGCCCGCATCGGCACGCTGATCGGCGATCCTGCCCGCGCCAACATGCTGACGGCGCTGATCGGCGGCAAGGCGCTGACGGCCACCGAGCTGTCGCAGGCGGCAGGCGTGACGCTGCCGACGGCGAGCGCGCATCTTTCCAAGCTGGAGGATGGCGGGCTGATTACCCAGCGCAAACAGGGGCGGCATCGCTATTTCACCCTTGCCGACGCGGCAACCGGCGCACTGGTCGAAACCATCATGGGATTTGCCGCGAGCCGCGGGCATCTGCGCTACCGACCGGGCCCAAAGGACCCGGCGCTGAGGAAGGCACGGGTCTGCTACGATCACCTTGCCGGCGATTATGGCGTGCGGATGCTCGACAGTTTCGTCTGCCGCGGGGAGATCGAGACGGATGGCGACAACCTGTCGCTGACGGCAAGGGGGCGCGAGCAATTGCAAGCCTTCGGCATCGACCTGACCTCTCTCACCTCCAGCCGCCGGCCGCTGTGCAAATCCTGCCTCGACTGGAGCGAAAGGCGGTCGCATCTCGCCGGCGTGCTCGGCAAGGCGCTGCTTGTCCATATGTTCGACAGGGGCTGGGCACGGCGAAGCGACAACAGCCGGGCGGTGATCTTCACGCCCGAAGGCGAGCGGCAATTCCTGCTGCAGTTTCCGCTCGACGCCTGAGGGCCGCAGCCTCCCATATAGCCTCCCATCCAGCCTCCCATATTGTTCGCCCCTGCCATGCGGTTGCACCCGGTTGAGCTTCACCCTTGCTTCCGATAGAAGGCGGCTGACGTCTTAAAAGGGTACCACCATGAGCGGTTTCGACCTCATCATCTTCGATTGCGACGGCGTGCTCGTCGATTCCGAAATCATCGCGGCGCAGGTCGAATCGCGGCTGTTGACGGAAGCCGGTTATCCGATCAGCGCCGAGGAAATGGGCGAGCGCTTTGCCGGGCTGACCTGGAAGGACATTCTGCTCGCCGTCGAGAAGGAAGCCGATATTCCGCTTTCGGCCTCGTTGCTCGACAAGTCGGAAAAGCTGCTCGATGCCCGGCTCGAACGCGACGTGAAGGTCATCGACGGGGTGAAGTTCGCACTCGCCCGCCTGACGACGCAGCGCTGCATCTGCTCCAATTCTTCGAGCAAGCGGCTCGACATGATGCTGACCAAAGTCGGCCTCAAACCCTATTTCGCGCCGCATATCTATTCGGCCAAGGATCTCGGGCCGGACCGGGTCAAGCCGAAGCCGGATATCTTCCTGCATGGCGCCGCGCAGTTCGGCGTCGACCCGTCGCGCTGCCTCGTCATAGAGGATTCGACCCATGGCATTCACGGCGCAAGGGCTGCCGGCATGCGGGTGGTCGGCTTTACCGGCGCATCGCATACCTATCCGAGCCATGCCGACCGGCTGACCGATGCCGGTGCCGAAACGGTAATCTCGCGCATGCACGACCTGCCGGCCGTCGTCGCCGCCCTCGGCGAGTGGGCCGAAGCGATCTAAACCTCTGTTTTATCGCATGTCGTTGCCGCAAAACCGCTTTACACTTTTGCGCGACATGCTCTGAACCTCAGAAATCGACAATGAGGCTCGCCTTCGCAGCATGGCTTGCGAAGGATTTGGCGAATTCGCCTGAATAGGTAAGCTTCAGCCGCGCGGCCTTGGTCACCTGCGCCGAAAGAGACGCCTCGACGACCGCCGTATCGCGCGGCAGCGACACGCCCTCAATGAAGAACGGGCTGCCGGTCGAGAATGCCATTTGCGACGACGGTGTCAGATCGCCGATCGCGTGGCGCCAGCCGAGCATGCCGGAGAAGCTTGCCGGCAGATCCTGATTGCCGATATCGGCCGCCCAGCGCAGGCCGAGCGTCGTCAGCGTCACGTCGTCCGTGCCGCCATTCGACGAGAGTGCCGCCGCCCCGCCCTTCTCGCGGAAGCCATCCGTATCGAGATTGACGTAAGCGAGATTTGCAAACGGTTCGAGCGTGACCGGGCCGGCCTTCCGGCGCCAGCCGAGATCGGCAAAGACCTGTCGGGTGGCGCTGGCATAATTTGATTCCAGCTCATCCTCGAAGGTGCCGAAGGCGATGTTTCTCGTCGTGCGGATCTCGTTCTTGGAATAGATCGCCCCGCCGGTGAAGTTGAACGCGCCCCAATCGGCGGCGGCATAGAGGCCGGCGTGATAGCTGTCCCAATCGGCGTCGAGGCCGCCCGAGGCATTGGTGTAGCCGAGCATGCCGCCGAGCTTCCAGTGATCTGCAACGTCGCCATCGACACCGGCGAACAGGCCGGCCACATGGCTGTCCATGCCCGCCGCATTGCCATCGCCATCGATCCGGTCGGTGGCGGCGATGCCGGTCATCCAGAAGGAAGGACCGCCATCCTGTTGCCTGACCGGGACATCGCCCTTCATGCGGTCGATGACAGCCTCGCGGGCAAGGCTTGCCTGCTGCATGAGCTGGCTTTTCAGCGAGGCGTGCAGCTCGCCGCTCAATTGCGAAAAGGCATCGCGGGCGCCGGCGGCGGTCAGCGGCAGCACACCGAGGAAGACGGAATTGTCGGTGGCGAGCGACTGGACCGCATTGGCGGTCGCACGCGTGTTGCGGGTTTCGGCCACGTCGGCGAAATTGACGTCGTTGCGATAGAGATCGAGCGTCACCGAGGTTGGATCATAAGTGAGGATCGGCGACAGGAAGGCGAGATCGGAGTTCACGTCGTCGAAGACACCGGTGACGCTGCCGCCGGTCAGGATCGTGTAGGTGGTATCGAGCGCATAGGTGCCGGCACCGGCCAGAACCGAGACCGTGCCGCCATCGATTGTCACCGTGCCGGATGCATCGACGCGATCGGAGGCTCCCGTCGCATCCGCGTCGACCTGATAGGTCGAGCCCTTTTCGAAGGTGACATTGCCATTGACGGCCACCGTGGCGATGCCCGGTCCGGGCGAAAGCGTGCCGCCTGAGCCGACGACGAGGCCACCGAGATCGCCCGAGCCGGCAAGCATACCGTCATCGCCGATATCGAGCGCGCCGCCGATCGAACCGTCGTTGACCAGCGTGCCGCCGGTCAACGTCGCATCGCCGGTGATCGTGCCAGTGTTTGAGAAGGTGCCGCCGGTATTGGTGAGCGAGGCAACGGTGCCGGCGTTGGAAGACGTACCGGCATTGACGACATTGCCCGCCGTCGCCCCCGAATTGTTGACGAAGGCAGCGGCTGCCGCGACATCCACATCGGTGACGGTGAAATTGTTGGTGACGGTGCCGCCGGTCACGATCGTATCGCCGGTGACCGTGCCGGAATTGGTAAACGTGCCGCCAGTATTGGTCAGCGAGGCGACGGTGCCGGCGTTGGAACTCGTGCCGGCGTTGGTCACGTCGCCGGCCGTTGCGCCCGTATTGTTGACGAAGCTGGCAGCGGCCGCGACATCCACGTCGGTGACGGTGAAGTTGTTGACCACGGTGCCGCCGGTCACGACCGTATCGCCGGTGACGGTGCCGCCGTCATTGTTGGTGAAGGTGCCGCCCGTATTGGTCAGAGAGGCGATCGTGCCGGCATTGGAACTGTTGCCGGCATTGGTGACGTCGCCTGCGGTCGCACCGGTATTGTTGACGAACATCGCCGCCGCCATCACGTCGACATCGGTCACCACGAAATTGTTGGTGACCGTACCACCGGTGATGACCGTATCGCCGGTGACGGTGCCGCCGTCATTGTTGGTGAAGGTGCCGCCGGTATTGGTCAGCGTGGCGATCGTGCCGGCGTTGGACGAGGTGCCGGCATTGGTCACGTCGCCGGCGGTCGCGCCCGAATTGTTGACGAAGATTGCCGCCGCAGCAACATCGACATCGGTAACGACGAAATTGTTGTTCACCGTGCCGCCGGTGATCACCGTATCGCCGGTGATCGTGCCGCCGTCATTGTTGGTGAAGGTGCCGCCGGTATTGGTGAGCGTGGCGATCGTGCCGGCATTCGAGGCCGTCCCGGCATTGGTCACGGCGCCGGCGGTCGCGGCGGAATTGTTGACGAATTCGGCCGCGGCGGCGACATCGACGTCGGTCACGACAAAATTGTTGGTGAGCTTGCCGTCGTCGACCGTCGTCTTGCCGGTGATCGTGCCGTCATTGACGGTTTCGCCGCCGGTCATGTTGAGGCTGCCGTCCAGCGTGCCGGAATTGGCGAGATTGCCGCCGATCATCTCGACATTCGAGGACAGCGTGCCGCTTGTCGAAATCTCGATGCGGCCGGGATCGGAGAGCGTCGTGCCGCCCGAAGCGGTCAGGCCTCCATCGACATGCAGGGTGCCGCCGCTCACATCGACGCTGCCGACGGTCGCATCGGACGACACGGTCGGCGTGCCGGTGCTTATCGAGGTGGCGTCGCCCGTGCCCGGCGCCGTTGGCGTCCAGTTGGCGCTGTTGGAAAAATCATTGTCCGAGGTGCCGGTCCAGGCGGATTGTGCGGAGGCAGCAAAGGGCAGCAGCCAGGCGACCGAAACGATCGCCGTGCAGAGCTTGAGGCGCCGCCTTGCGCCTGCCGAAATCGCTCGAGCCGACATTCCCACCTCACCAGACCCGATTAGGCGCGAAGCGCCCTTAATGATCTGCTAATATGAGTTAAGGAATTATGGTTAAGGGAGGATTAAAGCCGTGCGTCCCGAGGGCGGAACGCACGCAATTTTCCGTCAGTCTGTCGGTTATGCCGTAATCAGCCGCGCTTGAGCTTCTTGGCAGCCGGCTTGGCAGAACCCTTGGCGGGGCCGTTGTCGAAGCCGAGGCGGACACGGGTGAAGCGGGACGCGCCACCGGCAGCGTTGGGGATCTGCACGTCAGCATTGGAGAACATGAACTGCGAGCCGCCGGCCTCCATGGTGACCGGGAAGGCGACCTTGCGGGAGGTGATGACATTGTCGCCATCGACGACGTCGACGGTCACCGGCAGGGTGACCGGTCCGGGCGTGCCTGCCGGGCCCTGAACGATTCGGCCCTGGGCAACGACATTGATCGTCATGGTCGTTTCGTTTGCCGTGCACTGGCGGGTCATGTCGCCGAAGGATGCCTGGTAGAGGAGCTTGGTCGGATCGTCCTGGCCGCCCTTGGCATAGACGCGGTAGACGGCGTCCTGCTCGAGCATGACGACCTGCGGGCAATAGGCCTGAACCACCGGAGTTACGGGCTGAGCGCCTGCGGACGATGCGTTGGCACTCATATCAAGCCCCCGCGAAGCAGAGTTGCAGCCTGCCAGAAGGACTGCGAGAGATACCGCCAAAACACCGCGAGAGAACTTGCCAACCACGTTACTCAACCCTTTGCAGCCTCGTTATCGAAGACGGTACCGACCCTTCGTATTCCGGTCTTTCACCGCCGATTTCGATAGTCTATATCAGCGGTCGGAACAAAAATCGATCAGGGATTCAACGTCGTGGAATACATTTCTACCCGGGGCACCGCACCCGCTCTCGGCTTTCGTGATGCACTCATGGCGGGCCTTGCAAAGGATGGCGGGCTGTATGTCCCGCGCAAATGGCCGTCCCTGTCGAAGAAAGAAGTCCGTGCGCTGCGTGGCAAGAGCTACCAGGATATCGCGTTTGCGATCCTCTCGCGCTTCGTCGACGGCGAGATCGCTGACGACAAATTGAAGTCGATGATCGATGAAGCCTATGCCACGTTCCGCCATCCGGCCGTGGTGCCCTTGGTGCAGGTCGGGCCGAACGATTTCATCCTCGAGCTCTTCCACGGCACGACGCTCGCCTTCAAGGACGTGGCGATGCAGCTGCTGGCGCGGCTGATGGACCATGTGCTCGCCGAGCGCGGTGAACGGGCGACGATCGTCGGCGCGACATCGGGCGATACGGGCGGTGCTGCGATCGACGCGTTTGCCGGCCGCGAGCGTACCGACATCTTCATCTTCTTCCCGCATGGCAAGGTCTCGCCGGTGCAGCAGCGGCAGATGACCTCGTCCACCGCATCCAACGTGCATGCAATCGCCATCGAAGGCAATTTCGACGACTGCCAGAACATCGTCAAAGAGATGTTCAACGATGCCGCCTTCCGCGACAGGGTGAAGCTTTCGGGCGTCAACTCGATCAACTGGGCGCGTATCATGGCCCAGGTCGTCTATTACTTCACCTCCGCCATCTCGCTCGGCAGCCCCGATCGCAAGGTGTCGTTCACCGTGCCGACCGGCAATTTCGGTGATATCTTTGCCGGCTATGTCGCCAAGAAGATGGGACTGCCGATCGACCGGCTCGTCATCGCCACCAATGACAACGACATTCTCGCCCGCACGCTGAAGACCGGTCGCTACGAGATGAAGGGCGTCAAGGCGACGACCTCGCCGTCGATGGACATCCAGATCTCGTCGAATTTCGAGCGTCTTCTGTTCGAAGCCTATGAGCGCGACGATGCCGCCGTGCGCCGCTCGATGGACGGACT
The DNA here is from genome assembly GCF_003597675.1 of Neorhizobium sp. NCHU2750. NCBI lineage: Bacteria > Pseudomonadati > Pseudomonadota > Alphaproteobacteria > Hyphomicrobiales > Rhizobiaceae > Neorhizobium > Neorhizobium sp. NCHU2750. The sequence goes on along the minus strand of NZ_CP030827.1, from coordinate 569,178 downwards.
GAAGCAATCCGGTTCCTTCGACATCAAGGAAAAGGCCTTGAAGGCGATCAAGCGCGAGTTCCGCGCCGGGCGGGCGACCGAAAAACAGGTTGCCGCCACGATCCGCGACACGCTTGCCGCCACCGGCTACCTGATCGATCCGCATACGGCGACCGGCGTGTTCGTCGCCGCAAAGAATGCCCGCGCCGGCAGCCCGATGGTGACGCTTTCGACCGCGCATCCGGCCAAATTCCCGGCTGCGGTAAAATCCGCTTGCGGAATTGATCCGGCACTTCCATCATGGTTGTCTGATCTTATGCAAAGGGAGGAGCGCTTCGACATTCTTGAACCGGACTTCAAGGCGGTAGAGACCTTCATCGGCGACCGCACCCGGGCCAAGTAACGACGGCGCCAGAGAGTTCTGATATGAATGTAGAGATTACCCGGCTCCCCTCCGGGCTTACTGTCGTCACCGAAAGCATGCCGCATCTGGAAAGCGTGGCTCTCGGCGTGTGGATCAAATCAGGCTCTCGCAACGAGACCGAGGAGGAGCATGGCATTGCCCATCTCCTGGAGCACATGGCGTTCAAGGGCACCGCGCGACGCAGCGCCCGCGACATTGCCGAAGAGATCGAGGATGTCGGCGGCGAGTTGAACGCCGCCACCTCGACCGAGACGACCTCCTATTATGCCCGCGTGCTGAAGGACCATGTTCCGCTCGCGGTCGACATTCTCGCCGACATCCTGACCGAATCCGCATTTGACGAGGAAGAACTGCGGCGCGAGAAGAACGTCATCCTGCAGGAGATCGGCGCTGCCAACGACACGCCGGACGACGTCGTGTTCGACAAGTTCTCCGAGATCGCCTATCGCGGCCAGACGATCGGACGCGCCATTCTGGGCACGCCGGAACGGGTGATGAGTTTCACGCCGCCGCAGATCCGCAACTATCTCTCGCGCAATTACACGACCGACCGGATGTTCATCGTGGCCGCCGGCGCCGTCGATCATCAGACCTTCTGCAAACAGGTCGAGGAACGCTTTGCCGGCCTGCCGACGACACCGAGCGCTCCTCCGGTCTTCGACCCGGCCCGCTATATCGGCGGCGACGTGCGCGAGGAACGCGACCTCATGGATACTCAGGTCCTGCTCGGGTTCGAGGGCAAGGCCTATCACATGCGCGACTTCTACTGTTCGCAGATCCTCGCCAACATTCTCGGCGGGGGCATGTCGTCGCGCCTGTTCCAGGAAGTGCGCGAGCATCGCGGGCTCTGCTATTCGGTCTATGCCTTCCATTGGGGCTTTTCCGATACCGGCATTTTCGGCATCCATGCGGCTACCGGCAGTGACGACCTGCCGAAGCTGATCCCGGTCATCATCGACGAACTGCACAAGTCGTCGGAAACCATCCATCAGGTGGAAATCGACCGCGCGCGGGCGCAGATCCGCGCCCAGCTTCTGATGGGCCAGGAAAGCCCGGCCGCACGCGCCGGCCAGATTGCCCGGCAGATGATGCTCTACGGACGCCCGATCCCGAACGAAGAGATGATGGAACGGCTGACCGGGATTACCACCGAGCGGCTGACCGACCTTGCCGGCCGGCTGTTCTTCGACACCGTGCCGACGCTTTCGGCCGTCGGGCCGATCGAGAAGCTCGCGCCCATGTCGGAAATCGCCACGGCCCTTTCTTCCCCCGTCATCAAGACAAAAGCGGCCGGCTGATCCGGCAATAGGGGCGCGGGAGCGGGAGACGAATGGCAAGGTCGGTGTTTCGGTTCCTGTCCCGTCAGGCGGACACGCCGGAGCTGTCCGGGCCGGGGCACCTGCTCCGGCTGCCGCATAATTCCGATTACAAGGCGTGGTACAGGCTGCGCTCGGAAAGCCGCGGCTTCCTGCAGCCATGGGAGCCGACATGGCGCGGCGACGAATTGACGGAAGCCTCGTTTCGGGCCCGTGTGCTGCGCAGCACGCAGGAATGCGCGGCCGGGCTTGCCATCCCCATGCTATTGTTTCGCAAGGATGATATGGCCCTGCTTGGCGGGCTGACGATCGGCTATATCAGGCGCGGTGCGGCGCAAAGCTGCATGATCGGATACTGGATGGGCGAAAAACATGCGGGCCAAGGCCATATGTTGGCCGCATTGAGAGTGGCAATCCCCTATATCTACGGCGGACTTCAGTTGCACCGGATCGAGGCAGCCTGTATTCCGGACAATTGGAAGAGTATCCGGCTTTTGGAAAAGGCCGGCTTCGAGCGGGAAGGTCTTTTGCGGAAATATCTCAAAATCAATGGCGAGTGGCGCGACCACATGATGTTTTCCCGGTTGCCGGAAGACGGCGAATTCGGGAAAATGATGAAGCCATGACCGAAGATTTGCGTATTGCGTACCGGGCCTGCGGCCTGAAATTCCTGCTCATCGCCATGCTGGCCCTATTTTCGGTCGGGCTTGGAGCCGCACGTGCTGCGGAGCCGGTGAAGATTTCCCGCGACGACACGGCGCTCGACCTGACGGCGACGACCGACATCTATACCAACCAGGGCGAGGCCTTCCAGGTGTCCACCGCCGCCGGTGCGGACGGCATCCGCCGGCGTATCGAAGTGCGCGCCAGCTCTCCCACCCACCAGGGCGACTGGGCGGTGTTTGCGCTATCCAACGTCTCGGAAGAGCAGCTCGAGCGGGTCATCGTGGCACCGCATTTCCGTCTCGTCGGCTCGAAAGTGTTCTGGCCGGATCTCGGTTCGCAGCGCATCATCTCCATCACGCCGTCGGAAGGCTTTGCGCTCGACCGGGTGGCAAGCCCGGATGCCGACGTGTTCCGCATCACCCTCAATCCGGGTGCGACGATCACCTTCGTTGCCGAGCTTGCGACGCCTTCCCTGCCGCAGATCTATCTGTGGCAGCCCGATGCCTACAAGGACACGGTCAACGCCTTCACACTCTATCGCGGCATCGTGCTCGGCATTGCTGGCCTGCTTGCGGTATTCCTCACCATTCTCTTCGTCGTCAAGGGCACGTCGATGCTGCCGGCGGCGGCGGCCCTCGCCTGGGCAGTGCTTGCCTATATCTGCGTCGACTTCGGCTTTCTCGACAAGCTGATCACCATCACCTCCAGCGACCAGCGCATATGGCGCGCGGGCGCGGAAGTGGCGCTTGCCTCGTCGCTGGTCATCTTCCTGTTCACCTATCTGAACCTCAACCGCTGGCACGTGCATCTCGGCTATGCGACGCTTGCCTGGGTCGTCGGGCTTCTGTTGCTCGGCGGGGTCGCGGTTTACGATCCTTCGGTCGCGGCCGGCATCGCGCGGCTCTCCTTCGCGCTCACCGGTACCGTCGGCATCCTCTTGATCATCTATCTCGGCTTCAACCGCTATGACCGAGCGATATTGCTGGTGCCGACCTGGACGCTGATCCTCGTCTGGCTGTTCGGCGGCTGGCTGACGGTGACGGGCAAGCTCGACAACGACATCATCCAGCCGGCACTCGGCGGCGGCCTGGTGCTGATCGTGCTGCTGATCGGCTTTACCGTCATGCAGCACGCCTTTGCCGGCGGCGCCTACCAGCAGGGCCTGTTCTCGGATCTCGAACGCCAGTCGCTGGCGCTGACGGGTTCGGGCGATACCGTCTGGGACTGGGACGTGGCGCGCGACCGGGTGATCACCACGCCGGATATTTCCGGACGGCTCGGGCTGGAATCCGGCGCCATGCACGGACCGGTGCGCAACTGGGTGCCGCGGCTTCATCCCGACGACCGCGACCGGTTCCGCGCGACGCTCGACGTACTTCTCGAACATCGCCGCGGACGGCTGCATCACGAATTCCGTATCCGCGCCGAAGACGGGCATTTCCACTGGCTGCAGATCCGCGCCCGGCCGGTGCTCGGCTCGAACGGCGAGATCATCCGCTGCGTCGGCACGATCATCGACGTGACCGACCAGAAGAATTCTGTCGAACGGCTGCTTCAGGATGCGCTGCACGACAACCTGACCGGTCTTCCCAACCGGCAGGTCTTCCTCGACCGCCTGCAGGGCGTGCTGACGCTTGCCGCAAGCGGCGACAGCGTGCGCCCGACGGTGATGGCGATCGATATCGACCGCTACAAGCAGGTCAATGACAGCCTCGGCATCGCGGCCGGCGACAACATGCTGATCGCGCTGACGCGCCGCCTGCGCCGCCTGTTGAAGCCGCAGGATACGCTGGCGCGGCTTGCCGGCGACCAGTTCGGCCTCATTCTAGTGTCCGAGCGCGACCCGGCCAAGATCGCCGATTTCGCCGATGCGGTGTCGCAGGCGATCATGGTGCCGATCAATTATGCTTCACGCGAGATCGTGCTGACCGCCTCGATCGGGCTTGCCTCCTTCGTCGACCAGCAGGAAAGCGCTGCCGGCCTGCTCGCCGATGCCGAGCTTGCGATGTACCGGGCAAAGCGCGGCGGCGGCAACAAGGTGGAGCCGTTCCGGCCGATCTTCCGCACCTCCGGCACAGACCGGCTGCAGATCGAAACCGACCTGCGCCGGGCAATCGAACGCAAGGAGCTGTCGCTTGCCTACCAGCCGATCATCCGGCTGAAGGATGGCGAGATTGCCGGTTTCGAGGCGCTGATGCGGTGGGATCATCCCAAGCGCGGCAGCATACCACCGGCGGAGTTCATCCCGATTGCGGAAATGTCCGATCTCATCGGGCCGCTCGGCGTGTTCGCGCTGGAACGGGCGGCAGCCGATCTCGCCTCATGGCAGGAACAGACCGGCGAGGTGCCGATCTTCGTTTCGGTCAACCTGTCGAGCGCACAGCTGCTCAATGCCGATCTCTACAACGACGTCAGGGCGCTGCTTGCCAAGACGGAGGTCAATCCGGCCCAGTTGATGCTGGAACTGACCGAAAGCATGATGATGGAGAACCCGGAACAGGCAAGGCTGGTTCTGGCGAAGATCAAGGAGACGGGGCTGAGCCTGGCGCTCGACGATTTCGGCACCGGCTATTCCTCGCTTTCACACCTTACCCAGTTTCCGTTCGACCTGATCAAGCTCGACAAGAACCTCGTCGGCGACATGAGCGAAAAGGGCGCGATCCTGCTCCGCTCGGTGGTCGCCATGGTGCGCGGGCTCGACATGTCTGTGGTTGCCGAGGGCATCCAGACCGACGAGGACGCGATGGAACTTGCCAAGATGGGCTGCCATTTCGGCCAGAGCTATCTCTTCGGCCCGCCGGCTTCGAGCGAGGCTATGCTGCGGTTGCTGAAGGAACGGTTTCCGCTGACGAAGCGGGCTTGAGGCCCCCAAAAAAAGACCCTCTCTGGCCTGCCGGCCATCTCCCCCACAAGGGGGGAGAAAACCCGTGGCCCGCTCCCTGCCACAATTGTGGTCCGACGGAGCGGCGGGGTTAAGCCCTCCCCCTTGTGGGGAGGGTTGGGAGGGGTCTTTGCCGCCTCTACCGCCGCTGCACCAGATCATGGATGAACTGCAGCTTGGCGGTGACCGCCGGCGTCAGGATGAACGGGTAGAGGTCCGGCACGCCCATCGAGCGGTGGATGCTGTTGATCGCCAGCGAGAACGGGATCCAGGCGGAGACAAGCTGTTCGGCATCGCGTGCCGCATAGGGGTTGAAGTCGATCTCGGCGGCCAGTTCCTCATGGCTGCGCGGATCGATCGACATGCCGTAAGCGCGTGCCGTCTCAAGCGTATCGACGATGTGGATATAGTGGGCGAAGCTCTCGGCGAAGTCTTCCCAGGGGTGGGAACTGGCATAGGTGGAGATGAAGAATTCCTGCCAGTTCGGCGGCGGGCCTTCCTCGTAATTGCGGCGCAGCGCCTCGCCGTAATCGACCGTCTCGTCCCCGAAGACCGCGCGGAAGGCATGGAGTTTGCCGCCGTCGCGGACCATCTTGTCCCAGATATAATGCCCGGTCTCGTGGCGGAAATGGCCGAGCATGGTGCGATAGGGTTCGTTCATCGAGACCCGGATCTGCTCCCGCGTGGCGTCGTCTGCCTCCGCGGCACGGATGGCGATCAGGCCGTTTTCGTGGCCGGTCATGGCCGCCTTCACCGTGCCGTCCGGCTGGACCTCGTCGACGAGGAAATCGAAGACGAGGCCGCCGACCGGATCCTCGTCGCGGTTGATGCGCGGCAGATCCCATTTCAGCAGCGAATAGAAGAGATGGCGCTGCGCCTGGCTGATGCGGCGCCATTGCCTCAGCCCCTCTTCCGTCGAGGCATCGGGGACAAGGCGGTTGTGCCGGCAGGCGGGGCAGAACGTGTTCGGGTCATCGGCCAAAACCGTCCAGTTGCAGATATCCATGGCAGCATTTGCGCATGGGCGAACCTTGTGGTCGGGGCTTGCAAACAGGGACCACGTATCGTCCGCCTCGCTCGGCTGCAAAGCCTGCATGGACAGCGCCTCCGGCACGAAGGCGACCCGGTATCCGCAATTGACGCAGTTCCTGTTGTCGAAATGGATGGTCTGGCCGCAGTGGTCGCAGTCGTAAAGGCGCATGGATCGATCCGGGTTTGAGCTCATCGGGAAGGCACATAGAGAAAACCTGCTCCGGCAAAGCCGAAACAGGTTTCCTGACTGACTGGAGATTCCAGGCCCGACGCTCACGCCAGGCCATCATTCGCGACCTCAGAGGCGGTCGACGAATTCCTTGCCGGCTTCCTTGATCTTACCCTTTGCCTGCTGGGCATGACCCTTGGCTTCCTGGGCGTTGCCCTTGGCCTTGAGCTTGGGGTTATCGGTCATATCGCCTGCAGCCTGCTTGACCTTGCCTGCGATTTCATTGCCCTTGCCGGCCATCTTGTCGCTGGTGCTACCCATACTCGTTCTCCTTTATACCTTGAAACGCTTTGCTTGCGTCCTGCAGGTATAGAACGGTGCCGAAGCAGTATCGTTCCCGAAAAACTTCAGGCGTGGCCCGCCTCGGTGGACAGCATTTCCGGCGTGACCCCCATAGTGGCGAGGGCGCGCTCATATTTCGTATCGACCATCGGGTCGAAGATCAGGTCATCCTGCGGCGGGCAATTCAGCCAGCCGTTATTGCCCATTTCCGCCTCCAGTTGCCCGGCGCCCCAGCCGGCATAGCCGAGCAGCATCGTGGCGCGCGCCGGGCCTTCTCCCCTGGCAATCGCCCGCAGGATATCGAGGGTCGCGGTCAGCGATATCTCGTCGCTGACGGGAATGGAGGAGTCGCAGGAAAAGTCGTCCGAATGCAGCACGAAACCGCGACCGGGCTCGACCGGGCCACCGTAAAGCACGGGAAAATGCCGGGCGCTATCGGGAATGACCTCGCGATGCTCGCCCTCAAGCAGTTTCAGATGGTCGACCACGTCGGTAAACGACAGGTCCTGCAGTCGGTTGATGATGAAGCCCATGGCACCGGCGGGAGAATGGGCGCAGATATAGACAACGGTACGCGCAAAATTGCCATCCTGGACGCCGGGCATGGCGATCAGGAACTGGCCGTCCAGAAAGCCGCGTTCGCGCTTGTCTCTCAGTGCCGTGAATCCCATCGTGCCTCCAGTGCTGTTGAGCCCGGTCCGCGCAGGTACCCAAAGGGACGCGCTCCAAGGGGTGCCCAGGGGCGCCGCCGCGGACGATCTTTAGTCAAGATGGAGCAGTCCCCTCCATCATTCAACCGAAAATGCATTCAAGCGAAAATGATCGTATTTCACCCCAGATGGGTGGCCAGCCATTTCAGCCTGGGCTAAATCCCGTTGCATGACATCGATCGCCCCTGCCCTGCGCCACCTGACTTCCGTCACGCTGCTGATGACCGCCTTTCTTACGCATGGCCATGCTGCGCGGGCGGAAACGAGCGACTGGGCGAATAACGAGGGCGGGCGGATGCGGATCGTCGCGCTGACGCCCGATAATCGCGGCGTGGTGCGCGGGGCATTGCAGATCGAGCCGAAGGCCGGCTGGATCACCTATTGGAAGGAACCGGGCGATGCCGGTATTCCCCCGCATATCGAGTTTGCCGACACGGCCGGGGTCAGCCTGACGCGCATGTCCTATCCGACGCCGCGCCGCATCGACAACGGACCGGTTCGCGACGTGGGCTATGGCGGGCCGGTGACCTTTCCCTTCGAACTCAAGGTGAACGACCTCAGCAAGCCGGCGACATTGACAGCTTCCGCGTTCATCGGGCTTTGCCGCAATATCTGCATTCCCTTCCAGGCGGATTTCTCGCTGTCGCTGAGGGCCGATGCCGGCACGTCATTTGCCGAGGCGATGATCATCAACGATGCGGAGGCCAAGCTGCCGGAAGCCCCGTCGGACGATTTCGCCGTCACCCATTACTCGGTCTCGGCGGATGGCGACACGTTGCGGCTTCGGCTGCGGCTGCCGCAGAATGCAACGAAGAAGCCCCAGGTGATCGTCACCGGGCCGGATGGCCATGTGCTGTTCGGCGATGCTGCGGGCGAGCGCGACGGCGACAGCTACCAGATCGACATGCCGGTCGGCGACCTTCCCAAGGGCTACGACATGAAGGGCAAGCGCTGGGGTATTCTCGTGGTCGCCGGAGCGCGATCGATGGAGACATCGCTCGCCTTCGAGTGAAGCCACCTGCCCCATCGACCTGTCGTCAGCCCGCAAAACCGCTTCACACTTTTGCGCGGCATAGCTTTGCTGCGCATGCCGTTCACCGCAAAACCGCGTCACACTTTTGCGCGGCATGCAGATATCCTTGTCTTGTCATCTGTCACCCCTATAGTGCCGGGCAGGCAATCGCGTGGGCGATTGCGATGGTGGGAGAGACGAGAATGACGATTGCAGTGGGCGACACGCTTCCCGAGGCAAAGTTCAAGGAAAAAACGGCGGATGGCCCGGTGGAAATCACCACGGGCGAGCTTTTCGCCAACAAGAAGGTCGTGCTGTTTGCCGTGCCGGGCGCGTTTACGCCAACCTGCACGCTGAACCACCTGCCGGGCTATATCGAAAACCGGGATGCGCTTCTCGCCAAGGGTGTCGACGACATCGCGGTGGTTGCCGTCAACGACTGGCACGTGATGGGCGCCTGGGCCCAGCAATCGGGCGCGATGGGCAAGATCCATTTCCTCGCCGATTGGGATGGCGCCTTCACCAAAGCCGTCGGCCTCGACATCGATCTGTCCGCCGGCGGTCTCGGCCTGCGCTCCAAGCGTTACTCGATGCTGGTCGAGAACGGCGTGGTGAAATCGCTCAATATCGAGGAAAGCCCCGGCCAGGCCACCGTTTCGGCCGCCGACGCGATGCTTCAACAGCTTTGAAGCTTCAACAGCTTTGAACCTTTTCCCCACTCCCCTGCATGTCACGGGAGTGGGGACGACATGTCAGGCCGCGAGATCGTAGACGATCAGGCCTGACAGGCCACCTTCGGCCGCCGCGACGATGCGTTCGGCGACGGCGATATGGCCGGGCGCGGCGATATAGGCATCGCGTGCCTCCGGGCTTTCAAACGTGACGATGAAACCGTCGAGAAAGCCGCCGTTCAGACCTTCAGCCGACACATTCGGGCCTGCCTTGAGATCGAGAATACCCGGAACGACGGTCTTCAGGCCGGCAATGGCCTCGTAGAGTTCCTGCTTTTCCGCCGCCTGCAGCGCGGATTTGAAACGGACGAAGACGCAATGAAGGATCATTGAAATTCAAACCTCGGTTTTCTGCCTTGCGGCACAATAATAACTGGGGCTCGAAGTGCAACCTCCGCCATATTTCTCGCCGATGTGCGATTGTTTCGGTGGACGCAAAAACCGAGGCGAAACCGGCCCATATCGCACCAATAACGCCGAATTCGTCCAGTTTAGAAAGTATTTCTGCAAGTAAATCGCATGCCGGCTGATTATTTTAGCTTGCATTTACCAAATGAATTAAGGCAGGATTAGGGCGAATTGAGGCATCACGGTGTCATCATAATAGCCAAAGAGACCGAGATTGCCTTATTTAAAATTACTTGCCCTTACTGCCCTGATGGCCCCGGCCATCGCGCAGGCCCGTGATCTTTCGGGAGACTACGGCGGCAGCTGCGACGGTGCCGTCCAATGTGCGGTGGAGATCACCAACCGCACGACCGTGTCCGTCATCGTTGCCGATCGGCTCGACTATTCCAAGAAGACCTGCACCGTCAGCGGCACATTGCAGGATACGCCCAACGGGCTAGCAGGCACCATGAAGGCAGACATGAAAGTGTTCGTGGTATCGACGCCGGACGGCGGCATCTATCTCAACGGCATTCCGGCCAAGGCCTGCGGCCGCAATCTCAACGGCTACTATACCGCCATCGGCGACTGAGCCAGCGCTTCATTCTTTCTCTCTTCCAGCATTCGCGTCCCATCCAGATCGCCCCACGTCGCCGGCATCGGCCACATCAAGACAGTCGGGCACACACAAGAAGGTCCATGACATGACAACCAAACATTATGCGAGGCTTCTGATTGCCAGCGTCGTGAGCGCATCGATCGCAGCCGGGCCGGTACTGGCGCAGGAGGCCGCTCCCGCAGCTGCGACGCCGCCAGCAGCAGCCCCTGCTGCTCCGGCAGCATCGGCCCCTGTCGCTGCTGCCCCAGCCGCGCAGGTCGCACCAGCCGCCCCGGTCGCAGTCGCGCCGGTTGCCGTTGCACCGGTGGTGGTTGCGCCGGCAGCCGTTGCCCCCGTTGCCCCCCAGGCCGGTGCGCAGGACCCGTGGCAGCAGGAATTTGCCGTCTGGCAGGCGGCAGCCGCCGGCAACACGGTCGAGGAATATCAGGGCTATCTGACGGCCTATCCGACCGGCAAGTTCGCCTCTATCGCACAGGCGCGGATCGTCAAGCTTTCCACCGCCGACGACAAGATGGACACGCAGCAGGCAGGTCAGGCACCGCAGCAGGAAAGCGCCCCGCCCGCGCCGGAAGAGCCGGAATTCACCGTCGGCACGCCGGCCGAGGAAGCGGTGATGCTTTCGGATGTGACCACGCGACGCGAAGTCCAGGGCCGACTGACATCGCTCGGCTTCAATACCGGAGGCACGGACGGCGTGATGGGCCCGCGCAGCCGCACCGCCATCTCGCAGTGGCAGACGGTGATTTCGGCGCCGGTGAGCGGCTATCTTTCCTATGACCAGCTTGCCCGGTTGCGCAACGATTCGGCCACCGTATATCCGAGCTGGCTCGCCTCCCGGCCGAAGCCGCTGCCGCCGATCCGTCGCCGCAGCGACGACCAGCTGGTCGGTCGCGTGGATGACGATAATTCGGCTGCCGATGCGGCGATTGCGCTTGGCGTTCTCGGCCTTGCGGCCGGTGTGATTGGCGGAGCCGCTATGTCCGGCGGCCATCACCACCACGGTGGCCCGCGCTTTGCCCCGCATCGCGGCGGTTTCGGTCACGGCCCGCGCCGTCACTAAACCTCCAGACGATATGGCGCGATCAGCGATCTGTTGATCGCGCCTATTTTACCAGAAGGGAACGCCCCAGATTGGGCTTCTTGAACGGCGCCATGCCGAGACGGGCGAGTTCATCGGCCCGTTCGTTTTCCGGATGGCCGGCATGGCCCTTGACCCAGTGCCATTTGACCTTGTGGCGCTGGTTTGCGGCATCGAGCTGCTGCCAAAGCTCGCCATTCTTGACCGGCTTCTTGTCGGCGGTCTTCCAGCCGTTCTTCTTCCAGCCGAAGATCCATTTCGAAATGCCGTCCATGACGTATTTGCTGTCTGTGTGAAGATCGACTTCGCAGGGGGACTTCAGTGCGTTGAGCGCGGTAATGGCCGCGAGCAGCTCCATGCGGTTATTGGTGGTTTCCGCCTCGCCGCCGTTGAGCTCCTTGGTGGTATCGCCGTAGCGCAGGATGGCACCCCAGCCACCTGGGCCCGGATTGCCGGAGCAGGCACCATCGGTAAAGATCTCGACCTGCTTCATGGTGCAGCCTCCATGATCGACGGTGCATATTCGCTGGCGTGCGTAATCTGGCGGTGGAAACGCACCCGCTTCAAGTATTCGAGCGGGTCCTTCTTGACCACAAGCGCACCTTCCGGCGTGGTCAGCCAGTCATAAAGACGGGTGAGGAAGAAGCGCAGGGCGGCGCCGCGTGAGAGGACGGGAAGCGCATCACGCTCGGCATCCGTCAACGGGCGAACGGAGCAATAACCTTCCAGCAGAGCCGAGCCCTTGGTGACATTGTAGGAGACATCCTTCTCGAAGCACCAGGCATTGAGGCAGATCGCGACGTCATAGGCATAGAGATCGTTGCAGGCGAAATAGAAGTCGATCAGGCCCGACAGATCGTCGCCGAGGAAGAAGACATTGTCCTGGAAGAGATCGGCATGAATGACGCCGGCCGGCAGGTTCTTCGGCCAATGGGCTTCGAGGAAGGCCAGATCGGCGGACACTTCGTCTTCGAGGCCGGTCTCGACCTCGTCGGCACGGTCGGCGGACTTCTTCCACAGGAGCTTCCAGCCTTCGAGCGACAGGGCATTCGGCCGGGGGATGCCAAATCCCTCGCCGGCGAGGTGCATTTCGGCGAGCGCCTTGCCCACTTCGCGGCAATGGCGTGCCTCGGGCTTTCTCAGCCACATGCCTTCGAGGAAGGAAATCAATGCGGCGGGGCGGCCGGAAAGCTCGCCGAGCAATTCGCCATCGCGGCGCGGCAGAGGCAGCGGGCAGGACAGGCCGCGTTCGGAAAGATGCTGCATCAGACCGAGGAAGAACGGCAGGTCCGACTTTTCCACCCGCTTCTCATAGAGCGTCAGGATCAGCGGGTCCCTGGTCGTGTGCAGCAGGAAATTGGTGTTCTCGACGCCTTCGGCGATCCCCTTGTAGGAGGTCAGCTCGCCGACATCATATTCGGCAAGGAAGCGCTTGAGGTCGGTTTCGGTGATATCGGTATAAACGGCCAAGGCGGTCTCACAGTCGAGAGAAGGACAGAATCATCTGGCGGGAGTGTAACCCCATCTGCCTTGTGGGGCATCTTGTGGGAAGGAGAATGTCCCGCATAATGGATGTGCGGCGGCACTTATTCGCTAGAGGCTTTATTGCCTCGGCGCGTGTTGCAACCGACGCCGGCCCTGCGCTTACGCTCCGGGCGCTCCTCCCTCGAAACGATTCACTGGATCGTTTCGTCGGCTACGCCGACCGGGCGTCGCCCATTGACCCAGGCCATGTCCTCGACGGTCAGCGGCACGGAGCGAAGCTCGCGGTTGACGAGGAAGTTTTCCGTCTCTTCGGCGGTGATCGCCAGTTCGATCTCGGCTGCGAAGCGCTGCTTGAAGGCCTCGATGATCTCGTCGACGATCACCTCCGGCGCGGAGGCACCGGCGGAAAGGCCAAGTGTGCGGATAGTGCCGATCTCGTCCCAGTTCAGTTCGGAAGCGCGCTGCACCAGAAGCGAGCGCTTGGCGCCAGCCCTCAGCGCCACTTCGACAAGGCGCTTGGAATTGGACGAGTTGGGCGCGCCGACGACGATGAAGAGATCGCAGCCGGGGGCCGCTTCCTTGACCGCTTCCTGGCGATTGGTGGTGGCGTAGCAGATGCTGTCGGCGGCCGGTGCCTGAAGGTTCGGGAAACGCTCCTGCAGCTTGGCGATGACGCCCGCCGTATCGTCGACCGAGAGCGTCGTCTGCGTCACGTAGCCGAGATTGTCGGGATCTTCCGGCATATAGGCTTCGGCATCGGCGATCGTATCGACCAGCGATACCGTGCCTTCCGGCAATTGTCCCATCGTGCCGATGACTTCCGGATGGCCGGCATGGCCGATCAGCACCACATGGCGGCCGAGGCGCTGGTGGCGCATGGCCTGCTTGTGGACCTTGGAGACCAGCGGGCAGGTCGCATCGAGATAGAAGAGGTTGCGCGCCTGCGCATCTTCCGGCACCGATTTCGGCACGCCATGGGCGGAGAAGACGACCGGCTGCTCGCGATGTTCCGCGGGAATCTCGTTCAACTCCTCGACGAAGACGGCGCCCTTGGCTTCCAGGCCTTCCACGACGTAGCGGTTATGGACGATCTCGTGGCGGACATAGACCGGCGCACCATATTGTTTCAACGCCAGCACGACGATCTGGATCGCCCGGTCAACGCCGGCACAGAAGCCGCGCGGGCCGCAAAGCCTGATCGTGAGAGCCGGTTTGGTGACCTGGATATTCATTCCGTGTCCGCTGTCGTTAAGATGTCCTGAGCCTCATATAGGCGAGCGGGCATGAAGGCGCCAACAGAAAATGTCGTTATCCGTGTGCCGTGCCCGGCCTGCGCCCCCGCCACCACATGCCAGAGACGACCGCCACAAGTGCCAAGGCCAGCCCATACCAGGTGATGGCATATTGCAGATGATTGTTGGGAAGATCGAACTGGGTGACGCCGCCCCTTGGCCAGCCACCGGGATTTTTCAACCTAGCATCGGCATCGACGAAGAAGGGCAGGACACGGGACGGATCGAGACCGTCGCTTGTCACCATCGCATCGAGATCCTTCCAGTAGAAGATGTTCTTCTTCAGGTCGTTATCCGGCACCAGCATGGAAGGCTTGCCGGGCAGTCTTGCGCGGGCATAGCCGGTGATCGTCTGCTCGCCCGTCACTTCGCCTGCTGGTCGGGTGGCCGCATCCTTCATCTCGTAGGGCACGAAGCCGCGATTGACGAAGGCCACGCGTCCATCGGACAGCGCCAGCGGCGTATAGACGTAAAACCCGGTCTGCCCCTCGAAGGTGGCGAAGAAATGCCGTTCCTTCGCGTGGTCGAAGGTGCCGGAGAGAGTCACTCGACGATATTCGATGTCGTCGCCCGCCGCGGCTTTCCGCTCAATCTCCGATAGCGGTACCGGGGCTGCGGCACGGCGCTCAGCAATATCGGCCAGCAGACCTTCCTTCCAGTGCAGACGCTCCACCTGCCAGGTGCCGAGGGAGAGGAGGATGGCGAGAGCGGCAAGGACGAGCAGCGCCGTCACAATCCGCGCTCCACGTCCGCGGGCCGACTGCATTGACGCGCTCATGGCCGGATCTCGATCGGCGTCCCATCCGGGACAAGCGCCCATATCTCATCCATTTCCGGATTGGTCACAGCAATACAGCCATCGGTCCAATCGAACCACTGGGTCAGCGAGCCGAGCCACCCGAAATAGTTCCGCTGGCCGTGGATCATGATCATGCCACCCGGATCCTCCCCGGCAGCGCGTGCGCGTGCGGTATCTGACGGACCGGGATAGGACACGTGCATGGAGAGATGATAGCCGCTTCTGGCATTTCGCCAGTCGAGAACATAGTTGCCCTCTGGAGTACGGCCGTCACCTTCCTTTTCTTTATGCCCTACCGGCGAGCCACCGAGTGCGATCGGATAGGTCTTGACGATGGTACCGCCGCTCAGAATCTCCATCCTTCGCTCGCTTTTCAGCACTAGAACCCGGGTAGCGACCGGCTGAGCCAAAGCCAGGCCGGCAGACCAGAAGATCGTCAGCGCGAGGGCAATCCATCGCATGGGCGGGCACTCTCCATTTCACCGCGGCCCAGCGGTCGATCACAAACGACAAAGGCAGGCACGTGAGCGCGTCCGCCTACCATGTATTCATGGTGTCTACCATCACATATGCGCCAGCGGTGCGCCCCAGCCACCCCAGATATAGATGGAGAAGAAGAGGAAGAGCCAGACCACATCGACGAAATGCCAGTACCAGGCGGCGGCCTCGAAGCCGAAATGGCGTTCGGGGGTGAAGCCGCCATTGATGGCGCGGATCAGACAGACCAAGAGGAAGATGGTGCCGATCAGCACATGGAAGCCATGGAAGCCGGTGGCCATGAAGAAGGTGGCACCATAGATCGAGTTGGCGAACTCGAAGGGAGCATGGGCGTATTCATAGGCCTGGACCGAAGTGAAGAGGACGCCCAACGCGACCGTCAGCGACAGGCCGGTCACCAGTCCCTTGCGGTCGTTGTGCAGCAGCGCGTGGTGCGCCCAGGTCACGCATGTGCCCGACAGTAGCAGGATCACGGTATTGTAGAGCGGCAGGTGCCAGGGATCGAGGACCTCGATGCCCTTGGGCGGCCATTGCCCGCCGACTGCTGCAACGCGGGCGGCCTGAATGGCTTCCGAGGGGTACAGGCTCGCATCGAAAAAGGCCCAGAACCAGGCGACGAAGAACATCACTTCCGAGGCGATGAACATGATCATGCCGTAGCGCAGATGCAGCGACACGACACGGGTGTGGTGGCCCGCATGGCCTTCCTTGACCGTATCGGTCCACCAGCCGATCATTACATAGACGATGATGGCGAGACCAATGAAGAACAGCCAGGGCGTTGCAAGGTTGAGGCCGAATATGTGGAACTCGCTGCCCTTGATGTAGCGCATGTAGCCGACGCCACCGAAGGTGATGACGAAGGCGCCGATCGCCGCCAGGATCGGCCAGGGGCTCGGATCGATGATGTGGTAGTCGTGATTCTTCTGATGCGCGTCTGCCATGTCGAACTCCCCGATGAATGCCTCTCCTCCACGTCCCGGAACCCTTCCGGCACGCGCCTCTCAAAGCTTGCCGTCAGCTCCCTGCCCTGCCTTTGCCGCAGCCACCGGCCTTGCCGGCTCGCTCGGATAGAAGGAATAGGAGAGCGTGATGGTCTTGATGTTCTTCGTCTCTTCCGCCTTGACGATCTCCGGATCGACATAGAAGACGACGGGCATGGAGACGGTCTGGCCCGGCTGCAGCGTCTGCTCGGTGAAGCAGAAACATTGCACCTTGTTGAAATAGGCGCCGGCTTCCATGGGCGTGACGTTGAAGACCGCCTGGCCGGTGGTCGCGGTCGGCGAATGGTTGGTGGCGGTAAATTCCACCTGCACCGTCTCGCCGATCTTCGGCTCGACCGATCTGGCCGGGCGGAAATCCCAGTTCAGCCCGCTCGATATGTTGGCGTCGAAAGTGACGTCAATGGTGCGGTTCAGCACTCTGGTGGAATATTGCTCGACGCGCTGGGTGGTGCCGTTATAGCCGGTGACCTGACAGAAGAGACGGTAGAGCGGCACCGAAGCATAGGCCGCGCCGACCATGCCGGCGACGAAGACCGCACAGCCAAGGAAGATCGAGGCATTGCTGACGCGCCTTACCGGAGAAGGTGCGCCCTGCCCGTCATTGCCGCTTCGAACCTCGCCTGCCATGTCGCTCCTCCCCAAGCTCCATCCGGCTGAAATTGTCAGTCTATATGCAAAATCCTAGTTCCAGAACCCGCCCACCTTGACCAGCGTGATCACGTAGAAAAGGACGCAAAGCCCTGCGAGAACAAGGCCGAGCGCGACATTGCGGTTTCGCCGCGACTTCTTCTGTGCCTCGCTGAGCTTGATCGTGTCGATCACATGAGCCCCCCGACGATGTGGGCGAGATCGGCAGCGACATGATCGAACAGCAGGCCCGAGAAGATCGCGAAGAGATAGAAGATCGAATAGAAGAACATCTTCTTGGCCGGCACCATCTTCTCGTCACCATCGGGCATGCGAAGGACGAGGATGGAATAGTAGATGAAGACGGCATTGAGGACGGCGGCAAAGATGCCGTAGCCGATGCTCGCCAGACCGGTAAAGGTCGGCGCTACGGTGATGGCGGCCATCAGCAGCGTATAGAGGAACATCTGCCGCTTGGTGGAGCGTTCGCCGACGACATTCGGCATCATCGGCACGCCGACCGAACCGTAATCGCGCATCTTGAACAGGGCCAGCGCCCAGAAATGAGGCGGGGTCCAGAGGAAGGTGATCATGAACAGGATGGTGCTGTTCAGTGACACGTCGCCGGTGACGCAGGCCCAGCCGAGCATGGGCGGGAAAGCGCCGGCGGCACCGCCGATGACGATGTTCTGCGGCGTCGAGCGCTTCAGCCACATCGTGTAGATGACGGCATAGAAGAAGATGGTGAAGGCGAGCAGGCCGGCGGCGAACCAGTTGACCGCAAGGCCGAGGATAACGACCGAGAAGGCAGACAGCGTCACGCCGAAGGCGAGCGCCTCGCGCGGCTCCACCCGGCCGGCAGGGATGGGACGCTTGGCGGTGCGGGTCATCACCGCATCGATATCGGCGTCGTACCACATATTGAGCGCGCCGGATGCGCCGGCGCCGACTGCGATACAGAGGATCGAGATGATCGCCAGCGCCGGATTGATATGGCCCGGTGCCAGAATCAGGCCGACCAGCGCGGTGAAGACCACCAGCGACATGACCCGCGGCTTTAAGAGCGCAAAATAGTCGCGCGCATCCGCCTCGGAGAGGAGTTTTCCTTCCTCGTTGCCAAGCACGCTGGTCGAGTCGATGACGGTCATTTCAACTTAAATCCTGACGACATGCCGGGCTCCTCCCAGACACTCGGCCAAATTCTCATTTGATGCGGGGAAGCTGTTCCCACTGGTGATAGGGCGGAGGTGACGACAATTGCCATTCCAGCGTCGTCGCACCTTCGCCCCAGGGGTTATCACCGGCAACCCGCTTCTTGGCGAAGGCCTCCCATACGCCAAACAGGAAGATGAGTACACCTACGAATGATATATAGGAGCCGATTGAGGACACGTAATTCCATCCGGCAAAGGCATCGGGGTAATCGATGTAGCGGCGCGGCATGCCGGCGAGGCCGAGGAAGTGCTGCGGGAAGAACACCAGATTGACGCCGACGAACATGACCCAGAAGTGCAGCTTGCCGATCTTCTCGTTATACATGTAGCCGAACATCTTCGGGAACCAGTAATACCAGGCGGCAAAGATGGCGAAGACGGCGCCGAGCGACAGAACGTAGTGGAAGTGGGCGACCACGTAATAGGTGTCGTGCAGCGAACGGTCTAGGCCGGCATTGGCAAGCTGCACGCCGGTGACGCCACCGACGGTGAACAGGAAGATGAAGCCGATTGCCCAGATCATCGGCGTCGCGAAGGTGATCGAGCCGCCCCACATGGTGGCGATCCAGGAAAAGATCTTGATGCCGGTCGGCACCGCGATGACCATGGTGGCGAAGACGAAATAGCGCTGCGCATCGAGCGACAGGCCGACCGTATACATATGGTGCGCCCAGACGACGAAGCCGACGGCACCGATCGCCACCATCGCATAGGCCATGCCGAGATAGCCGAAGATCGGCTTTTTCGAGAAGGTCGAGACGATGTGGCTGATGATGCCGAAGCCGGGCAGGATGAGGATATAGACTTCCGGGTGGCCGAAGAACCAGAACAGGTGCTGGTAGAGGATCGGGTCACCGCCGCCTTCTGGCGAGAAGAAGGTGGTGCCGAAATTGCGGTCGGTCAGCGCCATGGTGATCGCACCTGCAAGAACCGGCAGCGACAGGAGCAGAAGGAAGGCCGTCACCAGAACCGACCAGGCAAACAGCGGCATCTTGTGCAGCGTCATGCCCGGTGCGCGCATGTTGAGGATGGTGGTGATGAAGTTGATCGCGCCCAGGATCGACGAGGCGCCGGCGATATGCAGCGAGAAGATCGCCAGATCCACCGCCGGCCCCGGCTGGCCGGTGGTCGACAGCGGCGGATACATGGTCCAGCCGCCGCCCACGCCATAGGCACCGGCCGGGCCTTCGACGAACATCGACAGGATCAGCAGGAAGAAGGCCGGGACGATCAGCCAGAAGGAAATGTTGTTCAGGCGCGGGAAAGCCATGTCGGGGGCGCCGATCATGATCGGCACCATCCAGTTGGCAAAACCGCCGATCATGGCCGGCATGACCATGAAGAAGATCATGATCAGCGCGTGGGCGGTGGTGAACACGTTGAACATGTGCTTGCCGCCATCGATGGCGGCATCGCCCTCGAAACCATAGACCATGGCTGCCAGGCCGTGGAAGATCTGGATGCCGGGTTCCTGCAGCTCCATGCGCATGGCAACCGACAGGAGGCCGCCGACGACTCCGGCCATGATCGCGAAGATCAGGTAGAGCGTGCCGATATCTTTATGGTTGGTGGAAAACAGCCAGCGGGCGGCAAAGCCCGGCTTGTGGTGATGATCCCCATGGGCATGGGCATCGCCATGCCCCGAACCGTGGGTGTCGCGGGCGTGGGAATGATCGTCGTTGGTCATGTCAGCCATTGTCCTCGCCTCCCCTTACTTGACGTCGTTTGCCGCGACACGCAGGTCGTCGGCGATGTTGCTGTCGGTGGAGGCGAGAAGCGCCTTGTAGGCACCCGGCAGGTCATTGGCCGCGGCGGTGAGCCAAGCATCGTATTTTTCTTGCGGGACGACCCGGATGGCGATCGGCATGAAGGCGTGGTCCTTGCCACAGAGCTCGGAACACTGTCCGTAATAAAGGCCCTCGCGCTCGGCGCGGAACCAGGTTTCATTGAGCCGGCCCGGCACGGCGTCGATCTTGACGCCGAAGGCGGGCATGGCGAAGGCATGGATCACGTCGGTCGGAGCCGAGGTCACGAGAAGGCGTACGGTCTTGCCGACCGGGATGACCATCTCGTTGTCGACGGCGAGAAGGCGGGGATAGACCGCCCTGTCTTCCTTGCCGGCGGCGGCGCGGTCCTGATCCTTCAACAGATAGCTGTCGAAGGCGACCGGCTGCGCGTTGTCCCCCTTGCCCGAGCCCTCATATTCATAGTTCCACTGCCATTGGGTGGCGGTGGCCTTGACCGTCATGTCGGTCTTGGGGATCTCGAGCTGAGCGTTCAGGAGATTGAAGGACGGGATGGCGAGCAGAAACAGGATCAGCACCGGCGCCAAGGTCCAGACCACCTCGATGATCGCATTGTGGCTCACCCGCGACGGGTTCGGATTGCGCGCCGCGCGGAATTTCACCGCCACGACGATCAACAGCGCCAGCACGAAAAGCGTGACGGGAACGATAAACCAGAGCGTGTAGTGCTCGAACCAGCGGATCTGGTGCATGATCTCGGTTGCCGGCGCCTGAAGGTCAAGCTGCCAGGCATGCGGCTGGTCGGCCCAAGCTGCCGACGCTGCGACCGAAACGCCCACCAGCCCCGCAAGCGGGGCCGCGAGCCGACAGATGATAGACATCATCACTGCATAAGCCCTGTTCATCACCAACTTTCTCCCCATGCGTGTGATCCAGATCAAATCTTACGCATTCTCCAAGCTGTATGTTGGGTTCAACCACAGTTTGCTTATATCCGCAACGCCTTGCGACAAATGCCCCTGCGGCATTTTGCGCATCAAACAGGCGTGCCGACTTGCGGTTGCGCACCCTTTTCCTCCCAAGAACGTCCTCCCCCTCCAGAGAGTCGTCCTCAAACCTGAGGATAAGCCTTTTCGCCGGGCAAATTCCACCAGATTTTAAGGTCCTACCCCGTCTTGTGACTTGAACAGGGTCCTACTTTCGCCGTACTCCGCTCAAAAAGTCGGCAAGGCTTTCCATTCGCCCGGCGGGCGACAACAATAGCCGCCAGTGATTCTTACCAGAGGTCTCCATGGGTCGTCCCTCCCTCATCGGCGCAAGCCTGATCGCCTTCCTCGCGCTTGGCGCGGTATCCCCGGCCTTGGCCCAGCCTGTGCCGCAGGCTGCCCCGAAGGCGCCAGCGACGGGTGCTGCCCCGAAAGGACCGGCACTGCAGGCGCCCGCCCCGACGCCCGGCGCCGAACCCGGCCCGTCGCCTTCGGCCCAGCAGCCCGGCAATATCAAGGAGACCCACGGCGCCTGGTCGGTGATCTGCGACAAGCCTGCCGGTGCCAATGCCGAGCAATGCGCGCTGATGCAGAACGTGATTGCCGAGGACCGGCCGGAAGTCGGTCTTTCCGTCGTCGTCCTGAAGACGGCCGACCGCAAGGCGCGCATCCTGCGCATCCTGGCGCCGCTCGGCGTGCTTCTGAAGGACGGCATGGAGCTTTACGTCGACAACAACAATATCGGACGTGCCTATTTCACCCGCTGCTTCTCCGAGGGCTGCTATGTGGAAGTGGATATCGACGACGAGTTGATGCGCATTCTGAGGGCCGGCAAGAATGCCGTGTTCGCGCTGCGTGAATCCTCCGATCAGGACAGGGTCGGCATTCCGGTCGAACTCAACGGCTTCGGCGAAGGCTACGACGCGCTTCCCTGATCAACGCCGCGCATCAGAAAGACGACAGGATAATGGACCTCAAGGGCCGCCACCACTTCACCGCCCGCTATAACGACGACATGGTTCGGGATGCGATAAAGACCTTCGTCTGGCGTCGCACCGTGGTCGACCAGAAGATGATGTGGATCATCTCCGGGCTGATGGTGGTGTTTGCCATCGTTCTCTTCGCGACCGGCGAGAGCGCCCTGATGGCGGGCGTCGCGCTCATTCTCGGCGTGATCCCGTTCATCTTCGTGGCCGTCGTCTGGCGCAACCGCTGGAACGGCACGTTCAACCGTTACAAGAGCCTGGCAGATCCGAAGGCCGACATGACCATCGATGCGGGCGGCATCGACATCGTCTCCGAGCTCGGCGGCGCGAAGATTGCCTGGAGCGACGTGACCGAGGTGTGGGAGCGCCCGAGCGCCTTCATGATCTTCACCGAGGACAATGAATTTTCCACGCTGCCCAGCGCAACCATGCCGGAACCGGTCAAGGCCTATCTGCGGGCGCGGCCGAAGCAGGAGAACATGCACGACCCGATCCTCGGCCCCGCGCCGACGCCGCCACGGGCATAACCGACACAAGACAGGCTTGCGCCGACCCGGCTGCGGACCTACATCGGTTTTCAACATATCCAGGCTTGGGCAAACGGCCGCCCTTCATCCGCCTGTGGGCAAGGAGCCTTTTCATGAACACCGATCTCTTGAGCCTGTTCGACAGCGACGAGGAAAAGCTGCGCGCCATCGTGGCGCAAGCGCTTGCCGGCGCCGATGACGGGGAACTCTATGTCGAGCATGCGCAGGCGGAATCGCTGACCTTCGACAACGGACGCCTGAAGGGCGGCTCGTTCAATACCGACCAGGGTTTTGGCCTGCGCGCGGTTGCGGGCGAAGCGGTCGGATATGCGCATGCGGGCGACCTCAGCGCCGCCGCATTGCAGCGCGCCTCCGATGCCGTACGTGCGGTGACCGCCGGCTATTCCGGCTCCTATGCGGCCGCCCCTCAGGGGACCAACAAGAAATATTACGGCGACGAGAACCCGATCGGCCAACCGAGCTTCGAGGCCAAGGCCAAGCTGCTTGCCGAGGTGGACGCCTATCTGCGCGACAAGGACCCGAAAGTACGGCAGGTGACGGTGTCGATCGCCGCAAGCTGGCAGGTGGTCGACATCCTGCGCGCCGACGGCCACCGGGTGCAGGACATCCGCCCGATGACGCGGCTCAACATTTCCGTCATCGTCGGCGAAGGCGACCGGCAGGAAAGCGGCACATTCGGCACCGGCGGGCGGATCGGCTTCGGTGATTTCATCGCCGACGGCAACTGGAAGACGGGCGCCGACGAGGCGCTGCGCCAGGCGCTGGTCAATCTCGAGGCGATCGAGGCGCCGGCGGGTACGATGGATGTGGTGCTCTCCTCCGGCTGGCCGGGCGTGATGCTGCATGAAGCGGTCGGCCATGGGCTGGAAGGCGATTTCAACCGCAAGAAAACCTCGGCCTTTGCCGGCCTTCTCGGCGAAATGGTCGCTGCTCCCGGCGTCACCGTCGTCGATGACGGGACGATCGACAACCGCCGCGGTTCGATCACCGTCGACGACGAGGGCACGCCTTCGGCCTATAACGTGTTGATCGAGAACGGCCGTCTCGTCGGCTACATGCAGGACCGGCAGAATGCCCGGCTGATGGGCATGAAGCCGACCGGCAACGGCCGCCGCCAGGGCTATTCGTCGGTGCCGATGCCGCGGATGACCAATACCTACATGCTCGGCGGGACGAAGACGCCGGAAGAGATCATCTCTTCGGTGAAGAAGGGCATCTATGCCGTCTCTTTCGGCGGCGGCCAGGTGGATATCACCTCGGGCAAGTTCGTGTTCGGCTGCACCGAGGCCTATCTGATCGAGAACGGCAAAGTCGGCCCGGCAATCAAGGGCGCCATGCTGATCGGCAACGGGCCGGATGCGATGAAGCGCGTGTCGATGGTCGGCAATGACATGAAGCTCGATACCGGCATCGGCAATTGCGGCAAGGCGGGCCAGTGGGTGCCTGTCGGCGTCGGCCAGCCGCATCTGAGGATGGACCAGGTCACCGTCGGCGGCACGAAGGCGTAAGTCAGATGAGCGACATCGTCATCCGCTCGTTCGTGCCCGGCGACGAAGAGGGCATTTTCGGCGTCATCCTGCCGATCCAGCAGGAGGAGTTCGGCGTCGCGATCACGGCTGCCGACCAACCGGATCTCGCGTCGATCCCCGACTTCTACCAGAGCGCCAGGGGTGGGTTCTGGGTGGCGGAAAAGGACGGCGCGATCGTCGGCACGATTTCGCTGAAGGATATCGGCCATGACGAGGCGGCACTGCGCAAGATGTTCGTTGCGGCAGAGGTGCGTGGCAGGGAATTCGGCGTCGCCGCCCGGCTGCTCGACGCGCTGTTTGTTCATGCGGCCGATGCGGGACTGAAGACGATCCTGCTCGGCACGACCGCCAAATTTCTCGCCGCCCACCGGTTCTATGAAAAGAACGGGTTTAGCGAGATCCCGGCCGACGACCTGCCGGAAAGCTTTCCGCGGATGGCGGTGGATACGAAATTCTATAGACGGGCGGTTTGAGAGGCTGATCGAAGGTTTTCACTCTTCAGCGACAGGTCGAAATGTACCGACAACAACTCCGGCGACCAAAGTCCCCCTCTGGCCTGCCGGCCATCTCCCCCACAAGGGGGGAGAAGACCCGTGGCACCCGCCGGCCTCAGTCAGGCCTCGGCGGAGCGGCTGGGTTAAGCCCTCCCCCTTGTGGGGGTCCGAAGGACGGGTTGAGACCCGTGGCTCAACCCCGGCATGGTTGGGAGGGGTCTTATTCGCATACGTTATCCCTGCTGAGACCCGCGACGCCGCTTGACTCCCACACCAAAAGATTGCCACCTGCGGCACCGCCCCTCACCCCGCAGACTGCAGTCCCATGACATCCCCCGATCCGATCTCCGCCTTTCTCGCCACCTGGCTTCCAGGCCACTCGATCGGCGAACTCGTCTTCGTGTTCTGCGCAGCAGTGATCGCCGGGCTTGCACGTGGATTTTCCGGCTTCGGCGGCGCGTTGATCTTCGTGCCGCTCGCCAGTGCGGTGACGAGCCCTGCCATCGCCTCGGCGCTGCTTCTCGTCATCGACGGGGTGATGACGCTCGGCATGGTGCCGGAAGGATGGCGCAGGGCGAACCGGCGCGAGGTTTTCACCATGCTGGCAGGCGCCGTCGTCGGCGTGCCGGCGGGAACGGCGGTGCTTTCGCTTCTGCCGTCGATCACGCTGCGGTGGATCATTTCGCTTGTCGTGCTTTGCCTGCTCCTCTTCCTGATGTCCGGATGGCGCTATCACGGCCGGCCGAAGACATGGCTGACCGTCTGCGTCGGCGCGCTTGCGGGCCTGTTCGGCGGGGCGGCCCAGATGTCGGGGCCGCCGATCGTCGCCTACTGGCTGGGTGGCGCGATCGAGCGCGGCACGGTGCGCGCCAATCTCGTTCTCTATTTCGCGCTCGGCACGGTGCTTTCGGCGACATCCTACATCGTCACCGGCATCCTGACGCTCGAAGTGCTGCTGATCGCGATCATCGCCGGACCGGCTTATGGCATCGGCCTGACGCTCGGCTCGCACATGTTCGGGCTTGCCAGCGAGACGACATTCCGGCGGATCTGCTTCACTTTGATCGGGGCCGCCGCCATCGTCGGCATGCCGCTGCTCGATGGCCTGCGGCCGTGAACAACCCCTGATCGGCGTGATGTTCAACAAGGCTTAACCCGGCCCGCGTTACCCTTGGGTATCGACAGGCAGGGGTGACTATCGAAACAATGAAGGAACGAGCGAAAGCGATCTGGCGTCGCAACCTGAAGCGCTGGCTGATCGGCGCCGGGCTGGAGGCGTCCGCCATCGCGACCCGCGCAGGGTTTATGAAGACCGCGCGCGGGGCCGGCGTCATCTTCACCATGCATCACGTACGGCCGGAATCGGCCTCGATCATCGGGCCGAACCGGCATCTGGAAGTGACCCCGGAATTCCTCGATACCGCGATCCGCGAATTGAAATCGCTCGGCTACGATTTCGTGGCGCTGTCGGATGTGCCCGAGCGGCTCGCCAGACCGACGGAGCGGCCCTTCGCCGCCTTCACGCTCGATGACGGCTACCGGAACAATGCCGACCACGCGCTGCCCGTCTTCGAAAAGCACGGCGTGCCCTTCACCGTGTTCATCGCACAGGGGCTTTCGGAACATAGCCAGCCGCTCTGGTGGGAAATCATCGGCCGGCTTCTGCGACAGGAAAAGCAGGTCCGCTTCGATTTCGGCCGAGGCATGGAAGTGCTGGAACTGCGCAATCCGGTGCAGCAGCTCGATACGTTCTTCCGGTTTTCGAGCTATGTCTGGCGCAACAACGAGGCGCAGGCCACGCAAACGCTCTGCGAATTCGCCAAGGGTTACGGCATCGATCCGCTGTCGATGACCACCGAACTGATCATGGGGCCGGAAGAGCTCAAGCGGTTTGGCGAACATCCGCTGGTGACCCTCGGGGCGCATACCGTTACCCACAGGAAACTCTGCCGGCTGAGTGCCGAGGAGGCGGAAGACGAGATGCGCCGCTCGGCCGAATGGCTGGCGAATCTCACCGGCAAACGACCGACCGCAATCGCCTATCCCTATGGCAGCCGTGACGCGATCGGCCCGCGGGAGTTCAAAACGGCGACCGATCTCGGTTTTGTGATCGGGCTGACGACACAACCGGGAATGCTGACCGCGGCCGATCTGTCCCGGCTGACCGCCCTGCCGCGCGTCTCGCTTAACGGGTATTACCAGAAGAGCCGCTATGTCGCGGCCCTTGCCTCGGGGCTTCCGTTCGCACTGAAACGATAGGCTTTTTCAGCAGAAACGGCTTACGGATACATGCGCACCTTCTGCCATGAACCTGCCGGATCCTCGCGGCGGAACTCGATGCGGTCGTGCAGGCGGAACTGGCGGTCGTGCCAGAATTCGATCGATGTCGGGCGAATGCGGAAGCCGGACCAGTGCGGCGGGCGGGGAATTTCGCCGATGGCATAGCGCGCCGTATATTCGGCCACGGACTTCTCAAGCGCGAAACGGCCTTCGAGCGGGCGGGACTGTTTCGACGCCCAGGCGCCGATGCGGCTGCCGCGCGGGCGCGAGGCGTAGTATGCATCGGCTTCGGCATCGCTGACCACTTCGACCGGGCCGCGCAGGCGCACCTGGCGACGCAGCGATTTCCAGTGAAACACCATGGCCGCCTTCTTCTGCCCGAGAATTTCCTGGCCTTTCTGGCTTTCGAAATTCGTGTAGAAGACGAAACCGTGCTCGTCGAACCCCTTCAGCAGGACCATCCGCACATTGGGAAGACCATGTTCATCGACCGTTGCAACCGCAACGGCGTTCGGATCGTTAGGCTCGGAGGCTTCGGCATCCTTCAACCACCGGGCGAAGAGGGCGAAGGGCTCGGATTCTTCGGTGAAGTCACCTGTTGTTAACTCACTTGAAGACATATTGACTTAAATGCTCCCAATCTGCTCGAACATGCCCGAGACTATTCACCGGACAGGACATTAGGGTGACAGTGATATCAAAGTGGACCGACATGACAAAGGGCTGGTGCCGCAAGAGCGGCGCTGCAATTTGCCTCGCCACTTTCGCGCTGTCGCTCGGCGGATGCACGAGCAGCCTCGACATGTTCGGCAGCACCGACAAGGTGGACCGCTCGATTTCCACCGGCACCATTCCGGTCAAGCAGCAGTCCGACACCAGCATTTCCGACGAGGCGACGGTGCGCAACGCCGTGACATCGGCCGATCTCAACAAGATGGGCGATACCCCCCTTCCCTGGGCCAATACCGCCACCGGCAGCGCCGGCGTCGTCTCCGTGATCCGCGAAGACAATGATCAGGGCCATACCTGCCGCGCCTTCAGGACCACACGTCATTCCTACGAGGGAATCGCGGTCTTCGCCGGCCAGGCCTGCATGACAGGCAGCGGCGACTGGATGCTCACTGCCTTCGACAAGCAAGGCTGACCCAAACGTTTCACCGGCCCACCTGACCCCGCCTGCCTGATCGGCCGGCAGGATTGCCATGTCAGCGCCACGGCGTCAGCGGTCACGTCAATGTGTGCCCGAAGCAAACACCGTATTTACCCTCTCTTTACTATGCCTTCGGCGCCCAGGCCGATTGTAACCACTGATTCAGGACTGCACCCCTACTCTCCCTATCCGAGAAAAATCGGAGCAGCGAGCGGCGCATGATGGCGCTGCGTTGCCCGTGATTGTGTCGAGTATCGGGGGGGCGCGATTTTGCCGTACCCACCGCAAGAAGCGTAACCGGTGGTCTCACAATGCGCGATCCCTATTCCATTCTCGGCGTCAAACGGAACGCCGACGCGGACGAAATAAAGGCGGCCTGGCGAACCAAGGCCAAGACGATCCATCCCGACCAGAACCGGGACGACCCGAACGCGACCGACCGGTTCGCCGAGGTGGGGCAGGCCTATGAGCTGCTAAAGGATCCCGAGCGCCGCAAGCGCTACGACCGTGCGGCCGACATGCACCAGACGATCATGCAGCAGCGCGAGGATGCCGAGCGCGCCAAGGCGGCCAAGGCCAGGGCTGAAAAGGTGATGGAGGAACTGGCGAAGGCACAGGCCGCGCTGGCGGCCAAGACCCAGGCGCAGCCGCAGGCCCAGGCGGCCAAGGGCGGCGCTGCCAAGACGGGAAGCAGTCAGACGGGAAGCGGCCAGGCGGGCCCGCAAGCCGGCAAGAAGCCGGGCGAGAGCCCGGAAGCCACGATAGAGCGGATTTTCGGCGGCAGCCCGGAAGCGCGCGAGCGCGCCAAGGACCATGCCAAGGATCAGCCGGACGCTGCATCAGAGCAGAAGGGCGGCGAGGCTGCGCCCAAGGACGAGGCCCCGGCGGAAGCCCGCTCGCCACTGCCGATGATGGCGGTCGACCTGATCAGCAACCTGGTCAAGCGCTGGCGCGGAACCGCACCGGTTCCGGAAAAGGCGCCTGATCTCCTGGTCGAGGCAAGGATCACCATTGCCGAATTCCTGGCCCTGAGGCCGGTCACGGTGAAGCTTCCGGATGATCGCGAGGTACGCGTGCCGCTCGAACGGGGCGCATCAGACGGGCAGCAGATCCGGCTTGCCAGTCAGGGAACCAAGTTTGCGAGCCTGAAGCAGGGCGACCTGGTGGTGACGCTCAAGGCCGCCCAGGACGACCGTTTCACGGTACATGGGTTCGACATTCACACCATATTGCCGATCTCTCTCCAGGACGCCGTTCTCGGCGGCGAGGCCAGGGTCGAGACCCCGACCGGTCCCCGCACGGTCGAAATCCCCAGTTGGTCCGGTTCCGACAAGACCGTGAGGATCGAGGGGCTCGGCCTCCATGACAATGCCGGCGGCCGCGGCGATCTGGTGGTGGAACTGCGGATCGTGCTGGTGGATACGCCGGACGCCAAGGTGACCGACCTGATGCGGCTGATGCGCGACGGGCTCTACTTGTAGTCGACTGTTTGGGCCAAGCAAAGATGACGGCTGGATGACGTCATCCCCAGCCGCGCACCCTTTGTTACGCGGTCTTAACAGTTGATGATCTGTCGGAAGCTTGAACCCTGATGCGGCCTATGCCATAGGCAGCATTCATTTTTTCGTGTCAGGGATTACACAATGGTTCAGGCATCCGGCCTTATGGCAGGCAAGCGCGGGCTTATCATGGGCGTCGCGAACAATCGCTCTATCGCATGGGGCATTGCCAAGGCCATCGTCGACAATGGCGGTGAAGTGGCCTTCACCTACCAGGGCGACGCCCTGAAGAAGCGGGTAGAGCCGCTGGCTGCCGAACTCGGCGCCTTCATGGCCGGTCACTGCGACGTCAGCGACGAATCAACCATCGACGAGGTTTTCGAAAACATCGAAAAGCACTGGGGCAAGATCGACTTCATCGTTCACGCCATCGGCTTTTCCGACAAGGACGAGCTGACCGGCCGTTACGTCGACACCTCGGCTGAAAACTTCGCCAAGACGATGCAGATCTCGGTCTTCTCCTTCACTTCGGTTGCCCGTCGCGCCGAAAAGCTGATGACCGATGGCGGTTCGATGCTCACGCTGACCTATTACGGTGCGGAAAAGGTGATGCCGAACTACAACGTCATGGGCGTTGCCAAGGCAGCACTCGAAGCGAGCGTCAAATATCTCGCCGTCGACCTCGGCCCGAAGAACATCCGCGTCAACGCGATTTCGGCCGGCCCGATCAAGACGCTTGCCGCGTCCGGCATCGGCGACTTCCGCTATATCCTCAAGTGGAACGAGTATAACGCGCCGCTGCGTCGTACCGTGACCATCGAAGAGGTTGGTGATGTCGGCCTTTACATGCTGTCCGACCTGTCGCGCTCGGTGACCGGCGAAGTGCATCACGCCGATAGCGGGTATCACACGATCGGCATGAAGGCCGTCGACGCTCCCGACATTTCCGTCATCAAGGACTAAGCAGGAAGGCTTGCCGTGCTCATCTATGTGATCCGCCACGGCCAGACGGACTGGAATGCAGAAGGCCGGCTGCAGGGCCAGCGCGATATTCCGATCAATGCGATCGGCCGCGGCCAGGCAACCAGCAACGGAGAGGCGCTCGGCGCCCTCCTCGGCCCCGCAGAGGGGTTCGATTTCGTTGCAAGCCCGCTCGGGCGCACCCGCGAGACGATGGAACGGGTGCGCGCGGCGATGGGACTTCCCCCTGAAGAATACCGCACCGAGGACCGCCTGAAGGAGCTCTCCTTCGGCGACTGGGAAGGCTATACGACGGCCGAGATCAAGAAGGTCGAGCCCGAACGGTTGCGCGAGCGCTCCAAAAACAAATGGAGCTTCATTCCGCCCGGTGCGGAGGCAGAAAGCTATGAAATTCTCTCATGGCGGATCGGCGCATGGCTTTCTTCCGTGAAGGAACCGACGGTCGCCGTCAGCCATGGCGGGGTGGTGCGCTCGCTTTTCCGCATCGTCGGCAATGTCGATGAGGAAGAAGCCTCCACCATGCCGATCCATCAGGACCGGATCGTACGCATCGATACAGAGGCCGGGACTATAGGCTGGATCTGAACGGG
This sequence comes from Neorhizobium sp. NCHU2750, assembly GCF_003597675.1. Taxonomy (NCBI): domain Bacteria; kingdom Pseudomonadati; phylum Pseudomonadota; class Alphaproteobacteria; order Hyphomicrobiales; family Rhizobiaceae; genus Neorhizobium; species Neorhizobium sp. NCHU2750. Next base: position 538,125 of record NZ_CP030827.1, on the reverse strand, counting down.
CCGTCGCGTTCGCGCAAACAGCACCGGCCATCCCAATAGCCGGGACATGCGTCAGACGATCTCGATATCGTCGACCAGGCGGCTTCCGTCGACCATGGTGTAGAACACCAGAACCTTGACGCCGGCCTTCAAGCCTTCGAAGTTGAATTCCTCGGAAACCTTGTAGGTCTTGCCGTCGTCGAGCGTCAGGCAGAGCGCCTTGGTGTCAACGGCCTTGATCGTCGCTTCCACGTCGGCACTCTGCGCCCAGCTGTTGAGCGGGGAGAAGATGCTGGCGGTTGCGAGCAGGGTGGCGATGATCATGCGCATTGTAGAGGCCTTTGCCGAGGTCCGGTGTGTTTCGTTTCGATGCAAATATGGCCCCGCGAATGTGGCAAAAATTGCCCGCGATCGTGGCATTTTACGCTCAAATCAGGGCTTTATTATTAACGGATGTTCATACAATACCTTAATTTCCTGTTCCGATGCAGCACAGGCCATGATTTACATAGTATTAAACAATGGATTTCCGCGCGGCCACGTCCGGAAATTCGCGAAATGATAAATTAACTCGACACAATCATAATATTTCGACGTTCAAGATAGTTAACGACGGGCATCAACACAGTGAAATTCAGGCCGCCGCACCGCCTAAGCTGGCAGAGTATCATTGCACCCAACCCGATCTCACTGCTGATAGCCCTTTCAATCTCTCTTTGCATCGTTGCAATCGCCTTCAATCTCGACCGCCGCAATACGGATGCGAGCCGGGCTGCACTGCGGGAAAATGTGGAAAACACCGCATCCTCCATGTCGCACAGGCTGGCGTGGCATCTGAAAGGCGACATCAAGGATACCGAGATCCTGGCTCACGAGCTGTTCCACGAAACGAATATTTCGCCGGATCACCTGCGCCAGCTGATCGGCCTGATATTCGAGAGCCATGGGCATTTTTCTGCCGTTGCCATCGCGCCGGGGCTTCAGATCTCGCAGATCCAGACCCCGACGGGGCTGCTGAAACCCGGCGAACCAAGTCCGTTCAACATCGAGCACCTGCGCACCGATCTCGGCAAGGCGGCGCGGATGAGCGAGCCGTTCCTGCTGACGGGCTCGCAGGAGAATCACATCACTCTCATCGTTCCGATGAAGCCGGAAGACGGCGGTTCACTCACGACCCGTGACGCGCTTGCCGTGATCATCGACAAGACCGCCCTGCTGCGGGCCGCAGGAATGATGCTCGACGGCGACCGGCCGAAAGAGAACCTGACCGATCTGAGCTGGACGAATTTTTCGCTCAGGGATGCCTCCAGGCCGGAATATCTGCCCTTTCTCGGCGACGATGGCGTCGATGGAAAATCGGCGCTGACGAAGACGATCGATGTAGCCGGATCCCGCTGGGAGCTGGCGATGGCGCCGAAAAATGGCTGGGAGGTGACACCCTCCAATCAGCGCAATTTTCGACTTCTGCTGGCGCTCGGCGCTCTTGGCGTGATCGGGCCGATCCTGGTTGCGACAGGGCTCCTGTCGGAGCGCAATCGCAATATCGCCGAACTCAAGATGCGCGAGGCAAACCTCGTCGACCTGTCCCAGCGCTTCAATCTTGCCATGGATGCTTCCAATATCGGCATATGGGAAGTGGCCGGCGATGGTGTGCAGCTGTTTCTCGACCGGCGCGCAAGGGCGCTGCATGGGGCCAGTTCCCGCCAGGAGATGCAGAAACTCAAGGACCTGCTGGGTCTCGTGATGCCCGAGGACCGGGCAAAGGCGGAAGCACACCTGCTGCGCTGGGCGCAGCTCTACGAGCCCTGCAGCGAGACATATCGGGTTGCCTTGTCCGACGGCACCGTCCGCCACCTAAGATCGGCCGGCGCGCGCTACGAGAATATCGACGGCAGCCAGCGCATGACCGGCATCGTCTGGGATGCGACCGCGGACATGCTGATGGCGCAGACCCTGCGCGACGCCAAGACGGATGCCGACGTCAAGAATGCGGAGCTTGAACTGGCGCTGGACGAGTTGTCCAACCGCGAGCGGGAACTCGAAGAATTGTCCAGCCGACTGGATCTCGCGCTCGCCTCCTATGGCTGCGGCATCTGGGAATATTCGCCGGCACTCGGAGTGGAAACCTGGGATGCCCGCATGTGCCAGCTCTACGGAGTACCGTTCACCAACGGCATCATGACCCAGGAGCGCTGGCTCAACCTGATCCTACCCGAAGACCGGCCGATCGCGATCAATGCGTCGAGAACCTATCTTGGCGGAAACACGCGCGAGGCGCTGGTGGTGCGCGTGCCGCAGCCGGACGGTTCGACCCGCTACATTCGCTCCGTCGGACAGTTGCATATCAGCAAAGACGGCTCGAAGAAGCTGATCGGCCTGGCCTTCGACGTCACCAAGGATGCCATCCTGACGGTCGAACTGCAAAAGGCAAAGACCGAAGCGGATGCCAAGAACAGCGAGCTGGAACTTGCCAAGAGCCGGATCGAGCACAACGCGCTGCACGACCCGCTGACCCTGCTTGCCAACCGTCGCAAGCTCGACCTCGAACTCGATGCGCTGAGCCGGGCGGGCGGGCGGCAGAAATTCGCGCTGCTGCATCTCGATCTCGATCGCTTCAAGCAGATCAACGACACGCTGGGGCATGCCGCGGGCGATGCGATGCTCGTGCACGCCTCACGCATCCTGACGCAGAATGTCGAGGACGGCGACCTGGTGGCCCGCATCGGCGGCGACGAGTTCGTCATTCTCGTCCATGGCCGCTCAAGCCAGGCGGAGCTTGCCAGGCTTGCCGAACGGATCATTTCCGACTTCCGTCTGCCGGTCGACTTCGAGGGCTTCTCCTGTCGCTGCGGCGTTTCCATCGGCATTGCGGAGGCCAATGGCTTCCATGTCGATGCGCGCCGCATTCTCGTCAATGCCGACCTCGCCCTCTACCGGGCCAAGGGGCTGGGACGAAATCGCAGCGAGTTCTTCACCCAGAACCTGCATGCCGAGATCATCGACCACAAGCGCACGGCCGACGAGCTTCTGAGCGCCATCGACAACCACGAATTCGTCGCCTGGTACCAGCCGCAGGTCTGCGCCGAAACCAATATCCTGACCGGCGTCGAGGCGCTGATCCGCTGGAACCATCCGCGCCGTGGCATCCTGACACCCGACCATTTCCTCAAGATCGCCGACGATATCAACGTTTCGGCGACACTGGACCAGATCGTGCTGGAGACGGCGCTGAAGGACAAGATGCGCTGGACGGCGCAGGGCATCGTCATTCCCCGCGTCTCGGTCAATGTCTCGGCCAAGCGACTGCACGACACGAACCTGATCGAGATGCTGCGCGGCCTGCAGATATCTCCCGGCGAGATCGCCTTCGAACTGGTGGAATCGATATTTCTCGACGACAGCGACACCAGCGTCGTCGACAATCTGGAAAAGATCAAGGAACTCGGCATCGACGTTGAAATCGACGATTTCGGCACCGGGCACACGTCGATCGTCAGCCTGCTCAAACTGCGGCCGAAGCGACTGAAGATCGACAAGCAGCTCGTGCAGCCTATCCTTGGGGCTCCCCAGGAGCGGGCGTTGGTGCGATCGATCGTCGATATCGCCCGCTCGCTCGGCGTCGAGACGGTGGCAGAAGGGGTCGAGACCTTCGACCATGCGCGCCTGCTGCGCGAGCTGGGCTGCGACGTTTTGCAGGGTTATGCCTTCGCCCGGCCGCTGCCCTTCGAGCAGCTGGCGGAGGCCGCCCGCAAGGGCTGGAAGCAGCCGGCAGCATGATCGCGTTCGACTGACCGGACTGTTCACTGCCGCCGTACCGCAAGGGCGCAAGAAAAGCTTGTCCGAAGGCGGCCTTTTGCCTATGAAAGCCCTCATAAAAACGGTGTTCCCAACGCCTGCGATGCCATATTCCACCTATGGTGCACGAAGACGCTGCGACACTCAAAATCCGTGCGTCGCCATTTCCAGGGATTGCGGCGAACCAGCAGTCAGGCAGCATTGATGTCCCACAACACGTTCGGTCACCTTTTCCGCGTTACGACCTGGGGCGAGAGCCATGGGCCTGCACTCGGCTGCGTCGTCGACGGCTGCCCTCCCGGCCTTCGCTTCACACTGGCGCAACTTCAGGCCTGGATGGACAAGCGCAAGCCCGGCCAGTCTCGCTTCGTCACCCAGCGGCGCGAGGACGATATCGTCAAGGTGCTTTCCGGCGTGATGTTCGACGAGGACGGCGAGACGATGATCTCGACCGGCACGCCGATTTCGATGCTGATCGAGAATACCGACCAGCGCTCCAAGGATTACGGCGAGATTGCCCGCAGCTACCGCCCCGGACATGCCGACTATACCTATGACGTCAAATACGGGATCCGCGACTATCGCGGCGGCGGACGGTCCTCGGCCCGCGAGACGGCGGCGCGCGTTGCGGCAGGCGGAATCGCCCGGCTCGTCGTTCCCGGCGTCAAGGTTCGCGGCGCGCTGGTGCAGATCGGCAAGCACAAGATCAACCGCAGCAACTGGGACTGGGCGCAGGTCGACCAGAACCCGTTTTTCTGCCCGGATGCGGCTATGGTTCCCGTCTGGGAAGAGTATCTCGACGGCATCCGCAAGGCCGGGTCCTCGATCGGCGCGGTCGTCGAAGTCATTGCCGAAGGCGTTCCCGCCGGTCTTGGCGCACCGATCTATGGCAAGCTCGACCAGGATATCGCCTCGCTGCTGATGTCGATCAATGCGGTCAAGGGCGTCGAGATCGGCGAAGGTTTTGCCTCGGCGGAACTGACCGGCGAGGAAAATGCCGACGAGATGCGGATGGGCAATGACGGAAAGCCGATCTTCCTGTCCAACCATGCCGGCGGCATCCTTGGCGGGATTTCCACCGGCGAAGCGATCATTGCACGTTTCGCCATCAAGCCGACCTCCTCGATCCTGACCGAGCGGCGGTCGATCGATGCCGACGGCCACAATGTCGATGTCCGCACCAAGGGCCGCCACGACCCGTGCGTGGGCATTCGTGCAGTCCCCATTGGTGAAGCCATGGTCGCATGCGCGATCGCCGATCATTACCTCCGAGACCGTGCCCAGACCGGGCGTCAGACGGCCGATATGAACCTCTAGGAATACTTTCATGGCATACGATCAGAAACGCGTCGTCGACGCCATCCGCGCCTTCGAAGCCGGCGAAATCGTCGTCGTCACCGATGATGACGACCGCGAGAACGAGGGCGACCTGATCGTCGCCGCAGTCCATTGCACGCCCGACAAGATGGCCTTCATCGTGCGCCACACGTCGGGTATCGTCTGCGCACCGATGCCGCGCGGCGAGGCCAAGCGGCTGAACCTCAATGCCATGGTGGCCGAGAACGACAGCGCCCACACGACGGCCTTTACCGTGACTGTCGATTTCAAGCATGGCACGACGACCGGCATTTCGGCCGAGGACCGGACGCTGACGGTTCGCAATCTCGCCAATCCGAATGTCGGCCCGGCCGACTTCGTCCGTCCAGGCCATATCTTCCCGCTGATCGCGCGCGAGGGCGGCGTGCTGATGCGCTCCGGCCATACGGAAGCCGCTGTCGATCTCTGCAAGCTTGCCAACCTGCCGCCGATCGGGGTGATCTGCGAACTCGTCAATGACGACGGTACGGTCACGCGCGGCCAGCAGGTTACCGAGTTTGCCGCCAAGCATGGCCTGAAACAGGTATCGGTTGCCGACCTGATCGCCTATCGTCAGCGCAAGGAAACGCTGATCGAGGTGATTTCGTCCTTCGACGTCGCCACGGCGAACGGCAAGGCCAAGGCTGTCGCCTATTCGCTGCCCTGGGACCCGATGCAGCATGTCGCCGTGATCTTCGGCGATATCCGCGATGGCGTCGATATTCCGGTCCGCCTGCATCTGGAAAACGTCGCACAGGACGTGTTCGGTGCCGAGCGCTCCGTCGAGCGCTACATGAAGGTCATCGAGAAGGAAGGCCGCGGCGTCATCATCTATCTGCGCGAGGGCTCGGTCGGCGTTGGCCAGACGGATACCGGCCGCAAGGTGCGCCAGGGCCAGGAAGCTCATGCGGAAGCCCAGGCACGCGAAAGCGAATGGCTGGAAATCGGGCTCGGCGCGCAGATCCTCAAAGATCTCGGCGTCACCTCGATCAAGCTCCTGACCCGCAGCGAACGCCACTATGTCGGGCTTGAAGGCTTCGGCATCCGGATCGCCGAAACGGTCATCTGCTGACCCCTACAATCGCGGGATTGTAACCATCTTCGTTTCATCGGATCGTCGCTCGTTGTCGGGCGGCGATTTTTCGTGTACGAATAATGGTCAAGTTTGTCTGGGATGAGATAAAGCGTCAGAGGAACATCCGGCTGCACGGCCTGGATTTTGCCGTGGTGGCTTCGGACTTCGACTTTTTGGAAGCATTGATCGAACCCAGTTATTCGGCTGCGGATGGACGACCGCGATATACGGCGATCGGACCGATGGGCGGTGATCTGACGACGGTCGTCTTTTCGATGATGGGTCGCGAGGCCATTTCGATCATCAGCGCACGGCGCGCCAGCCGGAAAGAAAGGAAACGCTATGCCGAAGACTGAATCCCGTTTCCCCGATATTACCGACGAAGAAGAGGCGCGAATCCATCAGGCTGCCGAAGAGGATCAGGACAATCCGCCTTTGACGGACGCGAAACTGGCAAGCATGCGCCCGTTCCGCGAGGTCTTCCCGGAAATGGCAGCAGAGATGGAGAAGGCGATTGCCGCGCGCGGCCGGCCGAAGATCGAGGCACCGAAGGTTGCGGTGACGCTGCGGCTCGATCCCGACGTGCTCGACAGGTTCAAGGCCTCGGGCAAGGACTGGCGAAGCCGCATGGCCGAGGAGTTGCGCAAGGCGGCCGGTTTGTAAGCCGGTTCAGCGGCTTGCAATCAAGATCTGCTCGATGAAGCGCTGGGCGCGCAAGGCATCGCCGCCGGTGACGCGCAAAGTGTCCTCACCCCTGACTGAGGCGAGAAAATTGCCGATCAGGGCGCGATGCATGTCGTGACCGAAGGCCATCGGGTCGGCGCCGCTGCCGATGCTCGTCTCGCCGCCCACCTGCGCCACCGTGCCATCGATGAAGGAAGCATCCAGCGTATCGCCGGAAAGCACGGCCGTGCCTTGCGTGCCGATCAGTTCGATGCGATCCGGCAGGCCCGGATAGGCCGCGGTCGTCGCGTTGAGCGTGCCGATCGCGCCGCTTTCATAGGAGAATGCGGCGGTGACCAGATCCTCGGTCTCCATCCTGTGGATCGGCGTGGTGCGGACGAAGGAGGCGACGTCCTTCGGCGTGCCGGCATAGCTCAGCAGCAGGTCGATCGTGTGAATGCCCTGGGTGAGCAGCACCCCGCCGCCGTCCCTTGCGCGCGTTCCCCTGCCCTCGACATCGTAATAGCTCTGCGGCCGCCAGTTGCGGATGGCGGCGGATGCCTCGACCAGCGATCCGAGGCGGCCGGTCAGGACGAGAAGGTCGAGTGCCAGCGCTGCGGGCCGGAAGCGGTTCTGCAGCACAACACCGAGCTTCACGCCGGCCTCTTCGGCAAGGTTGACGATCGCCTCGGCGCGCTCGAGGCTGATGTCGAGCGGCTTTTCGAGAAGGATATGCTTGCCGGCCGCCACCGCACGCTCGACCAGTTCCAGATGGCTGGAGGGCGGCGTCAGGATCAGCACCGCATCGATTGCCGGATTGGCGAAGATCGCCTCCAGACTGTCGACGACCGGGATCGGGTATTGCGCGGCAAAGGCCTGGCGGCGTGCCTCGGTCTGGCTATAGGCCGCGACGCATTCGACCTGATCGGCAAGATCGAGCAATGCGCGGGCGTGGTGGCCCGCCGCCATGCCGAGACCGATCATCGCCACCTGCAATTTCGCCATGCTCATTCCTCCTCTGGAAATCGACCGGGATGACTTAACCGGATCGGCGGCGTTTTGCGAAGCGGGAAGATTATCCGCATCGGACAAACCTGCGTGGCGAAAGGACGCTTTGCGGCGGCAGAGACGAAAATGCGCTGGAAGGGCCGGATCAAAGCAACCCTTGATTGCTCTTTCGCTTCAACATGTTCGGCTCGATATCCGGCAGCAGTGAGCGCAAAGCGCGGCCGATCAAGACAATTTTATCGGAACCAGCCATGCCGGATCGCAGTTAGTCGAGGGACTTCGTGGCTCCGATCGAGTGCCCCAAACCTCAAAGGCAGGCAGGACCGATGAACACGCGCCCGCAATTTGTATCCCGAATTCCGCTGACAGACCTGCCACCGCAGATCTATTACGTGCATCCGCTCGCGCTTGCCGGCATCACTGCATGGGAGGAGATGTTCGGCCATGCCCGCGACCTCGGCTTCGATACCGTGCTCTCGGGGCCGCTGTTTCATCGGGGCAAGGGTACGAGCGTGTTCACGGCGGCGGATTTCGATCGCCTCGATCCCGCGCTTGGCCTCGGCCGCGATCCGGTCGAGGCGATTGCGGCGCTGGTTGCGGCAGCCGGCAGGCATGAGCTGAAATTCATGCTCGACCTCGTCATCGATCAGGTTGCCGTCGATGACGCCCACGAAACCGCCATTGCCGCCGATCCGAGGCTGAAGCCGCAGCAAAATGGGGGCCGCAGGATCGATTTCCTCGCCGAGACGCGGCAGATCGACAGCTGGCGCGGCCGGCTTGAAGCATTTGCGGGCGCTGGTGTCGCCGGCTTCCGCTGCCTCGGCATCGGCCGTGTCGCATCGGAGGTCTGGCATGACATGATTGCCCATACAAGGCGCGCCAAGCCGGATACGATATTCGTCGCCTGGACACCGGGCAGCCCGTTTGCCGCGCGCAGGGCGCTTGCCGGGACCGGCATGGACGGCAGTTTCTCCTCTCTTGCCTGGTGGGACATGGAGGAGCGCTGGATCATGGACGAATACCAGATCCAGCGCGATCTCGGTTATCAGATCGCCTTTCCCGAGGCGCCGTTCGGCAGGCGCATCGCGCATGGCACGGATGGCTGCGAGATCCTCAAGCGCAAGGCGATCCGTTCGCTCAAGCTCGCCTCGACCTTTACGAGCGGACTGATGATCCCGATGGGGTTTGAATATGGCATATCGCTGCCGCTCGATCCGCTTTATGGCGACGGCTCGGGATTGCGCGGGCTCAAAGACCAGAGTTCCTACGATCTCTCGGCGGATATCCGCGAGATCACCGCCCAGACCAACAAGAGCGCCGCAGGGTTTGCCCGCCGCCCGCTGAAGCTGGTTTCGGCGAGCCAGGGGCCTGTCGTCGGGCTGTTCCAGACCGACGAGGAGGATAGCCGTGCGTCAGAAAAGATGCGCGTCGTGCTTCTCAACCGCGATCTGCGCAAGACGGCTCCGGCGCCCTTCAATCTGCTGCGCGTGGCTGCCTCCCCTTTCCTGCCGCTGATCGCACCGGAGGACGAAAGCGCGGTCTTCGATGCGAAACTGAGGCTCAAGCCTGGCGAGATCCGCATCTTCGAAGGCTATGTGTCGGAACCGATCGTCGATGCCGTGCCGGTGCCGGCTGCAGGCGAGGCCGCAGCTACGCCGCGGCTGGCGATCGAGAAGATCACGCCCTCAGTCGACAACGGGCGTTTCGTGGTGAAGCGCGTCGTCGGCGACGTGTTGAAGGTCGAGGCCGATATTTTCGGCGACGGTCACGATCCGCTCTCCGCCGCGCTCATCTATCGCTGCGCCGATGACGAGGACTGGCAGGAAGCGCCGATGCAACTCGTCACCAACGACCGCTGGCAGGCGGAGTTCGTGCTGAAGCGGATGGGGCGGCACGAATTTGCCGTCGAGGGATGGCGGAACCCGTTCCAGATTTTTCGCTACGAGTTCACCAAGAAGCATGAGGCAGGGCTCGACCTGAGGCTCGAGATCCAGGAGGGCATCAATCTGGTGCTAGACGCGCTGGATCATGCGAGCGGCGAGCTGAAGCCCAAGCTGCAAAACCTGTTCGACCGGCTGACCTCCGAAGAGGACAGGCAGCGGACCCAGACCCTACTTCTGCCGGAAACGGCGACGCTGATGGCCAGGGCCGATCGGCGGCCGCATCGGGTGCGCTCGCAGATCATTCCCGTGGATGCAGAGCGGACGGCGGCGAGTTTTGCCAGCTGGTACCAGATCTTTCCGCGGTCGCAGAGCGGCGACCAGAACCGCCACGGCACGTTCGACGATGTGATCGCAAGGCTACCGGCCATTCGCGAGATGGGTTTCGACGTCCTCTATTTCCCGCCGATCCACCCGATCGGCAAGACCAACCGCAAGGGCAAGAACAACACGCTGACGCCCGGTCCGGACGATCCCGGCAGCCCCTATGCGATCGGATCGACGGAAGGCGGACATGCCGATATTCATCCGCAGCTCGGCACGTTCGACGACTTTCGCCGGCTGGTGGATGCCGCGGCCGATCACGGGCTGGAGATCGCGCTCGATCTCGCCATCCAGGCCTCGCCGGATCACCCGTGGCTCAAATCGCACCCGGGCTGGTTCGAGTGGCGGCCGGACGGGACGATCCGTTATGCGGAAAACCCGCCGAAGAAATACGAAGACATCGTCAATGTCGATTTCTACGCCTGCGAGGCCGTGCCGTCGCTTTGGACCGAGCTGCGCGACGTGGTGCAGAAGTGGGTCGATCACGGGGTCAGGCTGTTCCGCGTAGACAATCCGCACACCAAGCCGTTTCCCTTCTGGGAATGGCTGATTGCCGATATCCGTTCGCGCCATCCCGACGTGGTGTTCCTGTCGGAAGCCTTCACCAAGCCGAAGGTGATGTACCGGCTCGCCAAGGTCGGCTTCTCGCAGTCCTATACCTATTTCACCTGGCGCAATGCCAAGTGGGAGCTCGAGCAATATATGCGCGAGATCACCACCGAAGAGCCGAAGGAGTTCTTCCGGCCGCATTTCTTCGTCAACACCCACGACATCAACCCGGACTTTCTGCAGAACGCGCCGCGTCCGGCCTATCTGATCCGCGCCGCTCTCGCCGCAACGCTGTCCGGCCTCTGGGGCGTCTATAACGGTTTCGAGCTGTGCGAAGGCCGGCCGGATTTGAAGCGCAAGGAATATGCGGATTCGGAGAAATACGAGATCCGCGCCTGGGATTACGACCGGCCCGGCAATATCAAGGGCGAGATCGCGTTTTTGAACCGCATCCGCCGCGAGAACCCGGCACTGCATTCGCATCTCGGCCTGCAGCTTCTGACCGCGTGGAACGACAACATCATGTTCTTCGAGAAGGCGAGTGCCGGACGCGAAAACGTGCTGCTGATCGCCGTCAATCTCGATCCATACAATGCACATGAGGCGGATGTCGAAATTCCGCTCTGGTCGTGGAACCTCTCCGACCACGCTTCACTTCAACTGGAAGACCTGATCGCCGGCAACCGGTTCACCTGGACAGGAAAGATCCAGCGCCTGCGGCTCGATCCGCAGGCAGGACTGCCGTTCGCCATATGGCGCGTCAGATAAGGGAGGAATGCGCCGTGGATTTCATGACCAACAGCTTGTCCGAGGTGATCGAGCAGCCGCAGGCGGAGGCGAACGATCCGCTCTGGTACAAGGATGCGATCATCTACCAGCTGCATGTGAAGTCGTTTCACGATTCGAACGGCGACGGCATCGGCGACTTCAGGGGGCTGACGGAAAAGCTCGACCACATCGCCTCGCTCGGCGCCAATGCGATCTGGCTCCTGCCGTTCTTCCCCTCGCCACGGCGCGACGACGGCTATGACATTGCGGACTACGGCAATGTGAGCCCCGACTACGGCACGATGGAGGATTTTCGCGCCTTCGTCGATGCCGCCCATGAACGCGGGATCCGGGTGATCATCGAGCTTGTCATCAACCACACGTCCGACCAGCATCCGTGGTTCCAGCGGGCGCGGCAGGCACCGGCGGGTTCGCCCGAGCGGGATTTCTATGTCTGGTCCGACACCGACCAGAAGTTTCCCGAAACCCGGATCATCTTCCTCGATACGGAAAAGTCGAACTGGACCTGGGATCCGGTGGCCGGCGCCTATTACTGGCACCGCTTCTATTCGCACCAGCCGGATCTCAATTTCGACAACCCGGCGGTGCTGGACGAGCTACTCGAGGTGATGCGCTACTGGGCCGATACCGGGATAGACGGGTTCCGGCTCGACGCCATTCCCTATCTCATCGAGCGGGAGGGCACGAATAACGAGAACCTTGCCGAGACGCACGATATCCTGAAGCGCATCCGTGCGGCGCTGGACGAAAGCCATCCCGGCAAGATGCTGCTTGCCGAGGCCAACCAGTGGCCGGAGGATACGCGCGAATATTTCGGCGATGGCGACGAATGCAACATGGCGTTCCATTTCCCGCTGATGCCGCGCATGTATATGGCGATCGCCAAGGAAGACCGGTTCCCGATCACCGACATCATGCGCCAGACGCCTGAAATCCCGGAAAACTGCCAATGGGCGATCTTCCTTCGAAACCATGACGAGCTGACGCTGGAAATGGTGACCGACGAGGAACGCGACTATCTGTGGAACACCTATGCCGCAGACCGTCGCGCCCGCATCAATCTCGGTATCCGCAGACGTCTTGCGCCCCTGATGGAGCGCGACCGGCGGCGGATCGAGCTGATGAACGCGCTGCTCCTTTCCATGCCCGGCACGCCGGTGATCTATTACGGCGACGAGATCGGCATGGGCGACAATATCTATCTCGGCGACCGCGACGGGGTGCGCACGCCGATGCAATGGTCGCCGGACCGCAATGGCGGGTTTTCCAAGGGCGACCCGGCCCGCCTCGTGCTGCCGCCGGTGATGGACCCGCTCTACGGTTATGAGGCCGTCAATGTCGAGGCGCAGGGGGCGGATGCGCATTCGCTGTTGAACTGGACCCGGCGGATGCTGGCGCTGCGCAACCGGCACCCGGCTTTCGGTCGTGGCTCGCTTAGATTTCTCACCCCCGGCAACCGCAAGATCATGGCCTATCTGCGCGAGCATGACGGGGAGACGATCCTTTGCGTCGCCAATCTCTCGCGCCTGCCGCAGGCGGTGGAGCTCGATCTTTCGCAGTTCGAGGGATCGGTGCCGATCGAGCTCACCGGCATGTCGCCCTTCCCGCCGGTCGGTCAATTGACCTATCTCCTGACGCTGCCGCCCTACGGATTCTTCTGGTTCCAGCTGTCGCAGGAATCCGATGGCCCGAGCTGGCGCAAGGCACCGCCGGAACAGGTGCAGGACATGGTGACCATGGTGGTGCGCCGCGACCTGCAGGAGCTGATCGACCAGCCGAAGCTCGCCGAGACGATGTCGAGCGAGGTGCTGCCCGGTTATCTGACCATGAGGCGCTGGTTCGGCTCCAAGGGGCAGATCCTGAACCATGCCTCGCTCGTCTCGGCAACGCCGCTGCCCTTTGCCAACAACATCCTGCTTGGGGAACTGGAGGCGGATATTGCCGGGCGCATGGACAGCTACCTGCTGCCGCTTGCCGTTTCCTGGGACGACAGTTTTCCGACGGCGCTTGCCCAGCAGCTTGCCATGGCGCGGCTAAGGCAAGGTCGGCGCGTCGGCTTCCTCACCGACGGGTTCGCGCATGAGAGCTTTGCCCATGCCATCCTGCGCGGCCTGTCGGAGCGGGCGGTGATTACCGGACGGACGGGTGCCCTGGAATTCATCGGCACCGACCATCTCGACAAGCTCGACATCACCGACGACCTGCCGGTGCACTGGCTTTCGGCCGAGCAGTCGAACAGTTCGCTGATCGTCGGCGACCTCGCCATGGTCAAGCTGATCCGCCACATCTTCCCCGGCATCCACCCGGAAGTGGAGATGACGCGGCACCTTACCAAGGTCGGATACCGCAACACGGCGCAGCTTCTCGGCGAGGTTGCGCGTACCGGGCCGGATGGCACGCGGCACACGCTGATCATCGTGCAGAAGGCGATCCGCAACCAGGGTGACGCCTGGAACTGGATGCTGGGTCACCTGCGTCGCTCGATCGACGAGATCGTCGTCACCGGCCTCGAAAACGGTGATGCCGACGAGCATTTCAAGCCACTCGTCGACTTTGCCGCAACGATCGGAACGCGGCTCGGCGAATTGCATGTTGCGCTCGCCGAAAATACCGATGACGAGGCCTTCAGCCCCGAATGGGGCACGAAGGAGGATGTCGCAGCCGCACGTCGGGCGGTCGCCGACCAGATCGGCCAGAGCCTCACCATTCTCGAAGGCACGCTGCCGGGGCTGGAGGGCGAGATGGCGGAGATCGCCAGATCGCTGATTACCCGCCGCGACGAGCTGATGGCGCTTGCCAGCCGGCTGACCGAGGCGACCGGTGGTACGTTGAAGACGCGCCATCACGGCGATTTCCATCTCGGCCAGATCCTGGTTGCGGAAAGCGACGCCTATATCATCGACTTCGAGGGCGAGCCGACCAAGACGCTTGGCGAGCGGCGGGCAAAGACCAATCCGCTGCGCGATGTTGCCGGGCTGCTCAGGTCGCTGAGCTATCTGGCAGCCGCTGCCGACATGGACCGCGAAGTGGTGAGCGAGGTGGACGATATTCGCCATCGCCAGTTGACGACGCGCTTTACCGAACTGGCGGAAGCCGCCTTCCTTGGCGCCTACTTTACCGCCGTCGAAAAGTCCGATCCGCTGATGCAGTCGAACGAGAACCGCGACCGGGTGCTCGATCTCTTCCTGCTCGAAAAGGCGGCTTACGAAGTGGCCTATGAGGTGCGCAGCCGCCCGCATTGGCTGCCGCTTCCGCTTGCCGGTTTTTCGGCGATCGCCTCCCGACTCCTGGAGACTGACCGATGAGATATGAACGCGCAGAGCTGATGACAGGAATGGTGCAGGAAGGGCTGCAGGCGCTGGCCGAAGGACGGCATGGCGACCCGTTCTCCATTCTCGGGCGACACCAATATGGCGACCTCACCGTGGTGCGCGCGCTTCTGCCGGGTGCATTGTCCGTCTCGGTGATCGAAAGCGAGACCGGCCGCGTGATGGCGGAGCTGGAGCCGATCCATGAGGCGGGCATCTTCGCCGGCCTCGTCGGCAGTCCTTCTCCCTATCGCCTGCGGATCGAATGGCCGGATGCGGTGCAGGAGACGGAAGATCCCTATAGCTTCGGCCCGCTTCTCGGCGAACTCGACCTGCACCTGATCGGCCAGGGCACCCATTACGAGCTCGGCCGCACGCTCGGCGCGATCCCGATGGAGGTGGACGGGGTGGAGGGCGTGCGGTTTTCCGTCTGGGCGCCAAATGCCAGGCGCGTGTCCGTCGTCGGCGACTTCAATGCCTGGGACGGGCGGCGCAACCCGATGCGGCTTCGCCCTCAGGCGGGCATCTGGGAATTGTTCATTCCCCGCCTCACCCATGGCGAGCGCTACAAGTTCGAGCTGCTCGACAGCCACGGAAACCTTCTGCCGCAGCGCGCCGACCCGGTGGCGCGGTCTTCGGAGGCCGCACCGTCTACCGCCTCGATCGTCGCATCGTCAAAGCCATTTCGCTGGCATGACGGCGACTGGATGGAGAAGCAGGCGCAGGACCGCAGCCGTGATGGCGCGATGTCAGTCTATGAGGTGCATCTCGGCTCCTGGGTGCGCATTTCCGAGGAGAGCAACCGGTCGCTCGACTGGGTGGAACTCAGCCAGAGGCTGATCCCCTATGCGCAATCGCTCGGCTTCACCCATATCGAAATGCTGCCGATCATGGAGCATCCGTTCGGCGGTTCCTGGGGTTACCAGCCGCTCGGCCTGTTTGCGCCCACCGGGCGCTACGGCACGCCGGAGGATTTCGCCTATTTCGTCGACCGCTGCCACCAGGTCGGTATCGGCGTCATCCTCGACTGGGTGCCGGCGCATTTCCCGACCGATGTGTGGGGGCTTGCCCGTTTCGACGGCACGGCGCTCTACGAGCATGAAGACCCGCGCGAGGGGTTCCACAAGGACTGGAACACGCTGATATACAATCTCGGCCGCAACGAGGTGAAGGGCTTCATCATCGCCTCGGCACTGGAATGGCTCGAGCATTTCCATGTGGATGCACTGCGCGTCGATGCGGTGGCCTCGATGCTTTATCGCGACTACAGCCGCAACGAAGGCGAATGGATCCCCAACCAGTATGGCGGGCGGGAGAATTTCGAATCCGTCGAGTTCTTCAAGCACCTGAACAGCATCATCCATGACCGCTGCCCGCATGCCTTCACCGTGGCGGAAGAATCCACCGCATGGCCGGGGGTGACGAAGCGGCCGGAAGACGGCGGGCTCGGCTTCGATTTCAAATGGAACATGGGATGGATGCATGACACGCTGCATTACATTTCCGATGATCCGGTCTATCGCAAATATCACCATGGCGGCATGACCTTCGGGATGATCTATGCCTATTCGGAGCGCTTCATGCTGCCGATCTCCCATGACGAGGTGGTGCATGGCAAAGGCTCGATGCTCGGCAAGATGCCGGGCGACAGCTGGCAGAAGCTCGCCAATCTCAGGGCCTATTACGGTTTCATGTGGGGGCATCCCGGCAAGAAGCTCCTGTTCATGGGACAGGAGATCGCACAGGAGGGCGAGTGGAACCATGACGGATCGGTGGTCTGGGATCTGCTCGACCGGCCGGAACATGCCGGCGTCCAGTTGCTGATCCGCGATCTGAACCGGCTTTACGCGGCCGAGCCGGCGCTGCAGTTCGGCGACCTTCACCCGGAAGGCTTTCAATGGGCGGTGGCGGACGATGCGGAAAACTCGGTCTATGGCATGCTGCGTTCGTCGCAGGACCGATCAACGCATGTGCTGGTCATGTCGAACATGACGCCGGTGCCGCGCCACGGCTACCGGGTCGGCGTGCCGGAGGAAGGCCGTTGGCAGGTGGTGCTGAACACCGACGCGGCGGTCTATGGCGGATCGAATTTCGGGCAGGCGGAAGCCTGGGGTGAGCGGGTTCCGGCACATGGGAAGCCGTTCTCGGTGACGCTCGACCTGCCGGCGCTGTCTACCGTGTTCCTGGTGTGGCGAAGGTAGCTACCATTTTCGGTAATGGAAGCGGCACTGGATGATTTCTATCTGTTGAGCGTTCGCCGAGCCCGCAACGCGGTAGACAAATCGATGTTCGCCTGAGATGCGCCTAGACCAAAAACCGGCCAGGTCACCCTTAAGTGGCTCAGGCTTGCCGAGCCCTTGAAACGGTGTTCTCTTGGCATTCCTGATCAGGTCGTTGATTTTTTCGACCATCTGCATGTCGGTTTTCTGCCAAAACTCGTATTCCTCCCAGGAATTGGGCGTCCAAACGAGCTTCATGTCAGAGCGTCGGATCACTCTCGATCACGTCCCCACTGGCAAGCTGCTCGAGGCTTTCGCGCAGGCGGCTGGCATTTGCTGGGGTCGAGAGCAGATGCAATGTTTCCTGCATGCTCTCATATTCTCGTTCCGCCAACACAACCAGACCTTCAGATCCCTGCCGAGTGACGAGCAAAGGAGCACGGGATGTGAGAACTGCCTCATAGTGGGTTGCTATATTCTGGCGGAACTCCGTCAAACGAACATGTGCCATTCCGTTGCCTCGGATAAATCAAGCGTACGGATATCCGTACATATTCCAAGTGAAAATGTCAATGCAAACATGATTTGACATCAGGAAATTCCATGTTTACTCCCCCCGCCAGCCCTGCTGATAGACCACCTTTTCCACGCCTGCGAACCTGCCCACCCGCTGCAATTCCGCGTCGAGCTTTTCCAGTCGCCCGGCGGAGGGGCGCACGCCTTTTTCCAGCCAGAGCCGCTTGACGTCGAGGATGCCCGCCTTGCGATCCGCCTTCATGTCGATGCGGCCGATCATGCGGTCGCCTTCGAGAAGCGGGAAGACGTAATAGCCGTATTGCCGTTTCGGCTCGGGCACGAAGACCTCGATGCGATAGAAGAAGTTGAACAGGCGTTCGGCACGGTCGCGGTTTCTCAGCAGCGGATCGAAAGGGCTCAGCACGCGGATGCGGGCCGGCGGATCGGGAATATCGCCAAGATGGTCGGGAAAGCCGATAAAAGCGAAGGAGGCGCGCGGACGACTGCCATCGGCAGTTTCGATGACGATCTCGCTCAGTTCGTCGCGATGGCCGGCCACCCAGGCCTTCGCCTCTTCCGGCGTGACGATATCCCAGAAGGCCGCAAGCTCGCCGGATGTGGCAAAGCCGAGCTTCGTCATGGCACTGCGGCAGGCCCAATCGACGAATTCGTCATGACTGACCTCCGGCTCATGATGGTGGGTAGCAATGACGCGTTCGGTCAGGTCGTAGATCTTCTGGAAATTCACCCGGCCGGCGATCGAAAGCTTGCCGGTGTGCCAGTAATATTCGAGCGCCGTCTTGTTGGGATGCCAGTTCCACCAGCCGCCTGACTTGTGATCTTCCACCTTCATGTCACGGGACATGATGGCACCGTTTTCGGCGATATGGCGAAAGGTCTCGTCGAAGGCGGAATCGAAGCCTTCGCCATGCCATTTGCGCCAGCGCTCGGCAAGCAAAGGCTCGCGCCGGCGAAAGCGATGTTTCCAGTAGCGGAAAAGCCGTGCCGGGATGATCGAGGCATCATGCGTCCAGTGCTCGAAAAGCTCGCCGTCCTTTTCCAGCAGAGTCGTCAGGTGTTCGCGCCTGTAAGTCTGATTGCGGGAGAACAGGATCATGTGATGGGCGCGCTCGACGGTCGCGATACTATCCACCTGGACGAAGCCCAGATCATCGATCAACTGCAAAAGGCCGGCCTTGGCGAGCGCCCGGCCGGGCGGGGCCGAAAGCTGCTGCCGTTCGAGGAAAATGCGCCGCGCCTGTTCATTGTCGATCAGAATAGCCATTGAGGGAGACTATGGCCTTCCTGAGGTCTTTGCAATGTTCTTTTTTTGTTCCGAATTTCCTCATCCTCGATTTCGGTCTATAGAGCCAGTCGAATTGCGGGGACCCGGTTTGGACATTCGTTATGACAACGTCGAGGTTCGCTTCGAAGGGCGCACCGTCATTCATCCGTTGACGGTGACCCTCAGCGAGCGGCGCATCGGCATCATCGGGCTCAACGGGTCCGGCAAGACCACGTTCGCGCGGATGATCAACGGCCTCGTCAAGCCGACGAACGGCAAGGTGACGGTCAACGGCTTCGATACGGTGACGGCCGA
Source organism: Neorhizobium sp. NCHU2750 (assembly GCF_003597675.1). Lineage (NCBI taxonomy): Bacteria > Pseudomonadati > Pseudomonadota > Alphaproteobacteria > Hyphomicrobiales > Rhizobiaceae > Neorhizobium > Neorhizobium sp. NCHU2750. The sequence goes on along the minus strand of NZ_CP030827.1, from coordinate 519,004 downwards.
GGATGCGGCGCGCGGACAGTCCGGCTTCATCTTCCAGAACCCGCAGAACCAGATCATCCTGCCGATCCTGTCGGAAGACATCGCGCTCGGGCTCAGATCGCGCAAACTCTCGAAGGCAGAGGTGGCGGCAGCGGTGGACGCGGTGCTCGACCGGCTCGGCATCCGACATCTTCGCGATCGCAGGGCGCACGAACTTTCCGGCGGCGAACTGCAGCTCTCCGCGCTTTCCTCGGTTCTCGTCACGGAGCCGAAGATCCTCGTCATGGACGAGCCGACCAACCAGCTCGACATCAGGAACCGCAATCTCGTGGCGCAGACGATCCGTTCGCTGCCCGAGGATGTGATCGTCATCACCCATGACCTTGAGCTGATTTCCGGGTTCGACCGGGTGCTGATGTTCGATGCCGGGCGGATCGTGGCAGACGGCACACCGGCGGAGGTGATCTCGCTCTACCGGGCCCGGCACGAGGCGCCGGCATGATGCGCTCGCTGCATGTCGAGGGCGACAGCCTTCTCCACCGGTTGCCGGCATGGGTGAAGCTCCTGGGATTGGCTGTGATCAGCCTTTGCCTGTTCACCCTCCACATGCCGCTCGTGCTCGGCGTTGCGGCGGCGATCGGCCTTGTCGGCCATGCGTTGCTGCGTATCTCGATGGCCGAGATCTGGCGCCGGATGCGCAGCTATGCGCTGATCGTTCTTGTCGTTGCCCTGTTTACGGCGGCCTTCGGCAGCCTTGCAGAAGGGTTCGAGGCATTGTTCCGGCTGTCCGGGCTCGCGCTTTTTGCCAGTCTCGTCACGGCGACGACCACAACCGGCGAGTTCATCGCGGTGTTCACCAGGGCCGCCATGCCGCTGGAACGGCTGGGGCTCGTCAGGGCTGCGGATGTGGGGCTGTCGATTGGCCTCGTCATCCGTTTCGTGCCGGAGATCGTCGGCCGATACGAGGCCATCCGCGACGCGCATCACGCCCGTGGGTTGAAGCCCAGGCCCTTGTCGATCATCGTTCCTTTGATTATCAACACCTTGCGCCATGCGGACGAGATCGCCTCGGCCATTGACGCTCGCGGCATCCGCCGCCAAAACTAACAAACGATCAGAATAGGGAATCAAAAACATGGCCACCCGCGACCTCGTGCTTGCCGCACTCTTCGCCGCCATCATCGTGGCCCTCGGGCTTGTTCCGCCGATCATGCTGGGCTTCATCCCGGTACCGATCACCGCCCAGTCGCTCGGCGTCATGCTGGCCGGTGTCGTGCTCGGGGCAAGACGCGGCGCGGTTGCCGTGCTCTTGGTACTCGTTCTGGCCGCAATCGGCCTGCCGGTACTTTCTGGCGGACGCGGCGGACTTGCCGTGTTCATGGCACCGACCACCGGCTACCTGATCGGCTGGGTGCTGGCGGCGCTGGCCACCGGCTACCTGTCGCAACTGCTGGTCAGCCGCGGGCAGCCCGGCTTCGTCCAGACGGTCAACTTCTTCGTTGCCGCGCTGTTCGGCGGAGTTCTCGTGCTTTATGCCTGCGGCATCGTCTATCTGGCGGTGGTCTCCGGCATCGGCTTCAGCAAGGCCTTCCTCGGATCGCTGGCCTTCATTCCCGGCGACGTGCTGAAGTCGCTGATCGCAGCCCTTGCCGGCCGCGCCGTCATGGTCGGCTATCCGCTGTTGCCGCAACGGGCTTAAATCTCAGTCGAGGAACGAATAGAGCCAGTCGCGAAGTTCTTCCGGCAGGGCGACGGATGTGCCCGTTTCCCTGTCGGTCGCCACCCAGACGATCTCGACCTCGGCCACCTGTTCGTCCCCGCGGGTCATGCGGACCAGAAAGCCCGCCGACTTGCCGCCGATCTTGCTGACGCCGACATGGGTGTGGACGATATCGCCGATCTTGAGCGGCAGGTGAAACGTGCCGGCAACCTTGCCGGTGATGAAGATCGGATCCTCGTCACGTCCCTTGCGGCGGCGCCAGAAGGCGGCAACGGCCTCCTCGGCACGGTCGATATAGACCGAGCGAAACATCTGGCCGTTCATGTCGACGTCGCGGAATGCAACGCGAAAATCCGACGCCTTGATCGTATCCCTGACCACTTAAAGCCTCTGAACAGTCGTTTTTCGAGCTGCTATTCTTTCCGGCCAAACAGGCCCGAGGGCAAGGGCAATCGCTTGAAAAAATGCCGCGGATGCGCCATGTCGTGGGCAGCAAGACCGCCGGGGACCGTTTGATGACCACCCGCCTTTACGAACACCAGATCTTCCTCGACCATCCGGCACCGGAAGGCCATCCGGAGCGGCCCGACCGGCTGCGCTCGCTGGCGATCGCGCTGGAACATCCGAATTTTGCAGATCTCGCCCGCAAAGAGGCGCCGCAGGCCAACGAGGATGCCGTGCTTCTGGTGCATCCGGAAGAACACCTGCGCAAGGTGATGCGCGAGATCCCCGAGGAAGACACGATCCGGCAGATCGAGGCCGACACCTATGTCGGGCAAAAAAGCCTGCAGGTGGCGCTGACGGCGATCGGCGGGGCGATGGCCGCCGTCGACGATGTGATGACCGGCAAGGCGGACAATGCCTTCGTCGCCGCACGCCCACCCGGCCACCATGCGGAAAAATCCAGGGCGATGGGGTTCTGCCTGTTCAACAATGCCGCGATCGCCGCGCGCCACGCGCAGCAGGTACATGGCGTCGAGCGTGTCGCGATCGTCGATTGGGACGTGCATCACGGCAACGGCACGCAGGACATATTCTGGGACGATGCTTCGGTCCTGTTCTGTTCCACCCATCAGATGCCGCTGTATCCGGGTACCGGCGCCAAGAACGAAACGGGAGCAAAGAACACCGTCGTCAACGCGCCGCTTTCGCCCAATGACGGCAGCGACCATTTTCGCGATGCGTTCAAGGATCGCGTGCTGCCGCGGCTTCACGACTTCCGGCCGGACCTGATCATCATCTCGGCGGGTTTCGACGCGCATCACCGCGATCCGCTAGCGCAGATCAACCTTGTCGGCGACGATTTCGACTGGGCGACGGGGCGGCTGATGGAAATTGCTGGGAAATACGGAAGCGACCGGGTCGTCAGCCTGCTCGAGGGCGGCTATGATCTGGAAGGGCTGGCAGAATCCGCCGGCATGCATATCGCAAGACTGATGAGAGGATGAAGGACATGACCGAAACCACCGCGACGAACCAGTCCGTGGCCGATGTGAGCGGTTATTCCTTCGAGAAGGCCGTGGCGGAACTCGAAAGCATCGTGGCGCGGCTGGAACGCGGCGACGTGGCGCTGGACGAAAGCATTGCCATCTACGAGCGCGGCGAAGCCCTGAAGAAGCATTGCGAGAAGCTGCTCAACGCCGCCGAAAACCGGATCGAAAAGATACGCCTCGACCGCGCCGGCAAGGTGCAGGGCGTGGAACCGCTCGACGGGGAGTAATCATCGTCCCGCGGCAGACTAAACCCTGGATTGTTGTCGCGAGTTTCACTCGACTGTCACACTGTTCCTTCCTATATTATCGACATGGACAAGGATCAGGTCATCGCCAGGCTGAGAGAGCATGAGAGCGAACTGCGCGCCGCGGGCGCGGAGCAGGTGTCGATCTTTGGCTCGGTGGCGCGTGGCGAGGCGACAGATGACTCAGACCTCGACGTGCTGGTGAAGTTTTCCGATCCGGTCATCCAATCGGGCTGGGACTATGTTACGACGGTCGAAGATCTTCGCAGCCTGATCAGCCACATAACAGGCGCGAGCAGTGTGGACATCGTTCCGGAGCCAATGCGCAAGGAGCGCTTTCGCCGAAACGTTGAGCGAGATCGCGCCATTGCCTACTAAGCGCCCTCTGACCAGACTTCGTGACATCGTCGAGAACGGCCAGGCCATTCTCGAATACACTCATGAGATGGATCTCGCGGCATATCTGGATAGCCAGATCACGCGAGATACGTGCGAACGCTGCTTTGCGCGTGTTTCGGAAGCCAGCGTGAAGCTTGGTCCAATTGCGCAGGAGCTATTCCCCACTCATAACTGGCCCGCCATGCGGGGTCTCGGCAACATGCTGAGGCACGATTACGCAGATATTCTGGATGAGACCATCTGGAAAACGATCACCGACCGCCTCCCTCCCCTCATCGTTGAACTCGAAACCTTTCTCGCCAGATATCCAGAAGATCAGGAAACGCTTTAAGCGAGGCCCCATGTCGTTTTTTCCCGGAACCGATCCCGCACCCGGCGATGCGTTTGCCTGTGATGCAATCGAGAACCTGATCATTCCGCGCTCCTCCGATATCGGCGGATTTTCCGTGCGACGCGCGCTGCCCAGCCGCAAGCGGCGGCTGGTCGGACCGTTCATCTTCTTCGACCGGATGGGCCCTGCGATTCTCAGGCCCGACGAGGCGTTGGACGTGAAGCCGCATCCGCATATCGGGCTTTCCACCGTCACCTACCTGTTCGACGGCGAGATCAAGCATCGCGACAGTCTCGGCACCGAACTGGTGATCAAGCCGGGCGACATCAACCTGATGACGGCCGGGCGCGGCATTACCCATTCGGAGCGGACGCCGGAAAACCTGAGGGGCCATCCCCTGTCGATGTCCGGACTGCAGACCTGGCTGGCCTTGCCGGACGAGAAGGAGGAGATCGATCCGAGCTTTGCCCATACGGGCAAGGAACAAATGCCCGAGATCGAATGGGAAGGTGCCCATGGCCGGGTGGTGATCGGTTCGTTCGGCGGGCTCGTATCCCCCGTGCCAACCTTTACCGACACGCTCTATGTCGATCTTCGGCTAGAGCCGGGAAAGCGCTTTCCCTTTTCCGCCAGCCATGAGGAACAGGCACTCTATATCCTTGCCGGCGAGCTCGAGGTGTCGGGTGACCGGTTTGCGCCTGACCAGCTTCTCGTTTTTCGCACGGGAGACGAGATAACTCTGCAAGCCGGACCACTCGGCTGCCATGTCATGCTGTTCGGCGGCGCTGCCCTGAATTCGAAGCGCTATATCTGGTGGAACTTCGTTTCGTCCTCCAAGGAGCGGATCGAAAAGGCCAAGGAAGAATGGCGGACGGGGCGATTCGACATCGTTCCGGGCGACGAAGAGGAGTTCGTTCCTTTGCCTTCCCCCTTGCCCGCCAGCTAAAATCGATTAGAAACCTTGCCTTAGAAAACTTGAAAAAGTCGGTTTACTGCTCATCTTTCGAGACGAAGCGTCCTCAGGCTGAAGACCCAGCCTTCAGAAAACAAGAAGAGAAAGCCAGCCTCCGTGACTTCCCTGCCCGTGACGCCGCTGCTCGACACCGTCAAGCTTCCCGCAGATCTTCGAAAGGTCGATGACCGCGACCTGCCCAAGCTTGCCCGCGAAGTGCGCGACGAGATGATCGATGCCGTGTCGAAGACGGGCGGACATCTGGGTGCCGGGCTTGGCGTGGTCGAGCTGACGATCGCCATCCACAAGGTTTTCAACACGCCCGACGACCGGCTGATCTTCGATGTCGGTCATCAATGTTACCCGCACAAGATCCTGACCGGCCGGCGCGACCGCATCCGCACGCTGCGCCAGGAGGATGGGCTGTCCGGCTTCACCCGCCGGGCGGAAAGCGAATATGATCCCTTTGGTGCTGCGCATTCCTCGACCTCGATTTCCGCCGGTCTCGGCATGGCGGTCGGCGCGGAGCTGGCCGGCAAGAAGCGCAATGTCATCTCGGTGATCGGCGACGGCTCGATGTCGGCCGGCATGGCGTTCGAAGCACTTAACAATGCTGGGGCTCTCGATGCGCGGCTGATCGTCATCCTGAACGACAACGACATGTCGATCGCACCGCCGACCGGCGCCATGAGCGCCTATCTGGCGCGTCTCGCCTCGGGCCGGGCCTATATGGGCGTGCGCGAGATGGGCAAGAAGCTGACGGGTTATCTCGGCCGCTCGATCGACCGGGCGATCACCCGCGCGGTTGGCCATGCGCGCGGTTACGTGACCGGCGGCACGATGTTCGAGGAACTCGGCTTCTATCATATCGGGCCGATCGACGGCCATTCGTTCGAGCATCTCCTGCCGGTGCTGCGCAATGTGCGCGACAATGCCCATGGTCCGGTGCTGATCCATGTCGTCACCCAGAAGGGCAAGGGCTATCCGCCGGCGGAAGCGGCAGCCGACAAGTATCACGGGGTCAACAAGTTCGACGTCATCACCGGAGCGCAGGCCAAGGCCAAGCCGAACGCACCCTCCTATACGAACGTGTTCGGCGACGCGCTGGTGCAGGAAGCCGGCTTCGACGAGAAGATCGTCGGCATCACCGCCGCCATGCCCGACGGCACCGGCCTCGGCAAGCTGCAGAGCGTCTATCCGGCACGCACGTTCGATGTCGGCATTGCCGAACAGCATGCGGTAACCTTTGCAGCCGGTCTTGCCGCGGAAGGCTTCAAGCCGTTCTGCGCCATCTATTCCACCTTCCTGCAGCGTGGTTACGACCAGGTCGTGCATGACGTGGCGATCCAGGGCCTTCCGGTCCGCTTCCCGATCGACCGCGCCGGTTTCGTCGGTGCCGACGGGCCGACACATGCCGGTTCGTTCGACACCACATTCCTTGCCACGCTGCCGAACATGGTGGTGATGGCTGCCGCCGACGAGGCGGAGTTGAAGCATATGGTGCGGACCGCCGTCGCCTATGACGACGGCCCGATCTCGTTCCGCTATCCGCGCGGCGAAGGTGTGGGCGTCGAGCTGCCGGAACGCGGCGAGATCCTTGAGATCGGCAAGGGCCGGATCGTCAGGCAGGGTGCCAAGGTGGCGCTGCTTTCCTTCGGCACGCGACTGAAGGAATGTCTGCTTGCGGCCGAAGATCTCGATGCTGCCGGGCTTTCGACCACCGTTGCCGATGCGCGCTTCGCCAAGCCGCTCGACCATGACCTGATCCGCCAGCTTGCCCGCCACCACGAGGTGCTGATCACCATCGAAGAGGGTGCGGTCGGCGGCTTCGGCAGCCATGTGCTGCAGTTCCTCAGCCATGAAGGCCTGCTCGACCACGGGCTGAAGGTGCGCTCTATGGTATTGCCGGATATCTGGATGGAACAGGCAGGCCCTGACGTCATGTATGCCAAGGCCGGTCTCGACCGCGCCGGTATCGTCAAGACCGTGTTCGGCGCGCTCGGAAAGACGGCCGTGGGCGTGGGTGCTGCGGGTTAAGGGAACCTGTTCCCTCCTGGCAGGTCAGGTCAGGCCACGCATGCTATCGGATCGCCGGCCAGCGGATCTGCGACCTGTGGATCCGGAACGGGCGGCAGCCTGAAGCTGTTCTTGCCGCATGCCTTCGCCGCATAGAGAGCCTTGTCCGCTTCGGCGAAGATGTCCTTTGCCTGCCGGCCGGGTACGATCATCGTGGCGCCGATCGAGGCGCTCACCTTGATCCTGTTCTCCGGTGAAGAGACCCACCATTCCAGTCTGTCGACGACGCGCTGGCCAATGTCATGCAAGGCCTGCGGCGAGGCGCATTCATGGATGATGGCGAATTCGTCGCCGCCAAGACGGCCGATCAGGCTGGCATGCGGCAGCGCCTGCGAAAGCCGCTCGCCGGCACTCCTCAGGCACTCGTCGCCTGCCTGATGGCCGAGCGTGTCGTTGACGGTCTTGAAGTTGTCGAGGTCGATGAGCAACAGCGCCTTCTGCGGCGACGGACCTGCCCCCACCAGTTCGTCCAGCGCCATCTCGAATTTCGTCCGCGATGCGAGGCCCGTCACCGAATCCGTTTCCGCCATACGGCGCAGTTGATCGAACAGGGTCTTTTCGGCGGTGATATCCTGCTTCATTCCGAACAGACGGACCGGCACGCCATTATCGCGTTCGACGATTGCGGTGATCCGGATCCAGCGAAGATCGCCCTTGGCGGTAATGATTTCAGCGTCCAGCGTGAAGCCTTCGCCGCTCCGGATGGTGGCGCTGCGGATCTCCGTCAGCTTCCGGCGCGATTCCGGTGTATAGAGCGCCACGGTCGCCTCTCTGACGAGAGGCATTTGCGGCTGCAGGCCGAAGAGTTCGTAGACAGTATCCGTCCAGGTCAGCTTTTCGTCCGGCAGGGTGCATTCCCAGATCCCCACGCGTGCCGCCTTGAACGACTTGTCGAAGAGTTCCTGCAGCCGGTTGAAGCGTTCGGAGGTCGATGGAAGGGAAAGAGCTGCATCAGCTTGCGTCGTGGCGTCGGGCGCCGTGCGATGACATGGCAAACTATCGGACATACACCCATCCCTACATGCCGATCTCATATCGGCATTCATGTCACTGGAACATGCCGCAGAAACGTTTCGTTTTAGTTTCTTCGTACGTTTGCAAATATTTACAAAAGCCGTGACGGCGCCCAGACCTGACCCTGCGGCATGACCAAGGACAGTGGACACCCCGAGTGCGCGCATGAGGGACTGGAGCTACATGAAACGCTTGCATTGCAAGCGTTCCGCAGGCATTGACTGCCGCCATGTCCAATTCATCATCCGTCCGTCTCGACCAGTTGCTGGTCACGCTCAACCTTTTCGACAGCCGCTCGCGGGCGCGCGATGCGATTGCTCGCGGTACCGTGAAGGTCGACGGCAAGATCGTTACCAAGCCGGCGCAGACCGTGTCGTCGGAGGCCGAGATCGTCGTCGACGATCCGGCGAGCACCTATGTGTCGCGCGCAGCGTTGAAACTGATTGCAGCGCTCGACCATTTCGACCTCGATCCGGAAGGGCTCACCTGTCTCGATGTCGGCGCATCGACCGGTGGTTTCACCCAGGTCCTGCTGGAACGCGGCGCAGAGCACGTGATCGCCGTCGATGTCGGCCATGACCAGATGCATGAGCGGTTGCTCTCAGACGAGCGCGTCACCAATATCGAGGGGCTGAATGCCCGCGAGATGACGGCAGACGACATCGACGACGAACCGGTCGAGTTCATCGTTTCCGACGTCTCGTTCATCTCGCTGAAACTGGCGCTGCCGCCGGCGCTGGAGCTTGCCGAACCGGGCAGCCATTGCGTGCTCCTGGTCAAGCCGCAATTCGAAGCGGGCCGCGAGAATGTCGGCAAGGGCGGGATGCTGAAGCAGCCGGAGACGGCGCCGGACGTGGCAGCCGAACTGGAGCGCTGGCTTGTGGAGGAGATGGGGTGGGAAAGCCTCGGCCTGATCCCCTCGCCGATTGCCGGCGGTGACGGCAATGTCGAATTCCTGCTTGGCGGAAGGAAGCCATCATGAGCACGGTCACCATCACGATCGAGCGGCTGGGCGCCCAGGGCCATGGCATTGCCGAGGGCGAGGACGGGCCGGTCTATGTGCCCTATGCGCTGCCCGGCGAAACGCTGGCGATCGCCCGCAACGGCGACCATGGCACGGTCATGTCGACCTCCAATCCCTCGCCGGACCGGATCGAGCCGATCTGTCGGCATTTCAATCCCGACCGGGACAATTGTGGCGGCTGTTCGCTGCAGCATCTGGCGGCACCGGCCTATCTCGCCTTCAAGCGTGGGCTCGTCGTCGACGCGCTGAAATCGCGCGGGCTGACGCCCGAGGTGGGCGAGACGATCGCCTGCCATCCCGGTGAACGGCGGCGTACGGTATTTTCGGTGCGCAAGACCGAGAAGGAACTGCTGCTCGGCTTCAATCGCGCCGAGACCAATCACATCGTGTCTATCGAGGAATGTCCCATCGCCTCGCCGGGCATCATGGCGAGGCTTGCCGCGATCCGCGCCGTGGCCGCAGCGCTTGCGCAAGGATCGGAGACATTCCGCCTGACCGTGCTTGAGACGCTTTCGGGGCTTGATCTGGCCGCCGAGGGGTTGAAGAAGCTCGACGACAGGCAGCGCCGCTCGGTCACCGAGGCGGTGTTGTCCCTGAAGGGCATTGCCCGCGTTTCCGTCAATGGCGAGATCGTGCTGGAGCCGGTCAAGCCGGTGATCGATTTCGGCGGCGTTTCCGTTTCACCGCCGCCCGGCGCCTTTACCCAGGCGACCAAGCCGGCGGAAGATGCGATGGCAGAACTGGTCATCGGCCATATCGGCAAGTCGAAGCGGGTGGTCGACCTGTTTGCCGGCTCGGGTACGTTTTCGCTCAGGATCGCCCGCAAGGCCAAGGTGCATGCGGTGGAAGGCGAGGACAAGCCGATCAAGGCGCTCGATCTTGCCGCCCGCAATACACAGGGCCTCAAACCCGTGACGGTGGAGAAGCGCGACCTGTTCCGCCGGCCGGTGACGGCACAGGAGCTGAAGGTCTTTGACGCTGCCGTGTTCGACCCGCCGCGGGCCGGCGCCGAAGTGCAGGTGAAGGAGCTTGCCCGCTCCGGCATCAAGACGATCGTTGCCGTCAGCTGCAACCCCGCGACACTGGCGCGGGATCTCAAAATCCTCGTCGATGCCGGTTACCGCATCACGTCGGTGACGCCGATCGACCAGTTTTTGTGGTCGCCGCATGTGGAGGCGGTGGCGCTGCTTTCGCGCTGATACGGGACAGCCTGCGCCCCGGATCGGGGCATATCGCAGCACGGCTGCCGCAGCGATATATGGTCCGGTATCGATATGGTCACAATGGGTGGCCGCTTCGATTTACATATATTAGAACGAGCGTAAATTCCGCCGCCTCGCAGCCTATGGAAGCAAAGGAGTTGCTTCACTGCGATGGAGGGGAAATCATGACAGACATTGCGATGCATGGGCATGGCGTGCGCGGCATGAAGCCGGAGACGCTGCATTCCTTCGACGGTATCGGAGATCCCGGCAAGTTCGGGGTGATGTTTCCGAACCTGCTGCCGCTTTCTGCCAGCGACGATGCGCTGGCGGAACTGGCGGCGGCGATGCTCGACAAGCTCGACGCCAAGAGCAATCCCGATCCCGCCGGCGACAACCGGAACATACCGGCCGGCTATACCTATCTCGGCCAGTTTGTCGACCACGACATCACGCTCGACACCACACCGCTCGATCAGCAGAAGGCCGATCCGAAGGCGACGACCAATTTCCGCACGCCGGCACTCGATCTCGATTCCGTCTATGGCGACGGGCCGGGCATCCATCCCTATCTCTACCAGCGCGATCCGGGCCAGCCGCGGATCATCGGCAAGATGCTGATCGGGCATACGGGGGAATCCGGCGACCAGAACGGCCGGGCCATTCCGAGCCTGCCCAACGACCTGCCGCGCAATCAGGTCGGTCACGCGCTGATCTTCGACGAGCGCAACGACGAGAACCTGCTGGTCGGGCAGATGCACCTGCTGATGCTGAAGTTCCACAACAAGGTGTTCGACAAGTTGGCCGTCGAGCAGCCCAATCTCAGCGACGGCGAGCGCTTCAGCGAAGCCCGGCGGATCGTCACCTGGCATTACCAGTGGATCGTGTTGTTCGATTTCGTCGAGCGGCTGACGGAGCCGGGCCTGATCCAGAGGATCAAGCAGGAGGGGCGGCGCTTCTACCGTTTCAAGCAGCGGCCCTATATGCCTGCCGAATTTGCCGCCGCCTGTTACCGGCTCGGCCATTCGATGGTGCGGCAGACCTATAGCCATAACCAGGTGTTCAACCCGACAGAGGATTCGATCGCCAACGGCACACTCGGCCTGTTGTTCTTCTTCACCGGCAAGTCCGGATCGATCGTCGGCGAACTCGCACCGCCGCCGCCGAATGGTCCGCCGCCGGCGCTGCAGACCGCCCTGCCCTCCAACTGGGTCATCGACTGGCGGCGGTTCTTCGATCTCGGCACGCCGGCCGGCGGCAATTTTGCACTGAACCTCAGCCGCCGCCTCGATCCGATGATCACGCCCGCCCTGCACACGCTGCCCGGCCTGACGCCGAATGCGCCGCCACAGCAGGTGCGGGAATTCAACCTTGCCTTCCGCAATCTCAGGCGCGGCGTGCAGATCGGTCTTCCCTCGGGACAGGCGGTCTGTCGAGCAATGGGGCTGACGCCGCTCAAACCGTCACAGGTGGCGACCGGCCCGGACGGCAAGGCGGCCAAGAAACACGGCCTGCACGAGGAAACGCCGCTCTGGTATTATGTGCTGAAGGAGGCCGAGCATTTCCACAAGGGTGAGCGGCTGGGACCGATGGCATCGATCATCGTCGCCGAAACCTTCCTCGGCATGGTGCATGGCGACCACGAATCCTTCCTGTGGCAGCAATCCGACTGGAAGCCGGAACTGCCCGGCGCGCAGCCCGGCCATTTCACCATGGCCGATCTCATCCGCTTCGTCGGCGATATCGATCCGGTCGGAAAGGCGCTGGAACAGGTGCTGGAACCGCAGCCATAAATAACAAGTAGTCTGCCCGCCCGAGCAGACGAGCCTGCCGGTGTCGACCTTCGGGTCCACATCGGCAGGCTTACGTCTCTCCTCGAATGTCCGTTACCGCTGCATGAAGGCCTCGAAGGCGGCGCGGGCCTCATCGCTTTTCAATCGCTCGGCAAAATGCGCCAGTTCCTCGTCCATGCGGGCGATCACCTCGTCGCGCGGGCCGCGAACCAGATCGCGGGCGATCCTCAGCGCTTGAGGCGGCTTCTTGGCAATTTCGGCGGCGAGCGCCAGCGCTTCCATCTCCACCTCGCTCGGGCCGACGACCTTCCAGATCAGGCCAGCCTGCATGGCCGCCTCAGCGGTAAACCCGTCTCCCATCGCGAGAAGGGCAAAGGCGCGCTGGTGGCCCATGATCTTCGGCGCGATGAGGCTGGAGGCTGCCTCGGGCACGAGGCCCAGATCGACGAAAGGGGTACGGAACAGGCTGCGGCCCGACGCTACCGTCAGGTCGCAATGGAGATTGAGCGTCGTGCCGATGCCGATCGCCAGTCCGTCGACGCCCGACACGAGCGGCTTTTCGGCCAGCGCCAGCGCCTTGATGAAGACGGCCGCGGCAGGCGGTTCCCGCGAACCGGAGAGGGCGTAGCTTAGAAAATCACCCATGTCGTTGCCGGCGGAAAAGCAGCCGTCGGTGCCGAGAAAAACCACCGCCTTCACCTCGGGATCGCCGTTTGCCTCTTTAAGCGCTGCCGTCATGGCCTGATACATGGCGGCGGTGATGGCATTCTTCTTGTCGGGCCGGTTGAAGCGAATGGTCATGACGCCGGGATAGGCATCGGTGCGGCTGACGATGATGTGCTCGGTCAATATAACTTCCTCAATCGAGAACGATGCGGGCGGCAGCAAGGCTGGCGGAGCCGGCGATGACACGATCCTTGAGCGCGGATGTCTCGGCAAGCAGATTTTCGGCCATGAAGCGGCAGAGGCTGATGCGTGCGTCACCGTTGCCGTTATCTGCCGCAGCAAGACCGCCCTTTGCCAGATAGACACCGGTCAGAACCAGTCCGAACAGCCGCTGATAGGGTGTGGCGCCCGCCAAGGCATCGGTCGCATGGCCATTCGACTGTGCCTGAAGCAACCAGTTGGTGGCGGTCTCCAGGGCCGCGATCGCCGCGCGCAGCCGGCCGCCTGTTTCTCCGAAGGCATCGTCGTTGCGGGCCGAAACCTCGTCGGCCACGTCCTTCAATTCGGCAAGCAGGCCCCTCACCTGTTCGCCGCCCGAAAGCGGCAGCTTGCGGGTGACGAGATCGATCGCCTGGATACCGTTGGTGCCTTCGTAGATCGGCGCAATGCGGGCATCACGCAGGTAGCGGGCGGCACCGGTCTCCTCGATGAAGCCCATGCCGCCATGGACCTGAATGCCGAGCGAGGCGACATCGACGCCGATATCGGTCGAAAACGACTTGGCGATCGGGGTCAGAAGCGCTGCCCTCTCGCTCCAGTGGCGGGCGGCGTCGCCCTCGTGATGATGGGCCATGTCGGTCGCGTGGGCGCAGGCATAGCAGAGCGCCCGCGCGCCGCTGGTCAGCGCCTTCATGGTCAGGAGCATCTGGACGACATCCGGATGCTCGATGATCGGGCTCATCGTGTCCTTCGGCCATCCCGGCGCCTTGCCCTGGGTGCGTTCCTTCGCATAGGCGATTGCCTTCTGGGTGGCGGCCTCGGCGATCGCCACGCCCTGGATGCCGACCGCAAGGCGGGCATTGTTCATCATCGTGAACATGCAGGCGAGGCCGCGATTCTCCTCGCCGACGAGATAGCCGATCGCACCCCATTGCTCGCCATAGCGGCCGTCGCCGAAGATCATCGTGCAAGTGGGTGAACCGTGGATGCCGAGCTTGTGCTCGATCGAATGGCAGAGAACGTCGTTGCGCTCGCCGAGCGAACCATCCTTTTCGACGAGGAATTTCGGCACGAGGAACAGCGAGATGCCGCGCGTGCCGGCCGGTGCATCGGGAAGACGGGCCAGCACGAGATGGATGATGTTGTCGGCCGCATCATGCTCGCCCCAGGTGATGAAGATCTTCTGGCCGAAAATGCGGTAGGTGCCATCGTCGCGGCGCTCGGCACGGGTCTTGAGTGCCGCGAGATCGGAGCCTGCCTGGGGTTCGGTGAGGTTCATCGTGCCGGTCCATTCGCCCGACACCATCTTTTCCAGAAAGGTGTCCTTCAGCGCATCGGATCCATGGACCGAAAGTGCCTCGACCGCGCCCATGGTCAGGGTGGGGGCAAGGGCAAACGCCATGGAGGCCGAGTTCCACATTTCCAGCGCCGCGACATTGAGCATATGCGGCAGGTTCTGGCCGCCATAGGCTTCCGGCGCGGTCAGGCCGTTCCAGCCGCCCTCGCGCCAGCGGCGATAGAGATCCGGCCAGCCCTTCGGCGTGGTCACCTCGCCATCCTCGATCCTTGCGCCCTCGCGATCTCCCTTCTCGCCGAGCGGCGCGATCTCGATCGAGGCAAACCGGCCCGCCTCCTCCAGGATGGCTGCCACCAGATCGCCGCTCAGGTCGCCGAAGCGGCCTTCCTCCAGCGCCGGAGCCAGCCCGGCGACATGGTTCAATGTGAAGGCAATCTCCTCCACCGGGGCGCTGTACATATGATCCTCCTCATCAGAATTGCAGCCATGCCGTTCCAGACGTCCAATAACCTTTACGTAAACGTCACATAGGTTGTCAATCGGAAGGTTGTTTCATCATGAAGCAGTCGCGCATGAGGGGAAAGCGAAATGATCGGCGCCCCTGTTGCAGCCGCGCTAAAGATTCTTTCGTCGCTTTGGCGTAGAAAGTCTTCCAGACCCCTGGAGTACGCCCCTCGATGGATGCAACCGCGCTGCTGACGCCTGCCATTCCCGGCCTCGTCTGGGCCTATCGTTTCGAAACCGCGACACGCTGTTGCACACAGTTGCCGCTGGAGGCGACGATCGACGACCTTCTGGTCGCGGATGGGTTTACCTGGCTGCATCTCAACCTTGCCGACAGCCGGGTTCCGGCGTTTCTCGAGGCACTGCCCGAGATGACCGCCCCGGCGCTCGCGGCACTGACAACGCGTGATACCCATGCGGCGATCATTCTCGACGAGCAGCTCGTCTATGGCACGCTGATCGATTTCCAGAAGGAGTTCGACAGCGACACGCATGATATTGGCTGGCTGCATTTTCTCGTCCTGGAGCGGATCATCATCACCACGCGGCTGCAGCCACTGCGTTCCGTCGACCGGCTGAAGGCGTCGATGGACAAGAATGCCACCCGCTTCCGCAAGCCGATCGACGTGTTCGAAACGCTGGTGGCCGAATTCCAGCGGACACTGATCGCGCTCGTCATGGAGCTGACGGAAGAGCTGAACCTGATCGAGGACTTCGTCTACGAAAACGCCACGCGCGACGAGCGCCGACGATTGGCCCCGGTGCGCCGTACGGTGGTTCGTCTGCATCGGCACCTCAGGACCGTGCTGACGCTCATGCGGCGGGCCAATGCCGCCGACGAGGAAGACATGCCGCCCGGTTTCGACGATGCGGCGACGCGGCTGATCGGCCGGCTGGAGGCGGTGGATCACGATGTCTATGCGCTGCAGGAACGGGCCCGGCTGCTGCATGAAGAAATCGATTCCAAACAGTCGTCGGAAACCAACCGGCACCTCTATATCCTGTCGATCATGACTGCCTTCCTGCTCCCGCCATCACTGGTCACCGGCTTTTTCGGGATGAACACGGAAGGCCTGCCGTTCGCCCATCTGGAGCATGGCACGGCATTTGCGGTCGGGATCATGGGGCTGTCGGTGATCGCCGCATGGTGGCTGCTGAAACGCACCGGGATCTTCTGACCCGGCTTGCCCGGACGCATACAAAAAAGGCCCATCCGGGACTGCCGGATGGGCCTTTATCCATGATCAGGCGCTCATCTCAGAAATAGGGAGAATAGCAGGTCTGGCGCGGGCCGTTAAACGGCTGGAACGTGTTCGAATAGGAATCGTAGGACCGATAGCGGGACGAGCACCATTCGTAGTGACGCGGATTGAGGCCGGCACCGTGATAGATGGGTGCCGGGGCCGGCTCGACGTAACGCGGCGCGGCAATGGCTCCCCCGATGATCGCACCGGCACCGAAAGCTGCCAGCGGATACCAGTAGCCATCGCTATAGCGGCGATAACCATGGCGATAGCCGGGATAGCCCCGATAACCGCCATACCAGCCGCGGCGCGGGCCGCCGCCATAATAGCCGCCGCGCGGCGGACCATGACGATAATACTGGACGTTGGTGACGTCGGAAGCCAAGGGTGCGGACGGTGCGGCAGGCAGCGGCAGTGCCTCGGCCGATCCGATCGAACCGGCAAGCACCAACGCCGACACCGCAGCGACGGCCAGTTTCCTGAACAGAGTCATTTTGTCTCTCCATTCCTCTGTTGGCGGGTGGTGCACATCTGTTGCACATCCAACCCTGAAGATAGTGATCCGTTACCCCAGCACGCTAGGATTTTCATCCTGAACCGCTCATTAACATGGGAACGAGAAAGCCCGCTCGACAGGGCGAGCGGGCCATCTCTCAATCAAACCGGCGTTACCTTCACGGAGAAACGCAGGTGCGGCGTACACCCGGGCTTGAAACATAGGTGTTATCGGAGGCGCGATAGGTGCGATAGCGGCTGGCGCACCACTGATAGTGGTTGCTGCTATGGGCGCGCGGCTGGCTGGCAATGGCGCCGCCGATGATCGCACCGGCACCGAAGGCTGCCAGCGGGAACCAGTAACCATTGTGATAACGGTAGCCCGGACGATGGTAGCTGTAACCGCGATGGCCGTTGTAATAGCCGCGGCGATCGTGACCGCGATAGTGCCGCGGCGGCCCGTGATGGCCATGGTACTGAACCTTGGTCACGTCGGACGTCGCCGGCGGAGAAGCCAGGTCAAGCCGCATCGGGGCGGCGAAAACCGGAACGAAACTGGTGGCAAGAACGGCAACAGCCGTAAAAGCCGTCGCGAGACGCATGCGCAATGCGGTCATGGGAATGTTTCCTCACTCTGCAAATCTAACGATCTGCAACGGGAAGCATCCCCATTTTGTTCCACACACGAGTCTCTTTTGTCGTCACGCCACCGCGTAAAGCGTGCTGTCCTTGCCCTGCAGGCGATCGATCATGAAGTTCGAATACCATTCGACGAACTGCATGACGCCGCCTTCATGCGCCTCGGAATAGGGACCAGGCTCATAGGCCGGCGAACGGATGCCGAAGGCATTTTCCTCGACGATCGCGCGGTCCTGGTCGTTGGTCATGTTCCAGACATGGGTGAGCTGCTCGACATCGTAGTCGACACCTTCGACGGCATCCTTGTGAACCAGCCAGGTGGTGGTGACCGCAGTCTCTTCCGGGCCGATCGGGATGACGCGGAAGGAGATCGCGTGGTCGACCAGCATGTGGTTCCAGGTGGTTGGGTAATGGAAGAGCAGCATCGTGCCGATATGCGAGATCTTCACATCGTCGGAGAGCGAGCGCTTGACCGCGGGTCGGCCGTCCATCGTGTAGCTCTCGGCATCCTCGACGAGCGGCATGCGGGCGACGCGGAACTGGCCGTCCGGCGACATGTTGAACGTGCTCGGCAGGCCTGCCTGTTCGCAGCGACTCCAGTGCTCGGAGATGAAGGGGTCATCGCCGGCACCCTGGACACCGGTCGCGGTCGGGGCTTCCGGATAGGTGCGGCAGAGTTCCGGGTGATTGCCGGCGCAGTGATAGCACTCGCGGTTGTTTTCCCAGACGAGCTTCCAGTTGCCCTTCTCGATGATGGTGTTCTTGGCGGCGACCTTCGTCTCCATCAGGCGATGCGGCGCCATGTAGGGCTCGATCGTGGCCCGCACCGGGGCGAAATCAGGGGCTTCCTGGGCAAGGCAAACGAAGATGTAGCCGCCCACGACCTGGCAATGGACGGGTTTCAGGCCATACTGCTTCTTGTCGAAATTCTCGCCCATGTGGCGGGCCGACATCAGCGATCCGTCATGCTGGTAGGTCCATTGGTGATAGGGACAGACGAGACGGGTGGCGGAACCGGCATCCTTGGTGCAGACGCGGTGGCCGCGATGGCGACAGGTGTTGTGATAGGCGCGGATATCGCCTTCGCGGGTGCGGATGACGAGGACCGGATAGTCACCGATCTGCAGGGTGACATACTTGCCCGCCTTGTCGATCTCGCAATCGTGGCCGACGAACAGCCAGTCGCGATACCAGATCATTTCCAGATCGAGCTTGTAGTAGTCGGGGTCGATGTAGAAGGGCTGTTCGAGGCTGAAACCCTCGCGGCGGTTCTTCAGCTGTCGCAGAACCTGACTATGAATGTCCATATGCTTCCTCGCAATTCAAGCAAGCTTCAGGGCATGGACAAGCCGGCGGCATTTTTGAAACGCAACCAATTCCTGTCCCGTGCGCCCTCCGCGACCGGTCGTCAATCATGGCTCAGGCTGGTTTCCGGGCTGAGGAGTTTCCCTTCAAGAGGGATTGCATGGCACCTTCCCGGTCGGCCGTTCGGCTCTGTCCCAGTGGCTTTAAGGGTTTCCCTCACGCCATGCCTTCAACTCCACCACCGTTGCGGGGGCAGCGCCGGATAGATCTCGTCGACCCGCCGGCTTCCCAATTCTCCACCTTCCCTAGCAAGGCGGCACCTTGAGCTTTGTCATATTTAAGCGTGACGCCGGCCTGTCGCATAGACGACATTGCGACATCGGCAACTGCATTGGCGACGACGGAACAGGCTTTGGCAGAAAGCGTTCCCCAGGATTGTCCGGGGCGGGCCGTGGCATGCCGGCACGGTCAGAAACAGACTGTTAAGGTGTCGCTAATAGTATTCGTCAAAATCCAATCGGAAGAGCCGCCAAGATGCCAGCACCGATCCGGTATTACGAGGTCAACAGACAGAGGCCTTTCGTCACCGCGCCGAATACCGCGACTTCCCATTCGGAGTTTCTGCGGACGGGCCGCATTTCCCGCATCCGGCCGATGTGGGTTCCAAGCGAACGCCGCTATCTGACCTATGAGGAAGTTGCCGAAAAGACCGGCAAGAAGCTCGAGGCAGCAGGCGAGACGACGCACCGTCGGCTCAACAGCTTTCACCGCTCGATCTTTCTTCCGAAGATCATCTTCCACCGCACGCTCGATGGCAGCCCGCATCTCGGCTATTGCCATGTAACGGCGGCGCGCACCTTCTTCTCGCGCGATTCCATGGTCACATGGTCGTTCTACATCGCCAATTTCTCCTCGGAGATCGGCGAGGACGAAGCCTTTTTTGCCCGCATCAGTCCGCAGAACGCGCGGATGTATTTCGCCGTCGCTGTCGAGGGCGAGGCCGGCGAACAGGCCAAGATCGACCGCAGCTGGCGCAAGAACGGGCTGTTGTTCCAGACCAACGACCCGCATGAGGCGATGCGCAACGTGCTGATGCTCGGCGCGCCCGACGCGACGATCCGCGAAATGATCAAAAGGCTTTGAAGCGGGCGCGCTCCGCTGTATTGACGGCAGGATGAAAGCCGAAATCATAGAGACGGGTGTTGAGCCGCAGCGCGCGATCCGCGAGGGCGTGCGCGTGCTTGGCGAAGGTCTTGCCGTCGCCATCCCGACCGAGACTGTCTACGGGCTTGCCGCCGACGCGACACGGGCGGATGCCATTTCGCGGATCTACGAGACCAAGGGGCGGCCGCGCTTCAACCCGCTGATCAGCCATGTCTGCGATATCGCCATGGCGGAGCGCTATGCCGTGTTCGATCCCGTATCGCGGCAGCTCGCCGAAGCCTTCTGGCCGGGGCCGCTGACGATCATCCTGCCGCTGAAGCCGGACAGCATCATCCATTCGCTGGCGACGGCCGGGCTCGACACGGTCGGACTGCGCTGCCCGGCAGGGTTTGCCAACGAGCTGATCCGCGCCTTCGACCGGCCTCTCGCTGCCCCGAGCGCCAACACGTCCGGCAAGGTCAGCCCGACCAGCGCACGTCACGTGATGGACGATCTGGGGAGCAAGATCCCGCTCATCCTTGATGGCGGCGCGTCGAAAGTGGGTGTGGAATCGACCATCGTACGCGTCGACCCGGAGACCGGAACGATCCTGCTTCTGCGGCCGGGCGGGCTTGCGGCGGAAGAGATCGCCAGGGCCGCCGGTCGCGGCATCACCAGGCGTGCCGGGCCGGCGGCAATCATCGAGGCGCCGGGCATGCTTGCCTCGCATTACGCGCCGGGTGCGGCCGTCCGTCTGGATGCCACTGCGATCGAACCCGGAGAAGCTCTGATCCGCTTTGCCGGGGCGACGATCACGGGCATGGAGCATGCTGCAATCGTTCTCGACCTTTCGTCTTCGGGCGACCTTGCGGAGGCCGCAGCAAACCTTTTCGACTATCTGAAGCGTGCCGATGCCAGCGGCGCTGCGCATATCGCCGTCAGTGCCATACCCGACGAGGGGCTCGGCGAGGCAATCAACGACAGGCTCGCACGCGCCGCCGCGCCAAGAGACGGGTCCCATGAGGAGGAGACGGACAATGGATAATGCAACCAACGATACCGCCATGGCTCCCGGCCTGATAACCCGCTTTGCGACAATCGTGGGCGATGCGAATGTGGTGACGGAGGCCGCCGATCTTGCTCCGCATCTGATCGAGGACCGCGGTCTCTACAAAGGATCGACGCCCCTCCTCCTCAAGCCGGGCTCGACGCAGGAAGTCTCCGAGATCCTCAAGCTTGCGAGCGAGACCGGCACGGCGATCGTGCCGCAGACCGGCAATACCGGCCTTGTCGGCGGGCAGACGCCACGCACGGGCCGCGCGGACGTGATCCTGTCGCTTGCCCGGATGAACCGCATCCGCGATGTCGACCCGGTCGCCAACGTTCTCGTTGCCGATGGCGGCGCCATCCTTGCCGATGTGCAGAAGGCGGCCGAAGAGGTGAACCGGCTGTTTCCGCTATCGCTCGGCTCGGAAGGCTCGTGCAGGATCGGCGGCAACCTTTCCACCAATGCCGGCGGCACGGCGGTGCTTGCCTATGGCAATATGCGCCAGCTCTGCCTCGGGCTGGAAGTGGTTTTGCCGACCGGCGAGATCTGGGATGGGCTGAGACGGCTGAAGAAGGACAATACCGGCTATGACCTGCGCGACCTGTTCATCGGCGCGGAGGGTACGCTCGGGGTGATTACCGGTGCGGTTCTGAAGCTCTTTCCCCGTCCGGTCGGCCATCAGGTGGCGCTTGCCGGCGTCGCCTCGCCGGAAGATGCGTTGAAACTGTTCGACCGCGCCTCGACGCTGTGCGGCTCGGCGCTGACCGGTTTCGAACTGATGCCGCGGCTCGGCATCGAGTTCACCTCGCGCCATATCGCCGGGGTGCGCGATCCCCTGTCGGAACCGCATCCGTGGTATGTGCTGATCGATATCTCCACTTCGGACTCGGCCCAGACCGCGGAGGTCATGGTGCATGCGTTGCTCGAACAGGGTTTTGAGGCAGGTCTCGTGCGCGATGCGGTGATTGCCGCATCGGTTACCCAGCAGACGGCACTGTGGACGATGCGCGAGAGCATGTCGGGCGCGCAGAAGCCGGAAGGCGGCTCGATCAAGCACGACGTTTCCGTGCCGGTATCGAAGATACCTCACTTCATGGCGGAGGCGGAAAAGGCGGTGCTTGCCGCCATTCCGGGTGCGCGTATCTGCGCCTTCGGCCATATGGGCGACGGCAATATCCACTACAACATTTCCCAGCCGATCTCGGCCGACATGGCGGGCGACAAGCAGGCCTTCATCGATCGCTGGCGGGAGATCAACGCGATCGTCCACGGCATCGTGCTTGCGGCCGGCGGCTCGATCTCTGCGGAACATGGTATCGGCCAGTTGAAGCGGGACGAGCTTGCCCGTATCCGGCCGCCGATCGAGATGGAACTGATGCACCGGATCAAGAAGGCCTTCGACCCGGCCGGCATCATGAACCCCGGCAAGGTCGTCACCATGCCCAGCACGATCTGAGGGGCAAGGGCCAAGATGAGCCGCATCCGCCGCACGACATTTCGTATCGATTTCGACATCGGTGCCCGGCTCGGACCGGGCAAGGCCCAGCTTCTCGAAAAGATCGCCGAGCATGGATCGATCCGCTCGGCGGGTGCTTCCTTCGGCATGTCCTACCGGCGGGCATGGCTCTTGGCCGACGAGATCAACCGGATGTTTACCGAGCCCTCGATTGCCACGCGGCACGGGGGCAAGAGCGGCGGCGGGGCGGAACTGACCGAATTCGGCAAGGAACTGCTGTCGCGCTACCGGCGGATGGAAGAGGCCATGCTGAAGGCCGCCCATGACGATCTCGAATGGCTTTCCGGCCATATCGAGCCCGCCTTCCAGCCGCTCGGCCAGAAGGAAGACGGCTGACGCCGTTCTGCGCCCGGCCCGACATCAGCCTGACGCATCGGGCGCACCAAATCCCATAATGCCGTTATCCACAGGCCGCCCGCGTGATTGCGCGCTAGGCGTCGCGAACCTGTTCCGCATCGGAACGAGGTCCGGCGTTCACCCTTCGGAAACCGCGATGGTTGCGGCATTCGGTAACCATCAACCGAGGCAAACTTTCCTTAACCGCGATTTTTAAGCAGTTCTCGCAAGGCCGCCGCCTATTGTGAGCCCATCAGAGGACAAAAGTCCCGCAGAGATACCGAATACGGGCAACCGGAAACGGCTCTCAGGTAAAACAAGGGTAGCATTAAGCGATGAGCAAAACCGTTCTGAAGCCCGAATGGGCAGGGTCGACACTGAGGCTCGATCCGTCTCGTTTTCCGCAGCAGATTTCCTATGCGCTGCGCGAGACATCAGGAGATGTCACCATCACCATCGACGAGCGTGGTGCTGTGCTGCGCAAGATCCTTCCGGGTAGCGGGTTGCCGCTGTCCTTCGCACTGCCGGCACGCGCCTTCAAGGGGGTGGCAGCCCGTGCAATCGACCATGGCGACGGCGAAGTCACCGTGACGCTCGAACTCCATCACGACGATCCGGATCTCTGCATTCCGCTGCTCGTCGCCCATGATCTCTGCGATATCGCCGCCGACTGGCGCTCGTGGTCGGATGCATTCCGCATCCCGATGCTGATGGTCGAGGCCGATGGCGTGGCGCGTCCGCTGGAAAACCATATCGGCGACGTGCGCGACCACGGCACCAAGCAGCGCCGCCGCCATTCCTATTTCGCCGCAAGGCGTCCCCGCTTCCTCGTCCGTCGCACCACCGGCAGCCTCGGTGTGGCGATGAGGATCGAAGGCCGGGAAATCATCGCCCGCCGTTAAGGTCTCCCCAAATCCTTAAACGGCGCAACGAAAAGCCCGGCCTTGAGCCGGGCTTTTCCGTTTGAAATTCTCGTCGCTGCTTTAAAAAATCGCCGAAAGCATCAGGCCGACAAAGAGGATCGCGCCCACGCGTGTGTTGAACTTGAACAGTTTCAGGCAGTGTTCGGGGTTGTCGATATCCAGCATGAGGATCTGCCAAGCCAGCATGACGGCGGCAACCACCAGTCCGACATAGGCGAAGAAGCCTGCGCCTGCGGCCATGAACGAGAACAGCAGAAACAGCAGGGTCGCACCATAAAGGCCGCAGAGCCAGGCCTTGGTGTCGTCGCCGAACAGCAGTGCGGTCGACCGGACGCCGATCAGTTCGTCGTCCTCCTTGTCCTGATGGGCGTAGATCGTGTCGTAACCGATCGTCCAGATGACGGCGGCGACGTAAAGCCAGAATGCGGCCCAGGAGAAACCGCCGAAGATCGCCGCCCAGCCCATCAGCGCGCCCCAGGAAAAGGCAAGGCCGAGGAAAAACTGCGGCCAGTCGGTAAACCGCTTGGCGAAGGGATAGATGGCGACGAAAACGAGCGATGCGATGGCAAGCACGATCGAGAAGGCGTTGAACTGAATAAGGACGAGAAGGCCGACCAGGCATTGCAGCGCCAGGAAGACCTTTGCGCCGAAACGGGACACGCGACCGGAGGGCAACGGCCGCGAGCGGGTGCGCGCCACTTCATTGTCGATATCCTGGTCGACGAGATCGTTATAGGTGCAACCGGCACCGCGCATGGCGACCGAACCGACGAACATCAGGAACAAATAGAAGATCGCCGTGCCGAGGGTGAGGCCGAGTTCGGCCGGGGCGGCACCGGCAGCGAGCGCAATCGACCAGAAGCACGGCCACATCAAAAGCTGCCAGCCGATCGGCCGGTCCCAGCGGGCGAGCTGGGAATAGCCCCAGAGCGATCGCGGGAGAACGCGATAGACGAAATTGTCGGAAGGCGCATCGGCCACGCGGGCGCCAAGATCGGAAGCGTTTGTCATCATGGCTGAGGTTCTAGCGCCGGGAAAATGCGGCGGTCAAGACAGTGGCAGGCCTAGAGCCCCTCGCCTGCAATTTCTAACACTTGGCCTTCAGCCAAGATGTTGAAATTGCTTCCTCTCCCGCAAGGGGAGAGGAACCGGGGAGGCTCGCTCGGCGCCCTCCCTCTCCCCTTGCGGGAGAGGATACAAAATCACGATCTTAGCTTCAGCTAAGTCGTAGATTTTGTTGGTGAGGGGCAAGCCACAGCCAGGCCCCCTTACACCGCGATCTTGTCGAGCGGCAGGCGGCTTTGTTCGAAGGCGCGAAGCTCGGCTTCCTTTTCGTAGATGTAGTCGCGATTGTCCGGCACGGCCTGACGCTTCTTGACGATCTGGATCTGGAAGATGTGGAAGGCTTCGTGGGTGAAGGCCATTTCGGAACCGGCGAGGTAGAATTCCCACATCCGGACGAAACGCTCGTCATAGAGGGCCCTGGCCTTTTCCTTGTTTGCCATGAAGCGCTCGCGCCAGTGGCGCAGCGTATAGGCATAGTGCATCGGCAGGATCTCGATATCGGAGACGAGCAGGCCCGCCTTCTCGATTGCCGGCATGACTTCCTGCAGCGACGGGATGTAGCCGCCCGGGAAGATGTATTTTTCGATCCAGGGATTGTTGTAGATCGCCGGATAGGGCTGGCCGATCGAATGGAGCAGCATGACGCCGTCATCGGCGAGCACGTCGTTCACCTTGCCGAAGAACTTGTTGTAGTTCAGCCGGCCGACATGTTCGAACATGCCGACGGAGACGATGCGGTCATAGCTCTTGGTTGCCGGCAGGTAGTAATAATCCTGCAGTTCGAAGCGGACGCTGTTGGCAAGGCCACGCTTTGCGGCGCGCTCGCGGGAGATCTTCAGCTGTTCGGTCGACAGCGTGATGCCGGTAACGTCGACGCCACAGCTTTCCGACAGGTACATGGCCATGCCGCCCCAGCCGGAGCCGATTTCCAGTGCCTTCTGGCCAGGTTCGGCCAGAAGTTTCGCCACGATATGGCGCTTCTTGGCGATCTGGGCCTCGTCCAGCGAAATGCCGGGCGGATTGAAATAGGCACAGGAATACTGCCAGTCCTCATCGAGGAAGAGCGAGAAGAGCTTCTCATCGAGATCGTAATGGTGAGAAACGTTCTTGCGGTTGTGGTTGATCGGGACGCGGTTGCGAAACTGCGATTCGATCATGCGGCCGATGCCGCGGACGATCATGCCGAAGGTGAGCCCTTCGGAGAGCGTATTGTCCTTGATCAGCGCGAGCAGTTCGTAAATGTCGCCCTGCTCGACGAGCAGGCGCCCGTCCATATAGAGTTCGCCGAGCTTGAGCTGCGGGTCGGCCACCAGTTCGCGTTCCGCGGCTTCTTCGGTGAAGCGGATCGAAACGGTACGCCCTCCCCCGCCGCCATAGCGCTGTTCGCCGCCCGTGCCACGCACGGTCAGGGTTCCGGTCTTGATGATTTTGCTGAGAAGATTGTGAAGGGACGAGGCCACTGACTCACCTCCGAGATACTAAGGCTGACTTACTAATTTGCGAAATCTAACGCCAAATTGCCGGACTGCAAGCATATTCAAGACATGAAAATGACATAAAACGGCACGCCGTCAAACAGATGCCTGACGGATCACAGCTAAAAGTAGCAGAGATGAGATGCCTCTCTAAATCTATCGCTTTTTTAAAGCTTCCGCGAGCGCCGCACCGAAAGCACCCTGAGATGATGGTTTTTCGGTCTTCATAAATTTTTGATTGGCGGGGCGGTCGTTGCGGGCCGCTCCACGGGTATCAGACGCAGTTCTAGCATCATTTCCGCCCCCGTCCTTGCGCATCGTCAATCCGATTCGCTTTCTCTTGACGTCGACTTCGACCACGCGGACCTTTACGACGTCGCCCGCCTTGACCACTTCATGCGGGTCCTTGACGAACTTGTCGGCAAGTTGGGAGACATGGACGAGGCCGTCCTGGTGGACACCGATATCGACGAAGGCGCCGAAGGCGGCGACGTTTGTCACGGTGCCTTCCAGCAGCATGCCGGGCTTCAGGTCGGAGATCTCGTCGATACCTTCCGCAAAGGTTGCGGTCTTGAAGCTCGGGCGCGGGTCGCGGCCGGGCTTTTCCAGTTCGGCTATGATGTCCTTGACAGTCGGAAGGCCGAATTGCGCGTCGATGAACTGGCGCGGATCGACCGCCTTCAGCGCAGCGCTGTCGCCCATCAGGGCACGCAAATCGCGGCCGCAGGCGGCAACGATCTTCTTGGCCACGCCATAGGCTTCCGGGTGGACCGACGAAGCGTCCAGCGGTTCCTTGCCGTTTGGAATGCGCAGGAAGCCTGCCGCCTGTTCGAAGGTGCGGTTGCCGAGGCGGGCGACCTTCAAAAGATCCTTGCGGCTCTCAAACGCGCCATTGGCATCGCGATGGGCAACGATGGCTTCCGCTATCGACTTGCTGAGGCCCGAGACGCGGGAAAGAAGCGGCGCGGACGCCATGTTGAGATCGACGCCGACGGCATTCACCGCATCCTCGACCACGGCATCGAGCGAGCGGGCGAGCTTGCCCTGATCGACATCGTGCTGGTACTGGCCGACGCCGATCGCCTTGGGCTCGATCTTGACGAGTTCGGCGAGCGGATCCTGCAGGCGGCGGGCGATGGAGACGGCACCGCGCAGCGACACGTCGAGGCCGGGAAATTCGGCAGCGGCGGTTTCCGAGGCCGAATAGACGGAAGCGCCGGCTTCCGAAACGATGACCTTGGTCGGCTTGCTGCCCGGCAGCGACGCCAGCATGTCGGCCACCAGCTTTTCCGTCTCACGGCTACCGGTGCCGTTGCCGATGGCGATCAGCTCTACATTGTGCTTGCGGATCAACGCGGCGAGTTCGGCCTGAGTGCCGCGCAGGTCGTTTTTCGGCGGGAAGGGATAAACGGTCGAGGTGTCGATCAGCTTGCCAGTGGCATCGACGACCGCCACCTTGACTCCGGTGCGGATACCGGGATCGAGGCCCATGGTCGAACGGGAGCCGGCGGGTGCGGCCAAAAGCAGATCCTTGAGATTGCGGGCAAAGACGTGGATCGCGTCCTCTTCGGAGCGCTCGCGCATTTCCCGCATCAGATCGAGCGACAGGGAGACGGAAAGCTTGACCCGCCAGGTCCAGCCGGCAACCTCCATCAGCCAGCGGTCGGCCGCTCCCCTGTCCCTTATGTCGAATGCAGCGGCGATGATGCGCTGGGCCGGCTTGACCGGCGAGGTGTCGTCGGCGTCCACATCGATCGTCAGCGTCAGCATTTCCTCGTTCCAGCCGCGCAGCATGGCGAGCGCGCGGTGTCCGGGAACGGTCGCCCAGCGTTCGAAATGATCGAAATAGTCGGCGAACTTGGCGCCGGCCTCCTGCTTGCCGTCGACCACCTTGGCACGCAGTACGGCGCCATCGCGCATATGCTGGCGCAGGCGGCCGAGAAGATCGGCATTTTCGGCAATGGTCTCGGCAACGATGTCACGCGCTCCATCGAGCGCCGTCTTCACGTCAGTGACCTCGCCCTGCACATAGGCTTCCGCAAGCTTTGCCGGATCAGCCGCGCGGTCGGCCCAGATCGCTTCGGCGAGCGGACCGAGGCCGCGTTCGCGGGCAATCTCGGCGCGGGTACGGCGCTTCGGCTTGTAAGGCAGATAGAGATCTTCCAGTTCGGCCTTGGTGGCGGCGCCGGCAAGCTTGGCCGCCAGTTCGTCGGTCATCTTGCCCTGGGTATTGATGCTGTCGACGATCGAGACACGGCGGGCTTCCAGCTCGCGCAGGTATACGAGGCGTTCGGCGAGGTTTCGCAACTGGGTATCGTCGAGGCCGCCGGTCACTTCCTTTCTATAGCGCGCGATGAAGGGTACGGTCGCGCCTTCATCCAGGAGGCCGATGGCAGCCTTGGCCTGATCCGGCCGCGCGTTGATCTCGGCGGCAATCGCAACTGCAAGCTTCTGGATATCGGCGGCCATAGCGTCCTCGTCTCAATCGGGCGGGTCAAAATCGGAGGCGCGACCATAGTCAAACTTTGCGGCAAGACAACACCGGCTCCGCATCGCTCACAGGATGATACACAGGCTGTGCCAGAACAGCACGCCGTTCAGCAAGCGATAACCGTGCTTCGGTGGATAAAGACGTGACATCTTCTCGCATTCAGCCCCCTCCCTATAGTTAGCCCCGCCGCATGATGCGGCACGCATGGAGGTATGTATGCCCAGAAAAATCGCCATCCAACTCGCCAGCGACGATGCGGTGGGCTCCGAAGAGCTTGAGGCCGCCATCATCTACCTGAGCGAAAAGATCAAAGATGCAACCCACAGAGATGAACCCATTCCTTTTCTCGCCTACCGGAACCGGATGATTTTCGAAACGACGCTGGCATTGCGCCGCAACAGACACTCTTTCCTCTAGACCTTTTTCATCAAAATGGCCGCGCCGACCCCTTGTTCAGGGCCGGCCGCCCGCCAACAGCTTTGACAGCCATATCGACCAGAACCCTTGACCTTTGCGGCAACGGGCCTT
The DNA here is from genome assembly GCF_003597675.1 of Neorhizobium sp. NCHU2750. Taxonomy (NCBI): domain Bacteria; kingdom Pseudomonadati; phylum Pseudomonadota; class Alphaproteobacteria; order Hyphomicrobiales; family Rhizobiaceae; genus Neorhizobium; species Neorhizobium sp. NCHU2750. The sequence continues at coordinate 489,882 of NZ_CP030827.1, read as the reverse complement.
AACCGCCCAGTGAAACAACCATGAGGGCGGTTATGAAGGTTCTGCTGATCGGCTCCGGCGGCCGCGAACATGCATTGGCATGGAAGCTCGCCCAGTCTCCCAAACTGACGGCCCTTTATGCCGCTCCCGGCAATCCCGGCATCGCGGAAAACGCCGAGATCGTATCCCTCGATGTCGAGGATCACTCGACGGTTGCCGCATTCTGCCTGGATAAGGGCATCGATTTCGTCGTGGTCGGCCCGGAAGGCCCGCTGGTCGCCGGCATTGCCGACGTGCTGCGCGCCAAGGATATCGTCGTCTTCGGCCCATCGGCCGCCGCAGCCCAGCTCGAAGGCTCCAAGGGTTTCACCAAGGATATCTGCGCCCGCTACAATATTCCGACCGGCGCCTATCGCCGCTTTACCGAAGCGGAGCCCGCCAAGGCCTATGTAATCGAACAGGGCGCGCCGATCGTCGTCAAGGCGGACGGGCTTGCCGCCGGCAAGGGCGTAACCGTCGCGATGACGGTGGAAGAGGCACTGTCGGCCATCGACGACTGCTTCGACGGAGCGTTCGGGGCAGCCGGCGCGGAAGTCGTGGTCGAGGCCTATCTCGACGGTGAGGAGGCAAGCTTCTTCTGCCTGTCCGACGGCAAGACGGCGCTGGCACTTGCGACGGCGCAGGACCACAAGCGCGTCGGTGACGGCGATACCGGCCCGAATACCGGCGGCATGGGCGCCTATTCGCCGGCTCCCGTGATGACGCCCGAGATGGTCGAGCGGACGATGAAGGAAATCATCGAGCCGACGATCCGCGGCATGGCGGAAAGCGGCTATCCGTTTACCGGCGTGTTCTTCGCCGGCCTGATGATCACCCAGAAGGGCCCGGAACTCATCGAGTACAACGTGCGCTTCGGCGATCCTGAATGCCAGGTGCTGATGATGCGGTTGAAGAGCGATCTTCTGGAGATCCTCTATGCGGCGGCAACCGGCACGCTCGACCAGGTTTCGGCAGAATGGCGCGACGAGGTGGCGCTGACCGTGGTGATGGCCTCTAAGGGCTATCCCGCTTTCTATGACAAGAACACGCCGATCGCGGCACTCCCCGCCACCGGCAAGGGCGAGAAGATCTTCCATGCCGGCACGGCGACGAAGGATGGACAGCTGGTTGCGACCGGCGGCCGGGTGCTGAACGTGACGGCCACCGGCACCAGCGTGCGCGACGCGCAGGCCGGTGCCTATTCGCTGGTCGAAGGCATTTCCTGGGACAACGGCTTCTGCCGCCGGGATATCGGCTGGCGTGCGGCTGCGCGCGAAAAGCCCTGATATCGGCCGCTTGGCTGCAGGCAGCATTGCCGCTGCAGCCGATCGTTACAGTTTAAGCCGTTATTTACCGATTCTCCTGACGGGATCGCAACCACTAGCCGCTACACATGGTGCAAAGAGAGGATCTGCACCATGCGTCATCTGGCCATCACCGTCTTCGTGCTCGCCGCCGGCACTGCCCAGGCGCAATCGGTCACGCCGCTGGTCACCAAGCCGGAGGGAGCCAGCAGCAGCCTCGTGACGAAGAGCTGTGAAAGCTGCCCGCCGCTTGTGAAGGAGCAGGCGAGCTACAAGGTCCCGACATTGCGTGGCGGCGTGCAATCCGTCTCGGTGGTCGATATCGACGGCGAAAAGAAGATCGTGCGCACGGACCGGCTGATGGGCGGTTCTCCGGTCGTCTATATCAGCAAGGTTCCCGACTGGATGACCGTCGACCAGTTGCAGGCCGTGATCGAGATCGGCAAGGGCAAGCATGTGCAGACGGAAGTGCAGCTTGCCAGCCAGCAGCAGGACCCGATCGACCTCACCGCCCGGACGGGTGCGGTAGAGACCGGCGCAGATAGCGCGAACAAATTCGATGCTGTACCCTTGCGGCTGAAGTGACGCCGAGAGAAAAATACCGGCACGTATTCTCTCAGTAATATTTCTAATATTAAAACTCGGCTTTACTGCCGGCGACAACCGTCAGCCGCGCCTCATGTTTCTTCACTATCTCAGTTATTCGATAGCAAAGCGCGGAAATTTAAATTCTTATTTAAATTATACCGCGCAACTGTGCTTAGGTGCGATGCAGCACCGATCCCGCGCAGGATGCGCCCTTTCCCAATAATCGAATTCAGTTTGACGGCCATTCGACGGCCGGTCGATCTTGCCTGAGGACATCATGAAGAATCTGAGGATTTCTCATCAGCTGGTGCTGCTCGTGCTGACCCTGATGGTCGCCTTTGCAATCGGCACCTATTTCGAGCTGCGTGCCTCCACTGCAGCCATCTATGCCGAGCGTTACGCCATGCTGCGCACCCAGGTGGAATCGGGCATCGGCATCCTGAAGAAATTCCAGCAGCTCGAGGCATCCGGCGAGCTGACGCATGAGGAGGCGCAGAAGCGCGCCTTCCAGGCGGTCTCGGCGATGACATTCCAGCCGGACGGCTATCTCTACGCCTATGACTATGATGTCACGATGCGGTTGCACCCCGACCCGAAGCGGCTCGGCCAGAACTTCAAGGGCAAGCCGGACAGCCAGGGCTTCATGTATCGCGACGAGGCGGTGAAGATCGGCCGGGCGGGCGGCGGAACCGTGGATTTTCTCGGCCCGAAGCCGGGCGAGCAGGGTGATAATTTCCGCAAGAGTTCCTATGCGCTCGCTTTCGAGCCCTGGCAGCTGGTGCTGGTGACCGGCGTCTATGTCGACGACCTGGAAGCCCAGATCCGCGGAGAGATCTATAAGGCAGTCGGGATTGGTGCCGGTATTCTGGTGCTGGCCAGCATTCTCGCCTTCGCCGTCATCCGCAGCGTATCGAGGCCTCTCTCCGACATCCGTGAAGCGCTCAACGCGGTGGCGGACGAGAATGTCGATCTCGCCATTCCCCATACGGACATGAAGAATGAAGTCGGCCTGATGGCACGGGCAACGGAAGCCCTGCAGCAGAAGGTGCGTGAACGCCACGCGATCGAGGAGACCCAGCAACGCAGTCAGAGAGAGCTTGACGGCGAACGCCAGCAGAATCTCGACATGCAGCGCAACGAAGCCGAACTCCAGGCACGCGTCGTCTCGACGATCGGGGCCGCGCTGGAAGATCTCGCCCATGGCGACCTCACTGTCCGCTGCGGCGATCTTGGCGAGCGTTATGCCGGGCTTCGCGAAAACTTCAATGATGCGCTTAGCCGTCTGGAAGCGGCCATGGCGCGGGTCAATACCAAGGGTATCGACATCGGCGGCTCCAAGGACGAGATCCGTCGCGCCTCCAACGAATTGTCGCAACGCACCGAACGCCAGGCCGCCAATCTGGAAGAGACCTCGGCGGCGCTGGACGAACTGACGGTTGCGGTGAAGCAGACCGCCGACGGCGCAAGGGAGGCCGCGAGCCGTGTCGTCTCCGTCAGCACCGAGGCGAACCGCAGCGATGCGGTGGTGGCCGAGGCCATCCAGGCGATGAGCGGCATCGAGCATTCGTCGGGCGAGATTTCCAAGATCATCGGCGTGATCGACGAGATCGCCTTCCAGACCAATCTTCTGGCCTTGAATGCCGGGGTGGAGGCCGCGCGTGCCGGTGAAAGCGGCAAGGGCTTTGCCGTCGTTGCCCAGGAAGTGCGCGAACTGGCACAGCGTTCCGCCAATGCCGCCAAGGAAATCAAGGACCAGATCGCCCGTTCCTCGCAGCAGGTGGAAAACGGCGTTCGCCTTGTGGGAGAGGCCGGCGAAGCCTTGAAGCGCATCTCGACGCAGGTGAAATCTGCCAGCGACATCGTCAGCAAGATCGCCGATTCGGCCGCAGAGCAGGACACGACGCTGCGTTCGATCTCCTCGTCGCTCAACCATCTCGACCAGGCGACCCAGCACAATGCGGCGATGGCGGAGGAGACCACCGCTTCGGCCGAAGCGCTGGCCGCCGACACGGAGGAACTGCTCAACCTCATTCGCCGCTTCCGCATCAACGCTGCGGCAAGTGGCGCACGTATGCCTGCGAAGGCGGATGACATGCGTATGGCGAGCTGAGGAGAGCGGGAAAACAGACGCGCGGCGCGACGATCCACCGCCAGCGCCGCATCCTTCCGGTTTTCTCCCGATCATCTGCCTGTATCCTCGAGCCGGGGGGCATCTTGCGAGGTGGGGCGACAGAACAGTACGCCATACCATTCCCCTGGTGGGGTACCTCGGGAAGGGGAGAAGCCGCCGGGCCGCAATGCCGGCGGCTTCTTTGCATCTGGCGATATCGCAAGGAGTACCTGCCGAGCCCAAGACCGCTCCAAAGGTCGCCCCGGGAGGCATCGACAACGATCAGCCGACCAGCCTGTCGAGATCGTCGATCCGCCGGTCGGAGAAGACCCTTATGCCTTCCCGCTCTAAAAGCGCTGCCGTCACCCCGTTACCGGCGTGTTTGGCGCCCTCAAAAGAGCCGTCATAGATGAAACCCGAGCCACAGGACGGGCTGCCATCGATCAGCAATGCATGACTGCAGCCATGGGCCCTGGCGAAATCCAACGCATGGCGGGCGCCGGCGAGGAATTCTTCCGTCACATCGCCGCCGGTGATCTCGACGACGCGGGCACGGCCGGCCAGCACATCGGCGCCGGTCATGCCGTTCTCGATCTCGGCCGGCGGGCGCGGCACGCTCATGCCGCCGGCAAGCTCGGGGCAGATAGTGACGAGCCTCCCCTCCTCCCGCCAGCGGGCAATCGCCGGATGGACGAGCAGCTTGCCCTTGCCGTCATAACGGACGGCATGGCCGAGAAGGCAGGCGCTGATGAGGATCTTTGCTTTCGTCATTGCGGGGCGTTTGTCATGGCCGGTCGTCGAGATGGCGGCGGATATCGACCTTTTCGTGGAGGATGCGGGCAATCTCCACGGCTCCATCGGCCATGACGGCATAGAGTATATGATGGTGGCCGGCCGCACGACGGCGATATCCTTCGCGGATATCGGTCATATCCTGACCGGAGAAGGGATGATCACCGATCTGTTCGATCAGATCCAGAAGCTGATCTATATACATTTCTGCTTGATCTGCCGACCAGCGCTCGCGGGTATAGCGCGCGATACTTGCGAGATCGCTTTTGGCTGTCCGGCGTAGCCTGACTTCAACCACGTTCAGCCCATGAAGCACGAACCAGCGCCATCAGCGCGTTGCGATCAAAAAGTTCCGCCGGACCGCTGTTTTCACTTTCGATCAGCAATTCGCGCAATCTGTCGATCTTCGTCTGCTCCTCCTCGAGCATGCGAAGGCCGGCCTCGACCACTTCATCGACCGTATCGAAGCGTCCGCTTTCCAGTTCACGTGAGACGAAGCTTGCGGCCTGATCGCTGACGGTGACTTGCACGGGCTTGTTCATCGAAGGCTCCTGGACAATTCCGCACAAAGTTTAGCACGGAGCAGACGGCAGAAAAAAGCCCCGGATCAACGGGGCTTTTGAAGGTTCGATTCAAGCAGAAGCAGTTCCCGGCCCTTCGCCTTATGCTCAGGGCGTTTGGCGCTGCAGCTCACCCCGAGATCTTGGAGAAGTCCGCGACCGTGCCGGTCGCCTCGCGGATCGCCTTCAAGAGTGCCAAGCGGTTGGCGCGGATGGCGGTGTCCTCGTCATTGACCAGAACATCCTCGAAGAAGGTATCGACCGGCGCGCGCAGCTTCGACAGGGCTTCCATGGCGGAGCGGAAATCTTCCTTGGCAACCGCGTCGGCAGCGTCCTTGGAAGCCGTCCTAATGGCGGCCCAGAGCGCCTTTTCGGCATCGAGCTTCAGCAGTTCCTCGGAAACGCCATCGGCAACAACGGTGCCCTTCTTCTCTTCGGCGGCAAGCAGCTGCGTGGCACGCTTGGTGCCGGCAAGCAGGTTCTTGCCGTCATCCGACGAGATGAACGAGGTCAGCGCCTCGGCCCGGCGAGCGACGAGCAGCAGATCGTCGCTTTCCGGCGTCAGCACCGCGTCGATGATGTCATGGCGAGCGCCCATATCGCGCAGATAGACTTTTAGACGGTCGTGGAAGAAGGAGAGGAGGTCGGCATCCTTGGTCGTCGCCAGAAGCGGCAACCGCACATTCCGCTCCAGCAGGATGCGTACGACACCCAAAGCCGCACGGCGGAGGGCATAGGGGTCCTTCGAGCCGGTCGGCTTTTCGTCGATGGCCCAGAAGCCGGTGAGCGTATCGAGCTTGTCGGCCAATGCCACGGTGATTGCCACCTTGTCCTTCGGCACGCGGTCGGACGGGCCCTGCGGCTTGTAGTGATCCTCGATGGCGATGGCGACGGATTCGTTTTCGCCCTGCAGGCCGGCATAGCGGCGGCCCATCAGGCCCTGCAGTTCGGGGAATTCACCGACGGCTTCGGTGCGCAGATCAGCCTTGGCGAGCACGGCCGCACGATCGACGAGGATCGGATCGGCCCCGACGATCGGCGCCAGTTCCTTGGCGAGCGCGCGGATGCGGGCAACGCGCTCGCCCTGGCTGCCGAGCTTGGCATGGAAGGTGACGTTCAGCGCGTCGAGCTTGGCCATGCGCTGGTCGAGCGGCTCCTTCAGGTCGAGGTCGAATTTCTTCGCCGAGTCGGTCAGCGTGCCGAGATCCGGCAGGTCATGCTGGTCGCGGGTCCAGAAATGCTTGGCATCGGACAGGCGCGCGCGCACGACCTTGCCATTGCCATGGATGATTTCCTTGCCGCCATCCTTGGCATCGATATTCGAGATCAGGATGAAGTGGTTGGAAAGGCCCTCTTCGGCCCCTTGCGGCCGGGTGACGAAGCATTTCTGGTTGGTCTTGATCGTCAGGCGGATGATCTCGGCCGGGATTTCGAGATAGTCCTTCTCGAACGTGCCCATCAGCACATGCGGCCATTCGACGAGGCCGGAGACTTCTTCAAGCAGGCCTTCATCCTCGACAAGCTCCAGGCCGCTGGCGAAGGCGAGGTCGCGGGCGTCATGCAGGATCATGTCCTTGCGGCGGTCCGCATCGAGCATGACCTTCGCCTTTTCGAGGCTCGCCACATAGTCATCGAAGCGGCGCACGGTGATCGCTTCCGGCGCGTGGAAGCGATGGCCATAGGTGACGTTGCCGGCGGTGATGCCGTCGATCTCGAAGGGGATGACCTTCGTCTCTTCATGCTCGGTGCCGAACATGCAGACGATCGACTGCAGCGGACGCACCCAGCGCAGGCTTTCCGATCCCTTGCCGTCGATGCCGCCATAGCGCATGCCCTTCGGCATGGAAGCGAAACCGGAGCGCATCGACTTCGGCCAGGGGAAGGAGCGGATGATGCCCGGCATCACATCTGCAATGATCTCTTCGGCGGCGCGGCCGGCCTTGGACGTGACCGCGAGATAGAAGTCGCCCTTCTTCGGGTCGGTCGCGACCTGGGCTTGAGAAATATCCGAGAGGCCGGCCTTGCGCAGGAAACCTGCAATCGCCTGTTCCGGTGCGGAAGTCGACGGGCCCTTGATTTCTTCGCGCAGGTCGGCGGAACGGGCGGTCAGGCCGCGGATATCAAGCGTCAGGCGGCGCGGTGTCCAGTATTCGCGCGCACCCTCATAAGTCAGGCCTGCATCCACCAGCGCGTCGGTGACGAGCTTTTTCAGGTCTCCCGCCGCCTTGCGCTGCATGCGGGCGGGGATTTCCTCGGAGCGAAGTTCAAGAAGCAGGTCTGGCATATCATTTTTCCTCACCCTCCCCTTGAGGGGGAGGGTCGGACCACAGGTCCGGGGTGGGGTGAAAATTGTGTGCCTCTGCTAGCAAAATTGGGCGCTGCTGCACAATGGCAAATATGGTATCCAGCACCGCTTCCAGCTCTTCAAATACTTCATGGTTCCAGAAGCGGATCACTTGATAACCCTGGCTTGCCAAAAATTCGGTTCGCTTCGCATCGTAGCGTCGCGCCGCATCCTCTGCATGCTGGCTGCCGTCGAGTTCAATCACCAGACCGATCTGGTGGCAGGCGAAATCTGCAAAATACGGGCCAATCGGCACCTGACGTCGAAAATGCGTTCCCTCTATCGGTATCCGCCACAGATGGCGCCATAGCCTAGCCTCAGCATCGGTGCCGTCTTTCCTCAAGCGGCGTGCATTCGCGATCTTGAACTTGGAACTCCAGTCCGGCCGTTTACCCTGCATTGGATCACCCCCACCCGCCGCTGTGCGGCGACCTCCCCCCTCGAGGGGGAGGTGCAATGTGCCGCATGATCAGTCTTCGTCCTCGACGTCGGCAAGTGCCGCATCCAAGAGCAAATCCAGATCGGGATCAGCCGCGTCGGCCAAAGCGGCGCATTTAGACTGCCGACGGCATTCTTCCACAAAGTCAGCCTGCGGTGTATCGGGCACGCTTGCCTCCATGTGTCATTTCAGATGCAGCGTGACTGATAGACGAAAGACAATCAAGTCGGACTACCAGCCCCCACCACCGCCACCACCTCCTCCGCCGCCGGAAAAGCCGCCGCCCGAGAAACCGGAAGACGATGACGAGGATTTCGGGGTCGGGATGGTGGAGGCTATCGTGTCGGACATCGAGGACGAGAAGCCGCCGATGCGATCTCCGAAGCTGCCGAAGCCATCGCCATAGTACCAGCTTGCGGTATAGGCCGCGGCGCCGGCGGCAACCGCTGTGGCAAGCCATGTCTCAAAGGCCTCACTCCAGGGTTTTTCGACGCCGAGTGCCACGGCATAGGGCAGAAGCTTTTCGAAATGCTGCGGCGACATCTGCGGCGCGCCGGCCATGTTCATGCGGTCCTTCTCGGCGACCGTCAGATAGGTGCGCAGGCCTTCGATCTCGTCCATCAGCTTGCGGCCGAGCGGTGTCGGCGCGCCCATCAGGAAGAAGAACACGACATTGATGATGAAGAGGCCGCCGACACCGGCAAAGACCGGCCACTGACCATCCTCGAAGCTTTCGATGGCGCCGGTGATGAAGGTGCCTCCAATGGCCAGAATGGCGAGGCCGAAAACGGCAATGAAGATGATCGCGCCGATGCGGGCGGCAATCGTCTTCTTCCTCAGGAGCGATTTTCCCGCCTTGACGGCGAAGAAGGACCAGACGGCACCGAAAATAGCCGGCGGCAGCAGCAAACCCAGATCATCCGGATCGATATCACCGAAGACCAGCAATGCCCCGCCCGCAACGATGCTCAGGAGCAGGCCGAGCACCACATAGACGGTGTTGTGCCTGTAATATTTGCCGCGATGTTCCTTTTCGATCGACTGGCGAAAGGCCTTGCCGATTTCCTGCACCCGTTCGCCGTTCGATTTGTCGATGGCGAAGGTATTCCCTGCCGCCCCCATCTGAAACAGCATGACGGCCTGGCCGGGCGGCAGATCCTTGATCGCCTTCCGACTGTCGGCAATCTTGACCACGACGCGGGATTTCAAATCCTCCAGCGTCAGATAACCCTTGACCGCAAGGTCGAGCAGGCTTGCCGAAAAGGCCGTCCAGCCGCCGCCGGAAAAGCCCTTGTTGTCGATATAATTGACCAGTGCCGGAGAGATGCCGGCAGGCGTATCCCAACGCGGCACGATGACGCCACGGGCGGGATCGCGCCCGACCCTTCGCCAGACGAAGAGGTAATAAAGGAAGACGGTGGCAAGGCCGCCGATCGCCAGGAAGAGATTGCGGTTGTCACGCCACCACCAGGCGCTTTGCTGATCGGCAGATGGCGCTGCAACAATGCCCTTGGGGAAGCCGACGACGATGGTGAGGCCTTCCTGGCCGGCGAGCGGACGGGTCGTGGTGAAATCCGCCTGATTGCCAGAGGCGCTCGCTCGCGCATCGCGGGCGGTGGAACCGTAGGCGCCGGTGAAGGCGGCCGTATCGGTCACCGTGCCGCCCGGCAGTGTTACCCGCGCCGAGGCTCTGGCGATACGAAACAGCCAGCCATTGCCGGTGACGTTCCAGTAAAGCTCGTCATGATCGTCGAAATAGCGGATCTGCCGGGTGGTCCTGTAGGTAATGACGTAAGTATGCTCGCCGGGCGAAAGCAACGTGTTCTCGCTGCCGGCATAGATGCGGATGCCGCGGGAGATGGTTTCGGTGTGAAAGTCTTCCGGCCGCCCGTCACGGGTGACGGAAACGGGCGTGAAGCCGACCCGTATGGTGTGGCCCTTGGCATCCTCCATGGTCGTCGGGAAATCGCGAAAAATACCGCGGCGGATGCGGTTGCCCTCGGCATTGACCGTGATCGTCTCAGCCACCGTCAACTCGCCATCGGCGGCGATCCGGATATCCGAATTGTAGCTGCGGATATATTCCTCCGCGAAAGCCGGGAGGCAGGCGACGAGAACAAGCGCGAAGGCTAGGAGAAGGCGCCGAAACATCAGCGGCCTCCGGTCAGAACTTTACCTGGGGCACGGCGCGATCGGCTTCGTTTTCGATTTCGAAATAGTCGCGCTTGGAAAAGCCGAATGGGCCGGCGACGAGATTGGCGGGAAAGCTCTCGACCCTGATGTTGAGGTCGCGGGTGGCGCCGTTGTAATAGCGTCGTGCCATCTGGATCTCGCTTTCGATCGTCTCCAGCGAGGTTTGCAGTTCGAGGAAATTCTGGTTGGCCTTGAGGTCCGGATAGGCTTCGGCCAGCGCAAACAGCTTTCCGAGCGCCTGGGTGAGCAGGCCTTCCGCCTGGGCGCGGCCCGCGACATCGCCCTGGGGCACGGCCTGCGCCTGGTTGCGCAGCTTGACCACTTCCTCGAACGTGCCCTTTTCGTGGGCGGCGTAACCCTTGACCGTCTCGATGAGATTGGGGATCAGGTCGGCGCGGCGCTTCAACTGCACGTCGATACCCGACCAAGCCTCCTCGGCCATCTGCCGGGCGCGGACGAGGCCGTTATAGATGAAGATCAAATAGATGACGGCAATGGCGATAATGCCAAGCGCGATATACATGACGGGTCCCCCACAGCATCAAGGTTGCAGGGGACCTTAGGTGAGTTCGCTTATGTTGTCACCCGACCGCGAAGACGGCCAGGATGACGGCTACTGCAGCGGAACGATCTCGATGCGTTGCTGCAAGAGATTGCGATAGGTTTCGGTGCTGATTGCCGGGACACTGGTGGTCCTTCCGTCCTTGGTCACTTTGACCGCACCGGCATCGCTTGTGCCGGTGTCGCTCTTCATCTCGACTCTCAACTCGTCATAATTGGCAAAACTCGCCGCGAGATTTGGGCTGACAAAACCACGGGAGAACCGCCAGGAAGGAAACAGCGATCCACCGCCGCTTCGCTCCAGCCGCAATGCCGTTTTCGGATTGTCGGGAAAGCCGACAGGTGACGCATACATGACATCAGAGAACCATTGCGCCAGCCCAAGATTGGCACCGCGGGCAGTGGCATCAGTGTCTTTGGCGTATCCGTTGACGCATTGCGCCTTTAGGTGGTCGTTTTTCTGGTCGAGATCAGTCAATTTGAAGGTAATCGGCGTCGTGCTCACCCGGCTTGAGGACAGATCGCCACCAAGCCCGGCCAAGCCGCCGGAACCCGCATCCAGCTGAAAAAATCGATCGCCACTATCCCTCGTCTTGTAGGATGCGTCGACACCGGCACCGACTTTGTTCCGGCGACCGCTCTCCATCGTGACAGTCACGATGTAGTACCCTTTCGGAAAATCGTCATTTGCACGGATGTCATTGAATTTTTTGAAAATTTCACAGACAGCCTGAACAATTGGCCGTTTTACGGGAAAACCGGTCTTCATGCTCCATTCCGGAGCAGACTGGCATGCACTGAGAGACAACGCGGCCAAGGCCGCGCATGCAAACTTGATGCGCAACATAACAACCCCCAAGGTTCAACCCTTGGGGAGTATTATGCACAATTGCAACCTTTGCAAGTATCATGAATTATTGCACAACCAAAAGGCGCGCAAAGCGTAAGCTCACGCCGCCTTGCCGATATTCGCCCCACCGGCATCCGTCAGCAGAAAGGCCTCGCCGCAGGCCTTGGCCAGCGTGCGGACGCGCAGGATATAGCTCTGGCGCTCGGTAACCGAGATCACGCCGCGGGCATCGAGCAGGTTGAAGACATGCGATGCCTTGATGCACTGGTCATAGGCCGGGAAGACACACTTATGTAGTATCCCTGTCGCGCCTGCGGCGCTCCCCGCCTCTTGCTGTGCAGCCATCAGTGCAGGAGCACCGGCGGCGAGCAGCGCCAGGCATTCCTTCTCGGCATCAATGAAATGGCGATGCAGCATTTCGGTATTGGCGAATTCGAAGTTGTGGCGGGAATATTCCTGCTCGGCCTGCAGGAAGACGTCACCATAGGAGATCTTCTCTTCGCCTTCGCGACCGTTGAAATTCAGGTCGTAGACATTATCGACGCCCTGGACATACATGGCGAGGCGCTCCAGACCATAGGTGAGTTCGCCGGCGACCGGCGAGCATTCGATGCCGCAGACCTGCTGGAAATAGGTGAACTGCGAGACTTCCATGCCGTCACACCAGCATTCCCAGCCGAGGCCCCAGGCGCCGAGCGTCGGGCTCTCCCAGTCGTCCTCGACGAAGCGCACGTCATGCAGCAGCGGATCGAGACCGATCGCCTTCAGGGAACCGAGATAGAGCTCCTGCAGGTTGGACGGGTTCGGCTTCAGGATGACCTGATACTGGTAATAGTGCTGCAGGCGGTTGGGGTTTTCGCCGTAGCGGCCATCGGAGGGACGGCGCGACGGCTGGACATAGGCGGCCTTCCAGGGCTTGGGCCCGAGCGCACGCAGGGTGGTGGCCGGGTGGAAGGTGCCGGCACCGACTTCCATGTCGTAGGGCTGCAGCACGGCGCAGCCCTTGTCCGCCCAATAGTTATGGAGCGTCAGGATGAGCGCCTGGAACGAGCGCTTGGGGTCCATATGTTCGGGCAGATCGGTCATGGGAATAATCGGCATCGTTTGGTTGAGGATGCGGACGAGTGCCACGCGGGGGGACAAGGGTCAAGGATTTATAGCCGGACCGGCTCAGCGGAATGGATTTATGACCGTCAAGCGGCCGTCGATGACGAGGCCGTGGTGCAGATCCTCGGAATAATATGTGCTGCAACCTGCGCTCAATGCCGCCGCGACCATGAGAGCATCATAGAAGGCAAGGTTGAAACGCGGCGCAAGCCTCAAGGCGACCGAGTTGAATTCCCGTTCGATGGGCAAAACCACGCGTGCGGCGAGCGCTATATCCTCTATGTGGCCAGCCACACGGTCCCAAGACAGGTCTAGCTTGCGGCGACCGACATTTGCGAACTCGTTCAAGGCTTGCACACTGATGACGAACGGCTTTGCCATCAGATCTTGTGCCACAACCGATTTCGCATCATCGGCCAGAGCGTAGACAAGAATATTCGTATCGAGAAGATCGGCGACGCCCGTGGTCAACGCTCGTTGGCCTCGTCGCGGTTAAATTTCCAATTCGGCGGCAGTTTGAATTTGGCGGCCCTGATGCGCTCAAGCGCCTGTCGGCGCGCGTCTTCACGTTCGATTTCCAAAATAGCCTGATCGGCGACGCGAACCGTGACCTCATCGCCCTCCTTCAGATCGAGCGACTTGGCCACGTCATCGGGTATCTGCACTGCGAGGGCGTCGTTCCATTTCGTCACGCGCATGAAAATCTCCAGTCGATGGTCCAGTCTCGGCCCATCATAGCAGAAAATTGCCGGCCTAACCGCTATTCCTCGTCCTTTTTCACCCGATATTCGCCCGTCACCGGGTCCTTTTCGAGCGTGGCGATGGCGCCGGTCTCGCGCTCCTTTTCCTGCCGCCTTGTCTTGGCCGTCAGTTTTTCGGCGTCCTTGATAAAGCGCTTGTAGATCGTCCACCCGCCGTAAACCACGACGACCAGAAACAGAAACTGGGCCATTTCCCCTTGAATTCCTCATATAGAATGCGGCGCGAAAGGCACCGCATATCGGACATTACAGCCCGTATCTGCTCCACAATGCCCTTTCTTCGACACTCGCGGCAAGCCCCGCGCCGGCCTCCGCGGCGATTTCGCCGAAATTCGGTGCGATTGCCGAGACACCGGGAACCCGTTTGCCGAGCAGCGTGCGGGCGCCACCGATCAGTTCGAGGCGCGCATCCTTGCCGAAACGGCGCTTGATCACCTCGCGCATGTCGCCGAGACCATCGATCAGGCCGAGTTCGAGGCCCCTCGTCCCGGTCCAGAACAGGCCGGAGAAGATTTCCGTATCGTCGACCAGACGCTGGCCGCGCCGCATCTTGACCATGTCGATGAAGACCTTGTGGATCTCGAGCTGCAGCGTCTTCAGATATTCGATATCGCTTTCCCTTTCCGGCTTGAACGGATCGAGGATCGCCTTGTTCTCGCCGGCGGTATAGACGCGGCGCTCGACGCCGATCTTCTTCAGCATTTCAGGAAAGCCGAAGCCACCGGAGACGACGCCGATCGAACCGACGATCGAAGTCGGGTCGGCAAAGATCTCGTCGCCCGCGAGCGCGATCATGTAGCCGCCGGAGGCCGCGACATCTTCGACGAAGATCAGCACCTTCTTCTGCTTTTCTTCGGCCAGCGCACGGATGCGCTGGAAGATCAGCCGCGACTGGACCGGGGAGCCGCCGGGGGAATTGAGCGAGATGGCGACGGCCGGTGCGTCCTTCACGGCAAAGGCCTTGTCCAGCATCGGCGCGACGCCGGCCAGATTGAGGGTCGGCTTGAACTGGCTGCCGCCGGTCATGATCGCCCCATGCAGGCGGACGACGGGGATCGCCAAACCCTTTTTGCGAAAACGCTTGGGGAGAAGACGATTGAGCAAGCCAGCCATTGACGATCCTTCCAGAATAGAAATTCAGCACTGCATGTAAGCATTGCAACGACAAGTGCAATCACCCTGTTCCATCCGCCATTCAGGAGCCTGATTTCAACCTTGTTGCAAATGACTTGCATTTTCATTTTAAACAAGCATGATGCCGGCATTGCTACTTGAGGAACCCATGGATCTCTCCCGCATAGAAACAGAGAATGGCTGGCGTCATGACGCTCGCGAGGCTTCCCTTTCGGACGTCTACAAATCGGTAAAGGTCTCAGGCCACGGCTCGAAACTCCGCCGTATCCTGGCTTTTGCCGGACCGGGCTATCTGGTGGCGGTGGGATATATGGATCCCGGCAACTGGGCGACCTCGCTCGCCGGCGGTTCCAAGTTCGGCTATGCGCTGCTTTCCGTGGCACTGCTCTCCAACCTGATGGCGATCGTGCTGCAATCGCTCTGTGCGCGACTGGCGATCGCCTCGGGCCGCGACCTGGCACAGGCCTGTCGCGACGCGTTTCCGCGATCCGTATCGGTGGTCCTGTGGGCCATGGCGGAGATCGCCATCATTGCAACCGACATTGCGGAAGTGATCGGCACGGCGATCGGCCTCAACCTGATCTTCGGCATTTCGCTCGAGATCGGCGTGCTCGTGACCGCGCTCGACGTGTTTCTCATCCTCTACCTGCAAAGGCTCGGCTTCCGCTGGGTCGAGGCCTTCGTCATCACGCTGCTCGGGGTCATCGCCGTCTGCTTCGGCGTGCAGATCTTCTTTGCCGATCCGGTCTGGTCGGATGTAGCGATCGGCTTCGTGCCGACGACGGATATCGTGCGCAATCCGGAAATGCTCTATCTGGCGCTGGGCATTCTCGGCGCCACCGTGATGCCGCATAATCTCTACCTGCATTCGGGCATCGTGCAGACGCGCGATTTCGGCAAAAGCGTGCCGGAAAAGCGCGAGGCGCTGAAATTCGCGACGATCGATTCCACCGTGGCTCTCACCTTCGCGCTGATGATCAACGCCGCCATCCTCATCCTCGCCGCTGCGGCGTTCCATGCCAACGGCTATACGGATGTGGCGGAACTCGGTGAAGCGAATGCGCTCCTTTCGCCCATGCTGGGCCTTGCACTGGCGCCGATCTTCTTCGGCGTGGCGCTTCTGTGCTGCGGCCTCAACTCGACGGTCACGGCAACACTTGCCGGCCAGATCGTCATGGAAGGGTTCCTGCATATCAAGCTGAAACCGTGGATCCGGCGCGTGGTCACGCGAGCGATCGCCATCGTGCCGGCCGGGCTCGTGACGATCTGGTATGGTGACGCCGGCACCTCGGAACTGCTGATCCTCACGCAGGTGGTGCTCAGCCTGCAGCTTTCCTTCGCCGTCTTCCCGCTCGTGATGTTCACCACCAGCAAGGCGAAGATGGGCGCACTGGTTGCCCCGCGCTGGCTTGCCGGCCTCGCCTACCTGATCGCGCTCGTCATTGCCGCCCTCAACGTCAAACTGCTGTTCGACGTGGTGACCGGCTGACGATGCGCCGCCGGTAAGCCGCACGGCCGTTGTTGAGATCGTCGACCTCGGGCGAAAAGAAATGGCCGTCCTCGCCGTGCACGACGAGCGGCGCGCGGAAGACGAGCCTTGCCCTCGATCCCTTGATCGCGGTCACCAGAATACGGGTCGCGTCCTCGCCGGGACGCGGATGGACAGGCGTGATCTCGACACCGCCGAAACGCATGCCGCAGGCGGCAAGAATATCGGCAACCGATTCCGGCCTTGCGATCAGCGACAATTGCCCGCCCGGCTTCATGATCGCGCCCGCCGTCTTCAGCCAGACCTCGAAAAGGTCCTCGGTCATGGCATGGGCATTAGCCTTCAGGTTGTCGGGCGTGCGGCGATCCCCGGCATTGTTGAAGGGCGGGTTGATGATGACGTGATCGTGAACTTCGTCCTCGAGCCCTGCCGCAACCCTTGCACGGCCGGTCAGCGTGACATCCGCCTCGATCACATTGACCCGTTCCGCAAGGAAGGCATTTTCCGTCAGATCGACGCTTTTGCGCGCATAGGCGGCCATGACCGGGAATTTCTCGACCAGCGTCACCCTGGCCTGCGGCAGGCGGGCTGCGACGGCAAGACCGGCAGCGCCTGCGCCAGCCCCCAGATCGGCGACGCTGACCGGTCCATCACCGGCCACGAGCGAGGCCAGAAGCATGGCGTCTATACCGGAGCGATGCCCTTCATTTCTCGGCTGTACGACGTGAAAACGCCCCCGATGGAAGGCATCCACGGTGAAGTCATCCCGAGCCTGATCCGCGCCCTTGAAATCAACGTCACTCATGGCCGCAATTCTGCCTCCAGGCCGGCGTCGCGCAGGATAGAACGGGCCTCGTCGGCGCGGTCTTCCTCGACCAGCAACCGGCGCTGCAGAAGGCCGAGCGAGCCTTCCATGATGCTCATGGCCTGATCGGCGACAAGGCAATGGATGCCTGCATCCTTCATCAGGCTCTGCGCCAGCGACAGGGTTACGACCTCATTGGTACGAATAAGCTCGATCATCTGTCGCCCTTTCGCGAAAATCTCTTTATGTTTTTGTCTTGCCGCCCTATGGACCTTTTCTAGTGTCGTAGCGAAATTTTCCAAGGAGGCCTGAACTTGGGCGTCGTCATACCGCTTGAAGAAGGCAAAAACAAATCTGCATCCGTGAAGCCCCTGGTCGACCTTACCAAGGCCGACATGGACCGGGTCAACCAGCTGATCCTGTCGAAGGCGGGATCAGATGTGCAGATGATCCCGGAAGTGGCCAATCACCTGATCTCTTCGGGCGGCAAGAGGCTGCGCCCGATGCTGACGCTCGCCGCCGCCTCGATGTTCGGCTATCAGGGCGAAGGCCATGTGAAGCTCGCGACCTCGGTCGAATTCATGCATACGGCAACGCTGCTGCATGACGACGTGGTCGACGAGAGCGACCTGCGCCGCGGCAAGTCGACGGCGCGGATGATCTGGGGCAACCAGGCAAGCGTTCTGGTCGGCGACTTCCTGCTCGGCCAGGCCTTCAAGATGATGGTCGATGTCGGCTCGCTCGAAGCGCTCGACGTCCTGGCTTCCGCCGCAGCCGTGATCGCCGAGGGCGAGGTGCTGCAGCTCTCCGTCGCCAAGAACATGGAAACGACCGAGGACGACTATCTCTCGGTGATCCGCGCCAAGACGGCAGCGCTGTTTGCGGCGGCCGCCGAAGTCGGCCCGATCATCGCCAATGCCGACAAGTCGAGCCGCTCAGCACTGCGCTCCTTCGGCATGAACCTCGGCTACGCCTTCCAGATGGTCGATGATGCGCTGGATTACGGCGGCAAGGCTGCCGATCTCGGCAAGAATGTCGGCGACGATTTCCGCGAGGGCAAGATCACCCTTCCCGTCATCCTGGCCTTCCGCCGGGGCACGCAGGAAGAACAGGCCTTCTGGCGCACCGCGATCGAACAGGGCGAGAGTAGCGACGAAAACCTCGAAAAGGCGCTCGGGCTGATCACCAAATACGACGCGCTGAAGGATACGATCGCGCGCGCCTTGCATTACGGCAAGATTGCCCGCGATGCACTGGCGCCGCTGCCAGCCGGCCCGATCAAGGATGCGCTGATGGAAGTCATCGACTTCTCCATCCAGCGGGTCAACTGAGGGCGCGTTAACGCAGGTGTTACCGGTATCGTTGCCCGACGATACCGGAGATTTTGTTGCGGACATGCTCCAAAAAAGCCATTCTGTTGTGAATCACTCGGCGCAATCCTGCGGCGACGCGTCGCCGACACGCCAGCTTTCATGAAAGGCCCGTCTATGCGGCAGACATCCCGCCATCTTCTGCTTTCCAGCGTCGCGCTCGCGGCATGCCTGGTGTTCGGCCCATGGTCGAGCTTGACGGCAGCCGCTGCCACACCGGAAGCCAAGCCTGCCGACCAGAAAGCCGTGACGTTTACGCCCGAAAGCGTGAATTCCTTCGCCGGCGCCTTTCTTGCCGGCCGCACTGCAGACGTCGACCACGACTATGCCAACTCGATTGCGCTTTACCGCAAGGCGCTGGACTTCGAACCCGCCAACCTGGAAATCCGCGAAAGACTGATGATCTCGCTCCTGATGAGCGGCGATTTCAATGGCGGCCTGAAAGAAGCCAATGCGCTGAAGGAGGATGCCTCGGTGGAGCGCATCACCAAGATCGTGCGCGGGCTCGATGCCATTCATGGCGGAAAATACGATGCCGCCAAGAAGATCCTCGCGTATGACGGCCCGAACGATCTCGACCGGCTGACGCATGTGCTGCTGACCGCCTGGGCGGATGTCGGCGCCGGCCGCGGCAAGCGGGCGATCTCGATGATCAACGGGCTGAAGGGCCCGGCCTGGTTCAAGGTCTTCACCGACTACCAGAGCGGCGCGATGGCGCTGGTTGCCGGCGACGTCTCGACGGCGCGGCAGTATCTCAACAAGGCCGTGACCAGCAACGACGCCGTTGCCACCGCGCCCGACACGTTCATGCGCGCCGTGATGGCGCTGGCGCGGCTTGAAGCTGCCGCCGGCAACAAGCAGAAGGCGCTCGACGCGATCTCCGTCGGCGACGGGATGATTTCCAATTACGCTCCCCTGAAGGCGCTGCGCGAAAGCATCGACAAGGGCGACAAGCCGGTGCAGCAGATCACCAATGCCACGGAAGGTGCAGCCGGCGTGCTGTTTTCCATCGGTGGCGCGCTGAACCGCCAGGGCGCCGAGGACATGGTGGCGCTTTACCTGCAGATCTCCCATTCGCTCGACGAAAGGAGCGCCGACACGCTGATACTTCTCGGCGGTATTGCCGAAAAGCAGGACCAGCCGCAGCAGGCGATCGCCTTCTACCAGAAGGTGCCGGAGGATTCGCCGATGCGGCGGATTTCCGAACTTCAGCTCGGCATCACGCTGTCGGATACCGGCAAGCTCGATGAGGCCAAGCAGCACCTGAAGGACCTGATCCAGTCCGATCCGTCCGATATCCGCAGCTATGTCGCCTATGGCAGCGTTCTCTCGGAAGCCAAGGACTACCAGGAGATGGCCGCCAATTACGACAAGGCCGTCGAGGTGATCGGTCCTGTGCCGAAGCCGGGCGACTGGTCGGTCTTCTTCCAGCGCGGCATCGCCTATGAGCGGCTGAAGGACTGGGCCAAGGCCGAGCCCAACTTCCGCAAGGCGCTGGATCTCAACCCGGAACAGCCGCAGGTCTTGAACTATCTCGGCTATTCGCTGGTCGACATGAACATCAATCTCGACGAAGGGCTGAAGATGATCCAGCGCGCCGTCGATGCACGCCCCGACGACGGCTATATCGTCGATTCGCTCGGCTGGGCCTATTTCCGCCTCAACCGTTTCGACGATGCGGTGAGCGAGCTTGAAAAGGCAGTGCAGCTGCGCGCCGGCGACGCGACGATCAACGACCATCTGGGCGACGCCTATTGGCGCGTCGGGCGCAAGCTCGAAGCCGTCTACCAGTGGAACCGGACACTGGTTTCCGAAGGCGACGACGTGAACCGCGAGCATGTGAAGGACAAGATCGAGAACGGACTGCCGCCGCTCGATCCGAATGCGACCAATACGGTGCGCAAGGAGACCGATACGCCGGCCCAGCCGACGCCCGAGCCGGCCACGCCCGACAAGAAGTCCTGATGCGCGAAACCGCACCCGAGATGACAAGGCCTGCCGGTGCGGCGGGCCTTTTTCAGTCTGCGGCCCAGGATGGCGCCGTCACCGAATTTGCGCCTGCGAAAATCAATCTCGCGCTGCATGTCGTCGGCCAGCGCGCCGATGGCTACCACCTGCTCGAAATGATCGTCACCTTCATGGCACAGGGTTCGGCGGTCGGCGACGTGCTGCATTTTACGCCGGCCGAGAGCGACAGCTTTTCTGTCTCCGGCCGGTTCGGCGCGGAACTGCCTGTCGACGCGGCGAGTGTGCAGAAGAACCTGGTGGTGCGGGCGCGCGACCTGATGCGGGCAGCACTTCGCGACAAGGGGATGAGCGCTCCGCAGGTTGCCATTCACCTTGAAAAGAACCTGCCGATCGCATCCGGCATCGGCGGCGGTTCGGCGGACGCGGCCGCGACGCTGCGTGGCCTGCTGCGTTTGTGGCGGGCAGAGGCTGGTCTTTCCGACAGCGAGCTTGCAGCGCTTGCCCTTTCGCTTGGTGCAGACGTGCCGATGTGCCTGAAGAACAAGCCCGCGGAAGCGCGCGGGATCGGCGAGGATCTCGTCTTTCTGGACAGCATGCCGTCCTTTCCGATCGTCATCGGCAATCCGCTCCTCGGTGTCTCGACCCCCGACATTTTCCGGCGGCTTGCGACCAAGACGAATGCGCCGATCCCGCCCCTCACCGGCGACTGGCGCACCGATCTCTCAGGCCTGCGCAACGACCTCGAGCCGCCGGCCGCGGCACTGCTTGGCGAGATCGACGAGATTTCCGCGATGATTGCCAATGAAGGCGCCTGGCTTACCCGCATGTCGGGTTCCGGTGCCACTTGTTTCGGCCTGTTCGATACCGCCGAAGAGGCTGGCCGGGCGGCGGAAAGACTGCAGGCGATGCGGCCGGACTGGTATTTTGCAGCCGCCGAGACGACAGGAAGAAGATCATGATCGGTATAGACGAGACCCGCCAGTTCGTGCCGCTGGGCATTGCGGTGCTGACCGTGTCCGATACCCGCACGCTCGACGATGACAAATCCGGCCAGACGCTGGCCGACCGGATCGAGGCGGCCGGCCATGTGCTCAAGGCGCGCGCCATCGTCACCGACGACCGTGGGAAGATCGCGGCCCAGGTGACGAAATGGACGCTCGATGCCGAGATCGATGTCGTCATCACCACCGGCGGAACCGGGTTTACCGGCCGCGACGTGACGCCGGAAGCGCTGGAACCGCTATTCGAAAAGCGGATGGACGGGTTTTCGGAGGTGTTTCACCGGATTTCCTATGACAAGATCGGTACATCGACGATCCAGTCACGCGCTACAGGCGGGGTGTTCAACGCCACTTTCGTCTTCGTGCTGCCCGGCTCGCCCGGTGCCTGCAAGGATGCCTGGGACGGGATCTTGAAGGCACAGCTCGACTATCGCCACATGCCGTGCAATTTCGTGGAAATCATGCCGCGGCTCGACGAACACCTCAAACGCACCAAGAGCTAGATTCTAGATCAATGCCGCTTCTCTTCGAATAGCGGAATTGCTCTATCCTCCTAGTTTGGCGCAGTTCCGGACGCAAAACCGCTACGCACTTTTGCTGGAGCTGCTTCAGCGGGCCCTCAGCACCCAGGCGGGGATCAACTGGCTGACGAGCCTCGTCGCCTTGTGTCCCTTGGCGAGCATTTCCAGCGTCATGCCCGATTTCGCTGCGGCAATGGCATTCTTCTTTTGCACCAGAAGCCCGTATTCTAGCGGCGGCAAGGAGCGCCCGATGCGCTTGAAGAGCGGCCGGCGATAGTTGCGCGAGGGAGAGAAGCGGGCGGCCTGCTTGTTGATCGCCAGGTGCTCCATTACTTCCTCGATCCAGCCGCTTTGCGGACGCGCGCCGGCCTCGATGAACAGCAGCCACTCGCCGCGGGCGCTGCGCAGGATATCCTTGATGTCCCAGTGACTGTGAAACCGGCAGCCGGCCGCATCCGCGACACGCGACGAGCCATCGCGCGACGCGTGATCGAGCACGATCACGTCGCTCACCAGCCCCTCCACCGCGGCTGTGACGAGGATGGACAGCGTCTGCGCGAGCTCGGCTTCCTGATCCCTGCATTCCATCAAAACAGTCAGCATTTCTGACCCTTAGCCTATAGTTTTGGGGATTGCCAGCGAGCAGCAAAGTTTGTTCTTGCAATGTTCTCATTTGAGGGGTAGGAATTTAATCATCAGGAACGGGAAACGATCCCGTCAGGAGCCTTCAATGACAGAGCTGTCTGAACTCAGGCAGGGTGCGTTTGCGCCCGCCCATACGGCTGACATTGCCGATGCACTGGTTCAATCCTCCGGCCTTCGGATCGAGATCGACCGGCGGCGCGGGCGTGGCGCGGGCATCAACCCGAGCGGACGCTTCGAGGCCGAGCGACGTGAGGCGTTCGACGATGGTTGGCAGACGATGGAGGACATGGAGCCGTTCCGCACCGAGGTGCAGGTGGAAAAGCCAAAGACGGCAATCACCCGCAATGACAGCCCGGATATCGGCTTCGACCGCTCGATCAATCCCTATCGCGGCTGCGAGCATGGCTGCATCTATTGCTTTGCCCGTCCGAGCCACAGTTTCATGGGGCTTTCTCCGGGGCTCGATTTCGAATCCAAGCTGTTTGCCAAGCCGGACGTGCCGCGGCTTCTGGAGCGGGAGCTGAGCAGGCCGGACTACAAGGTCAGGGCAATCGCGATCGGCACCAATACCGACCCCTACCAGCCGATCGAGCGGGAATGGCGGATCATGCGCCAGATCCTCGAAGTGCTGCAGAAAGCCAACCATCCAGTGCTGATCGTGACGAAATCTGCGCTCATCATGCGCGATATCGACATTCTGTCCGACATGGCATCGAAGGGACTTGCCAAGGTCGGGATCTCGGTGACGACGCTGGAGCGCAAGCTGGCGCGGACGATGGAGCCTCGCGCCTCGACGCCGGCCAAGCGGCTGGAGGCGATCAAGGCGCTTTCGGAGGCCGGCATACCGACCGCCATCATGGCCTCGCCGATCATTCCGGCGCTGAACGACCACGAAATCGAGCGCATTCTCGATGCCGGCCATGCGGCCGGTGCAACGGAGGCAAGCTATGTGCTGCTGCGCCTGCCGCTCGAGGTCAGCCCGCTGTTTCGCGATTGGCTGCTGCGCAATTATCCGGACCGCTACCGGCATGTGATGTCGCTGATCCGCTCGATGCGCGGCGGCAAGGATTACGATGCCGAATTCGGCAAGCGGATGAAGGGGGCCGGTCCCTATGCCTGGCAGATCGGCCGCCGCTTCGAGATGGCGACCAAGAGGCTCGGGCTCGGGCGGCGCGGCATGCATCTGCGCGATGACCTGTTCATCCGCCCGAATGGCGCCGGCATACAGCTGTCGCTTCTCTGAGAGGATTGTTCAACTGAGTTATACCGGAAGGCGCTGACAGGAGCGAATCGTCCAAGCGGGATGGCGCAACATCCGCCATGATCCAGCCAGTCCTTCCATACCGCATTTTTCTCTTTCTCGGCTCGGTTTCCCCGCCTCCCCTCCCGCCGAGAATGAAGCCCCGGACCACCGCGTTCCCCGGTGGACAGCGAAGCCGCACTCGCGTTCGGGGCTTGCAGGAGATCGGGACGGCGTGCGAGCTTGCCGCCATGCCCGCACGCACGCCGCCCGATTCTCCGATGCTTTTCGATCCATCCGCCCTCGCCTGCGATTTCAGTCTCGAACTGGCCGCTCGCAAGGCCGGCCATTGGCCGGTGGCGGGAACAGACGAGGCCGGACGCGGGCCGCTTGCCGGTCCGGTGGTTGCCGCAGCCGTCATTCTCGATCCCGACAATATTCCTGCAGGCCTCAACGATTCCAAGAAGCTTAGCCTGAAACAGCGCGAAAAGCTGTTCGAGGCGATCATGGCGACGGCTCATGTGTCGATCGCCTCGTCCGGGCCGGCGCTGATCGACGGGATCAACATTTTGCGCGCCAGCCTCGATGCCATGCGTCGGGCGGTCGCCGGGCTCGCCGTCGCGCCTGCCCATGTTCTGGTCGATGGGCGCGACGTGCCGAAGGGCCTGTCGTGTTCCGGCCAGGCCGTCATCAAGGGCGACAGCCGCTCCGTCTCGATCGCCGCCGCCTCGATCATCGCCAAGGTGACGCGCGACCGGATGATGGAGCGCGCCGGCCTCGTCTATCCGGCCTATGGTTTCGCAAAACACGCCGGCTACGGGACGAAGCAGCACCGCGACGCGATTATCGCGGACGGACCCTGCCCGCTGCACCGGATGAGCTTTCGGCCGCTGAAAGTGGATGACGAGGCAGAGGGCTGATAGAGGCACATCCAGCCGACAAGCCGGCGTGCCGATTACGAACCTTGGGTTTGTCCGACTTGGCCGGCATTGCCTCGATTACTATCGCGCTCTCACCTCATGGAGGCTCTGAGAGTTACGGAGAATGAAAGAAGGCAAGCAATGAGTGATGCGCCGAATTTCTCGCTGGCAGGTCAAAAGATCCTCGTCACCGGAGCATCCGGCGGGATCGGCCGGGCACTTGTGCAACGCATTGCTGCTTTCGGCGGATATCCCGTCATCCACTATGCGTATAACCGGGACAGCGCCGAGGAGCTTCTTCTCAGCGTCGAGGGGAAAGGTGCGGTGGTACAGGGAGATCTGGTCGATCCCCTGGGAGCAACCGCTCTCTGGGAAAGTTCGGTTGCGGTCTGCGGCCAAATCCACGCCCTGATCAACAACGCCGGCATCCGCGCGACAACTCAGATCGGCGATGACCTGGATAGCTGGCAGCGCGCTTGGGAACTTGACCTGCGCGTCAACCTCCTGGCACCCGCGGACCTTTGTAGAGCGGCCATTTCGCACTTTCGACAACAAGGCGGTGGTCGTATCATCAACATTGCCAGCCGGGCAGCGCAACGCGGTTATACGGAAGACCACATGCCCTATGGGGCATCGAAGGCTGGCTTGATAAACCTGACGAAGTCCATAGCCCGAAATTTCGGCAAGGATGGCATTATCGCAATTGCCATCGCGCCGGGATTTGTCCACACCGAAATGGCCGAGGATTTCATCCGGGAAAAGGGACGAGAGGCTGCCGTCGGCGACATTCCGATCGGGGAGATGGTGGATGCCACCGAGCTGGCGGATCTTGTGGCGTTCTCCCTGATCGGATCGCAACGATCGCTCAGCGGATCGACGATCGATATCAACGGAGCAAGCTATATCCGATAGGTGAGCGATGACCACGAACAGCCACCGGAAGCGCGGGCATTTTTTCTCCCCGCCGGATAGCGGTTGCAGCCACGGCCTCTTCAGACAGACAACAAAAAAGCCGGGCGTTTCCACCCGGCTTTTTCAATTTCATCTGTCTGAGCGCCATCAGTTGAGGCGCGACTGGACCTTGGAAACCGCGTCCTTGAAGAGCGCAGTCTGGGTGGTCTTGTCGCTCTTGGCAGCGATCACCTTTTCGGCGGCAGCCACAGCAACGTCGATGGCGGCTGTGCGGACGGCGCTGATTGCGTCGGCTTCGGCCTGCTTGATCTTCTGTTCCGAGAGAGCGTTGCGGCGAGCAACGAATTCCTCGGTCTTCTGCCGGGCTTCCTCGGTCAGGAGAGCAGCCTCGCGCTCGGCAGCGGCGAGAAGGGCAGCGGCTTCCGCTTCGGCGTCCTTGCGCTTCTTCTGGTATTCGGCGAGCAGCGCCTGAGCTTCCTCACGCAGGCGCTTGGCCTCTGCGAGTTCGGCGCGGATGTTATCGGCGCGCTTGTCCAGCTGCTTGCCCATCATGCCCGGCACCTTGAGATAGGCGATCAGGACGAAGAAGAGGATCAGGCCGACAAGGGCGAAGAATGTGTTGTCCAAGGCCATGGATCAGGCTCCCTGCTTGGCAGCCGCAACCGCGGCCTTGATGTCGTCGCCGGTCGCCTTGCCACCGATCAGCTGGTCGACGATCGCGGAAGCAGTTTCCTCGGCAATCGCGCCGACTTCGGTAAAGGCCTTCGCCTTGATCTCGCCGATGCGGGTCTCGGCGGCTGCGATCTTGGCAGCAATTTCCGCTTCGATCGCGGTGCGATCTGCGGCAGCCTTGGCCTTGGCGTCGTTGCGGGCGGCATCGGCAATCGCGTTTGCCTTGGAACGGGCGGCAGCCAGTTCCTTTTCATAGGTCTCGACGGCGGCGTCGGCTTCTGCCTTCAGGCGGCCGGCTTCTTCGAGATCACCGGCGATACGGCCCTTGCGATCCTCGATGATGCCGCCGACGCGCGGCATGATGACCTTCTGAATGATGAGATAGAAAAGGCCGAACGTGATGACGAGCCAGAGCAGCTGCGACGCGAAATGCGACGAGTCGAACGGCGGAAAACCAGCCTCACCGTGTTCTGCCCCATGGGCAACACCGGTTTCGGTATGAACCTCGCCTGCGCTTGCCGCGGGCGTTTCAGATGCGGCCGGCGCGGTCTGCGCGTATGCCGAGGTCACGAACATCATCACCTCCAGGTGAATTCCATATATAACGGATCACGGCATACCGTTTCCGGCCCGCCGTGATCCAATCCTATGCCGCTAGACGTTTAGGTCTTAGACAGCGAACAGGAGGAGGAGCGCTACGAGCAGCGAGAAGATGCCCAGAGCTTCCGTAACGGCGAAGCCGAAAATCAGGCGGCCGAACTGGCCATCAGCAGCCGACGGGTTACGCAGAGCGCCCGACAGGTAGTTGCCGAAAATCGTGCCGAGGCCGATGCCTGCGCCACCCATGCCGAGGCAAGCGATACCTGCGCCGATGTACTTTGCTGCTTCCGCGTCCATATTGGAACTCCTTAGAATGGTTTGTTGCGGCTTTGGACTGGTGCTCAAAGCACCAACGACTTTATTTCTCAGTGACCGTCCGGATGCAGGGCATCGTTCAGATACATGCATGTCAGGACTGCAAAGACGTAGGCCTGAAGGAATGCAACGAGAAATTCCAGACCGGTCAGAGCGACGGTCATGAGAAGGGGCAGGATCGCCGTGCCGATGCCGAGTGCACCGAGCGCGCCGAGCGAGGCGACGAAACCTGCGAAAACCTTGAGCGTGATGTGGCCGGCCAGCATGTTGGCGAAAAGACGAACCGACAGGCTGATCGGACGGGCAATGAACGAAATGACTTCGATCGCCACCACGAGCGGCAGAAGAACGGCGGGAACGCCGGAGGGCACGAAAAGCTTCAGGAAGCGCAGGCCGTGCTTGTAGAAACCATAGACGACCACGAGACCGACGACGAGCATGGAAAGCGCGAAGGTGACGATGATCTGGCTGGTGACGGTGAAGAAATAGGGGAACATGCCGAGCAGGTTCGCCGTCAGGATGAACATGAACAGCGACAGCACCAGCGGGAAGAACTTCATGCCGTGGCTGCCCGCCCCTTCGCGCAACATGTTGGCGACGAATTCATAGGACATCTCGGCAACCGACTGGGCGCGGCCCGGGATCAGCGAACGCTGCGAGGTGGAGAAGTACATGAAGCCGGCGGCGACGACGACGGTTGCGACCATGAACAACGAAGCGTTGGTGAAAGAGAAGTCGTAACCACCGACATGGATCGGAACGATCGTATTGATGTGGAACTGATGGATCGGATCGTTTGCCACCGTCTACCCTCTTTCGATGACCGCCCGCGCGGCCTTGTTCTTCAAAACCGGCACCGGCCGGTTCACTCTTTATCTTCGTCGCTGCGCGCCGAAAGGTGCGGTGGCTGAGCCACCATACCGACGCCGCGCAATATACTTAGCACACCGGCACAAAAACCTAAGAGGACAAAAAGGATCATCCCCCACGGCTTGGTGCCGACCGCCCAATCGATCAGATAGCCCAGGACACCGCCGACGGCGATCGCGGAGACGAATTCGGAGGAAATCTTCAAGCCGAGAGCCATGCCCTTGCGACTTGTTTCGGATTGCCCGTCCCGTTTCATTTCCGCTGCATCGTCGGCCTTTTTCTCGGCAAGTGCCTGAGAAAGTCGCTTTCGGCGCGCATCCAGACCATCATCACGGTCGTCCATCACTCACGTCCTCCTCCTCCGGCCTTTTTGTCCGGTGCAGCCGAACGCAAGGATAGCGAGGGATTTCGCGCCTTCCGGCCCGTTTTCAAGTCGCGCGCAACATAGTTTTCACCGCCCGGCTAGTCAAGGCACTGAGCAAGCTTGCCCCAAGGGATTTAAAGATAATGAATTCATCGCGTTATCAGCCGAGCGGGAGCAAGGTGGGTAAAACTGTCGCGGGAATTCACAGGGGGTAAGGCGCTTGTATCAGCTCCAACCACCACCATAGGTTCTATAGAAGACGTGTAGACCGATCCGGCCGACCTTTTTCATCGTCTTCGCCCAGGCCGGATGCACGTAGACCGCGTGATAATGTGTCGCAGAGCCGACTTCGGGCAGCCAAATCCTGCCGGCGCTGACCGCCATGGCCACTTCGCGCGCCGTCTTCCAGTGGTCCGCAGAACGGACGCGATCCTTGATGTTGTCGCAGGCGAAGGAGAATTGGCAGCGGTTGCGCCAGTCCTCGTTCTGATACACCACGTCGCAGATGGTCGCCGGGTAGGCCGGGTTGCGCACCCGGTTGAGGATGACCTGGGCGACCGCCGCCTGACCGCGCACCGATTCGCCACGCGCCTCGAAATAGATGCCCGAGGCGAGACATTGCTGCTGCTTTGCGGAGAAAGAATCGGCCGGCAGCGGATTGGCGGCCCAGGCATGATCGTCCGGGCCGATCGGCGGAATGAAACGGCCGGCATCCGGCTTCTTCAGGATGGCATCGAAGGGTGACTGGCGGGAGAAATCGGGCTTCGCCTCGGCATAACCCAGGGCCAGCACGTCGGGATGATCGTTGGTGACGAGGCTTGCGATCATCGGCGGCAGGCTTTTCTCCTTCACCTCGTCCTTGCGGAAGTAGAACTCGGCGACCCTGACCGGCTGCATCTCGGCCTGGCGGCTGGGCGACTTTACGAAGGCCGTCATCTCGTCCTCGTCGTCAACGGGCTTGGTGAGCGAGCTTGAACGGTCGAGGATGGTGCCGGCAGAGAAGGCCTTCGGCGGCAGCATGGGCATGACGGCAACGATGCGCCCCTTCTTTGCGGCACGGTTGACGCGATCCTCGTCGGGCGAACCGTCCTTCGACTTGTCCTCGTCGGAGAGCGCCACCTTGCGACCGTCCGGCAATTCGATGCCGGCATCGCCGCCCAGAACCTTGCCGCCTCCGGGGAAGGCGAGCGAGGCGCTATGCAGGGAACCGGCAGGGGAATTGGTAATCACCATCCGCCAGCTCTCGGACGCGCCTTTCAGGCCGGAAAACAGATCGGTGAAGTCGCCATGCGAGGGTATCGACGGAAATACCAGCCAGGAGGCAAGCCCCAGCACCACAGGCGCGGCAGGCCGGTCCCAACGCGGCAGGGACCTGTTACGCAGAACGCTTTTCGGACGCAAGACGGCAACTCCACAAGTCAGACAATGACCAAAGAGTGAATTATTAACCTTGATGACCGGTTAACGCCGGAAGGTGAAAGCCTTGCAAGACAAGCTTCATCAGCACACGCGCATTTAACAGATGCGTGAATGCCACGGCCGGTACACGTTGTGGATGGCCTCAGATGATGACGTGAGAGCCGAGCTCGACCACCCGGTTTGCCGGCAGGTGGAAATAGTCCGACGGGTCGGTCGCGGCATTGGCCATGGCGATATAGAGCCTGTCCTGCCACATGGGCATGCCGGATTCCGCATCCGGCACGAGCTTGCGGCGGCCGAGATAGAAGGAGGTCGACATGATGTCGAACTTGAAGCCGGTCTTGCGCAGGTAGGCGAGCGCCTGGGAGACGTTGTGCGATTCCATGAAGCCGAAGCGCAATTCGATGGTGGTGAAGCGCTCGGAGATTTTTTCCACCTTGAAGCGCTCGTCCATCGCCACGCGCGGCTTGTTGACCGTGCGGATGGTCAGGATGACGTTCTTTTCGTGCAGCACGTGATTGTGCTTGATATTGTGCAGGAGAGCGGCGGGCGCGGTTTCCGGGTCGCTGGTCAGGAAGATCGCGATGCCGGGAACCGATACGGGCGCGTGATCGGATTTCTTCTCCACCATCGGCACGAAGGCATCGAGCGGCACGTCGATGCGGCGGGTCTTTTCGAATAGGATGGCGGTGCCACGCTTCCAGGTCCACATGACGATGGTGAAACCGGCCGCCAGCATGGCCGGCACCCAGCCGCCGTCATGGATCTTCAACAGGTTGGCCCCGAGGAAAATTACCTCGATTGCCAGCAGCGGCGCAAGCGTGGCGATCGCCACCGTCTGCGGCCATTTCCATTTCAGCCGGACGAATTCGAAGGCCATCAGTGTGGTAACGACCATGGCTCCCGTTACCGAGATGCCATAGGCGGTGGCCAGCGCATCGGAGCTTTCAAAGCCGAGTACGAGGGTGATCACACCGACGAGCAGCAGCGTGTTGACGCTCGGCAGGAAGATCTGCCCGGTATTGGTCTCTGAGGTGAAGAGTATCTGCATGCGCGGCATATAGCCGAGGTGGATCGCCTGGCGGACGAGCGAGAAGGCACCGGTGATGACCGCCTGGCTGGCGATGATGGTTGCCGCGGTCGCAAGGATGACGACCGGCAGCAGCGCCCATTGCGGGAACATCAGGAAGAATGGATTGCCCATCGCCTCCGGTGTCTGCAGCACGAAGGCCCCCTGCCCCAGATAGTTCAACAGCAGTGCCGGGAAGACCAGGAGAAACCAGGCATACTGGATGGGGCGGCGGCCAAAATGGCCGAGATCGGCATAAAGCGCCTCAGCGCCGGTCACCGTCAGGAAGACCGCGCCGAGGACGACGACGCCGGCAAAGCCCTCGCGCATGACGAACTCGATCGCATACCAGGGATTAAACGCCTTCAGAATGGTCAGGTCGTCGGCGATGTGCATGAGGCCACAAAGTCCCATGACGATGAACCAGAGCGCGGTGATCGGACCGAAGAAGCGGGCCACCATGCCCGTGCCCTTCGACTGGATGGCGAAAAGCGCGATCAGGATGACGACCGAGATGGGCAAGACGGCACTGTCGAGCCGGGGAGTGACCAGTTTCAGACCCTCGACCGCCGACATGACCGACAGCGCCGGCGTGATCATTGCGTCACCGAGGAACAATGCCGCACCGACAAGACCGAGGATCATCAGGAAGGCGCGTTGACCATTGACGGACTTGGTGAGCAGAGCCAACAGCGACAGGGTGCCGCCTTCACCGTCGTTATCGGCCCGCAACAGCAGCAGCACGTATTTAAGCGTGACGATCACCGTCAGCGTCCAGATCATCAGCGAGATGATGCCGATGATCTCGCCCTGCGTCACGCCATCTGCGGCAACCGGCTTCAACGCCTCGCGGAAAGCGTAAAGCGGGCTGGTGCCGATATCGCCATAGACAACGCCGACCGAGCCCAATGCGAGCGCAAAAAGGCTCTGTTTGCTCGTCTTTTCGGCTGCATGCTGTTCAGCGGGGTGACCCATATGGTGCCTGACCTCAGTCAGCCTTTCCGAAGGACGACGGGAAACGAAGGGAATAGAGACTTAGACAGTGGAGCGGGTGTACTTCCAAACTACCTTTTTATGCGGCAGGCCTTGATCACTCTCAATCTACGAATGGCGACCGGTGCCTAAAAAACTTCAGAACCCGGTTGCAACGTCTCAATAGCCTGCGTGTCGAGACAGGCCCAAGAGCGACGCGCCTATAAAGACAGCCCTTCTTAAAATCAAGAGGCGGGGTGCCGTGGCGATCCGCCAGAGATCCCCAGACATCCGCCTGAAAAGCCTGTCGCGCAAGGCGATGCGGCTAACGGCCACAAGCCGTGCGCGCAACTCACAGAAGCCGCAAGCGGCATCCACCACCGCCGATGCGCGATCAGTCGAACACGATCGATGGCGCCTTGCGGCGGTTGCCCTGCGACAGCTGCGCCCAGACCGAGGCCGCGATATCCCTGTAAATCCCGGCGATTTCGCTTTGCGGTTCGGCATGGACGATCGGCGTGCCGAGATCGGAGCGTTCACGGATATCCATCGTCAGCGGAACCTCGCCGAGGAAGGGAACACCGATCCGCTCGGCTTCCGCCCGCGCCCCGCCATGGCCGAAGATGTCGTAGCGCTTGCCGGTATCGGGTGCGAGAAAATAGCTCATGTTCTCGACGATGCCGAGAAGCGGGATCTCGACCTTGCGGAACATGGTCACCGCCTTGCGGGCGTCGATGAGCGCCAGATCCTGCGGCGTCGAGACGATCACGGCGCCGGCCAGCGGCACCTGCTGAGCCATGGTCAGCTGGGCGTCGCCGGTGCCGGGCGGCATGTCGACGACGAGCACGTCGAGTTCACCCCAGGCGACTTCGCGCAGCATCTGCAGAAGCGCCGACTGGACCATTGGGCCGCGCCAGATCATCGCGGTTTCCTCATCGACGAGAAAGCCCATCGACATGGCCTTCAGCCCGTAGTTTTCCATGGGCTTGATCAGCCGGCCGTCGATCTGTTCGGGGCGTCCGGAAATTTTCAGCAGTCGCGGCACCGAGGGGCCATAGATATCCGCATCGAGAATGCCGACGCGCAGGCCGTTGGCCTGAAGGCCGAGGGCGAAATTGACGGCAGTGGTGGATTTGCCGACGCCGCCCTTGCCGGAGGCAACCGCAACGATGGCGCCGACGCCCGGAACGCCGGCCTTGGCGGCAACGCCTCCCTGGGCCGGGCCGCGCGGCTGGCCCGCCGGGCCGGCACTTGCCGGCGCATGACCATGCCCATGGCCATGCCCGTGTGAGGCAGGCGCCGGTGCCGGCCGCGGAGAGGACGAAGCTTTGTGGTCAGCCGTCAGCGTGACGAGCGCTCCCTTGATACCGGGAACAGCGGTCACCGCCTTTTCGGCGGCGAGCCGGAGCGGCTCCAGCTCCCGCGCCCGGTCTGCGGGAACGGTGATCGAAAAATAGGCCTTGGCATCGGAAATGAAGATATCGGAGACCATGCCGCGGGACACGAGGTCGCCTTCCAGATCGGGACCACGAACCTTGGCGAGCGCGGCCAGCACCTGATCCTTCGTTACATCCGGCATGTCGAACTCCTCGCATCGCAAGCGGCCCCGCAACCTATCGCGCCGGACCGCCATCATTGCCGTTATATAGGAGTGGAGATTGCCGGGGGGCAAGATGAATAAAGCCGCTGTCCGGACGGCGGCCTCAGGGCGCTCAAACCGGACAGCGGCTTTTTTCTTGGTCGCGTCTCTTGGTACGCTTTTCTTCAGTCCCCTCTGGACCTGACAAAGAAGAATGCATGAAACGTGCCATTCGCGAAAACCGCCGCAACGGGCATTTTCAAGGTTAATTTATGCATCCGGCGTCGATCTGGGTGGCTTTTTGCACTGCAACAAACATCAGATTGCACATCTGTTGTGCAAATTAGTAAAGCCGCAATATTTCCTATCCGAAACACAGGATGAGCAGCAAAAGATGCTGCCAGGCATCTTTTGTTGGAGGCCGTCCCGGAATGGAAGAGCCGGAAAGCATTGTCGAAAATGCTGCCCTGCAAAAAGCGCGGTGCGCCGCAACAGAGGATCCGGAGATGCCCGAGGCCTACTTGATCAGGCCGATGCGCAAGGCCTTGGCCACCGCCTGGGTGCGGTTGACGGTATCGAGCTTCTTGGCGGCGCGATTGAGGTAATGATTGACGGTATGTTCGGAGAGGCCAAGGATCTCGGCAATTTCGGCGCTGGTCTTGCCGGCGGCCGTCCAGTTGAGGCAATCGACTTCGCGTTCGGTCAGAAGCTCTGCGGGGCGGATATCGAGATTGCGGATTTCGGCCAGCTTGTCGAAGATATGGATGGAGGCATAGGTCAGTTCCATCATCTGCTGACGATTGAGGCTCGGGCCGGTGCCGCCGATGACGACCGCGCCGCGCGCGCCAGCTGCGTCACTAACCGGAAAGCATCCGCCACGGACGATGCCGAAACGGCCGAAGATCTCGCGCATGTCAGGACCTTCGGCCTCGGCCGGGATCTCTTCGAGATCATAGAAGAAGGGCGTGGTCGAACGGCGAAGGCGGCGCACGACGTGGCTCGACTGCAGCAGGCCTTCGCGATCGAAAAGCGAAACGAGCTCTGCCGGCCAGTTGTTGATGATGGCGCTGCCGGCAAGGCCGCGCGCCGTCGACGGCGGCAGATTGAGAACCATGAAATTGCGGTAGCCGTATGATTCCGCCAGTCGCTTGACGAAGCGGAACACGTCGAATTGCGTCTTCAGCCCGGCGACTTCGTCGATATCGACGTCGAGATTCATCAGTTCGGTGGCGGTTTCCAACTTGGACATTTCTGACTTCTCTACTCCACCGACTGCGCCAATTTGCGGCACAAGCCCACGAATCATTCAGGGGATTTTCGGAGATCGCTCTACGGGAGAAAAGACGAAAGTTGCAATTTCCCTGCATTTCTTCCCGCGTCGCGTGTCTTGCCGGCGAGAGCTTCCACTGCAGACTTAAAGGAGATGTTAATTTTTTGCCTCGCCAACAGTTTTATCCGCAATGCCGGGGCCGGTTGGAGTGCCTGCGACCGCGGAACACAAGCGATGGCGCCGAATAAATTGATGTGCATCATCTACTTCGGGCTGTGAAGCAGTGGACAGGCGCAAGCGGATGTGGCGAATTGACGCCCCGTGGCGATCCGCCAGCTTCGCTGCGCATCTCAAGGAGGAAGACGTGGCATCCATTCATCCGTTCAAGGGCAGCGTTCTGTCTTCGACTTTGTGCGAACTCGGCGAGGGAGCAAGCTTCGAGGCCGAGACCAATACGCTGTGGTGGTGCAACATTCTCGGCAAGGAGATCTATTCGCTGGAGCTTTCAAGCGGCACACAGTCGGCGTTCTCCCTGCCGGTGATGGCAAGCGTCGTTGCCCGCATCGATTCCGGGCGGCAATTGATCGCCAGCGACAAAGGCCTGTTCATCCGCAACCGGGCCACCGGCGAACTGACGCCGCATGGGGAGATCGAACCGGGCCGCGATGGCAACCGCTCCAATGACGGGCGCATGCATGCCTCCGGCAGCCTGTGGATCGGCACGATGGGGCGAACTGCGGCCGACGGCGCGGGCGCGATCTATCACGTGGCCAGAGGCGTGGTGACGAAACTGTTCGATACGGTGAGCATCCCGAACTCGATCTGCTTTTCGCCGGATGCCGCCACTGCCTATTTCGTCGATACGCGGGCCAACAAGATGATGACGGTCGCGGTCGATCCGGCAACCGGCCTTCCCAGCGGCAAGCCAACGCTGTTTATCGACGGAAGCGCCGATGCGGGCGGGATCGACGGGTCGATCTGCGATGCCGACGGGCATATCTGGAATGCCCGCTGGGGCGAGGCGGCGCTCGATCATTACAGCGCCGATGGCAGCTTCATCCAGCGCTACCAGCTTCCGGCCAAAAGAACGACCTGCCCGGCCTTTATCGACAATGGCCGGATCGCCGTCACCTCCGCATGGGAAGGGCTCGACGAGGCCAGCCGCACCGCCGATCCGATGGCCGGTGCGACCTTCGTTCTGGATGTCGGCGCCAAGGCGAAATACGACCCGGCCTATCTTCCCTGAGGACGCGAAACGGCCTGTCCCGGCGGCATGAGAACGGGACAGGCATGGCGCCAGACCGGAAAATGGCCGGGCAAAAAAACGATGCCGCGGGGAACCGAACCTGCCCAGCTTTGTTTGACTATCGAGCCGCCACCGCAATGACCACCCGGGACCACCCGGTCAAAGGCGGCAGCCTATCGATGGAACGATAACAAACTGAAGAGGCAGGATCACCATGACGAACACCACCGGGAACAAGGCCCAGTTCGGGAACAAGACCCTTGGCGCCATCATTGCCGCCGCTCTTTTGACCTCCACCGCGATTGCGCCGGCTTTTGCGCAGACCAGCACGACGACGCCCGCCACACCGGCAGCACCGACGACTGAAGCCCAGCCGAACGGCATGGCACCTGCGCCTAAGACCGACAGGTCGGGTATGGGCGATGCAGCCTTCCTGACCCAGCAGTCGAAAGACCAGGTCAGCGCCAATGATTATATCGGCAAGTCGATCTACAATGCCGACAATGAGAGCATCGGTGACGTGAACGACCTGATCCTGCAGGAGAACGGCGGCATCGTCGCGGCCGTGGTCGGCGTCGGCGGCTTCCTCGGCATCGGCGAGAAGAATGTCGCCCTGCCGATCGACAAGGTGACCATGGCACGCGATGCAAAGAGCAACGAGGTTCGTCTGACCACGACGGAGACGGCAGACGCGCTGAAGGCCGCACCGGAATTCAAGGCGCTTCGCGATATGAAGGACGGCACGGATTCGATGACGACGTCTTCGACGACATCGGCCACGCCGGCGACTTCCGCGCCTTCGACTACACCATCCACCAATGGCGACGACACGAACTCGTCGACGGCAGCGCCCAAGCAGTAAGGCTCTGAGCGCTGCCCGGAACGGGCGAACCATCGCCAATGGCTGGCATGATGATCAGGGGCGGCACCGCGGTGTCGCCCTTTTCATGTTCACAATAGCGAACAGAGGCGCAGCGCATCATAGATGGCAGCATGGATGTTGCGGCTTGAAACAGCATCGCCGATGCGCAGGAGATCGAAACCCGCTTCAGGCTGCTTTTGCGGCAAAGGCTCGCTACGGGCGATCAGGGCTGCGTAATCCACCGCACCGAGATTTCTCGACAGGGGTTTCAGGGCAAAGAAGAGATCGGCATTGGCCGCCGTGCCATGTTCGACCACGACCTGGCCGACCTGCCGCTCGACGGTGACCGGCGAATAGTCCGAACCGAGCACTGCCGTCAGACTGTTGCCGTTGCGGCGCACCGCCTTCAGCCTTGTATTGATCGTTACCGTCACCTCGTTCTCGGCAAAAGTTTTCGCATAAGGCACGTGGTTCATGCCGCCCATTTCCGGCGCGAAGAAGCGTTCGGGAGAGACGAGTTCGAGCGTGGCGCCCGAGGTGGCGATGACTTCGGCGGCGCTCATGCCGGGATGGCCGCCATTGTCGTCGAACAGTAGGACCGGCCCCTGCGGCTTTGCCGTGCCGGCCAGAATATCCCAGCTCGAGGTGATGAGATCCTCTCCCTCGTCGAGTTCCGGCACCTGCGCGAAACCGCCGGTGGCGACAATGACGAGGTCCGGCTCCAGCGACAGGACATCGCCTTCCTCCGCATAGACATCATAGCGAATCTCGACGCCGAGGCGTTCGAGTTCTGCAAGTCGCCAGTCGACAATGCCGATCATTTCCTTGCGGCGGGGATTGCGGACAAGGAGATTGACCTGGCCGCCGGCCTCGCCGGTCGCTTCCAGCACCGTGACCTTGTGGCCGCGTTCGGCCAGAACCCGCGCCGCCTCAAGCCCTGCCGGGCCGGCACCGACCACCACCGCCTTGCGCACTGCTGCTGCCGGCGCAATCTCGTGGGCAATCAGTGCCTCGCGGCCGGTCGCCGCATTGTGGATACAGAGCGCCTCGCCGCCTTCATAGATTCTATCGAGACAGTAGGTGGCGCCGACGCAGGGGCGGATGCGGGCTTCCGCGCCTGCCATGATCTTCCTGACGATATGCGGATCGGCGATATGGGCGCGGGTCATGCCGACCATGTCGAGCTTGCCCTCGGCAATCGCATGCCGTGCGGTTGCGACATCGGCGATACGGGCGGCATGGAAGACCGGGAATTTCGTCGCAGCCCGCACCTCGCCGGCGAAATCGAGATGCGGCGAGGCGCGCATGCCCTGGATCGGGATGACATCGTTCAGCGACGCATCGTGATCGATATGGCCGCGAATGACGTTGAGGAAATCGACATTGCCCGAGGCGACCAGCCGCCTGGCGATCTCGATCCCCTCCTCGCGCGACAGGCCCCTGTCCCAGTCCTCGTCGGCCACCATGCGGATGCCGACGATGAAGTTTTCGCCGACCGCCTTGCGCACGGCCGTCAGAACGCGATCGGAAAAACGTAGCCGGTTGTCCAGCGAGCCGCCGAATTCGTCGTCGCGGCGATTGGTGGCGGGCGACCAGAACTGGTCCATCAGATGGCCGTAAGCCTCGATCTCGATACCGTCGAGACCGGCTTCCTGCATGCGGGCGGCGGCATCGGCATAGTCCTTGACGACCCGCTCGATATCCCAGTCCTCCATCTCCTTCGGAAAGGCGCGGTGGGCGGGCTCGCGGATCGGCGATGGCGCCAGGACAGGCAGCCAGTTGCCTTTGTTCCAGTTGGTGCGGCGGCCAAGGTGGGTAAGCTGGATCATCACCGCCGTGCCATGCTCGTGACAGTCGTCGGCGAGCTTCTTC
Source organism: Neorhizobium sp. NCHU2750 (assembly GCF_003597675.1). Taxonomy (NCBI): domain Bacteria; kingdom Pseudomonadati; phylum Pseudomonadota; class Alphaproteobacteria; order Hyphomicrobiales; family Rhizobiaceae; genus Neorhizobium; species Neorhizobium sp. NCHU2750. Next base: position 451,140 of record NZ_CP030827.1, on the reverse strand, counting down.
AGCCAGGGCACGATCTCGTCCTTGTAGGCCAGGAGATTGCCGAAGGCCGGCGGACTGTCGACGGAAACGCTTGCCGACCCCGCCGTCATCGTCATGGCGATGCCGCCCTTGGCCTTTTCCAGATGGTAGAGCCGATAACGATCCTTCGGCATGCCGTCTTCGGAATAGGCCGGCTCATGGGCGGTCGACATGATGCGGTTCTTCAGCCGCAGATGCTTGAGGTTAAACGGCTGCAACAGGGGATCGTTGGAGTTCGACATCGGGGCGCTCTCGTTCGGTCGAGAGCGGATCATCGCCGAGCGAGGAAAGACGCGCGATAATCAGAAGCGGCGCGGGGTGTCCGTAAAGCGGCAATTGCGGTCGTCAATACGCGAGATCTCTTTGCCCATCCAGACAACGCGCCGCAAAGGGATCGGATTGCAGGAATATCAATAGCGAACCTTCAGGCTTCGCTTTTTAGGTCGATGAATAGGAGACATCGGTGTTGGGGTATGAGGGCAAGCGCCAACCTCCCCCCCTATCTTCCGAGGCGAGACTCGCAACCAGGCCAGGAATGTGAAGCGCGGTCGCGAGCGCCGTGACACCCTGAAACAGCTTGATGCCAAGCTGGGTGCGGGGCATGCCGAGCCTGAGCAGCCGCGGGTTAACATCCTGAATTTTGTCGACGAAAGGTCGTAACACGCGGTCGTAATTTGCGAATGCAGCCCCGAGATTACCGGGATTTTTGTTTATCTCGCCTGCGAGAACATAGGCACCCACGAGACTGCCGGACACCCCCATGCCGCTATAGGGCGAGGCGCAGTGCGCAGCGTCGCCTACCAAAACGGTGCGGCCCTTCGACCATTGGTCGGTCCGGACCTGAACGACCTCCTGCGAGTAAAAGAAGCTGGCAGTCTGCATCCCCTCGATGAATCGAGGAACCTGCCAACCAGCGTCCTGAAAGCGCTCTGCCCAAAACTTCTTCTGATGCTCCAGCGTCGCGCGGTGTATTCTGGATGCCTCCTCCGAACTCGACTGCATGAAAAAGTAAACCTGCGTTTCCGTCTCATTATGGCTGCGGCGCATGATCATGCGTCCACCGGGCGCCTGATATGTGTCTCGAATGCTGGTGTCCGATGCGATGCGAGGTATGAACCAATAAGCCATGTGGATTCCAAACCGGAAATAAGGTTGCGGGATGTCCGGCCCCGTGAGGGCGGTGCGAATACGTGAACCTTGTCCGTCCGCGCCCACCAGCAGACCGAATTCCTCCGAGGACCCGTCAGAGAAATGGGCGATCACGCGCTCGTCATCCTGATCAAACTTTTCCAGTGATCGGCCGAAGCGATATTCGACCCCATCCTTAGTCGCATCAAAGAGAAGGCGGACAATGTCGCCCCGCATGATTTCATATTCTGAAGTCATCGTCTGGGCACCCTTGCCCGACGTGTTGGCAAGGATCGTTGCAATGCGCTTTCCCCTGGCGTTGACGAAAGCCACACCGGGTTCATCGACCAGTTTGCTGCGAATGGCGTCGAGCAGTCCCATCCTGCGGGCCGCATCGATGCCCTGTCCACGCAAGTCTACCTGGGCTCCCGTCGCCCTGAGCGCTGGAAATCGCTCGACGACAGTGACCTGATGCCCGGCTCTCACAAGCCAGAACGCCAGTGCTGGACCGGCGATGCCGCCGCCGCAGATGAGGATTTTTAATCGATCAGCCGGGTTAAGTTTGGTCATGTCACGCGTAAATCTATCATTGATAGGGTGTTGCCTAACATTCTCTATCAATGATAGGGTGTCAAGATGGCAAAACTTAATCGCGAGACCATTGTTGCCGAGGCACTTGACCTTCTCGATGAAGTGGGGCTCGACGAAATCACCACCCGTCGGCTGGCGAGCCGACTGGGGGTCGAACAGCCGTCGCTTTATTGGCACTTTAAGAAAAAGGAGGACTTGCTTGCTGCGATGGCGGAAGCGGCAATGCAACCACATACAGGTGCACAACTACCCAAGCCCTCGGACAGCTGGCAGCATTGGTTTTTAGACAATCATCGTAGCTTGAGAGCGACGCTCTTGATGCGGCGCGACGGTGCACGGCTCCATGCTGGTTCTTTCCCGGGAGGGTCCGACATCGAGCGCATCATGCGAAAGCTGGCCTTTCTGATTGCCGCAGGCATCCCAGAATACGATGCGAAAGTGGCCTTGTTTGCGGCAAGCCGCTACACAGTCGGGAGCGTATTGGAGGAACAAGCAGAAGTCGCCAGAAAGCGATCCGGTGAGCAGCCACAGTTCGACCAGTCAGAGGCATTCGAAGGAGGGCTTAAACTGATCCTGGACGGCCTTTCGTCACGATATAAATGATCCGCGGAAGCTCCAAAAGCGTCCCCGCGCACGTTCATCGTCGGATGGGAGACAACATCACGATCCAACACGAGGTTAGGTAACAACCGGTTCCGGCGGAGATGCAGAACAATACCAATATCCCATCGCATCACACCGCCGACCGCTTCGGCCCCCCCTCGGACTTCGTCCGTCAACTCGACATTGCGCTCTCTACCTGACTGAAACCCGCTGGCCGCAACGCTTTCAGATCAACCCGTCAAAAGCATCGGCCTCACTCTGGCTGGCGAAGTTGAACGTGACCAGTTCACTGTCATCTTCCTGACGGATACCGACCGCGGTCACGATCAGCCGTGCGATCTCGTCCTGCGCTTCGCTTCCCGACCGGGACGATCTGACCGCCGTTTCGATGGCTGGGGCGAAGACTTCACTGATCAGGCCGAGACGCATGTTGTGTTTCATGATGATATCCCGGTCCTCGATGATGGCCGCCTGTTCGGCCTTCGGGATTTCGGCATTGTCCATGGCGGTGATGGTGGCATTGGTCGCAAGCTTGATCGGACCTTCCTCCAGCCAGCGATCGACCATCTGGTGGAACTGCCGCATACGCGCAGCCGGGATTGTTTTCGTCACGGTGATCGACATCGCTATTCCTGTCTCAGCTTCCACTCAAACCGACACGCCATCCCCCGAGCGGAAGCATGACTGTCGCAATGAAAAAATTTCGTCGGGAGGCGTGTACGGTCCAATTCAATGAGCTTCAAGTCTTTGTGGCGAAGACGAAACGTCTCGTGAGCATCGAGCGCATTGGCAAGGCGCCCCACAAGATGCTCGATGAAATCCGCCGCAAGTTCGGCTTCTGATACAGATCCGCTTTCAGGACACTGCCCGTCGCCCCACGTCGCTCCGCTCAAATCCGGTCGAGCGCCATGAAGTCGTGGTAGTGGTCGTGGAGATAGCGCAGGGTGGCGGGGCCATCGACGGGTTTGCCGTAATAATAGCCCTGGCCCATGCCGCAGCCGAGGGCGCGCAGCATGTCGGCGTCGGCCTTTTCCTCTATGCCTTCGGCCACCACATCGAGATCGAGGCCCTGGCACATGGCGATGATGGCGCGGACGATGTGTTCGGAGGCGCGGTCGGTGGTGATGCGGGAGATGAAGGCGCGGTCGATCTTGACCTTGTCGAAGGTGAAATCGCGCAGGCGCCCGAGGCTCGACTGGCCGGTGCCGAAATCATCCAGTGAAATGCGCACACCTCTTTCGCGCAGTTCGGCGATGATGCGCTGGGCTGTATCGGCCGAGGTCATCACCGCGGTCTCGGTGATTTCCAGTTCGACACGCTGCGGATCGAGCCCGACACGCGACAGGGTGGAGAGGATGTTGCCGGCCGTGCCGGGGTCCATCAACTGCGCCGAGGAGAGATTGAACGAGAGGAACAGTTCGCGCGGCCAGGAGAGTGCGGCCTCGGCCGCCTTGCGCAACAGCGTATCCGACAGCGCGTCGATGAAGCCGCGTTCCTCGGCCAGCGGCACGAAGACGGCCGGCGAGACGAAGCCTAAATCGGCATCGCGCCAACGGGCCAGCGCCTCGAAACCGACGACCATGCCGTCGCGGATCCTGACGATCGGCTGGAAATGCACGTCCACGGCATCGGAGATGATGGCATTGCGCAGCGCCTGCTCGATCTGGGTGGCGCGCTTCATCTCCTGGGCGATCTCGGTCGAATAGACGGTGATCTGTGCCCGGCCACGGCGCTTGGAGCGGTAGAGCGCGGTCTCTGCGCTCTTCAGCAGATCCTCGAATTCCTCGCCGGCAAAGGGATAGATGGCAAAACCGAAGGAGGCGGAGAGGCGGACATTGCGGTCGCCGAGATCATAGGGGGCAGACAGCACGTCCTTCATCATCTGGCCGATCCGTTCGGCGCCGTTGCGCTCGAAGACCAGCGGCAGGATGAAGGCGAATTCGTCGCCATCGTGGCGGGTGACGGTTGCGCCATCGGGCATGCAGGCCTTCAGCCTGTGGGCGACCTGACAGAGGATCTCGTCACCGGCTTCCGAGCCGAACAGATCGTTGATCGGCTTGAAACCATCGAGATTGGCGATGCAGATGGTGAAGGGAGCCGGATCGTCGGCACGCTCGGCGGCAAGCAGGCGCACCTTGTCGCGCAACCTGTAGCGGTTGCCCAAACCGGTCAGTGGATCGCTGTAGGCCATCGCCTGCAGTTCATTCTGACTGACTTGCGGCAATGGGTTGCCCGCTGGCTTCATAAAAATTCCTGCCCCTCGAAACCAGCGAAGGATGCGGGACAAAGATTAAGAATTTCTGCCGATGTATCAGCTTGTGACAAAGCCGTCACGGTCTGGTGTGGTTATGCCACAGGCCGGGCTTCCGGCGCATTCTGCGCGTCTTCCGGATAAAGGAAACGGCGGATGACGGCATCGAGCGCTTCCGGGCTGATCGGCTTGAGGATCACGTCGTTCATGCCCGCGGCAAGGCAGGCCTCGCGGTCGCGGTCGAAGGCCTGCGGCAACACGCCGACGATCGGCACGGGCTGCGATCCATCCTCAAGCGCGCGGATCGCGGCGGAGGCATCGAAGCCGGTGAGTTTCGGCAGCGTCACATCCATCAGCACCAGCCGAGGCTGGCGATCGCGCCACAGGCGCACCGCCTCCTCGCCATCGACGGCAAGCGCATAGCGGTAGCCGAGCCCTTCGATGATCTGGGAAAAGACGATCTGGTTGACCTCGTTATCCTCGGCTACGAGAATATCGATGTCGCTTGCCTCGGGAACCGGGGTCTCCCCATAGATCTCGTCCGATCCGAGATGCAGTTCCATCGTATCTCGACCCAGCTCCGCGGCAATCCGGTTCGGCAGTTCCGGCCCGAGTTCCTGCTCTTCGACACGCACGGCCTGGACGCCATAGGCCTCGGCGATCTCGACGCATTCCGCCGGCATGCGGGCATCGACGACGACGAGGTCAATGCGGACATCGGCTTCCGCCGCCAGTTGGAGGAACAGTGTCAGTTCCTCGGCCTCGGTGGCGGTGGAGACGTCCGCGCCCCGGCGGGAGAGGATGTCGATCACTTCAGCGGATGTGTCGACGAAACGCGAGACGAGAAGAATGTTTGAGCCGCGCAACAATTCGCCGGTCTCCTCCGGCGGCAGCGCCAGAACCGGATCGCGGGTCATGTCGATCGGCACGAACTCGGATGGCCATGTCTGGGGCGCTAAACCCTCGGGGCCGGTGGCACCTGCGGCGACGGCAGAGATATCCTGCTTGACGGTGACGATGTAATAGCGGCCGGGCTTGCCGATGCGGTATTTGTGGACGATGGCGAGAACCGTCGAACCGTCGGGCCGGGTGATGCGCTCTGGAAGCTGGACCGGTTCACCCGTCTCGAAGACATGCTGGTTGATCGGCCCGAGGCGGGTTTCGAGCGCGGAGGGATTGATGTCGGCGCCCTTGCGGCCGAGGATCGCTTCCGCCGGCAGATCGAGAAAATCGCAATTGGATTTGTTGACGGCAACGTAGGTGGAATTGCGGTCCTTGACGCTGATCGGGAAAGGCAGGTTGTCCAGCACCTCTTCGGTCACCTGAACGCGCTCGGTGTCGAGCCGCCACTGTTCTTCGCGCTTCTTCTGTTCGGAGACGTCCTTGACGACGCAGATGCCGTATCCGGAGGGGAGCCTGCGGCGCACGACGCTCAACCAGCGATCCGGGCCGGGGCGTTCGAGGCTTTCCGAACGCTCCTTCCACAGGCCGGCGATCTGTTCGGCGATCCAGTCCTCGCGGCCAAGGGCACGGCGATAATTGTGGGTATCGGACACAAGACGGATGCCGGCATCGTACATGGCGGCAAGCAGGTCGCGCAATCGCGTACCCGGCACCAGAACACGGGGCTGCACCCGTATAAAACCGGTCAGCTGCTGACTGGCAAACACGAGAAGGTCGTTCTTGTCATACAGAAGCACAGCCGCGGACAAGCCTTCGGCAAACGCTTCCAGAATGGCAGTCTGAATGTTCGGATCCGCCGTCTCCAAATCATTCATGGATGAAACTCCGTATGCTCGCGGGACGACGTAACGCCGTGCCCGATCAGCCGACCCTACGTTCGATCGGCAAAATTTCCTTCGTGTCCGGTCAGATCAGGTGGGAACATGCTGGCTCCAAGTCTTCAACGAACGGTCGAGGTCATGTGACGGTGCCCAGCTGGTCGCCACGTCGGTCGTTCGCGGGGAGTTTTGCACTCCCCCGGCTTCATCCAAATCAACAGGGAGAAACTAGCCTTTTTCCCTTAAGGCCGGATTAATGGCGTTTCGCATTGAAACATCTCGCACCCCTCAATTACCAAGGGTGAAAACTCCTATGGGGGATAATCCGAGGCCGGCTCTTTCCTCCGGCGTCCGAATCCCCGAAAATGGCACCATGTCCGTAAAGCTCCTGCCAGAAACCCTGATCAACCAGATCGCCGCCGGCGAAGTCATCGAACGACCGGCCAGCGCAACGAAAGAGTTGATCGAGAATGCGATCGATGCCGGCGCGACCCGCATCGAGATCGCCACGGCCGGCGGGGGCAAGAGCCTGGTGCGCGTCACCGATAACGGATCGGGCATGGATGCGGCGGATCTCGAACTGGCCGTTCGCCGCCACTGTACCTCGAAGATTTCCACCACGCTCGACGACATCAACACGCTCGGCTTTCGCGGCGAGGCGCTGCCATCGATCGGCTCGGTGGCGCGTCTGACGATCACCAGCCGCCGCCATGGCGACGCTTCCGGCCAGCAGGTTTCCGTCCAGGGTGGCCAAGCCTCGCCGGTCAAGCCGGCACCGGCCAATCCCGGCACCGTGGTCGAGGTGCGCGATCTGTTTTTCGCCACCCCGGCGCGGCTCAAATTCATGAAGACCGAGCGGGCGGAAGCGGCAGCGATCACCGAGGTGGTCAAGCGGATGGCGATCGCGTTTCCGCAGATCCGCTTCACCCTGTCCGGCCCAGACCGCTCGACGCTCGAATTCCCGGCGACCGGCGAGGATCATCTCGCGCGCATGGCGCAGGTGCTCGGTGCCGAATTCAAGGAGAATGCGATCGAGATCGATGCCGCGCGCGAGGACGTGTCGCTTTCGGGCTTCGTCGGCGTGCCGACCTTCCATCGTGGCAATTCGGCCCATCAGTTTGCCTTCGTCAACGGACGGCCGGTGCAGGACAAGCTTATCCTGTCGGCGATCCGCGGCGCCTATGCCGAGCAGATGCCGGCCGGGCGCTATCCGGTTGCGGTTCTGTCGATCGAGCTCGATCCGGCCTTTGTCGATGTCAACGTGCATCCGGCCAAGGCGGATGTGCGCTTCCGCGATCCGCAGCTGGTGCGCGGACTGATCGTCGGCGCCATCCGCCAGGCGCTGCATCGCGAGGGCGACCGGGCGGCGACCACAGGAGCTGCTGCCATGCTGCGCGCCTTCCAGCCGGGATTTTCCGAGACACCGAGAACATCTTCTGCGCCGCAGGCCTGGGGACAGCAGCCTGCCCCGGCGGCCCCATGGTCGGCGGCGTCCTCCGTCTCGCGACCGCTCGATCTTGCCGTTTCCGCTCCCTACCAGCCGCGTCCCACGCAGGGCGGATTCGACGCCTTTGCCTTGCCGACGGCGCGCGCCGATACGGCAAGCGAGACGGCTTACGCACCTGAGGCGACCGCTGCCGGCTACCGGCTCGGGGCGGCGCGTGCGCAGGTACACGAGAACTATATCGTGGCGCAGACCGAAAACGGGCTCGTCATCGTCGACCAGCATGCCGCGCATGAACGGCTCGTCTACGAGAACCTGCGCAAGGCGTTGGAGAGTGACCGGCTTGCCTCGCAGGTGCTGCTGATCCCGGATATCGTCGACCTGCCGGAAGAGGATTGCGACCGGCTGATGGTGCATGCGAGCGAACTCGACCGGCTGGGACTTGCGATCGAGCGCTTCGGGCCGGGTGCGGTCGCGGTGCGCGAGACGCCGGCCATGCTCGGCGAAGTGGATGCGGGCGCGCTGATCCGCGACCTTGCTGACGAGATCGCCGAATGGAACACCGCCAGCGGGCTCCGAAACAAGCTCGAATATATCGCCGCGACCATGGCCTGCCACGGTTCGGTGCGCTCGGGCCGGCGGCTGAAACCGGACGAGATGAATGCGCTTCTGCGCCAGATGGAGGCAACGCCGGGCTCGGGCACATGCAACCATGGGAGGCCCACCTATATCGAACTCAAGCTTTCTGATATAGAGCGGCTGTTCGGGCGCAGTTGAGGACTACCTCGAAAGACCGCCCCGAAAAGCGGTCTGGTAATGGTGCTGCGTTCGGGGTAGAGGGAACGATGTTTTTTCGCAGGAGACGAGTGATGAACCGGTTCGAAGGCAGCGGCTTTCGCGAAGCAAAGATCCGCTATCTCGACGGCGACTACCAGGTGCTGACTTCCGGCTCCTACGTCACCTGCGCCGTCACCGGTACCCACATCCCGGTCGACGAACTGCGCTACTGGAGCGTTGCGCGCCAGGAGCCCTATGCCGACTGCGCCACGGCGCTCGAAGCGGAAAAGCGCGCCGGCACGCTGCCCAGCCAGCAGCACGGCTGACCTCACCCGGCGCTACTGCGTCATTTTCCTTCGTCAGCCAATTCATCGCCTTCGTCCGGCTCATTGGCCGGAACACGATCGAGGATGGCGAGCGCAGCCTCGACATTGCCGCGTACCGCTCGCTTCTTCAGGTCCATGATTGCACGTCGATGACCTATGCCATCGGCAATCAGCGCGGAAAGCAACTGGTTCAGCGAAACATTGTCCTCGGCCGCAGCCAACCGTGCCTCTTCCATGACGTGATCAGCCAGCCTCAGAGGATAGGTGCTCATCTCGGGTCTCTCCTTTCATTCCGTCCTGCCAGGTATTCGCCGGCGTTCATGACGGACATGCCGAATGCACTGACGGCGGGATTTTTGAAATGGCGGTGGTTGCTGACGATATATGTCGCGCCGGCCGCCAATGCGCATTCAATATAGCAATCGTCCTTGGGATCAGACAGGAATGGCCTGAATTTGAAGGACGGCGATACCAGCCGGGCCTTCCGAAAGAGTGCGTCCAGAACGGTGTCGATCGCGCCTGCCTCGATCAAAGGATTTTCGCCAAGAATGCCGGGCCGTTTCAACAGATCCTCGTATTCGAGAGCCACGGCTGGCGAAACCGCAAAAGATGTCTCGCCCACCAGCATTTGCCGCAGAAGCCGATGCGATGCACCGCGCGAAGAACGCAGGCCCGCCAGAACAACATTGGCGTCAGCAACGATCATCACCTACAATGATATCATATAGGATATCACGTCAAGCTTCCAGATCAGCGGCCTTCATCCGTGAGCGCCTGTTTCACGCAGCTTCCGATCGCGGAAATTGTTGAAGGCCGTTTCGATGATGGTCATCGGGGCGCGCGGGTCGTCGAAGACCATGTCGATCTCGATGATCCTCGACTTTTCCAGAAGTTCGGCGGCTGCCCCCTGATGGCCGACGAGCCGGGCTGCGTCCTTGGCGGTGGTCGCCAGGAGAAGGCCCTGACGCGCCGCATCGTCGAGCAGCGCGCGGATCTCGTCCTCGGTGAAATAGTGATGGTCGGGGAAGGACCGCGTCTCGGAAACCATGCCGCCGACGGCGCGGACGGTGCGGTAGAATTTTTCCGGATCGGCAATGCCGGCATAGGCAAGCACGTTCCTGCCCGAGATGCCCGAATCCGGCCGCGGCTTTATTCCGGCGACATGGATGGGCTTGCCGGCGCGTGCCGCCTGGCGGACGATCCGGTCGGCGGCCTCGCCATCGCCGACCTTGAGGATGGCGGAGAGCTGGCGCATCTGCTCGGCGATCGGCGCGCGCACCGGGCCGCCGGGAACGAGATGGCCATTGCCGATGCCGCGGCGTGCATCGATGACGACAAGGGCGAAATCGAGTGTCAGCCGGGCGCTCTGGAAACCGTCATCCATGATGATCAGGTCGGCGCCTTCGGCGGCAAGCCTTCTGGCGCCCTCGACGCGCCTGCGCGAGATCACCGTCATCGCCTCGGCGGCGAGAAGCAGCGCCTCGTCGCCCACGGCATCGGCGCGGTGGCGCTCGCGGTCGACCATGGTCGTCGCGTCGAGCGAGCCGCCATAACCGCGACTGAGGAAGCCCGGCCTGTGCCCCATGGCCTTGGCAGCCCTTGCCAGCGCGATCGAGGTCGGGGTCTTGCCGGCACCGCCGACGGTGAAATTGCCGACACAGATCACCGGAACGGTGGCGGAGGCACGTTTGGCATTGCGCATGCGGCTCCCGGCGATACTGCCGTAAAGCGCCGAAAACGGCGTGAGCGCGAACGCACGCCAATCGGCTTTCTCCCACCAGAATGGCGGTGCTTCGGAAACCATAGCGGCTATTCTCCCGCGGGGCCGGACGTGGCTGCGGCCCGAGGGAGTGCGGCCTGAGAGGATGCGGTGGAGAAGAGAAGGCCTTCGATCAGGGTAATGTCATCGAGACAGTGATCGGCAAGCGCCGACAGCGTATCGCGCGTGCCGGTGCCGGTCAGCACCGCGAGAGTGAGCCCGGCGCCGGCGGCGCGGCCCATATGCATATCGTGATTGTTGTCACCGACCATGGCGACTTCGGAAGGATCGAGCCCGACCGCCTTGCAGAAGGCGAGCATCATGCCCGGCTGCGGCTTGGCGCCGAAACCACTGTCGTAGCCGGCGATGAAATCGAGATCGCCGATGATGCCGAAATGCTCGGCCGTGCGGCGGATGGCTTTTTCGTTGTCGCTGGAGGCGATACCGAGCTTCAGCCCCCTCGCCCGCAGCCTGGCAAATACGCTGGCAAGATCGGCCACCGGCACGGAAAATTCGGCGGCACGGACGAACAGCGCGTCGAGTTCGATGGCAAGTTCACCCGCATCGAGCGGCGAGCCGGCGGCGACAAAGCCTTCGGCAATCTCGGCGGCATTGCCGGCGGCAAGCAGGCTGTCGGCTTTCGTCGCTCCCGTTTCGGGATCCATGCCACCCGCGCGCAGCAGGACCGGTTCGAGATCGGCATTGCCGGCGGAAGCGATGCGGGCGGCCTCGCGGTTTACCGGGCCCCAGCTTTCGTCATAGCGGATGAGGGTGCCGTCCTTGTCGAACAGGATGCCCGCGATCGCGGGTGGCACTGTCACCGTCCACTCCCCGCAGCCGCGGCAGCGACCTTGGGCTGCAGCCGGGCACTGACGGTGAGCGGATTGATATAGGGCTCGAGCGCCTTGATCGTCTTGCCGAGCGCGCCGCGCAGGTCTTCCATCGCTTCCTGGCCGGCATCGACCATCTTGCGGCGTGCCGGATCGGTGATCAGCAGATAATGAACCGCCTTTGCCAGCATCTCGACATCCTTGACCACGCGCGCCCCACCCTTGCGGACGAGATGCGTATAGGCCTCGCGGAAGTTCTGGATATTCGGGCCGGTCAATACGGCGCAGCCGATCATGGCCGGCTCCAGCGGGTTCTGGCCACCCTCGTTGGTCAGCGAGCGGCCGACAAAGGCAATCTCGGTGAGGCGCAGATAGAGCCCCATCTCGCCGATGCTGTCGCCAAGGAAAATATCGGTTTCCGGCGTCAGAACGTCATCGCGCGAGCGGCGGGCAACGGTCAGGCCCTCACTCTTCAGCATGGCCTCGATCGCATCAGCACGGTCGGGATGGCGCGGCACGATGATGGTCAACTGGCCGTTCTTCGGCTTCAGCGCCCGGTGCACGGTGGCTGCCGCCTTTTCCTCGCCATCGAAGGTCGAGATTGCGGCCCAGGTCTTGCGGTCGCCGATCTCCGCCTTGTATTTCGCGAGCAGAAGTTCGTCACAGGGCGGCGGATCGGTATCGCTCTTCAGGTTGCCCGAGACGATGACCGGCCATGCACCGAGATCGCGGAAACGCTCGGCATCGAGATCGGACTGGGCAACGACGAGCGCCATCTTCTCAAACAGTGCTTCCGCTACCTTGACATGATTGCGCCAACGGTTGAAAGACCGATCGGAAATACGCGCATTGACGCGGATCTGCGGCACGCGGCGACGGGAAAGCTCGGCAACCGTGGTCGGCCAGATTTCCGATTCCGCCGTGATGCAGGCATCCGGCTTCCAGTAGCGGAGGAAGCGCTTGATCGGGAATTTGACGTCGACCGGCACATATTGATGGATGACCTCGTCGCCGAGACGGGCCTCGACGAGTGCCGCCGAGGTGACGGTGCCGGTGGTCAGGACGACATGGATCTCGCGACGGCGAAGCTCGCGGATCAAAGGCAGGATGGACAGCGTTTCGCCGACGCTGGCCGAATGGACCCAGACCAGCGGCCCGCGCGGACGCGGCTTGCTGGCATAACCGAGGCGCTCCAGCCGGCGGGACCGGTCTTCCTTGCCCTTAAACGCACGCATGCCGAGATATGGGCCGGCCATGGGGTAAAGCGCGATGCCGGCAACGCGATAGCCAAACAGAGCCAGGCGGGCCATACCGCTGCTCATAGCTTCCGCTCCCGAACCATGCCAAACGCCATCAAAAGCTCACTCCCGAAGTGATAATCTATTCCGGCTTACGTGTTTCACAAATGCGTCAAAAAAGCGGGCTTCAGATCGAGAGGCCTCAACCTGAAGCTTTATCATATTCTTCGAGGCTTGTGTCAGGCCTATTTGATTTCCGGTTCCAGGAGCCGGTGCATGTGAACGATAAAATAGCGCATCTGCGCATTGTCAACCGTTGCCTGGGCTTTTGAGCGCCAGGCGACGAGCGCCGTCGCGTAATCCGGATAGATGCCGACGATATCGAGCGCCGCAAGATCCTTGAATTGAATGCCGCCAAGGCTTGAAAGTTCACCGCCGAAAACCAGGTGCAGAAGCTGCTTCTTTTCGCTCGATTCCGTCATTTCCATATCCGTCCGTTTATACGACTTTCGGCTCATCCTCTGCGGCATTCCGCCGCAAACGTCAACCCGCCGCGCCGGTCACAAGATGCGGCAAAAGAACCTCGCGCGCATGGCGGGTTCCGGCGACCAGAACCCCGTGGCTGACGGCCTTGCGGTTATAGGTCAAAGGCTCGCCGTCGAGATCGGTCAATGCTCCGCCGGCCCGTTCGAGGATGAGGTCCGCGGCAGCCAGATCCCAGTCATGGCTGTCACGCTTGACGATGGTGCCATCGATACGGCCATCGGCGGCCATGGCCAGGCGGTAGGCGAGTGAAGGAACATGGCTGACCCTGCGGACGGAGAGATCCGGCAAAAGCCGCTTCACCACCTTTTCATCGGCGGCAAGCACCAGTTCGTCACGGCTGTCGTCCTCTTTGGGTACGGTGATCGGAATGCCGTTGCGCAAAGCCGGGCCGTCGGCGACGGCCAGATATTCCTGATCGAGTGCCGGTGCCACCAGCACGCCGGCCACCGGCCGGCCGCGATGGACGACGGCCACCGAGACGCACCAGATCGCCTCGCCGGCAATGAAGGCGCGGGTGCCATCGATCGGATCGACGACGAAGAGAGTGTCGCGCTCCAGGCGGTCACTGTCGTCGTCGGTTTCCTCCGACAGCCAGCCGTAGTCGGGCCGTGCCCTGGTCAGGATCGACTGGAGGCGATCGTTGGCGGCAAAGTCGGCGGCGCTGACCGGCGAACGCCCCTCGTTCTTCCACCACACCTCGGGAGACTGCCGGAAGAAGCCGTTGGCCACCTCGCCGGCTTGGCGCGCGGCATCGCGGATGAGATCGAGATCGGCGTTCCAGTTGCGGTCGGCTGCATCCATGGCGGTCAAAGCCCCGCCAGCGTCATGCCCTCGATCGCGATGGTCGGCGAGGCAACACCATATTTACGGTCGATATCGTTTGCCGGGGTGATGCGCATGAACATGTCCTTGAGGTTGGACGCGATCGTGACTTCCGAAACCGGATAGGCAAGCTTGCCGTTCTCGATCCAGAAGCCGCTCGCACCCCGCGAATATTCGCCGGTAATCATGTTCACACCCTGACCGATGAGTTCGGTGACATAAAGGCCGGTGCCGACGGAGGCGATCAGGTCGTCGGCGGAGATATCGCCCGGCTCCAGCGCCAGATTGGTCGATGCGGGGCCGACCGAATTGCCGCCGCGCACGCCGCGGCCGTTGGTCGGCAGGCCGAGTTCGCGGCCGGTCGAGGTGGAGAGGAACCAGTGCTTCAGCACGCCGTCCTCGATCATCACCATGCGCTCGCCCTTGACGCCTTCGCCATCGAAGGGACGCGAGGAGGAGCCGCGCACGATCAGCGGATCGTCGGTGATGTTCAAGCCGGCCTTCAACACGGGTTCACCCATCCTGTCGCGCAGGAAGCTGGTCTTGCGGGCGACCGAGGCGCCGTTGATGGCGCCGGCAATGGCGCCGACGAAGCCGCGGGCCATGCGCGGATCAAACACGACGGTGACATTGTTGGCGGTCGGCACCTGGCGGGGATTGATGCGGGCAACGGTGCGCTCGCCGGCGCGGCGGCCGATCAGGTCTGCGGCATCGAGATCGGCGGCGTAGAGGCGGCTGTCGAAATCGTAGTCACGCTCCATCTTCGTGCCCTCGCCGGCAATGGCGCTGACCGAGCGGCTAAAGCGGGAGGCCATGTAGGAACCGGTAAAGCCATGCGAGGTGACGAGAACCATGCCGCCGAGCCCGGCAGAGGCGCCTGCGCCCGACGAATTGGTAACGCCGCCGACGGCGAGTGCTGCCGCTTCCGCTTCAAGCGCTGCCTCGCGCAGCTGGTCGGTCGAGACATCGGTCGGATCGAAGAGGTCGAGATCGGGATAGGTTCTTGCCAGCCGGTCGGCATCCGCCAGGCAGACATAGGGGTCTTCCGGCGAGACCTTGGCCATGGCGACGGCGCGCTCTGCCAGTACCTTCATGTCGAAGCCGGGATTGGCCGAGACGCTCGCGACCCTTTGACCGACAAAGACACGCAGGGCAAAATCATCACTTTCGGAGGATTCGGTTCCTTCCACCTTGCCGAGCCGCACCGAGACGGAGCGGGAGCGGGAGCGAACCACGACAGCATCGGCCGCATCAGCCCCTGCCGCCTTCGCCAGATCGATCAGTTCGGACGCCCGGGACAAAAGCGCGGCAGAATCAATTTCGGAGCTCATATTTGCAAGCCTTTCGTTCCTGTCCCATTTATTGTGAGCGCTTCGACGCATCAAGGGCGCCACACCGATTCTTGACTGCCATATCCTTCCTATTGAAAGTTCTTTCATGACTGCACCCGGATCATTGTTCACCGAAATGCTGCTTCTGCTCGCAGGGGCCGTGATTGCCGCTCCGATCTTCAAGCGGCTCGGGCTTGGAACAGTGCTTGGGTATCTTGCCGCCGGCGTGGTGATCGGTCCGGTACTGCAGCGTATTACCGATACGGAAGAGGTGCTGCATGTCGCCGAATACGGCGTGGTCTTCCTGCTCTTCGTCATCGGGCTGGAGCTGAAACCGTCGCGCCTTTGGCAGATGCGCGGCGACGTGTTCGGGCTCGGCCCGGCGCAGGTCATCGTCACCGGGCTGGTGCTCGGCGCGCTGGCCTTCGAAACCGGGCTTGCAACATGGCAGGGCAGCCTGATCATCGGCTTTGGCCTGGCCTTGTCGTCCACCGCATTCGCGCTGCAATTGCTCAACGATGCCGGCGAGATCAACAGCCGCTACGGCCAGCGGTCGTTTTCCGTGCTGCTGTTCCAGGATCTCGCCATCGTGCCGCTTCTGGCGCTGATCACCATCCTTGCGCCGGGAACGGCGGAGCAGGCGGCAACTCCACTCATCGATTTCGCCGTCGCCGTCGCAGCCGTCGCCGCGGTGGTGCTTGCCGGCAAATACCTGCTCAACCCGATGTTCCAGATCATTGCGCGCACGGGTGCGCGCGAGGTGATGATCGCCGCAGCCCTGCTCGTCGTACTCGGTGCCGCCGCCGCGATGCAGGCGGTCGGCCTGTCGATGGCGATGGGCGCCTTCCTGGCCGGGATCATGCTGGCGGAATCCTCCTATCGGCACGAGCTGGAGGCCGATATCGAGCCGTTCCGCGGGCTGCTTCTGGCACTGTTCTTCGTTGCCGTCGGCCTGTCGCTCGAAATCGATGTCATCCTCGACCACATCCTGTTCATCATTCCGGCGGTGATCGGCTTCATGGTGGTCAAGGCGCTGGTCATCTATGGCCTCTGCCGCCTGTGGGGTTCGCCGCATAACGATGCGGTGCAGATCGCCTTCCTCTTGCCGCAGGGCGGCGAATTCGCCTTCGTGCTGTTCACCACGGCAACCGCCGCGGGGCTGCTTTCATCATCGACCGCCTCGCAGCTGATCGCCATCGTGACGCTTTCCATGGCGCTGACGCCGGCCGGTGCGACGCTTGCCAAGCGGCTGCTACATGGCGAGACGCGCGAGGAGCTGGAGGAGGATTTCGAGGGTGCCGGCGCAGACGTGCTGATGATCGGCTTTTCGCGCTTCGGCCAGATCGCCGCACAGATCCTGCTCGCCGGCGGACGTTCGGTCACGGTCATCGACGATTCCGCCGACCGTATCCGCCAGGCGGCGAATTTCGGCTTCCGCATCTATTTCGGTGACGGCACCCGCCGCGACGTGCTGGTTTCTTCCGGCATCGAGCATGCCAAGATCGTCATCGTCTGCACCCAGAAGCGGGAGACGACCAACAAGATCGTCGAACTGGTCATGTCGGAGTTTCCGAACGTGCGCCTCTTCGCCCGCTCCTATGACCGTATCCATTCGCTTTACCTGAGGGAAAAGGGCGTCGAATACGAATTGCGCGAGACGCTGGAATCCGGCCTGCTGTTCGGCAGCCGGACGCTCGAGGCACTCGGCATGAGCGAGGCGGATGCGGACAAGATCCGCGACGACATCCGCCGCCGCGACGAGGAGCGGTTGCAGATCCAGGCCGTGGAAGGCCTTACCGCCGGCCGCGACATGCTGTTCAACAGCCCGGTCAAGCCGGAACCGCTGATCAAGCCGAAGCGCGTGAGCGTCGAGGAGGAGAAAAAGGCGGAAGAAGCGGGCGCGGCAGCCGTCGGCGAGTGGTGACCCCCCGATCCATCAGCCCCTGCCGACAGCCGTCTCCAGCGCGTCGACGGCGCGTTTCAGCTCGTCCTTCACATGCTCGGACTCGTCCAGGATGTCCTGCGCCTTGAGGAAATCGAGAACCCGGAAGCGGTTGACCTGCGGGCGCAGGAAGATATGCGGCGGATTGAGCTTCAGCTTCAGAGCGATCGAGGCCTGCATGGTGAGCTGGCTTGCGCCGAACAGCGCATCGATGCGGGTCGGCGGATGGGTGCCGTCGCCTTCGGGGGCGCCGACCACATCGACGCCGATGACGACGTCGGCAAGATCGAGCAGGTGTTCATAGGGGACCGGATTGAACACGCCGCCATCGATCATCACCCGGCCGTTGATCATGACCGGCATGAACAGGCCGGGAATGGCGGCAGAGGCGGCGATCGCGCTCCTCAAGTCCCCCTCTTCGAGCACGACTTCGGCCTGGCCGTAATAATCCGTCACCGAGATCTTCAGCGGGATCGGCAGGTCGGCAAAGTCCTCCGGAATATGCGGCGGCAGGAAGGCCTCAAGGATGGGATCGAGATTGAAATGGCCGAAGCGGAAGCCGCCGAGCCTGTCGCGCATGCTGGCCGGGCCGAGGCTCCACAGCCGGTTGAACAGCGAATTACGGTTGCCGACGGTGCTGAGCGCATAATCGCGGATCTCCTTGCCGCGCATGCCGGACGCCATGCCGGCGCCCATGATGGCGCCGATCGACGAACCGGAAATCGCCACCGGGCGGATGCCGAGCTCATCCAGCGCCTCGATGACGCTGATGTGAGAAATGCCGCGCGCCCCGCCCCCGCCGAAGGCGACGGCATAGCGCAGGCCGCCCGGGGTTTTCTCGTCATCCAGATCCGGCAGTGAGATGCGGGTGTTCATGACGAGACTTCCTGCGGACTTTCCTTTGGGCTCAGCCCGGTTGGCCCTGGGGCTCAGCCCGGTTGGTAGCGGTAGAATTCGACGCGGGTATCGCCGAACATGCGGCTCTCGAGCGGCTTGAAGATCGGATCGAGCACCGGTGCAGCGTCGGCCCGCTCTTCGAGAATAACCAGTGCGCCGGGTTTCAGCCAGCCGCCCGAATGGGCTGCGGCAAGCGCCTTTTCACCCAGCCCCTTGCCATAGGGCGGATCGGCAAAGACGAAATCGAAGGGCTCGATATTGCCGATAGAGCCGAGATCGGTCGCATCCCGCCGCAGGATGCGGGCGCGGCCATGCAGGCCGAAACTGTCGATATTCTCCCACAGCAGGCCCCTGCCCTCGACGCTGTTTTCGACGAACAGCGCCTGCTTGCAGCCGCGCGACAGGGCTTCGAGCCCCACCGCGCCGGTGCCGGCGAAAAGATCGAATACCCGCGTGCCGTCTATCGCGTCCGGATAGACATGGCCGATGATGTTGAACAGGCTCTCACGCGTCCGGTCGATGGTCGGCCGGATATCGTTCGACTTCGGCGTGGCCAGCGCGCGGCCGCGAAACTCTCCCCCAACGATCCGCATGCATCAACCCTTGGGGCTACGCGGCTTGCCGCCGCCCGGACGACCGCCAGCGGGACGACCGCCATTCGGGCGGCCCCCGGAGGGCTTTCCACCAAAGGATTTTCCGCCACCGGGCTTGCCGCCGAAGCCGGGCTTTCCGCCGGAAGGCCGGCCACCTGATGGCTTGCCACCAAAACCGGATTTCGCGCCTGCAGGCTTGCCGCCGAAGGGCTTGTCGCCTCTGTCAGGCCGATCACCAAAGCTGCGTTCGCCGCGATCCGGGCGATCACTGCGCGGGCGATCGGAGAACGGCCGGTCACCACGGGGGCGATCGCTGCGCCGTTCGTCACCCGAAAAGGCGCGTGCGGGACGGTCGCCATCCTGGCGCGGCTTGCGATCTCCAAAGGGACGGTCACCACGCGGCCTGTCGCCACGAGCGTCGTCCCTACGAGCACCATCCCCACGGGGACGATCGGAGAATGGGCGATCACCGAATGGGCGGTCACCACGGGGGCGATCCGAACGGGGCCTGTCGCCAAAGGACCGATCCCCTCTACCCTCGCCTCTCGGCTTGTCGGAGAACGGACGGTCGTCGCGATCACGAAAGCCGCCGCGGGTCGGCGTATCCGGGCCATCGGCGCGGATCCAGTCGCCATCCTCGTCGCTGGCGCGGTTGATCGAGGCGCGGCGTTCGCTCTCAGCCGATGGCTTCTTGAACAGTTCCTCGGCCTTGGCACGGGCGGAAGACTTGCGCTCCTTGCCGTCGGCGGTGGGCTTTGCGCCCGGTGCCATCCAGACATTGGCGGTGCGGCTGGTGCCCATCGGCGGACGCTTCTTCGGCTTGTCGTCGTCGAAATCACGATCCTGGGGCGCGGCGGCGAACTTGCCAAACGGCTTGGAGCCGGGCTTTGCACCGAACTTGCGGTCGTCACGCTTCATATCGGGACGCTTGGTGTCGAGACGGCCGAGTGCCCGCTCGCGGCGATCCTCGCGGTCGCCACCGCGTTCATTGGGGCGCTCGTTCGCCCAGCCACGCTCGGCCTTGGCCGGACGCTCTGCCTTTTCGACGCGCTGCGGATTGTCCTCGCCACCTTCATTGAAGAGCGGAGCCTCGAAATTGGCCTTGGATTCATTGATCAGGCGGGGCCCGAGCTGGTCGCGCAGCGTGCGGCCGCGCACTTCGAGCACCTCGCCTTCCGGCAGATCGCCGAGCTGGAACGGGCCATAGGAGATGCGGATCAGGCGGTTGACCTCGAGGCCGAGCGCGCCGAGCACATTCTTGATCTCGCGGTTCTTGCCTTCGCGAAGCCCCATGGTGATCCAGACATTGTGGCCCTGGGAGCGGTCGAGGGTCGCCTCGATCGAGCCATAGAGCACGCCGTCGACGGCGATGCCGTCCTTCAGCTTGTCGAGCGCTTCCTGATCGACCTCGCCATGGGCGCGCACGCGGTAGCGGCGCAGCCAGCCGGTGGTCGGCAGTTCGAGCGTGCGCGACAGGCCACCGTCATTGGTCAGAAGCAGCAGGCCTTCGGTATTGATATCGAGGCGGCCGATGGAGAGAACGCGCGGCAGGCCTTCCGGCAGATTGTCGAATACGGTCGGGCGGCCTTCCGGATCGGAATTGGTCGTCACCAGACCGCCGGGCTTGTGATAAAGCCACAGACGGGTGCGCTCGATGCCGCGGATCGGCACGCCGTCGACCTCGATCTTGTCTTCCAGCGTGACATTGACGACGGGCGTATCCAGCGGCTTGCCGTTCAGCGTGACGCGGCCGTCGAGGATCATGCGCTCGACATCGCGGCGCGATGCCACGCCGACGCGGGCGAGAAGCTTGGAGATGCGCTCGGGCTTGCCGTCGGCAACAGTCGCGGCGTCGTCGGTGACAAATTCCTCGCGCTTGGCGGAGCGAACCTGTTTCTTCGGCGCGCCGTCCTGATTGGCACGCGGCCTTGCCGGCGCAGCGGATTTTCCACCTGCCGACTTCGGGCCTGCCGACTTCGCACCCGGCTTGGCACCCGGTTTGGAACCGAGCTTTGCAGGGGGTTTCGCCGCGGCTTTCGGCTTGGTTTCGCGAACGAAGGGCTTTGCCTCGCCGCGCTTCGGCTTGTCTTTTGAATTCATTTGTTGTTTGCCTGAAGCATGATGTCTACGGATGATATCCGGACATCCTTGTTCGTGTTGGTTTGACGTTATCACGCGCAAAGCGCGCTTCGTGTTGCATGCTTCCTACCAGTTCGTGCGATCCGGGTTAAGAGGAAATCGCCCAAATGACTAATAGGGCCGGGTTCATGGACGCCGCCTTGACCGAAGCCAGGAATGCCGCGGCCCGCGGAGAGGTTCCGGTCGGCGCTGTACTCGTCATCGACGGGGAGATCGTCGCCCGCTCGGGAAACGTGACCCGCGGCGAAAACGACGTGACCGCCCATGCCGAGATCGCAGTCATCCGCGAGGCAGCCGCAAGACTCGGCAGCGAGCGGCTCGGCAATGCCGATCTCTACGTGACGCTGGAGCCCTGCACCATGTGTGCCGCCGCCATATCCTTTGCCCGCATCCGCAGGCTTTATTACGGGGCGAACGATCCGAAGGGCGGCGCGGTGGAAAGCGGCGTGCGGTTCTATTGCCAGCCGACCTGCCATCATGCCCCCGAAGTCTATTCGGGGATTGCGGAAAGACCGGCGGCCGAATTGCTGACCGACTTCTTCCGCGCCAGACGAGAGAGCTGAAGCAGACCCGGCAGAGATTGCCGGGATCATGTCTGTTTGACTGGGCCTGCTCTTCTGGCCCTGCCTACCGGATCAGCCTTACTGGAACGGCTTCCACCAGGCGGAATTGCTGCCAGTAGAGGCGGCTTCGGCCTCCTTCTTGCGGCGCGCTTCCTTCTTGCTCTCGGGCTCGCCGAGATCGGCAAGCGCTGCCGGATCGGCAGAGCGATAGGCTGCCGGCGGATCGGTCAGCGAATGGCGGCCGCCCGACACATCGGTGGTCTCGGCCGCAGCCTTGGCCTTGCGGAAGGCTTCCCACTTCTGGGTTTCCGTCAGCTGGCCCGCGGTACCATCGCCGGCCAGAAGCGGCGAACGGTAATTCTGGTTCAGCCGGTTATCCTCGGCTTCCTTGCGCAGGCGCGCACGGGTTTCTTCCGGTGATTCGACCCAGTTCGGATTGTTGTCGCGGTTGGCCAGCGACTTCTCGGGCGCCGGAAGCGCCTCGTGGCCGGTTTCATCCTGCTTGGCGACGACCAGCGTCGGGCGCGGATTGTAGCGGATCTTGGCCTTGTCCTCGTCCTTGCCGCCACCAATGGCGACAGCGGCACCGAGATCGTCACCCAACTGCACCATGGCAGGCTTGTCGGTACCGTAAGTCGGGCCCATGCAGCCGGAAAGAGCCGCAGAAGCAGCCAGCAAACCGGCCGTGCCAAGGGCCATACGCAAGGTTATCGTTGTTTTCATCAAACCCCTACCAGAGACGCCCGCCTCGACGCCTTAGAGACTATTGCCATCGACCTGACGGATAAATCCGGCCAATTTCAGGCAGGAATACCGGATGATGCATTGAAGCGCAATCATCCGGTAACCTTGAAGCACATTAGATACGACCGAGCGCCGCCAGTTCGGTCAATGCTGCCGCATCGCGCGCCGATACGTCCGGCCATGCCGGATCGGAGCCGACATCGGTGGTGACCCGCCAGGAACGGGCGCATTTGACGCCTTCCGCAAGCTTCGGATCGACCGCCACGCCCGGCACTTCCGGCAGACGGAAGGCCATTTCCGGACCCTCGCCCGCAGTCACCGTGATCGCGGAGGTAATGCAGGTTTCCTCGAATTCGAGGCCTTCGAGCGCCTTCAACAATTCGGCATCGGCAACATAGACCACCGGGGCCGCTTCCAGCGACGAACCGATGCGCTTGTCCTTGCGCTCGATTTCGAGTGCGCCTGTCACGACCGAGCGAACCTTCCGGATCTTCGCCCACTTTTCGGCAACCGCCTCGTTCTTCCACTCGGCCGGGACCTCGGGGAACTGTTCGAGGTGAACAGAGACCGCATCCGGCTTCAGCGACAGCCATGCCTCTTCGGTGGTGAAGGGCAGCATCGGGGCAAGCCAGGTGACGGTCGCCTCGAAGATCTTGCGGATGACGGCGAGCGACGCGCGGCGGCGCAGCGACGACGGGGCATCGCAATAGAGCGCATCCTTGCGGATGTCGAAATAGAAGGCCGACAGTTCGATATTGGCGAAATCGATCAGCGCACGGGTGATCTTCTTGAATTCGAACGCGTCATAGCCTTCGCGCACGAGCTTATCGAGCTCGTAGAGGCGATGCAGCATGAGCTTTTCGAGTTCGGGAAGCTCGGCGTAAGCGATCTCCTCACCTTCGTCATGGGCCAGCGTGCCGAGCATCCAGCGGATGGTGTTGCGCAGCTTACGATAGGCATCGACATTGGTCTGGATGATGGTCTTGCCGAGGCGCTGGTCTTCCCAATAGTCGGTGGTCATGACCCAGAGGCGCAGGATATCGGCGCCGGCATCCTTCATCACATCCTGCGGCGACACGACATTGCCGAGCGACTTCGACATCTTCTGGCCCTTTTCATCCATGGTGAAACCATGGGTGACGACCGTGTCGTAAGGCGCGCGGCCGCGGGTGGCAGCCGATTCCAAGAGCGAGGAATGGAACCAGCCGCGATGCTGGTCGGAACCTTCGAGATAGACGTCTGCCGGCCATTTCAGGTCTGGACGGTCTTCCAGCGTGAAGGTGTGGGTGGAACCACTGTCGAACCAGACATCGAGGATGTCCATGACCTGCGTCCACTTGGCCGCATCGTGGCCATTGCCGAGGAAGCGTTCCTTGGCGCCTTCGGCGAACCAGGCATCGGCGCCTTCGGCATCGAAGGCCTCGAGGATGCGCTTGTTGACCTCTTCGTCCTGCAGGACATTGCCCTCGTCATCGGCAAAGACGCAGATCGGGACGCCCCAGGCGCGCTGACGGGACAGAACCCAGTCCGGGCGCTGCTCGATCATGGCGCGCAGGCGGTTCTGGCCGCCGGCGGGGACGAAACGGGTGTCGTCGATCGCCGACAGCGCGCGGGTGCGCAGCGTCGTGCCATCCTTCAGGTCCTTGTCCATATAGACGAACCATTGCGGCGTATTGCGGAAGATGATCGGCTTCTTGGAGCGCCAGCTATGCGGATAGGAGTGCTTGAGGCGGCCACGGGCGAAAAGCATGTTGCGTTCGATCAGCGCCTTGATGACGCGGTCGTTGGCGTCGCCCTTCTTGCCGTTGTCATCCATCACGCGGCCGCCCTCGAAACCGGGGGCGTCTGCGGTGTAGGTGCCGCTATCGTCGACCGGGAACGGGATGCGGGTGTCGATGCCGCGGGCTTCCAGTTCCTTGACCGACGACATCCAGGCCTCGAAGTCCTCGCGGCCATGGGATGGAGCGGTGTGGACGAAACCGGTACCGGCATCGTCGGTGACGTGATCGCCGGCGAGGAGTGGGACGGCAAAGTCGTAGCCGAGGTCCTTGAGGGGATGCTCCGCCGTCAGCTTGCTCAGAGTTTCGCTTGAGACATCGGAAAGACGAACGTATTGCAGCTTGGCCTTCTTAAACGAGTCTTCTGCCAACGCGTCCGCAAAGACCATTTTCTCGCCGGGCCGAGGGCCGAAGTCGTTTTCGGTTGCCGTTACCTCGTAAAGACCATAAGCGACCTTGGGAGAATAGGCGATAGCGCGATTGCCGGGGATCGTCCAAGGGGTGGTGGTCCAGATGACGATCGAAACGTCGGGATCTTTAAACGCGACAGCCGACTTCGTGCGCTCAACCGGGAACTTCACCCAGATCGTGTCGCTCTCGTAGTCGTGGTATTCGACTTCGGCTTCCGCCAGCGCCGTGCGCTCGACCACCGACCACATGATCGGCTTGGAGCCGCGATAGAGCTGGCCGCTCATGGCGATCTTCAGGAGTTCGCCGGCGATGCGGCTTTCCGAATGGAAATCCATCGTCAGGTAGGGGTGGTCGAAATCGCCGACGATGCCGAGGCGCTTGAACTCGTCGCCCTGGATCTTGATCCACTTTTCAGCGTAAGCGCGGCATTCCTTGCGGAACTCGATCATCGCGTCGGGCTGCTTGAGGTCGGGCTTGGCCTTGCCCTTGGCGCGGTAGTTCTCTTCCTCGATCTTCCATTCGATCGGCAGGCCGTGGCAATCCCAGCCGGGAACGTAGTTCGAGTCATAGCCGCGCATCTGGAACGAGCGGGTGATGACGTCCTTGAGGATCTTGTTCAGCGCATGGCCGATATGGATGTTGCCGTTGGCATAGGGCGGGCCGTCGTGCAGGACGAATTTTTCGCGGCCGGCGGCGGAGGCGCGGAGCTTCTTGTAAAGGTCCATCTCGCGCCAGCGGGCAACGGTTTCCGGCTCCTTCTGCGGCAGGCCGGCGCGCATCGGGAATTCCGTTTCGGGCAGATAGAGGGTCTTCGAGTAGTCGAGCTTTTCGGCTGTTTCAGTCATAACGGGCAATCGTCTCTTGGCGCCGATGGGGCGCAATGCGGATTGAAAATTCGGTGGCGGAGGCGCTGATTTTTGCAAACGCCAAAATCCCGGACCTTCCCGCAGCCCTTCTCAGGCGGCGCGGAAAGCCGGGCCGATAATTCGTATGATCATCTTGTCGATGATCCGTGCCGAGATCTGGGCCGACCGGAAATCTGTCATGGACGCGGTTATTAAGGCGTTTTGCCGAGGAAAGGAAGGGGGATTTCGGCGGGAATGGCAGCGTGCTTGGCGCAGACGACCATAATGTATATCTTTGACGGAAAGAGGTGATCGATATGGGCAAGCAAGCAATCTTCACGCTGACGCTCGGGCAGGAACTGCGTGACGAATTCGTGGCGGCAGCGCAAGCATCCGATCAATCGCCATCGGACGTGCTGCAGGACATGATGCAGGATTTCATCCAGCAGCAGAAAATGGCCCCCGATTATCTGGCCTTCATGCAGGAGAAGGCCGCGATCGCCCGAAGCGAACTGGATGCCGGTGAAGCTATTGGCGGCGACGAAGTCGAGCGGGAATTCTCAGCGCTCCGTGCTGCGACCACTGCCAGGATGCGCTGACGATCATGAAGATACGCTGGGCGCCCGCAGCGAAAAGAGATCGAGCGCAGATATTCGATTATATTGCCGGCGAGAACCCGGAGGCCGCCATTTCGATGGATGAGCTGTTTTCCGGCGCGGTTTCGCGGCTGGTCAATTTTCCATTTTCGGGACGGCGCGGGGCAGTCGCCGGTACCCGTGAGATCATCCCGCACGAAAGCTATCGCATCGTCTATCAGGTCGATGATGAGA
The DNA here is from genome assembly GCF_003597675.1 of Neorhizobium sp. NCHU2750. NCBI lineage: Bacteria > Pseudomonadati > Pseudomonadota > Alphaproteobacteria > Hyphomicrobiales > Rhizobiaceae > Neorhizobium > Neorhizobium sp. NCHU2750. Next base: position 424,953 of record NZ_CP030827.1, on the reverse strand, counting down.
CCGTATCGATCCTGATGATCATCCACACGGCCCGGCTGTGGCCGCCGGCGGGAACATGATCAAAAACGGCCGGCGGCTTTCACCGCCGGCCGTCGTCATTGCGTCAGGCCGCAGCCACCTGTTTCGGCATCGCGGCGTTGACGACCACCGCCACGATAATGTTGGCGGCAAGCGCCAGAAGGCCGATATAGACGGTGAAGGGCGCGCCACCGAGGCTGATCGCCTGCAGCGGCTTCAGCCCGTTCGACCAGACCAAATACGTGCCGCCGAAGAAGCCGACGAACCAGCCTGCCAGAAGGCCGGGCGCGCGGAACCAGTTCATGAACAGGCCGAAGACGAGTGCGGGAAGCGTCTGCAGGATCCAGATGCCGCCGAGCAGCTGCAGGTCGAGGGCGAACTGGGTGGGCAGGAAGACGATGACGAGCAGCGCCCCGACTTTGACCGCCAGCGACGTCACCTTGGCGACCTTCGCCTCACCCGCCGGATCGACCTTGGGATTGACATAGGCCTTCCAGAAATTGCGGGTGAAGAGGTTGGCGGCACCGATCGACATCACCGCTGCCGGAACCAGCGCGCCGATGGCGACTGCAGCGAAGGCGAAACCGGCAAACCAGCTCGGAAACAGCGTCTGGAACAGCGCCGGCACGACGTCGTTGGGGCTCGACAGCGTCAGATGGGCGGCATGGCCCATATAGCCGAGCAAGGCCAGAAGACCGAGCAGCAGCGTATAGGCCGGCAGCAGCACGGCGTTCTTACGGATCGTCTTGCCGCTGTTCGATGCGAAGATGCCGGTCAGCGTGTGCGGATACATGAAGGCGGCAAGCGCCGAGCCGAGCGCCAGCGTCGCATAGGCGACATACTGGTTGCCGCCGAGAAGCAGGCTGCCTGCACCCTTGGCGGTGAAATCGGCCTGGGCGGCGTTGAAGACGTTTTCATAACCGCCGAGCTTGATCGGGATGACCGCCACCGCCGCGATGACGGCGATATAGATCATGATATCCTTGACGAAGGCGATCAAGGCCGGGGCCCTCAAGCCCGCCGAATAGGTATAGAGCGCCAGCACGATGAAGGCGATGGCAAGCGGCACTTCGCCGTGAAGCCCGAGCGCCTTCAACACCGCCGTCATGCCGACGAGCTGCAGCGCGATATAGGGCATGGTGGCGATGACGCCGGTAATGGCGACCGCGAGTTCAAGGCCGCGCGAGCCGTACTGGCCATAGACCACATCGCCGGCCGTCACATAACCGAAATCCTTGGCCTTCTGCCACAGGACCGGCATGACCATGAAGACGAAGGGATAGACGACGATCGTATAGGGCAGCGCGAAGAAGCCGTAGGCGCCGACCGTATAGACCAAGGCCGGGACGGCGATGACGGTATAGGCCGTGTAGAAATCGCCGCCAACCAGAAACCAGGTGATCCAGGTGCCGAAGGAGCGGCCACCAAGGCCCCATTCGTCGATATGGGCAAGCGTCTTGGGGACGCGCCATCTGGCGGCGACGAAGCCCATGACGGTGACGAGAAGGAAGAAGAAGATGAAAACGGCCAACGCCGTCGGATCGATCTCAGTCGTCATGGCGCATGCTCCGATAGGCGATCCAGGTCAGGACCGCGGTGATCGGCACCCAGGCAAGCTGATACCAGTAGAAAAAAGGAAAGCCGAAAAGAACGGGATCGTGAAAATTGTAGAACGGGACCCACAAAAGGCCGACATAGGGTATCAACAGCAGCCAACAGGCCGCCGTCGCATAGCGTTTTCTCATGATTAGTTATCCCTCACCGAGCGCGACTCCCGCGCACGGGGTAACTAAATCACCTGATACTTATCAAGAACAAGCAACGGCAAGGCGAAGTTCGGCCTGCCGTTGAGGCTGGCATGCGGCAATTGCGCGTCCCGCGTGAATTTGCGGTTTGTCAATTTCAGAAGGCGATTCTTGCGTCCAACTCGCCGATCGGCGTGACACCAGACAGCAGCGCGCGCGCCTCCTCCTCGTCACGCCTGATCTGCGCCACCAGTGGGTCCAGCCCGTCAAATTTCAGCTCGTCGCGCAGATGGCCGAAGAAGGAGACCGAGCCGATCTCGCCATAGAGCGAGCCGGAAAAATCGAAGAGATAGGTTTCGAGCAGCGGCGCGCCATTGTCGGTCACCGTCGGGCGGCGGCCATAGCTTGCCACGGCGTCGTAAAGCGTGCCGTCGGGGCGGCGGAAGCGCACGGCGTAGATGCCGGGCTTCAGTTCCGTTTCCGGCGCAAGCTGCATGTTGGCGGTCGGGAAGCCGAGCTGGCGACCGAGCTTCTGGCCGCCGATCACTTCGCCCTCGACCGTATAGTGATAGCCGAGAAGGCCGGCCGCCTGGCTGACATCGCCCTGGCCCAACAGATTGCGGATGCGGCTGGACGAGATCACCTCGGCATTTTCGTCCCGGAAGGCATCGACCAGCGAGACCGAGAAGCCGTGACGCTCGCCGGCCGCCATCAGAAAGGCCGGGCCGCCTTCCCTGCCCTTGCCGAAATGGAAATCGAAGCCGGTCACGACCGCGCTCGCCCCCAGCCAGTCGATCAGGATCGAGTTGACGAATTCCTCCGCCGAGCGGCCGGCAAACTCGCGGTCGAACGGATATTCGATGACCGAGAGGAAGCCCATGGCTTCCAGCAGCCGTGCCTTGAGCGGCGCGGGCGTCAGGCGGAAAACCGGCTGGTCGGGACGGAAGACGGTGCGCGGATGCGGCTCGAAGGTCAGGACCAGCGCCGGCACGCCACGCTCTTTCGCCAGGTTCAGCGCCCGTTCCAGCACGCTGCGGTGACCGCGATGCACGCCGTCGAAATTGCCGATCGCCACGACGCCGCCCTTCAGGCTCGACGGCAGCGGTTCCTTCTTGTCGTTGCGGTGGAAAACGGTCATGTGGCAGGTCCGGATCAGGCTATTCTACATTGCAAGACCAGTTGGGCGAGATCGATCAGGCCAGATCAATCAAGCCAGTCTGGGCATCCAGAATTTCGGCGCGGCGTTTTCAGCCTTGAGCCAGGCCTTGAGGATCGCCTCGTCGGTCTCGCCGTTGACGGTATATTCCGCGACATGGATGCCGCCGGAGATATAGAGCAGGTCGAGGCCCTGCGAAAGCGCGCCGCGCACATCGGTCGGCATGCCGTCGCCGATAGCGAGCACCTTGGCCTTGTCGAAATCGCCGCGCGCCTCGCGGGCAGCGGCGAGCGACGCATCATAGATCGGAAAATGCGGCTTGCCGGCAATGCGGGTCTTGCCGCCGAGCTGTTCGTAATAGGCGGCAACCGCACCGGCGCAGGGGATCATCTTGTGGCCGCGCTCGACGACCAGATCCGGATTGGCGCAGATGAAGGGAACGTCGCGGGCGACCCAGGCCTTCAGCATGTCGGTATAATCTTCCGGCACTTCCTTCTCGTCGTCGAAGAAGCCGGTGCAGACGATGGCTTCGGCCTCATCGGCGGAGACGACCTCGACGTCGATGCCGTCGAAAAGCGGCATGTCGCGCTCGGGGCCGAGCAGGAACACCTTTTTCGGACCTTCGGCGATCAGGGTGCGGGTGACGTCGCCGGAGGTGACGATACGGTCATAGGTATCGTCGGCAACACCGAGTGCCTTCAACTGGGTGATGACGCCCGGCGACGGGCGCGGGGAATTGGTGATCAGCACGACGGTGGCACCCGCCTTGCGGGCCGCCGCGAGTGCGTGGCAGGAATGCTGGAAGGCAGAAACGCCGTTATGCACCACGCCCCAGACATCGGACAGGACCACGTCGTAGCCGCCGAGAACCTCGCTCAAATTCTGGATGCGCTCAACCATTCTTATCGATCACCTCTGCATGGAACTGCCGGTGATGTCGCAAAGCGTAGCCGCTATGGCAAGGAGATTTGCGTGCGGTGCGGGATATTTCATCGGATCGTTACATGAGAGCCGGCAGGCGGATCGGGAAGCGGCTGCGACGCAAAAGCCCAGAACGGCAACCATGCTCCGTCTCTTGCGACCAAGACCCCTCCCTACCCTCGCCACAAGGGGGAGGGCTTAACCCAGCTGCCCCCCGGGCTTCAATTGAGCCAAGGCGGTCACCTCAGATCCTCTCCCCTCTTGTGGGGGAGATGGCCGGCAGGCCAGAGGGGGACTTTGTCAGATACAAACCGGCTGCCTTGAAGCAGGCCACCACGAAGGAAGCCGCCTCTTTAAAACTGTCACGTTCAGGCGTTATCAGGGACGCTGCCATCCTCTGGTCAAACTCGGTCGGCAAAAGCCATGCTGCCCGGGAAGGGCGGTTCCGTTAAGCCTATTTCGCCTGATGGAGCGCGGTGGCAACGAAAATTTCGAGCCCGTTCTTGACTCGCCTGATGGCCACCCTTATCTCGGGCTCCGTTAGCACTCTGAAGAGAGGAGTGCTAAACGAGATCCGCGGGTCTTATTCCTGAGACCTGTCCATGTCATTTGATCGAGGGATTAGACAATGGCAAGCACAACTTTCCGCCCCCTGCACGATCGCGTTGTCGTCAAGCGCGTCGAGTCTGAAGAAAAGACCAAGGGCGGCATCATCATTCCGGACACCGCCAAGGAAAAGCCGGCTGAAGGCGAAATCATCGCCGTTGGTCCGGGTTCGCGCGACGACAAGGGTGCACTCGTTGCTCTCGACGTCAAGGTCGGCGACCGCGTCCTGTTCGGCAAGTGGTCCGGCACGGAAGTCAAGCTTAACGGCGAAGACCTTCTGATCATGAAGGAATCCGACATCATGGGCGTTATCGGCTGATTGCCGGCAACGCCTTTTTCTTAAAATTCGCTGACACCTCTATTCAGGAGTTCTCAACATGGCAGCTAAAGAAGTAAAATTCGGCCGCTCTGCGCGCGAAAAGATGCTGCGCGGCGTCGACATCCTCGCTGACGCAGTGCAGGTAACGCTCGGCCCGAAGGGTCGTAACGTCGTTATCGACAAGTCCTTCGGCGCTCCGCGCATCACCAAGGACGGCGTATCGGTCGCCAAGGAAATCGAACTTGACGACAAGTTCGAAAACATGGGCGCCCAGATGGTCCGCGAAGTCGCTTCGAAGACCAACGATATCGCCGGCGACGGCACCACGACTGCAACCGTTCTGGCCCGCGCGATCGTTCGCGAAGGTGCAAAGGCCGTTGCTGCCGGCATGAACCCGATGGACCTGAAGCGCGGCGTTGACCTCGCTGTTGCAGAAGTCGTCAAGGACCTGCAGGCAAAGGCAAAGAAGATCTCCACCTCGGCTGAAGTTGCCCAGGTCGGCACGATCTCTGCCAACGGCGACAAGCAGGTTGGTGCAGACATTGCCGAAGCCATGCAGAAGGTTGGCAACGAAGGCGTCATCACCGTCGAAGAAGCCAAGACCGCTGAAACCGAACTCGAAGTCGTCGAAGGCATGCAGTTCGACCGCGGCTACCTGTCGCCCTACTTCGTGACCAACCCGGAAAAGATGATCGCCGACCTCGACGACGCTTTCATCCTCCTGCACGAAAAGAAGCTCTCGAACCTCCAGGCCATGCTGCCGGTTCTCGAAGCCGTCGTTCAGACCGGCAAGCCGCTCGTCATCATCGCTGAAGACGTCGAAGGCGAAGCTCTTGCAACGCTCGTCGTCAACAAGCTGCGTGGCGGCCTGAAGATTGCTGCCGTCAAGGCTCCGGGCTTCGGCGATCGCCGCAAGGCCATGCTGGAAGACATCGCCATCCTGACCGGTGGTACCGTCATTTCCGAAGACCTCGGCATCAAGCTCGAAAACGTCACCCTCGACATGCTCGGCCGTTCCAAGAAGGTTTCGATCTCCAAGGAAAACACGACGATCGTCGACGGCGCCGGCCAGAAGGCTGACATCGAAGGCCGCGTAGCCCAGATCAAGGCGCAGATCGAAGAAACCACTTCGGACTACGACCGCGAAAAGCTGCAGGAACGTCTTGCCAAGCTCGCTGGCGGCGTTGCCGTCATCCGCGTCGGCGGCTCGACCGAAATCGAAGTCAAGGAACGCAAGGACCGCATCGACGACGCTCTGAACGCAACCCGCGCGGCCGTTCAGGAAGGCATCGTACCGGGCGGCGGCGTTGCCCTGCTCCGTTCGGCTTCGAAGATCACCGCCAAGGGTGAAAACGATGACCAGGAAGCTGGCATCAACATCATCCGCCGCGCGCTGCAGGCCCTGGTTCGCCAGATCGCCGAAAACGCCGGTGACGAAGCTTCGATCGTGGTCGGCAAGATCCTCGAAAAGAACGAAGACAACTTCGGTTACAACGCCCAGACGTCCGAATATGGCGACATGATCGCCATGGGTATCGTCGACCCGGTCAAGGTTGTCCGTACGGCTCTGCAGAACGCAGCTTCGGTTGCTTCGCTGCTGATCACCACGGAAGCCATGATCGCCGAGCTGCCGAAGAAGGACGCTCCGGCCGGCGGCATGCCTGGCGGCATGGGCGGAATGGGCGGCATGGACATGATGTGAGACCATTGAGGTCTTGCGTCTGAGCCATCCGGTTCAGAATACGGAAAGGGCGGTCGCGAGGCCGCCCTTTTTGCATTAGGGGCAATGCTTTCAACATTTTGTGCAGAGGATCAGGGGCATGCTCCATCAAGCATCGGTCACCATATCTGCGTTCAGATCCACCTCCACCTTGCTGCTGACGTCGTGGCGCCCCGGCCCCCAGCTTTCCGCCGCAAGCGCAAGACCGGCAGCCTCCGCGATGCGGCAGGCCGCGCCTGCCGGATCGAGATACACGGCGTTGCCATCATCAACCACGGCAAAGGCGCCTTCCGCCTGATCGAGACAGGTGACTGCGAGACCCGCCGAGACGGCAATGCCAGCATGGTCGCGGTCGAGATCATGGGCGATGGCATTGCGCAGGATATCGAGATCGAGCGGTGCGAGGCGCAGGGTCCCCTGCCAGTCGTTCGGCGCGTTGGTCGGGTCAGTGATGCGCAGATTTTCAAGTCTCGCCACCTCGCCCTTCAGCGGCCCCGCGCCGTGCCGGGTGGTATAGACGCGCGTCACATAGGTCACGTCGAGCGTATCGATGCCGGCTCCCGAGGCGATGGCAAGAATGTTTTTAAGCCCGGTATTGGAACGGGTCACATGCGGGAAGGCACCGAAATCCTGATCGAGCAGCAGGCCTTGAGCCGCCTCGAAAATGACCGGTCCCAGTTCGGCCAGCCGACGGTCGGGCCACAGCACAACATGATCGAGCGTCGCCTCACAGTCCTCCATGAACCGCAACATCGTGGCCTCCGCCCGAAGCGCCGATGCCAGTTCGCCGGGAAGGTTTTCCATGCCGAGAGCGGCCAGCCGGTCAGGCACCCAGAGGTCACGTATCGCAGCAAGGCGGGCGGCAAGATCGGGACGATAGAGATCACGCAGGGTGAGCGAGAATTCCGGCCTCAGGTTGCGTTCGATCGTTTCGCCGAAACCGAGGCCGCAACTGCCGTGACGGCCATGGCCACGCGCCATCTCGACCGCCTGGTTGAGGATGACGTCATAGGGCGTGGTGACGGGAACGGCAGGATCACCGGTCAGGCGGCGCCGGATACCGAGATCGGCGAGCGTGGCGAGTTCGTCGATCAGCAGCATCGGATGGGCGACGAAGAAGCGGCTGAAATGGGTCGCGGCACCGGCGAAGCTGCCCGATCCCACATGGTGGAAAACGTGTCGCATACCTTGCGGCGAGATGACCGTGTGGCCGGCCTGGGCGCCGCCATTGCTGCGGACGACGACGGCGTTTTCGCCGGTGTTTTCCGCCATGGCCGACAATCGGTCGACCATCAATCCCTTGCCTTCGTCACCATAGGCAGCGCCGATGACGGCCTGTGCTCGGATGTTCATGGGAAAGCTCCTTGTCTTGGGATTAAAGAGGGCAACGAAGGGTGCAGAAAGCCCTCCCCTCGTCGCAGGGGTGGGAGGGGCTCCCTATCCCCTCCCGAAATGCAGCCGCCGGATCAGAAGAAGTTCAGGAACTTTCTCTTCGGGCGGGCGTGCACGGCCCTGGCGACGATGGTGCCGGCCTCGGCGCCCCAGCTTGCGGCCACATCATCGGCGTCTCGCCCTTCGTTGATCTCGATGATCGACACGACCAGTTCGGCCAGACGGCGGTAGTCTTCCAGCACATAGGTGCGGCCGGGCAAAAGCGGCTCCCAGGTGTCCAGCACCCTCGACATCCGGCTGGCGGCATAGCCTTCGCGAATGACGATGTGGAAGACGTCGTAATATTTCTGCGCAGCCTGCAGGCATTGGCGGGCGCTCAGGCCTCCGCGCGGACCTTCGGTGCCGAAGATCTCGCTAATCTGCCGGCCGGTCAGCCCGTCGAGGATCGGCTCGTCGCCGATGGTGAAGAGATACCCCTTGCGGCCGCGCTTCTCGAAGGCATCGGTGGATGTCTTCAAGGCGGCAAGCAGGTGGGCTGCACTGTAGCTTTCGCCGTCATTGCCGCCGCCACCGCCTTCCAGCCACAAGCCGCGGATCTGGCTTGCGAGCGAGATATCGGCCTCGAACTGGGTCGCCTGAAGCGGTGCCCGGTCGCAGGTCGCATCCCCGATCGCCGCGACCATGATATGCGGATCGCTGACCGGGCGCCGGTCGTAGATTTCCGATGTCAGCGTCACCAGCCCGTTGCGCATCAATTCATGCGCGATCATGCCCATCGAACCGGTCACGTCAGCGGCAAGGATGATCGGCGTCGACTGCGGGTTGAAATCGCTGTCGCGACTTTCGCGATAGCCGAAGCGCGCCGGATCGAAACGCGGGTCCATGCCGGTAGCGCCGAAAATCTCCGAACGGCTGCGGCCGTTGACGTGGCGCGCGTTGTAATCGGCCCAATCGGCCGTGCTGAAACGTCCCATACCCATGGCAACACTCCTTTGCTTCTGCCTTCGGTTCGCGGCGCCGGGCTGCGTTCCGTTTCGAACACTGCCCGCCTGCCGGTGATCTCTATATAAACTTGCAATATGTATTTTGCAAGTTGCCATTTGCAATTTGTTGTTCTGCGAGGCAGCGGTTAAGGAAGAGGCCATGAGCGCGAAGCGCTGACGAGGTTTGAAGAGATGGCTGAAACCGACTACCCGCGGCCGATCGTGACAGTGGACATCGTGCTTTTGACGGTCTGCGCCGCGCGGCTGCATGTTGCACTCCTGCCGCGCCCGGGCGAACCTTATGCAGGCGCCCCGGCACTGATCGGCGGTTATGTCCATACCGACGAGGATGCCGATACCCAATCTGCCGTGGTCCGCATTCTCAAGGCCAAGGCGGGGCTGACCGGTATCTTCTTCGAACAGCTCAAGACCTTTGCCTCCGCGACTCGCGATCCGCGCGGCTGGTCTGTGTCCATCGCCTATGTTGCACTGGTCCCCCCTGCCCTGGTGGAGCATGCGGGCGTCACCCTCGATCTGCGACCTGCCGTTTCGCCGGGCGAACTGCCCTTCGATCACGGCGAGATCATCAAGACCGCGCTGGAAAGGCTGCGCGGCAAGGGCGCCTATTCCACCATTCCGGCACGGCTTCTCCCGGATGTTTTTACGATGTCGGAACTGCAGGCGATCTACGAGACCGTGATGGGCGAGAGGCTGGACCAGAGCGCCTTTCGTCGCAAGATCAACGACCTCGACCTTTTGGAGGAGGTAGAGGGCGAGAAAAGGCAAACGGAGCGGGCAAGACGGCCGACGACGCTCTACCGGCTCAAATCACCGCTCAAGGTATTCGACCGACGGATCTGATCTGATCTGATCTGGCCGGACATTATTCGGTATCGGATCAAGGAGATATCCGCCCGATGCCGCCACAGCCATATGCCCGCATGGCGTGTGGCATCCTGAGTCCATATCATCTAAACGCTTCTTCGAATGGCATGAAGCCGGCCTTCGGGCCGGCCGCGACAAGGAGACCCGGATGCGACATGAGGAAACGATCAGCAGAGGCAGCTTCACCTTGCGACGGCCGGATGTTCTGGCGGTCATGGAGGTCCAGCGCGGCGCATCAGCCGCAGTGGTCGAAGACAAGACCGGGCTGTGGCGCAAGCTCCGCCTCCTGTCGATCATCGTGCTGATCCCGTCGATCATTGCCGGCATCTGGCTCAACCGACCGCCCTATATGCAGATCGGCGTGGTGATCCTGATCGTCTTCGGCTTTCTGTTCAAATTCAGCGACTGGCGGATAAAGCGGGGCATGGGGCAACTCGGCGCGAGCAGAACCGTGTCGCAGAAGGCCGTGGTCAAGGCGATCGACAAGCGGATCTTCAAGGGCCGCGACAGCGTGCGCGGCGAGGCCCGTTTCAGCGAGGACGGTTTCGAGCTGGTGCAGGACAATGTCCGCTTCGCCGCCAACTATGACGACGCCGAAAGGATAGGCCTGATCTTCGAGCGCGACGGCATCCTGCAGATCACCGCCGGTGACGCCCGCGACCTGCCGGACGTCATCTTCTTCATTCCGCTTGCGCAGATGTCGGACGCGGATGCCGTGATGGAGCGGGTGCAGAACAGTTCGTCATTCGTCTTCACCCACGCCTGAGATCAGCGGATAACCGGATATGGGGGACATCAGCACAGCCAATGACAAGGCACAGTATTAGCCCGCAAGTTATTACTTGATGTCTGCGTAACCCAAGCGGGCTGTGCGGCCTGACTGCGCTGCCCCGCGGTAACACCGCGCCAGAGGTGATACGGGCAACGCAAGCAGCCTCAGGCGCTGCGGCGTAGAGATGGCGTTGCGGATGACGGGGCGGCCATCGCTTCGGCGGTGCGGCGCAGGTGCTCCGCCTGATCATCTTCCATCTCGGCAACCTCGATGCGGAACCGGCCGATCAGGTCCTGGAGCCGGCCGGCTTCGGCGGCGAGCGTGGCGCCGGCGGCGTTGGCTTCTTCCACCATGGCGGCATTCTGCTGGGTTACCTGGTCCATGCGGTTGACGGCACCGTTGACTTCGGAAAGCCCGGTCGACTGTTCCCGCGACGAGGTGGCGATCGCATCCATATGCCCGTTGATTGAAACGATATGCGCCTCAATCGCCTTCAACGCGGTGCCGGTCTCGCTGACCAGCTTGACGCCGGAGGAGACCTCGACGGAGGATTTGCCGATCAGGCCCTTGATCTCGCGGGCGGCGGCTGCGGAACGCTGCGCAAGTTCGCGTACTTCCTGGGCGACGACGGCAAAGCCCTTGCCTGCATCGCCGGCGCGGGCCGCCTCGACGCCGGCATTCAAGGCCAGAAGGTTGGTCTGGAAGGCAATCTCGTCGATCACCCCGATAATGCTGGAAATCTGGCCGGAGGACTGTTCGATACGTGCCATCGCCTCGACGGTGTTCTGCACTACCTGACCCGACAGGCGGGCGCTCTTGTTCGCCTCGACGGCGGCGCTGCGGGCCTCTTCGGCCCGCCTCGTCGAATTGGCCACATTGGTGGTGATCTCGTCGAGCGCTGCCGCGGTCTCTTCCAGCGAGGCCGCCTGCTGCTCGGTGCGCTTGGCAAGGTCGTCGGCGCTCTGGCTGACTTCCCGCGAGCCGCTGTCGATCGAGCGGGTGGCGCGGGCGACGGCACCGAGCGCCTGCTGCAACTGGACGACTGCCGCGTTGAAATCGCTGCGCAGTGTTTCGAAATCGGCGGCGAAGGGGGCGTCGAGCCTTGCGGTCAGATCGCCGGCGGCAAGCTGCCTCAGGCCGCCCGCCAGCCCTTCCGTCGCCCTGGCCATCGCGGCTGCGCGGATGCGATCCTCTTCGGCATGGGCATCACGCTGCCTTGCCGCGATATCGCGGTGTTCCGCCGCCTCGCGCTCCGTCTCGCGCGCCCTGTGGGCGTTGTCCTTGAACACCTGAACGGCATTGGCCATGGCGCCGATCTCATCGCGCCGTGTCGTGCCGGAAATCTCTACCTCGTATTCGCCCGAGGCGAGCGTCGCCATGATGCCGCTCAGCCGGTTGACCGGGCGCACCAGCCAGAACCGGACCGCAATCCAGGCAAGTGCCATGATCAGGACCGTGCCGCCAACCATTGCAGCAACGGATGTCGAGGCGGTCTGCCAGAGGCTCGCATGCAGCTCCATTCCGCCCGCCGCGGCGGCATCTTCGAGCTCCTTCGACTTGCCGATGATCTTGGCCGCAAGCGGCGGAAAGTTGGGCTGACACTGCTTGCTGAAGGCGTCGATCGCCTCCAGCCGGTCTGCCTTGGTCGTCGACATCAGTCCGTCGTCGCGGGTTTCCTTGCAGGCCTTGTCGAGGACATCGATGGCGGATTGCTTGATCGCGGTCATCTCGGCATCGCCCGGTGTTGCAGCGATCACGCTGTCCATCAGCGCCTCGAATTCCTTGCGGGTGGCATTATAGTCCTTGAACGCGCGTCCGACCGCCTCGGGCTCCGACACCATGACGAGGTCGGCAATATCGGCGCGGGCGTTCTGCAGTTCGAGATTGGCCTTGAGCAGCGTCACCGAGGCGCGGATCTCGCCGTTCATCAACCTGGTAATCTGGTCATCGGCGCCGATCATGCTCTTGCCGGCATAAAGTGCCGCGGCGATCGAAAACAGGCCGAAGACAGCGAGGATCGAGAGGATCTTCCAGGCGATCTTGATATGCTGCATGGCTGAAACTTCCTGACGTCCTGACTACGGTTGCAAAGGCGCGGACAATCTCCTTAGGGGTGAATTTCCGACGCCCGGGGCAGCCATCGCATCCGGGTTTCAACAGAAAGTTAATATGACAGTTCCGTGACGCAAATTTCACAATATGGCGCGATGCGTTACGTATTACGAACATAACACATTGTAATATATATGTTTTTAATAAATAGCGTGATGCCGGCGCTGGTTCTCGAACGATGGCGGAGGCGGCAGCAAAGGCGCCGCCCCGGCCCGGTCGCTCAAACCGCGTTGCGTGCCCTAGCGATACCGTGTTCGACCAGCCGGTCGATGACCTCAGGGTAGCTGACGCCGCTTGCGGCCATCACCTTGGAATACATGCTGATATTGGTGAAGCCGGGAATGGTGTTGAGTTCGTTGACGAGGATCCTGCCATCCGGCGTCAGGAAGAAGTCCGCGCGCGCCATGGCATCGCAGCCGAGTGCCCGGAAGGCTTTCACGGCGAAGGCGCGGATCTCGTCCTCGACGTCCTCCGGCATCTGTGCCGGCACGCGGAGTGCTGCGCCATCCTCGTCGATATATTTGGCATCGTAGCTGTAGAAGCCGTGGCTTTCGGCGGGCACGATCTCGCCGGTCGTCGAGACGAACAGGCTGCCATCCGGCGCTTCCAGCACGGCGCATTCGATCTCGCGGCCACGGATGAATTCTTCCGCCAGAAGCTTGCTGTCATGGCGAAAACCTTCCGCCAGCGCCTTGTCGTAATCCGCGCTGGTCGCAACCTTGCTGACACCGACCGACGAGCCCTGGCGAGCCGGCTTGATGAAGACGGGAAGGCCAAGGGTTGCTTCAAGTTCGTCGAAGGCGGGAACCGCATCCTGATAGACCGTCACCGAGCGTGCCGCCGGAATGCCGGCCTCGTTGAACAGTCGCTTGGCGATATCCTTGTCGAGTGCATTGGCGGAGCCGAGCACGCCGCATCCGGCCAGCGGCACGCGGGCGACTTCGGCAAGCCCCTGCACGGCGCCATCTTCCGCATGGAGGCCGTGGATGACGGGAAAGATGATATCGAAAGCCGGCAGCTCATAGGGGGTGCCGGCCTGCGGCAGGGCGACCGCGCGGCCCCTGCCGCCGGGCACGAGGCTGAGTTCGGTACCATGCTCGGGCCTTGCCAGCTCACCATCCTCGAAGGCGCTCAGCCGCCACAGTCCTTCGCGAGTGATGAAGATCGGCACGGCATCGTATTTGTCCGGATCGAGCGCGTTCATCACATTGGTCGCCGACATGATCGACACATCGTGCTCGGCCGACCGCCCGCCGAAAAGAACCCCGATACGCAATTTCCCTGAAATATCCGCCATGATCGAATCCCCCATATGAACTGCCGCAAGCCTGCCGAGGTTTGCGTCGGTTCTGTGGCCAAAGGCGGCCGTCGGCAAAGATCAGCAGTTGCAGACAGAAAAAAGTGACGTCGGCCAGATCGGTTTCGGATGGAGAACGGAAAGTGGTTGCGCACGGGACGGATTCGGCTGCAGCGAGCGAGGACGAATGACAGCTTCGTTCCAAGATGATTCAATGGCCTAGCAGAAATCTCGGACCTTATCGTCCCCGGTAGCGGAAGAGACCGCATACTTGCCCTGCTTCCGCCACCGGAGTGTTTCGCGAGACGTTCGCGGGCAGGCAGAGGCTGGCAACCGGCCGATCAGTCTGCAACCACCGCGGACTTTGGCAGCCTGTCGAAGAACCGACCCAGTTGGCCCGAAAGGAGGCAAACAGGAAGGAAGGGACGGAAGACAGGAGACGGAATGCCAGGGCCGCGCAATTGCAACGCCTAACAACACTACCAACCCTACGATCCCGCAATTGCGCGGCTTCTCCCCATGCCCTGGCAGTTTTCACGGTTCCAACCGGACCGCTCCTCGGCATGCATATATCGTTCATTTTTTGCGAACAATTCGTCTACTTGTGTTCATCTTTCGTATCCGAGGTAAAAATGGCAAACAGGTTTCCAGAGAATTCAACGGCTGGCCCCAACAAAGCGGTGTGCAGCGAACATCTGGAGACTTCCATGTCCAACTCTCAGAACGGCATTATTCTGATCGCACGCATTCTGCTTGCCTTCATGTTCATCTATACCGGTTTCGGCAAGGTTACCGACCCGGCCGGCACTGCGGGCATGATCGCCGGTGCCGGCCTTCCGGCTGCGACCGCGCTTGCCTATCTCGCCGGCATTTTCGAACTGGTCACCGGCATCTGCGTTTTGATCGGCTTCCAGGTCAAGATCATCGGCTGGGTGCTTGCCCTGTTCTGCATCTTCACCGCGCTCGTCTTCCACCTGCCGACCGTTGCCGTTCCCGGCTGGCCTGAACCGGCTCTTGGCTGGATCAATGCTCTCAACGGCATCATGGTGATGAAGAACTTCACGCTTGCCGGCGCCTATATCATGCTCGCCACCTTCGGCGCAGGCGCCTACTCGCTCGATGCCCGCCGCGGTTCGGTCGCAATTGCCGCCTAACGTTTATCAATTCCCTGCCAAGACATTCCCGCCGGACCAACATCCGGCGGGTTTTTTATTGCCAAAACGATGGATAAATCAGCGCCTGATATTGCGGGCGAGCCAGACGGTAGCACCACCGCAGACGGGGTCCTGGGTGATCTGGGCAACGACTTCAAAGCCGTTTTTGGTCAGCAGTGCCTGATACTCATCCCTCGACAGGCTGGCGTGATACAACGGCTCACCGCCGAACTCGCCCATCGCCTCGCCCTCGAAATGACCGGCGGTGAACATCAGGGCAGCACCCGGACCGGCCATGGCGCCGAAACGCGGGAACATCGCCCGCTGGTCATCGGCATTGAGGTGGAAGAAGCTGTGCCAGGCGAGGATGCCGTCGAACTTCGTCGGGATAAAAAATTTGCGCATGTCGGCCTGGTACCAGGCCATGCCGGGAAAGCGCTGCCGGGCAAGGCCGGTCAGCGTCTTCGACGTGTCGACGCCGGTCACATGAAAGCCGCGCTTGATCAGGAAGGCTGCCATCGGCTCGGCACCGCCGCAACCGAGATCGAGCACATGGCCGCGGCGCGGCATCAGGGCCGAAAAATGTTCGAGCCACGGCCTTTCGAACAGGTTCCTGCCGCGCAGCTTGTCGAAAGCCAGCGCGTGGCGCTCGTAGAGCGGGATGATATTGGCGTCTTCGCCTGACATCAGAAGCGGACCATGAGGATCAGACGACCTTGCGCACGGCCTCGACGATCGCCATCACGCGCGGATCGCCCTTGTGGCTTTCCTTGCGGGCGCGGACGAGGCAGGCTTCCGATTTGAGGATGATGCCGTCCGACAGGATCTTCAGGTGATTGGCCTTGAGCGTCGAGCCGGTCGAGGTGATGTCGACGATGATATCCGCCTGGCCCGCCGCGGGCGCGCCTTCGGTGGCGCCGAGGCTTTCGACGATGCGATAGAGCTGGATACCGTGTTGCGCGGAGAAATGCTGCTGGGTCAGCCGCCAGTATTTGGTGGCGATCTGCAGGCGGCGGCCGTGGCGGGAGCGGAAATCGGCGGCGACATCACCGAGATCCGCCATGGTGTCGACATCGAGCCAGATTTCCGGCACGGCAACGACGACATCGGCATGACCGAAGCCGAGGCGGGCTGCAATTTCCATCTTCGCGTCGGCATCGATCAGGCCTTCGCGGATCAGATCTTCGCCGGTCACGCCGAAATCGACGGTGCCGGCGCCGATCTCGCGGGCGATCTCCGAAGCTGACAGGAAGGCGATCTCCATATCGTCACGGCCTTCGACACGGCCACGATAGGAACGCTCGTTGCCGACGGCGACGATCGGCAGGCCGGCGCGTTCGAAGATCGCAGACGCATCTTCCTTCATCCGGCCCTTGGAGGGCAGAGCAATGGTAATGGTGGACATCAGCGCGCCCTCGCCTTTTCGATCCGGTCGAGCCAGAGCGAGAAGCCCACGGCCGGAATGTCTTCGTTCGCACCGAGCAAGGTCATCAGCCGGTCGAAACGGCCACCGCCCGCCAGAACCGCATCATCGCGGCTGACCTCGAAGACGAGGCCGGTGTAATAATCGAGCGGACGGCCGAAGGCAGCGCGATAGGTGACCCTGGTCAGGTCGACGCCGAGATCGGCAAGCGCTCCAGCACGCGCCTCGAAAGTGGCAAGTGCCTGGCCCATGGAAAGCCCGGCGGCATCGGCAAAGCCTGCCAGTGCGGCCGGCGCCTCGGACATCGGCATTTCGAGCGACAGGAACTCGCTGAGCAGCAGAAGCGCTGCGCCATCGAGCCGCGTTTCGGCCAGCGCCAGCTTTTCCTTCAGCCGCGCGGCGATTTCGCGCGGCGAGCGGCTGGCATTGGTGGAATAGCCGGTTTCCTGCATCGTGTGGTCGATATGGGCAATCAGCGCCGCCTCGTCCTGCCGCAGCAATTGGGCCAGTTCCGGCGACAGGCCGGCGACGGGCTGCGGGCTGGCCAGGCTGAGCAACAGGTGCTTCAGATGCGCGGTATTGCCGAAAGACTGGATCAGCCGCTTCTGCCAGCCGGCGGGAAGGCCGAGCGCCTTGACCACCGCCTCGTAGACCGCCTGGTCGCCGAGGGTGATCTTCAGCCGGCGGCCGGGAATGAGGTTCTCAAGGATCTCGACCGCATCGTTGACGGCACGGGCATCGGCATCGGCGATTGCCGTTTCACCGAGATCCTCGATGCCGGCCTGATAGAATTCGTTGTCGCCCTCGCGGCGCTGGCGGAAGACTTCGCCGAGATAGCAGTAACGCCGCGGCGTGCCGGTGGCATTGGCAATGTGGCGCAGGCAGACGGGAATGGTGAATTCCGGCCGCAGACACAGGCTTTCGCCCGTCTCGCTCTCGGTCAAGAAGATGCGGCGGCGCAGATCCTCGCCGGCCATATCGAGAAACGGTGCTGCCGGCTGGATGACTGGCGTGTCGATGCGAGCGGTCCCGCGGGCGGCGAATTCGTCGAGCAGGTGGCCGGAGAATTCCGGCATGTTGATCAGAGGCATGAAAGGAAGTCCCCTCCCCGTCGCTTCGCTCCGACCCTCCCCACAAGGGGGAGGGTTAAGCCAGCCGCACCATCAGGTGCGAAATCATCAAACTTGGCGGTGGCTTGAAAGGCAAACCAAGAACGCCGACCTGCCCCCTCCCCCTTGTGGGGAGGGTTGGGGAGGGGTTTGTCAAACATCCTTGGCCCGCCTGCGATCTTCCGCCTGAGCTGCGAGAATGTCCTTCACCTTGGCGACGAGATCTGCTTCGGAGACTGTCTCCTGCGCCACACGGGCCTCGCGCCAGGAGGCGTTGTCCTCGATCTCGCCGGACAAACGCTTGCCCTCGATTAGATCCTTCAGCTGCACGACGCCTTCGGCGCGTTCGTCGCCGCCCTGGATGATGGCGATCGGGCAGCCGCGGCGGTCAGCATATTTCAGCTGGTTGCCGAATTTCTTCCAGTTGCCCTGGTACATTTCGGCGCGGATGCCTTCGGCGCGCAGCGCTTGCGTGAAGCGCTGGTAGCGGCCCATGCTGTCGACATCGCCATCCATGACGGTGACGAGGACGGGTGCGACGACCTCGTCCTGGCCGAGCTTGCCGAGGTTTTTCAAGGCCGTCATCAGGCGCGAGACGCCGATGGAGAAGCCGGTGGCCGGCACCGGCTGGCCCATGAAGCGCGACACGAGGCCGTCATAACGTCCGCCACCGCCGACCGAGCCGAAGACAACCTTCTCGCCCTTCTCGTTGGTGACGTCGAACAGGAGTTCGGCTTCGAAGACCGGGCCGGTGTAATATTCGAGACCGCGCACGACCGACGGGTCGATCTTGATGCGGTCGGCGCAGTAGCCTGCGCCGGTCGCGAGAGACTGAATTATCTTCAGTTCCGTGAAGCCCTCAGTCAACATTGGGCTCGTAATATCCAAATGCTGGCAAGCACTCTCTGCGAGAGCGACCAAATCCAGAGCTTTGTCATCGACGAGAATTTTATCGACAGCAAGAGACGAGACAAAGCCGGTTACCTTGTCGATCTGGTCGCTATTCAGGCCCGCACCCTTGGTGAAATCGCCGCTCTCATCCTTGCGGCCTTCGCCGAGGAGAAGCTTGACGCCGTCTTCGCCGAACTTGTCGAGCTTGTCGATGGCGCGCAGCACGTTGAGACGCTGGCCGGCCTTGTCGTCACCGCCGAGGCCGATCGCTTCCATGACGCCGTCGAGAACCTTGCGGTTGTTGACGCGGATCACATAGTCGCCGCGCCTGATGCCGAGCGCTTCCATCGTGTCAGCCATCATCATGCACATTTCGGCATCGGCCTGGACGCCCGGCGCGCCGACGGTATCGGCATCGAACTGCATGAACTGGCGGAAACGACCCGGGCCCGGCTTCTCGTTGCGGAAGACATAGCCGGCGCGATAAGTGCGGAACGGCAGCTGGATCTCGTTGAAATTCTCCGCCACGTGACGGGCGAGCGGCGCCGTCAGGTCGTAGCGCAGCGACATCCACTGCTCGTCATCGTCCTGCAGCGAGAAGACGCCTTCGTTGGGGCGGTCGCTATCGGGCAGGAACTTGCCCAGCGCATCAGTATATTCGAACAGCGGCGTTTCGACCGGGTCGAAACCGTAGCGCTCATAGACCTCGCGGATCTTGGCGGTCATCTCGTTGGTGGCATGGATATCGGCGCTCGAGCGGTCAACAAAGCCGCGCGGCAGGCGGGCCTTGAGTTTCTGGGGCTTTTTGCTCTTGTCGTTCATGATCGATATCCATCGCTTGATGGCCTTTGGGAAAGGCCCGAAATACGAGCGGTTTCTTAGAGGATCAACCGCCATGCAGCAAGGGCGACGGCTGGCGAAGTGTCGGACCGGATGGTATATGTCCGCTACCAGAGGGATCATCGCCATGAACAAGCGCGTCACGATCGAAATGCCGGATGAGATGATGAAGCTCGTCGAGGAATATGCGGCCGAAGCGGGCGCCGCACCGGACGCCTATATGCGCGACGTCATCGAGCAGCATCTCGAGGATCTGCATGACATTGCGCTCGCCGAAGCGGCGATGGAGCGCATTCGGAATGGCGAACGTACCTACACTTGGGAAGAGATGGAGCGCGAACTTGGCCTGGACGATTGAGTTTCAGGCGACCGCGATCAAACAGCTCAAGAAAATGGGGCATACGGAGTCCGCTCGCATACGAGATTTCCTGCACACTCGGGTGAAGCCGCTCGACGATCCCCGTCAACTCGGCGAGGCTCTCCAGGGACCCCATTTCAAACATCTCTGGCGCTACAGGGTTGGTGACTATCGCATCATCTGTGACATACAAGATCAACGATTGGTGGTTCTGGTGATGGAAGTCGATCACCGCCGCCAGATTTACCGCTAGTCCTTGCCTGTAATTGTATGATCCTCGAAGCCATTCAATATGCCGCGACCGCCATGGTCACGCCGCGGGAATTTCGCCCCTTCATCCGCTCTTCTCTCGGCCTCTGGGGCCGGGCCGGACGGTGCGCGAAAGAGTGGGCGGCGCATGAAGAGAACTGCCATGCCTTCATCCGTGAGACGATCGCGCCGATGCGGGAGCGGCGCACCGCCGTGGTGCTCGGTTCCGGCCTGTTGCGTGACGTGCCGATCATGGACCTGTCAAAGGCCTTCGATACGGTGGTGCTGGTCGATCTCGTGCATCTTGCCAGTGTTCGCGCCTGGATCAGGGCGAAGCGGCTTCACAACGTGCGGCTGATCTCGCGGGATCTTTCCGGCCTCTCCGATGCGCTTGCAGGCCACGCGCCGGAGCCCTTGTCGTTCCTCAGGCAAGTGCCCTATCTCGATCTCGTCGTCTCGGCCAATATCGTCTCGCAGATCGGTGTCGGTTGCCGCAGGGTTGTCGAGCGCGACGGCCATGGTGACGCGGATGCGGTCATCGCGACGCTGATCCGGGCGCATCTCGACGGGCTTGCCGGGTTGCCGTGCCAGACGGCGCTTTTGACCGATCTTGCCTATGAGGTCACCGACCGCGAGGGGGTGGCGATCGAGGCGGACGACCTGCTTTGCGGCGTGCCGGCACCGGCCGCCAAACGCAGCTGGGACTGGCCGGTTGCGCCTTTCGGCGAGATCGGCCGCGACCGGCAGGCGGTGCACCGGGTCATCGCCTGCTGATCGATCGTGGCCTGAGACCCTGCGGCAGGCGGCCCTTGAGACATGATGTCGGCGTCGCTTGATTTCCGCCGCCTCTGGCTTAGAATCATTGCAATGAAACAGCTCGCCGCCATGATGATGTTTGCCGCCTGGCTTCTTTACGGAGCCATGCCGGCAATCGGCATGCCATCGATGTCCGGCCCGATGGGATCCGGGATGACGTCAGACATGACGACCGACATGCCGGGGCAGATGATGGCGATGTCTGATGGCCACCATGACATGGCAAAGTCGCAGGCTGGCCGGATGGTGGAACGGCATGCGGGTGTCATGCAGGCCGCGTCAGGCTTGCCCTGCCCGCATTTCGGGTCGGGGGGCGGCAAGATCTGCATCGCGCCCTTCTGCTCCGCCTGTCTTGTGACACCGGCGGAAATCACCTTTGCCGATACGGGCCGGCTGATCCATCGCTATCCCGCGCCGGAGAGAGGTCCCTCGCTGATCGTTTCCGGCCTTCAGCCGCTGGTGCCGCCTCCGCGCGTCTGACCGTTTTCTTCGACAGATCGAACAACGGATTTCAAGGACACGGAAGGAAATCTCATGTCCAGAACGACCCTTTTTACCGCAGCCGCGATTGCGCTTTTCTCTGCCACCTCGCTTGCCTCCGCGGCAGATACGGCCTGCAGCCATTCCAATATGGACATGGCTGGCATGAAGATGAACGGCATGGCGATGGGCGATGCTAACGCCAATGACAGCGCGTCGACCAAGGCGTTCAAGGCCGGCAATGCCAAGATGCATGAGGGCATGTCGATCGACTATTCGGGCGATGCCGACGTCGATTTCACCCGCGGCATGATCGCCCATCACCAGGGCGCGATCGACATGGCCAAGGTCGAGCTTCAATACGGCAAGGATCCGACCCAGCGGAAGCTTGCGGAGGCGATCATCAAGGCGCAGGAGCAGGAAATCGCCGACATGCAGGCGTGGTTGAAAGAGCACGCCAAGTAAGACAAAACAGACGACACAAAAACGTGCCGGGCGAGCAGAGCGCTTGCCCGGCGCATTTTCCTTCTCCATATGATAGGGCCGGAGGCACGATCCCATGCGCCCGATTACCGCTATCGGCTTTGATGCCGACGACACGCTCTGGCAGAACGAACAATATTACCGGCTGACGGAAGAGCATTTCCAGATGCTGCTCGGCGACTTTGCCGAGGGCGCGGATATTTCCGCAAGGCTTTTGGAAGCCGAGAAACGCAATCTCGAATATTACGGCTTCGGCATCAAGGGTTTTACCCTGTCGATGATTGAGACGGCGGTCGAGGTGACCGACGGCAAGGTGCCAACCGAGACGATCACCAGGATCCTCGATATCGGCCGCGATCTGCTCCGCCATCCGGTCGAATGCATGCCGCAGGTGGAAGAAACGCTGCAAGCGCTGAACGGCCATTATCTCCTGGTTCTGATTACCAAGGGAGATCTGTTCGACCAGGAGCGCAAGCTGGCGCAATCGGGCCTCGGCGATTATTTCGACGCGGTCGAGATCGTTTCCGACAAGAACGCCACCACCTATCGGCGGATCTTCTCAAAGCTCGCCGACGGGCCGGAACGGGCGATGATGGTGGGCAATTCGTTGAAATCCGACATCGTGCCGGCGATTGCCGCGGGCGCCTATGGCGTGTTCATTCCGCATGCGCTGACCTGGGTGATCGAGCATGTCGATGCGCCGACCGATGCGCCGCGGTTTCGCCAGATCGAACATCTGGGCGAGCTCTCCGGGCTTGTCGAAAAGATCATGGCCGCCTGAATTTCAGCCGCATGTCCTCGACCTCGCTCTGGCAGAAGCAGCCGTCGAGATGGTCGTTGACCATGCCCATCGCCTGCATGAAGGCGTAGACGGTGGTCGGACCGACAAAGGTCCAACCACGCTTCTTCAGGGTTTTCGACAGCGTGACGGAAACGGGCGTCGTCGGGTTGGCGCGCAGCGTGTCGAGGTCCATGACCTTGGGCCGCATGTCGGGGCCGGGCTCGAAACTCCAGAAGAATTTGGCGAGCGAGCCGAATTCATCCTTCAGTTCGATGGCGCGCCGTGCATTGTTGATGGTCGAGACGATCTTGCCGCGATGGCGGATGATACCGGCATCGGCCACCAGCCGTTCGATATCCTCCTCGCCGAAGACTGCCACCTTGTGGAAATCAAAGCCTGCAAAGGCGGCCCGAAAATTCTCGCGCTTCCTGAGTATCGTCAGCCAGGAAAGGCCAGACTGAAAGCCTTCGAGGCAGATCTTCTCGAACAGGCGGAAATCGTCGGTGACCGGGCGGCCCCATTCCTCGTCGTGATAGCGGCGGTAATCCTCCAGCCCGCCATGCCAAAAGCAGCGCCCCTTGCCATCTTCTCCCGTGATGATGCCCGCCATTTCCTTCTCCCAGACCATGTTCCCAGACCCAAATTCCAATCGTTAACGGCACTAGCGGCGGTTTCAGCTTCGGGCAACCATGTTTTGGAACCGGCGGGTAACCCTGAGCGAAGCTATATCGTATTTGACGGGTAAAAGACGCCACCCGTTTACCATTCGCTTTGAGCTTCAATTCACCATGCGGGTCAACGGGGCCCGCCTTTCCTTGCGGCCCTTTCGGTGATTGTAACGAGTGGATCCGACCATGAAGGCGAAACTTCTTCTCGCACTGGGCCTTGCTGCCCTGTTTTCGAATAGCACGCTTGATGCGGCGCAGGCAGACGACCGTTACCGCGAGCGGCCGCCGGTGGTGGTGAGCCCGGATCTTACTGCTCCGTGGCTGATGCAGCTCGGGGCAAAGCCGCAGGGCCAGGCCTATCGGCAGCCGCAGCAGAAGATGCGGCCGCAGGTGGTGGTTGCCCCGCACAGCTATTATCCGGCTGCACCGGGCCGCCCCGGCACCGAGCAGGCGGTAGCCCAGGAACAAGCGATGCAGCAGACGGCACAGCCGGCGAGAGCGCCGATCGTGCGCCACGGCATCTTCGGCAATACGTGGGAAGTCGAGCCGGTGGCGATGCGGCCGAACCAGCCGGCACCCAGCCATCTCGATCCGCAGTTCCTGCCGCAGATCGTGACCTATGAGAGCAAGGAAAAGCCGGGCACGATCATCATCGATACCAATAGCCGCTTCCTCTATCTCGTCATGGAAGGCGGCAAGGCGAAGCGTTACGGCGTCGGCGTCGGCAAGCCAGGCTTCGAATGGGCCGGCGCCCATACGGTGACGCGCAAGGCCGAATGGCCGAGCTGGACCCCGCCGAAGGACATGATCGACCGCGAGGCAGCCAAGGGCCATTACCTGCCGGCGCGCATGGAAGGCGGACCGGCAAATCCGCTCGGCGCGCGCGCCATGTATCTCGGCTCGACGCTTTACCGCATCCACGGCACCAATGCGCCCTGGACGATCGGCAATGCCGTGTCTTCCGGCTGCATCCGCATGCGCAACGAAGACGTGACCGATCTCTATGGCCGCGTGCCGGTGGGTACCAAGGTCATCGTGATCTGAGCCCTGCAGCTTAGTTTTTTACCTTTCGCAGCCGATATCCTGTGGCCGGATCGCAACGATCCGGCCATTTTGTCTTTCATCATCCGCTCACTTTCGCGTGGCTTTGACTTGCCCTGCGGCGCCGGCCGGGACATTTTGCCTCAGTTATCGATCCGACATTCACGAGGGGGTAGGATGAAATCGCGTAAATTGATGCTGGCCGGCGCCGGCATGATCGTAGCGGCACTCGCCGTATCGGCACCGATCGAAAGCGCAAACGCGCAGCCTCAGACGACGGCAAGCGACGTCGCGCCCAAGGTTCGCAACAAGGAAGTGCCGGCGAAATTCCAGCGTCGCAGCGTTCGCTTCTCGACCAGCGAGGCCCCGGGCACGATCATCGTCGATACCAACAACAAGTTCCTCTATTTCGTCGACGGGCCGAACCGCGCGACCCGCTACGGTATCGGCGTCGGCCGCGATGGTTTTGGCTGGTCGGGTACGGTCGAGATCGGCCGCAAGGCCGAATAGCCGACCTGGACGCCGCCGCCGGAAATGCGCGCCCGCGAAGCACGCGAAGGCATCAAGCTTCCGGTCGTGATGCAGGGCGGCCCGGACAATCCGCTCGGCGCCCGCGCCATGTATCTCTACAAGGGTGGCCGCGACACGATCTTCCGCATCCACGGCACCAACCAGCCATGGTCGATCGGCCTCAACCTGTCTTCCGGCTGCATCCGTATGATGAACAAGGATGTCGAGGATCTCTATGGCCGCGCGCCGGTCGGCACCAAGGTGGTCGTCATCGGCCCCGGTTCGAAGCCGGGCGACGTGGCGTTCAAGGATCGCGGCATCGACATTTTCCGCACCATCTTCGGCGGCTGATTTTGAGTCGAGGGGAGTCCTTGCGTCTCCCCTCATTCCTGTGCTTGTCACAGGAATCCAGCCACGCGAAGTCTTTCGCGTGAAAAAACTCTTCCGCGCCGCAGACGCGGCGCTGCTGGATCCCTGTGACGAGCACAGGGATGAGGGTTGAGTATGAGGCAGCCCTTCAGCCCTTCAGTTTCCCCGGCTTCGGCCCGCCATGGGCCCAGTCGAGCAGTTCAACCGTATGGACGATCGGGATTGCGCTTGCCGCGCCGATCTGGGTCATGCAGCCGATATTGCCGGTGGCGATGACATCGGCCCTGGTCGCCTCGATATTCTTCACCTTGCGGGCCTTCAACAGGGCGGAGATTTCCGGCTGGAGAATGTTGTAGGTGCCGGCCGAGCCGCAACAGAGATGGCCCTCCGCCGGATCGCGAACGGTGAAGCCGGCATTCTTCAGAAGCAGTTTCGGGGCGCTGGTGATCTTCTGGCCATGCTGCATGGAACAGGCGGAGTGATAGGCGACGGTGAGGCGCTTCATCTCCTGCCGCGGCAGATCGAGCGTGGCGAGATATTCGGTAATATCCAGCGCCAGCGCCGAGACGCTTGCCGCTTTTTCAGCATAGGCCGGGTCGAAACGCAGCATGTGGCCATAATCCTTGATCGTCGTGCCGCAGCCCGAGGCGGTGATGATGATCGCGTCGAGGCCAGCGCCCGATCCTCCCTCACCCGTTCCGCCTCTGGACATTTCCCGGGTCCAGACATCGACATTGCGGCGGGCGAAATCGAGCGCCTGTTCCTCACGCCCCATGTGATGGACGAGCGCGCCACAGCAGCCCTCCCCTTGCGGCAGCACGACCTCGATGCCGAGGCGCGACAGCAGCCTGATCGTCGCGGCGTTGATGCCGGGATCGAGTACGCTCTGGGCACAGCCGGAGAGAAGCGCCACCCGGCCCCGCCGGATACCGCGCACCGGCTGGGCGCCGCTCAATGCGACCGGTTGCGCACCGGCCGATTTCGGCGCCAGATCGAGCATGGCTGCAAGCGGGGTCAGACCCTTGATGCGCCTTAAAAGCGGCGCCAGGGGCCGGCCGAACCTTGCCAGACCGAGGGCGGCCCGGAACCTTGCCGGATAAGGCAGGATGACGGCAAGAAGCGCGCGGATGGCCCGATCGGCAAGCGGGCGGCGATAGGTCTTCTCGATATGGACACGGGCATGATCGACCAGATGCATGTAGTCGACGCCAGAGGGACAGGTCGAGACGCAGGAGAGGCAGGACAGGCAGCGGTCGATATGGGTGACGACCTCTTCATCCGCCGCACGGTCGTTCTCCAGCATGTCCTTGATCAGATAGATGCGGCCGCGCGGGCTGTCGAGCTCGTTGCCCAAGGTCACATAGGTGGGACAGGTGGCAGTACAGAAGCCGCAATGGACGCAGCGCCGGAGGATCTGTTCGGATTCGGCGACATGAGGATCTTCGAGCTGTTCCGGGGTGAACGAGGTTTGCATGTCAGAGGCCTCCCATCTTCCCCACACCAAAAATTCCCGCCGGGTCGAGCCTTGCCTTGATGGCGGCCGACAGCGTTGCGATCGCCGGCGGCTGCGGCTCGAAGGCAGGCGTGCCTTCGCGGGCCTCATCCGAGGCACGGATCAGCGTGGCATGGCCGCTGCCGAGCGCGCGGATGTGGCGACGGAGGAGTTCGGCTTCCGGATCGGCCTCCATGCGCATCCACACGAGGCCACCCTGCCAGTCGTAGAAGGCGTCTATACCGGTTTCGAGCCTGAGTGCTGCGACAAGCCGATGACCGGCGGAAGGTGCCACCGAGACCCGCCAGAGCGGCCTTTCGGACCCGCCATCAAAGCCGGCGGCATAGGGCAGGACATCGCGGATCTCGCGCCAGAGGACGAGGCTCGCTTCCCGCCCGAGTGTCGAGACCGGGCCGAAGGCTTCCATCACGGCGGCAAGCTTTTCGGCCCTCACCGCGACGGAGGGTTCAAGCCCTTCCAGACGCAGCACGGTCGCCTCGCCGCCGCCCGGACCTTCCGGCAGCAGGCCACGGAGAAAGCGCGGCCAGACGCTTGCCGGGAGATGGGCGGCGCCCGAGACTTCCACCGGCAGTGCCATCGCCTCAGCCATCGCCTTCGTCGCGTGCTGGTCATCAAGCCCGGTAATGACGATCGTCTCGACCATGGGCGGCACCGGCAGGACGCGGAAGGTGACCTCGGTCAGGAAGCCGAGCGTGCCATGGGAGCCGGCGAGCAGCTTTGTCAGGTCGAGACCGGTGACGTTCTTCATTACCCTCCCGCCGGCGCGCAGGATCTCGCCGCGGCCATTGACGAAGCGGATGCCGAGCAGGCTGTCGCGCGCGGCACCGGAGACGAGGCGGCGCGGGCCGGAGACATTGGCAGCAAACACGCCGCCGATGGTCGGCTCGCCTCTGGTGGCAAGGATGCCCCGGTGATCCATGGGCTCGAAGGCCATCATCTGGCGGTTTGCGGCAAGCGCTGCCTCCACCTCGGCGACCGGCGTGCCGGCCTTCACCGTCATCACCATTTCGGCGGGGTCGTAGTCAACGATGCCGGAAAGGCCGCGGGAACTGATGGCTTCCGCCGATTGGGACGCCCCGGCAAAGCCGCGGGTATTGCTGCCGCAGATCTCCAGCCGCCTGCCGTCTGAGGCGGCGTTGCGGATGACATAGGCGGCATCGGCTTCGGAATTGGGGATCAGCATGCGGCACTCTTCCCAGCGAATGGATCCGCCGCAAGTCCCCCTCTGCCCTGCCGGGCATCTCCCCCACAAGGGGGGAGACGAGCTGGGCGCACCGCTTTGCCCCAATCGAGCTGCCCCGGAGGGCCAGCCTGCGATGTCGCAAAGGAGAGTGGTGAAGGCAGAGCCGCGAGTCTTCTCCCCCCTTGTGGGGGAGATGCCCGGCAGGGCAGAGGGGGTATCGCGGGTAAAGAGATAAGGGCCGCCGGCATCATCCTCATCCCCTCCCCTCCAACGGAAACACCTTGGACGGATTGAGTATCCAGCCCTCGTCGAAGGCTGCGCGCACGGCCATCTGCTGGGCGAGCTCGGCCTCGGAATATTGATGGCGCATCAGGTCGCGCTTCTCGATGCCGACGCCGTGTTCGCCGGTGAGGCAGCCGCCGGCATCGACGCAGAGTTTCAGGATTTCGTTGCCGGCCTCCTCCGCCTTCATCGCCTCTTCAGGGTCATTGGCGTTGAACAGGATCAGCGGATGCATGTTGCCATCGCCGGCATGGAAGACATTGGCAACGCGCAGGCCGAAGCTGTCGATGATTTCGGACGTCTTCTTCAAAACGTAGGACAGTTTGCCGAGCGGCACGGTGCCATCCATGCAGATGTAATCGGCAATGCGGCCGGTGGCGCCGAAGGCGGACTTGCGGCCCTTCCAGATCAGCGCCGCCTCGGTGGCCGACTGGCATTCGCGCACCGTCATCACCTGATGGCGGCGGGCGATCTCGACGATGCCTGCCAGCATCGCATCCATTTCGGCTTCAGACCCCTCGACCTCGACGATCAGAAGGGCGCCGACATCGAGCGGGTAGCCCGCCTTGGCAAAGGCCTCGCAGATCTCGATCGCCGGCTTGTCCATGAATTCGATGGCGACCGGGATGATGCCGGAGGCGATGATATCGGCGACGCAGGACCCCGCCTCCTCCGAGGTGGCGAAGCCGAACAGGACGGGGCGCGCGCCTTCGGGTCTGGCAATCAGGCGGACGGTCGCTTCGGTGACGATGCCGAGCTGGCCTTCCGAGCCGCAAACAAGACCGAGAAGATCATAGCCGCCGCTATCGAGATGCTTGCCGCCGAGTTCGATCACCTGTCCGTCGACCAGAACGAGCTTGACGCCGAGCAGGTTGTTGGTGGTCACGCCGTATTTCAGACAGTGGGCGCCGCCGGAATTCATGCCGATATTGCCGCCGATGGTGCAGGCGAGCTGCGAACTCGGGTCGGGGGCATAGAAGAAGCCATCGACTGCGACGGCTTCGGAAATGCTGAGATTGGTGACGCCGGCCTGAACCGTGGCGGTACGGTTGGCATAATCGAGTTCGAGGATGCGGGCCATGCGCGACAGGCCGATGACGATCGCGTCCTCCTGCGGGATCGCGCCTCCAGACAGCGATGTGCCAGCACCACGCGGGACGACGGGGATGCCGTTCTGGTGGCAGTATTTCATCACCGCCGATACCTGCGAGGTGGTGCGCGGCAGAACGACGGCCAGCGGCAGGCGGCGATAGCTGATAAAGGCATCCGTTTCAAAGGGAACCAGTTCGCGCGCCTCATGGATGACGCAATCGGCGGGCACAAGCGCGCCGAGGTCGCCGATGATTGCGGCACGGCGTGACAGGACCTCGCGCCTTGGCGGCAGAAACTGGATGGCCTCCGGCATGCTTTCCTCCCTCGCATCCCTGATTTGGCAGCCTATTTCAGGATCATGGGGTGGTTCAACTTTTTCTTGACGAATGTCGCGCGAGGGCAACCGCCATTCGCATTTGCGCCACATCCCAAGGAAAATTGAACAGCTGTGCAATAACCTGTTGACGTATCACCTTGCACGACCCCTAATATTTAGCCGGGCAAGATTTTTTAACGGGTGATTCACGGTGAAATTCATCGCAAACGCTCGTTAATACCGGCGCAAGCATTATATTAGCAAAATGAAACTCCTGGAGGTGTTTTCGAAATTGGGCCTGATGAACCAGATCGCCAGCAATCTTCGTCTCATGGTGCAGCGCCCCCCGCGCCAGCAATATGCTGCGCTCTGCTACCGCACGAAGAAACGCGGCGAGGCGGAGGTTCTGGTGGCGACCAGTCGAGACACAGGGCGCTGGGTCATCCCCAAGGGCTGGCCGATGGAGCATAAGAAGGCCCATCAAGTCGCCGAGCAGGAGGCATTCGAGGAAGTGGGGGTGAAGGGCAAGGCCGAGAAGGCTGCCTTCGGCTATTATCACTACCGCAAGGGTCTCGATAACGGCATCAAGGTGCCGGTCCGGGTGCAGGTCCACCTGTTGAAGGTCGATGACTGCGTCAAGGACTTCAAGGAAAAGGGCGTGCGGCGGATCGAGTGGGTATCGGCGGAAGAAGCGGCCAACCGCGTCAACGAGCCGGAACTGAAGATCCTGCTGCTGCAGTTTGCCGAAACCATGCGCAAACCGGTGCAGGACCTTGCTCCTGCCGGCACCTCTCCGATGACGGCGGCCGGTTGACGGCTGTCATCTGCGCAATCACAATCCCTTCAAAAGCATAGACTAAAAGGCGGTATGCAGCCGGAACCGGCATGGTTCTGGCAACGATCGCCGACAGCAGGACCATGGCACAGCAGAAACCGCGTCTCGCCAAGCCGACGCTCGACAAGGATCTCGAAAAGCTTTCCTCCGTGGAAGACGCCGCCCGTTACACGGCGCGGGGGCTGGCGGCACCCGGCACGGCGCTGCTGTTCATCATCCTGACGGCGATCTTCGCCTCGTCCTATGTGACCGGAAAACCGGGGGCGATCATCATCATCGCGGCGGCGGCACTTGCCGGCTACATGGCGATGAATATCGGCGCAAACGACGTGACCAACAATATCGGCGCGGCCGTCGGGGCGCGCGCCATGTCAATGGGCTTCGGACTGGCGCTTGCCGCCGTGTTCGAGGTGGCCGGTGCCGTGTTGGCCGGCGGTGGCGTGGTGCATACGATTGCCAGCGGCATCATGGCGGATACGGCGACCGCAAGTCCGGACATGCTGATCTGGGCGATGATGGCAGCGATGCTGTCTGCCGCCGTGCTGGTCAATGTGGCGACCTGGGCCGGCGCGCCGATCTCGACCACCCATTCGATCGTCGGCGGAGTGATGGGCGCCGGGATTGCGGCCGCCGGCTTCGGTGCGGTCAACTGGGAAATGGTGGCCGGCATTACCGCAAGCTGGGTGATCTCGCCCCTGCTCGGCGGGGTGATCGCCGCCGGCTTCCTGCTCTTCGTCAAAGAGACGATCATCTACCGCGAAGACAAGATCGCCTCGGCAAAGACCTGGGTTCCGGTCTTGATCGGCATCATGACGGGTGCCTTTGCCGGATATCTGGCGCTGATCGGCTTCGACCAGTTTCTCGAAAGGTCTGCGCTCAGGGCGACCATCATCGCACTTATCTGCGGGCTTATTGCCTGGCGGGCGCTGATCCCGGTCATCAATCGACAGGCCGAGGGGCTGGAAAACCGCAACCAGTCGCTGCGCAAGCTGTTTCGCATTCCGCTCATCCTGTCGGCGGCGCTGATGTCGTTCGCGCACGGGGCCAATGACGTGTCGAACGCGATCGGGCCGATGGCCGCCATCGTCTCCGCCGCGCAGAACGGGCTGGTGGAGAGTGTCCATGTGCCGACCTGGGAGCTTGTCATCGGCGGGCTCGGCATCTCGCTCGGCCTTTTGCTCTACGGGCCGAAACTTGTGCGGCTGGTGGGTGGCGAGATCACCAAGCTCAATCCGATGCGGGCCTATTGCGTGTCGCTATCGACGGCGCTGACCGTGATCGTCGCCTCGTGGGTGGGGCTGCCGGTTTCCTCCACCCATATCGCCGTCGGCGCGGTGTTCGGCGTCGGCCTGTTCCGTGAATGGTACACGCGCAATTCGAGGCGGCGCTACGAATACATGCGGGTGCGTGCCGGGAAGGATGCCGACAGCGAGGCCGATGAAAAGCCAAACGGCAAAGCGGGCGACAAACCTAGCGACAGGGGTTCCTCCGAACGGAACGAGTATGAAACGAGGCGGCGATACCTGGTGCGCCGTTCGCATATGCTCAGCATCATTGCGGCATGGATGATCACGCTTCCGGCCGCAGCAGGCCTTGCGGCGATCATCGCGACGGTTATGTTCTCGCTGTTTCTGTAAGGATTTCTCCATGCGTGCCAATTTCCGCCTGCAAAGGCTGTTCGTCGATACGCCGCTTGGGCCCGGTGGCCGGCACGAGGCATCGGCCGAGCAGTTCAACTATCTCGCCAATGTGCTGAGGCTCGAAGCGGGTGCGAAGGTGCTGGTGTTCAACGGGCGCGACGGTGAATGGCTGGCGCATGTGGCTTTTCCGAGCCGCAAGAAGATCGTGCTCGAACTCGCCGAACAGACACGGCCGCAGCCGGACGCATCGGACCTGCATTATCTCTTCGCGCCGCTGAAGGTCGGGCGGCTCGACTATCTGGTGCAGAAGGCTGTGGAGATGGGAGCGGGCCTGCTGCAACCGGTGATGACCCAGCATGTGCAGGGCAAGATCACCAATCTCGACCGGCTGCGCGCCAATGTGACCGAAGCGGCCGAGCAATGCGGGGTGCTGTCGATCCCGGATGTCTGCGACCCGTGCAAGCTGACCGATCTCCTCGAGCGCTGGCCGGTGGAGCGTCGGATCATCTTTTGCGACGAGGGCGACGAGGGACAGAACCCGTTGCCGGTTCTCGCGAAAGTGACCGAGAGGAAGCTTGCGCTTCTCGTCGGCCCGGAAGGTGGCTTTTCCGAAGAAGAGCGGGCGCTCCTGCGCTCGCTGCCCTTCGTCACCGCCATTCCGCTCGGTCCACGGATATTGCGGGCGGATACCGCCGCCGTGGCGGCCCTTGCGGTCATACAGGCGGCGGCGGGGGACTGGCGGTGACATGCCACCTGCAATCATCGCGGGATGGGCGGCCAAATGGCAACAGGTGGCCGTGTTTTTCTGAACGGATCTTGAAAGAAATTCGCTTGCACCGCAGATGAATTCGGTCCAAGCAGCCGGACGTTTGACCAGATCAGGGTATTTTTATGGCGCGTGATACGACCGACCAGACACCGCTTTCCTCGGTGTCCGAGCTTTCCGCCTATCTGGCACAGGGCCCGCGCCCGAAAGACAAGTTCCGCATCGGGACCGAGCATGAGAAATTCGTGTTCTTTACCAAGGACAACGGACCCGTTCCCTATTTCGGCGATGCCAGCATTTCCGCACTCCTGAAAGGCATGCAGGAGAGGCTCGGCTGGGAGCCGATCATGGACGGCGACAACATTATCGGGCTCGGCGAGCAGTCCGGCATGGGCGCGATCTCTATCGAGCCCGGCGGCCAGTTCGAATTGTCCGGCGCGCCGCTGGAGACGATCCACCAGACCTTTGCCGAAACCAACGAGCATATGGCGCTGGTGAAGGAGATCGCCACGCCGATGGGGATTTCTTTCCTCGGCCTC
This sequence comes from Neorhizobium sp. NCHU2750, assembly GCF_003597675.1. Lineage (NCBI taxonomy): Bacteria > Pseudomonadati > Pseudomonadota > Alphaproteobacteria > Hyphomicrobiales > Rhizobiaceae > Neorhizobium > Neorhizobium sp. NCHU2750. The sequence continues at coordinate 391,689 of NZ_CP030827.1, read as the reverse complement.
GGCGGAAGCCCGAAATGGTCGCTTTCCGACACGCCGCGCATGCCGAAATCGCGCTACGACATCATGACCCGCTACATGCCGAAGGTCGGCGCGCATGGTCTCGACATGATGTACCGCACCTGCACGATCCAGGTGAACCTCGACTTCTCGTCGGAAGCCGACATGGCGCAGAAGATGCGCGTGTCGATGAAGCTGCAGTCGGTCGCTACTGCGCTGTTTGCCTCCTCGCCGTTTACAGAGGGCAAGCCGAACGGGCTCTTGTCCTGGCGTGGCAACATCTGGCGCGATACCGACAACCGGCGCGCCGGCACCCTGCCCTTCGTGTTCAAACCCGATTTCGGCTTTGCCGATTATGTCGAATGGGCGCTCGACGTGCCGATGTATTTCATCGTCCGCGACGGCAAGTATCATGACTGCACGCACGTGACCTTCCGCCAGTTCATGGGCGGCGCGCTGAAGGGCGAAGTGGCCGACTGGCAGCCGAACATGGGCGACTGGACCAACCACCTTTCGACGCTCTTCCCCGACGTGCGCCTGAAACGCTTCCTTGAGATGCGCGGCGCCGATTGCGGCCCGCTCGGCTACATTCCGGCACTGCCTGCCTTCTGGGTCGGGCTGCTCTATGACGACGCAGCGCTTGGCGAGGCCGATCAGCTGACGGCCGACTGGACATTCGAGGACGTGGTGGCGATGCGCGATGCGGTGCCGTCAAAGGGGCTTTCGGCGGTGATCAAGGGGCGCCCGGTGCTCGACGTGGCGCGGGAAGCCGTGGCGATCTCGACGCGCGGCCTCAAGGCACGCGCGCGGCTGAATGCCAAGGGCGAGGACGAGAGCATCTTCCTTGCGCCGCTCGAAGAGGTGCTGGCGAAAAAGGCGACACTCGCCGAAGACCTGCTGGCGCTTTATCACGGCGACTGGAAGGGCTCGGTGGAGCCGGTGTTCGACGCGTTCAAGTACTGAGGAAAGCCGGGGTATCTGCGGCCAGCGCCCAACCGTTCAAATGATACCTTGCTGAGCGGCGGCGTACACCGTCCGGACAGTCGGCTTAAAGCCGAGGCTACGTGCGAGTGCCGTATCGTATTGGCTCGCCCATGGATTGTTCAGCGGTTCGGCCGAAGCTTCCATCCTGCCTCCTGCGAGCGCAAGCAATTCCAGCATGGAGGCCGGCAGATCGTCGGCGACGTTTACCACGCGCCCATCCATCACGCCGTCCAGGGCCAAGGTCATGGCGGTGGCTACGTCACGATGGTGGATCGTGCTCATGCGACTGGCGGGATGCCACTTGAAGGTGCCCGCATGTGCCGGCAGCATCTCGATATGCCCGTCACCATCGCCATAGACGAAGGGGAAGCGGATGATTGCCCATGTCAGCTTGCTTTCCCTGACAAGCTGTTCGGCTGCAAGTTTGCTGGCCGGGTAGGCGTGTGTGGGCTGAACCGGATCATCCTCTCGGCCTGGTCGCGATCGCGGCAGATCCGTTTCGTAGATACGTCCGGTGCTGGCCAATATGAAACGGGATTGCGGAGCGTGTTCACGCACGGCTTTCAAGAGATTTCGCGTACCGTCGAGATTGCTCTTCCAGATAAGCTGCTGGTCGTGTGTGCGGAAGACAGCTGCGAGATGTATCACGGCTGAGACGCCGCGCACGGCGCGGGCAAGCGTTGCCGGCTCAAGCATGTCGCCGATCACAACCTCGACGTTATCGGGCGGGTTGTTATACGATCGCATCAGAACGCGGCATTCTCTCCCGGCTTCGATGAGGCGAGGAACAAGGCGCCGACCGACAAGACCGGTTACGCCCGTGACGAGAATTGTCATGATTTACTTTCCTTCCCCAGAAGTTGACCGAGGCGATCGGTTGCAGTCTGCAGCACGCGCATCGTCACCTGCAGTTCGCCGGGGTCGATGCCGTCAAAAGCGACGTCACGGATGAACCGAAGATCGGGAAGCTTCTGCCATAGCAGATCGCCAGCGTCGGTCAGCTTCAGCAGACGCTGGCGCTGATCCACAACGCCAGCGACCTGGCAAACAAGCCCTTTGCGGACCAGTGTTGCGACGACGCCGCTCAAGGTTGCTCGCTCGATATCGAGAGCGCGGGCAAGGTCTCGCTGCACGGCCGGGCCACCGTTGTTCAAGAACGACAAGACGTACCATTGCGTCGCCCCGAGACCGTAAGGACGCAAAGTCGCATCCATAAGGGCGCGGGCGGCGAAATAGCACCGCTTTGCCCAGTGGCCGACCAATACCAACTCGCCGTCTTGTGGCCCGTCCATCAAAACCTCGTATTTTTGTTAGCTACCATACGAATATGGTTCGGTAGCTAACAAAATGTCAAGTTAAACGGACCTGCAATCTCTGCGGATACAAAAAGGCCCGGCGCGGGTGTCCGGGCCGGGCAAGAGGCAGGGCTATTGGCTATCACCCTGCGGGGAAAATCAACCAGAGCGATTTCGCTTTTCCTCGAATCGCGAAATTACTCTATCTCCTCGATTTGACGCAGTTCCGGACGCGAAACCGCTCCGCACTTTTGCTGGAACTGCTAAAGACGAATAAGGGCACGCGGTTCAGCGAACTGGCGGTTTGGCAAACCGCGTGCGGGCGCGCTCGCGAGCCGCCCTTGCCAGAAGCAACGACGGGTCGTCCAGGGCGCCGGAATGATCGAGCGCTGCGACGACATCACGGCGGCTAAGTCCGATATCGTCGAGCATCCGATCATCGAAATCGGACAGCGGACTTGCAGCGATGCGATTGCGGATCGCACGCCATGCATATGCAAGGCGCACCAGCACGCTATTGCCGGTCGTCAGGCGGAGGCCTGCGGGCGCAATTGCGGGGGTCTTTGCAAGATGGAGTTCTTCTCCGCATTCGGTCGTGCTCATCGGAATATCCTTTCATCGGGCACGGGCAAGTGTCTCCCGCCGCAAGACAGCGGGCGGGATGACGGCGAAACATCGGCGCTTCGGAAGCGCTTATGTCCTCTGGAATTGCGATGGTTATCGGCAAATCCTATTGATCAGTCCAACGAATGTTTCTAATGATGATTATCAAGTTCACTGATGGATTGCGCCCATGTCCGCACCGCTCGATATCGACCAGCTGCATACGTTCATCGCCATCATCGACACAGGCAGCTTCACCAAGGCGGCCGACCGGGTGTTCAAGACCCAATCGGCCGTTTCGATGCAGATGCGGCGGCTGGAAGAGCGCATCGGCAAGCAGCTTTTCGCCAAGGACGGGCGCGGCAACCGGCTTACGGCCGAGGGCGAGAAGCTGATGAACTATGCCCGCCGGATCATCAGGCTGAACAACGAGGCGATCGCCGCCTTCGACGACAACCGGCTGGAAGGCACGATCCGGATCGGCACGCCGGACGATTATGCCGATCGCTACATGCCGGAAATCATCGGCCGGTTTGCCAAGACGCATCCGAATGTCGAACTCTATATCGTCTGCGAGCCGTCGATGAGCCTCGGCGAGAAGATGGCGCGCGGCGAACTCGACATCGCGCTCGTCACCCACAATCCACGCCAGCGCATTTCCGACGTGGTACGCACCGAGCCGCTCTGCTGGGTGGCCTCCGCCAACCATCCGCTGAAGGACGACGCGCCGGTGCCGCTGGCACTTGGGCGGCGCGACTGTCTTTGGCGGCAGCTTGCCTGCTCGGCGCTCGATGCCGACGGGCGCGAATATCAGGTCCTGTTCACCAGCTGGTCGGCGACCGTGGTCGCGGCTGCCGTCATGACCGGCATGGCCGTTTCCGTGCTGCCCGAATCGGCTCTGAGGCCCGGCATGCGGGTGCTGACGGCGGCCGACGGCTTTCCTCCCCTGCCGCCGGTGCAGATCGGCCTGATGAAGCGGCCGGGACTTTCGCCGTCACTGATGAACGCGATCACCGACCACATCACCGCCTGCCTCGACAACATTTCTCCCGCTGCGGTGCCAGACGATCTCGACGGCGAGGTGAAGAGTTTCCGCCAGGTGCGGGCACGCTCGGGCCAGGCGATGACGGGGTGGTGAGACGCGTGCATTGACTTCGGGTCCTGCGGCGCGCAGGCTATGATCAATTGCCGGGGAGAGCCTCGTGAGCGAAGACAAGCTGCAGATTTCCGTATCCCTCCCCGCCGATCTCGTCGGTCGGGCCGACGAGATTGCGGCTCTCGTTCATCGCGATCGCAATTGGGTGCTGCAACGCGCACTGGAGCGCTATCTGGCGGATGAAGGCACAGACCTGCGTGAGGAAGCCGCCGGGATCGCCGAACTCGATAATGGCCACTCCAGCGATCTGGACTCGGTGCTGAAAAAAGCTGCCGACGTTATCGATCGCGCCGAGGCCCGCAAGGCAAGTCGCGCAGGATGAGATGAGCAAACGAGCGGTCCGACTTTCGATCAGGGCCGAACGATGGCTCCTCAGCTATATTGCCGATCTCGCCGAACAGAACCCGCAGGCTGCTCGCGATATTCTTGTGCGGCTTGATAGGGTCAAAGACCTTCTCGCAGACTTTCCGAGGATGACGGAGGAAGGCCTCATTCCCGATACACGACGTGTTGTCATGCGCCCGTTGATTCTGACGATACGTCTGCGTGCAGACATTCTCGAAATCGTGGCCATTCGTCATGAACGACAGAAACCGGAAAGCGGCGAAAATAATGCCGGCGATCCATAGGTTTCGTTCCGGCGGCATATTCCGGTTGAACTCGAGCTCGGTTCATCATAATTTCTGATCCTGATATTTTTACGTATCTATTGGAATTTCCTATCATGCTCACTCTGCGCCAGATGCGCTATTTCGAGGCGCTGGCGACGACGCGGCATTTCGGCAAAGCGGCCGAGATGGTGCATGTCAGCCAGCCGGCGCTCTCGACCCAGATAATGGAACTGGAAGATCATCTCGGGGCGCAACTGGTGGAGCGTAGCCGCGCGGGCGTGCTGTTGACCGCCAAGGGCGAGGAAGTGCTGTCGCGCATCCGCGTCATCCTTAGCGCGGTGGACGACCTGGAGGAGACGGCACGGCGCAAGAGCGGCGTGCTGGCCGGGCCGATCCGCATTGGCATCATTCCGACGGTGGCGCCCTATCTGGTGCCGAAGCTGATCCCCTATCTGCGCCAAGCCTATCCGGCCATCGAGATCGAGTTGAAGGAGGCCGTGACCGACAGGCTTGCGGCCGAGCTTTCCGACGGGCGGCTCGATGCGGTCATCGCGGCGCTGCCGGTGGAGGCGGATAATTTTGCCACCAAAGCGCTGTTTGCCGACCGGTTCTACATGGCGATGGCGAAGAACGACCGCGAGGTGCTGACCTCGCCGATGACGGAAAACCAGGTGGATGCCGAACGGCTGCTGCTGCTCGAAGAGGGCCATTGCCTGCGCGACCAGGCGCTTGCCGTCTGCGGCACGGCGGACAGGCGCAGCCTCGTCAATTTCGGCGCCACGTCGATGGCGACGCTGTTGCAGATGGTCTCCCACGACATGGGGATGACGCTGATCCCGGAAATGGCGGTCGCCTCGGAAACGGTGCGCAACAATCTCCGGATCGTGCCCTTTGCCGAGCCCGCCCCCTCCCGCGAGATCGGGCTGATCTGGCGCAAGTCCAGCGGCCGGACGGAGGACATGGCAGCGCTGGCACAGGCGGTGGTCGCCTGCGTGCCGACCGTGGCCGGCACGACAGACGCGACTGAGCGCATGGCCAAGCCAACGACTACAGCAGATATTTCCTGAAGAAGCCGACCGTGCGGCCCCAGGCGAGATCAGCCGCGGCCTTGTCGTAGCGCGCCGCCGAGTTATCGTTGTTGAAGGCGTGGTTGGCGCCTTCGTAGACGAAGATGTCGAAGGTCTTGCCGTTGTTTTCCAGCGCCTGACGGAAGGCCGGGATGCCGGCATTGATGCGCTCGTCGAGACCGCCGTAATGCAGCATCAGCGGCGCCTTGATCTTCGGCACATCGGTAGCCGGAGGCTGCTGGCCGTAATAGGCGACGCCGGCATTGAGTTCCGGCGAGTTGACCGCCATGCGGTTGACGAGGCCGCCGCCCCAGCAGAAGCCGACGGCCCCGACCTTGCCATTCGCCCCTTCATGCTTGGCGAGCCAGGCGCGGGCCGCTTCGCCATTGGCGGCGGTTTCGACCGGATCGAGCGTGGAAAACATGTCGCGCGCTTTGTCTTCATCGGCGGGTGTGCCGCCGAGCGGCGAGAGGAAATCGACTGCCAGCGCGTTGAAGCCTTCCAGCGCCATGCGGCGGGCCACATCGCGGATATGACCGTTGAGACCGCGGTTCTCGTGAATGACGATGACCGAGCCGAGCGGGCCTGTCGCCAATCTGGGGCGAACCAGATAGGCCTTCATCGTCGCGCCCTTGGTGCCTGCAAAGGTGACGTCGCTGGTGGCCAGCCTGTCATCGGTCTCCGGCACCATTTCCGCCCTGGCACCATCGGCGGCGAGAAGCGGTGCGATGGCGGCGGCCGCCGCTCCCGAACCGGCAAGCGCAGTCAGGCGCTCCATGAACCGGCGGCGGTCGAGATGCAGATGGGTGTAGTCGTCATAGGCGTTGATCATCGCCTGGGTGATCGTTGGGGGTTTCCTGTCCATGTGCCTCTCCTCAATGGTTGGAGGAAAGGTACAGCAGACGCAACGATATGGCGATGACGGCCGCCGACGCGCAATTTACACTTGTTCGTGAGACGCTGGCTCGTTTCGGCGTCAGGACGTGGCGAGCCAGACGGCGAGCCAGCCCCACATGGCCGCGCAGGCGAACAGGCCGACGATGAACAGCGGCCGGCGCAGCTGTAGCCGGTTGCTGGTGATGTGGACATAGGAATGCGCATAGCGCGAGATCACGAAGATCCAGGCGAGCGTGATGGTGATGATGTTATCGGCATTGTTGATGAACAACGCCAGCGCACCGGCATGAAACAGCATCGGCAATTCGAACTGGTTCTTCAGGTTGTTGTGGACCAGCAGGCTCTCGGCGGGCTCGGAGAGGTTTTCCTTGAACTGCCGGGGATCGGTGCCGCCCGAGCGGATGGCGGCCATGCGGCGCGTCGACAGAAGGATATAGAGGATGAAGACCAGGACTGCGTGGGCGATCATCGGCCAGAACATGGCGGTCGTATCGGTCATCATCTTCGCAAACTCTCCAGAATACGCCAAAGCATGTCGCGATCTTTCAGATTCGCTTGCCGTGCTTCAGCTCCTTGTTTTTGCGCATGTCTTTATCCCAAAACCGGCGACCACTTTTGGGAGACATGCGTCCTGGCCTTCTGACACGAAAACGGGCCGGGTTGAATGCCCGGCCCGCTCGAATTCTCTAACGTTTTCGCGACGTATCAGGAGCCGGCGCCCGGATAGTTCGGGCTTTCGCGGGTGATCGTCACGCCATGCGGGTGGCTTTCGCGCAGACCTGCGCCGGAAATGCGCACGAAGGTTGCCTTTTCCTGGAAATCCTTGATGTCCTTGCCACCGACATAGCCCATGGCGGCCTTCAGGCCACCGGCGAGCTGGTGCAGTACGGCCGAGACCGGGCCCTTGTAGGGAACCTGGCCTTCGATGCCTTCCGGCACGAGCTTCAGCGTGTCGCGCACTTCCGCCTGGAAGTAACGGTCTGCCGAGCCGCGGGCCATGGCGCCGACGGAGCCCATGCCGCGATAGGCTTTGAACGAGCGGCCCTGGTAGAGGTAGACTTCACCCGGGCTTTCATCGGTGCCGGCGAGCAGCGAGCCGACCATGACGGCGGAGGCGCCGGCAGCGATCGCCTTGGCGAGGTCGCCGGAGAACTTGATGCCGCCATCGGCGATGACCGGGATATCGTGCTTGTTGCCTTCCTCGACGGCTGCCATGACGGCTGCGAGCTGCGGCACGCCGACGCCGGCGACGACGCGGGTGGTGCAGATCGAGCCCGGACCGATACCGACCTTGATGCAGTCGGCGCCGGCGTCGATCAGCGCCTTGGTGCCTTCGGAGGTGGCGACGTTGCCGGCGATGATGCGAACGGCGTTCGACATCTTCTTGACGTGGGCAACGGCGTCGAGAACCTTCTGGGAATGGCCGTGGGCGGTATCGACGACAATGACGTCGACGCCCGCATCGATCAGGCGCTCGGCGCGCTCCACACCATCGGATCCCGTGGAGATGGCAGCGGCTGCACGCAGGCGGCCCTGCGCGTCCTTGGCGGCATTCGGGTTGAGCTGCGACTTCTCGATGTCCTTGACGGTGATGAGACCGATGCAGCGGCCATCATTATCGACGACCAGCAGCTTTTCGATGCGATGCGAATGGAGGAGACGCTTGGCTTCCGCCTGCTCGACGCCGTCCTTGACGGTGACGAGATTGTCGCGGGTCATCAGTTCGAAGATCTTCTGGTTCGGATCGGAGGCGAAACGGACGTCGCGGTTGGTGAGAATGCCGACGAGGCGACCGGGGCGGCCGCCGTTTTCGACGACCGGGATGCCGGAAATGCCGTGCGCCTTCATCAGCGACAGCGCTTCGGCAAGCGTTGCGTCAGGACCGATGGTGACCGGGTTGACGACCATGCCGCTTTCGAATTTCTTGACCTGGCGGACCTCTTCGGCCTGCTCGATCGGGGTCAGGTTGCGGTGGATGACGCCCATGCCGCCCGACTGTGCCATGGCGATCGCCAGACGGCTTTCGGTGACGGTGTCCATTGCCGAAGACAGGATCGGCAGCGACAGGTCGATATCCTTGGCGATGCGGGTTGCGATATTGGTCTGACCCGGCATGATTTCCGAGTGCCCCGGCTGGAGCAGGACATCGTCAAAGGTAAGCGCTTCTGCGCCGGTTGCCGAGATTACGATCCGTGCCATTGCCAATCCTTCGTTTGAATAGGCAGAATCCTCCGGAAAAAGGAAATTCCCTGTCCGGCTGCTTCTGCATGAAATGCTTGGAAGTTGGCGAGGGCTGGTAACACGTTCATGACAGGATGGGAATAGAAAAAACCCGGGAGGCAGACCGGCCGGGTTTGCATAGCTCGGGGACAGGGATCTTTTCAGAGCACGAAAACGATGCACCGTTAAATAGTTCATCAGCGGGTCGCGGAAACGCGTCACCGTCTCCCGAAAGGGGCATATAAGCCAAAGCCACCCTCCGGGTGGCTTTGGTCGTTTCAGGGCTTCGGCATGACTTGTCAAATATCGAACTGGTAGCTCTTCGGCACGAAGCGGTAGCCGGTGTCGAGCTTCTCGGCGTAGCCGACCGAGGGGAATGGCATGTGATAGCCGAGGAAGGCTACCTTGTCGGTGGCGATCATGTCGAAGACCTTTTTGCGCGTCGCGGCGGCCTTTGCCTTGTCCATGTCGAACTTCACTTCCCAGTCCGGCCGCTGCAGCGAGAGGACGAAATGATTGGCCGTGTCGGCGGTCAGGACCAGGCGGCGGCCGGCGGATTCGATGTTGTAGATCATCATACCGGGCGTGTGGCCGGGGGCGAGCATGCCGGTAATGCCGGGAACAACCTGGTCGCCTTCACCGATGAACGTCATCTTTTCGGCAAGCGGCTTGACACTGGCCAGCACCGCCTTGTGATTGGCTTCGGCGGGCGTGCCGGCGCGGGCCGGATCGACCCAGAAATCATATTCGGTCTTGCCGGTGATGTAGCTGGCGTTTTCGAAGGCCGGCTTGCCGTCTTCCATCAGGCCGCCGATATGGTCGCCGTGGAGATGGGTCAGCACCACCTTGGTGACGTCGGCCGGCATGTAGCCGGCGGCCGCCATGCCTTCGATCAAACGGCCGGCGCCCATGGCGTGACCGGCCTTGCCGAAGCCCGTGTCGAACAGGATGACATCGCTGCCGGTATCGATCAGCGCCGGCGAAAAGCCGTTGACGAACTGATCCTTGGGCAGAAAATTCTTCGCCAGCAATTCACCGACCGTCTCGGCCGACTGATTGGTGCCGAAGGTCTCGTTCGGCGCACCGGAGGCGCGGGCGCCATCCTTGACGACGAGGACCTCGAAACTGCCCAGCTTGAACTTGTTGATGTCGGGCGGGGTGACGCGATCGATTGCCAATTTGCTGCTCGCTTTGCTGTTGTTCTGGGCGAATGCCGCCCGATTTGCGATGATTGCCGGTGAAGCGAGGATGGTGAAACCCGCAGTGCCCAGCAGCGTTCTTCTTCCGATACCTGATCCAGTCATAGCCCTCTCCCTCGTGACTGTTTGCAAGCGGCCCCAAATAGCGCGGCTTTGCGAAAAGTTGACAATCATCATGCAATAAAGGCCCAGCTTCACGCAGACGTGACGCAAAGCATGCGCTAGCTCACGGAAAGACGAGATCATCCATTGGCATAGAGAGGCTACAGGTTTACAGGGAGGCTCCCCGGACCTGCCGGACCTCTGGGACAGTCATCATATGGCATCCACCTCCATGAACCGCATCATACCTCTCATTCTTGCCGTCGCGCTGTTCATGGAACAGATGGATTCGACGGTCATATCAACCGCGCTGCCGACGATCGCCAACGATCTCGGCGTCAGCCCGATCACGCTGAAACTGGCGCTGACATCCTACATGGTGTCGCTGGCCATGTTCATTCCGATCAGCGGCTGGATGGCCGACAAGTTCGGGGCGAAAAAAGTCTTCCGGCTGGCGATCTGCGTGTTCATCGGCGGCTCCATCCTTTGCGCCATTTCCGATTCGCTGATCCAGTTCGTCATGTCGCGCTTCCTTCAGGGCGTCGGCGGCGCGATGATGACGCCGGTCGGGCGCCTGGTGCTCTTGAGAACCACCCAGCGCAGCGAGCTCGTTTCGGCCATGGCGCTACTCACCATTCCCGCACTTGTCGGACCAATGACCGGCCCGCCGATCGGCGGCTTCATCACCACCTATTTCTCCTGGCACTGGATCTTCATCATCAACGTGCCGATCGGCCTGCTCGGGCTCTACCTTACCGGCCTCTACCTGCCCGAAGTGCCGCCGATTGAAACGGCGAAGATGGACTGGATCGGCTTCGTGCTGACCTCGATCGCCGCGGCGGGCGTGGTGTTCGGGCTGTCGGTCATCGGGCTGCCGGCATTGCCGCCTGCCGTCGGCATCAGCGCGACGCTTGCCGGCGTGATCGCCTCGGTGATCTACGTGAAGCATTCGCGGCATCATCCGCATCCGATCCTCAACCTGAAGATCTTCAACGACCGGGCGTTTCGCGCCTCGACCACGGGCGGCACGCTGTTTCGCATCGCGACCGGCGCCATACCCTTCCTCATGCCGCTGATGCTTCAGCTCGGCTTCGGGCTCAACCCGTTCCAGTCCGGCCTGATCACCTTCTCGGGCGCCATCGGGGCGCTGATGGTGAAGTTCGTGGCCAGACGCGTCTTCGCGCTGACGGGCTTTAGGGGCGCATTGCTGTTTGCCGCCATTCTCGGTGCAGCCATGACTGCGGTGAACGGCTTCTTCACGCCGGAAACGCCGCATATCCTGATCATCGGCTCGCTTCTCGCCACGGGGCTGTTCCGCTCGCTGTTCTTCACCGGCGTCAACGCGCTCGGCTATTCTGAAATTTCCGACGAACTGGCCAGCCAGGCGACCTCAATGGCATCGGCGCTGCAGCAGATCAGCCTGGCGCTCGGCGTGGCATTCGCCGCCTTCGTGCTGGAAATCTCCTCGGCCATTTCCGGCACGCAGCTGCAGCTGGCGGATTTCCATCTTGCCTTCTTCGTGGTGTCGGCCGTCTCCGTCCTGTCGATCGTGCCGATCTTCCGGCTCGACCCGCTGACGGGAGCATCCGTTTCCGGTCACCGCCAGCGCAAGCTCGCGGCGGCTCAGCCGGAAGCCGGCGAGTGATGGTGTGAGCACACCTCAAATGCGCCGGCGGGCGATCCGCCGGCCGCAGCATCCATCCCAGACAGGATCAGGCTTCGTCACCCTCTTCGGCGCCATCGGCTTCATCCTGCCGGCGGCCCTTGAAGTGCTTGGCGAGCAGGAACATCTCGACCGATTCCGATCGCGACGAGGCAGGCTTCACATGGATGACCTGCTTGAAATTCTTCTTCAACAGATCCAGCAATTCCCGCTCGGTGCCGCCCTGGAAGGTTTTGGCCAGGAAATGGCCACCTTCTGCCAGAACATCGATGGCGAAATGCGCCGCGACCTCGCAGAGATGCATGGTGCGCAGGTGGTCGGTGCGGTGATGGCCGGTGGTCGGCGCCGCCATGTCGGAAACGACGAGATTGGGCACGCCGCCGATCGCTTCCATCAGCTGGCGCGGGGCATCGTCATCGAGAAAATCGAGCTGCAGGATTTTGACACCCGGCAAGGGATCGATCTCGAGGAAATCGATCGCGGCGACGCGCGGATCCTCATCGGTCGAATTGGTCACCTTGGCGGCGATCTGCGACCAGCTGCCGGGGGCGGCCCCCAGATCGATGATGCGCCGGGCACCCTTCAATATCTGGTGCTTCTCGTCGATCTCGAGCAGCTTGAAGGCCGCGCGGGCGCGATAGCCCTCGAGCTTTGCCCGCTGCACATAGGGGTCGTTGATATGGCGCTCGAGCCAGCGGCGCGAAGACGCCTTCAGCTTGCCCTTCTTGACCTTCTGGCCGAGCTTGCGGCCCGTCCGGTTGATACCGACTGGTGGTTTCGTCATCGGCGTCTCAAAACCTCCTCGGGGCTTACTGCGCCGGAGCGGCGCGGGCGGGAACGCCGCCATACGCCGTCATCGGCCATCATGTCTGTCAGCAGGCCTTCGCGCAGGCCGCGGTCTGCCACCCGCATTCTCGGGCTTGGCCAGCGGCGGCGGATCGCCTCCAGAATGGCACAGCCGGCAAGCACCAGATCGGCCCGGTCCGGCCCAATGCAGGGATTGGCGGCGCGGCCGGCAAAATCCCAGGACAGGAGCTTGGCCTGCATGGCCGAAACCTCGTCATCGGACAGCCACAGGCCATCGACGCGACGGCGATCGTAACGCGGCAGGTCCAGATGGACGCCGGCCAGCGTGGTAACGGTTCCCGACGTGCCGATCAGATGGAAATCGTGATCGGCATTGCGGCGCGACGACTGGACGATCGGTGGGCAATCGAACTTGGACAGCATGCCGGCGACTTCCGAAACCATGGCCTCGAAAATATCCGGCGTGACATCGCGGCCGCCATAGCGTTCCGAAAGCGTCACGACGCCGACGGGAAGCGAGGTCCAGTGGGTGATGTGGTTGGCGAGCCTCGACGAGCGGTTGTCGCCGATGCGGATGACGGCGATTTCCGACGAACCGCCGCCGATATCGAAGAGCACGATCGAGCGCGCCTCGCGGCCGACCAGCGACGAGCAGCCGGAGACGGCGAGCCGGGCTTCCGTCTCGCGATCGATGATTTCGAGATCGAGCCCCGTCTCGGCGGTGACGCGGGCCAGAAATTCCTCGCCGTTTTCAGCCGCGCGGCAGGCTTCCGTCGCGATCAGCCGCATCCTGCGGATCGGCTTGGTGGCGAGTTTCGACGCGCAGATGCGCAAGGCCTCGACCGCGCGGTCCATCGCCTCATTGGAGAGGCGGCTCGTCGCGGCAAGCCCTTCGCCCAGACGGACGATGCGCGAAAAGGCATCGACAACGCGGAAATGGCCAGGCCGTGTCGGCTGGGCAATCAAGAGGCGGCAATTGTTGGTGCCGAGATCGAGTGCGGCATAAAGATCGTCGTGATGGGTGAAGCCGCTTTCGCCGGCCGGCAGGACGGCAAGATCGGCCGTCCCCCTTTCCTGCCCGGCACCGGGCATGGCACGCGCCAGCGCCGGCTGCGAGACACCGGATAGCGCAGCACGGGCAGAGCCTGCCTTCGCAGAGCCCTTCGATTGCGGATCGCGGCCTTGCCCATCTCTGCCTTGCCCGTCCCTGCCATGGCCGTCACGTCCGTGAACCAAAGGCCGTCCCTGCAGGCCGCGGCCGGTGCGGTTCTTCTTGCGGCGGTTACGCCCCTTCGAACCGGAGGGCTGGGATGGCGATTGCTCGTTATGGCCGTGAGCGAGCGCGTTGCCACCGGCGGCATGCGATGCACCGCCACCCTGGGCGGCGCGCGCTTCACCCTTGCCGTGACCCTGGGCATTTCCATTGGCCGGGCCGGAGCCGGATAGATTTGCGGATGCGACATCGCCCGAGCGGGCGCCGGAACGCGATCTCCTGCGCTTGCGCTTGCGGGCAGGCTGATCCTGCGAGGTGATATCGGGGCGCGCTGCCTGACCGGTCTCATGGACCGGTGACGCATGGTTGGGGGCAGACGCATTGCGGTTTTTACCGCCGCGTTTTCCCTTCCTGCGGCGAGGCGGTTTTCCAACCTCGCTCCTGGCTGCCGACGCCCCACCGTTTGGCGGCTTGGCGCCGCTATCGGGGTCCATTGGTCGTTCTGTCCATTTCGCCGCGCACAACCGATTGAAGGCACGCTGCAGCGTCTGATTGTTTCGTTGCGCCAAGGATAACAGCGAAGGACCTGTTCGCCAATGCCTTTTTGGGCCGGGCGCGCGGCCGAGGGCAAAACCGGGCCACAAGCGGCCCCGACAACGGCCCCGACTGCCCCCGCGAATGGCGATTTCGGATCACTGCATTTTTTTGCGAAAAAGGTATTTGCAATCCGCGATCGTTTGGTTATAAGCGCCGCACACCAGATGAGCCGGACAACGGCTGATCCTGCTGGGGAATAGTTCAACGGTAGAACGCCGGACTCTGACTCCGTTAATCTTGGTTCGAATCCAGGTTCCCCAGCCAATTCTCCCTTCACATATAACCTTCAGTCAGATCGACCTAATCCTCTGATCTGCCCATCGTCTCACGGTCGCGCTCGTAGTGATGCCTCAGCGGAAATGGCGGCAGCCAGGTTTCGCGGCGGATGGTCCAGAGTTCGTAGGTGGGTTCGAAACGGTCGGCCTCGTCGAGCGATCCGAGATTGACCTCGACCTCGTCACCCGAGCGGCCGAAGACGGACGAGCCGCAGGCGGGACAGAAGTGGCGGCCGGCATAGGCACGGGTCTCGCCCTCGACGGTCACCGCCTCAGCCGGAAAGATCGCCGAGGCATGGAAGAGCGCGCCTTGATGCTTGCGGCAATCGAAACAGTGGCAGATGCCGACGCGATAGGGCCTGCCCGATGCGATGAAACGGACCCTGCCGCAAAGGCATCCTCCAGTGACGCTTTCCGCCGTTGCGTTTTCTATGGTCACGCCTTGCATGGGTTTACCCCTCCCGTCCGCATCTCCTCCGCTGCCGCAGAGATGGTTACCGGGAGATAGTTAGTGTGGCGCGGCCTGAAGGGGAGGCCGTGATCGATGCGATGGTCATCGATATCGATCGACATGCACGACACAGGTTGCCGGCAGGGAAGCAGCGACGGTTATCCGTGTAAAAGACCAGTGGCGAAGGCCCCTAACCGGGATCAATGACCGGGATCGATGGCAGGGATCAGCGGGACGCCTTCGGTACGGATTGGCGGCGCAGGGCCTGCAATTCCTGCTCAGTAAGCGGGCGCACGGCGCCTTTTTCCAGATCGCCGAGGACGAGACTGCCGATCGCGACGCGCACCAGGCGGAGCGTCTCGATGCCGAGCGCTTCCAGCATGCGGCGGATATGGCGGTTCTTGCCTTCGTCGAGCTCGATTTCCAGCCAGGCGTTCCTGTCACCTTCACGCAGCCTTGCCGCGCGGCGGGCCTTCAGCAATTCGCCCTCCTGCATGATGCCGCCGGTCATGGCTTTCAGCACCCCGTCATCCACAAGCGTGTCGATCTGCACGTGGTAGGTTTTCGGCACGTGGGTCTCGGGATCGAGCAGGGCGTTGGCAAACTGCGTGTCGTTGGTGAAGAGCAGCAGACCTTCGCTCGCCTTGTCGAGCCGGCCGACAGGCGACAGGTGGGCGTGATCGTGCCCCTTGAGGCAGTCGAAGACGGTCGGGCGACCCTGGGGGTCGTGACGTGTGGTGACGAGGCCGCGCGGCTTGTTGAGCATCAGATAGACCGGCGCCTCGGCCGTGACGACCTTGCCATCGACGGCAATGCTTGCGGCATCGAGATCGATCCAGGCCTCTATGTCGGTGACGGTGCGGCCATCGACCGAGACATGGCCGGCGCGGATGAGTTCCTCGCCTTGCGTGCGCGAACAGAAGCCGAGCTTGGAGAGCGCACGGGGAAGCGTGACCCGTTTCGCCGAGGAGGACGGCGCAGGTTTGCGGCTTGAGGCGGGCGCCGGCTTGCGATTCTGGGCGGGTTTTGCGCGCCTGCTGTTCTGCTTCATCTCACGAACTCTACTTGCGACAGCGAAAGTCCCCCTCTGCCCTGCCAGGCATCTCCCCCACAAGGGGGGAGAAGACCAAAGGCAACGCGTTGCCTCAATTTCAGTCTCGACCGGGCGGCCGGGTTAAGCCCTCCCCCTTGTGGGGAGGGTTGGGACGGGACTTTGGTATGCTCTGCCTGTTGACCCATCCGCCCTTGCCATTCTATGCCCGCCGCAGTCCAGTCCTATATGGTCTGGTCATCTTCAAAATCATCGCCACCGAAGAGAGACGCCCGTGAGCCAGGATAATATTACGACAGACCTCGTGACGCTGCGCGACTACTGGCGTTATGCGATTTCGCGTTTCAATGCCGCCGAGCTGGGCTATGGCCATGGCACGACGACGGCCGGCGACGATGCGGCCTTCCTTTTGCTCGACAGCCTCAACCTGCCGATCGACGCGCTCGACCCGTTTCTCGATGCACGGCTCCTGCCCTCCGAACGCCAGTTGCTGGCGGAGCGGATCGAGACGCGGGTGACGACGCGCAAGCCTTCCTCCTACATTACCGGCCATTCCTATATCCAGGGTGTCAGGTTCCATGTCGACGAGCGGGTGATCGTGCCGCGTTCGCATATCGGCGAGATCCTGTTTTCTGAATATCTGAGCGGACAGGGTTCGGCCTACCTGCCGGATCCCTTTGCGGTGGAAAGCGCCGTCGATATCTGCACCGGTTCCGGTTGCCTTGCGGTTCTGGCTGCAAAATTCTTCCCCAATGCCACAATCGATGCCGTCGACCTTTCGGCCGATGCGCTGGAAGTGGCGAAGATCAACGTCGCCGAGCACGACGTGGAAGAGCAGGTTTCGCTGTTTGCCGGTGACCTGTTCGGCCCGCTCAAGGGCAAGACCTACGACCTGATCATCACCAACCCGCCCTATGTCGACCATGCCTCGATGGATGGTTTTCCGGCAGAACACCGGGCGGAGCCAGCGATGGCGCATGACGGGGGCGAGGACGGGCTCGATCTGGTGCGCCGGATCCTCGCCGAGGCCGGCGCCTATCTCAACCCGGAGGGCGGGATGATCTGCGAGATCGGCTCGGGCCGCGAGATCCTTGAGGAAGAATATCCGCATCTGGAATTCCTCTGGCTGGAGACGGCGGAATCGCAGGATGCGGTGTTCTGGATTTCGGCCGAGGCGCTGCAGGGCTGAGCGATCGCCATATAAGTATTTTTCATTTGCGCCGCTCCTGGCGGAACGTCATGTTCCGCTTCACGGGGTTCATGCGGGGCAAGGGAATTTCATGGCGGCTGCGGATGTCATCGTTTTGGGGGCCGGCATTATCGGCGTGTCGACGGCGCTGCAGCTTGCCCGGCGCGGCAAGGCGGTGGCACTGGTCGACCGGGGCGAACCGGGGCGCGAGACATCCTATGGCAATGCCGGGCTGATCCAGCGCGAAGGCATCGTGCCCTATGGCTTTCCGCAGCAGTTCGGCCAGATCCTGCGCTATACGCTGAACAACCGCATCGACGCGCATTTCCACTGGCGGGCCATTCCCTCCGTATCATCCTTCCTGGCGAAATACTGGTGGCATTCCAATCATGCCCGCCACCAGTCCATCGCGCGGGCCTATGCGCCCCTGATCGAGCATTCGGTTTCCACCCATGCCGAACTGATCGAGGAGGCCGGCGCGCAGGCGCTGATTTCCAAGCATGGCTGGAGCGAGGTGTTTCGCACCAATGCCAAGCGTGACCATGAACTGCGCGAGGCAGAAAGGCTGAAGCGGGAGCATGGCGTGGCCTTCGAGGCACTGTCGGCAGACGAACTGGCCGCCCGCGAGCCGCATCTTTCAAAGGATTTTACAGGCGCATTGCGCTGGGAGGATCCGTGGTCGGTCAAGGACCCGCTGGCGCTGACGCAGGCCTATGTGCGGCTGTTCGAAAAACTTGGCGGGCAGGTGCTGAAGGGCGATGCGCGCAGCCTTTCGAAGACCGCGACGGGCTGGCGGGTGAAAACCGCCGACGGCGATGTCGAGGCCAAGGATGTGGTGGTGGCGCTCGGGCCGTGGTCGGAAGTCGTCACCAAGCCACTCGGCTATGACTTTCTCGTCGGGGTGAAGCGCGGTTATCACATGCATTACGCGCCGAAGGGCAATGCGGTGCTGAACGGCTGGATCCTCGATGCCGAGCGCGGCTACCTGCTTGCGCCGATGAACCAGGGGATCAGGCTGACGACGGGAGCGGAGTTCGCCAGGCGCGATGCGCCGAAGACGCCAGTCCAGCTTGCCCGTGCCGAGGCCGTGGCGAAAACCATATTCCCGCTTGGCGAGAGGCTGGACGCAGAACCGTGGATGGGTGCGCGGCCCTGCACGCCGGACATGATGCCCGCCATCGGCAAGGCGCCGCGGCACGAGGGATTGTGGTTCGCCTTCGGCCACGCCCATCACGGCCTGACGCTCGGCGCGGTGACCGGCCAGCTGATCGCCGAGGCGATGACAGGCGCCAGGACGCTGATCGACATTTCGGCCTATCGGCCGGAGCGGTTCAACGCCTAAGTGGTGATCGCGGCCTTATGGTCAAAACTCAATCAGGATAGGGGTTCTGTTGGTTCTGATGGGATTGAATGGAAGCAAACAAGCGCAAGGCAAGACCTTTGGGTCTTGTCGAGCATTGTTTGCGATCAGGCGGCCCATCAGAACCAATCCTTCGGACAAGCTGCATTTTGTCCCTGCGGGCGTCGGAAAGGTTTGAAAATGATGAGCATTTCCTGCACCTTTCCTCCTACTCAGGAACAAAATACAGCTTGCAGAACCCCTATCCTGATTGAGTTTTGACCCTAAAGCTGGCTTTTGCCTCAAAGCCGGGTTAGGCTTGTTCCACAACCAGAAGGGACGATGCCCGGAACCGACCGGGGATTGCGATCATGGCACGATATCTCATCTACGACGCCAGATTCCTCGACCGTTAGCACGCTGTTTCGACAGTACGGGCGGGCGCGCAGGCGTCCAGCGGCGAAGCGAATTTCTGGTGTTTCATGGATGATATTGCCAATCCGAATTCCTCTCTCGACAATCAGGCGCTCTTCGATGCGCAAGCCTTCTTCGGTGCCAATCCGGATATCGAGGTTCTCGAAGCCTTCGTGATCGACGTCAATGGCGTGCCGCGCGGCAAGTGGGTGCCGCGCGAACGGGCGCTCGACGTGCTGTCCAAGGGCATGGCGATGCCGCGTTCCGTCTATGCGCTCGACGTCTGGGGCCGTGACGTCAATTCCGCGGGACTGGCGCAGGGAACCGGCGATCCGGATGGCCTGTGCTTTCCCGTTCCCGGCACGCTGTCGCGCGTTACCTGGCTGAACCGGCCAACGGCGCAGGTTCTGCTTGCCATGCGCGATCCCGACGGTACCGGCTTTTACGGCGATCCGCGGCAGGTGCTGGCCAATGTCGTCAACGGTTTTTCAAGGATCGGGCTGACGCCGGTCGTGGCGACCGAGCTGGAATTCTACCTGATCGATCCCGTGCGTTCGGCGATCGATCCGGTCAGGCCGCCGAATTCCCGCGAGGGGCGCTGGCATACGGGCCAGACGCAGGTGCTTTCGATTTCCGAACTGCAGGATTTCGAGGACGTGTTCCACGGCATTGCGAGTGCAGCGCGGGCGCAGGGCATACCGGCCGACATGGTGGTGCGCGAAAACGGTCCCGGCCAATACGAGATCAATCTCAACCATGTGCCGGATGCGCTGAAAGCCGCCGACTATGCGGTGCTATTGAAGCGGATCGTCAAGGGCGTGGCGCGGGCCAACGATCTCGATGCCACCTTCATGGCAAAGCCCTATGGCATGCAGGCAGGCAGCGGCATGCATGCGCATTTCTCGCTGATCGATGCCACAGGCCGCAATATCTATGCCGGCGAGGACGGGCCCTCGGAGGCGCTTTTCCATTCGGTCGGCGGGCTTCTGGAATATATGGGCGAGAGCATGGCGGTGTTTGCGCCGCATGCCAATTCCTACCGGCGGCTTCGGCCATCCGAACATGCGCCGACCTATGCCTCATGGGGGTTCGACAACCGCTCGGCGGCGGTGCGCGTCATCACCGCGTCGAAGCCCGCGACCCGCATCGAGCATCGTGTCGCCGGCGCCGACGTCAATCCCTATCTGGCGCTGGCGATGATCCTCAATGCAGCGCTTTCCGGCATCAAGGAGAAGCGTCATCCGGGCGGGGCGATCACCGGCGACGACCATGCGATCAACCACGATCCTTTGCCGACCAATTGGGACTATGCGCTGCGGCAGTTTGCCAGATCCACATTCGCCTATGCCACACTCGGCCCGAAATACCGCTCGCTCTATAGTGCCTGCAAGGCGCAGGAACTCGCCGAGTTTTCGCTGCGCGTTACCGACGTGGAGTACGACGCTTACATAAGGACGGTGTGAGATGACGTTTCAAGACAACGCCAATACCGGCCATGCCGGGTTCTTGGCCACTACCGGCTATGCCGGGTCCGGGGCCAATCCCGGTCATGCCGGATCCTGGTATGCAGCGAGCGCCAACGACAAGACCGTGCGCCCAGCGCTCGCCGGTGATCTGACCGCCGATGTCTGTATCATCGGGGCGGGATTTACCGGCATTTCGGCAGCACTTGAACTGTCCGAGCGCGGCTATTCGGTCATCGTGCTCGAAGCAACGCGGATCGGCTTCGGCGCCTCGGGCCGCAATGGCGGGCAAATCGTCAATGGCTATAGCCGCGATCTGGAAACGATTGCCGGACGCTACGGAAAAGACAAGGCAATCGCGCTGGGCCGGATGTCGCTCGAGGGGGGCAATATCATCCGCGAGCGGGTCAAGAAATATGCGATCGACTGCGACCTCGAACATGGCGGCTTCTTCGCCGCCTTTACCGACAAGCAGATCCGCGAGATGGAGCATCACAAGGCCGACTGGGAACGCCATGGGCATGCCGGGCTGGAAATGGTGTCGAAGGCGGACGTGTCAAAATACGTGAAGACCGACCGTTATGCGGGCGGGATGATCGACAAGCTCGGCGGGCATATCCATCCGCTCAATCTCGTGCTCGGTGAGGCATCGGCTGCCGAAAGCCTTGGCGCCAGGATCTTCGAGGGATCGCGGGCGATTGCGGTCGATACGGCGAAGAGCAAGCCCGTTGTCAGCACGGGGACGGGATCGGTGACGGCATCCTATGTGCTGATCTGCGGCAATGCCTATCTCGCGCCGCTTGCGCCGGAAATTCACAGCCGGATGATGCCGGTATCGAGCCAGGTGATGGTGACGGAACCGCTCGATGCGTCGCTGATCGAGAGCCTGTTGCCCGCAAACTATTGCGTCGAGGATGCCAATTACATTCTCGACTACTATCGCCGCACCGCAGACAACCGGCTGCTCTATGGCGGCGGTATCGGCTATGGCGGCACGGACCCGAAGAACCTGACCGGCGTGATCCGGCCGAACATGCTGAAGACATTTCCGCAATTGAAGAGTACCCGGATCGACTATGCCTGGAGCGGCAATTTCGCCCTGACGCTGACCCGCATCCCGCATATGGGCAAGCTTTCCGACACGGTCTATTTCTCCCATGGCGACAGCGGCCATGGGGTGACGACGACGCATCTTCTCGGAAAGATCCTCGGCGAGGCCGTAGCCGGCCATGCCGAGCGCTTCGATATCTGGGCATCGCTGCCCAACCTGCCCTTCCCCGGCGGACGGATGTTCCGCGTGCCGCTCACCGCGCTTGGCGCATGGTATTACGGCCTCAGGGACAGGCTTGGGGTCTGAGGCCAGACAATTGGTCCATGGCCTCAGACGACCGCCTCAGGGAAATGGCCCTTGAGATAATAAGTCGCGTGGGTGCGTACGATCGACTTGAACTGCGCCGAGATCTGGGCTGCTTCCGCCGGCACCATCAGGGCGAGGCGCAGCGTAGCGCCGGCCATATGGAACATGACGAACAAAGTCTGGGCGTAGTTTTCGCGCAGCGGTTCTGCAACGAAATGCTGCGTGATCTGGAAAAATCCCTCAGCCTGATCGCGGGTTTCGGCGATATCGAGATCGGCAAGCGCCTTGTCGGCCTGGATGGCATTCAACAGGTCCTGGGTCGAAGGTTCCTGACGCATGCGCTCGTAATACATGTCGAACAGGCCGTCGGTGGCGCGCAGGGCGTCGTCGGCGGTTTCGATGCGGGAGAGCTGTTCACCGATCAGGCCACGAACCTCTTCGACGTAAAGCTCGTAGAGCATTGCGATGATGGCCGACTTGTTGGGAAAGTATTGATAGACGGACGCGATGGGACCGCCGGACAATGCCGCGATCTCCTTCATCGTAACCGCATCGATGCCCTTTTGCCCGATCAGTTCCTTTGCAACTTTCAGGATCTCGCCGATACGCTCGCGACTTCTTTCCTGTTTCGGCACCCGGCGAAGCGCGGCGCGTCCCGCCCCCTGGCTCGACTCCTGCATACGATCCCTTTTCCCACTAACGCTCATTAGACGAAGCACCGCCGGCCTAACCGGCAACGCTAATTGAGCGTTATACGTAGAAAGGGTTGCTTCGGATCACCTGCGCAAGCAAAAAACACGAAAAAACGTTTAATATTGATATAAATCCAATCGAAATCAGCTATTCACGGTTGCTCGCCCATAGCGTTTCAAGTTTTGCGATAGAATCAGCAACAATATCGCTGACCTCCGCGTCAATATTCACGGTAACGACACCGGGCTCGCCTTCCGGACTCTCCAGAGTGGCCAACTGACTTTGAAGCAAGGCGGTCGGCATGAAATGGCCCTTGCGCGCCCCCATGCGCTCGGCCAGCAATTCGGGAGTGCCCTTCAGAAAGACGAAATAGAGCGGCTCGCCGCCGGCAGAGCGAAGCCTGTCGCGATAGATCTTCTTCAACGACGAGCATGTCAGGACGATATCCTCACCGGCTTCGCGCGAGGACTTGAGTTTCCGGCCGATGATGTCCAGCCACGGCCAGCGATCCTCGTCGGTCAGCGGCGTACCTTCCGCCATCTTCTTCACATTCGCTTCGGGATGAAGTCGGTCTCCCTCGACGAATTTCGAGCCGATGCGCGTTGCCAGAAGCTCGGCGACCGATGACTTCCCGGCACCGCTTACACCCATCACGATGATCGCTTTCGACATAGTGTTCTCCCTGCCCTGACATGCGATGCGGCGAAGACATAGCATTTCGGCGGGAGATGTGTAGCCCCCTGGAGCGGCTGGCACTGGCGGGATCGAGAGGAGCGCGGAAACGAAAAACGCCGGGCTCTGCCGGCGCTTTCTCAAAATCGATCTGGCTCTTTCGAAAAGGCAGATCAGGCGGCCGGGGCAACAGCCTTCGGCGTGTCTGCAATATCGATACCAAGCAGGAAGCTGATCTGCGGGCGTGCCTTGACGAGGTCGTCGATCGTGTAGTCGGCCAGAACGTCGAAGAAGGCGTTCAGGGCCTTGCGCAGCGCCGAGTTGAGGCCGCAGCTATCGACCAGCGGACATTCGACGACGCCGTCTTCGAAGCACTCCGCCATGGCGAAACTATCTTCGGTGACACGAACGACATCGAACAGGGTGATCTTGTCGGCCGCACGGCCAAGCTTCACGCCGCCATTGCGGCCACGAACGGTTTCCACGAGACCTGCCTTGTTGAGCGGCTGGAGGATCTTGAAGAGGAACAGTTCGGATACGCCATAGGCCCTGGCGATTTCGGGAATTCTGCTGAGATGCCCTTCATTGGCCGCACAATACATCAGCATTCGCACGGCGTAATTTGTCTGCTTCGTCAAACGCATTTCATTCTCCCGAGGGGTGTTTATCCCTGTATATAGCGTCAGCTAGTTTTGAACAATTCCAAATTACACATTCTCCGCCGAATTCCGCGTCGTGACCTACCGGCTGCCGTCAGGCATTTTTGCAGGATGATCCCCCGCGCCTCCCGAATCCTGAGGATTAGGATCAGGATATAGACGGAAAGCCCGCATTAGTCACTACCGCGCCGGCAAAGTGCCTGCACGCGAAACCGTCTTATTCCTGTGGCGGGGGCTGTCCATGACAATATGATCATTCGATTAGGGCTATTCGACGCATAAGGCCACGCGCGCATCGCAGGAGAGCGCGACAGCCGCGTCGGCGGCAGGCCGGACGGGCACCGATTGCGGCAAAAAAATCAGACGGGCCGGAAAATCACTTTGATTTTCAGGCCGTTCGTCGGGAAGTCAACGTTGCGGCGGAGCCACCGAGGCGCCGCCTCGATATCAGGCCAGCCAGGCCATGGCTGCCACGGATATTCCGGAAAATACCAACGCCACGGCCAATGTGGCGCCCCACCGGCTGAGCTTGGCGTACCGAGCCCGCTTTTCGTCCCACTCGTAAACCATGAACTCCCACTCCTACTCACGGTTAAGTTATACCGCGTGGGCTCAAGGTCAATGGTTCGTGATGACACATGACGACCGCAGCCACAGATGATGGCTGCGGTCATCGCTCGGGATTGTCGTCTGCGGCCTATTTCATGACTGGCCTATTTCATGACGGGCATGACGAACTCGGCGCCGTCCTTGATGCCGGACGGCCAGCGCGCGGTGACCGTCTTGGTCTTGGTCCAGAACTTGATCGAATCCGTGCCATGCTGGTTGAGGTCGCCGAAGGAGGAGGCCTTCCAGCCGCCGAAGGAATGATAGGCGAGCGGCACCGGGATCGGCACGTTGATGCCGATCATGCCGATATTGATGCGGGATGCGAAATCGCGGGCGGCATCACCATCGCGGGTGAAGATCGCAACGCCATTGCCATATTCGTGCTTCATCGGCAGCGACAGGGCATCCTCGTAATTGGCTGCGCGGACGACGGAGAGAACCGGACCGAAGATTTCCTGCTTGTAGATCTCCATGTCGGGCGTGACGTTGTCGAACAGCGTGCCACCGACGAAATAGCCGTTCTCGTAACCCTGCAGCTTGAAGCCGCGGCCATCGACGACGAGCTTGGCGCCTTCTTCCACACCCTTGTCGATCAGGCCATTGATGCGCTCCTGGGCGGCCTTGGTGACGACCGGGCCCATGTCGGCCTTGTCATCGGTATAGGGGCCGATGCGCAGGCTTTCGATCTTGGGCACCAGCTTTTCCACCAGGCGGTTGGCGGTCTCCTCGCCGACCGGAACGGCAACGGAGACGGCCATGCAGCGTTCGCCGGCCGAGCCGTAGCCGGCGCCCATCAGGGCGTTGACGGCCTGATCCATATCGGCATCGGGCATGATGATCATGTGGTTCTTGGCGCCGCCGAAGCACTGGGCACGCTTGCCGTTCGACG
Source organism: Neorhizobium sp. NCHU2750 (assembly GCF_003597675.1). Taxonomy (NCBI): domain Bacteria; kingdom Pseudomonadati; phylum Pseudomonadota; class Alphaproteobacteria; order Hyphomicrobiales; family Rhizobiaceae; genus Neorhizobium; species Neorhizobium sp. NCHU2750. Next base: position 366,217 of record NZ_CP030827.1, on the reverse strand, counting down.
CCGCCGTTCCATAGACATAGCGGGCGATCGGGGTGGAGCCGACGAAGGAGACGGCGCCGATATCGGGATCGGTGAGGATCGCGTCGACGGCCGCCTTGTCGCCGTTGATGACATTGAGGACGCCGGCCGGCAGACCCGCCTCGATCATCAGTTCGGCAAGACGCAGCGGCAGTGACGGATCCCGCTCCGACGGCTTGAGGATGAAGGCGTTGCCGCAGGCGATGGCAGGCGCGAACATCCACATCGGGATCATGCCGGGGAAGTTGAACGGCGTGATGCCGGCACCGATGCCGACCGGCTGGCGGATCGAATACATGTCGATCTGCGGGCCGGCGCCTTCGGTGAACTCGCCCTTGGACAGGTGCGGGATGCCGATGACGAATTCGCAGACTTCCAGGCCGCGGACGATATCGCCCTTGGAATCCTCGACCGTCTTGCCATGCTCGCTCGACAGGAGCGTCGCCAGTTCATCCATATTCTGGTTCAACAGGTCGACGAATTTCATGAACACGCGGGCGCGGCGCTGCGGGTTGGTAGCAGCCCATTTCGGCTGGGCTTCCTTGGCATTCTCGACGGCGGCGCGGATCTCCGAGACGCTGGCGAGTGCGACCTTGGCCTGGACCTCTCCCGTCGCCGGGTTGAAGACGTCGGCGGTACGTCCGCTGGTGCCGGCGACGTGCTTGCCGCCGATGAAATGACCGATTTCCTTCATGGTTTTCCTCCTGCTGTTCGACCTATTGATCTGGCGGACAGAATGTCACTCGAATTTGCGCAATTCAACGCGATAGTTTACGCAACCATTGTGCAAAATTCGACATAACAGAGTGGAGCGGTCCGTGGATTGGGATGACGTGAGGATGTTCCTGGCAGTGGCACGCACCGGGCAGTTGCTTTCGGCCTCACGGCGGCTCGGCATCAACCATGCGACACTCGGGCGGCGGATGACGGCGCTGGAGGATGCGCTGAAGACGCGGCTTCTGATCCGCCGCACCAATGGCTGCACGCTGACGGCGGAGGGCGAGGCCCTGCTTGCGGCAGCCGAGCGGATGGAAACCGAGATGCTGTCGGCACAGGTGCTTGCCTCAAGCCCCGACAGCGTGATTGCCGGCACGGTGCGGATCGGCGCGCCGGACGGCTTCGGGGTCTCCTTCCTTGCCTCGCGGATGGGGCGGCTGACGCGGCGGCACCCGCTGTTGAAGATCCAGCTCGTGCCGGTGCCGCGGCATTTCTCGCTGTCGCAGCGGGAGGCCGATATCGCCATCACCATCGAGCGGCCCGACCAGGGACGGCTCGTATCCTCGAAGCTGACCGATTACACGCTCGGGCTTTATGCCGCGCGCAGTTATCTCGCTATCGCCGGCGAACCGAAAAGCGCCGACGAACTGAGGGCACATGCGCGGGTGGGCTATGTGGAGGATCTGATCTTCTCGCCGTCACTGAATTTCACCGGAGAGGTGATGCGCGACTGGGATGCCGGGTTCGAGGTATCGAGTGCTATCGGGCAGGTCGAGGCGGTCAGATCCGGCGCCGGTATCGGCATCCTGCACGACTATGTGGCGCGCCAGCATCGAGAACTGGTGCGGATCATGCCCGAGGTGGCGATCCGCCGGTCCTACTGGACGACCTATCACGAGACCTCGCGGGATCTCGTGAGGCTGCGCACCGTCGTGGACTATATCCGCGAACTGATCGCCGCGGAGAGCAACATCTTCGTTGCGGGATGACGGCCAAAGGCCCGCAAAAGAAAAAGCCCGGGATCAACCCGGGCTCTTTGTCATGCGACCAGGAAGGCCGAAGACGGGATCTTCAAGGCCGCGGCAATGCGGCGGACCTTTGCAGGATCGGCATTCGAGCCGTCCTCGACACGGAGGATCTCATCGTGGACGAGGCCTGTGGTCACGGCCAGATCGTCGATGCTGTAGCCGGCGGCAACGCGCGCTTCGGCTACGGCACGGGCCACCTGGCCGGAAATAACGGCACCGGACTGAGACGCTTTGATAGTGCTGATTGAGACTGTCATGGTTTCATCCTTCTTATCGCGACCCACCAAATAATGCGGGTGAAGGGGGTCTAAAGACCCAGACTGCGACACACTGTCGCGCAGTGAACATAGGCCATCGGCGCCGATGTGCAAGAGGCAATGCTGCATTGCACAAGCCGAAAGATAAAAAACGGTGGCCCCTCCGTATTTCTTGACGGCATTATGGGAGCAGAACAAAGCGGAGTTTCATGCGTTTCCCTCCGCAAGGGAGGATGAGAGCATGCCCTATCACGATTTTGCCAGCACGATGCGAGGCGGCGAGATCCCGCGCGGAACGGATGCACAGTTACTTCAGGCGGCCCATCATCTGGTCGACCTATTCCTCATCCACATCAGGGAACATGAGATGGGCGGCGACCTTTTCGACACGGAGGAACTGCCCGTCGGCAAGGAAGCGCTGATCAACGCCTTCCGGGTGGTGATCGCGACGGAAAGCAGGCCCGGTGTGCGCGCGTTGCTGGTGAAGGCGGGAATGAGGCTTGCGCAGTTCCAGGACAATGTGGGGCCACGAATTTCCGTCAGGCCGGCAATTCATGGCTTCCGGGCCCAAGCAGGCCAGACCCAGGCAGGCAATGCCGGTTCGCGCCGCCCGGCAGCAAGCGAATTGCGCAGGTTCGACAAAGCCTTGATGCAGCTTGGCAAAGATCAAAACCGGCTGGTCCATATATTCCGTCATGCCTCCGAAATTGCCGAGCACAAGCCGCGCCAAGACGCCTGAGAAACAGATGCTAATCGTTTAAATGAAAAGATTGCGCTGGATCAATGAAGTCGTCCGCAAATCTCCTAGCCTCCAGACCCGTGGGCTCGACAGGCCCTGCGCCATGAGGCGCGACAGGACGCTGTGACATTTTTGGAGGGTGCACATCGGACTTTGCGAAGACCGTCAAAGCGGTTTTCGGGTGGATGTGCCGGACAAGGAGACCCCGCATGCCTCAGACCATGAAAGCCGCCGTCGTCAAGCAGTTCGGCAAGCCCCTTACGATCGAATGCGTGCCTGTGCCCGTTCCGGGACCCGGCGAAGTGCTGGTGAAGGTTTCCGCTTGCGGCGTATGCCATACCGACCTGCATGCCGCCGACGGCGACTGGCCGGTCAAGCCCAACCCGCCCTTCATTCCCGGTCACGAGGCTGCCGGCATCGTCGTCCAAGTTGGCCCCGGTGTGACGGACCTCAAGGAAGGCGATGCGGTGGGCGTTGCCTGGCTGCATGATGCCTGCGGGCGCTGCGAATATTGCCAGACCGGCTGGGAAACGCTTTGCCCGAGGCAGCACAATAGCGGCTACAGCGTCGATGGCGGGTTCGCCGAATATGTGATCGCCGATGCGGCATTCGCGGCCAAGCTTCCTGCCGGCGTCGATTTCGCGGCGATCTCGCCGATCCTCTGCGCCGGGGTGACGACCTACAAGGGTCTGAAGGAAACCGAAGCCCGGCCCGGCGAATGGGTGGCGATCTCCGGCATTGGCGGGCTTGGGCACGTGGCCGTGCAATATGCCAAGGCAATGGGCCTGCATGTGCTGGCACTCGATGTCGGCGAGGAGAAGCTGAAGCTTGCCCGCTCGCTCGGCGCGGACGCAGCGATCAATGCGCGCGACCCGGATGCGGTCGAGCAGGCGATCAAGGCCACCAGCGGCGGCGCCCATGGGGTGCTTGTCACCGCCGTCTCGCCACCGGCTTTCTCCCAGGCGATCGCGCTGACGCGTGCCAAGGGCACGGTAAGCCTTGTCGGCCTGCCGCCCGGCAATTTTCCGACGCCGATCTTCGACGTCGTGTTGAAACGCATCACCGTTCGGGGCTCGATCGTCGGAACACGGCGCGACCTCGACGAGGCGCTCGCGTTTGCCGCCGAAGGCAAGGTGAAGGCTGAGATCAACACCGCACCGCTGGAGGATATCAATGATATCTTCGAGCGATTGAAAAACGGCACCGTCGAGGGCCGCATGGTGCTCGATTTCGCCGCATCGGCCTGAGCGGCGGCTGGAGGGCGGCGCGGCGGAGGCCGTGCCGTTCTCCGCTCACCCGACAATCCGCCTTTCATCGCATTCACGACTTACCGATTTCACGACTTGGACTGGCATGCGGGATGCGACATGATCCTCCCGATGCATCCGCAAGACGCGCAGGAAGGCCGGCTCCCCCGGCTGCCTGCGCCGCCAGTCCGCCTGACCTGACGGGGAGACCAACGGCGAATGCCTGGACGTGCCCGAGCCCGTCGCCACTTCGCCGATTCCAACGCCAGAAGCAGCCTGGTTGCACCCCTGCCCGGCCTGCGCCAAACCTTGAGGAGAGATTCATGCCGACGACACGTCCAGTCCAGCACGCAGCCCTTCAGCCATCCGAAGGCGAAGCGGCACCCGTCATGGCACCCAAAGCGTCGCAGAGCGAGCTTCCGGATGCCGAACTGAAGCTGATGGACCGCTACTGGCGGGCCGCAAACTACCTGTCCGTGGGGCAGATCTATCTTCTCGACAATCCGCTCCTGCGCGAGCCGCTGCAGCCCCAGCATATCAAGCCGCGCCTGCTCGGCCACTGGGGCACGACGCCGGGGCTGAACTTCATCTATACGCATCTCAACCGGGTGATCAAAAAGCGCGATCTCAACGTCATCTATATTTGCGGACCGGGCCATGGCGGACCGGGCATGGTGGCCAATACCTGGCTTGAGGGCATCTATAGCGAGATCTATCCGGAGGTTGCGGAAAACGCCGAGGGCATGCACCGGCTGTTCCGGCAGTTCTCCTTCCCCGGCGGCATTCCGAGCCATGCGGCGCCGGAAACGCCCGGATCGATCCATGAAGGCGGCGAGCTCGGTTATGCGCTTGTGCATGCCTATGGCGCGGCCTTCGACAATCCGGACCTGATCGTCGCCTGCGTGGTGGGTGACGGCGAGGCCGAGACCGGGCCGCTCGCCGCAAGCTGGCATTCCAACAAGTTCCTAAACCCCGCCCGCGACGGTGCAGTCCTGCCGATCCTGCACCTCAACGGCTACAAGATCGCCAATCCGACGCTGCTGTCACGCATTCCCGACGAAGACCTCAGAAAGCTGTTTGAAGGCTATGGCTACGAGCCGATCTTCGTCGAAGGCCACGAGCCGGAGGCGATGCACCGGCTGATGGCAGGCGCCATGGATGCCGCCACCGATACGATCCGGGCAATTCAAGACAAGGCCCGCTCCAATCCCTCACATGCCGAACTGCCGCGCTGGCCGATGATCGTGCTGCGCAGCCCCAAGGGCTGGACGGGACCGAAGGAAGTGGACGGCAAGAAGGTCGAGGACTTCTGGCGCGCGCACCAGGTGCCGGTCGCCAATTGCCGCGAAAATTCAGACCACCGCAGAGTGCTGGAAGAATGGCTGCGGTCCTACAATCCGGAAGACCTGTTCGATCTCGACGGTGGACTGAAGCCGGAACTGAAGGCGCTCGCGCCGACCGGCGAACGGCGCATGGGCGCCAACCCGCATGCCAATGGCGGGCTGCTGCGCAAGGAGCTGAAATGCCCGCCACTTTCCGACTATGCGATCGACGTGCCGGAGCCCGGTAAGACGATCGTGCAGACGACGGAGATCCTCGGCAAATATCTGCGCGATATCCTGACGCTCAACGACGAGGAAAAGAATTTCCGCATCTTCGGGCCGGATGAGACGGAATCGAACCGGCTGGGCGCCGTGTTCGACGTGACAGACCGCGTGTGGATGGAGAAGATCGAGCCTTACGACGTGCATCTGTCGCCCGACGGCCGGGTGATGGAAGTGCTTTCGGAGCATCTTTGCCAGGGATGGCTGGAAGGCTATCTGCTGACCGGCCGGCACGGCCTGTTCTCATGCTACGAGGCCTTCATCCACATCATCGATTCGATGTTCAACCAGCATGCCAAGTGGCTGAAGGTGACGCGCGAGCTGGAATGGAGAAAGCCGGTCTCGTCGCTCAACTACCTGCTCACCTCGCATGTGTGGCGGCAGGACCATAACGGCTTCTCGCACCAGGATCCCGGTTTCGTCGATCTCGTCGCCAACAAGAAGGCCGACGTGGTGCGCATCTACCTGCCGCCGGATGCCAATACGCTTCTTTGGGTGGCCAACCATTGCCTCAACACCTGGGACCGGATCAACGTCATCGTCGCCGGCAAGCAGCCGGAGCCGCAATGGCTGGGCATCGAGGATGCGGCCAAGCATTGCCAGGCCGGTATCGGCATCTGGGACTGGGCCGGCAATGAAGAGGACACGATCTCACCCGACGTGGTGATGGTCTGCGCCGGCGACGTGCCGACGATGGAAACGCTGGCTGCGGTCTCCATCCTGCGCGAAGCGATCCCGGACCTGAAAATCCGTGTCGTCAACGTCGTCGACCTGATGACGCTGCAGGCCAAGGAAGAACATTCGCACGGCCTGACCGACGAGGATTTCGACCGGATGTTCACCACCGAACGGCCGGTGATCTTCGCCTATCACGGCTACCCGTATCTGATCCACCGGCTGACCTACAAGCGCAACAACCACCGCAACATGCATGTTCACGGCTTCATCGAGGAAGGCACGACGACGACGCCTTTCGACATGACGGTCCTGAACCAGCTCGACCGCTACCATCTGGCGCTCGACGTCATCGAATGGGTGCCGGAACTGAAGGAAAAGGTTCCGCATGTGGTCGAGATGCTGAATGCCAAGCTTGCAGAGCATAAGGCCTATGTCTGCGAATATGGCGAGGACATGCCGGAAATCCGCGACTGGATGTGGTCGGCAGGCAAGTAGGCCTCCGGTCGATTGTAACCGGAACCATCCCGGACGGCGATGCGCCTCCCTCAAAAAGGGGGCGTTTTCGTTTACCTGGCAGACGACATCTGCATCTGCCGCATGCGATAGACCGCAACGCCGAGCTGCCTGCTGGTTTCGCGAAAGGCCCTGATCTCCTTGCGGAGATAGGTTTGCATCTGGGAGGGCTGGTACTTGCCGTTGGCGAGATCGAGGATGGCCTTCGCCGCCTCTTCCGTCGCATCGGGCCGATCGGTGAAGAGTTCGTTTCGCAGAGCCTCGCTCAACGCCATCACGGCGTTCGGATCGGACGCAGCCCGGTCGACCACGGCCTTCAGATCGCCGGGATGATCGACCTGCAGGCCGAGTTCGCCGCGTCGCGAGAACTCGATGCTGTAGTCATCCATCTTGTCGCTTGACGACGACTTCTGGTCATTGAGAAGAACAATCGGCCTGGAGCAGAACACCGCATCGAAAATCGCGCCGCTATAATCCGAGATGACAACGTCCGAGACGCTGATCAGATCGAGCAGAGCGTCGCTGGCGCCGAAGTGATGCGTATTGAGATTGGTGACGGCATCGCGGCGGCCGGCCTCTCTGCGCTGGGTATTGTGGTGTATCTTGAGGAGGACGTTATAGTCGCCGGAAAGCGCCTGGACGGCCCCGAGAAACCGGTCGATGCTGCTCAGATCGCCCCAGGTCGGTGCATAGAGAATGGTCTTGCGGGCCGGATCGAGGCGTGGACCATATTTCGCGCGGGCCCGCTGGTGAAAACTCTCGTCGAACCAGTCGTCATATTGCGGGTTGCCGACATCGACGCTCGGGGCGAAATAGGCCATGCGCTCGACTGCGTAGGGACCATAGGCGAGGTTGAGATCGGCAAAGACGCGCCAGGGGCCATAATTGTGCGGTTCCTTCGCATAGCCATATTGGACCATGGCGATCTTGGCTCTGGTGAACGTCTCGATCAGCGGGAATTCGTTCTGGCATACCACGACATCGGCGATGGCGTTCAGCGCCGGCACCTTGGCCGATTCGATCACGATGACCGGAACCAGGGGGTCGTTGAGCAGTTCGGGGGCAAAATCCTTGATCGAGTTTTCCCGATTCTCCAGGATGAAGCAGGCACCCGGAATGGCCTTGATCAGCCTGCGGAAATGCAGAAGCTGGAACGGGTTCCATCCGTAGAAGACGATTTTCTTTTGCGTCATTGCAAGACCTTTACCCGCCAGCGCCCTGCCATCGGCCGGACCACGTTTCCCCGCCGAGAGATATCAAGACCAAAACCGTTGAGGCATATCTGGCTTGAGACGGCCTCCGCTTCGAAGGAGGTGCCCTCAGGCGCCTACCCTTATGTATTCGAGCGTTTCCGTCGTCGATATTCCCAACGTGCGGGGGAGATAGACGACCTGGCACAGGTCGTTGAACATATCGAACCGGCCTTCCCAGTCATCACCCATGACGAGGATGTCGGCGGAAAACTGCTTGATGTATTCGCCCTTCAGCTCAAGAGATTCCTCGAGGAAAACGTCATCGACAAAAGCGATCGAACGGATGATCTCCATGCGATCCTGCTCGTTGTAGATCGCGCTCTTCTGCTTCTTGCGGAAATTGAGCTCGTCGCTCGACACACCGACCAGAAGCCGGTCGCCAAGCCTCTTGGCACGTTCAAGTATCCGGATATGGCCGACATGCAGCATATCGAACGTACCGAACGTGATCACCGTCTTCATAAACATACCCCCAAAGGCGACCAGTGCCGCGTTCCTTGCGTCGAGCAAGGCCCACGCGCGCAAGGCAGCGCTACCTTGCATATCGGCCACATTGTCGCCGTGCAAACTGGCGCGAGGCTGATCCCTGAAAGGCTGGAGCACGTTTGCCGGGAGGGGCTGGGTATTCAGGGCGAGAAACAGGACCGAAACGGCGCAATCGAAGCCGCAGGAAACAACATCCTGAGCGGATACCGGGCTTTGTCTCAAATTTAACGGGACAACATGATACGGCCTGGGAGAATTCTCCCGCCACCCAGTAAGTCCTTGTGATTATCGAACTTTCTGGGTGGCGGGATGGTACGGTTGAGTGGGGTCGAACCACCGACCTCAGGTGCCACAAACCTGCGCTCTAACCAACTGAGCTACAACCGCATAGGTCGCCGAAGCGACGCTGACCGGTCACATACGGCCATCGCATGAAGATTGCAAGTCCCTTGCAGGCACAAATTCGAGCTATCCCGGATCGTGGTGGGATCACCGCTACGCGACGATGGCGCGCGGAAAGCATGCTTTGAAGCCTTCCGGCGGCGCGGCTCTTTTCAGCTCAGGCGCCCTTGAAGGCGCCCATCACCTTTTCGGCGGCTTCCTTACCGGGCTTTGCAACATCATCGGCCATTTTCCGGGCCGCTTCCTGCATCGTCCTTGCCTGCTCGACGGTAAATTCCGCCTGCTTGCGCACGAAAGCGGTCTGCAGTTCGACAACCTCGGAAAAGGACTTGGCGCTGATCAGCTGCTCCATGTGGGAGAGCGACATTTCCGTATTGGTGCGCAGCGCGTCCATCGCCTTCAGGCCGAATTCCATCGTGCCCGCCTGGGCCGAATGGATTGTGGATTGCATGGTCTGGGTGGCTTCCTCGGCGGCGTTTTTCATCCTACCGTAGGCATCGCGGGAACTGGTCGTGCCTTGTTCGGCAAATTCGCGCCAGCCTTGCGTGAGCTTGGCCGGATCGAAAGCGGAAAAAGAGAAAATATCGTCGGTAAAAGCCATATCCAGGTCCTCCAAAATCCGGTCCGGCGAAAAAACAGGCAGCGCCGGGCCTCCTCTGCCGTAAATATAGTCGATGCCATTGTGCATTGCAACATGAAGCAGTGAACAACCGGCCGGCGTTAACCCTGTTTACGCGTTCCTCGCCTCCCTTGTGGACCCTTCGAAGGGGGCGGGATATTAACAAGAGGTTAATTCCATGGCCTTATGGGCCGACAGGTAAATTCACAGGCTGGCCCATGTCTGACGTGCAATATCCTTTCATCGACGTCGCCGTACACGACCGTGTCAGCGAAGCCTTTGCTGCGGGTATGGCGGTCGTGCTTTTTTCCGCCGACCTGCGCTCGGTTTCCTGGGCGAACGGTCGCGGAGCGGCGCTGTTCGGCTTTGCCTCGATCTATGATTTCCTCGACCAGGGCCTCGACCGCGGAGAACTGATGTTCCGCCAGGTGGAGCCGGTGGCCCGTTCGCTCAGCGCCGTCGGCGATCGCCGCACATTTACCGTGCGCATCGCCTCCGGGTTCCTCAGGGTCGCCGTGCAGGCGCGCTGCGAGATGATCACGGTGCAGAACAAATCCTGCATCCTGCTCTGCGTGCCGGTCGACAACCAGAAGCTTTCGCTTGCCGAACGGGCAGCGCGACTGATCGAAGGGTTCGACGACCCCGAAACGCATATGGCCGTGCTCGACGAGCAGGGCGCGGTGCTGGCGCAATCCGGCCAGTTTCCGGCACTGGCAATTTCCGTGCAGACGACGCGCATGCTGGTGTCGATGGTCGGCAATGATCGCCACCGGCTGATCAAGCGGCCAGTCTCGACCTCCGGCGGTTATCTGCCGGCTGCGATCGGCCAGGTGTCGGAAGATCCGGCGCTCAACCTTCTCTTCGTCGTCGGCGCGACCCGCAGCCAGGATACAGCCGTAACCGCGCCTGCGTCCACCGAGGCGGTGGTGCCGGAAGCGCCTGCGATCGTTGCACCGGTACTGATGGCCAATGCCATGCCGGCTGCGATCGAGACGGCAGAGATCTCGTCCGGCGAGACGCCGGACTATGAGGATGCGCTCAGCGCGGTGGCCGCGATCGAGGACAATCCGGAGATCGAGGAAGAGATTTCGCTCGAGGGTACGCCGGATGCAGCCGAGCCGGCAGATGACATGGCAACCGGCGAAGAGCCGGATGCCTTGGCTGCCGCGAGCGATGCGGCGGATCTTTTGGCACGGGACGAGCCTGCAGCGGACGGTATCGGCGAGCATGCGCTGCAGCCGGAGAACGCCGGCGAAGACGAACCGCATGGCGAAAACCTTCCGGCCGACGATGTGATCCCACTCCCGGACGAGACGATGCATGCGGCAGACGATGCCGAGGCGGAGATGGATGATGCGCCGGAGCCGGCTGGCGAGATGGTCGCTCCGGAAGAGTCCATCGTCGTCGGCGAGGCTGAGAAGACGCATTTCGCAGATGCGACGGGTGGAGAGCCGGCCGAAGAGCAGGACGCGACGCTTCAGCATGCCGGCGAGACGGCCATTGTGGATGACACGGCCTCGGACGACGTGGTCTTGGATGACGTGGCGGCCGATCAGGCCGCTGAGGCTCACGATCAAGGAAACGAGCCCGTCGAGGCGCATCACTCGAGCGAAACCGCTGCGGAAGACGACGGCGCTGCGTTGGAGCAGACAGCCCATGGCGTGAGCGACGAAGCTTCTGCGGATACATCCGAGGCAATGTCCGAGGTTGCGCCCGAGGCGGTGCCCGAACAAGCGCCGGTTCTCGTCGATGACGACGCCGAGCTTGCGCCCGTGGCGGACGAGAAATTCGAGCCGCAGCTGCTGATGAAGACCGTGCGCTTCGTCTGGAAGATCGACGCTTCCGGCCGGTTCAGCGAAGTGTCGCGGGAATTTGCCGATGCCGTCGGGCCGCATGCAGCGGATATTTCCGGCATGGCATTTTCCGACCTTGCCGCACTTTTCAACCTCGATCCGGACGGCAAGATCGCCGAACTTCTCAGCCGCCGCGACACCTGGTCCGGCCGGACGATCTGGTGGCCGGTGGAGGGCACGTCTCTGGTCGTTCCGGTCGATCTCGCAGCCCTGCCGACCTATACGCGGGCGCGCGAATTCGACGGTTTCCGCGGCTTCGGCATCGTTCGCATGGGCGATGCGGCAGAGGATCCGAATGCGGCGGGACTGTCGCTCGGCAATCCGCATTTGGACAATGACGATGTGGCGGGCGACACCGCTCATGTCGACGATACAGCGGAGGCTCCTGCCACGGCCGGGGAAGGCCATGGCCTGATGGAGGCTGAGGCACCTGAGGCGAGCGAGCCTGCCGCCGAGGTGGTGGCAGATAACACCGGCGTCGCCGACGATATGCCGGAAGATACCGGCAATGAAGCCGCTCGGGATACTCTGCCACAGGACCATCAGTCCACGGACGACCTGCAACAGACGAGGCCTGCAAGCCACGAAGTGGAAGACGAGGCTGCCGTTCACGCAACGGCAGACGATGGCGCCGAACATGCGGCGGCGGACGAAGCAGATGCGGACCACCAGCCCGAGGAACAGCCGGCGGTCATCGACGAAGCTGCGCATGAATGGCCGGCGGGCGAGCCCCCGGCCCTGAGGCTGGTCGACAATCCCGGCCGTCGGATCTCCGACAAGGTGATCCATCTGGAGGAACATCGTTCGCGGCTGAGCCCCGGCGAACAGGCGAATTTCCAGGAGATCGCGCGCCGGCTCGATACATTCGTCAGATCGACGGAGGATGCGGAAGCAGGCCGCAAGGCCGAACCGGCCGCTATCGTGACCGAGGACGAGCATCAGGCGGCTACCACACCCTCGATGGCGGCGACGGATGATCACGATCATCAGCCCTCGCAGGCGACCGAAAATGAGAGCGATGGTTCAGACGTAGCGCACGGCGACGACCATATCGCGACGGCCGATGCGTCCACCTTCGATAGTGAAGTCGAAGCGTACGAGGCCGAGGATGATTCGGCCCCGGCTCCCGAGGCTGGTTTGGAACAGACTGGTTCGCAACAGGCTGAAGTCGAAGAGACCGGGGCAGACACATTGCAGGCTGCTGGCGAGATCGCCGAGCCTGAGACGCATGGCGTGGAAGAGCTATCCGACGCGGTGTCCGGTGACGATTTCGCCGGGCACGATGCCGCCGATGAGAGCAGTGTCGGGCATGGCGAAGGCTACGAGCGGGAGCAGGCAGAGACAGACCACCTCCCCTCGCCGGCAGATGCGGCAGCGCTTGCGGCGATGATGCCGGGGCGCGACCGGATCGGGCTTTCGGAAGAGATCATCGACCAGATGCCGGTGGCCCTGCTGGTGCATGCCGGCGACCGGCTGATCCATGCCAATGGCGAATTCCTCAAGATGACCGGCTATTCGACGCTCGAGGCTCTTGCCGATATCGGCGGGCTCGATGCGCTGCTGCAGCGGCAGGAACTGGAAGACAAGACCACCCATGCCGGCGGCATGGTGGTGGTGCGCGCCGATGACGTGATCGTGCCGGTCACGGCGCGGCTGCAGTCGATCCGCTGGAATGACGCTTCGGCGCTGATGCTGGCGCTGATGCCGGTGGCGGCCGCAGAGCCGGAACATCCGGAAACATCCGGCGCCAACGTGCTGCCGCTCAGGCCGCTTCGCACCGCCGACCAATTGGCCAAGCTGCAGGTCGAAGTCGACGAGATGCGGGCCATTCTGGAGACGGCGACCGATGGCGTGGTGATCATCGGGGCGGACGGCGAGATCCGCTCGCTGAACCGGGCGGCGAGCGCGCTGTTCAATTTCGATGCCGAAGAAATCAACGGCAAGCCCTTCGTCACGCTGTTTGCCCATGAGAGCCAGCGGGCAATCATCGACTATCTGGCAGGCCTGTCCGGCCACGGCGTTGCGAGCGTGCTGAACGACGGGCGCGAGGTGATCGGTCGCGAGGCATCCGGCGGCTTCATTCCGCTGTTCATGACGATCGGCCGGCTGACCTCGTCCAACGGCTATTGCGCCGTGATCCGCGACATTACCCAGTGGAAGCGGACCGAAGAGGAGTTGCGCACCGCCAAGCGTGCCGCCGAGACGGCCAATGCACACAAGAGCGAGTTCCTGGCGCATGTGAGCCACGAGATCCGTACGCCGCTCAATGCAATCATCGGCTTTGCCGACATGATGGCCTCCGAACGGCTCGGGCCTGTCGGCCATCCGCGCTATATCGAATATTCCAACGATATCGGCCGCTCGGGACGGCATGTGCTCGATATCGTCAACGACCTTCTCGACATTTCCAAGATCGAAGCCGGCGAGCTGGATCTCGACTTCGTCTCGGTCGGCCTCAACGAGACCGTGTCGGAAGCGGTGTCGCTGGTGCAGCCGCAGGCCAATGGCCAGCGCGTGATCATCCGCACCTCGCTCTCGCAGACCGTGCCGCAGGTGGTGGCGGATTTGCGCTCGATCAAGCAGATCGTGCTCAACATCCTGTCGAACGCCATCCGCTTCACCCCGTCCGGCGGCCAGATCGTCGTATCGACGGCCTATGAGGCGAATGGCAGCGTTGTGTTGCGGATCCGCGATACCGGCATCGGCATGACCCGCGCCGAGCTTGAGCTCGCGATGAAGCCGTTCCGTCAGGTGGCTGGTGCCTCGCGCAAGCGCGGTGACGGCACAGGCCTCGGCCTGCCGCTGACGAAGGCGATGGTGGATGCCAACCGGGCGAATTTCTCGATTTCGTCGGCGCCGAACGAGGGCACGCTGGTGGAGATCACCTTCCCCTCGCAACGGGTTCTGGCGAGCTGAGATCAAAAGGCGGGGGCTTGCCTCCCGTCCCCATGCGTCCTCTCCCATCCATGATGCGCGGTTGCGACATGATGGAAGAGCGGCTCCATAACGTGACTAAATATCACATTTTTCGCGCTATGCATGTATCCGGGTTTAAAAAGAAGGCAGCCGGGGCTGCCTTTAGAAATTGTGCTGTTCAACGACGACGGGGTGCGGGGTGCGCCTCAAGCTTCATCGCATGACGGTATTGATACACCGGTTCGGGCCGTTACGCCCCGCATTTGACGAACGTCACTCAACAACCGCTTAAACATGTCCCGAAATGAGACGGGTCCATGTATTGCTGCATCGCAGCAAGATCAGTTGGTCAGTTCTGCAAGCCTTTCGTAAAGCTTCAGCGCGTCTGGATTGGCGAGCGCTTCCCTGTTCCTGACCGGCCGCCCATGGACGATGTCGCGGACTGCGAGTTCGACGATCTTGCCGGATTTGGTCCGCGGAATATCCAAGACCTGAATGATCTTGGCGGGGACGTGGCGGGGGGACGCGCCGATGCGGATGCGGCTCTTGATTGCCCTCGCCAGCTCCTCATCGAGCGACAGCCCATCGGCGAGGCGGACGAAGAGCACGATGCGGACATCGTCATGCCAGTCCTGGCCGATGCAGATCGCTTCCGCCACCTCTTCCATCTGCTCGACCTGATTATAGATTTCCGCCGTGCCGATGCGCACGCCGCCCGGATTGAGCGTCGCGTCCGACCGGCCATGGATGACGAGGCCGCCATGCTCTGTCCATTCGGCGAAATCGCCATGGCACCAGACATTGTCGAAACGCTCGAAATAGGCGGCGCGGTATTTGGCGCCGTCCGGATCGCTCCAGAACATGATGGGCTGAGAGGGGAAAGCCCTGGTGCAGACGAGTTCACCCTTCTCGCCGCGGACAGGCCTGCCGTCATCGTCCCAGACATCGACGGCGAGGCCGAGCCCCGGTCCCTGGATCTCACCCTTCCAGACCGGCTTCAGCGGATTGCCGAGAACGAAGCAGGAGACGATATCGGTGCCGCCGGAGATGGAGGCCAGATGGATGTCCTCCTTGATGCCATCATAGACGAAGGCAAAGCCTTCCGGCGACAGTGGCGAGCCGGTCGAGGTGATCAGGCGGAGCGCCGAAAGGTCGTGGCTCTGTTTCGGCGCAATGCCGGACTTGCGCAATGAATCGATATATTTCGCGGCAGTGCCGAAGACCGAGAAATGCTCCTCGGCGGCATAATCGAACAGGACATTGCCATCCGGGGCAAAGGGCGAACCGTCGAACAGGCAGAGCGTTGCGCCGACAGCAAGCCCCGAAGCCAGCCAGTTCCACATCATCCAGCCGCAGGTGGTGAAGTAGAAAAGCCGCTCGCCCGGCTCGATGCCGCAATGGAGCCGGTGTTCCTTCAGATGCTGCAGCAGCGTTCCGCCGGCCGAATGGACGATGCATTTGGGAATGCCGGTCGTGCCGGAGGAAAAGAGGATATAGAGGGGGTGGGAGAAGGGCAGTTGCGGGAAATCGAGCGGCCCGGCCTCATAGCTCGCCGTCAGCTCGGGATAGGTTCGGCCATTTGTCAGGCTGCCGGCAAGCGCCGCCGCATCCCCGGCATAGGGCACGACGATGACCGGCACGTCGAGGATCGCGGCCACCGCCTTGACCTTGTCCGCCACATCCTGCCGCTTGCCGCCGTACCAGTAGCCATCGCAGGCGATGAAGAGCTTCGGCTCGATCTGGCCGAAACGGTCGAGCACGCCCTTTTCGCCGAAATCGGGCGAACAGGACGACCAGATGGCGCCGAGAGAGGCCGTGGCCAGCATGGAGGCGATGGTCTCCGGCAGGTTCGGCATCATTGCAGCGACGCGGTCGCCCTTGCCGACGCCAAGGTCGCGAAAGGCCTGCTGCAGTTTCGACACCTCGTCGCGCAGCCTGCCCCAGGTCCATGCATAGGAAACCTTGTCTTCACCGCGGAAGATCAGCGCCGTGGCCGTTTCGGCACCGGCATGGGCCAGAAGGTTTTCCGCGAAGTTCAGCCGTGCCTCGGGAAAGAAGCGCGCGGCGAGCATGTCGTCGCCGTTGAGCAGGGCCGTTGCGCCGCGCTCGCCCACCACGCCGCAGAAGTCCCAGATAGCCGACCAGAAATCCTCGCGTTCGGCGACCGACCAGGCGTGGAAGGCATCATAGTCCGCAAAGCTTCTTGCGTGGCGCTTCTCGCACCAGCGCATGAACCGATAGAGCGGTGTGGCGCGCTGTTCGTCTTCGGACGGGGTCCAAAGCGGCTTTTCCTGATCGACCATAATCCTCCCTTTCATCGCTTTGTGTCCGGCCTCCCCCTGCCGGCACACGCGGATGTGTATAAGATGTCGCAGGCTGCGGTCGTGCAAGCCCATTTCTCGATGGACTGCCTGAATTGCGCCTCAACTGCATTTCCTATATGCGCCTTGCATGTTCACAAAAGCCGCCCACACCATCCGCAGGCATGCCAGCCGGCCCTATGGCCGAGTGCTGCTGATCGCGGCTGCGCTGGTGATCCTGGCGGTTGCGATTTTCCGGATCGTCACACCCTTCCTGATCTCGGAGAAAATGATCAGGGAGCATATCGAGCAATCCGTCGAACAATGGACCGGACACGAAGCGACGATCGGCGGCGTGTCTACGATCCGCTTCTGGCCGCATCCGAAGGTGACGCTTTCCGATATCACCATTCAGCGCAGCGGAACCGAAGACCAGAAGGTGCTGGCGAAGATCGATTCACTATCGGCGTCGTTCGACCTGATGGAGGCCTTGCTGGATCGCCCGGTATTCAAGGACTTCAGGCTCGTCCATCCGCGTGTCTATCTCGACCGCGACGCTGATGGCCATCTGCGCTGGGCGCAGGGTGGCCTGCTGATGGACGCGATGACGAAAGTCACGGCCAATGGCGACCACCAGACGCTTCCCGCCGGGCTCGATGCTCCGGTCGGCGAGATGCAGGTGATAAACGGGGTAATCGAGATCGCCGCCGGCCCCGGCGAGGCAGCGCTGCGCATCGACGCGATCGACGGCAGAATGGGTTGGCCACACCTTTCTGCGCCTGCTTCGGGGCGAATGGAAGCGATGCTGCGCGGCAAGAAGATCGAGCTCGACCTGCGCAGCACCCAGCCGCTTCTGCTTCTCGACGGGCGAAGCGGCGAATTTCAGGGGCGGGCGAACTCGGATTTCGGCCAGGCGACATTCGATGGCATCGCCAGCCTGACCCGACGAGGCTATTTCTCCGGCGATGCCGAATTGCAGGCTTCCGACATGCCGGCGCTGATGCGCTGGGCCGGGTTCAATCCCGCGCTGGTGGACGGGCTGCAATCGGCCTCCTTCAGCGCCAAGCTGATTGCCGACCGACAGGAATTGCGGTTTGAAAATCTATCCCTCGGGCTCAATGACGAGCATGCCACCGGATTGATGGAAGTCGACATACCCGATGCCGGCCGCTCGAAACTGTCCGGCACGCTGGCCTTCGACCGTATCGATCTCCTGCGCCTGCTTGCAGCACTCGAACCGACGATCATGAAGGAGCCGCATGCGCTTCCCTCGCTGATGACCGATCTGGAACTCGATCTCAGGCTCTCTTCGCAGATTGCGACGCTCGGCGCAGTCCAGATCCATGACATTGCGCTCGGGCTGATGAACGTGTCCGACCAGTTCCGTCTCGACATACTCGACAGCGACCTGCAGCCGGGGCGCCTGACCGGCAGGATCAGCACGATCAAGGAAACCAAGGGCGTGGAACCGGCCGGCAGCGAAGCGTCCGGGAAGGACGACAAGCGGCGGGCGGTTGCCTTCCGCGCGTCGATCCGCGGCGCCGATTTCGCTGCGCTTGCGCAGCAATTGCAGCTTGCGGGACCGATACCGCAGGCGCAGGGATCACTCGACATCGCGCTCGACGTGCCTCAGCCGATCAACGAGGGTGCCTGGAACGCCGCGACTGGCTCGCTGAGCTTCCAGGCCGGTCCCGGCAGGTTGACCGGAGTAGACATGGCGGTGATCCGCCAACTGGCCGGGCAGAAACCCTATTTCCCGCTCGGCGCCGCAGCCACCGGCGCGGTGGATTTCGACAGCATCAATGCGTCGGCGGTGATCCGCGACGGGATCGCCAATTTCGACAAGGCCGAGATTGCCGGACGAAACGAGACGATCTCGATGAAGGGGGCTGTGCCGCTTGCCACCCGCAGCCTGGCGCTTTCGGCTTCGGTCCTGTCGAAGGATGGCGGCGCGCCGCTCGGCTTTTTCATCGGCGGCGCATGGCCGAGCCCCATCCTCTGGCCAACGGCAGCGCCTCAGCAAAAAGCCAGCGAATAGAGCGCCGAACCCGGTCAACGGCCTCAGGCCGACGCGCCGCGAATGGCCAGATGTTCATCGCGGATGCGCTTGATCTCGGCCCGCTTGGTCATCAGCGAGGCGATGATCACACCCACGGTGACGAGCGCGATGAGGATCGTGCAGATCGCATTGATTTCCGGTGTCACGCCGAGGCGAACCTGCGAATAGATCTTGATCGGCAAGGTCGTAGCGCCCGGACCGGTGTTGAAGCTCGCCAGGACAAGGTCATCGAGCGACAGGGTGAAGGCCAGCATCCAGCCGGCCAGCACTGCGGGCAGGATGAGCGGCAGCGTGATCTTGAAGAAGGTCTTGACCGGCGGGCAGCCGAGATCGAGTGCAGCCTCTTCCAGGCTGCGGTCGAAGGTCAAAAGACGCGACTGCACAACGATCGCCACGTAGCACATGGTGAAGGTCGTGTGGGCGATTATGACGGTCCAGAAGCCGCGATCGACATTGAGCGCCACGAAGAGAAGCAGCATCGAGAGGCCGGTGATGACATCCGGCATGACCAGCGGGGCATAGATCATGCCCGAGAACAGGATGCGGCCGAAGAATTTCTCGAAGCGGACCAAAGCGAGTGCTGCCAGCGTGCCGAGCACGGTGGCGACGGTGGCGCTGATGACGCCGACGCGGGCGGTCACCCAGGCGGCATCCATCAGGCCCTGATTGGACCACATGGTGCCATACCATTGCAGCGAGAAGCCGCCCCAGACCGTCACCAGCCGCGAGGCGTTGAAGGAATAGACGACGAGAATGACGATCGGGATGTAGAGGAAGGCGAAGCCGAGCGTCAGGATGGTGATGTCGAAGCGTGAGGACTTCATGTCAGGCCACCTTCTTCTGCATGTTCTGGAACAGCGCAATCGGCACGACGAGCAGCACGAGCAGCACGACAGCCACCGCAGATGCCAGCGGCCAGTCGCGATTGCCGAAGAACTCGGTCCAGAGCGTCTTGCCGATCATCAGCGTGTCGGCGCCGCCGAGAAGATCGGGGATGACGAATTCGCCGGTGATCGGGATGAAGCAGATCAGCGCGCCGGCGATGACGCCCGGAAGCGAGAGCGGAAAGGTGATTTTCCAGAAGGCCTTGAAGGGCGTGCAGCCGAGATCGGCGGCGGCCTCTAGAAGCGTATGGTCCATCTTTTCCAGCGCGGAATAAAGCGGCAGGACCATGAAGGGCAGATAGGAATAGACGATGCCGATGAAGACGGCCGTGTCGGTGTGGAAGATCTCCACCTGCTGGTCCGGCCCCATCAGATGCAATGTCTGCAACAGAAGCGTCAGCAGTCCGTCGGGCTTGAGGATGCCGATCCAGGCGTAGACGCGGATGAGGAAGGAGGTCCAGAAGGGCAGGATGACCATCATCACCAGCGTCGGGCGGATATTGTTCGATGCCCGCGCCATGGCGAGCGCCATCGGATAGCCGATCAGCAGGAGAAGCGCGGTCGAGATGAAGGCGATCCTCAGCGACGAGAGGTAGCTGTCGATGTAGAGCGGGTCGTCGGTGAGGAAGAAGTAGTTTTCGAAATCGAGCTGCGAGATGAAATCGCCGATCGCGCCAAAGCCGTCGAAAACCGGCGTATAGGGCGGCATGGCGATCGCCGTGTCGGATAGCGAGATCTTGAAGATGATCAGAAACGGCGCTGCAAAGAACAGGAGCAGCCAGATATAGGGCACGAGGACGACGAACCAGCGGGTCCAGGAGGGACCGCTCGCAGGCTTTACATCGGACGGGCTGGTTGCCGCGATATTGGCCATGGTCACCCTCCCCTAGCGCGTCAGAACCAGGCCGGCGTCATGCGACCAGGTGAGCCAGACCATGTCGCCGAAGGTGATCGGCCGGTCGACGAGGCGCGAGACATTGGCCTGGGCGGCGCGCAGGATGCGGCCGTCCTCCGCGCGGACGAGAAAGAGCGAGAAATCGCCGAGATAGCCGATATCCCAGACTTCGCCATAGAAGCTGTTGACCGTGGTGTCGGCCGGCGCATCGAGCGAGATGCGCACCTTTTCCGGGCGGATGGCGAAGGCAACCGCGTCTCCCCTGACTGCCTGGCATTCCTGATCGACAGCAACGGCGAGGCCGTCGCAATCCAGCTTGACGACACCGGGGGCACCGAGCGCGCTCGCCGTCTCGGTGATCTTGCCCTCGAGAATGTTGATGTCGCCGATGAAATCCGCCACGTAGCGGCTGTTCGGCGCCTCGTAGATTTCCGATGGCGTCGCCACCTGCACGATGACGCCCTTGTCCATCACGGCGATGCGGTCGGACACGGTCATCGCCTCTTCCTGGTCATGGGTGACGATCAGGAAGGTGAGGCCGAGCGTGTGCTGCAGGTCCATCAGCTCGAACTGGGTTTCCTCGCGCAGCTTCTTGTCGAGCGCGCCGAGCGGTTCGTCGAGCAGCAGCACCTTGGGGCGCTTGGCGAGCGAGCGGGCAAGCGCGACACGCTGGCGCTGGCCGCCGGAAAGCTGGTTGGGCTTGCGCTTGGCGAACTGTTCGAGCTTGACGAGTTTCAGCATCTCCTCGACGCGGGCCAAGATCTCGCCCTTGGGGAGATTGTCCTGCTGCAGGCCGAAGGCGATGTTCTTCTCCACCGTCATATGCGGGAAAAGCGCATAGGACTGGAACATCATGTTGGTGGGGCGGCGATAGGGCGGCACGCCGCGGATATCCTGCCCCTGCAGGAGAATGCGGCCTTCGGTCGGCTCCTCGAAACCGGCCAGCATGCGCATCAGGGTGGTCTTGCCGCAGCCGGAAGGGCCAAGCAGGGAGAAGAATTCCTTCTCGTAGATATCAAGCGTCAGATTGTCGACGGCGGTGAATGTGCCGAAGCGCTTGGTGATATTTTCGAAACGGATGAAGGGGACCGCATCAGGGTCGGTCCAGGGAGAGAATTTGCGCTTAACCGGTCCGAGAGATTTCGCCATGCGGATGCCTTGCCCCAGCTTGTCTTCTAGTCTCAGCGTCGTTTGAAATGAAAAGGGCGGGTCGAATGCCCGCCCTTGCCGATCGGTGATTACTTGCCGGTCTTGATCTGGGTCCAGAGCCGGTTCAGTACGCGCTGCGACTTGGGATCGTAGGGCGAGATGGTGAAGAGGTGCTTGGCGACCTCTTCGGGCGGATAGACGTTCGGGTTGTCGAGGATTTCCTTGTCGACGAACTGCTGCGAAGCGAGGTTGCCGTTGGCATACTGGACGTAGTTCGACGCCTTGGCGATCACCTCGGGCTTCATCAGGTAGTTGATGAAGGCATGGGCCTCGTCGACATTCTTCGCATCCGCAGGGATGGCGAGGTTGTCGAACCACATATAGGTGCCTTCCTTGGGGATGATGAACTGGATGTTGACGCCGTTCTTGGCTTCCTCGGCGCGGGTCTTGGCCTGCAGCACGTCGCCCGACCAGCCGATCGTCATGCAGATGTCGCCATTGGCGAGATCGTTGATATAGGCGGCGGAGTTGAAGGTCTTCGCATAGGGGCGGATCTTCTTGTAGACTTCGCCGGCTGCCTCGAGATCGGCGGTCTTCTTGCTGTCCGGGTCCTTGCCCAGATAGTTGAGGGCAATCGCGAAGGTTTCGTCGGAGGCATCGAGAATGTTGACGCCGCAGGCCTTCAGCTTCTTGGCATTTTCGGGCTTGAAGAGGACATCCCAGCTGTCGATCGGAACATCCCCCAGCACCTTCTTGACCTTGTCGACATTGAAGCCGATGCCGGTCGTGCCCCACATGTAGTTGACGGCATACTGGTTGCCGGGATCATACTTGGCGAGGCGGTCCATGACCTGCGGCCACATGTTCTTCAGGTTCGGAAGCTTGGACTTGTCGAGTTTCTGGAAGACACCGGCCTGGATCTGGCGGGCGAGGAACGGACCGGTCGGAACGACGACATCATAGCCGGAGCCACCGGCAAGAAGCTTGGTCTCAAGAATGTCGTTGGAATCGAACACGTCATAGACGACCTTGATGCCCGTCTCCTTGGTGAAATCCGTCAGGATGGATTCATCAATATAGTCGGACCAGTTATAGACGTGGACTTCCTTCTCCTGCGCCATCACAGCGGTCGAAAAGACCGTAGCAGCAAATGCTGCTGCAAGGCCAAGTATATGGTTTCGCATGATTTCTCCTGTTCCAGCTCCGACATTGCGAGAGGTTCGCGACCTCTTTTCCGCATGCCATTCCCTCTTTATTTTTAAGTAGAGTAGAAAGGATTTTTGCGAGCCACAAGTGGTAATGTGCAGTGCCGCAAAGCTTCTGTCTTTCTATTGGAAATCGAACGCGCTCAATCCGGTCACCATTTCGTCCAGACCGAGCGGGCGGGTGATCGGCGGCTCGGCTCTCGAAAGGCAGGCCTTGCGCTCGCAGATCCTGCAGGCGGGGCCGGCAGCGACCGAAAAGCCCGAGGCCGGCAAGGCTGCGGTATAGACCACCTCGCCGGCATGGGCCATGTCGCAACCGATGAGGATCGCCGTGCGCCTGATCCTTTCGCCGAAATCGGCCTGCGGTCCTTCCAGCGTTCTGGCGACCGCGAGAAAGGCATCGCCTTCCGGCATGTCCACCCGATCGACCAGGATGCGGCCGGGCTCGGCAAAGGCGGAATGGATGTTGAGCTTCGGACACTGGCCGCCGAACCGCGCGCGGGGAAAGCCCTGCGCCCCGGCACGGCGTACGACATGGCCGGCATGGTCGATTTCCATCAGGAAGAACGGAATGCCTGCGGCATCCGGTCGACAGAGCGAGGTCAGGCGGTTTGCGGCCTGTTCGAAAGACACATCGAAGCGTGAGCGCAGGATATCGATGTCATAGCGCGCCCTGACGGCGGCAGCGAGAAAGCTGCCATAGGGCATGAGCAGCGCGTGGGCCGCATAGCGGGCAAGCTCGAAGCGGGCGATGCGGCGGGCTTCCGCCGTCTGCAGCGAGAGGGTGTGGAGCTCGGCGTCGATTGCCGGCCCGATCGCCAGCAGCGCCACTTCCATCGCCAGTTCGCGGTTGCGATCGAAGGGTGACAGGCGCTCGGAGAGGAAGAGCCGCATGCTGTGGCGGTCGTAGCGGCGGCGCAGGCTCGGCATGACATGGGTCGGCAGTGTGCGAACCGTGATGCCGCGCTCGGTCTTCAGCCAGTTGCGCAGCGCCGAGGGCGGGTCGTCACCCGCCGCAAAGCCCTTGCCGAGTATCTCGGCGGCGTCTTCGATACCAGCGAAAAAATTCGGGCGTCGCTCGAAGGCCTGGCGAACCTCGTCGATCGGCATGTGGCTGCCGGCGGAGGCCATTTCACGACCTTCGCTGGCAAGCAGTGTGGCGAGATCGGACAGACGGCCGGCCTGTTCGCGATAGGCACGGTAGAGCTTGACGGTGGCGAGCGCTGCATTGGGTGCGGCCTCCGCCACCTCGACGATTTCCTGGTCACCGGGGATTTCTCCGGCCAGAAGCGGATCGGCAAAGACTTCGCGCAATTGCCCCGACAGTCCGCCGCCCTCTCCCTGCAGCGCATCGAGATCCAACTTGTAGGTGGCGGCGAGCTTCAACAGCAACTGCACGGTCAGGGGCCGCTGGTTGCGCTCGATCAGATTGAGATAGGAGGGCGAGATATCCAACGCCCCCGCCATCGCCGTCTGGGTCAGGCCCATCCCCTGCCGGACGCGCCGGACACGGCCGCCTGCGAATACTTTCCGCTCCACGATCGACCTCCTCCTGTCAAATCTTTACGCGGTTCGATTTTTACAATTTTTACTTCGTCACACGCAGCCTTGTGTAAGTCATGACAACATAACTCGTTTTATATCACAGACTTATGGAATGATAATCATCAATTCTGTAAATATTACACAGGACATTTGCTTGGAGGCGGATGACCGAAACGAACGGGAGAGAGAGACTATGACTGGTTTTGACAGGCTGATCGCCAATGCACCGCAAGGCCGTTTCGACGGCATCACCCGCCCCTATTCGACAGAGGACGTGACGCGGCTGCGCGGCTCGATCGAGATTCGTTACTCGCTGGCGGAAAAGGGCGCCAACCGGCTGTGGTCGCTGCTGAGACACGAGGATTTCGTCAATGCGCTCGGCGCCATGACCGGCAACCAGGCGATGCAGCAGGTTCGCGCCGGCTTGAAGGCGATCTATCTCTCCGGCTGGCAGGTGGCTGCAGACAGCAATACGGCGTCGTCAATGTATCCCGACCAGTCGCTCTATCCGGCCAATGCGGCACCGGAACTGGCGCGGCGGATCAACCGGACGCTCCAGCGGGCCGACCAGATCGAAACCGCCGAGGGCAAGGGCCTGTCGGTCGAGACATGGTTCGCCCCGATCGTTGCCGATGCCGAGGCCGGTTTCGGCGGACCTCTCAACGCCTTCGAGATCATGAAGGCGTTCATCGAGGCGGGCGCGGCCGGCGTCCATTTCGAAGATCAGCTGGCATCGGAGAAGAAGTGCGGACATCTGGGCGGCAAGGTGCTGATCCCGACCGCGGCGCATATCCGCAACCTGACGGCGGCGCGGCTTGCGGCCGATGTCATGGGCGTTGCGACACTGGTCATTGCCCGCACCGATGCGGAGGCGGCCAAGCTCCTGACATCCGATATCGACGAGCGCGACCGGCCGTTTGTCGACTACGATGCCGGGCGCACGGCGGAAGGTTTCTACCGGGTGAGGAACGGGCTTGAGCCCTGCATCGCCCGCGCGATCGCCTATGCGCCATACTGTGATCTCATCTGGTGCGAGACATCGAAGCCCGACCTCGAACAGGCCCGCCGGTTTGCCGAGGGCGTGCAGCGGGACCATCCGGGCAAGATGCTCGCCTATAACTGCTCGCCGTCGTTCAACTGGAAAAAGAACCTCGACGACGCGACGATCGCGAAGTTCCAGCGGGAACTCGGGGCGATGGGCTACAAGTTCCAGTTCATCACGCTGGCCGGTTTCCACCAGCTGAATTTCGGCATGTTCGAGCTGTCGCGCGGCTACAGGGACCGGCAGATGGCCGCCTATTCCGAGCTGCAGGAAGCGGAATTCGCCTCCGAGGTCAACGGCTATACGGCGACCAAGCACCAGCGCGAGGTCGGCACCGGCTATTTCGATGCCGTGTCGATGGCGATTACCGGCGGCCTGTCGTCGACGACCGCCATGGGAGAATCCACCGAGCACGCGCAGTTCAGGCCGGCGGCGGAGTGATTGGGCCGAAGAAAGACCCCTCCCCACAAGGGGGAGGGCTTAACCAAGCTTTCCCGGCAGTGCTCAAAGACAGAAATGGGCGGTAGCCACAGGTCCTCTCCCCCCTTGTGGGGGAGATGCCCGGCAGGGCAGAGGGGGATTTTGCCACCGGAAGAAAGCCTATGCAAACCAACGGATTGACTATCAGAAACCAACGAAAGGAGACCCCGAAATGACGATCCAGACCCCGATCAAGACCCATGTCAAGGAACGCGCCGAGGAACAGGCGAGCGCCATGACCGCTGACCAGCAGACCGCAATCCGGGCGCTGGCCAACGACCTGCACCGGCTGAACCATGCCGTCATGAAGGCGGTCGAGGCCGGCGTCTCGGTCGAATTGATCCGCTCGGCCCGGCATCACGGCGGCGATGGCCACTGGGGCGACCTCATGGTTCCCGTCGTCATGACCAACAGGCTCTCTTGACCGCGGTCACGCCATCGTGGCGCTGAGCCACGAGGCTGCGGCTTGCGCGATTGCCCAGGCAGCCCCCCAGCCTGCCGCCGGAGCAATGCCAACACCGGCCGGGCGCCTGCCCACAAGAGCCGGGTTCATGCCGACCGCTCCATGCGCATGTGGCGTAATGCCGGCCGGGATACCTTCCTGAACCCCGCAAAGAGAAAGGGCGGCTGCAGCCGCCCTTTCTCACTTTCCTTGATGGGATGTTCGGAGGCTCAGGCAGCCTGCCCGAAGCGGCTGGAGACGCGTGCCGCGGCATCGATGCGGAACTGCTGCAGCAGGTCGAAGAGCGCCTCGGTCTCTTCCGCCAGACGACGGCTCGCATCGCTGGTCTCGGCCACCATGGCGCCGTTCTGCTGGGTCATCTGGTCCATCTGGTTGACGGACTGGTTGATGTTCTGCAGCGCCGCCGACTGGTCGCGGCTTGCGGTGGCAATCGTCTCGACATGGTGGCTGATGACGACGATCTCGCTGCTGATGGTTGCGAGAACTTCGCCGGCCTGCTGGACGAGCGAGGCGCCGGCACCCACCTCGTGGGTCGACTGGTTGATCAGGCCCTTGATCTCCTTGGCCGCATCGGCGGAACGCTGGGCGAGTTCGCGCACTTCCTGGGCAACCACGGCAAAACCCTTGCCGGCGTCGCCGGCGCGGGCGGCCTCGATACCGGCGTTGAGCGCCAGGAGATTGGTCTGGAAGGCGATGTCGTCGATCACTTCGATGATCAGCTCGATCTTCTGCGAGGCGTCTTCGATCCGGCTCATGGCCTCGACGGCATTCTTGACGACGGTGCCGGAATTGTCGGCGCTCTTCTTCGTCTGCGAGACGGCATCGTTGGCCTCGCGAGCACGATCGGCGGAGGAGCGCACGGTTGCGGTGATCTCGTCGACGGCCGCAGCCGTCTCTTCGAGCGAGGCCGCCTGGCTTTCAGTGCGGCGAGACAGATCGGCGGAGGAATGGCTCAGATCGGCGCTGCTCTTCTGGATCGCCATGGTGCTCTGGCGAATATGGGCAAGCGTGTCGCGCAGGCGGATGATCGAACCGTTGAAATCGGTGCGCAGCGGTTCGAGCTTGCCGGAGAAGGGCTGGTCGATGGTAACCGAAAGATCGCCGTTCGACAGTCGCGACAGGGCGGCGCCGAGTGCCGTCACCGCCTGATCGATTTGGCCGTCGACCATGCGCTTGTCGCTATCGCTGCGTTCGCGTTCTGCTTCCGCCTCGGCGCGATGGGTGGCGCTCTGCTGCTCGATGCGCAGCTTTTCCAGCGCATTGTCGCGGAAGACCTGGAGTGCACGGGCGATATTGCCGAATTCGTCGGTGCGGGCGGTGTAGGGAATGTCGGCACTGTTGCCGCCGGCAGCGATCGTCCGGACCGAGCCCGTCAACACGCCGAGCGGGCGGATGAGGGCGCGGATGACGAAGTAGCTTGCCACAGCAATGACCAGCAGCGCGATGAGAGAGGTGATCGTCAGGGCAAGGCCGACCGAGGCGATATGGCTGAAATAGACCTGCATCGGGATGCCGATGAACAGCACGCCGCTGACGGCACCGGACGCATTGACGATCGGGAAATAGGCGGTCATGAAATCGCGCCCGAACAGGACGGCCGGGCCGACATAGGGCTGTCCCTTGGCAAGGGCTGCCTGCGCCGGGTGATCGGCGGCAAGCTTGGTGCCGATGGCACGCTCGCCCTTTTCGTTCTTCACGTTGGTGGAGATGCGGACGTAATCGCCGCCCTGCTTTTCGAAGACCGTCGCAACGCCGCCGATGGCGTTGGCGGTACGGTCGACGAGATCGTGGCCCTTCAGGGTCCCCTCGCCTGCAGCTACCCTGTCGAGATTGCCGTCCTTCAGCGAAGCGCTGGCGCCCGGCAGTTCGGCTTCGTAAAGCAAGCCCATGGTTCGGATGGAATTGTTGGCGTCTTCCAGGGCAGCCGCCATGATGTCACTGCGGTAATAGCTGTAGGCGAGGCCCGCAACCGCGGAAACGGCAACCGTAATCAGGAAAAGGCAAAGAAAAACGATTTTCGAAACAACGGAGGAAGGCAGGATGTTCTTCATCATGGACGACTCTAGCGGGAAAAACCTCCGCGATCATCCGTGACAGGTGTGAAAAATTGCTGAATTTGACAAATGGTAAGGAAATTGGCCGCGCACACGCGGAGTTCCGGCCTGCAACTACAGGCATTCAGAACAATATTAGCTTGCTCGATTAAAACAGAGCGGGAAGAGCCAGAAGTGCAGCCGTGGCGCCGACAGCGATCATCAGCAGGCGAAAACGGAACAAGGCGGCACTGTCGTCAGCCTTGGCAATGGCGATGGCGCGGGCACGGCGAGCATTCGGCATATATCGAACTCCCAGACGATGATCGACTGATATTGACAGCCTATCGGTGTCTTGAACACAAAAATTAGCTGTCAATATGGCAGCATCTGTCAGGCACATTAACAAGTGCTGAATCAATCGATGGAGGCATGCAGCAATTGCAACCCTCGATCGACAGCCGAAGCTTATAATCAGAGCGCTTCGCCGCAGACATGGCCGGATGCCCAGGCCCATTGGAAATTGTAACCGCCGAGCCAGCCGGTGACGTCGACGCACTCGCCGATGAAATAAAGACCGGGCATGGTCTTCGCCTGCATGGTCTTCGAATCCAGTTCCGAGGTGTCGATGCCGCCAAGCGTGACTTCCGCCGTGCGATAGCCTTCAGAGCCGGCGGGGCGAATGCGCCAATCCTGGATAGACGCGGCAATCGCCTCGAACAGCTTGTCGGAACAATCGGCAAGTTTGGCGGCCGCAGGATGTTTCTCGGCAAAGAATTGCGCCAGCCGCTTGGGCAGGATTTCGGAAAGTGCTGTCTGGATGGCCTGCTTGCCGTTTGCCTTGCGGGCCACCTTCAGGTCGTCGGAAATGCGGCGATCGGGCTCGATGACGACGGTGATCTCGTCGCCCTCGCGCCAATAGGAGGAAATCTGCAGGATGGCGGGGCCGCTCAGGCCGCGATGGGTGAAGAGCAAGGCTTCGCGGAAGGCGGCCTTGCCGTGGCGGATTTCGGCAGGCACGGCGATGCCGGAGAGCGGCGACAGCTTTTCCAGCAGCGCGGGATCGAGCGTCAGGGGCACGAGGCCGGGGCGGGTTTCGACAAGCTTCAGGCCGAACTGCCGGGCAATGTCATAGGCAAGACCGGTCGCGCCCATTTTGGGGATCGACTTGCCGCCGGTGGCGACGACGACAGCGCCTGCCTCGATCGCCTCGCCGCTGGCCGTGGCGATGCGGAACCCGTTGCCGGATTTTTCGACGGACGTGACGCCGGTCTGCAGTTCGAGCTTGGCGCCTGCCGCTTCCATCTCGGCAAGCAGCATGCGGATGATATCCCTGGCGCTGTCATCGCAGAACAGTTGCCCGAGCGTCTTTTCGTGAAAGGCGATGCCGTGACGATTGACGAGATCGATGAAATCCTGCGCCGAATAGCGAGCGAGCGCCGATTTGACGAAATGCGGATTGGCCGAAAGATAATTCTTCGGTCCGGCGTGGATATTGGTGAAATTGCAGCGCCCGCCGCCGGAGATGCGAATCTTCTCCCCCGGTGTCTTCGCATGGTCGAGGACCAGCACGGAACGGCCCCGCGCACCGGCGCGAATGGCGCACATCATGCCGGCCGCGCCTGCGCCAAGGATCACCACATCGAATTTCCGCGCCAATCCTTCACTCCTTCGGCTACAGGCGGTTGCCGCCTCCGCTGTTCGCCATAGTTCATCCAAAGTCAACGCCTCCCCCCTCGCCAATTGCCGATCGGTGGCTATGATGGGAACATTCGATCAACCTCACCCCGGTGTGTCATGCCCACGAAGAAAGCCAATCCCGTTGCGAAAGTCGGTACGGTCGCAAAAGCCGCCGTTGCACAGCCAACGCTGACCTCGCTTCGCGGCGTGTCGGACTGGGCGGAAGCTGCGGCATGGCTTCGTGCCCGCGGGATCGAGGATATCGAATGCATCACGCCCGACCTTGCCGGCGTGCCGCGCGGCAAGATGATGCCGTCGTCGAAATTCACCTCCAACACGTCGCTGGCACTGCCTTCGGCGCTCTACCGGCATACGATATCAGGCGAGTATCCGGAGGAGACGGAGAGCTTCCGCTACGAGCCGCGCGACAGCGACCTGAAACTGACGCCGGATCTTTCGACGCTCTCCGTCGTGCCATGGGAAACCGACCCGACGGCACAGGTGATCTGCGACATCGTCAATACGGAGGGCGATGCGGTGAGCTATACGCCGCGCAATGTGTTGAAGAATGTCGTCCGGCTCTATACCGAGCGCGGCTGGAAACCGGTCGTGGCGCCGGAAATCGAATTCTATCTGGTCGCCAAGAATGACGACCCGGACTATCCGCTGCATCCGCCGAAAGGCCGCTCGGGCCGTTCCATCCTGGGTGGCCAGGGCTATTCGATCGCCGGCATCAACGAATTCGACGAGTTGATCGACGACATCTATCACTTCTCCGAAAAGCAGGGACTGGAGATCGACACGCTGATCCATGAGGAAGGTCCGGCACAACTCGAGATCAACCTTCGCCACGGCGACCCGGTGGAGCTTGCCGATCAGGTGTTCATGTTCAAGCGGACGATCCGCGAAGCGGCGATGAAACACGGTATCTATGCCACGTTCATGGCCAAGCCGATGCAGGGCCAGGCGGGATCGGCCATGCATATCCATCAGTCGGTGGTGGATATCGAGACCGGAGCCAACATCTTTTCCAACAAGGACGGATCGCCGTCAAAGGAGTTCTTCCAGTTCATCGGCGGGATGCAGAGCTATATCCCGAAGACGCTGGTGATGATGGCGCCCTACGTGAACTCCTATCGCCGCCTTACGCCGGACATGGCGGCTCCGGTCAACACCGCCTGGGGTTACGACAACCGCACGACCGCTTTCCGCGTGCCGGTTTCCGATCCCGTCGCCCGGCGTGTCGAGAACCGGCTGCCGAGCTCGGATGCCAATCCCTATCTGGCGCTTGCCGCCTCGCTCGGCTGCGGTCTTCTCGGGATCATGAACGGGATCGAGCCGACGCCGCCGACCGACGAATCCGCCAATGAAGGCGCAATCGACCTGCCGCGCGACCTGCTCAATGCTGTTTCGCTGCTCGAAGAGGAGCCGGAACTGATGAAGGTGTTCAGCAAGGAATTCATCGGCATCTATGCCGGCGTCAAGCGCGGCGAGTTCGAGACCTTCATGCAGGTGATCAGCCCGTGGGAGCGCGAGTTCCTGCTGCTCAACGTATGAGGGCTGCAAGCATGGACAATTGGCAGAGCCCGATCGCGCCCGGTCTTTCCTGGTACCAGGCAAGCGTAGACGACCGCCCGACCTATCCGGCGCTCGACGGATCGAAATCAGTCGACGTGGCGATCATCGGCGGCGGTTATACCGGCCTGCAGGCAGCCTACAATCTGGCGAAGGCCGGCGTGTCGGTGGCGCTGATCGAAGCGGAGCATTTCGGCGACGGTGCCTCCGGGCGCAATGGCGGTCAGCTCGGCACCGGGCAGCGCTGGTGGCCGGAAGAGGCCGAAAAGGAACTCGGCTACGAACGCTCGAAACTGCTGTTTGCCATGGCAGAAAACGCCAAGCGGCATCTCCTCGATTTTGCGACAGTGCATGGCATCGATATCGACTACATGCCGGGCCAGCTCAACGTGTCGCACAAGCCGGGATATGAGCGCGATTACCGCGCCAATGCGGACATCGCCGCCGAACGCTACGACTATCCGCACATGACCTTCATGGACAAGGCGGAGACGGAGGAGCGTGTCGGCACCAAGGATTACTATTGCGGCGTGCGCGATACCGGCACCGGCCATATCCATCCGCTGAAACTGCTGGTCGGGCTGGCGAAGGTGGCCAGGGCTGCGGGTGCGGCAATCCACGAGAACACCAGGGCCACGGCAATCCGCCGCGAGGGCGGCAAGATCAAGGTCGAGACGGCGAAGGGCACGCTGACATCCGACCGGCTGCTGATCGCCACCAATGCCTATATCGGCAATCTCGAGCCGGTTACCTCGGCGCATGTCATGCCGATCGGCTCCTTCATTGCGGCAACCGAACCGCTCGATGCGTTCCCGCATGTCATTCCCGGCATGGAGGCTGTCTGCGACAGCCGTTTCGTGGTGCGCTATTTCCGCAAGTCGAAGGACAACCGGCTGCTGTTCGGCGGGCGCGAGGTCTATTCCTCGAAAGATCCCAAGGACACGGCGGAAGCGATTCACCAGCAGATCATCGCCACCTATCCGGCGCTGAAGGCTGCGCGAATCACCCATGCCTGGGGCGGCAATGTGGGGATAACCCTGCCGCGGCGTCCCTTCGTGCGGCAAGTCATGCCCGGCGTAACCGCAATCGGCGGTTATTCCGGCCATGGCGTCATGCTGTCAAATTACTGCGGCAAGCTTTATGCTGAAATGGTTGCCGGACGTAAGAGCGAACTCGATGCTCTTGCAGATCTCAATATTTCCGCCTTCCCAGGAGGACACGCCATGCGTAAACCCTTGCTTTTTCTCGCACTCACCTGGTTTGCGCTAAGAGACCGCACCTGAGAGCGCGATTTCGGACTAGCCTTTTTAAATCGATTAGCATAAGACACACCCCAACCACACACGATGAAAGTTGAGCGATGAGCAGCCAGATCATTCCAGTGGAACCATTCGATTGCATCGTCTTCGGCGGGACCGGAGACCTTGCCGAGCGCAAGCTTCTGCCGGCCCTGTATCACCGGCAGATCGAAGGTCAGTTCACGGAGCCGACCCGCATCATCGGCGCCTCGCGCAGCGGCCTTTCCCACGAGGAATACCGCAAGTTTGCCGAGGACGCTCTGAAAGAGCACCTGAAGAAGGGCGAATATGACGAGGCCCAGGTCAAGGCCTTCTGCGAACGCATCTATTACATTCCGGTCGATGCCAAGTCCGACAATGGCTGGGACAAGCTGAAGAAGCTGCTCGACGAGGGCAATGGCAAGGATCGCG
Source organism: Neorhizobium sp. NCHU2750 (assembly GCF_003597675.1). Lineage (NCBI taxonomy): Bacteria > Pseudomonadati > Pseudomonadota > Alphaproteobacteria > Hyphomicrobiales > Rhizobiaceae > Neorhizobium > Neorhizobium sp. NCHU2750. Next base: position 332,868 of record NZ_CP030827.1, on the reverse strand, counting down.
TGCGTGCCTTCTACCTCGCCGTAGCACCGGGCATTTTCGGCGCGATCTCGGAAAAGATCCGCGACCACAAGATGATCACGCCGAAGACCCGCATCGTCGTTGAAAAGCCGATCGGCCGCGACCTCGCCTCGGCCTTGGAGCTGAACGACACGATCGGCAAGGTATTCAAGGAAGAACAGATCTACCGTATCGACCATTACCTGGGCAAGGAAACGGTCCAGAATCTGATGGCGCTGCGTTTTGCCAACGCGCTCTATGAGCCCTTGTGGAACGCCAACTATATCGACCACGTGCAGATCACGGTTGCCGAAGCCGTCGGCCTCGAAGGTCGTGCCGGTTATTACGACACGGCCGGCGCATTGCGCGACATGGTTCAGAACCACATCATGCAGCTGCTTTGCCTCGTTGCGATGGAAACCCCGTCGTCGATGGATTCCGAAGCCGTGCGCGACGAAAAGCTCAAGGTTCTTCGCGCTTTGAAGCCGATCACCGCCGACAATTGCGAGACGATGACCGTGCGCGGCCAGTATCGCGCCGGCGCTTCCGCAGGCGGCCCGGTCAAGGGCTATCTGGAAGAGCTGGAAGGCGGCGTTTCCAACACCGAGACCTTCGTCGCCATCAAGGCCGAGATCGGCAACTGGCGCTGGGCGGGCGTGCCCTTCTACATCCGCACGGGCAAGCGCCTGACGGAGCGCATGTCGGAAATCGTCATCACCTTCAAGCCGGTGCCGCACAACATTTTCGACACGGCAGCGGGCCGCATTTCGGCAAACCAGCTGATCATCCGCCTGCAGCCGGACGAAGGCGTCAAGCAGTCGCTGATGATCAAGGACCCCGGTCCGGGCGGCATGCGCCTGCGCAACGTCTCGCTCGACATGAGCTTTGCCGAGGCCTTTTCGGTCCGCAGCCCGGATGCCTATGAACGCCTGCTGATGGATACGATTCGCGCCAACCAGACGCTGTTCATGCGCCGCGACGAAGTGGAAGCCGCATGGCAGTGGGTCGATCCGATCCTCAAGGGCTGGGAAGAAACCGGACAGGTGGCGCAGGGTTATACCGCCGGCACCTGGGGTCCGAGCCAGGCCATCGCGCTCATCGAACGTGACGGCCGCACCTGGCACGAAGGCTGATCGACATGGCATCGACTTATCATAGCTTTGCCGATGGAGCAGCACTCGCCAACGCCCTTGCGGACGAGGTTGCGACACGGCTTTCGGCAGCGATTTCCGAAAAGGGGACGGCGTCATTTGCCGTCTCCGGCGGATCGACGCCAAAGCGGTTCTTCGAGGTGCTTTCGGAGAAGGATATCGACTGGACCAAGGTGACCGTGACGCTGGTGGACGAACGGTTCGTGCCGGCCGACAGCCCACGCTCCAACCATCTTCTGGTCGCGACCCATCTGCTGAAGGACAAGGCTCAGGCTGCGACCTTTATTCCCCTTTACCACGAGGCGGCGACAATAGACGCTGCGGCCGAGATTGCCACGGTGGCAACCGCATCGATCGGCAGGCCGTTCGACGTCGCGATCCTCGGCATGGGCGGAGACGGGCATACCGCATCCTTCTTCCCGCACGGCAATCACCTTGCCAAGGCGCTCGATCTTTCGACGCCGCGCGGCGTGATGACGATGGCGGCGGCGGGTGCGGGCGAAGAGCGCCTGACCTTCACCTTCTCTGCGCTTTCGGATGCGCGCCTGCTGGTGCTGCATATCGAGGGGCAGGAAAAGAAGGACGTGCTGGCTAAGGCAGAAGCAGGATCGGACGAAACCGAGATGCCGATCCGCGCCGTCCTCAACCGCGCGGCATCACCGCTCAAGATCTACTGGGCGCCATAAGGCGCTCATCCCGGCGCCCCAGCGTGCAAAGGGCGCCGGTCTATTCGTGGCACCTGCGACCCCGGTGGCTTCGGCCTCTCCCAAACCGGGATTGACCGAAGGAGTATTGAACATGGCGGCGCATTCCAGCATCGAAGCAATTACGGCGAGGATCGTCGAACGATCCAAGCCGCGGCGCGAAGCCTATCTCGACCGGTTGAACCGGGCGGTCGAGAAGGGTCCGCACAGGACCGTTCTCTCCTGCGGCAACCTTGCGCATGGATTTGCGGTCTGTTCCCCCGCCGAGAAGGACGCGCTCGCCGGAGACGTCGTCCCGAACCTCGGCATCATCACCGCCTATAACGACATGCTCTCGGCCCACCAGCCCTATGAGACATTTCCGCAGATCATCCGTGACGCAGCCCGCGAAGCCGGCGGCATCGCCCAAGTGGCTGGCGGCGTGCCGGCCATGTGCGATGGCGTGACCCAGGGCCAGCCGGGCATGGAACTGTCGCTCTTCTCGCGCGATACGATCGCCATGGCGGCTGGCATCGGCCTGTCGCACAACATGTTCGATGCCTCGGTCTATCTCGGCATCTGCGACAAGATCGTACCGGGCCTCGTCATTGCAGCCTTGACCTTCGGGCATCTGCCGGCCGTGTTCATTCCGGCCGGGCCGATGACGTCCGGCCTGCCAAACGACGAGAAGTCGCGCATCCGCCAGCTTTATGCCGAGGGCAAGGTCGGTCGCGCCGAGCTTCTCGAAGCCGAATCCAAGTCCTATCACGGCCCGGGCACCTGCACCTTCTACGGCACGGCCAATTCCAACCAGATGCTGATGGAGATCATGGGCTTCCACATGCCCGGCGCCTCCTTCGTCAATCCGGGCACGCCGCTGCGCGAAGCTTTGACCCGCGAGGCCGCCAAGCGGGCGCTCGCGATTACCGCCATGGGCAACGAATTCACGCCGGCCGGCGAGATGATCGACGAACGCTCGATCGTCAACGGCGTCGTCGGCCTGCATGCGACGGGCGGCTCGACCAATCATACGATGCATCTCGTCGCGATGGCGCGGGCTGCCGGCATTCACCTGACATGGCAGGATATTTCCGAGCTTTCGGATGCCGTGCCGCTTCTCGCCCGCGTCTATCCGAACGGGCTTGCCGACGTGAACCATTTCCATGCCGCCGGCGGCATGGGCTTCCTGATCAAGCAGTTGCTGCGCGAAGGCTATGTGCATGAGGACGTGCGCACCGTCTTCGGCCACGGGCTTGAAGCCTATACGGTCGAGGCCAAGCTTGGCGCGGATGGCCAGGTGACGCGCGAAAGCGTGCCGGACGTGAGCGGCGACGCGAAGGTGCTGACGACCGTCGACCAGCCGTTCCAGAAGACCGGCGGGTTGAAGATGCTGGCCGGCAATATCGGCCATGGCGTCATCAAGATCTCGGCGGTGAAGCCGGAGCGTCATATCATCGAGGCGCCGGCGATCATCTTCCACGACCAGCAGGGCCTGCAGGATGCATTCAAGCGCGGCGAGCTGAACCGCGACTTCATCGCCGTCGTGCGCTTCCAGGGCCCGAAGGCGAACGGCATGCCGGAACTGCACCGGCTGACCCCATCGCTCGGCGTGCTGCAGGACCGCGGTTTCAAGGTGGCGCTCGTCACCGACGGGCGCATGTCTGGCGCATCCGGCAAGGTGCCGGCGGCGATCCATATGACGCCGGAAGCCTGTGATGGCGGCGCGATCGCAAAAATCCGCGAAGGCGACATGATCCGTCTCGACGCGGTTGCGGGCACGCTGGAAGTGCTGGTGGACGCCGCCGAATTTGCCGCCCGCGTGCCGGCAGAAGCCGACCTTTCCGAAAACGATTTCGGCATGGGCCGCGAACTCTTCTCCGCCTTCCGCCGCAATGTCGGCCGGGCGGACCAGGGGGCCAGCGTTTTCGCCTGAGGGCAGACTACAATGCAGACCTGTCGGCCGTGGAATCACACAAGATCCACGGCCGCTCCTTATGCATGCGGCTTCATCGTTTCGAAGCCTTTTCGTGAAGGTGGGGCGGCGGCGATCAACGCTATCTCCGAGGCCGCATTGATGCCCACCACTTGTTCGAAATGCCGTTCACATGATCACGAAGCCTGTCTTCGACATGCTCAGCGCTCCAAACAGCAGCGCATTCCAAGCGGTCCGCATCTTCAAAGCTGAGCGGAGATTCAGTACTTACCTTAGTATCATAGGCCGTAATACTCCCGGCAATCAGGTCCTGCTTGAAGAACACTGCACCGTCCAACGCGGATACCGCGGATGGCTCAACCGTTCCAACGATGGGCCATCGCCCGGACTTTGCAGCGCGGTCCATTACCCATAGCTTGAAGAGAACCCCTCGATCTTGCACGTCTTGGACCGGTTCCCCATGTTCCGAAATACCGTCCAGAAATGCGAAAAGTGGAGGCGTTAGGGCGACGGCGTAGAATTGCTTCCCGCCTCCAATATCAATCCTAACGATATCGCCCCGCTTCTGCTTTCTGCCTCTGCCCATCGCACCCTCGCCGCTCCAGCAACACGTTTAACGAGTTTCGAGAACTCCGCATAGGTCCGACAAAGGCCCTCGACTCGTATTGCCAACGGGATGTCTCGACAGCAATCTTTTGCCCGTCGGTCAAACTTCTTTAATCCTTGATCTCGATGCCCGCCTCGATCGCGGCGGCAATGAAGGCGAGCCTTGCGGCTTCGAGCGGCTTCTTGCCCTTCATGACGGCCTCGAAGATGAGCAGCGCCTTGTCCAGCGCCTCGCCCTCTTCCAGCGGCCAGTCCTCGATCATGGCCCAGGAGGCCTCTTCGAGCGTGCTGATGGTGGTGAACTTGCCCGGTTCTTCCAGGGCCAGGGTGACGCCTTTGTTCCAGCTCTTGCCCACGTCTTCTTCTCCGAGATTCGATTGGCCGGTGTCTTATCGGCAATCGAGAGCCAAGGCGAGACGAAGAAAGTTCTCGAGGCGCAGAAAGGCGCCACCGAGACCGCATTTTACAGAAGCAGAAGCGTCAGGTGCCGCAGGCCTTTACCAGGTGCGGATATCCATCTTGTGGTCGCGATGGCGCGGATGGGTGGAGAACACGAAGATGCGGTTCATTTCCTTGTCCGTCAGCAGGCGCAGGAAGCGGACATCGATCGTGTTGTTCATATTGATGCGCATCAGCATGCAGCCGACCTTGTTGATGCGGGCATCGGGAATATCGAGATAGAACTGCTGGGGAAGATTATATTGCGTCAGGAGCGCAAGGACGGCACCGCTCTGGGAGATCTGCACCACGTCGCAGCGGCGCTGCGCCATGTTGAGGATGGCCTTTTCCGTGTATTCGATGCGGCCGGCATTCATCGTATCTTCCATCTTGAACCGCTGTTCGCGGTCATACATGAAAGACTCTTCCTTGTTCAGATAATGATTTTTGTTAAATGTCGCCGCACCCACAACAATTCTCCTATACTTGCATATGGACGCTAGGGGACGAAGTTTAACAATGGGTTGGCGCGTCCCATTTGAGGACGGGAGATTGCGGCGATCCCTCCAATGTGGTGAACGGAGGCTTACCGGTCAGCGCCGATATGTCCGGCCATCGGAATCGAAGAGATGGAGCTTTTCTGGCTGAGCCTTGAGGCGCACGATATCGCCCTTGGCAACGTCCGTCGTGCCCGGCATTTTGGCGATGACAGGCTCCTCCCCCGGACCGGATTCGAGATAGAGCAGCGTCACTTCGCCGAGCGCTTCCACCAGAAGAACTCGTCCTTCGAAAAGATAGTCGTCGGTGACCGAGATGATCAGGTCTTCCGGGCGAATGCCGAGGCTGGCCGCCTTGCCTTTCGCTTCCGCCGGGACCGGGATCGGCACCGAAGCCGACCGGCCGCCCTTAAGAGCGACCACGGTGTTCTGGCCCGCTTCGGAAATTGTGGCGGGCAGGATGTTCATCGCTGGCGAGCCGATAAAGCGGGCGACAAAGAGATTGGCGGGACGCTCGTAGAGTTCGAGCGGCGGGCCGACCTGCTCGATCTTTCCGGCGGAAAGCACGACGATGCGATCGGCGAGCGTCATCGCCTCCACCTGGTCATGGGTGACGTAGATCATCGTCGTGTCGGCCATCTTCTCCTTCAGCCTGGCTATCTCGATGCGGGTCGCCACGCGCAGGGCGGCATCGAGGTTCGACAGGGGTTCGTCGAAGAGGAAGACCTTCGGGTTGCGGCAGATGGCGCGGCCGATGGCGACGCGCTGACGCTGGCCGCCGGACAGTGCCTTGGGCAGGCGGTCGAGATAGGGCGTGAGCTGCAGGATATCGGCCGCCGCGCGCACACGGCGGTCGATCTCGGTCTTGCTTTCCCGCGCGATCTTCATGCCGAAGGCCATGTTATCGTAGACCGTCATATGCGGGTAGAGCGCATAGGACTGGAACACCATGGCGATGCCACGGCGCGAGGGAGGCACGTCATTGACGACCTCGCCGTCGATGGAAAGCTCACCGGCGGTGACGCTTTCCAGCCCCGCGATCATGCGCAGCAAGGTCGACTTGCCGCAGCCGGACGGGCCGACGAAGACGATGAACTCGCCCTGTTCTATCTCCAGGTCGATGCCGAGCAGCACCTTGACCTGGCCATAGGTCTTGCGGATGTCCTTCAATGTAACGCCGGTCATGATCGTCCTCCTCCCCTCGTTCCTCAGAGCCGCCGGGCGAAAAATGCGCCCCAGGCGGTCAATTCGACCCTCTTTCCATCGCGCGCGGCCTCGAAACCATGTCCTTCCAGCGCCTCCCACTCGCCCAACGGCAGGGTGCCTGATACGGGATTGGGGCTCATGTTGAACAGGCACAGGATGGTTTCATTGCCATATTGCCGCTCATAGGCCAGAAGCGGTTCGTCCATGGGCCGGAAAGCGATCTCGCCCTTGGCGAAGGCCGGATGTGCCTTACGGAAAGCGAGGAAGCGCCGATACTGCTCCAGCACGGAAGACGGGTCGCCATATTGCGCGCTGACGGCCTTCAACTGGTGTTCCACCGGGATCGGCAGCCAGGTGCGCTCGGCGGTCGAGAAACCCGCCTGCAGTGCCTGCGCATCCCAGGGCATCGGGGTACGGCAACCGTCGCGGCCCTTGAATTCGGGCCAGAACTGGATGCCGTAAGGGTCCTGCAGGTCGGCATAGGCGATGTCGGCTTCCGTCAGGCCCAGTTCCTCGCCCTGATAGAGGCAGACGGAACCGCGCTGCGACAGAAGGATGGCCGACAGCATCTTGGCGAAACCATCGCGGTCGAGAACCTCCTGGCCCCAGCGGCTGACATGGCGCACCACATCGTGGTTGGAGAAGGCCCAGCAGGCCCAGCCTTCCGGGGCCGCTGCAGAGAAAGCCTTCTGCACCTCGCTGACGCGCGACGGCGTCAGGGCATCGGGTGCCAGAAATTCGAAGGCGTAGCACATCTGCATCTTGTCATCGCCGGATGTGTATTCGCCGACGATTTCGAGCCCGCGCTGGCTGTCGCCCACCTCGCCGACGGCGGCAATTGCCGGGAACTCGTTGAGGACGGCGCGGAAACGCTTGAGGAAATCGAGATTTTCCGGGCGGTTCTTGTCGTAGAGATGCTCCTGGAAGTTATAGGGATTGACCGCGGGCGCGGTGGAGGCGTTGCGTCTTTCCGGGGCGAGCGCCGGGTTGTCGCGCAATTCCTTGTCGTGGAAGTAGAAGTTGATCGTGTCGAGACGAAAGCCGTCGACGCCGCGCTTCAGCCAGAAGCGGGTCATGTCGAGCAGCGCGTCCTGGACTTCCGGATTGTGCAGATTGAGGTCCGGCTGCGAGGTGAGGAAGTTGTGCATGTAATATTGCATGCGCGTCGGATCCCAGTGCCAGGCTGACCCGCCGAAGATCGACAGCCAGTTGTTGGGCGGCGTGCCATCGGGCCTGGCATCCGTCCAGACATACCAGTCGGCCTTGGGATTGAAGCGCGAGGAGCGGCTCTCGACGAACCATGGGTGCTGGTCGGACGTATGCGACATGACCAGATCGATCATCACCTTGATGCCAAGCCGGTGCGCCTCGGCGATCATGCCGTCGAAATCCGACAGCGTGCCGAACATCGGATCGACATCGGTATAGTTCGACACGTCGTAGCCGAAATCCTTCATCGGCGACGGGAAGAAGGGCGAGATCCACACCGCATCGGCACCAAGCGCTGCCACATGCGGCAGACGGGCGGTGATGCCCTTCATGTCGCCGATGCCGTCGCCATTGGAATCCTGGAAGGAGCGCGGGTAGATCTGGTAGATGACGGCACCGCGCCACCAGTCCCGATCGATGACCTTGTCGGGTGTCGCGCCGGCTTCTGCGGGAATGCTCATTCAATATCCTTGTGGGTTATTGTGACGGGTTCAAACGGATGGCCACGACCTCAGCCGCCCTTGACGGAGCCTGCAAGCAGGCCGCGGACGAGATAACGCTGCAGCGCAAAAAAGACGATAATCGGGACGAGGATGGTAATGAAGGCCGAAGCGGTGAGGATTTCCCATTTGCCGCCCATGGAGCCCAAAAGTGCGTTCAATGCTCCCGTCAGGACCAGTTGGTCCTTGCCGGTGCCGAGGAAGACCATGGCGACGAGAAGATCGTTCCAGGTCCAAAGGAACTGGAAGATGGAAAACGATGCGAGCGCCGGAAACGAGAGCGGCAGCACAATACGCACGAAGATTTCGAAATCGCTGGCACCATCGACACGGGCTGATTCGATCACCTCCTTGGGCAGGCCGGCGATATAGTTGCGCAGGAGATAGATGGCGAGCGGCATGCCGAAGGCCGCATGCGCCAGCCAGATGCCGACATAGCTGCGCGAGGCGACGCCGAAGAAGCTGCCGATCTCGTTATACATCGTCAGAAGCGGGATCAGCGACATCTGCAAGGGCACGACGATCAGGCCGACGACGACGGCAATCAGGATCGCGCGGCCGGGAAAATGCATCCAGGACAGGGCATAGGCGGCAAAGGCGGCGATCAGGATCGGGATGATGGTAGCGGGGACCGCGACTGTCAGCGAATTGACGAAGGCCTGGCCGATGCCCTGCGAGGTCAAAACGGTGCGGTAATTATCAAGGGTGAAATGGGGCGGCTGGGCGACCGAGAGATAGACCCGCCTGCCGCGCTTGTCGGTGAAGGGGGCGTTCTTCAGATAGGTATAAGTGCCGTCTTCGTTGACGGTGAGCGTCTCGCCATCGCCGAGATCGGCCGTTTCACCGGCTGAAAATTCGGTGGGGGCCGCGACCTTGGTGCCGAAGGCGCGGACATCGCCCTTCTTCGCCGCCTCCTGGCCGCCGTCGAAGACCGAGCCGGAGATCACATAGTTTGCTCCGTCCTGTCTCGCCGTCGAGGGTTCGCCGAGGCGCGCCGCACTGGTTTCCGTGGCGCCGGAGAAGGCCGTCCACCAGCCGGACGAGGCGATCTGGCCGGGATCGCGGAACGATGTGACGAAGATGCCGATCGTCGGGATCAGCCAGAGAATGCAGATCGCCAGAACCGAAATATGAACGATGAGACGTGGAAGGCCGATGCGGCGGAGGGCTGTGATGGTCATCTCAGTGCTCGCCCCCTTCATCCTTCACCTGGCGGATATTCCAGATCATGATCGGTGTGACGGCCGCCATGATGACCAGCGCGATGACGGCGCTTCGGCCACTGTCGCCGCCGCCGCGGAACATCCAGTCGAACATCAGGTTGGCGAGAACCATCGTATTCCACTGGCCGTTGGTCATGGTCAAAACGATGTCGAAGACCTTCAGAACGAGAATGGTGATCGTCGTCCAGACGACGGCGATGGTGCCCCAGATCTGCGGTACCATGATCTTCCAGAAGATCTGCCAGCCATTGGCGCCATCGATGACGGCGGCCTCGATCGTCTCTTCGGGAATGCCGCGCAGTGCCGCAGACAGGATGACCATGGCAAAGCCGGTCTGGATCCAGATCAGGATCGCCATCAGGAAGAAGTTGTTCCACAGCGGCAGCGCGATCCAGACCTGCGGATCGCCGCCGAAATATTGCACGATGGCGTTGAGGAGGCCGATCTGCGGGCCTTCGGCACCGCGATATTCGTAGATGAATTTCCAGATCACCGAGGCGCCGACGAAGGAGATCGCCATCGGCATGAAGATCAGGCTCTTGGCGATATTGCCCCACCAGATGCGGTCGGTCAGTACGGCGATGACGAGGCCGAAGAAGGTGCAGGCGGCGGGAACGACGGCGAGCCAGAGGATATTGTTGAAGATCGACTGGCGGAACTGATCGTCGGTTGCCGCCCAGCGATAGTTGGCAAGCCCGACGAAATTGCCGCCGGAGCGATCGTAGAAGGACAGAATGAAGGTGGCGATGACCGGATAGACGAGATAGACGGCGAGAAGGATCAGCGCCGGGCCGAGGAACAGCCAGGGGCGGATCGCGGCATGGATACGCAGGTTCGCCGAAGCCCGCCGCGCATCCCCGCCGCGCACCGGAAAGGCGATCTGCAGCAGCTTGTCGGAGAACCAGTAATAGAAGGCACAGGCGAAGACGCCGGCAATGACGGCCCCGAAGGCTGTTACGATCTGCGATGCCATTCTGCCCCTCCCTGTTGTTTTATTATTTGGCTGGATCGCCGCTTTTCAAGAAAGTCCCCTCCCCACCCTCCCCACAAGGGGGAGGGCCTAACCCAGCCGTGCCCTCGGTGTCAGAGACCGGGCGAGGAGAAAGCGGCTGGGTCTTCTCCCCCCTTGTGGGGGAGATGGCCGGCAGGCCAGAGGGGGTATTCGGAGCGCCGAACCCCTACTTCAACCCGTCCCAGGCCTTCTGGATCTCGTCGGCCGAGGCCTTGGCGTCCTTGCCGCCGACATAGTCGATCATGCCGGTCCAGAAGGCACCGGCGCCGATCTTGCCGGGCATCAGGTCGGAGGCATCGAAGCGGAAGGTGGTGGCCTTGGTCAGGAGATCGCCCTCCTTCTTCATGATGTCATTGGCATAGGCATCGAGATTGACGCCCTTGTAGGGGGTGAGGAAGGAGGTCTGCGCCATCCACACTTCATGGGCGATCGGCGTCTTCAGGAACTCGATGAAGGCGCGCGCGGCAGGACTATCCTTGGTGATGGTGAAGAGCGTGCCGGCGCCCAGAACCGGCGTGCCGAGTTCCGGCTTGGAGGCGAAGGTCGGCAGATAGAAGAAATCGGCATCGACGCCGAGCTTCTTGTCCGGCGGGAAGAAGGAGGGCACGAAGGACGCCTGATGATGCATGTAGCATTTCGGCGGAATGTCGAAGAGACCCTTCGGGCTGTCGCGGAAATCAGTGGAGGCGACGGCCGGGACGCCACCGGCGACATATTTGTCATTCTTGGCGAAGCGGCCGAATTCCTCGATCGCACCGACGACGGCCGGATCGTTGAACTTCACTTCGTTGGTGATCCACTTGTCGTAGACCTCTGGCTTCTGGGTGCGCAGCATCATGTCCTCGACCCAGTCGGTCGCCGGCCAGCCGGTGGCGCCGCCCGAACCGAGACCGATGCACCACGGCACGCCGCCGTCCTTGACGATCTGGTCGGAGAGCTTGATCAGGTCCTCCATCGTCTTCGGGACCTCGTAACCGGCTTCCTCGAAGTTTTCCGGCACGTACCAGACGATCGATTTCAGGTCGGCCTTGAAGGGAAAGCCGAAATAGCCTTGCTTGCCGTCCTTGCCCTTGTAGGTGCCGTAACGGATCCAGTCTTCGCCGGAGCCGTAATTGGTCCGGACCCAATCCTCCGTCTCCTTGCCGAGCGGCGCGAGATAGCCCTTGGGCGCGAGGTCGGCGAGAAGGCCGGGCTGGGGCATGATGGCGATATTCGGTGGGGAGCCCGCCTGGGTATCGATGACGATCTGCTGCTCGTAGTTTTCCGACGAGGAATATTTGCCGTTAATGCCGGTGGCCGCATTGAAATAGGCGAGCACGCTGTTGAACAGCACTTCGTCCTCGCCGCGCCAGGGGCCGAACAGCGTCAGGCTCTGGCCCTTCAGGTCGGCATGGGCCGCCTTGAAATCCTCGTAGCTCTTCCAGTTGAACTTGGCGTCCTGGCCGGGCGGAAACTTCAGTTCCTGCGCGTTTGCCATGCCCGCGATCATGGCCGCCAGGGCGGTGCCTATGACTATGGAAGCCCTCATCAAATCCTCCTCCCTCTCAAAATCGTTTAAGTCGATCCGAAGAGTTGCCGCCTTGATGGGACGGCAACCGGAGAGATGATTTAACGCGCCAGCAGAGGAATCAAGAGGCGCCGTCGCAACCAAGGCGCGACAAATGTTCCAAAGTCAGAATTTCGGCACGGAAAGGCTGCAGGCACGGTGCGCGGCGATGACCGTGTTGGCCATCAGCATGGCGATCGTCATCGGTCCGACGCCGCCGGGAACCGGAGTAATCGACTTCGCCACTTCGGAGGCTTCGGCAAAGGCGACGTCGCCAACGAGCTTGGTCTTGCCTTCTCCCTTTTCCGGTGCCGGGACGCGATTGATGCCGACATCGATGACGGTGGCACCGGGCTTCACCCAATCGCGCCGGACCATTTCCGCACGGCCGACGGCGGCGACCAGAATATCGGCATTGCGGCAGACGGAAGCGAGATCCTTCGTCCTCGAATGCGCCATGGTGACGGTGGCGTTGGCGGCGAGAAGCAGAAGACCCATCGGCTTGCCGAACAGGTTGGAACGGCCGATGACGACGGCGTTGAGGCCCGAGAGATCCTCGCCATGGACGCGCTTGACCAGCAGCATAGCGCCGGCAGGGGTGCAGGAGATCAGGCCGGTTTCAAGGTCACCGGTGGCGATCTTGCCGGCATTGGCGATGCTCAACCCGTCGACATCCTTTTGCGGCAGGATAGACTGGATGATGACGTCGCTGTCGAAATGCTTCGGCAGCGGCAGCTGGACGAGGATACCGTGGACGGCCGGATCGGCATTCAGCGTGTCGACCAGCGCCTGCAGATCTTCCTGCGTCGTCTCTTCCGGCAGCGTGTGCTGGATGGAGTTGAAGCCGCATTGCTTGGCCATCTTGCCCTTGGAATTGACATAGGCGTGGCTTGCCGGATCGTTGCCAACGATGACGACGGCGAGACCGGGGGCGATGCCGGTTCTTTCCTTCAGCGATGCGGATGCTGCGGTTACAGCGGAAATGACGGAAGCTGCTGCTTCCTTGCCATCAATCACAAATGCCACGGTGAACTCCTCGCTTCTCAGCGTCAAATTAGGGGATCGGCAAAAGCCCGATTGCCCGTGAACGCCCTATGCTGTCCCGATCAGGCAAATGCAAGGAATTTGTCGGCGGGGCTGACCGTAGACGAGCCTATCCAACGGGGGCGCCGCGACGTCGGGCCGAGGCCGGGATGCAAGCTTCAGCCGGTTGCCTTGAGATCGCTGGTGGAATGGAGGCGGATCAGTTCCCGCAATTCCGAAAGCTCGCGCTGGAATTCCAGAAGTTCGTCGATATCGTGGCCTGTCTCGCTCAGCTGTGCGGCGACAAGCGACTGCCCGTCGGCTTCCGCCAGGCGGCGGCGGGCATGATCGACGGCGGCGGCAAGCAGTGCCGGAAGGTCCGCCTGTTCGGCAAGTCTCTGGTGCTCGACCAGAAGCGACCTCATCCGATCACCGAACGAGGTTGTGTCATTGGCGGCAAAGCGCGGCTCGAGGTCGTCATCTTGCACAAGGTCGTTCGCGGCAACGGGACGGCCATGACCGGGTTCGAGCAGGAGATGATCGATGTCGATGACGCGATCATCGGCATCCTCATCCTGCGCCATGTCCTGCATGATGACAGGCTCGACCAGCATGGCGGCCGGCACATGCGGATACGCCTGCTGCTGCCTTTGCGGCAGGATGTCCGCATCAGGGATCTCAAGCTCGATCGGCATGTCGTCCAGTTCGTCCGCAAGGCGCGATTGGCGACGATAGCCCAGCGCCGACAAAGCAAGGCCGATGACCAGGCCGGTCGCCGCGCCGATACCGGCGAGCATCGTCATGTCCGGTCCGAGCCGGGTCACCGAGGCAGCGGTGGCCGGCATCAGCACGGGCGGGAGAGCAAGCACGGCCGGTTTCGAGACGGGCGCGGAAGCCTGCAGCTTTTCCAGATTGCTGCGGGCCTCGTCGGCGGCGTTCTGGAGCGTGGTCAGCTGCTTCGAGATGTCGTTCAGCTGCGTGTCGGCCAACAGGGCGGCCTGATGGTTCTTGAGATCGGCAAGGGATGTCGTCGCCGAAGCGACCTCATCCTTCAGCGAGACGGAGAGCTTGCTCAGGGCGCTGCCGATGTCGCGCCGGGCGCCATCGACGACGGACTGGGCGGCCGCTCGTCTTGGATGAAGAGGCCCGAGCGTGACGGAGAGCTGCTGCAGCACCAGATCGGCCTGCACATATCGCTGCCGCGCATATTCGAGGCCGGTGAATTCCAAGCTGTCGGGCAATGGCTTGGTCAGCACGTCGGAGAGGGTCATCGATGCCGCAAGCGCCTGCTTGGCGGTGAGATCCTTCACCTGTTGCTCGGCCTCGCCGAGACCTGCCTCGACCGAGCTGCGGTCGTCCTCGAAGGTCTTCAGCCTTGTCCGCGTATCGCCGTCAAGCTTGGCCGCGAAGCCTGCCAGTGCGGCATCGGCCCGGTCGGCGGCGGCGCGCATTTTGTCAAGCTGCGGATCACGTGCGGGGCCGCTGCCTGTGGCGAGCAGGCGGCGCAACTCGTCTGCAAGGCGGTTGGCGAGCGTGGCCGCCTTGGCCGGGTTTGCTGCCACGGCGTCGAGTTCGATCTTCTGATCATCGGCAGAGTAATCGACGGAGATGGCATTGCGCAGCCGCTGGCGCACCGCATCCTCCGCCTCGGAGACCGTGGTCACGTCGCCGGACAGGACGTCGGAAATCACCTTTGTCACCGTCGGACGGTTCGCAGAAAACTCGTCACCGCGCCCGAGGTTGAGCGCGCGGATGACATTGTCCAGCGTGGCGCGGGACTGGAGGTCATGGATGGCTGTTGCGACATGGTCGCGATCGCCCTCGCCTGCCGAGATCTGCGCCTGCGCCCTGTAGGTCACGTCGAGAAACTGGGTGGCGGCCAGCGGCACGCCTGCGCCCAGGCCGGCCGTGATGCCGATGACGAGGAAGGCCGGGCTCAATCGGCGCAGGATCGACGGTCGTGCTTCAGGCAGAACCCCCTGCAGCTCTCCGTCGTCTCGATCGGCGTCCATCGGCCCGTACATGATCCACCACCCCTGCGCGCAGCGAGGCTGATTTGCCCGCGTTGATTAACGCAGTCTAAATTTTCGTGGCAAACAAAAGGTTAACCGTCAGGCGGCAGCGGGCGTGGAGATCTGCTTCGGCGGCTCGACCGAGGCGGGATTGCCGTTCACGTAGCGGGAAAGTCCGCTTCCGGCGAGAATGACGAGACTCGCATCCGCCCCGGCGATCTGTTCCATGACCCGGCGTTCAGCCATCCGATCGACGGCATCGACGATCAGGATGTCGAAGCGACCGGAGAGATTGCCAGCCGATGAGAAGGGCATGACATCATGCCAGGGAGCGTGGCGTGCGAAATGGGCCGTCAGGGCATCGATCCTTGCTGTATCGGTTCCCGCAATGGCGATCCGCCGGTGCCCCGGCAGATAGGTGATCAGCGCAGAAACGAAAAGATCGGCCGGAAAACGTGCCTGGAAGGCCCCTTTGCCGCCCATCGCTCTCAGCAGTAGCCGTACGAGAATGCCGCCCGTCGACAGAAGCAGGGAGCGCTGCCTCAGCATGGCGGTTGCGGAAGAGGCAAACAGTGCGGCGACCAGCCTGCTCTCATCGACAAAGGCGAGCGTTGCCGAGCCAACCCTGGTCGAGGCCAGGGTTTCGGCGCGGGCAAGCGCGGAATTCCAATCGAGATCCGCTATGTCCATGCCGAACACGGTGACGTTCTGCCGACCGGAAACTGCCTTTTGCAACGCGTGCATCGCCATCTCTCACGCGGAAAATTCCGCTGTCAGATCTCATAACAGCGCGTCGTCTCCATGGGCTGAATCAAAACGTTAAAATGCCACCTTTGCTCAACTATGCGTCACCGGAGCAGGTTCCTGTGAATCCAACAGATGCACAGATTGGCCCACGCTTGCCCATCGTCCGCCGCAGGCGATATGACGGTTTGAGGCAATGATTGCCCGCAATGCAGGTCGCTGCAAATCCTACGGATGCGATGGTCGAGAACATGAGTTTAGCCGCCGATACCCCGCTTGCCGAAATCCTCGAACTGGCACGCACCCAGAAGCTCGCCTTCACCGATCTGTTCACGGTGGCCGAGAGCCGCAGCGCAGTCGGGCGGAAGGCGGATGCGGCGGAGATCTACAAGGCGTGGATCGCCTTCAACGACAGCAATCCGTTTCTTCATCTCGTGTATTTCAACTATTCGGTGACGCTGCGGCAGCTCAACGATCTCGCCGGCTCGATCAATGCATTGAGAGCCTGCCTGAAACTCGACCCTGCCTTCGGCCCGGCGCATATCAACCTTGGGCGCGCCTTCGAGGATGGCGGGCTTGCCGTGCAGGCGATCCAGCAATGGCAGAGCTATACGGCGATGACGGCGGAAACGACCGCCGAGCGCGCCGGCCACCGGCTGATGACGCTGCAGCATATCGGCCGGGTGATGGAAAATGCGGGCCTGATGGAGGAGGCCGAGGCGGCGCTGTGGCAGGCCATCGAGCTTCGCCCGGACAAGCCGGAATCCGGCCAGCACTGGAGCGCGTTGCGCCAGCGGCAGTGCAAATGGCCGATCCTGACGCCTTCGACGCATGTGACGCTGCGGCAGCTGATCGATTCCATGTCGCCGCTGACGCTCGCCTGCTATTCGGACGATCCGATGTTCCAGCTGGCCAAGGCGCACCGCTACAACAAGTCCCTGGTCGGGCGGGTGGAAACACGCGCACTCGAGCGCCGCAAGGCAAAGCAGAAGACGGGCACCGGCAAGCGCCTGCGGGTGGGCTATGTGTCTTCCGACCTGCGCGACCATGCCGTCGGCTTCGCGCTCAGGGAAGTGCTCGAACTGCATGACAAAAAAAGCGTCGAGATCTATGCCTATTACTGCGGCGATCCGGTGGTGAACGACCCGACACAGACGCGGATGAAGGCTGCGGTGGACTGCTGGCGCGACATTGCCACGCTCACTGACCTCGATGCCGCCAAGCTGATCCATGACGACGAGATCGACGTGCTGGTCGACGTCAACGGCTATACAAAGCATGCCCGCACGAAGATCTTCGCTTATCGCCCTGCCCCGATCATCGTCAATTTCTGCGGTTATCCGGGTTCGATGGGCAGCCCGTTCCACCAGTACATGATCAGCGACGATCATATCGTTCCGGCGACAAGCGAGATCTATTATTCGGAAAAGGTGTTCCGCATCGCCTGCGACCAGCCGATCGACCGCAAGCGGGTGATCGCCGACAGGCCGACGCGTGAGCAGGCGGGACTGCCGAAGGAGAAGTTCGTGCTTGCCTGCTTCAACGGCATGCAGAAGATCACCGAGGCGACCTATGGCCAGTGGATAGAGATCCTGCGGCAGGCGCCGGACAGCGTGCTCTGGCTGCTGACCGGTGGCGACAAGGTGGACCAACGGCTGCGCGACATCGCCGAGAAGGCCGGGATCAGCGGCGATCGGATCATCTTTGCCCCCAAGGCAGCGAATGCCGCCCATCTGGCGCGCATTGCACTGGCCGATCTGTTCCTCGACACCTTCCCTTACGGCGCTCATTCCACCGGCGCCGATGCATTGACGATGGGCCTGCCGGTCCTCACCTTCCCCGGCCGCAGCTTCGCCGCACGGTTCTGCGCCAGCATCGTGCATGCGGCCGGCGTGCCGGAGCTGATCTGCGAGGGGCCGGCCGACTATGTTGCGAAGGCTGTCGGTTTTGCGAAAAGCCCGGCCAGCCTGAAGACGATCAGGGATGCCCTGCAGGCCAGGCGCGAGACGAGCGTGCTGCGCGACATACCCGGCCTTGCCCGCCGGCTGGAGGAGATCTTCTGGGAGATGCAGGGCGAATGCGAGCGGGGCGAAACGCCGGTGCCGGATCTTGCCAATCTCGATGTCTATTACGAGATCGGCGCGGAACTGGTTCAGGCTCACAGCGCGTTCTTCGACGAGGCGAGCTATCGCGCGCATTATCGCGAGAAGCTTGCCGAGTGGCACGCGATCGCGCCGATCGCTGCCGATAGCCGCCTCTGGTCGGAACCCGCTGCATAGGAACGGGCGGGGCAGAGACTGCCCCGCGCTATCGGTAATCCGTTATGCCGCCAGATAGAGCGAGATGATCGTCGAGACCTGGGCGGAGCTCAGTGCGGCCATATGCGTATCGATCAGCGTGTCGCGCTGCTCGCTCGTCATGGCGGCAATGCTTTCCGTCGACAGGCCCGGCAGCGCCGTGGTGCTGAAGGCGGCGATATCGTCGGTCGAGAAGGTTGCCAGATCGTCGTCCGAAAGCACGGCGAGCTGATCCGAAGTCAGTGCGGCGACCTGTTCCACGGTCAGCGCCTCGGCCTGCTCGGTCGTGAGCGAGGCGATGGCTGCGGTCGTGAGGCCGGAGATCGCACCGGTGCTGAGCGCCACGATATCGTCGGTCGTGAGGACCGCCACGTCGTCGGTGCCTAGCGCTGCGGCCTGCAGGGCGTTGAGCGCATGCAGTTGCTCCGTCGAGAGCGATGCGACCTGGGAGGTCGAAAGCGCGACGATCTGGTTGTAGTTCAGGCCGCCGACCTGGCTTGCCGAAAGTGCCGCCAGTTCGTCGGTCGTCATGGCCGCGATGATCGCGGTCGACAGGCCCTTGATCGCGACGGTGCCGATGGCGGCGAGATCCTCGGTCGAGAATGCGTCCATGTCGTCCGTCGACAGGCCCGTGAGACCCGCGGAGCTGAAGGCGGCGATCTGGGTCGTCGTCAGCGAGCCCAGCTGGTCGGATGTCAGGGCGTTGACCTGGGCGCTTGTCAGGCCGGCGATGCCCTTGGTGCCGAGCGCAGCAAGTTCCTGTGTCGACAGGGCGGCAATGAAGTCGGTGGGCAATCCCGCGATCGCGCTGGAATTGATCGCGGCCAGTTCTTCGGTCGAGAAGGTCTCCAGGTCCTCGGCGCTCAACCCGGTTATCCCGGTCGATGTGAGGGCTGCGATCTGCAAGGTGGACAGGGCCGAAATCTGGTCGAGGCTCAGCGCCGCGACCTGGCTGCTGGTCAGGCCGGCAATGCCCGCGGTGCTGATCGCGGCAACCTGTTCATTGGTCAACGCCAGGATTTCCGCGGTCTGAATGGCGGCGACCTGGGTTGAGGAGAGCGCGCCGATCTGGGCGGTGGAAAGGTTCTCGAACTGATCGACGGTCAGAGCCGCAACCTGTGCGGTGGTGAGGCCCGACATGGCGGCGGTGGAAAGCGCCTCGATCTGGTCGGTCGTCAGTGCCGCAAAGGTGGCGGTCGACAGGCCGGAAATACCGGTCGAGCTGATGGCCGCAAATTCCTCGGTCGTAAACGTCTGGAGGTCGTCGAGATCGAAGGCGCTCATCTGCCTGGAGCTGAATGCAGCAATCTGGGTCGCCGTCAGTGCCTCGATCTGAACGGTGGTGAACGCTGCGATCTGGGCGCTGGTCAGGCCGACAAGCCCGGCAGTTCCGAGAGATGCAACCTGTTCGGTGGTCATGGCCGCCAAAGCCGCGCTCGACAGGCCGGCGACGCCGCTGGAACTCAGGGCGGCAATATCGGCGGTGGAGAAGACCGCGATATCGTCCGTTCCGAGGACCGCCACCTGTGCCGATTTCAATGCCCCGACCTGCGCCGTGGTCAACGCTTCGACCTGGCTTGTCGACATCGCCGTGATCTGGGCGGTGGTCAGCCCGGCAATGCCGGCCGTGCCGAAGGATGCGATCTGATCCGTCGAAAGACCCGCAATCGTATCGGTGCTGAGGACGGCAATCTGCTTGGAACTCAAGGCGCTGACCTGAGCGGTCGTCAACGAGTCGATCTGCGTGCTGCTGAGAGCCGCCACCTGTGTCGTCGTCAGCGCCGCGATTGCGGCGGAACCCAGCGATGACACCTGTTCCGTCGTGAAGGACGCAAGGATGGAGGCGGAGATGCCGGTGATCGCACTGGAACTCAGCGTCGACAGTTCTTTCGTCGTGAGGACGGCCAGATCGTCGGAACCGAGCGCTGCGACCTGCGTCGAGCTGAGCGCTGCGATCTGCGTGCTCGTCAGTGCTTCGACCTGAGATGTGGAGAGGGCAGCCACCTGGGCGGAGGACAGGCCTGCCAAGGCCGCCGTGCTGATGGCGGCGACCTGCTCGGTTGCAAGGACCGAAGCCCCGGTCGTGCCGAGTGCCGTGATCTGCCGCGAGGTCAGCGCACCGAACTGCAGCGTGGTCAGAGCTTCCAGCTGGTCGCTGGTCAGGGCGGCAACCTGGGTGGTCGAAAGACCGACGATCGCATCCGTGCTCAGCGCCTGCACCTGATCGCTCGAAAGCGACTGCAGGATCGAGGTCGACAGGCCGGCAATCGCCGACGAACCCAATGCCGCGATTTCACGCGTGGAGAAGAGCGCGAGATCATCGCTTCCGAGGGCGCCGATCTGGTTCGAACTCAGGACCGCGATCTGGGTACTGGTGAGCGCCTCGGCCTGGGCCGTGCTCATGGCCGCGATCTGGGCGGTCGACAGGCCGGCGATGACGGCGGTGGACAATGTCGCGATCTCATCAGTGGAGAGAGACGCGATATAACTGGTTCCAAGTGTCTCCAGCTGTTTCGAATTGAGGGCGCTGACCTGGCTGCTGGTCAGGGCGGCAAGCTGGGTCGAGGAGAAAGCCGCCATCTGCGTCGTCGACAGGGCGGTGATCGCAGCCGTGCTCAGCGCTGCAACGATATCGGTCGAGAGCGAGGCGATCGTGTCCGTCGAGAGACCGACAACGGCGGCCGAACTCAGGACCGAAATTTCCTTCGTCGAGAAAAGCGCCAGGTCGTCGGTGCCGAGTGCCGCCACCTGCTTCGACGAGAACGCGGCCACCTGGGTGCTGGTCAAAGCTTCTGTCTGAGCCGTCGAAAGCGCCTGCACCTGCGTGCTCGACAGGCCCGATATGCCCGCCGTGCCGATAGCGGAGATCTGCAGCGTGGACAGAGCGGCGATTTCACCGGTGGTCATGGCACCAACCTGCGCCGAGGTCAGCTTGGCGACCTGCTTGGTGGTCAGCGCCTCGACCTGATCGGAGCTGAGTGCCGCGATCTGCTTGGTCGTCATGCCGGCTATAGCCGCTGTACCGAGATCGGAGATCATCTCGGTCGAGAGCGATGCCAGGGTTGTCGTCGACAGGCCGGCGATGGCGCTGGAGCTGATGGCTGCCAGTGCCAGGGTCGACATGGATTCAAGATCATCGGCAGTCAGCGCCGCAATCTGCTGCGAGGTGAGCGCCGCAGCCTGCTTGCTCGACAAGGCCGCAACCTGGCCGGTGCTCAAGGCGGCAATCTGCTTGGTCGTCAGAGATGCAACGGCACTGGTGCTGAGCGACGCAATCTGGCTTGTCGACAGTGCCGCAATCGCGTCGGTGGTCAGGCTGGAAACCGCATCAGTATTGATAGACGCAACGTCGGCGGTCGAGAATGTCGTGATGTTCTGCGTGCCGATGACGGCGATCTGCGCCGAACTCAATGCGGCGACCTGGACGGAGGTCAGCGCCGCGGCCTGAGCGGTCGAGAGTACCGCCACCTGCTTCGTCGTCAGACCGGTGATGCCGGCGGTGCTGAATGCGGCAATCTGAGCCGTGGAGAAGCTCGCGATGTCGTCCGTGCCAAGCGCATTGGACTGATCGGAGCTGAGCGCCGCAATCTGCTTGGTCGTCATGACCGAGGTCTGGCTTGTCGACAGGGCAGAGATCTGGCTGGTGCTGAGGCCCTTTACGCCAGTGGCACTCAGGGCAGCAACCTGGTCAGTCGAGAGGCTTGCGATGACGGCAGTCGTCAAGCCGGAAACGGCGCTCGATGTGAGCGCTGCCATTTCCTTGGTGGTGAAAGTCGCCAGATCGGACGCATCCAGCGTTTCCAGCTGGTCGGCGTTGAGGACGGCGACCTGTGTCGAGGTCAGGGCCGCGACCTGCGTGGTCGAGAGAGCGGCGACCTGTCTTGTGGAAAGACCGGCCACGCCCGCCGTGCTCAATGCCGCGATCTGGTCGGAGGAAAGCGCCGCCATGTCGTCGGTGCCGAACGCAGATATCTGTGCCGAAGTCAGCACCGCCATCTGGTTCGTCGACATTGCCGCGACCTGAGCTGTCGTCAGCGTCGACAACTGATCGTCGGAAAGGCCGCGGACAGCACTCGTACTTATGGCTGCGATCTGATCGGAGCCGAGATCCGACAAGGTGGAGGCACTCATCGCCGCCATCTGCGTGGAGGTGAGTGAGGAAATCTGTTTCGTCGAAAGGCCCGCGATCTGCGAAGACGACAGCGCCTCGATCTGGTCCGACGTCAGATTGGCAACGGAACTTGCGCTCAGAACGGCAATCTGTGCGGTCGACAGGGAAGCGATCGTGCTGGTGCTCAGGCCGGAAATCGCCTTGGTGCCGATTGCCGCCATGTCCGCAGTCGAGAAGGTTGCAAGGTCATCGCTGGAAAGCGCCGACAGTTGCGCCGTCTTCAGAACGCTGATCTGCAGTGTCGACAGAGCATCGACCTGTGCCGTCGAAAGAGCAGCAATCTGATCGGTCGTGAGATTTGCTACGCCGGACGTGCTCAGCGCCGCGATCTGCGTCGTCGAAAGAGCCGCGATGACTTCCGTCGAGAGGGCGGAGACCGCGGAAGCGCTCAAAACGGATATGCGGGCTGCAGAGAAGCCGGTGATCGTATCGGCATCCAGCGCTTCCATCTGCGTGGAGGTCAGCGATGCGACCTGCGCCGTGGACAGGGCGGCAATCTGGGCGGAGGACAGGGTTCCGACCTGTTCGGTTGTCAGATTGGCGACGGCAGCCGTCGACAGGGAAACGACCTGCGCCGTGGAGAAGGCGGCCAGAATGTCGGTCGAAAGCGTGCCTATCTGCTTCGAGGTCAGAGCCTTGACCTGAGCGGTGGTCATGGCGGTGGCCTGATCGATGGACAGTGCCGCGATCTGGGCAGTCGACATGGCCGCAATCGCGGTCGTGCTCAGCGCTGCGACCTGAGCGGTCGAAAGGGCTGCGATGGTACTGGTCGGTAGACCGGCGATCGCCTTGCTGCTGATTGCCGAAAGATACGTGGCGGAAAGCGCGATGAAGTCGTCAGGATTGATTGCCGCAAGTTGCGCAGATGTCAGAACCTTGACCTGCGCGGTGGTCAGCGCCGAAATCTGGCTGCTCGTCAGGACGGCGACCTGGTCGGTCGTCATCGCTGCGAAGGCGCTTGTACTCAGGGCCGCGAGCTGTGCGGTCGAGAGTGCCTCGACAATGTTCGTCGCAAGGCCGGTAATGGCACTGCTGCTGATGGCCGCCATGTCGCTGGTCGAGAAGGTTGCGATATCGTCGCCATCAAAAGCCGCGATCTGCTTCGAGCTCAGAACCTTGACCTGCGATGACGTCAGGGCTTCTGCCTGACTGGAGTCAAGCGCCGCGACCTCAAGAACGGTGAGGCTGGCAATGGCAGCGGTCGACAATACCGCTATCTGAGCAGTGGAAAGCGCGGCCACGCCGTCGCTACCCAGAGCAACGGCCTGACCCGTCTTCAGCGCCCTGATCTGGTCCGTGGTCATGCTGGCAATCTGGGCCGACGACAGGATGTCGATCTGGGCAGTGGTCATGCTGGCAACCGCGCTGGAGCCGAGGCTTGCGATCTGCGCAGTCGACAACGATGCCACCGCATCTTCGCTCAGCCCGGTCACTCCGGTCTTGGTGATCGCAGCGATTTCGTCGGTCGAGAATGTTGCGATTTGTTCGGCGCTCAGCATGGCAAGCTGCTTGGAGCTCAGCACTGTGACCTGGGCAGTCGAAAGAGCCTCGGCCTGTTCAACCGACAGAACGCCCATCTGAAGCGTCGTCAGATGGGCGACAGCCGACGTGTTCAACGCCGCAATCTGGGCGGTGGATAGCGATGCCATGACATCGGTGCTGAGACCCACGGCGCCCTTGCTGCTGAGTGCGGCAATGCTTGCGGTCGAGAATGCATCCAGATCCGACGCATCGAGAACGGCAGTCTGCGCCGAGCTGAGGGCTGCGACCTGACGGGTGGTCAGCGCGGCAAGCTGGGCGGTGGATAGAGCTGCGATCTGGTCAGTGGAGAGAACCGCCACGGCAGTGGTGCTCAACGAGGCGAGGCTCGCCGTCGACAGGGATGCGACGATGGCCGTCGCCAGGCCCACAATCGCCTTGCTGGTGATCACCGCCATCTCGGCGGTCGAGAAGGTCGCAAGGTCGTCGGCGCCGAGCGCCGAAATCTGGATCGAAGACAAGGTCTTGATCTGGTCGGATGTCAGCGCACCCGCCTGGCTGGTCGAAAGGGCACCGATCTGGTCGGTGGTCAGGCCCGCGATCGCCTTGGTGGACAGGGCCGCGATCTGGTCCGTCGACAGAGCTGCAATCTCGGCCGTCGACAGGATGACGATCTGCGTCGCCTTGATCATTCCAAGCTGAGCCGCCGTGAGGGCAGATACCTGGGCGGTCGACAATGCATCCACCTGATCAGTGGTCAGGCTTGCTACGGCGCCTGTGCCGAGCGATGCGATCTGGCTGGTGGACATGGCGCTGATAGCGCCTGTGCCGAGGACTGCGATCTGGGCCGCTTTCAGGACGGCTACCTGATCTGTCGTCAGTGCCCGGATCTGACTGGTGGACAGGACGGTTATCTGTGACGAAGACAGGCTTGCAATTGCAGCGGTGCTGAGAGCCGCGACCTGAGCAGTCGTCAGGGCGGCAAGTTCGGCGGAGGTCAATCCTGTCGCAGCGCTGTTGCTGAGGGCCGCAATATCGCCCGTCGACATTGCGGCAATATCGTCCGTGCCGAGAGCCGCAACCTGGACAGACTTCAGCGCGCCAACCTGGGCAGTGGTCAAGGCCGCGATCTGCTTCGTGGAGAATGCGGCGATCTGATCCGTGGTCAACCGACCGACCGCCGCCGAAGAAAGGGCGGCGACCTGAGCGGTGGTCAGCGACGCGATGGCCGCGGTCGAGAGACCTGAAATGGCCGCCGAGTTGATGGCTGCCATGTCATCCGTAGAGAATGTGGCAATATCTGCAGTCGTCAATGCAGCAAGCTGGGCGCTGCTCAGCGCCTTGACCTGCGAGGATGTCAAAGCCTCAGCCTGGTCTGTCGTCAGCGCGTCCAACTGCGATGAGGTCAGAGAAGCAACCTGGCCGCTCGTCAGGCTCTCAATCGCCACCGAGTTCAGGACCGCGAGCTGATCCATCGTCAGACCAATAATGGCGCTGTTCGAAATCGCTGCAAGCTGGGTGGTGGAGAAAGTCTCGATGTCTTCGGTATCGAGAGCAGCAATCTGCTCGGAAGACAGCGCCTTGATCTGCGCGGTGGTCAGCGATGCCACATCCTCCGTCGACCATGCTGCCACCGCCGTCGTCGAAAGCGTTCTGATCTGCGTGACGCTAAGCGAAGAAATAGTAGAAGTCATGAACGGAGCCTTGACGCTTGATCAAATGCCGAAAACAATCCGACTGACTTCCCGCCATCATAGAAACCGTCATCGGATCTCCAGGCCGCTGGCCTTGCCGACCCGGGACTTAAGGCGAGCTTCAATCGGCCATTATGCCGGCTGCTGCTTCAGGATGTAGGAAAACTGCCTTGTGCGAGGCTGGTCGAAATGGGCCAACCACGAAAAATCCGTCACATTGTCAGAATTTCGCCTGCGCACGCCGGTCGTCATGCTCCGGCACAAGCAAATGCAGTCAGAAACCGTTTTGAATACGGGAGAAAACAAGATCTGCAAACAGGTTGATCTGACCTCCGATAAAGGAGGCGGACAGGCCAACCGCCAGCATGACCGCAACGATCTTGGGCACGAAGGTAAGCGTCATCTCCTGAACCTGGGTCAGCGCCTGGATCAGGGCGATGGTGACGCCGACAACCATTGCGGCAAGCACCGCCGGCCCTGCCGAAACCAGCACGGTCCAAACGGCGTTGCGCATGATATCGAGCGCGTCTGCCTCATTCATCGTGTCTATCCCTTAAGTATCGGCCGGTCGTATGCTTCGACAAACCGGCAGCATTCAGACCTTAAGAGATTCGGCACAGTTCTTTAAGAGGAAGAATTAGACGTGCTCGAAATCGTGATGCCGTCCTCGATGGCAATCGTGTCGCCGTCGGTAGTCGTCGCCGACAGGCCGTCGGAATTGACCTCGACGGAAGCAATCACCCCGGTCGTCTTGCCATCCGCGCTGCTGATCGTCTTGCCGATATAGGACGAGGCGTTCGACAGGTTGGACTGGCTGATCAGGCTTTCCAGGTTCGAGTTCGTCTGGATCGTCTGTTCAACCTGAGAGAAGGTCGCCAGCTGCGAGATCTGCGTGGAAGAGTCCATCGGATCGGTCGGATCCTGGTTCTGCATCTGTGCGATCAGCAGCTGGAGAAAGTCGTCATAGTTCAGCGACGCAGCCGCAGAGGCGGTTGCCGAAGCAGAGGACGACGTCGTTGACGTCGTGGACGTCGAAGAACCTACCGCGTCTACCATAGCGCAATTTCCTTTCGCAACTCCATGACGGCTGCGGGCGTGATCTCGTTCTTGTTCAGAATCGCTTCTTCCACCGGATAGAGAGCCCGGATCGCCTTCAGAGCATCAAAGGGACGTCCAGAAGACACGAGCGTATCGATCCGCTTCAGCTCGGAGCGGACTTCCTCGTTCTGGAAGCAGGCCATGAGCATGGTAATCGACTTGCGGAACAGCGCCATCGAATGTTCCTTGCCCTCGGGATTGATCAGCATCATCTGGGCAATGAAATAGAGCTGGCGAAGCGGCGTCGTGGTCTGCTCCGGCTGAAGAACATGGTTTTCCAGCAGGAACGTCACATCGTTGAGGAATTCGATCGAGACCTTCCGGTCCACCCGTAGGACGGCACCGTTGACGAAGATCTTTTCCCCGGATTTCAGCGAGAGGCGTAGCGTACTTTTCATTTCAATCCATCCCGGATGATGATGGTTATGTCTATGATACCCTGATAGTTGGTAGACTTACGTCGACGAATGTTTTCCAACTCTTTGAGTATCCATATGGCGATCGATATAAGGTTGGCCCGAATTTCCACGCTCAGCTGGTTTTCGGAACTTCTGAGATCCTCGGCCAAGCGCATCCACACCCTTCTGGTGTAGTAAATCGCTTCGATCGAAGCCTTGTCGTATCTGGCGCTTTCTTTCGCCGCCTCCAGGAGATCGATCGATCTTGTCAGGATCTGTCGTTCTCTGTCGCGGGCGACGTTGAGGTCATCCTCCATGACCTCCGCGTATGAAAACTGAAACATTCAATTACCCTTCATGGTAGCGCGCCCATCGTCACTTCATGCCGATGATTACAGATAATCCGCCAGGCTCATGCCCAGTATTTTCGAGGTGATCGAGTAGGACGTCTCAACCTGGTTCAGCAGTGTCGACAGCCGCACCGACGCATCGTCCGTGTCGACACCGACGAGATCGCTCAGCTGCGTATTGATGATGGTGATCTGGTTGTTCATATACGTGTTCGCCTTGTCGACACGTTCCTGAGACAAGCCAAGCGCCGATGCCTGAGCAGTGACGCCCGAGATGGCAGTGCCGGCATACTGCGTTGCGTTCTCGCTCACGACCTGCAACGCGCCGCTGCTAAGCCCGGCATTGGTCAACTGCGAGGATACCACAGATGCGAGCACAAGATTCTGGAAACCGTCGGACGTAGCGCTTGTTGATGTGTCTACGGTTTCCGAAGAACTGATGCGCGTCGACATGACCGTGTCAGATGCGTCAGTATAGTTCGACAAATCGAAAGATGACTCATAATCGGACAGAAAATCCGTCATCTGGTCTGCAGTGACGTCGCTGGCGGAAGCGATGCCGTTTGCCGACATGTAGTCGCTGAAGGCATTGTTGAAGTCGGTCGTCACATTGGTGATGAAGTCGTCATCGAACGGCTGGACGTCGGTCGAGATGCCGGAGAAGAGGTATTCGCCGTTGGCCGCGGTATTGGCGTAGCCAACGAAATTCTCCAGGACCGACATGGCCGAATCGGAGGCCACCTGCAGGCTGTTGACGTCCGAATTGCCGCCGAGTGCGGTCAGGGAATCGAGCAGCGACTGCCCCGAATCCGAGATATTGGTCAGCGCCAGTTGGGACGCATCCATCCTTGTCTCGGCAAAGGAATTGGAATCGACGATCGACTGCAGCCGGGCGCTCTCGCGGGTATAGTCGAGGCTGGTCGACGTCTTCGTTCCAAGTTCGAGACCAACATCCGAATAGGTGCCGGTCACTGCCTCGTCCTGCAGTTTGGTCACCTCCGTCATGGCGTTGGAGACCGTCGACTGCATCGACTGGCTGAGGGCGAGAGTTGATATCGACGTGGTTTTCATGATCAGCTAGCCGCCTGCAACAATGAGTCCAGCATATCGCCAATCGTCGAAAGCAGCTTGGTGCCGGCCTTGTAGGATTGCTCGATATCGAGGAGGAGCATCAGTTCTTCATCGAGATTTACGCCGGTCGAGTTGGAATAGGCCTCCTTGGCGCGAGATTCCATTGCCGACGTGTTTTCCGCTGCCGTGCTTGCATTGCTTCGGTATTCCTCGACCCAGCCGACGGAATCGTTGGCGTAGTCCAGCAGGGTCGCACTGGTCGACGTGCCCGCATCACCATCGAAGCTGACGGTGTTCTGGAAGCCCGCAATATAGCCGTAAAGCAGATCGGAATAGCCGCTGGCATCCTCGGCGTTCTGGCTGGTGCCGGACACGTCGCCATCCCGCAGCGTGGTCGGATCTGCGAGCGCAGTCGGGTTGACCGTGATCAGTCCGGCGAGGCCCGAGACGATCTGGGCATCGTCCGGATCCAGGCTCAGTGCCGGATCAGGATCCGCGGACGTGGTGAACAGACCGGTGACCGGATTGTCGGACGCGTCCTTCTCGGAGAAGATATTGATGGTTACGCGGGCGATCTCGTCCAACTGGTCCTGATAGGTCGGGTAAACCTCGTCGCGAAGCTGCAGTTCAGCCTGCAGCGAACCATCGGCCGTGGTGCTGCCGCCTTGTCCGGCCGGCACTGCAACACCGTCGATATAGACGCTATTGCCCTCGGTCGTGGCATCATAGATCGCCGTCGGTGCGAAAGTCACCGATCGCGGCGTCGTCTCGAAAAGGGTCGTGCCGTTGGTGGTGTAGAGGACCATGTCATTGTTGTCGCCAACAGATGCATTGACCCCAACGATCTCGTTGATCTGCTTCAGCAGGCCTTCGCGCGTGTCGAGCGCATCGTTCGCATCCGTACCGGCCGCGGTCGCCGTTTTGACCGCATCATTGGCCGTCTGAAAATCCTTCAGAAGCTGGTTCAGCGTGTCGACGGAAGACGCGATTTGACCATCGGCATCAGCGCGCAAGCCCTGAACGGCCGAGGTTTGCTGATTGAGTGAGGTGGCAACGTCGTTGGCGGCGGCAACCGCCGCCGATGCCAGGGTCGTGTCGCTCGGAGACGCCGCGTAGGAATTGAGTGCATCGACGAAAGCCGAGAGATACTGGGAAGGCGTCGAGGTATAGTCGTCGCCTCCCATCGCCGCATCGAGCGAATTGAGGCCGTCCAGCAGTGCCTGCTGGCCGGAATCGTCGGATATGGCAGCCAGCGTCTGCTTCAGCAGAGCCGTATCTTCGGTGCGCTCGGTCTTGACCGTGGTCGCGCCGGTATAGGCATTCGTCGTCGTAACCGCAGTCCGCCGATTGTAATCCTCAGTACTCGTGTTTGAGGTATTGGTCGACACCACCGACGTTTGCGTCGCGGTGTTGCTCAGGATCGCCTTCGTCGTATTGATTGCGGATGCGAGTGACATTCAGCTAGCTCCTAGCCTTTTACCTTACGAGGTTGATCAGCGTGTCCATGAGGTCAGAGCCGGTCTGGAACACCTTGGAGTTTGCGGAATAGCTGCGCTGGGACTCGATCATTTCGGTGAGTTCGCTGGCCAGGTCGACGTTGGAGGTTTCGAGAGCACCGGAGGTGATGCTGCCGAAGCCTTCCATGCCGGCGAAGCCGATGGTGACGACACCGGAATCGGCGGTCGTCTTGTAGACGCTGCCCGAATAGACCTCGAGATTGTCGGGGCTTGCAACCGTCGCCATGGCAATCTGGTAGAGCGCCTTCGGGTCGCTGCTGGCGTAGGTCGCGTAGACGGTGCCGTCGGTATCGATGTCGATACCGGTCATCGCTTCGGCGGCACTACCGTTGGCGGTACCCTTGGTGATGGCCGAGTCGGAGGCTTTCTGGCTCATGCCGGACAGATCGAGCGAAATACCGTCACCACCGTTAGGAATGACGATCGACAGGTCCGTCGAGGATCCGCCAACGCTTGCGATCGCACCAGTCGAATCAAAGGTGATTTCCGAGCTGGTGAGGAGCCCGTCTCCACCATAGGGGAAGCTACCGCTGCCGCTGGTGCTGGCATCGGCCGCGTTATAGACGGAGACCTCCCAGGAATTGCTGTCGCTGTCCGTCTTGGTGAAATAGATATCGTAGGTGACGGCCGCACCGTAATCGTCATAGGTGGTGACCGAAGTCTTCAGCACGCTGTCCTGGTCGACATCGACGCTCGCGGAGTTATCGCTGGCATATGAGCCGAGAGCGACTTCGTCCGCAGCCTGGTTGAGGTTGCCGGTCAGCGAGGCCAGCGTGGTCGGAACGGAAGCGATGCTCGAATCGCTGGCCTTGACCGGAACCAGACCGTCATAGGAGTTGACGACCGTGGTCGCTGCGCCGCCATCGGCGGGATAGCCCATCAGCGTGTAGCCCGAATCGTTGACCAGATAACCATTTTCATCGGGGGTGAACGAACCGTCGCGCGTCAGGAAGGTATTGCCGGCCGTATCCTGGACGATAAAGAAGCCGCTGCCCTGGATCGCGAGATCGGTGTCAGACGTCGTGTATTCCAGCGCGCCCTGTTCGGAAACGGCATAGGAGATGTTGCTCTCGACGCCGCCCGAATTGTAGCTGCCGGTGGTGGAAGGAAGAACCAGCGCCGAAAACGAGGTCGATGCGGCCTTGTAGCCGGTCGTGCTCGAATTGGCGATATTGTCACCGACCGTGCCCAGGCGGTTGGCCTGAGCATTCATTCCGGAGACGGCGGTCTTCATGGTTCCAAAAAGGCTCATTTCGAATCCTCGCTGTGATAGTTGCTCCACATTAGGGATCGGTCCTTGCGTGAAGCTGTCTGAAATCGGTGGACGTGAATTAAAGAAGCGGTTGTCTCAAAAGCCCACAGTCGAAAGGAAACGGCGACAGAGCTGAGCCAATGAAATCATCTAGAGAAACTGGCCCGTAAGGCCCGATACGCAACGAAAACAGGGGCAGCCTGCGCCGCCCCCGTTGATCTCAGTTCCAGTCGATGCAGTAACCGAGGAAGCGCTTTGAATCGATCGGATCGTCACCGAGCTTCTTCCTGAGCTTCTTCCTGAGCTTGCTGATATGGCTTTCGACGACGTTCTCCTCGACGTCCTCGTCGAAGATGCCGTAGATGGCCGAGAAGATCTGTGCCTTGGAGACGCGGCGGCCGCGGTTGGCGACCAGATATTCGAGAATGCGGCGCTCGCGGCGCGGCAGCGGAAAGACTTCACCGGCAATCTCGGGATCGCGGCCGTCGGAGAAGACCCGGATCGAACCGATATCGGTGTAGTTGGAGATCGCCTGCAGCCGGCGGCGGATGGCAGCGGCGCGAGCAAGGATCTCGCGCGGATGAACCGGCTTCCTGACGACATCGTCGACGCCGGCATCGAAGAGGGCGAGCGTCGTATCGAGCGACGGCTGGTCGGAGACGGCGATGACGGGGGCGGTGGAGCGGTCGCGGATCGCGCGGGGCAGATCGCAGGCGCTCTTGGTCTGGCCGATGAGGAAGGCCTCGATGGCGCGGATATCGGCATCGGCTGCCGAGTTGACCCATTCGCCGAATTCGACCGGATCGAAGCCCGCGGAAGGAATGCCTTCGCGCCCGAACAGGGATGTATAGCCTTCCGTCACGAGCTCTCGCTCATCAACCACGACGATCATTCACCCATCTCCGAATCAGCCAGTTCATTTGCTGATGCGATGAGTACGAATCGCGGGACTCGGCCACAATTATGGGAAATTGCAGGGACTAATTAATAATTGATTAACCATGCCGGTCCGATTTGCACCACATCTAGTGGGTCAATCGACCAATCGGCACAACTTTCCTGTTGGAATCGGGTGTTGCACGGACGAAACACGAAGGTTCGAATTGACACGCCTCATTGTTGCCAAATCAGCGGCAGGAGCGATATTCGCCGCGACTTCTTCCTATGATTGCACTTCCTGTCAACACGGAAATTGCCAAAAACATCCTTGCGGGAGATTTTCCGCCACCGTCGACACTCCTCAAGTTTGGCACAAGCCGGAAGACGGTAAGGACATTCGGGGCATTCCGTTTCCAAAGGCACGCACGCCTTGCCCGATATTATCCATCCATGCGGTCAAGGCATCTCACTGCCTTCCGTCGAGAAGCTGAGAGCACCGATGCTGAACCTGACCTCGCAGCAAACGCAGATGAGCCCGCAAGCCGTTCTTGATCGCCTTACGGAAGCGCCGCCTGTGGCCGCGGGAGTCCTGGAGGGCACATTCTGGCGCCTGACCGACATCGATGGGCGCCTGCTTTGCCCTTTCGTGGTGCTGGCCCCGAACGGGCTGATCGGCAATTTCGCATCCGCATCGGTGGACACCTGGCAGATCGTCAACGGTCGCCTTTGCTTCGTCGACCAGAACGGGCTTCCCTCGATCGCATTCAACGTCGCGACGGTTGAGGGCGGTGAGATCGGCCTTCTCGCCGGTCGCGGGAGGATCGATGGCACGCAGGCCGTCTTCCTGCTGGAGAAGGTCGACCATCCGGCGCATCCGACATATGCGACACCAGCTGCCACGCCCCGCCGCGCCACGTTCATCACCCAGCGGGAAGATGGAATGAGGAGGCCTTATCTCGTCGTCGTTCCCGCGGGTGCGCAGTCGCTTCACCCACGCTGGCTCGACGGGCTGACAGCCATGACCCGGAACTGGGACATCTGCGTGGGATATTACGGCGCGGAAACACCGCAGGTGGCGCCTCCCTACGAGTATCTTGCCCATATTCCCAAAACGAAGAAATTCCGCCTGCTCTACGATCTTTTCTATCAGGGCAGCCCACTCTGGGACTATGACGCGATCTGGTTGCCGGATGACGATCTGCTGTGCGATGGTGCGAGCATCAACCGGATGTTCCATCTCTTCAGAAAGCTTGGGATGGATCTCGCTCAGCCATCGCTGACGGAAGGGCCAGGTTCCTTTCCAAACCACCCCCTGACTGTCCAACGCCCCGACAGCACCGTGCGGTACGGGACATTTGTCGAGATCATGTGCCCCATATTCAGCAAGGCCGCCCTCAAGATCTGCATGGGGTCCATACGAGATGTGGAATCTGGCTACGGCCTCGATCACCTTTGGCCGTCCCTGCTCGGATATCCCCAGAACAAGATCGGCGTCATCGACGCGGTCGCCGTGAAGCACACCCGGCCGATCGGCGCGACCTATGATTTGCGGGCCGCAATCAATGAACAAGCCGTCGTCCATCGCGCCTACCAGCACAAGATGCGCTCGATAGCCGGGGTGAGATGATACCGGGATAAAGACGCCTGGGCCCCGGCCATCCTCGCTGGAAACGGGGGCCGAAAGGGTACAGTCTTGTGGCATAAGCGCCGGCGTGAGCAATTACGCCGGCATTGCTTTGGGCTCTTGTCGAGCATTGTTTGCCATCGGGCGGTCGATCAACGCCAATCCTTAAGGCAGGGCAGGCTTTGTCCGCTTCTTGGTCTTGGCCCTAAACGGGCTGGACATGGCCATCCTGGATGGACTTGAGATCACGCTGATAAGCGTCGATCATCGCTC
The DNA here is from genome assembly GCF_003597675.1 of Neorhizobium sp. NCHU2750. Lineage (NCBI taxonomy): Bacteria > Pseudomonadati > Pseudomonadota > Alphaproteobacteria > Hyphomicrobiales > Rhizobiaceae > Neorhizobium > Neorhizobium sp. NCHU2750. The sequence continues at coordinate 298,985 of NZ_CP030827.1, read as the reverse complement.
CCTCCACTCTCCGTGACCTGATGCCGAACAACGGTTCTGAATAAACGGAGAAGCTTGAATAGAGGGATATGATCAAATCGATCCTGTCCCTGTTCTGCTCCACGATTGCCTCGACCAATGGCACATCACTCTCGAGCAAACGCACACCTTGAGCCGCGAGATTTGAGGACGGATATATGTCTCTTATCTCGACTCTCGGATGCGGCTTCAGCCAGATATCCTGATAGCCCTCAGCCTTTAGCTGGGCGACCGCCTCGTCAAAAAACGCGAAGGACTGGTGCCGTTTGTCGGCGGCGTAGACCGGTACTCCGGTGGCCAGGAGTATGACGTTCCTGGGCTTCTCGAACGTCGGCATGCGATAATAGCGGCCTGCCTTGCCGATTGTTTCGCGAAACCTTACCGGGTCGATCGCGATGGGTGTGGCGCGATGTCCCCTGACCACTTCCGGCAAGAGGAGGTATGTCAGCACATCCGGCCAATCGACCGTAAGACGCTTGATGTGGTCGTAGGTCGACAGGCCTTCCTCGAAGAAGTGGTAGCGTTCCGCCTTGAACTTGGCACGGACGAAGTTGATCACGGTGATGTCGGGCGAATAGACCTCGTTGAAGTCTATGCCGAAAGGGTTCTGGAACTCTGCCTTGTTGACGTAGTATTCGACGTGCGTCGCAGTCCTTACGGAGGCCCAATTGGAGAACATCTGATACGCCCACCGCCTGTTGATCAGCGGGTCCTGGCGATCGAGGACGATCAGCAAATGGTTGTCGTAGTCGTCGTCCAGCTGCTGCAGGACAGTCGCAGCCACCGCGGTGGCGAAATAGCCGGTCGAGATGAAGAGGCGTTGCCGGCGGCGGGGCGCAACAGCGGCAGCGACAACGGTGCTGACGATCTCAACGAGTTGAGACATGGCCTGGCGCTGGGTATCGATAGTCGCGCTCAGCCTGGACACTTCGGCGGTGAGCTCAGACATCATGTCCTGCTGCAACGCCTGGTTATTCGAGACATCGGCAAGCGGCGCTGGCTTCGTTTCGCGCATGGCGTAAACAGGCGAACCTTGTTGGATTTCGCGGCTTGCTTTCTCGAAGGGTGCGCCGAAGAGATGCGGCCAGACGTGCGAGAGCAGCATATCCTGCGCGTCATCGCCCGAGACGATACGATAGAGCTGGTTCCAGATGTCGCCGCCCATGGCCTTGATGGCAGAATTCCTGAGAGCAACGACGGGGTATTGTCGATAGGAACCAACCCCGCCGCCCGAAGCCGATGCAGCGAGCTGATCGAGCCCGACCGAACGAAAAAGCGCCGGTATGCCCGAGGCGAGAAGGTCAGGCCGAAGAAGCTTCTTTCCCGCCGAGACTGCCAATTCGGGTACGATCGCCGCCATATCCCGATCTTCCGTCGGCTCTGCGTCGGGGTCGCTCCAGGCCGTGCAATGGGCAAGCCAGTCGGCGAGTGGCGCCATATTTGCCTGGGCATTCGCGTCAACGAACACGCTTATCATGCCGTCATCGGCCACCTGGGTCAGAATATGCCTGAGAAAAACCGCAGAGGGCCCCAGCGGTTCGGACACCTCGATAATATGGTCAATCCGGTCGAGAGCCACGTCGTCACTGATGGCGCTGCCGAGATTATAGACATAGACCGCGTATGAATCGTCGATTGAGGCAACCCATCGCAAATTCTGCTCAGTGCGCGCGATGACGATTGAGTTCTTCGCTTCGATTTCCATCAGTGTCCCTTCACTTTAGTATGGCGCCATACTGGTGCAGGCAGCCGAAACCGTGAGACGTATTGCCTTGCGGTCGATAATCTCTGGCTGTCAGCCGCGGCCGAAACTGAGGCAGCCCGAAGCGGAAGGTCGAGAAAACCTCACGGCTCCACGCTGAAGACCGGCATGGCCTCGCCGGCCGCGATGGCGGCAAGGCAGGCCTTGGCCGTATCGAGCGCCTCGCGGATCGTGACGTCCATGTCCAGATAACGGTAAGTGCCGAGGCGGCCGACGAAGGTGACGTCCTTTTCCTGCCGGGCGCGCTCCACATATTGCGACAGGAGGGCCTGCTCGCCGCTCAGCCTGATCGGATAATAGGGCGTATCGCTCGGTCCGCATTCGCGGGAGAATTCGCGATAGCAGATGCTCTTCTCGTGGTCTTCCCAGGGCGAGAAATGCTTGTGCTCGGTGATGCGGGTATAGGGTATCTCCACATCCCCGTAATTCATCACGGCGCAGCCCTGATAGTCGCCCTCGTAGCGGAAGGGCTCGAAATCCAGCGTACGGTAGCCGAGCCGGCCGAGTTCGTAGCCGAAATAGCCGTCAAGCGGGCCGGAATAGAAGACATGTGCGAAGTTGGCGGCCTCTGTGCGGGAGAATTCCTGCTTGAGTTCAACCTCGATATTGCCGTGGTCCAGAATGCCTGCCACCATTTCAGTATAGCCATGTTCGGGCATGCCCTGGAAACGATGGGCGAAATAGTTGTCGTCGTAATTGAAGCGGACCGGCAGGCGCTTGAGAATGCTGGCCGGCAGGTCGGCCGGGGAGCAACCCCACTGCTTGCGCGTATAGCCTTCGAAGAAAGCCCCATAGAGATCGCGACCGACGAATTTCAGCGCCTGGTCCTCGAAGGTGACGGGCTCGCCGATGGCGGGATCGGAAAGAGAGGCGATGAACGCCTTCGCCTCGTCGGGCCGCAGCGTCTTGCCGAAGAACTGGTTGATCGTGTGGAGGTTGACCGGCAGCGAATAGACCTTGTCGCCGCTCGTCGTCTTCACCCGGTTCACATAGGGCATGAAGCGCATATGGGCGTTGACGTAAGCCCAGACTTCCTCGTCATTGGTATGGAAGATATGGGGGCCATAGACATGCACCATGACACCGGTCGCTTCGTCGCGCTCGGTGTGGCAGTTACCGGCGATGTGCGGGCGGCGATCGATGATCTTCACCGCATGGCCGGCTTCGGCCAGTTCCCGGCCGATGACGGCGCCGGACAGGCCGGCACCGACAATCAAGATTGGTTTCGTCATTTCGCTTTGCCCCACTCACCCGGCTTAGACCGCCGCTGCCAAACGCCTGTCAGATGAACTGGTCGACATAGCTGCTGACATTGAATGCGGCATCCTGCGGCCGCATCGGCTCACCGAAGCGGGGATCGAGCTTCAGCCAGGCACGGCCGCCGTCCTCGGCCCCCATCGGCACGTTTCGGGTCAGGCGCTCCTGCACCTTTGCCGGCAGAAGGTTGATGAGGTCGGCCGTCAGGGCCGGATCGACGATCGCCGGCAGGGCGTTGAAGCTCGTCGCTTCGGACGCCGCCATGGCGACGCCGGCAAGCTTGCGCAGCATGTCGACGGAGGTGCCCGGCAGGGTGATTTCCTTGTAGGCCGCCATCCGGTGATAGAGGATATAGGCCTCCACCCAGTTCTTCGTCTGGATATGCAAGCGCAGGGCCACGGACTGGCGCTTGTACATGAAGTCCATGATTTTCTCGGTCGTATTCTGATAGTCGAGCGGGGTCGGCTGCTGGCCTTTCCAGCTCTGGGACGCCAGATATTCCAGGCCGCCGCGATAGGTGTCCCACTGGAACATGCATTCGTTATTGCCCTGTTGCATGCGCGGATCGTCGGAGACTGCCGTGACGCGGGCGAAGGGCTCGGGCACGAACATCACGCCGGCCTTGTCGAGTGCACGGGTCGTATAGAGGTAGGCCCAGAAGATGAAGGGCGTGCCGCCCGAGATGGTCTTGTCGAGCACATCGCGCCGGACGATGAGGAATTCGGGGAAGACATGCCAGGCGAGGATGAAATCGAGAAGACCGCGGAAATCTCCCCGGGCGAAGCGGGTCGGCCCGGGAATGCGATAGAAGGGACCCATGTCTCCGCGGCCGGGACGGGCATCGACCAGAAGCCATGGTGCCTGGATCATGCCGAGATCCGGATCGGCCTCCATGAGGCGCAGATATTCGACGACCTTCTCCGGGATCAGCAGGTCGTCATCGCCAAGAAACACCGCGTAGCGGCCCTTGGCGCGGCGCATGGCGAAGGCGTAATTGCTGACGAAACCGGAATTGCTGGCGCGGCGGAAGGCGGAAATTTCCGGCACATGCGCCAGCGACTTCATGTATTCGGCGGTGTTGTCCGTCGAGCAATCATCGACGACGACGATTTCGAAGGAGATGCCGAGTTCACGGAAGGACTTGAGATGGAACGAGATATTCCGTTCCAGCAGGAACTGGCGATTGTAGGTGGGAACGCAGATGGACAGCAGGATTTCGGATTCGGACATGGCTGGAACCGCTTGAGAGTTGTTGGCGCACACCGCAAGGCAGTCTGCTGTTGCTACGATGCCGGGCTTTTTCCGAGGTCCTGGCCGCCGGCGCAGCCAGAACAGCTGTCGCATCAGTGCGACGGGGCCGAACCGCCCTTGCCGTCAGCCGCACCGGCCGGAGCCGGCTCCGGCGCAATGATCTTCTTCATCGGCGGCCGCTGGCTCGACTTGCCGGCCGCATCCGCCTTGGAGATGTAATCCAGCTGTTCGAAGATGACGGAGGTTACCAGCTCTTCCTTGGCCTTGGCGTTGAGATCGGTCTTGATCCTAGTGCGCAGCCCTTCGACATCGATCTGCCCCGCCTTCGGCAGGTCGATCAGCTTGTCGCCGACCAGCACCGTATAAAGCTCGTCGGTGATGTAGGGCGCCATCGGAATATGCGTCTTTGCCGCCTTTTCCTGATCGACCATCACCGAGACCTTGGCGAGGAAATAGCCGCTCACATCACCGCCGGAAATGACCGGAATGCTGAGAACTTCGCCGGGGACATAAGTCGGCGGCACCTCCTGCTTGGCAGAGGCGACTTCTGCACCGCCGCCTGCCAGGGTAACCGCTGCATAGACCCCGCCGAGCGAGATGATGCAGACCCAGATGCCGATCAGGACGAGCTTGATCATTTACCGGCCCGGACCATGAACTGCTGCTGCGAGTAGGTGCCGTCATCGTCGGCACTGCGCACCGCATTCTTCAGAAGCTCGGTTACTGCGCGCACGGCGCGCATATGGGCTTCGACGCGACGCTCGTTCAGCTTGAGCTTGGCCTTCAGCGCGTGCAGCTGTTCAACATGGGCAGACGTAATCTCGTTGCGGTCGCTGTTGCGGAACAACATCGTCAACTCGTAAAGGCAACGGCTCTTGTGTGCATTCGACAGTTTGAAGTCGAAATCCGGATCCGTGCCGATCCGCTGGTTCTCGTTTTCGATGATCACATCGAGACGACCGAGAACCGCCCTGATACGGTATTCGCTATTGATGACTTCCATAGGACTATTCTCCCTCGCCCCCGCCCTGATCAGGCCGCGTCGTTATCTGTCTTGTCGGTGCCCGTCTGCGGCGAGATCAGCGCACGACGCTCGATGTCGGTGATCATGTTAAGGGCCATATCGTGGTTCTTCTGATCCGGCGTTGCAGTCGGCGCCTCGAGCTTCTGCTTGTTCAGGGCCTGCTGGAAAACCTGCTGGGCAATGCCCAGGCCGCCCTGCTTCGAAACGGAATCGGCCATCTGCTCGGCCATCATGCCCTTCCAGAAGTCACCCGCCGTACCCTTGCCGTAGACCGCCTCGCTATCCTTCGGCATCATCTCCTTGAAGAAGGTCGACAGGATGCTGGCTTCGAACTTACGGTAGGTTTCCGGGATCTTCTCGGTCGAGCCGTGATGGGCATTGCCGAGACCGGCCTTCATCGTATCGCTTCCGGTGGAGCCCAGCATCGATGCAAAACCATCATTGCTGGCAGTCAGGACGGCAGCCTGGTTACTGGCGCTGGCAGTGCGCAACTTGTCACGGGCTGCCATCATGCTGTCCGGATCGGCCGCCTTGACGACGTCGAGCACAAGATCGCTGGGAGGAGATATAGCCACTTCGTTTTCCTCTTTGCTAAAAAACGAAGCCGATTCTCGCAGGCTAACCTTGCTGGAAGCTGGCGTCCTTCAAGGTGATCGTCATCTCCAGCAGATTATAGACCGCCTCATCCTCACGAGCACGCTGCTCCTGCTCGGCCGCCTCCTTGCGGCGCTCCTCCAGCCGGTCGCCCTTGCTGCGTTCCCTCGCCAGACGCGTTTCCTGCGCCTTGCGCGACGCCGCCAGCTGGCGTTCCTCGGCCGATAGACGCGAGAACCGGCCGAGATAGTGTCGCGACAGCCCCCGATGAATGGGATCGAGCGACGTCATCACGCTGGCCGTGAGATCCATGGCAGCGGCGACTTCATCGCGCTGGCGAACGATGATCGCCAGATCGTTCTCGATGATCTTTTCCATGTGCCGCTGGACCGAAACCAGCCGCTTGAGTTTTTTCGATCGGTCCATGTCCGCCATTGTCGATCCTCTATAGGGCGTTGAAGATGACGAAGAAGCCGTCGGCGAACTGGTCGAGCAGCGCAGCGATCGTGAAGTAGACGAGCAATATGCCGCCGGCGAGCGCATAGGGCGTGGAAATGAAGTAGAGAGGGATCTGCGGCGCGAGCTTGTTGATCATGCCGACGACGACGTTGAACAGCATGCCATAGAGGATGAAAGGGCTCGCCAGCCGCAACATGATCTTGAAGGTCGCCGCAAGGGCATCGGTCACACTGATAAGGGATTTCTGCGCACCAACCAGCGTCCCGACCGGTATTGTCGTGTAGGATTCCGCCACCGCCTTGATCATGTAATGATGGAAATCGAGGATGAAGAGCACGAACAGTGCCCCGGTCTGCAGAAGGCTGGTCAGGTTGTTATCCGAACTGTCTTCGAATATGTCGCCGGTCGGGCTCGAGTTGAAAGCGATCGCCATGCTCATGATGGAGCCGGCAAACTGAATGCCGAGCGAATAGATGCGCGCCACCATGCCGAAAACCACACCGGTTATCGTTTCGGAAAAAATCGTCACCAGGTAGACTTCGGGCGCGGCCGTTGCGGGCGGATAGAGCGTGTCCCAGAACATGGGCAAAAGCGCCAGCGATAACGCCAGCGCTATGAAAAGCCTTATCTGCATCGGCAGTCTTGCAGAGGAAAACCCCGGCATGACCATCAGGCAACCGCCAATACGGCAGAATGCCAGGAAAAGCGCCATGACGGCGCCCTGTGGATCGGGGATCATGAAATCGAACCGAGTATCTTGATTTCCGTGCCTTTCGCCAATTCGACGTGAGACAGAACCGGCAGCGTCGCAAACAGCCGCTCGGTGATCATGCGGACATAGGAGCGCGTTTCGGGCAGGGTCACAAGTACAAAAGGCAGGCCCTCGTCCATGAATTCACGGATAACCTTGCTTGCCTCGTTGCTGAACTCTTCAAGATTGCGTGGATCGATGTCGAATTCAATCACATCACCCTTGGCATCGCGCTTGAGCGCCTGCTGGAAGATGAGATCCCACTTGGTACCGATTCGCACGACGCGCAGCACGCCATTGTCGGAAAGGTCGCCGCAGATCTGCTGCGCCATGCGGACACGGACATGCTCGACGATCTGCTCGGCCTTCTTCAGATGTGGCGCGAGTTCGGCCACTGCTTCGAGGATGAGGTGCAGGTTGCGGATGGAGACGCGCTCGGCCAGCAGCAATTTCAGGATGGCCTGCAGGCCGGAATAGGACATGTGCGACGAGCAGATCTCGTCGGCGAGCTTCTTGTATTCCGGATCCAGCCGGTCGATCAGGATCTTGACGTCCTTGAACGACAGAAGCGAAGGCAGGTTGTTGCGGATGACCTCGCTGACATGGGTCAAAAGCGCAGAAATATTGTCGATCGGGTGGAAGCCCTCGCGCTTCAGGTCGTCGACGAAATGTTCGAGGACTGAAACCGCCGGCATGCCGAAAGCGGGTTCGCGAACCTCGTCACCGGGTACCGACGGCTTGTGGCGCTTGCCGGTGATGACCAGCACTTCGCCGACGCGAAGCGTGCTTGCGGCAACAGTCGTGCCATGGATACGGATCTGGTAGGACTTGTCGGGAATGGCGATATCGTCGGTCACCTTGATCTCGGGCACGACGAAGCCATACTGGACGGCAAACTTCTTGCGCATCTTGCTGACGCGGAAAGCCAGTTCCTGATGCGCGCCGAGAAGGCGCGGCGAGACGAGCTTGCCAAGTGCCAGTTCGATTTCCGTGGTGCGCAGGGCGTTCTTGACGGTGTCGCGCTCGACCTCCTGGGTGCGGACAGCCTTCTTTTCCTCTTCCTCGCGCAGAACCTTGTTCTGGGCTTCGATCTGGCGGGGAATGAACCAGCCGCCGGCTGCCAGCAGAAGAGCAAGGCCCGTGAAGGGCAGGAAAGGCAGGCCCGGAACAAGGCCGAGGATGAACATCAGGCCGGCAGCGACCGACATGGCCTTCGGGTAGCCGCTGAGCTGGCCGATGACGGCCGCGTCCGTGGAACCCTGGTTGCCGCCGCGCGTGACGATCAGGCCGGCCGCGAGCGAAACGATCAGCGCCGGGATCTGCGAGACGATACCGTCACCGACGGACAGCTTGACGAAGACGTCGGCAGCCTGACCGATTTCCATGCCATGACGGAAGTAACCGATGATGATGCCGCCGAAGACGTTGATGGCGGTGATCAGCAGGCCGGCGACCGCATCGCCGCGGACGAATTTCGAAGCACCGTCCATCGCGCCGTAAAAGGAACTTTCCTCTTCCAGCTCCTTGCGGCGGCGCTGCGCTTCCTTCTCGTCGATCGTGCCGGCCGACAGGTCGGCGTCGATCGACATCTGCTTGCCGGGAATGGCGTCGAGGGTGAAGCGGGCGCCGACTTCCGCGATACGGGTCGCACCCTTGGTGATGACGATGAAGTTGACGACGATGAGGATCAGGAAGACGATCAGACCGATGACGAAGTCACCAGACATGATGAGGCTGGAGAAGCCGGAAATGACGCCGCCGGCAGCGTTATGACCCTCATGGCCATGCGAGAGGATGGCACGCGTGGTGGCGATGTTGAGCGACAGGCGGATCATTGTCGCGATCAGCAGGATGGTCGGGAATGACGAGAAATCGAGAGGGCGCTGGATCCACAGCGCGACCATGAGGATCAGCACCGACAGCGCGATCGAGAAGGCCAGGCCGATATCGATGAAAATGACCGGAATGGGCAGGAACAGAATGCACAGGATGGCGACAATGCCGATGGCGAACCCGACATCGCGTCCACGCGCGGACACTTTCGGCAGCGGCAAAATGCTAGGAGGGGTGGCCATTTCTGCTCCGTCTCGTCATGAGATTCGGAAACCGCCAGAGGCGCTTTCGCTTGCAACTTCCTTCGACACCGGCGGCCATCGCAACATCCGACGACAGACCGATTTGGCGAAAATCTAGGAAACGAAGCTTGCGTGAGAGTGACCGCGGCAAAGGCCGCACCGCCCCGATCCTGTTGCCGAGCAAGACCTCAGACACCATGCATCAGCTGCAGGGGTGACAAATCGACGATTTTGATATAGAATCGACGAATTATCACAATGTGCAGCTGACCGGCTGTGTGAAATTGTGCGCGATGGTTGCGCAAGGCTAGGCCATGATGAAGGCCGCTGTAGCAAGCAAGAGGCCTCCATCGCAATGACGACGACGTCGACCCTTTCCACATATACGAGCTATCTCATCGTCAACCGGGACATGAAGACGTCCCTGTCGCGTGTGGCAAGCGAAAGCACCGTATCGAGCGATACCGCCTATTACGAAGCCAATATCGGCAAGATCACCAATGCCGACGATTTCGTCGACGACTACCGGCTGTTCTCCTATGCGATGAAGGCCTACGGCCTCGAGGACATGACCTATGCCAAGGCCTTCATGAAGAAGGTCCTGGAGAGCGATCCCAACGATTCTTCGAGCTTTGCCAACTCGCTGACCGACAGCCGGTACGCCGATTTCGCGAAGGCCTACAACTTCTCCGGCGATACCAAGGTCGCCCAGACGACCGCGCAGGCCGACACGGTGACGACCGCCTATCAGGACTCGTTCGATAGCGAAGTGACCAACATCCAGTCCGAGGTTTCGTACTTCAACGCCAATATCGGCAAGGTCGACAATGTCGACGACCTCGTCAACAATGACGAGATGAGAACCTATGTTCTCAATGCCTTTGGCCTTGATGCCACCTATACGTCCAAGAGCTATCTGAAACAGGTCCTGACCAGCGATCTCGACGACCCGGACAGCGTGGCCAACAAGGCCAGCAGCGATTCCTGGAAGCAGCTGGCGGAAGCCTTCAACTTCCAGAGCGACGGCACCGTGGCGGACGGCGAAACCGCACAGACCTCCGACCAGACGGACGATCTGCGGCTGGACTACATCTACACCCAGTCCACCTACCCTTCGAACCTGCTCACCCAGGCAAATCAGGAATACTGGGAAAAGCACGTCGCCGAGGCGACCAGCGCTACCGACATCACCAACGACCCGCGCATGCTCGACTACGTACAGACCGCATTCGGCCTGCGCGATACCATGTTGGCATCGAGCGTGGCGAGCATGATGTACAGCCAGACCTTCGCCGAAACGATCGGCAACACGAAACTGCTGGACTATTTCAATTTCCAGTCGGACGACACGCTTGCCGATGGCGACACGGCGCAGAATGCCGATCAGATCAGCAGTCTGGCATCCATGTACAAGACCAACTTTCAGGGCGACCAGGCCGATGCGGTCAGCGACGCCGTGTCCAACTACACGACGCGGATCGCCAACGTAACCAGCGTCGACGACTTCCTGACCTCCAACGCCGATGACGACGACGAAAACAATAACGGCACCACGGAAATATGGGACGTGGCGCTGCGCGCATATGGCATAGATCCTGACGACGTATCCACCGCCAAGCTGCGCAAGGTGCTCGAGAGCGACGTCGATGACAAGAAGAGCTACGTCAACCAGTTGGGCGATGACCGCTATGTCGAGCTCGCCAAGGCTTTCAATTTTGACAGCGACGGCAATGCGACCACGCCCCTTCTGGCACAGTCGGAGCATGTTACAGCCGACTATGCCAACGAATATCTGAGCCAGAAGACCCGCTTCCTCGACGGCACTGAAGAGACCGATGCCAAGGATGCGGCCAATGACGAGATCGAGTATTACAAGACCCAGATGGAATCGATCACCAATGTCGACCAGCTGGTTTCCAATTCCCGCCTGACCGACTTTCTGGCTGAGAGCCAGGGCATTGACCCCGACAGCGTCACCGAGGATCAATGGAAGCAGATGTTTGATTCCGACCTCGACGACCCCGACAGCTATGTCAACCAGCAGTCCAACAGCAAGTTTGCGGAAATCGTCGCGTCCTTCAACTTCGATTCCGACGGCAATCTCACTCCCGATACGCTCGGTACCGTTCAGCAGCGTGGCGACGTGCTGAAGACGGTCAACAATTACTACGAACAGACGATGGAAGAGGAACAGGGCGATTCCAACGAAGGCGTCCGGCTTGCACTGTATTTCCAGCGCAAGGCACCCGACATCACCAACGCCTACGACATTCTCGGCGATACGGCCCTTCTGCAATTCTTCACGACATCGTTCAGCCTGTCGAGCTACTTCTCCAGCCAGGATCTGGACAAGCAGGCGGCATCCGTCGAGAAGTTCATCGACCTCGACAAGCTTGGCGACCCGGACTACGTGGAAACGCTCGTCCAGCGCTTCACCGCACTCTACGATACCCAGAACAGCACAACGGACTCTCCCGCACTCGATATCCTTCAGGGAACGACGTCGTCATCGATCAGCGCCGACACGCTGCTTGCTGTCGCGCAGCTCAATTCCGGCTGATCGCGAAGTACAGGGACAGACGATCGGGTAAGCCCGCTGGTGTTGTGATCGCGCCCTCCCCTGCCCGTGCCCTCATATTCAAACGAAAACACCGCCCGATCAAATCGGGCGGTGTTTTCGTTTGCTCGGCGCGGGGTCGGCCCCCGTTGATCTCAATTCCAGTCGATGCAGTAACCGAGGAAGCGCTTTGAATCGATCGGATCGTCACCGAGCTTCTTCCTGAGCTTCTTGCGCAGCTTGCTGATATGGCTTTCGACGACGTTCTCCTCGACGTCCTCGTCGAAGATGCCGTAGATGGCCGAGAAGATCTGTGCCTTGGAGACGCGGCGGCCGCGGTTGGCGACCAGATATTCGAGAATGCGGCGCTCGCGGCGCGGCAGCGGGAAGACTTCACCGGCAATCTCGGGATCGCGACCGTCGGAGAAGACCCGGATCGAACCGATATCGGTGTAGTTGGAGATCGCCTGCAGCCGGCGGCGGATGGCAGCGGCGCGAGCAAGGATCTCGCGCGGATGAACCGGCTTCCTGACGACATCGTCGACGCCGGCATCGAAGAGGGCGAGCGTCGCATCGAGCGACGGCTGATCGGAGACGGCGATGACGGGGGCGGTGGAGCGGTCGCGGATCGCGCGGGGCAGATCGCAGGCGCTCTTGGTCTGGCCGATGAGGAAGGCCTCGATGGCGCGGATATCGGCATCGGCTGCCGAGTTGACCCATTCACCGAATTCGACCGGATCGAAGCCCGCGGAAGGAATGCCTTCGCGCCCGAACAGGGATGTATAGCCTTCCGTCACGAGCTCTCGCTCATCAACCACGACGATCATTCACCCATCTCCGAATCAGCCAGTTCATTTGCTGATGCGATGAGTACGAATCGCGGGACTCGGCCACAATTATGGGAAATTGCAGGGACTAATTAATAATTGATTAACCATGCCGGTCCGATTTGCACCACATCTAGTGGGTCAATCGGCCAATCACCACAACTTTCCTGTTGGAATCGGGTGTTGCACGGACGAAACACGAAGGTTCGAATTGACACGCCTCATTGTTGCCAAATCAGCGGCGGGAGCAGAGTCAAGCCGAAAAACACTGTTATCGCCAGTTTCCACCGGCGCAAAATCCGGATGCACCCGAGGTCCATTGACCATAGCCGGACGCCACGAGATTGGCGATCACCCGGCAGACATATTGCTGCTGTGCAGGGTTGTTGTTGGGACCCGCATGATAGCGGGCAACGGCCATCGTCCAGGTCTCGTGCCGATCATAGAGCTCACGTAAAAAACGCGCCGCATAGGCGACGTTTTGCGCCGGATCGAACATATCCTGCAACGAGGCAAAATTCTCGCCGTGATACATGAGATTGATTTGCATGCAGCCGATATCGATCAGCTTGGCACCCTGCCCTCTGGCTGCTGCCACCTGGGCAAAAGCCTCCTGCAGCGAACCCGGGAAATAGGCCTTGCCTTCGACATTCAGCGCGTAAGGGCTGAGCGAGCCCTTGCGGCCGGTCTCGGTCAACCCGACGGAATAGAGTATCCCTTCGGGTATGCCGTATTGGGCCGCCGCATGCTGGATCTGCCTTTCGCAGGCAACGCCCTGCCCGACGGCCGCCCTGCCCGGTTCAGAGATAAACGTGGTCGGGGCGACTATCAGTGCTGCCGACAGCGTTACCCTGAGCCAAACCTTCATCACGACCTCCGGAAGAACTGCCACGCGCGATGACGTCGGTTGTGTCACCCGCGCTACGGCTGAAGCTGCCTCCCTGGCGGCCGCTCTGCTGTTGTTGCTGTTGCTGCTGTGCCTGGCTCATGTCGGAGGACTGTCGCCCACCCGCAGACGTGTCGGCCCCCTTGTCGGAAGAGGACGCGCTCGAAATGCTCACCGTGATCTGGTCGACGCTGTAGCCATGCGCCTTCAGGTTATCCAGCATCGAGGAGCTATCGCTGGTGATCTGCTTGTAGGCCTTGCTGTTTTCCACCGTCAGGTGGATGTTCAACTGCTCGCCTACCATGCGCATGGTCGCCGTGACCTGCCCGAGATCGCCCGGATTGAGTGCGATCGTCAACGTGTTCACCACCTTGCCCGTGCTGGCATAGAGGGCCTCGTTGGAAAGCTTGGCGCTAGGGTCCATGGCTGCCGACCAGTCGGGATCCTGTCCGAAGGCCGTAGCAAGCGACAGCGCGTTGGAACTCGGAGCAAGACCGATATAGCGGCGGCTATCTGTCACGGTCACCATCGACAGATCGATATTGGTCGAGCTGTCGTCGGTGGTCGATTGCGACGTATCCTGAGCGATGGCCTCGGCGAGAGCATTCTTTGCTGCATGGGCAGTATCGGTGGCGGCGGTGGCCACCGCGGTCGCCGAGACGGTGGAGCCGGTCGCAAGCGTGGTGTCGGTACTGTCTGCCGGCATCGACAGGCCCATCGCGCTCGCACGCGTGGCGAGAGTATCGGTGTCGGTCATGGCGGCCATGTCATCAGCCTGAGGCTGGACGGTGCCCACCTGGGCCGTTGCGGCACCGGACTGTCCGCCCTTGACGGCCGCTACGCCGGCCTGTGCGGTCTGGGCAGCGGCGGCACCGGCCTGCGCTGCGGCCAAGGTCGATGCGTCAGGAACAGCCTGTAGGATCGCCAGGACATCCTCCGCAGCGCCGCCATCGCCGGTCTTGCCGCCGTCCGTGGCGTCAGCCCCGTCCTGATCCGTCTCGCCCGTCTTGTCCTTGTCGCCGGCGGTGTTGACCTGCGTCGACTGGCCCTTCGTCGTCGGGACGGCTGCCTGCAGGTCAGCGAGGAGATCGGTCGCAGCAGCAAGGCCTGTATCGGTTGCGGTATCCGTCGTATCGGTCGCCGTGGCCTGCTGGTCAGTGCTCACAGGCAGATCCGTCGATGCATCGGCCGTCGCGGGATCGGCCACCTGGCCAGCCTGACCTGCGGCCTGCGCATTGCCGGCGGTCCCATTGGCGCCGGCGGCACCGGACTTGGTTGAGTTCTTTGCGGTGCTGCTGTCGGTCGATTTCGTGCCGGCGGCGGTGTCGGCGGATTTGTCCTGGCCGGACTTCGCCGTTGCTGCCGAACCGCTGTCGCTGTCGGCATCGTCGGCCTTGGCGCCTTTGTCCTGGTCGTTCCCGTAGGAATTGAGCGTCTTGGCAAAACCGTCATCACCGTTCGACCGCGTTGCCTTGGTCGAAGAGGACGAGCTCGTGTCGGCTTTCGGCGCGACAATCGCATTCACTACATTCATCATTTGTCACCATCCTCCTTCGCGAGGAGCGAATCTATCTCACCCAGCTTGTTCTTGCCTTGCGCAACGAAATCGTCGACCGCCGCGTCCGGCCCTTTCGCAGCAACAGGGGCCGCGCCCTTGGCCGCTATCGCGGCTGGACCGGCGGCCGACGCCGGCGCGGGTGGCACGCCCGACGGCACAGGACCCGCAGCCTTGGCCACGGTCCCGGCTGCGGGAGCATCGTGGGCGCCGGATGCCTGGGCGTTGATATCATCACCGCTGCTTGGCGGCATGGCCACGGGCTTGACGATCTCCTCGCCAATTCGCTGCGCCGCATCGAGCAGGGCCTTGTCGCGGTCGGACAGGCCATCCCGCGGAATGGCCGCAAGATCGCCGATCACCTCAGAAACGTTGGATGACGATACCTTGGAGATCTGCTCGTAAAGCCCCGGCAGCACGGCCATGCCCTTGCCATCCAGCACGGCATTCAACTTGTTCGCCCGTTCGGCAGCGAAACTCGCGAGATCGTATTTGCCCTTAAGCGTCGCCAGCCTCGATATGCGCAAATATAATTCCTGGGCGCGGTCCGCATCCATCAACTCGGCCACTTCAGCCACCCGATCGGTTCCGATGGCCGGCTGACCGGTTACGGCGAGATCGACGAACAGATCGGCAAACTGGCCGGCATAGGGAGAATGGAGGAAGCGGCGCGCATAGCGCACCGAATAGCCGAAGGCCCGTTCGCTATCCTTGAGGGCTACGGCCGCCACGATCGATCGACGCAGCGCCGCCTCTTCGAGAATGGTGCCCGGCGCATCCAATCTGGTTCGGTCGTAGAATGTCAGCGCCTGCCCCGGATTGGCCGCATAGACCACATTTCCGGCGACGAGATTGAGATAGGGGCCGATCGCCGAGCCCTCATATTCGTCGGCGAGACCTGCCAGGGAATTCGAGACCTGGGCGCCCCTGCCGTCGAGATATTTCTGCAGGACGTTGACGACCCGGGCGTCGAGATAGCCCTGGGTATCGCGCGCGGCCAGAAAGTTGAGCGTCGCCGGATTGCCGCCGCTCATGACATAGATGAAGACGGCATCGGCATTGCGCGTGTCGGCCAGCGATGAATTTTCGGCCGTGCGCAACCGGCTGTCCAGCGAATCGAGAAGATAGCGCTGCAGGTCCGCGGCGGAATGATCGCCGCGAACGAGCGAATCCTGCACGAATTGCAGAGAGCGGAGAATCTTGTAGGCATCGAGCGACTGGTCCTGGGCGCGCACGTCGCCGGCCCATGCGGCCATGGCGGCGGCAAGGAACGTCAGACGGGCAAACCAGGGGCTACGAACGAACATCAGCGCTTACCTTGAACCATCGGCGATCAGGATCTCGATGCGGCGGTTTGCCCCGTCGTCGGGATTGTCGGTTGTCTGCGGCCGGCGATCGGCAAAACCCGAAAGCTGCTTGACCCTGCTTTCGTCCAGTCCGCCGCGCATCAGCATGAAATAGGCAGCATGGGCGCGGTCCATCGACAGTGTCCAGTTGTCGTCCTTGCCACCATGATAGGGCTTGCTGTCGGTATGGCCGCGGATCACGATCGAGCCCGGCTTGTTCTTCAGCACCTCGGCGACCTTCTCCATGGCAAGCACCGTCTCGCGGCGCGGCACGGCCGAACCGAGGTCGAACATCGGTGTGGCGACCTGATCGGAAATGCTGAGCAGCAGACCACCTTCGGACGGAGTCACCACGATGCCTTCGGCCAGTTTGCCGGGGACACCGGTCATCGCCTTGACGATCTCGGTCTTCAGTTCCTCGGCCTTCTTGGTTTCTTCCGCAGAAGCCTGATGGGTTTCCTGCTTGTCGGCAGTCTTGTCCGCCTTGCCGACATCCGGCTTGCCGCCGGTCTTGGTGTCCTGGCCCTTGGCTGCGTCTGTCGGATTGCCAGCGGCAGCCGGCTGGAGTGCAGCCATCTGCTGAGCATCCTGCGGCTTGGCATCGGCGGGCGGCTGGGTCTTGGCGTCAGGCTGGTTTTGCGACTGCGCCTCAGCCTTGGCTTCCTTGACCTGTGGTGCGTCGGGCAACTTGCTGTCCTGCGAGACCGCTACGGCACCGGTCTCGCCATTGCTCTGGTTGGCCTGCGCTCCGGCAACCTGCTTGCTCCAGAAATCCGGATCGAAGGGATCGCGATAGGCCTGACCACCGGAGGCACCGGTCGACGGGCCGGAATTGGAGGCACCGCCTTCACCCTTGACGCTGACATTCGCCTGCTGGCCGACTTCCTGTGCAATTTCCGCCAGGACGGCATAGGGGTTCTGGAAGAAGGCATTCTCGGAGAAACTGGTATTGTCGCCGGAAGAGGCGGCGAGATCCTCGCCGGACGCGGCGGCTGCGCCGTTCGTCGACTTGTCTGCCTTGACGTCCGACTTCTGGCCGTCCTGTTCGCCCTGGGCTTCATTTGCCGGGTTCTTGACCCCTTCCGATGCCGGCGTCTCGTCCGTCAGCTTGATCGGGTTGAAGTAGCTGGCGATCGAAGCCTTGGTCTCCTCATTGGAGGCATTGACGAGCCACATGACCAGGAAGAAGGCCATCATTGCCGTCATGAAGTCGGCATAGGCAATCTTCCAGGCGCCGCCATGGGCGCCGTCGTGATCGCCCTTGTGGCGCTTGACGACGATGATCTCGTTCTTGCCGTGATGATGACTTTCACTCATCGATCTGCTCTTCCATCGCTTCGACGCAAGCCTTCAGGCGTGTCACCAGAACCGTGTCGCCGACTTCCAGTTTCATGTCGATTTCCGGCGCATCCGTATAGTCGACCTCGCTGACGAGCGGATCGAGCCGCTTGCGCATCGTGTCGATGAAGGTCTCGGGGCCGGTTATGGCCAGTTTGACTGTGCGGCCCTGCCCTACCTCTTCCGCCACATCCTCGGCGAATTTCGCAGCGGCAACGCGCGCGACCTGATCCTGGACAAAGGGGGTGAGCACATTGGCAACGGCGGTCTCGACGCAGCCGGCCAGGGAAACATGCATCTGCTTGAGAAATTCCTCGACGCGCTGGGCGACGGCCTCTTCATACTTCGCCGCCTGCGCATCCATCTCCTGGCGATGCAGGGTGGCAAGTTCCGCCAGTTGCTCCTCGTGTCGGGCAGCTATTTCCCGCGTCGCAGCCTCATGGCCCTCGGCATAGGCCTTGCTCTTCTCCGCCTCGATATCGATCTCCGGCTCGGAGGATATTTCGGGCATATCGAACGGGCTGTCGGCGAAATCGAAGTCCGAGACAAATTCCTGCGCCTGCGGCTGAGGCTGCGGCGCACCAAAATCCTTCAAGTAACGGGCAAGCGGCACACTCATGAGAGTTTCCTTGACCTGGCCGACATGCGGATAGCGAAAGGGCTTACCGTATAGATTATCAAGAGAACCTCTTCTTCGCACCCTGGCCTTCGAACATGGCGGCGAATCCGTCCGGGGACGGACGCATCACCGCCAAAGATCAGCTACGATGCCAAACTTGTGCGAAGATGAAGAGGGGCAGATATTAGTTCTCGAAGAGGACCCGGGCGCTCTGCTGATGGCTGTTCAGCAGCGAAAGGGTCGAGCTCGCCACCGACTGCGAGGTCTGATAAGCGGTCAATTTCGTGGATTCCTCTTCCATATCGGCATCGACGAGACGGCCGACACCGGTATCGAGAACATCCTCCAGCGACGACACGAAGCTCGTTTGCTGATCGATGCGGCTTGATACCGTGCCAAGAGAGCTCGCCAGCTGGTTGAGGCTGTCGGTAATGTTGCCGACGACAGAGATCATGTCGGCAAGCTGATCGCTCGTCGTGTCATCGGAGATCGATATCTCCTGGCCATCGGCGGGTATGGTGGATCCTGCGTCGAGCAGATAGTAGTTTCGCGCCGTGCTGGTGCCGTCCGGATTGAGCGTGTTGGCATCGACCGACTGGGTCAGCATGCCCCGGCTTGCATCGGCCGTATCGATAAGCGTCGTATCGGCGGTGTCGACCGTGACATAGCTGAGCGAGACCGCACCGGATACGCTGCGCTGGAACGACGTCGGAATAGACTTCGTGCCTGAGAGATTGTCGGCGGTATTATAGAGCCAGTTGTCGCCGGAGAATGTCGCGGCCTGCAGCACCGATTTGAGGTTTTCCTTCAGCGAACTGATGCTGTCGTTGAGCGCCTCCCGATCCGTGCCCGGTTCATTGGCGGTCACCAACTGGCTGTTGATCTGATCGAGGATATCGATGGCAGAATCGACCGCGGTATAGGTCGTGTCGACCTTGGACGAGCCGAGATTCAATGCATCACCGATGCTGCTGAGAACGCTCTGGTCGGACGTCATGTTGGTCGACGCAGACCAGTAGCCGGCGTTATCGGCGGCACTTGCCACCTTCAGGCCGGACGATACCACCTTCTGGGTGTCATTGAGGTTGTTGGTGGACAGAACAAGCGTCTGCAGCGCACTCTGCAAATAACCAACGGTCATTATATTGGGCATGTTCTCACCATCTATATATTGGATATCAGGGCATGCCGGCAGTGCTCCGGCTGTGACGCTTCGACTTCATTCGGGCCCGCTTCTGGCGCAGGCGCGTCACCTAATGGCTCTTGGCCGTTTGGTTAAAGGTTAATGAAAACCTACGATTCGGACAAGCAGCAATCTTTTACAACTTGAATCCGGACTGCTGCGGCCGCCGATCCACCGAAACCGGAATGCAACTTTCGGGACAGGAGGCGGGGAAACCAATCCGGGCCGCGCTGGATCAGCGCGGCCCGGATGACGATCTTAAAGAGCAGATAAATCAATCCATTAGTTCTGGAAGAGCTGGAGGATGTTCTGCGAGGAGGAGTTGGCGATCGAGAGCGACTGTACCGCAAGTTGCTGTTGCGTCTGGAGCGCCGAGAGCTTCGCCGATTCCTCTTCCATGTCTGCGTCGACCAGGCGGCTGACACCGGTTTCGATGGCATCAGACAGGGTGGAGGCGTAGTCGTCCTGCATGTCGATGCGGGTCGTCAGCGCACCCAGCGCCGCGCCGGCATCCGTCAGGCTAGACAGCGCGCTTTCAACCGTCGCGAGGTAGGAGTCGATCTGGCCCTGCGTCATAGTGGAGGTCAGAGCGATCGTCATCACGTCGCCGAGGATACCGCCCGTACCGACGCCAGTGGCAGAAATGGAGCCGAACATTGCGTAGGATGCAATTGCGAATTCGGCCGTCGTCACCTTGACCGTGCCGTCCGAGTTGCGGATGAAGCCGTCAACGACGACCGCGTTGGAGGCGTCCGCGCCGGCTACAGTCCAATTTTCACCGGAGAAGGAGGCTGCCTGGGACACGGCCGAGAGCTGTTCCTGGAGCTTGGTGATTTCAAGCTGAATCTGCTCCTTGTCGGTCGAGCTTTCCGAGGCGGTAACCAGCTTGGCCTTGATTTCGTCGACCACGTCGATAGCGCTGTCGATAGCCGAATAGGCGGTATCCACCTTGGCAGCACCGACGCCGAGCGCGTCCTGTGCCGCATTGATCGCCTTGTTATCGGAATTCATGGTGGTCGAAATCGACCAGTAGGCCACGTTGTCGGAGGCCTTGGCAACTTTGTAGCCGGACGACACGCGGTCCTGAGTGTCGGCCAGATCGCTGTTGATACCCCGCAAGGTCGAGAGGGCGGCCATTGCGGAAGTGTTGGTCAAAATGCTCGTCATCTGAATTGCCCCTATGGCTGAAAGATTGAAGGGACATTCCGGTGTGGACCGGTAACCGCGATCAGCTTCATGCCTGCCGGGCGTCTTCTTTCTGCGCACCGGTCCGCTGTTCCAATGACGAGGAGAAAACCTCATCATGGTTAACAACGCGTTAACGGGACCGTGATGACGTTAATGAAACTAAACGAGACCTTAAGAAAAGATCTCGAAGGAATATAAAATTAACAAATAAAAACAACGCATTAAAAAAGGCCGCGCTTGCGCGCGGCCTGATTTTCCCAAAGGGGATTTTTTTAGCTCTGGAAGAGACGCAGGATGTTCTGCGAGGAGGAGTTGGCGATCGACAGAGACTGAACCGCCAGAGACTGCTGCGTCTGGAGCGCAGAGAGCTTGGCTGATTCTTCTTCCATGTCCGCATCGACCAGGCCGCTGACGCCGGTTTCGATGGCGTCGGACAGGGTGGAAGCGTAGTCGCTCTGCATGTCGATGCGGGTCGTCAGTGCGCCGAGGGCAGCGCCAGAGTCGGTCAGGTTCGACAGAGCCGTTTCAACCGTATCCATGTAGGCATCGATCTGGCCCTGGGTCATGGTCGAGGTCAGGGCGATCGTCATGACGGCACCGAGAATACCACCGGTACCGACACCATCGGCCGACATCGAGCCGAACATGGCGTAGGAGGAGATGTCGTAGGTTGCGGTGGTGATGTTGACGCCGCCAGAACCGTTACGGATGAAGCCGTCAACGACGGTACCCTGCGTCTGGCTGCCGGCAACAACCCAGTTTTCGCCAGAGAAGGAAGCAGCCTGGCCAACAGCCGAGAGCTGTTCCTGAAGCTTGTCGATTTCGAGCTGGATCTGATCCTTGTCGGTCGAGCTTTCCGAAGCGGTAACCAGCTTGGCCTTGATTTCGTTGACGACGTCGATGGCGCTGTCGACTGCGGAGTACGCGGTGTCGACCTTGGCAGCGCCGACGTTCAGAGCGTCAGAAGCAGCGCCGAGGGCCTTGTTGTCGGAATTCATGGTGGTCGAGATCGACCAGTAGGCAACGTTGTCGGAAGCCTTGGCAACCTTGTAACCGGACGAAACGCGTTCCTGGGTATCAGCAAGGTTGGTGTTGATGTCGCGCAGCGTCGAGAGTGCGGCCATCGCGGAAGTGTTGGTCAGAATGCTCGTCATAAAAGTCGCCCCTTTGGCACTATGATGGAAGGGACATTCCGGATTGCGCCGGGAACGACAGTCAGCTTCATGCTTGCCGGAAACCGTTAATCTCGGCCCGTCGTTTTGATGAGCTGATTAGACACCGTTAAGGTTAACGATTAGCAAACGTGCGAAGATAATTTTCATAACGTAATCATTTACTTCCTGTTAATATTAAATGTGAATGTTTACCTTCCGTTAATGCATTCAAAAGGGCTGAAATACGGCCCATGCATCGCGCCCTGCGCAGCGCCGATACCGGCGAAGAAGGGAAACTCGAAATGCAGAAAAGGCCGCGCCTTGCGGCGCGGCCCTTCTGTCATCTGAAGGTTTCGGCGAACTCTTACTGGAAGAGACGCAGAACGTTCTGAGAAGAGGAGTTGGCGATCGACAGCGACTGGATGGCTAGAGACTGCTGCGTCTGGAGCGCCGATAGCTTGGCCGATTCTTCTTCCATGTCGGCATCTACGAGGCCGCTGACGCCCGAGTCGATAGCATCCGAAAGGCTCGATGCGTAATCGCTCTGAAGGTTGATGCGGGTGGTCATGGCACCGAGAGCAGCGCCGGAGTCGGTCAGGCTCGACAGAGCCGTTTCGACCGTATCCATGTAGTCGTCGATCTGGCCCTGGGTCATGGTCGAGGTCAGAGCGATGGTCATGACAGCACCGAGAATGCCGCCCGTGCCAGCACCGTTGGCCTGGATCGAATCGAACATGGCGTAGGTCGAGATGTCGTAGGTCGCCGTGGTGATCTGGACGCCGCCCGAAGAGTTGCGGATGAAGCCGTCAACAACGGTACCCTGCGTCTGGCTGCCGGCAACAACCCAGTTTTCACCGTTGAAGGATGCAGCCTGGCCGATCGACGAGAGCTGGTCCTGGAGGTTGGTGATTTCGAGCTGGATCTGGTCCTTGTCGGAAGAGCTTTCCGAAGCGGTAACCAGCTTGGCCTTGATTTCGTTGACGACGTCGATGGCGCTGTCGACTGCGGAGTAAGCAGTGTCGACCTTGGCCGAACCAACGGCCAGGGCATCCGAAGCGGCGCCGAGGGCCTTGTTGTCCGACTTCATCGTCGTGGCGATGGACCAGTAGGCTACGCCGTCAGAAGCCGAAGAAACCTTCTGGCCGGTCGAGACAGCGTTCTGCGTCTTGTCCAGGCTGTCGTTGATGTTACGGAGGGTCTGAAGTGCGGCGGTTGCGCCGGCATTGAAGTTTACGCTAGTCATGATGCGTCCCCTAAAGACTGAAAACAAACGGTGAGGACATGCCGGTTTTTATGCGGCTGCGACGGTCCGACATCATGCCACTCGGTTCCGTTTTTCTTTAAGGACACCAACCCGTCGCAGGGAAAAATTAGACCCCAAGGCCTTGCCACATTCTTAATTTCGGGGCCGCGAAGCAGCGGGATGCAAAGCATAGTTAACAAAGGGTTTAACGAACGCGCCGGCGCGAAAAATTTGCCAAAGCCCCGTCTGGTCGGCTTCAGGGCGGCATTCTCCGAGGCACCGGTTTCAAGCAAGCTTCGCCGGGTAGCAAATACGGACTGAATTTCCGCATGGCCTTCCGACAGCGCGTTGCCGCATGTCGCCAGAGGCTGTTGCAGCATTAACGGAGCAGATGTTGACCGAGATCAGCTACAAGGCCGCGTCCCAACAGTTTCGCAACGGCAACTATACGACTTCGCTTGCGACCATTAACCGGCTTCTCGACGTCCAGAAGGACGCCCGCACCTACATGCTGCTCGCCCGCACACTTCAACAGCTGGGCCACAAGGCGGAAGCCGCCCAATCCTACCTGCTTGCCTCCGAGCTTGGCGGCCAGCATGCCGACGACAACCTGATCGACAGCATCCGGATCTATTTCGAGATCGGCGAGAAGGAAAAGGCGCTGGCGCTGGCAAACCGCATCCTGCCCAAGATCACACGCGATCCGGCGCTTGCCTATATCGTCGCGTCGCTTCTCATGGACCGGAATCAGGCTCGCCTCGCCCGTGTGTTCAAGACGGTGTTGATGAGGAGCAATGAGCTGGAGCATATGCGGCTCGGCGCGCGCATCTCGCTCTATACCTGGGATATTTTCGATCCTTCCGATATCGAGACGGCGCGCGTGTTGCTCAGCCGACTGCCGAACAACAATTCCATCCGTCTGATGTATCTCACGTTCAGCCGGGAACACAGCAAGTTCGATGCGCAGGAGCGTCATCAGCCGATCATCGATGCTGCCGTGGCGGCCGGGGATACCGAATTCCTCAGGTGGGATGGCACGTTCTTCAACCTGCACTGGACCGGTGACGAACATCTGAACCAGATGGCGCGAAGCAATACGCCGACATTCTCGCCGCAGATGACCGCGATCCGTCACCAGATGCGGCACAGGTGGTCGGACAAGATCCGCATCGGCTATGTTTCTTCCGACCTTTTCGACCAGCACGCGACTATGAAGCTGATCCGCCGGATCTTCGAGCTGCATGACCGCGATCGATTCGAGATCACGCTGTTCTGCCATACGGAAGAGAAGCTGCTGCGGGCCAACGTGGCGGATCGCAGTCAATGGGGCACCGTGGTCACGGTCAGAGACATGGACGACCAGCAGTTCGTCAATGAAATCCGGGCCCGCGGCATCGACATCCTGGTGGATCTGAAGGGCCATACGACCGGCAACCGAACCAACATCTTCAACATGCAGCCCGCTCCGATCCAGGTGGGCTGGCTCGGCTTTCCGGGTTCCACCGTCAATGTCGATCTCGACTATGTCGTCGGCGACAAATATGTCCTGCCGGACAGTTCGAAGCCGCATTATTACGAGAAATTCTGCAGGCTGCCGGAAACCTACCAGCCGAACGACCCTGTCAACAGGCCGCTTGCTCAGGCCATGACCCGCAAGGAAGTCGGGCTGCCGGAAGACGCCTTCATCTACGCGTCGTTCAACGCGAACCGCAAGATCACGCCGAGGATGATGGACGTCTGGTCCGACATCCTGAAGGCTACGCCCAACAGCGTCATCTGGATCCTGACCAACAACAGCGACGGCCGCATCAACATCCAGAAGAAGCTGCTCGCCAATGGCGTTCCGGCCAAGCGCATCCTGTTCATGAACAAGCTGCATTTCGAGCACCACCTGAACCGTATTCCGCTTGCAGATCTCGGCCTCGACACCTTCCCCGTCAATGGCCACACGACGACGTCAGAACAGCTGTGGGCCGGTCTGCCGGTGCTCACCTACAAGGGCACGAATTTCGCGTCGCGGGTCAGTGAGAGCCTGCTGAATGCCATCGACCTGCCGGACATGATCGCCGAGGACGAGCAGGACTATCTGCGCCGGGCTATCGAATTCGGCAATAATCCCGAGATGCTGAAGCCGCTGCGCAAGCGTCTGGAAGACAACAGGCTGCGCAGCCCCCTCTTCGATGCCGAGCGCTTCTGCCGGCATATCGAGGCCGCCTACGTGACGATGGTGGATCGCGCCAAGCAGGGCCTGAAACCGGATCATTTCGACATAGCGGCACTTCCGCCGCGCACCGAGCCATTCATGGAAAAAGCCGACTGACAGGTCGGGACATCCGTGAACATAGTCGAGGCAGAGTGACTTCTGGGCCTCTCCACTTCCAAGCATGATGCTTTTCACCCCCTTTTTGTCCCGGCAGCACTTTGCCGGGCAAGGGAGTATCTTTTGCCGAAACGCGGTGAACCTGCGTCGGCAAACCAGGCAGTCGAGACGGGCGGCGTCAGGCCGGTGCGGTCTGCATCCTTACGCCAGAGTTATGGATTTTTCGAAATTTCTCTTTAATTTCAACAATCCATTCCTGCGCAAGTCTCGACAACTATCGTAATAATTGAGCGATTTCCCGATGCGGACACAACTTCGGGAAGCCCAACATAACGTTAACCATAAAACTGGCTAGACGGCTCAACATGAAAACATGCCCTTACTCTATCGAACGCGAAGAGATCCTTGCCAAGGCCATCGGCCCGCTGGCGGCCGAGCTTAGGCTGCTCGACGCGGCCGACCTGATCTCGCTGCTGCATTTCGAATATCACGGCAGCATTGCCGATCTGGTGGAGTCCGCCGCAGAACTTTATTTCCATCCGGGCACGGTCCGATTCGGCGTCGGAGGCGACTACGAGCTCGACTGGGACAGCTATCCGTCGATCACGCTCGACCTCGAGATAAGCCCGCCGGGTATCACGGTCTACGGCCGCCTGAAGCTCGAGCGCGACACGGCAAGCATCTCGATCAACTACATCAACTTCCAGAACCCTTCGTCGGACCCGAGCGAGAACACGTCTATGCTGGCCGACAGCCTCAAGAAGGTGACCTTCCACAATACCAAGGCCAAGGCAGCGCTCGAACTCAGCGCTTTGGCACATACGCACTGAACCCTTCCGCCGGCATCATACTGCCGGCGAAAAGCCAGAGCGAACATTTCAGATCCCATTTGCCGCGCCATGCGCGGCAAATCTGTTTGAAGGCAGCGTAAACCGGCAGTGGCGCCGCGCCCGACATATTCTGTGTCCGTGAGGCTCGGCCTCGTGCCGCCGAACTCATCGGACGTTCGTTCAGAGGGAAAGCCGCCGACACGGCCGGCATCGGCCAAGAGAGAGCCGGTACGTCAACGCATCATCAGGCATTCACGTCCAGTCCAGGAATACTTCAAGGGCGAACCGGGGGCGGGTCGTTCCAAAGCGACAGCGTCAAATGCTGGTCCGCGAGCCGGCACGCCAGCAGCGACGCTCCCGCCCGCAAACGGCTGTGGCTGCGATCAAACCGGCGCCTGCCATGTGGGCCAGCCTCGGCCCTGATCCTTGCCACACATCCGGGATTCCTACCGATATGGAACGAGAAAGGGAGAGACGAAGCTTTCCGTCCCTCCCCTTTCCAAAAATCGCGGAATTTGTGGATCTACCCCTTAAGAGAAGGATCGCACCAGCGAGCCTACAAGCAGGTTCCAGCCGTCGATCAGAACGAAGAACAATATCTTGAAGGGCAGCGAGATCGAGGTCGGCGGCAACATCATCATACCCATGGCCATGGTGATGGTCGCCACAACCATGTCGATGACAAGGAAGGGAAGCACGATAAGGAAGCCGATTTCGAAACCGCGACGGATTTCCGACAGCATGAATGCCGGGATCAGGACGCGGTAATAAGGCTTGCCGTTCTCTTCCGTCTGCTGCTTGCGCTCCGTGGCGATATCGACGAAGAGCGCCAGGTCCTTCGGACGGGTATTGGCCATCATGAACGTGCGGAAGGGCTCGGCCGTGCGATCTATCGCCTCCGCCTCGCTCAGCTGGTTGTTCAACATGGGCTGAATGCCGTTCTGCCAGGACTGATCAAGCGTCGGTGACATGACATAGAAGGTCATGAACATCGCCATGCTGGTCAGGATCATGTTGGACGGCGTGGTGGACAGGCCCATCCCGGTTCGCAGGATCGAGAAAGCGATGATGAAGCGCGGGAAGCTCGTCACCATGATCAGGATGCCAGGCGCAACCGAAAGGACGGTCAGCAGCCCGAAGGTGCGAACGATCCAGGCCGCAGCCGAGCCATCGACCGGGACCTTGAGGAGATCCTGCAATTGCTGCGCATGCGCCAGTTCAGGCGCCAATGCCAGAGCAATGACAAAAATAGCGAGACGAATCATTCGACAACAAAAGTCC
The DNA here is from genome assembly GCF_003597675.1 of Neorhizobium sp. NCHU2750. Taxonomy (NCBI): domain Bacteria; kingdom Pseudomonadati; phylum Pseudomonadota; class Alphaproteobacteria; order Hyphomicrobiales; family Rhizobiaceae; genus Neorhizobium; species Neorhizobium sp. NCHU2750. The sequence continues at coordinate 271,467 of NZ_CP030827.1, read as the reverse complement.
TAATCAGGACCTTTGTTACACGCCCTTTGGACCTCAGACCAGCAATCTCCAGGAGATCACTCTTCAAATATGTGAATCCACGCGGCCCCTGCAGCTGCTGCAGCGGCACGGTGCGCAGATAGTTCACAATATCCTCGTTGATTGCATCGGCGATGGCCTGATCCGGCGCCCCGTCGAAGACGATCGCAGCCTGAAGGCGGATGACGTTCTGCGACGGATAGCCGAGATTGGTCAGGACCGGGGGCAGTTCGACCAGGTTGATCTGGGCGGCCGCAGGCTTGCCCGCCTCACCCTTTGCATCCTTGGCGCCTTCCTCAGCAGGCTTGGCGGCTTCGGCTTCCGCCGGCTTTTGCGCCGGCACCAGCAGCTTGCCGGTGAACCAGCCGCCGGCGCCGCCGACGACCGTCAGCGCGAGCAGGGCACCGATCAGCGGGACAAGCGCGCTCTTCTTTTTCGGGACGATCTCGTCCTCAGCCGTGATAGCCATGTTGTTTCATCCCTCGGCAAAGAGCCCGGACAGCTCAGATCGGCGAGAACAGATCCAGGAGCTGCTGGCCGACCGGCGGTTGTTGAATTTCGGTGACACGACCACGACCGCCATAGGAAATGCGGGCCTCGGCGATCTTGTCATACGAGATCGTGTTCGCCGCATCGACGTCCTGCGGCCTGACGATACCGGCGACGTTGAGAATGCGGATCTCGTGGTTGACGCGCACTTCCTGCGAACCGCTGATCAGCAGATTGCCGTTCTCCAGAACCCCGGTCACGACGGCGGCGACGAGAAGGTTCAACTGCTCGGAGCGCGTGGTCGAGCCCTTGCCGTCCGCATTGGATTCGCCGTTGAAGCCGATGGTGGAGTCGGTGCTGGGCTTCCAGCCGAAAATGGTGGCGTTGGCATTCCAAGCGTTCGTATGGTCGTTGCTCTTTTCGAGCTTCGTCTCGTTGTCGAAATCGGCCTTGTCGTTGATCTTGATGGTGACCGTCAGGATGTCACCGATATTGAGCGCGCGGGCGTCCTTGAACAATGCAGCCTGGCTGTCGCTCCAGAGCGAGTAACCGTTGTTCATGTTGTGCGGCCGCTTCGGATAGGAGGCGAGCTGCGGCGTCTGGCTGAACTGCAGTCCGCTGCCGATCGGGCTCATCGAAGGAACGTTGCCGACCTCCTTGATCGCCTGGGGCGTCTGGCAGCCGGACAGGAGCGCCGCGGACATCAGCATTGCGGGAGCAAGTTTCTTCATGACGGGTCTTTCGAGGTATTGGGATCCGCAGCGCTGGCGATGATGGTGGCCACGGCGGCGGCCTTCTTGGCATCCATCTCGCTCAGAATCAGACCGGATTGACGCGGCGGCAGCCGCATGATGATGGCTGCGGCGAGCGGTGGCTGCATCGCTTCCAGCTGCGGGGCAGCGGTATCGGGCTTCATCGTCTTGAACATGTCGACAAGGCCGTTTTCCGCCTGCTTCATGAACTCGTTGCGCTTTGCGAGCCAGTCTTCATACTCGGTCTTGCGCTTCTCCATGACGGCGATGCGGTCGTTGACGTCCGATTGCAGCTTTTCGAGATCCTGTTTCTGCAAGGCGTATCGACGATCGCGCGCGGCGTCGGCGATGTTGTTGCAATATTGAAGAACCTCGTTTTCGGTGGTCTGGCCTGAGGCGTCACGCACCTGTTCCTGCGCATCGGCAGAGGGAAGCGCGACCATGAGGCCAAGCAGGGCAAGTGCGGGAAGAAGCACCGACGAACGCTGCCACGGCTTCGATTTTGCGGATATCAGATCGGGACCACTCATTGCAGGACGAGCTCCGCTTGTAGCGCACCGGCAGACTTGATGCCCTGCAGGATGGCGATGATCCCGTCAGGCTTGACCCCGATGCTGTTGAGACCTGCCACCAGAGACCGCAGATCCGGGCCTTCGAGAACGGCAACCGGTCCACCGGTCTTCTCGGCAGTGATATCGGTCTGAGGCACGGTGACGGTCTGGCCTGTCTTCGAGAAAGGCATCGGCTGGCTGACCTGAGGCGATTCCGTGACCTGGACCGTAAGCGTGCCATAGCTGACCGCCACTCTCGATATCCGCACATCGGCGCCGATGACGATCGTGCCTGTCCTCTCGTTGATGACGACCTTGGCGGGCGTGTCGGTCTGGACGTTCAGGTCTTCGATGCGTGCCATCAGGCGGGCAAGGTCTTCCTGCGGCGGTTTCTGGACGGCGACGACCTGGCTGTCGCGCGCATCGGCGATCGACATGTGATAGGCGCCTGCAGCGAAGGCGTTGATTGCGTCGGCGACCCGGATGGCGGTCGAGAAATCAGGGTTTCGCAGCTGCAATACGAGTGCACCGGAATCCTTGAAGCGCGACGGCAGTTCGCGCTCGATGATGGCGCCGCCGGGAATGCGGCCCGTGGTGGTGACACCTTCGGTCAGCGATGCTGCAGCTCCTTCGGCGTTGAAGCCGGATACGACCACGGCACCCTGGGCCACGGCATAGATCTGCCCATCGGCGCCGGTCAGCGAGGTCATGATCAGCGTACCGCCGCGCAGGGAGGTCGCGTCACCGAGCGAGCTGACCGTTACGTCGATGCGGCTGCCGGGGCTGGAGAAGGGCGGCAGGTTGGTGGTCACCATGACGGCGGCGACATTCTTGGCGGCCGATTGGCCGCCCTGGGTGGAAATGCCGAGGTTCTGCAGCATGGCGCGCATGGACTGGTCGGTAAATGGCGACGAACGCAGGCTGTCGCCGGTTCCCTGCAGGCCGACCACGAGGCCGTAACCGATGAGCTGGTTGTCACGTCCCGCCTGCAGCGAGACGACGTCCTTGATGCGCGCGTTCGACGCCGCGTCAACAGACGGGGCAGCCGCCAGAAGCGCCACGAGGCCCGCGATTACTGCTGTAAGAATTCTGCCAATCATTTCTGCGCAACCTCGACATTGCCGTCTGGCCTGACCGTGCCGGTGACGATGACGCCGCTTTCGACATTTCTCACCTTGATGGATTCACCGGTCATGGCATCCTGCATCGACGAGCCGGACGCCGAGATGGTCAGGCCGCCGACATTGAACAGGATGCGGACGGATTTGCCGCGCTCGACGGTGAAGGGATCGCGCAGCGAGGCGACGGGGATGGTCCGGCCCGGCACCAGCGTGCGCTTCGACACCTTGCCGACAACCTGGCTCAAGTCAGAGGAGTAACCACCCGCAAGGTTCGGATTGGTTACCTCGACCTCAGTTACCTGCCCGGCGGAGATGGTATCGCCAGGGAAAATCGTCGATGTCGGTACGACTGCATACAAGGTCTGGGCAATCGCGTGCTGAGATCCGGCACCCGCGATGAAGAGCAGCGCAAGAATTGCGCTGCCGACAGCCGACCGAAATGCATTCCTCTCAGGAAACATGATGTTTGCCCCGTCCGTTTTCGTTACTTCAGATTCTGGCTGACGATCTTGGCCATGTCGTCGGCCGTGGTGATGACCTTCGAGTTCATTTCATAGGCGCGCTGCGCGGCAATCAGGTCTGTGATTTCCTTGACGGAATCGACGTTGGACGCTTCCAGGTATCCCTGTTTGAGATAGCCATAACCGGTGTCCGTCGGGTTGCCGACGACGGCATCGCCGGATGCATCCGTGACGCCGAAGAGATTGTCGCCCATCGGCCGCAGGCCGGCATCGTTGGCGAAGAGTGCAAGCTGCAGCTGACCCAGATTGGTCGTGGTGTCGGCATCGCCGATACGGGCCGCAACGGTACCGTCTTCCGAAATCGTCACTTCCGTCGCATCGTTCGGAATGGTGATCTGAGGAATGACAGCATAGCCGTCGGAGGTCACCAGACGTCCGTTGGCATCCTTGTTCAACGAACCTGCACGCGTATAGACCGTGGTGTTGTCGGTGCCCTGGACCTGCAGCCAGCCATGGCCGACGATCGCGACGTCGAGATCGTTGCTGGTCTGGGTCAGCTCACCCTGTTCGAACAGCTTGCGGGTGGAAACCGTCTGCACGCCGAGACCGATATTGGCGCCTTCCGGTACGATCGCCTGGTCGGCACGGTTGGCAAGGCCGGCTGCTCGTTCCGTCTGATAAAGAAGATCGGTGAATTCCGCACGGCCGCGCTTGAAGGCGGTCGTGTTGATGTTGGCGATGTTGTTTGCGATGACATCCAGGTTGGTCTGCTGGGCGTTCATACCCGTAGCGGCAATAGCGAGTGCTCTCATGACGGTATAACCCCTGCTTTCTAGATCTGCATTTTAGTGATGTCGAGGAACGCGGAGACGACCTTGTCCCTGACCGCGATCGCGGTCTGAAGGGTGCGGTTCGCGTCCATCACGGCATCGACAACCTCACGAGTGGATGCCTTGCCCTGGATTCCGGCAAAGGACATGGCCTCGCCGTTCTTGACGGTGTCGAGAGCGCCCTTGGCGGCATCGGCCAGATAGCTGCCGAAAGACGGGCCGGCGACGCCGGTGGCGACCGTGCCGGCTGCCGTGCCGAGCATATCCGTGAGGCTGGTGCCGGTGCTTTCCGTCTGGTCGAGACCGTTGGACTTCGTCAGCGAACCGATGCTTGAAATGCTATCGATCATCATTAACCTTTCAACAAATCGATTGTCGACGAGATCAGGTCCCGCGTCTGCTTGATGCTCTGCAGGTTAGCCTCGTAACTGCGGTTGGCTTCGCGAAGATCGGCCATTTCGATCATCACGTTCACATTCGGATACTTGACCATTCCGTGCTCGTCGGCGGCCGGATGGTCGGGATCATATTCCTCGGTGAACTTGCCCTGATCCGTGCCGATCTTCTTGACGTCGACCATGTTGACGCCTGCGACCTTGTCCATCTCGTCACCGAAGGTGATGATCTTGCGGCGATAGGGATCCGCACCGGGAGTGTCGCCGGTGGTGCGGGCGTTCGCGATGTTTTCGGAAACGACACGCAGGCGAGTGGACTGAGCCTCCAGGCCGCTGCCGGCGATCTTCATCGAAGCGATCAGTGAATCCATCTTACTTGCCCAGTACCGCCAGCATCATCTTGTTCATCGAGCCGACGAGCTGCGTGTTCAGATCGAACTGCCGCTTGATGTCGCCCATCTTGGTCATTTCAGTCGCCAGGGCGACGGTGTTGCCCGATTCCTGGACACCGATTTCCTGATCGAGCTTGCCATCCTTGACTTCGACCTCGCCGTTACCGGCGATGTCGGCGACCATGTGCGCCGGGTTGGTGCGCGCCATTGCCATCGGGCCCATGCCACTGGTGGACTTCAACTCCGCGTCGAACGGAGTGACATCCTTCGCATGAAACTTCGGGGTATTGGCATTGGCGACGTTCGTCGTGACAACCTGCTGTCTGACGGACAGCCATTCTGCCTGCCGAGACGCAAGCTCGAACAACTGGATCGGCTGGGTGGTCATGGGTGTTCTCCATCTTGTCGTCCAGGACGCTAGAGGGACAATCTTGCGCGGGACTTGCGGTAGGGGCCGGCTTCAGATTTCGACGGAAAACAGCGGAAATCCCTTCGTTCTCGTCAAACAGGTTCGCGCAAGGCCGGGCACTTAACTGTGTTCCCGAACTTGCCAGAGCTCTCCCCCGCGAGGGCATGCGGCGTATCCTTTAAATCAGGAGCCACACATGCAATCCGGTCTCTATGTCGGCCTTTCGTCCCAGATCGCGCTCGAACATCGCCTCACCACGATCTCCGACAACATCGCCAACATGAATACGACGGGCTTTCGCGCGACGGAGGTGAAGTTCGATCAGGTTCTCAGCCAGACGAAGAACCAGAACAATACCAAGGTGGCTTTCGTCACGCAGGGTAACGACTATCTGTCGACGAAGACCGGCGACGTCGAGCAGACGGGCAACTCGCTCGACTTCGCCGTCAAAGGCGACGCATGGTTCCAGGTCCAGACGCCGCAGGGGCCGGTATTGACCCGCGACGGCCGCTTTTCCATGTCGCTCGACGGCAGCCTGGTCTCGGTACTGGGTTATCCGGTGCTCGATTCGGGAGGAGGTCCGATCCAACTCGACCCGACCGGTGGTTCGCCCAAGGTGGGCACCGATGGCCGTATCAACCAGAATGGCCGGACCGTCGGGCAGATCGGCGTCTTTACCGCCGATCTGAGCAAGGGCTTTTATCGCACCGACAACAGCGGCGTGGTCTCCACCGAAACGCCACAGCCGGTGGTCGACACGATGGGCGTGGGCGTGATGCAGGGCTTTCTCGAGCAGTCCAACGTCAATGCCATCGGCGAGATGACGCAGCTCATTCAGGTCAACCGCGCCTTTGAAAGCATCTCGTCGCTGATGAGCACGAGCGAAGACACCTTCTCTGAAGCGATGAAGACGCTTGGCGGCGTTACCAGCTGACGGACACAGTAATGATGACCGCAGCCCAGCCCGAGGATTTCCAGCCGGTGGCAATGAACCGTCTGGACCGGCTTGCCGATATGGCAGCCCTTTATGCCGATCCCGCGCATGTTCTCTCCTGGGGCGGCCGGGTGAGAATGATCGCCGCCGGTTATTATACGGTCAGCGGCCTGTCCCGGCACGTGCGCCTCGGCGAATTCGTCTCTCACCAGAGCGCGACCGGCCTGCATATGGGCGAGGTCGTGCGCGTCGAGCCCGACCTCATCTATGTCTGCCCGATCGAACCGGGTGCGCCGATCGGCGTCGACGACCTGGTGCTGCGCACCGGCGAATTCCGGCTCGCGCCGAGCGACAGCTGGTGCGGCAGGACGATCAACTCGCTATGCCGCCCGATCGACGGCAAGGGGCCGCTTCGTGAAGGCCCAGTGCAGCGCTCGATCAATAGCCAGCCGCCGCCGTCGATGACCCGAAGACGCGTGGACACATCGTTCCGTACCGGCGTCAAGGCGATCGATATCTTCGCGCCGATCTGCTATGGCCAGCGTCTCGGGGTTTTCGCCGGGTCCGGCGTCGGCAAATCGACATTGCTGTCGATGCTTGCAAAGGCCGATGCCTTCGACCGCGTGGTGATCACGCTTGTCGGCGAACGCGGCCGTGAAGTGCGCGAATTCATCGAGGACACGCTCGGCAAGAACGTCGCAAAGGCTGTGATCGTCGTCACCACCAGCGACGAGAGCCCGATGCTGCGCAAGATGGCGCCGCTGGTCGGCATGACGATCGCCGAACATTTTCGCGACCAGGGCCAGAACGTGCTTTTCATCGCCGACAGCGTGACGCGATTCGCCCATGCCATCCGCGAGGTCGCGATCGCAGCCGGCGAGCCGCCGGTTGCGCGCGGCTATCCCGCTTCCGTCTTCACCGAGCTGCCGCGGCTGCTGGAACGTGCCGGACCCGGCATGGAGGGTGCAGGAACGATCACGGCGATCATCTCGATCCTCGTCGACGGGGACAATCACAACGACCCGATCGCCGATTCGACCCGCGGTATCCTCGATGGCCATATCGTGCTCGACCGCGCGCTGGCCGACGAGGGCCGCTATCCGCCCGTCAATCCGCTGTCGTCGATCTCGCGTCTGGCACGCAAGGCCTGGACGGGTGACCAGGAACGGCTGGTTTCGCGGCTGAAAGGCCTGATCAATATCTACGAGGAGACGAAGGACCTGCGCCTGATCGGCGGCTACCGGCCGGGTGCCGATCCCGATCTCGACATGGCGGTCAAGCAGGTGCCGATCATCTACGACGTGCTGAAGCAATCGCCCGGAGATCCGGTGGTAATCGATGCCTATACGGAGCTTGCCAACGCACTGAAGGCTGCCCTCACCGGCAATAATCGCGCCGTACCGGCAGGAAAGAGGGGTGCCTGATGGCCAAGCTTCCAGGCAAGATACCATTCAGGCGGCGCCGCAGCGGCGGCAGCGCCGTGACGAAGCCGATAGACCGATGGATCGTCGCCTCGCTGATCGGCTTTTCGATGCTCTGTGCGGCCTTCCCCTGGTATGTGTTCTTCAATCAGGACAAGTTCGGCGTCAACGTCGCCGGCTGGGAGGGCATGCGCAATGCGAGCCACATTCGTCCCGTAGGCGATGCCGGTATCGGCGCGATGCGCGATCCGCTTGTCGACGAGGCAGACAGGACCACCGAGCCTCCTCCGGCTGACGACCGCCTGACGACGGCGGCAATTCCATCGTCCGGTTCCGACAGTTCGGGCGAGCCGGGCGGCTTCCAGAACCAGCCCTTCCCCGGCGGCACCGATTTCAAGCTTCTGCATGTTGCAAACGGCCGCGCTCTGATCGAGAATGCGAGCGGCATTTTCCTGGTGCAGATCGGTTCTACGCTGCCGGATAATTCGCGCCTAGCGAGCCTCAGGCAACGCAGCGGCAAATGGGAAATCGTCACGTCTGCGGGAAAGATCTACAGCGAATGAGACGCTGCGGCCCGCAAAGCCAGTTTAGCCGGACCAGACCACAACAGTCTCACGCAAGGCAGACGCCTTATCAGTCTATTCAAGCAAAAGCGTTGGATGCGAGCTTACTATGAATCTTATTATCGGATTGGTAATCACCGTTGGCTGTATCATTGGCGGCTTCATGGCCATGGGCGGCCATGTGGGCCTGTTGATGCAGCCGTTCGAGCTCATGGTCATCGGCGGCGCCGGTGTCGGCAGTTTCGTCATGGCCAATCCGATGAAGGTGCTGAAGGATTCCGGCAAGGCGATCGGCGAGGCCTTCAAGGGTGCCGTGCCGAAGGAAAAGGCCTATCTGGAAGTGCTCGGCGTTCTCTACTCGCTGATGCGTGACCTGAGGACGAAGTCGCGTAACGAAATCGAAGCGCATATCGACAATCCGCAGGAATCCTCGATCTTCCAGTCCGCCCCGATGGTTCTCAAGGATACCGAGCTGACGGCGTTCATCTGCGATTACGTTCGACTGATCATCATCGGCAATGCCCGCTCGCACGAGATCGAGGCGCTGATGGACGAGGAAATCGAAACCATCCTGCATGACCGGCTGAAGCCCTATCACGCGATCCAGCTGATGGGCGACGCCTTCCCCGCACTCGGTATTATCGCCGCCGTTCTCGGCGTCATCAAGGCCATGAGCCATATCAATGAATCGCCGGAAGTGCTCGGCGGCCTGATCGGCTCGGCACTGGTCGGCACGATGCTCGGCATCTTCCTTTCCTACTGCCTCTGCAACCCGCTCGTGTCGCAGATCAAGATCGTGCGGACCAAGCAGCATCGGCTCTATATCATCGTCAAGCAGACCCTGCTTGCCTACATGAACGGCTCCGTACCGCAGGTGGCGCTTGAATACGGCCGCAAGACGATCTCCTCGTCCGACCGTCCTTCGATCGACTCGGTCGAGCAGGAAATGATGAAACCCGGCGGCGACACGAAGGCAGCGTGACGATCATGCAGAACAGCAATCCCCAAGCTTCGCAACAGCAGCCGGCCATGGGACGGGCGCTTCTTGCCCGCCTGACCGGCTCGCTCGGCGACCAAAAGACGCTGGAGCGGCTGAGCCAGGATTTCGGCAGCCTCTACCTCGCCTTCCTGCCCGACGTGCTGCAGAGCGAGCTCGGGCTTGGCGTGGAGATTTCCTACGAAGGCTACCAGTCGGGCGTGATGAGCGAACTCGTCGGCGCGCTCGGCGACAATGTCGCGTTGGTGGATGCCACCCTTCGCAACTGGTGCCCGAACTTCGTCATCGCCTGCGGCAACGCCTTCGTCATCACGATGATGGAGACCCTGCTCGGTGCCATGCCCGAAACCATCTTCCAGCCGCCGACGCGGCAGCTTTCGCAGATCGAACTGGAGCTTTCCGTGGTGGTCTTCGACAAGATTGCCCAGGTGCTGCGCTCGGGTGTCAACGCACCAGGCGGCTTCGAGCCTTCGATCGAGCCACCGCACAATGCCGATGCACGGCTGAAGCCTGAGGAAGACGCGGCCGATCCGTTCGCCGTCTCGATCCGCATCGGCATCAAGCTCGGCAAGGTGACCTCGGACTTCTTCCTCGTCATTCCGCAGCAATATCTGTTGAAGACCACGGTGACGCTTCCAAAGCCCAAGGGCGAGCTTTCCCGCGACCACGAGAAGTGGACGGAAAGCATGTCCGAGCAGGTCCGCCGCTCGCGCGTGACGCTGGAGGCGAAGATCCCGCTGGAGGCCCTCACTCTGGCAACGATCTCGAAACTGGTGGCGGGCGACGTCATCGCCTTCCGCGACAGCGAGGAGATCGTCGTCGACGTGAGCGCCAACGGGCGCGAGATGTATAATTGCGAGTTCGGCAGGAGCGGCGAAAACTACACGGTTCGCGTCAAGGAAAATGTCAGCAACGAAAACGACATTTTGAAACATTTGCTCGGCTGACGCAGGCGAGTTCTGCGACCGGGCGACGAGGCCGGTGGCCGATAAATTTGGAACGGGAATGCTAATTTCATGGCGACAAAGAAAACAGCTTCGACGGAAGACAACGCACTGGACACATCAGGTTCGGACTTTGACTTCGACAACGCGGTCAACGACCTTCGTGGTGTGATGAAGCATGACGCCGATGGCACCGCGCCTTCGGCCGACGACAGTTTCGGCTTCGACTTCCCCGCCGGCGCCGAAACCAGCCCGGAACTGCCCTCCTTCGGCAGTGACGCCGGCGCGGGCGGCGATTTCGACTTCCCGGCCGGAGATACGGGTGGGAAAGCCGGCTCAGGCCTGCATACGAACCTTGACCTGATCATGGATATCCCGATTGATGTTCATGTTGTGCTTGGAACGAGTCGTATTTCAGTGTCCAATCTGATGAACCTGCAAGAGGGTGCCGTCGTGGCGCTCGACAAGAAGATTGGCGAACCGGTTGACATCACGGTCAACGGCCGCCGCATCGCTCGTGGAGAGATCACCGTTCTCGAAGACGACGATACCCGCTTCGGCGTAAAGCTCATCGAAGTCATGAGCTCCAGGACATCCTGATCCTGACGTCTGAAGCAAAGAGGAAAAGACCATGATGGACTTTGAAGACTTCGGCGGCGGGGCATTGACAGACAAACCTCTTTCCCAGGCGGAAAAGGCAGCGGCTGTGCTGCTTGCCATGGGAAAGAATGTCGCCGGAAAGCTGCTCAAATATTTCACCCAAGCGGAACTGCAGGCGATCATCGCCGCAGCGCAGACCCTGCGCACCATTCCGCCGAACGAGCTTGGACAGCTGGTCAACGAGTTCGAGGACCTGTTCACCGAAGGCGCGGGCCTTATGGACAATGCCAAGGTCATCGAGAGCATTCTCGAGGCCGGTCTTACCCCCGAAGAAGTCGACGGGCTGCTTGGCCGCCGCATGGCCTTCCAGTCCTATGAAGAATCCATCTGGGACAGGCTGCAGGAAGCCGAGCCGGATTTCATTGCCGCCTTCCTCTTGCGCGAGCATCCGCAGACGGTTGCCTATATCCTGTCGATGCTGCCTTCCGGCTTCGGTGCCAAGGTGCTTCTGAAGCTGCCCGATGGCCAGCGCGCCGACATCATGAACCGTACGGTCAACCTGAAGAACGTCAACCCGAAGGCCGCCCAGATCATCGAGAACAAGGTCGTCGACCTGATCAGCGAGATCGAGCGCGAGAAGAATTCGGCCGGCCCGATCAAGGTTGCCGAACTGATGAACGAACTGACCAAGCCCGATGTCGACACCTTGCTCACCTCGCTCGAGGAGATCAGCCAGGAGGCCGTCAACAAGGTTCGCCCGAAGATCTTCCTGTTCGACGACATCCTGCTCATGCCGCAGCGCAGCCGCGTCCTGCTGCTCAACGACATTTCCGGCGAAGTCATCACCATGGCGCTCCGGACATCGTCGCCGGCGCTTCGCGAAAGCGTGCTGTCGTCGCTCAGCCCGCGCGCGCGCCGCATGATCGAATCGGACCTGCAGGTCGAAACGCCCGGCACCAATCCGCGCGAAATCGCGATTGCCCGCCGCGCCATCGCGCAGGAAGCACTCAGGCTGGCCAATTCCGGGCAGATCATGCTCAAGGAAAAGGAAGCAGAGGACGCCGGCGCAGCCGCCTGATCCTCCACGATCGACGCCTGAGGGCACGAAAACGAGCAATAGACCCGAAAATCGGCAGCGATTTTCGGGTCTATGCGTTTGTGGGTAAAGACGTCACCAATCGCTGTTGAAAACGCCCCTGCCCGCCTGCCGCGCGATTGCCCGTCTGCGGCCACAGGACTAGGGTTTTTGGAAAGAACCGTTCGCGTTGTCGCGCGCAGACCGCCAGGAAGACGCTCGTGTCAGACGATCAGGACAAGGACAGTAAAACAGAGGCCCCGACCGAGAAAAAGATTCGGGACGCGTTTGCCGAGGGCAATATCCCCACGTCCCGCGAAGTCCCGATATTCGCCTCGGCTCTCGCCTTCTACATCTACCTCGTGTTCTTCCTGCCAAAGGGCGCGGCACGCCTTGCAGAGACGCTGCGTGACATTTTCGAAGAGCCGGATCAATGGACGATCCAATCGGCGAGCGACCTCGTCTCGCTGGCCGTGCGGCTTGCCTGGGACGTGAGTGGAATGCTGCTGCCTGTTGCCGTGCTGTTCATCGCCTTCGGCATCGGCTCGAACGTGGCACAGCACATGCCGCAATTCGTGCTCAAACGGATCACGCCGCAGGCCGAGCGGATCTCGATCGTCAAGGGCTGGGGCCGTCTGTTCAGCGTTCAGGGCCTGGTCGAGTTCGGCAAGTCACTTTTCAAGATCATCATTGTGTCGATCATCATGGTCGTCATCCTGCACAACGATTATTTCCGATCGATCGATGCGCTCTTTTCCGATCCGCAGGTGATCATCGTGACGATGATGCGCGTGATGAAGAAGATCATGATCGTGATCCTCTTCGCCACCGCCATCGTGGCGGTCGCCGACTTTTTCTGGACCCGGCATCACTGGTACACGATGATGCGGATGACCAAACAGGAAGTGAAGGACGAGTTCAAGCAGTCCCAAGGCGATCCGATCGTCAAGGCCCGCATCCGTTCCATCGGCCGCGACCGTGCGCGGCGCCGGATGATGGCCAACGTACCCCGTGCAACACTCGTCATCGCCAACCCGACGCATTACGCCGTGGCACTCCGTTATGCCCAGGGGGAAAGCGATGCCCCGGTGGTCCTCGCGAAGGGGCAGGACCTCGTCGCGTTGAAGATCCGCGAAGTTGCCGAAGCCAACAACATCCCGATCTTCGAGGATCCGCCGCTGGCGCGCTCGATGTTTGCGCAGGTTACCGTGGATGGCATCATCCCGCCGCCGTTCTACAAGGCGGTCGCGGAACTCATTCACAAGGTCTATGCGTTGAGGGCAAGGCGCGGCCAGCGTCGTTGACGGCCCGGTCTTTCGGCCGTGAGCTCAGGCCGGGTCAGGTGATATAGCCGAGCCGGATTGCCTTGGCGATCGCCTGGATGCGGTTGACCGAGTCGAGCTTGATCGTCGCGGATCCGAGATAGGCGTTGACGGTGTGGACGGAGAGGCCGAGCTTTTCGGCAATCTCTTCGCTTATTCGCCCGTCACCCGCCAATTGAAGGCAGGTTATCTCGCGCTCGCTCAGCGATTCGGACGGCACGCTGCGACGCTCGTCGAGCGCGAGCAAGTCCATCATGATCTGGCTACTGTGAACGTGCTGCTCGATAACGAGATCGGCCGTCAACTCAAGCTGGTCACCGAAAAATGCCACATACCCGTTTCCAAGAGCGCCGAGACGCACCGGGAAGACCAGACCGGCGAAAGACAGTCCGGTCGGCTCCAGCCTGCGGATCAGCGGGGCAAACTCGCCCGCATTCGCGACACTTGCGGCACCCGAACCATTCCAGATCAGCGGCAGAAGCGACATTTCAATATGATCGAGCAGGATGTCCTCGACCTCATGCAGCAGGCGCACCCGCTCTTCGCCAGCACCCGTGCCCCAGTTTTCCAGTTCGCAGACCAGCTTGCGCTTGTTCGGCAAGCCTGCGCCGGTAATCCGGAAAACGGCGAAGTTCCGAGCCTTCAGGCTCTTCTGCATGGCAATCAGCTTGGGGAAAATGTCGGACCGGCTCGAGCCGCGCTGAAGACGCAGGTACTGGATGCTCCCCGGCCCGTCAGCAGTTCCGCCTCGTGAATACCCCATGCAATCGCCGCCCTAAACCAGATTGTTGCGAACCGCGTAGGCAATCGCCTCGGAGCGGGTTTTCGTCGCCGTCTTGCGCATCACGCTGGTGATGTAGTTGTTGATGGTGTTACGCGAGATCCCGAGGATCACCGCAATCTCGTCGCTGGTCTTGCCCTCGGCGATCCAGAAGAGACATTCGAGCTCGCGCTCGGTGAGCTCGAAGTCACGTTCGGTGCGCGATTCGACGCTTTCCACGAAACTTGCGCCATAGGCGGCCAGCAACCCGACCTCCTTCAACTGCTCCTGGGAGAGGATGATGCCCTCCTGGAACAGAAACATGAGAGAAAAGCGCGTGCGTCCGACGCAAAAGGTCAGGGAGCAATACTGGCGACTGATCCTGTCGGGCAGCACGACGTCGTCCGGCAACAGCGAGAAAGTCGGCGCCAGAACGGAGAAACATTTCTCCAGCTCGGTGGAGCGGGCATAGCCGCTTGCCAGTTCGGCACCCAGCCGGCGGACCAGGTCGAATGGCCAGTTGGATGTGACGATGAAATCGAGCCCATGTTCCTGGATCAGGTCATAGCGGACGAGGAGGAAATGCGAAGCACCGACATGATCTGCAAGCAGCCGCATGATCACCTGGAGATTGTCGGCTCCGGCAAGGGCCGAAAAACGGCGGGCCAATTGTGCGCGAGACAGAGAACGAGCGTCTGTTGCCTCCGGAACGGAGCGGCCTTGCGCCGTGACATCCATGCCCGATAACTCCATTCGTTATCTGCTCCTGCTGCGTGGATTACGACCTCGCCTGGAGAAGTCTATCCATTTATCCCGTACGCCGATACATGCTGCAAATCTCGAATCGATGGCCCGCGGGGCCCGTCAACGAATCATGGCGTATCTTAGGAGATGCACTCACATTTGCCATCGCCTGCGGCGGAGATTTCCCCAATTGCGATCCACGTGTCGCATTTTGGCCAGTAATAAACGGGGAAAGCCTTAGCCAGAACATAGGAAAAGGCCGGGAACATGCCCGGCCTTTCATCATCATATTTTCGTGAGCGCCGATCAGGCGGCCTTTTCGAAGGCCCATTTGCGGAGAATCTTGGCAGCCCGCTCTTCGGAGATCTCGACCATGCGGGCAAGACGCTTTTCCGGGCCTTCCTTGACGCGGCGGTTGAAGCCATCCGCCTCTTCCTCGCCCAACAGATCGCTGCTGCCGTCGAAGCCGAAATCCGAGCCGAAGCCATCCATGAGAGCGGGAGCTCCACCGGCCGGCGAGAAGTCGGGCAGTTCGAGACCGGCGCCCTCGGCCAGCGTCTCGCTGGACTTGCCTGTGCCGGTGACGGTGCGGATGATCGGACGAAGGCCAAGCCAGACGACCAGAAATGCAACCGCGAGGAAGGCGAGCGAGTTGATGATGCCACCGGCATTGCGGGTCAGCACGTCCATCAGGCCAGGGCCAGTGTCGGTTTCGTCGAGCAGCTGGTTGTCGAGGAAATCCATGGCGGTGACGGTCACCACATCACCACGATCGGTGCTGATGCCGGCAGCCGAGGCGACGATCTTCTGCATTTCAGCCAGATAGGCGTCGATCTTTGCCTGGTCGGCCGGTTCGCCGACCATCTTGGCAATGCGGCCCTTGTTGACGACGACGGCAATCGAGACCTTGTCGATCTGATAGCTGTTGCGGGTCGTCGCAACGGTCTTCTGGTTGATTTCGTAGTTGGTCTGTTCTTCACGCTTGTCGGACTGGTCGGAAGACTTCGGACCATTGTTGCCACCCTGCTGGGGGGCAGCCTGGGGAACGTTCTGCTCCACTGTCGCGGCGTTGTCTTCCGAAGCCTGCTGCGACTGCGAGTTT
Source organism: Neorhizobium sp. NCHU2750 (assembly GCF_003597675.1). Classification (NCBI taxonomy): domain Bacteria; kingdom Pseudomonadati; phylum Pseudomonadota; class Alphaproteobacteria; order Hyphomicrobiales; family Rhizobiaceae; genus Neorhizobium; species Neorhizobium sp. NCHU2750. Next base: position 255,587 of record NZ_CP030827.1, on the reverse strand, counting down.
TCCTTGGTCGTGCGAACCGAACGTTCGACGCGCGAATTCGGATCGTAGGTGGTTTCCTGGATCTGCTGGCTGTCGGTGTTGAGCGATGCCGTGACGCTGGAACGGAAATTGTCCATGCCGAGGAACGGAGCCAGCGCCTTGTCGATGTTCGATTCGATTTCCGACTGGACGGACTGGACGATGCCGAGCGAGCGGTTCAGCTGATTGTTGCTGCCGTCATCTCCAGAGGCAAGCAACTGGCCGGTGGAATCGAGAATAGTGACGTCTTCGACATCAAGCCCGGGAACGGCGGAAGCGACGAGGTGGCGAATCGACGATGCGGCCTTGCGGCCGGTGGAGGAATTGGCGCGGATCATCACCGAAGCCGTGGGCTTCTGCTGGGCACGGCGGAAATTGCCGACATCGGGCATGACGAGGTGGACACGGGCGGCCGAGATGCCGCTGATCTGCTCGATGGTGCGGGCGATTTCGCCTTCCAGGGCTCTGACGCGGGTCACTTCCTGCATGAAGGAGGTCAAGCCGAGGGAACCGACATTATCGAAAAGCTCGTAGCCGGCATTGCTGCTGTTGGGCAGGCCCTTTTCTGCAAGCAGAAGGCGTGCCTTGCCGGTATTGCCGACCGGGACCTGAATGCTCTTGCCGTCCGAACCGACTTCGAAGTCCATGTTCGCTTCGGCTAGCGCCATGCTGACCTGATTGAGATCACTGGTCTCAAGGTTCACATACAGCGTCTCGTAAGCAGGCTTATTAACAAACATCGCCGCTGCAACGACAATCGCGATGGAAATCGCGGCGGCAGCGCCCATGGCAATAAGTCTTGTCTGACCAAGTGACGCCAGATTTTTAAAAATTTGTGAAAATTGAGCTAACAGATTCATTCTGTTCCCACATCGCCGAACACGGTTATAGAGCTTCTGCCCGAGCGCACCCTAGGATGCGAAGCTTGTGCGAGCATTTCGGCAATATGGAATGTTTGGAGATGGGGTGGCCGGGTCCTGACCCTTGCGACCTGCGGTCAGATCAGAAGAAATCGAAGTCGCCGGCTGCCTTGCTCAACGGCTGAGAATGCCCGTGGCGCAAGCCGCTTGCGAGCGATTTCTGCATGTCGGCAAGCTTTACCAGGCTGAGCGCCGTCGAGACGTCGACACGCCAGTGTTCGGGGATGGCGCTGGTGATGGTATCGATGAATTCCGCCAGTCCACGGGTTTTCTGGACGGCAAGGTCGATGCCCTGCAGCACCTTCATCGCGTCGGGTGAATTGAGGATATCGGCGCCGCCCACTTCCACGATCTGGGGCTCGACGCGCTCGATCAGATAGGCGACATCATGCAGCTCGGAAACCAGACGCATCAGGATTTCCGGTAGCGATTCTTCGAGGGGCTCAGTCGCAGGCTTCACTATCTCGTTCATGCAAGTCCCCGAAAATCGCTGAAAATGAAAATCAGAAGAACTCGATCGAGTTGTCGACCGGCTTCTGTGGTGTACGTATCGGGCGCTGCTCGAGCGCGACCGTTCTCTGGGTTTCGGCGCCGGTGAGAGGATATTGCCGGGCCCGGCCATTGACCGGCCAGTATTCCAGTTTGCGGCCGTGCTCCCCCCCGGTGGACGAACCGACCACCTGGATGCCTTCATCTCTCAGAAACTGCATGGCAAAGGCCGCGTTCTGCTCACCCACATTGGAGAAGCTGGCGATGGTCTTTGCGCCGCCGAAGACCTTGGCTTCGAGCCGGTCGCGGCGGGCGCCCTTCTTCAGGAGACCGTTGATCAACAGTTCCATCAGATGCACGCCGTAGCGCGTCGCGTCACCTCCCGATGCCATGGCCCCGCCCGAGCCTGGCAACAGGAAATGGTTCATCCCGCCGACACCGGCGACGGGATCGCGAAGACATGCGGCCACGCACGAGCCAAGTATCGTCGACAGGACGACGTCAGGGTCGTCGATGACCTTGTACTCTCCCTGGATGATATGGACGCGCCTGCCCGCGATGGCATCACTCATTTAAGGGCTCCGAATACAGCCTCGATGGCTGCCTTCATCTTTTCGATGGTGAATGGCTTGGCCAGAACGTTGTTGGCACCAAGCTGGGCCGCCTTCTGAACCAGCGCGCGGTCGCCCTGCGCGGTCAGGATGATGAAGGCTGCCTTCTTGGTCGTCGGGTTGGAACGCACAGCTTGGAGGAAGCCGATGCCATCCATGTTGGGCATGTTGAAGTCGGAGATGACCAGGTGGTGGGGCTGTTCGGACATGATCTTCATGCCTTGCACACCATCACCTGCCGAAGTGATCTGCTTGAAGCCGAGCTGTGTCAGGGCATCGCTGAGCAGAAGACGGCTGGTGACCTGATCGTCGACAATCAGAACTTTGATTTTTTCAGCGAGAGACATTTATTCGGTACCTTCTTTTCGGGCGGCAGTTAATTTCAAAACTTCTTCTCCAATGGAGCCCAAGGGAAGTTGTTGCTCGACGGCCCCCAATTCATAGGCAACCCTCGGCATCCCATAGACAACACAGGTCTTCTCGTTCTGTCCGATCGTGCGGGCGCCAGCGCTGCGCATTTTCAGAAGTCCGGAGGCCCCATCGCGCCCCATGCCAGTCAAAATCACACCGACCGCATTGCGGCCGGCCAATTCCGCGACCGAGTTGAAAAGCACATCGACCGACGGCCGGTGGCCGTTGACGGGGTCCTTTTCAATCAGCCGGCAGCATGGCGCTGACGGGTTTGCCACCTGCATGTGACGTTCGCCACCGGGCGCGAGGTAGATCTTGCCGATCTCCAGACGCGCGCCATCGGTCGCTTCTTCCACAACAGGGGCGCAGATACGATTAAGACGTTCAGCAAAACTTTTGGTAAACGTCGGAGGCATATGTTGAGTGATTACCGTCGGCGGGCAGTTTTGCGGGAATTTCTGCAACACTGCGATCAACGCCTCGACGCCTCCGGTCGACGATCCGATGGCGACAATCTTGCGACCGACGCGATAATCATGAACCGATGGTGGCGGAGCGACCTGAGCTGGCGTCGGCGCAGTTGCCCATTTGCGGCCGGAACGGGCCGCTGCCTTGACCTTCTCGGCGAGATCCATGAACGGGCGCCGATCCCCCGGTGCCGGCTTGCCGACGCAATCGAAGGCGCCGATCTCAAGCGCTGCGAGCGTCGCATTGGCGCCGTGATGGGTCATGGTCGAGACCATGATGACCGGCATCGGCCGCAGCCGCATGATCTTTTCGAGAAATTCCAGCCCGTTCATGTTGGGCATCTCGATGTCCAGCGTCACGACGTCGGGATTGAGCTGCTTGATGGCGGCGCGGGCCTCCATCGCATCGCCGGCCTGGCCGACAACATCAACATCCGGATCAGAGTTGAGGACGGCCGTGATCAGGCCTCGCATCGTGGGGCTGTCATCGACGACGAGAACGCGTGCGGGGGCGCTCATGGGCGGTGACCTCCATGCTTGCCGATATAGCGATAGGTGGTGATGCCGATATTGTCGAAGAGATGCTTGGCATCGCCCGACACGCGCTCGGAATGACCGATATAGAGGTGGCCGCCTTCCGGCAGCAGAGAAGCGAAACGCGACCAGATCTTCATCTGGGTCGGCTCGTCGAAATAGATCACGACGTTACGGCAGAAAATGACGTCGAAGCCGCCCTTGAACGGCCATTGGGCCATCAGGTTCAGCTCGTTGAAGGTGATCAGCTTCTTGACCCGGTCATCGATCTGGCACTTGCGGCGACCGTTGACGTCGACATCGCGGAACCATTGCTTGCGCATGGCAGGCGAAACGCTTTCGAGCGCTCCTTCCTCGTAGGCACCGGCACGAGCGATGGCGAGGATCTTCGGATCGATGTCGGTGGCCAGAATGCGGAAATCGTAATCGGCGGCATTCGGCAAGAGGCTCATCACCGTCAGCGCAATCGAATAGGGTTCCTGCCCGTCGGAGCAGGCGGCCGACCAGATGCGAACCCTGCCGCCAGACTTGGCGCGGTTGATGAGCCCCGGCAGAACCTCGTCGCGAAGATGTTCGAAATGGTGGTTTTCGCGGAAGAAGCGGGTGAAATTGGTGGTCAGATGCGAGAGCATCTCACGCCGAACCGGGGCACCTTCAGGCGAAGCCACAAGCGTGCAGTATTCGCGGAAGCCGCGCAGGCCGAGATTGCGAATATGCTTCGACAGGCGCGAATAGACGAGCGAGGCCTTGGAATCGTTCAGATAGATTCCGGCATCCGCATAGATCATCGCAGCGATATCGGCGAGGTCGCGGCGGGTCAGCGGATATTCTCCGCTTGCCAGAACCTCATCCGGGGACTGCCGGCTATCAATCGCGCCCAACGGCATCATGCAGCTTCACTTTCCTTGTCGTGAGCTTTTTCGGGGAACAGGGCTTCCAGTTCGATCAGGCAGATCATCCGCTTGTCGATGGCCAGGATCCCTCTCGCGTACTGTTTTTCCAGATCGGAGGATATTTCCGGCACAGGCTGGATAGTATCGTCGGTAATCGTAAGGATATCGGAAACGGCCTCGACCAAAAGACCGACCGTCTTGCTCTTCACCTGAGCGACGATGATCACGTGGCGAGCCGTCGGTTCCGCTTCCTTCATGCCCAGCCGGGCAGACATGTCGACGATAGGCAGTACCGCGCCGCGCAAGTTGATCACACCCATCACGTATGATGGCGCGTGCGGCATCGGGGTCGCCTGGGTCCATCCGCGGATTTCGCGGACGGACATGACGTTGACGCAAAATTCCTGGTCGCCGATCCGGAAGGCAATCAGCTCCCGGAACCCCTGCGAAAGAGATTTTACGGCATAAGAGACGGTCATCGATCCCGTTATCCTGCTGCTGCCAGCGACATTTCAGGTTTCAGCGACTGGCCGCGCGAGGCACCCACGACGGCGTCGACATCGAGAATGAGAGCCACGCGTCCATCACCGAGAATGGTTGCCGCGGCGATACCCGGGACATGCGTGTAGTTCGCCTCGAGCGACTTGATGACGACCTGGCGCTGGCCCTGGATGGCATCGACCATCAGCGCGCGCTGACCACCACCCTCGGACTCGACCAGCAGTGCGACGCCTTCGACCGGGTTGGCCTGGTTGGCGCGGAAATTCAGGATGCGGCCGACATCGACCAGCGGGCAGAACGAGTTGCGGATCGAGATGAGCCGCTGGTTCGCGCCGAAGGAATGGATGGAGGATGCTTCCGGCTGCAAGGTTTCGACGATCGCCGTCAGCGGCACGACCAGCGTCTGGCCGGCAACGGTGACGACCATGCCGTCGAGAACGGCGAGCGTCAGCGGCAGGCTCATGGTGAAGGTCGAGCCGAGACCCGGACGCGAGGAGATCGAGATACGACCGCCGAGTGCCTGGATGGACCGCTTGACGACGTCCATGCCGACGCCGCGGCCGGAAATGTCGGAGATCTTGTCGGCGGTGGAGAAGCCCGGTGCAAAGATCAGGTTGTCGATCTCTTCGTCGGACAGATTGGCATCCGGGCTGATCAGGTCGTTGTCGATCGCCTTCTGCTTGACGCGTTCGCGGTTGATGCCGCCGCCATCGTCCTGCAGTTCGATCAGGATACGGCCGGACCGATGCTTTGCGGAAAGCTTGATCGTGCCTTCCGGATCCTTGCCGGCGGCTACGCGCTTTTCCGGGCTCTCGATGCCGTGGTCGACGGCATTGCGGATCATGTGGGTCAGCGGTTCGGCGATCTTGTCGATGACCGTCTTATCGACTTCGGTGTTTTCACCTTCGGTGACAAGGCGGATCTGCTTGCCGACCATGTCGGCCACTTCGCGGACGATACGCGACATGCGCTGGAAGACCGGCTTGACCGGCTGAGCGCGGATCGCCATGACCGAGTCCTGGATCTCGCGGGTGAGCTGCTGCAGCTCTTCGAGACCCATGTTAATGGACGAAGTACCGTTCGTGTCGTTTTCGACGACGCTCTGGGAGAGCATTGCCTGGTTGATGACAAGCTCGCCGACAAGGTTGATCAGGCGGTCGACGCGATCGAGATCGACGCGGATCGTCTGGCCGGCCGAGGATGCGGCGGCAGCGGCGTTGTTCTGGGCGGCAGCTGCAGCGGCGGCAGCGCTTTCCTTCTTTTCGACCGCGGCATGGACGGCCTTGGTCACGTTGGCTGCTGTCTCTGCGGTTGCGGCTGCAACCGCTTCCGGCTGCGTCTCGACCACTTCCGCCGGCTCATCGTCGAGCGCGGAAAGATCGAAAGGTACGGGGATCATCGGCAGCTCTTCGGCCTCGGAGGCTTCGGCCGGCTTAATTTCCAGCTCGCAATCCCATTCGGCGAATTCGAAGACGGCGCGGACCTCATCCTCTGATTTCGGCGTGGTGATCGAGATCTTCCAACCGAAATAGGATGCTTCAGGATCCATGCTTTCCAGCGCAGGCAGCTGGTCCATGTTGCAGGCGATGCTCATCTCGCCGAGACGGGAGAGATCCCTGAGCAGGAGCGCCGCCTCGTTGCCCTTGGCATAAAGCTCGCGCGCGGGCTTGAAGGTGACGTCGTAGGTGAACTGCTCTTCGGTCTCTTCCTCTCCGCCGAAATCGTCGAAGGTGAAGGGGATCGGCTGGAAACCGCTGTCGTCGGTCGGCTTCGGCGCAGGTGCCGCGGCGGCAGCGGGCTTGGCAGCCTTCGGCGCTTCGGCTGCCGGCGGGGCTTCACCATTGGCCAAGGCCTCCAGTTCCTTCACCAGCGTGCGCGTGCGGCTTTCCTCGACGCTGCCGCCATCCCGCGAGCAGGTGACAAGGTCGGCCAGCACGTCGGCAGATTTGAGCATGACCTTGAGAACGTCCTGGTTCGGCTCCAGCTTATTGGAGCGCACGCAATCCAGCGTCGTCTCGAAGACGTGGGCAAAGGCGACCAGCTCTTCCAGGCCGAAAGCGCCGGCGCCGCCCTTGATGGAATGAACGGCGCGAAACACGGCATTGACCGTCTCGGGGTCGCGATCCCCGTCGTTCAGCTTGAGAAGACCAGATTCCAGTTCAGCGAGCTGCTCTTCGCATTCCTGAAAGAAGATCTCTTTGATTTCGTTCATATCCATCGGAAGAATTCCCGGTTCAGGCGGTTACACGCTCGATCGCATCAATGAGTTTGGCAGGGTCGAAAGGCTTGACGATCCAGCCGGTCGCACCGGCCTGGCGCGCACGGTTCTTCTTCTCGGCATCGCTCTCGGTGGTCAGGACCAGGATCGGGATGGCGCGGTACTTCTCGTTGCGGCGAACGCCTTCGATGAAGCCGAAGCCGTCGAGGCGCGGCATGTTGATGTCGGTGACGATGACATCGGGCTCGCAGCCTTCGAGAACCTCGAGGCCTTCAACGCCGTCTTCGGCCTGAATGGTCTCGAAACCGGCATTGTTGAGGGTGACCAGAAGCATGTTCCGGATCGTCCGTGAATCGTCCACGGTCAGTACTTTTTTCTTCATTGCTAGATCTCCTTAGCAACCAAATTATCGTCGTCGATGCCAATCAGCTGCATCGTCTTGGCGAAGGCGTCGGATGACTTCGCAATTTCAAAGGACTTTTTGTCGGCAGCCCATGCCCTGGCGCCGGCCACGAGGACCTGGGCGCACTGCACGCCGACGCGTTCCACCGCGGAGGCATCGATGGCGATGCCCTTGCCGCGCATGGACATCAACTTGCCATGCAGCACCGATGCTTCGTTGAGGTCGAGGACCGGCGCGAGCGCCAGACTTCCCGATGCTGCCTTGCGTGCTGCCATCAGCGTCTTCCTTGCAGTTTGTAAAAGGGTTGTGCCTCGAGCGCTGCCGGGGCGTCGTGTCGTTCATGAGCCACGGCTGCCGGGCGGCGGTCGTCGTAGCCGTCTTCGAAGCTTCGCTGCCGGGCGATGCGGAACTCGCGCACGGTGCGTCCGAGTTCCAGGATGACGGTGTGGAGTTCGTCGGCGCTGTCGCCCGAATTGCGGGCAAAGCTGGCATTGGCGCTCATGTCTTGGCTGAGCGAGGCCATGTCATGGGTGACGCGGCCGAGACCGTCCGCCTGTTCGGCGGTGCGGCGCGCGACACCCGAAATGGCATCATTGATCTCGCCGACTTGCTCGACAATGCTGCCGATCGCGGTCTGGGTGCGGTGAACCATCTGCACGCCGGCATCGACCTGCCCCTTGGTGCCGGTGACGAGCGTCTTGATTTCACGGGCCGCTTCCGCCGAGCGCTGGGCAAGGCCCCGGACTTCCTGGGCGACGACGGCAAATCCCCGGCCACTATCGCCGGCACGGGCGGCCTCGATTCCGGCGTTCAGCGCCAGGAGATTGGTCTGGAAGGCGATCTCATCGATGACGCCGATGATCTCGCCGATCTTTTCGGCCGACTTTTCGATATCGGACATAGCACTGATGGCGCGGCCGACGATCTCGCCGCTTTCCTCGACGGAGCGGCGCGTCACGACGGCAGCCTTCTCGGCGACCGAGGTGCCGGCAACGCTTTCCCGGACAAGTGCGGAAAGCTGATGAAGATCCTTGTGGGCGGCCTCTGCGCGGCGGGCCTGTTCTTCCGATGCGGCTGCGAAGGTAGCGGCATTGCCGGACATGGATGCGGCGATGCCGGCTGCCTGGGCATTGGCACTGCCGATCGCCTCGACGGACTGGCGCATGCCGCCGATCGCCTGCGACAGGAGGTCGGCGAGTTCGCGATAGGCATCCGGCATGTCGCCGGGAAGCGTTGCCGTCAGATCGCGGTCGGCAAGTGCGGCGATGACGGCGGAAAACGTCTCGACCGCCTCGGCCTGGTCGGCGGTCCGCTGATCGGCGAGCGCGCGCTGATGCTTCTGGCGCATTTCGTTGAAGCGCAGCGATACGGCGATTTCGACGTCGACCATGACGAGGCGCATGATGGCGGCGAGCAGATCGCGCAGTTCCTGTTCGCGCCGGCGGGCGCCGGGCATGAAGGAGCGTGGCGCCATGTCTTCGACGGCACCGAGAACGAGATGTTCCAGGACGACCGAATGGCCGGCGATGTGCCAGCGCGGGTCGAGGCCCATGCGGCTTTCGGTATCGGAGAGAACCTTGACGCGATCGGCATAGAGCGCGTCGAAACGGGCATCGGTCAGAACCGACCAGTGGGAGGACTGAAGATCGCTCAGTCGCTCGACCTGCTGTTCGCTTTCAAAATGGCGGGACGCTTCCGGCGAGGCCTGCAGGCGGTGCATGAGATCGCGCAGGCCATTCTTGACACGGCCTTCGAGCTGGGGGCGACAGCGGCGGAGCAGATCGCGCAGATCGCCGTCGAGGCCGGCAAATGCCAGTCTCTCGCCAAGGCTGCCCGCCTGGCCACGTCGCATCTGATCGCTTGGCGTGTCCTGCACCAAATCCGTCCCCAAAACCACACAGCCTGAAAGTGCAGCGTAAGAAACTCATGTCGGTCAGGGACCGGGGACGAACGGAACTCGACCGGCACGGGAGATGGTGATCCCGTGCAGCGCAAACGCGGTCATCGCAGGTTTTCTGACTGTTCATGAGAGGATACCGGATTGATACCGGTACGGCTTTGGCGGCTTCATGCCTGGTGGGCAGACCTCAGTCGTCCCATTCCACCGTGATAACCAATTTGTATGGTTAATTCCTTGCCCGAAGGTTAATGGATAGTAGAACGACGCCGTTTTGCTACAGACTGACTGTGTAGGTCGCGGCACGGGAAGTGCCGTTACGCGGTCGATACAATCAGCGGTTTCGGCGGCTCAATGCCCGGGTGTCGTCAGGTCGGCAAGTGCCCTCAGACCGTCGCGATTGCCGAGATTTGCGAGCGCCTCGAATATGCGCATCGCATCGGCCCGGCGGCCGGCCCGCAGATAGGCGTAGCCGCGAAGGCTCATCAGATCGGTCTGCTCCGGCACGATCTGGGCTCGCTGGTCGAGCGCGATCAGCGCCTCCTGGTAACGTCCCGCCTTGAATGCGCTGACGGCGCGGTTGGACAGGATGGCGGACTGGAGTTCCACCGCCCGCGTGTTGTTCTGCGGCGCGGTCGTGGCGGCAGCCGCAGCCTTGTCGGTCAGGCCGGCGCGCAGATAGGCAAGGCTCTTGCCGTAGGCGGCATCGGAACGCGCGGCAGGGGCTGAGGCGAGGCTTGCGGCATCAAACGCCTGGACGGCTTCGAGCGGGCGGTTGAGGTCCATCAGGCACCAGCCCCGCGTCAGCGCCTGTTCGGGCGACAGGAAGCGGGGATCGATCGTCGTGGAGCATCCGCGCGCCACGGGTACGGCCGGTGCGGCACGAAGGACACGCGGGGCCGCGCGCTGAACGGGTGTCGGTGCATAGGCATCGGGCAACCGAGGCGCGGTCTCGCGGACATAGGCCTGTGGCTGGATGGGCTGAACCGGCTGGCGGGTCGCCTGCGGGCCATCGATCTGGGCCACGTAATTCTGCGCCACAGAACTCTGGCCCGGCCGGCCGCGGCGATTATCGTCCTCGCCGAGATTGGCGATACGCTCAGAACGGCCACCCCAGACGCGCTGGATGGCCGCGACGCCGGTCTTGTCGCCGAGATCGTTGCGGCTCAGCACTAGGCCATAGGCAGAGGGCTCGTCGTCAGGCTTCCAGGAGAGAGCCGCAGCGAACCACTGGGCGGCCGTTGCCGGTTGATGCATGTAACGGGCATACCAGCCGAACTGCTGGGCGGCAGCGGCATCCTTTGCCTCCATGACAGCGGTCGCCATGCGACCAAGAACCTGTTCCTGCAGGATCGGCGGCGGGTCGATGGCCAGCAGATTGGCGACCGCCGCCATATAGGCAGCCTTGGTACCCGGCGAATCATCACGCCACTTGTAGAGAACGCTTTCGGCCTCGAGCGGCGAGTTCTGGCGCGTCAGGGTGAGCGCCAGGCCCTGCGCCGCCGACGCGGTCTCTTCCTTGGTGAAGGCCTTGCGGAACCAGCGTTCGGCACCGCCGAGATTGTCCCGGCGATAGTAATACCAGCCGAGCAGCAGCGAATCCGACGCCAGATCGCCCTTTTCGGCGAGGTTTTCGAGCCGCGTCAGATAGGCTGCGGGCACGACCAGCTTGGGATCGGTATTGCCGTCGCCCACCATGCGGCGGGCGAGATCATCTCTCAGACTGTCGAATTCCGGCTTGCCGTCCGCACCGGTGCGCTCCTTGGCGAGCAACTGGTCGATCATATCGGGCGGCAGAAGCTGGCTTGCCTTCTGCACGGTTGCAAGACGCTCGGGAGCGCCGCTGCAATTGCTCAAGATGTAGAGATAGGCGTCGCGGGCACGGGCCTTGCGGTCGGTATCGGCAAAGGCTTCGGCCAGACGCCAGAGAACGTCGACTTCGCTGCAGGTCAGCAAGGTCGGATTTTCCGCCGCGATGCGGATCACCTCGTCATAGGTCTTGGCGTCGGAGGCCGCGGTAAGCTGCGAACGGGCCTCGGCAAGCTTCAGGCGGTCGAGCAGATCCGCCGGCGGCTGCCAGTTCGGCTCGCTTGCCTGGCGGTCGGCAATCGCCTTGCGGACATCGGCATAACGCGACTGGGCATAGAGCTGCCACATGTTCTCGAGCTGCGGATCGGTCGTCGGGCGGATGGCCAGTGGGTCGGTCGGCGGTGTCCAGTTCGGATAGAGCGCACGCAGACGGGAAATTTCGGCCTGCAGGCGAGCGGTATCTCCGCGGGCAGCAAAATAACGGAGTGCGCTTTCGTCGACCTGCGGTGCGGCGGACGACGAGTTACCTGCGGCTGGCACGGCGGATCCTGCCGCCTGCGATGCCGGTGGCGCGGCCTGGGCAATCTCGGACGGCTGTGTCGATCCGGCAGCGGCAGATGGCTGCGCCTGGGCGACGACAAGTGGAGCACGTGCGTATTTCTGGTCCGGTGCCGAGGCCGAAAGCCGCCCGGTCCGCTCGGCATCTGCCGAAAAGTCCGCCGCAGATGCAGGGCCGGTCGCCGTCAGCGAGCCGGTCACATCGTTGAAATCGACAGCCGGCCGGCGCTCGAAGACGACAATTGCCGCTACCGCCACGCCGAAAGCTGCCAACGAGATCAGCGAAAATCGCATATGCACTCCGGTCCTTGTATGCCCAGATGTCAAGGCACGCGTCTTCAAGCCCAGATTTGAACTCGAATGGTTAAAGAATGCGACCAGATGGTTAACGAACAATTTAGATTTCATCAGTAAATAAGAATTCGTGAATAAATGACAAAGTGACTCGTTTCGTCGCAAAAATTATGTCGAAGCGGCGGATTTCGCGGACACGCGGGCAATGAGTAATGAGTGGCTGCCCCCAACACTGGAATTTCGATGACGGACAGGCTCATTACCAACACGTCCAGAAGAAGCGGGATGGTCCGACCGGGGCTCGCTGTGCTTCTGGGGATCGTTTCCCTGACGCTTGCCGGCTGCGGCGGCAAGCCGATCCAGCCGGAAGACGTGGTCAAGAGCGTCGAGCCTGCCAAGGCAATCGTCACGCCTCCGCCCGCCGGGCCTGCGGTTGTCAACGTCATCCAGCACCGCTACGGCAACGCGATCAGCCAGGACATCTATCTCGGCAATTCGGCCTCGACGCCCGGCCAGAACATGATCAAGGTCCAGTTGTTCGGTACAGAGAGTGACTTCAGCCAGTCGGAAGACGACCTTACCTACTCCTCAGTCACCGAGGGGCGGATTCTGGCAGAAATGCGCAGAGCCTTGCCGCGCGTGCCGATGGCCCGTTCGACGTCCTATGTGCAGAATGTCTACGGCCCGTTCGGCTATGCTTTCGGCCGCGGTGCAGGCTCGGATCTGTGTTTTTATGCCTGGCAGCAGATCCGCTCGCGTGTGCAGAGCATGTCGCCGCTTGCCAATTACGGCGTGATCCAGATCCGGGTCCGGACCTGCGAGGCGAATGCCACCGAAGCGAAACTGCTTTCGCTGATGTATAATTTCACCATCAATGCATCGGTCGACGCGCTCGGATGGAACCCTTATGGCGAATCACGCGGGCTGAACCCAGCAATCGGCGGAACGGGTGCGCCGATCTATCCACGGCCGGCCTCCTCGGAACCGATCGTGCAGACCCTGCCGGTGCGGCAACCCGCCGCCGCCGCGCCGCGCCGGGTCCAGCCGGCCCGGCCGCGCGTGGCACCGCAGGTCGAGGAACCGCAGTTTTCGCCCGATCGCCCGAGGGTTCCCGCCCCCGGTGGAGCGGCCGGCGTGTCCGGTTATCCGTCCGCAAGCCCGGCTTCAGCGAGCAGCCGGACAGGGACTTACGCAACGCCGACCTCTTACGGCGCGGCGACCGCGCCTGCCGTGCAACGGGTCGACGTTCCATCACCATCCTGTGCCGGAACGTCCGGCGGAACAAACGTTGCCTGCCGCTGACTTGCATTCTTGCCGCCGGGTTTCATCGAGGTAGTGCGTCATGAGGACACTATATTCTGCCGTCATCTGGGCCATCGCCACCGCGATGATCATTCTTCTGGTGACCTTGCCCATCAACACGCGCACGCAGCTGATCGCCAGTGGTATGATCGTCGCCATCATGGCGATCATCAAGCTGCTCGATGCTGGCGGCAGATGGCGCCTGGTGGCACTTGCCTTCGGCACCGGCATGGTGCTGCGCTATGTCTACTGGCGCACGACGAGCACACTGCCGCCGGTCAACCAGCTGGAAAACTTCATTCCCGGCATGCTCGTCTATCTCGCCGAGATGTACAGCGTGCTGATGCTGTCACTCAGCCTGTTCGTCGTCGCCATGCCGCTGCCGCCGAGCCGGCCCGGCAGCCGTTCCAGCAGTGAAGACAATCTGCCGACGGTCGACGTGTTCGTTCCGAGCTACAACGAGGACGAGGTGCTGCTTGCCAACACGCTGGCCGCCGCCCGCAACATGGACTACCCGGCCGAAAAGCTGACCGTCTGGCTGCTCGACGACGGCGGCACGGTGCAGAAGCGCAAGGCCAACAATGTCGCCGACGCGCGCGCGGCCGAGGCACGCCACGAAAAGCTGAAGACGCTGTGCGAGGAACTCGGCGTGCGCTACCTGACGCGCGAGCGCAACGAGCATGCCAAGGCCGGCAATCTCAATAACGGGCTTGCCCATTCGAACGGCGACCTGATTGCCGTGTTCGACGCGGACCACGCGCCGACGCGCGACTTTCTTCTGGAGACGGTGCATTATTTCGAGAAGGACCCGAAGCTCTTCCTCGTCCAGACGCCGCACTTCTTCCTCAATCCCGATCCGGTCGAACGCAACCTGCAGACCTTCGAGAAGATGCCGAGTGAGAACGAGATGTTCTACGGCATCATCCAGCGCGGGCTCGACAAGTGGAACGCGTCGTTCTTCTGCGGCTCTGCAGCGGTGTTGAACCGCAAGGCGTTGCAGGTCTCCAACGGCTTTTCCGGCGTCAGCATCACCGAGGACTGCGAAACGGCGCTCGACCTGCACGGCCTGGGCTGGAACAGCATCTATGTCGACCGGCCGCTGATCGCAGGCCTGCAGCCGGCGACGTTTGCAAGCTTCATCGGCCAGCGTTCGCGCTGGGCGCAGGGCATGATGCAGATCCTGCGCTTCCGCTTCCCACCCTTGAAGCGTGGCCTCTCGCCGGCACAGCGCCTCTGCTACATGTCCTCGACGCTGTTCTGGCTGTTTCCTTTTCCGCGGACGATCTTCCTGTTCGCACCGCTGTTCTACATCTTCTTCGACCTGGAGATCTTCACCTCGTCGGGCGGCGAGTTTCTCGTCTATTCGCTGACCTACATGGCGGTGAACATGATGATGCAGAACTATCTCTACGGCTCGTTCCGCTGGCCATGGATTTCCGAACTCTACGAATATGTGCAGACGGTGCATCTTCTGCCCGCCGTCATCTCGGTCATGCTCAATCCGCGCAAGCCGACCTTCAAGGTCACGGCCAAGGACGAATCCGTGTCCGTCAGCCGCCTTTCGGAAGTCAGCCGGCCGTTCTTCGTGATCTTCTTCGTGTTGATCGTGGCGCTCGCGATGAGCGTCTACAAACTCTATACCGAGCCGTTCAAGGCCGACGTGACGCTGGTGGTGGGCGGCTGGAACCTGCTCAACATCATCATCGCGGGCGCGGCCCTCGGCGTCGTGTCGGAACGCGGCGAACGACAGGCATCGCGCCGCGTCAAGATCAGCCGGCGCTGCGAATTCGGCGTCGATGGCAAATGGTATACGGCAACGATCAACAACGTGTCGGTGCACGGCGCATCGCTTGAGGTCTATACCGAGGGTGCCACGGCTATTGCCATGGAAACGGTAGGGCATATCCGCTTCCAGCCGTTCAGCGACCTGCCGGTCAGCGAACTCCCCGTCGAGATCCGCAATTTCGACCGCACCGGCGACGTGACCTCGGTCGGCTGCCGCTACATGCCGCAGAAATCGGTCGATCACCGACTGATCGCCGACCTGATGTTCGCCAATTCGGCGCAGTGGACGCAGTTCCAGACGTCGCGTCGTAAAAATCCCGGGCTGTTCCGCGGAACCTTCTGGTTCCTCGGCCTGGCGCTCTACCAGACGAGCCGTGGACTGGGCTACCTGATGCGTGACCTGAGCAAGTCGTCGCGCAGCACGGAAAACGGTTAGGAGCGCGGCATGAACAGATTGATCGTCATCGCGCTTACCGCCCTCGCCGCCACACAGGCTCTTGCCCAACAAGGCACGACACAGCCCAACGCCATGCCGTTCGACATGGGCGTGGAACGGCATGATCAGGGCATCAAGGACACGCCGAGGCCCGCCGCGCCGGTCCAGCCGCCGGTAGCCGCCGTTCCTGTCCAGCCGAGCCCGGCGCCGCAGCAGCAGACACCGGCACAGTGGAGCGCCCAGCCGCCACGCCCGAGCCAGGAGCCGCAGGCCGCCCCGGCGCCGATGCAGAACGCTGCCCCGACCGTCGCCCCGTCCCAGACCAAGCAGGCAACAGCTGTCGCGCCGACCGACCAGACGCGTCGCTACCTTCTCCCCTTCTCCGACATGCGGCTCAACGGCGAGATCGAGCAGCGGGCATGGTCGGTCTATCTGACCGCGGATCAGGCCGGGCGCGCCGCGCGGCTGCACGTGACCTACCAGAACTCCATCTTCGTCGCCCCCGAGACCTCGAAGCTGACCGTCACCATCAATGACGTGGTGGTTGCCGCAGAGCCGATCGCATCGGCAGAAAAACCGGCGGAGCGCATCTTCGAGATCCCGGCCGGGCTGCTGAAGGCCGGCGGCAACATGGTGCGTTTCGGCGCCAGCCAGCGTCACCGCACCGACTGCACGATCGAATCCACCTACGAGCTATGGACCGATGTCGATCCGGCAGGCACCTACATCTCCTTCGACGGCGCCAACGACCGCCGGCTCGGAACGCTGGACGACCTGAGGGCGATCGGCGTCGACGGCAAGGGCAATACCCGCTTCAGGATCATCGCACCGGCGCTGGACCAGTTGGGCGCCACCGATACGCTGATGCGGCTTTCGCAGGCACTTTCCCTGATCGGCGGCATGCCCAATCAGTCATTCTCCTTCCAGCGGCAGGCTGAGGGCACGCTGCAGCCGGGCGAGGTCGCCGTCTTCGTCGGGACGAATGACGAACTGAAATCCGTCCTGCCCGGGCTGACGCCCTCGGCCAATAACACTGCGATGGCGAGCTTCATCGACTATCCCGGCGAGAGCGGCGTTTCCGCTCTCGTGCTGGCGGGGCCGAACTGGCCATCGATCAGCAGCCTTGTCGAAAGCTTCATCGGTTCGATCGATGGACGGTCGATGCAGCGCCGCGAGGTGCTGTCGACGGAGAGCTGGCGGGGCATGGATACGCCTTTCCTGTTCTCGGACACGACCCTGGATTTCTCGGCTCTCGGCGTCAACAGCCAGGAATTTGACGGTCGGCTGTTCCGCACCAGCTTTACCATCGGGGTGCCGGCCGATTTCTATGCCAATGCCTATGGCGAGGCGCGCATCCTGCTTGATGCAGCCTATACGCCGGACGTGCTGCCCGGCAGCCATCTCGACATATTCGTCAACGGCAATATCGCAACCACCGTGCCTATCACCTCTGCGGGCGGGGCCGTGCTGCACCATTTGCCGATCAAGCTCACGCTCAGGCATTTCCACCCCGGTGTGAACACGATCACCTTCGAGGCTGCGCTGCGGACTGCATCGGATGCCGCCTGCGCACCGGGTGCGAGCAGCGACACCAAGCCCCGTTTTGCGATCTTCGGCACCTCGCAGTTCCATATGCCGGATTTCGCCCGCATTGCCCAGGTTCCGAATGTTGCCGCCACGGTCGGCACCGGTTTTCCCTATTCGCGCGAGCAGGAGCAGGAACCGGTGTCGCTCTTTCTCGGACGCATAGACGAGCCGACACTTTCGGCCGCGGCAACATTTACCGGCAAGCTCGCGGTGGCGGCCCATCACATCATCCCCTTCAACGTGACTATTTCGGCGGCGCGGATGGCGGAGCGCAATGCGATCTTCGTCGGCGGTATATCGGAAATGCCGCTCAATGTGCTTTCACAACTGAAGATCGACCAGGACAGCCGCAACAGCTGGAGCCCGGATATCACCCCGCACACGATCACGGCACCGGGCATCAACCTGCAGGACTGGCAGCAGCGGGCCGACAGCAACTTCCTCAGCCGGCAGTTCTCGCAGATCAGTGCCTGGGCGAAGCAGAATTACGACCTGTCTCTGTCCACCATGCGTTTCGCGCCTGCCACCGACCAGCTCTACAAGCCGCCTAAATCGGCGCAGCTGATCGTGGCGCAGGAGAGCGACCCGACCGGCCAGGGCACCTGGACTGCCGTGCTTGCGCCGGATGCGGCAGAGCTCGACGACAGCATGCGGCAGGTCTCGCCCCGCCAGCAATGGGAAAAACTCGGCGGCCGGATCGCGATTTATAGCGGTCCGGACGAGGAGACGGGGAGCGTGCCGGTCAGCTGGTTCCGTTTCATGCCGACCCATGACCTCACGTTCAGCAATGCACGGCTGATTGCAGCGAACTGGCTATCGGACAACATCATGTCCTATGCGCTGCTGCTCGCCGCGGGCAGCCTGTTGCTCGGCCTTGCGACCGGCGGCTTGCTGAGCCTGCTCGGCCGCCGCTGAGCCAAACCATGAGAGAGCGGGCGGCCAATTGGCGCGTTCGCCCGACATCGAACACAGCAATCAGGCCCGCAATCCTGCCGGGCGACGGCATGTCTGCCGCTTACTCTTCGGGCAGGCCCTCGGTGAGGCCATCATAAACTTCCAGCATGGCATTGGTGATCGCCTGGCCGAGGGCGTTGCCGGCCACCCGGACATCTTCCTCGCTGCCATCGCGGGCAGCCCTGGCAAGCTCGAAACCCTGTTCGCTGACAATCTGCTTAGCGATCTCGATCGCCCAGAGGCCGAAATCGCCGCGGTTGTCGATTTGTATCACGTCGTCCATGGCACCCTCCGCCGGTTGATCCTGCGCCGTCATTTATCCGATGCCTTCGACAAGGCAAGCCTCTGGCCAATGCTATCCCCGGAGTGGGAGGGGTTACGCAGCGAAACGCCGGCTGACGAAGGGGGAGCCCTGAAGACCGAAGCGCCAGGGGCGTTCCACCGCACGGGAAATGCCGATGCGCCTGTCTGAAGAAACCAACGGCGGCCGCTCTGCATCATAAAGAGCAAAGGGCGGTTCGAACAGCGACAGACCATCATGTTCGATACCGACGCCGAGTGCCTGGCAAAGACGGCCCGGACCGGAACATAGCAGAAGCGGGTCGCCGCGCTCGCGCCGGGCCGCCATCGCCGCGAGGCCTGACAGCGGTTCAAGCGCGCGGATGAGCACGGCGCTTCCCGGCCGGCAGACGAAATTCAGGCACCAGTGAATGCCGTAGGACCGATAGACATAGGCATGGCCGGGCGGGCCGAACATAGCACGATTGCGCAGCGTCTGACCGTTGAAACTGTGCGAGGCGGGATCGTCCGGTTCATAGGCTTCCGTCTCGATGATCATGCCGCCCGCCCCGCCGACCTCAAGTCCGATGCCGATAAGATCATGTGCCACTTCGACGGCCGAGCGGGCAAAGAAGGCCGGTTCCATCATGTCTCCCCAAAGCAGGTCGCGAGCGCTCATGGTTAAGAGCGCGGCACAGCGGTTTACCACGCATTAAAGCTGTTTGCCTGCCTGCCTTTCATGTGAGCGCAAAACCTGCATTTATTAGTCAGCACTAAATAATCCTTGAGGGCTGGCAAGGACATGGAACATTCGAAAGTCACAAGCTACGAACCGATTGGTCCGGACGAGTTGGAGCGTCTGCAGACGATCTTCGAGACAGCGCGCTACATCGCCTGCATGTCGCGCCACGATCCGGCATCCGAACGGCTTGCGGCGATGACGATCCGCTTCTACCAGATGGGCATTCGCGACGACGACGTGCTGATCCACACGGTCGTCAAGACCAACCGCTCATTGCGTCCGTTCGGCGAAGGGCAGGCTCTGGGCGGCATGGCTTAAACCTCCCACTCGGGACAACCGATATGGGATAGCCGAACGATGCCGCTCCCCGTTCGGCACCATTTGCCCTCGCAGCAACGGCGCAAGACTTCGCAAGGCACGGTTGCTTCCGCAAGCCGTCCATCCTATCTCCCTGTCATGGAACAATCGACTGCCGGATGGCAGTCCCCGACCTCACGGGAAGGATGGAATGAACGCATGACCGGGCTCAAGCTTCTGGCTCTCGATACGGATGATCTGGGCGTCGTATCCGCCCATATGCAGGATGCCGTCTTCAAGCTTTCGGATGTGCACTGGTCTTCATCGGACCGGACCTTCTCGCTTGCCGCCAACCGCTTCGACTGGGCTGCGGCAGAGGGCAAGCGCAAGGGTTTCGAACGCCACCGGGCTGCCCTTGTGTTCAAGCGCGTCTCGGCCGTGCGCTCCACCGGTATCAACCGCGGGCGACCTGACGACGTGCTGTCGCTTCTCGCCGTGCGCTTCGAACAGAAGGGCGAAGGCCCGGACGGGACGGTGGAACTGGTGCTTTCGGGAAGCGGCATGATCGCGCTCGATGTCGAATGCATCGAAGTCGCACTTGCGGATATCGGCGGCGCGTGGGAAACCGCATCGAGGCCGCAGCATCCCTGAACGGATCCCTGACCGGCCATCGAATGACGGCATAGGAATGGAAGGGCAATCCGCGTGGCAAGCTGGCTTGAACAGGCATCAGAAGATTTCGAAACCCGCTTTGCGGCGTTCCTGTCGACCAAGCGCGAGGTCTCCGAAGACGTCAATGCCGCCGTCAAGACGATCATCGACGACGTACGCGCCCGCGGCGATGCGGCGCTGATCGATTATTCGGCCCGGTTCGACAAGGTCGATCTGGCCCGCGACGGCATCCGGATCAGCGAAGCGGAAATCGACGCGGCGGTGGCAGAAACCGATCCGGCTGTGATCGATGCCCTGAAGCTTGCCGCCCAGCGCATCGAAAAGCACCATGCGCGGCAGATGCCGAAGGACGACATCTACGAGGACGATATCGGCGTCGGTCTCGGCTCGCGCTGGACGGCGATCGAGGCGGTCGGCCTCTATGTTCCAGGCGGCACGGCGAGCTATCCGAGCTCCGTGCTGATGAATGCCGTGCCGGCCAAGGTTGCCGGCGTGCCGCGCCTCGTGATGGTGGTGCCGGCCGGTGGCGGCAAGATCAATCCCGCGGTTCTGGCTGCCGCGCGCATTGCAGGAGTCAGCGAAATCTACCGCGTCGGTGGAGCGCAGGCCGTCGCAGCACTTGCCTATGGCACGGAGACGATCGCGCCGGTGGCAAAAATCGTCGGTCCCGGCAATGCCTATGTGGCAGCCGCCAAGCGCCAGGTATTCGGCACGGTCGGCATCGACATGATCGCCGGCCCGTCCGAAGTGCTTGTCATTGCCGACCGCGACAACGATCCGGACTGGATTGCCGCCGATCTGCTGGCTCAGGCCGAGCACGATGCCGGCGCCCAGTCGATCCTGATGACCGACGATGCCGATTTCGGCCGGGCGGTGGAAGCCGCCGTCGAGCGGCAGTTGAAGACCCTGTCGCGCACCGAGATCGCTACGGCAAGCTGGCGGGATTTCGGCGCGGTGATCCTGGTCGAGAGTTTCGAAAAGGCACTGCCGCTCGCCAACCGGATCGCCGCCGAGCATCTGGAGCTTGCGGTTGCCGATCCTGACGCGCTGATGGCGGGTATCCGCAATGCCGGGGCGATCTTCGTCGGCCGCCATACGCCGGAAGTGATCGGCGACTATGTGGGTGGCTCCAACCACGTGCTGCCGACCGCGCGTTCGGCGCGCTTTTCCTCCGGTCTCGGCGTGCTCGACTTCGTCAAGCGCTCGTCGATCCTCAGGCTTGGCGCAGACCAGCTTCGCCAGCTGGCGCCGGCAGCGATCACGCTTGCCACGTCTGAAGGGCTGGACGGCCATGCGCGCTCCGTTTCAATCCGCCTCAACCCCGGAGAATAAGCCATGGCCACGGGGGAGTTTCGTCTCTGCGATGTCGTCCTCGACGACTCGATCGGGCGCTCCACCCCCGATGTCGAGCACGAGCGCGCGGTGGCGATCTTCGATCTCGTCGAGGAAAACTCGTTCACCCCGCTCGGTCATCAGGGCGGGCCCTACAGGCTGCGTCTTTCGCTCGTCAATGCGCGGCTGGTGCTGACGATCACCACCGAAGGCGACGAGGATGTCGCCACTCATATTCTTTCGCTGACGCCGTTTAGGCGGATCATCAAGGACTATTTCATGGTCTGCGAGAGCTATTACGAGGCGATCAAGACGGCGACCCCTTCGCGCATCGAGGCGATCGACATGGGCCGGCGCGGCATCCATAACGAAGGTTCGCAGACGCTGATGGACCGGCTGGACGGCAAGATCGGCGTCGATTTCGACACCGCAAGGCGGCTGTTCACGCTCGTCTGCGTGCTTTACTGGCGCGGCTGACGATGACCGCGGAGGCTCCCAACCGGAAGCAGACGATCGGCATTCCGACGGCGATCCTGTTCATGTGCGGGCAGAACTCGATCCGCTCGCCGATGGCCGAGGCCATTGCAAAGAGCCTGCTGCAACCCGATATATATATCCAGTCGGCCGGTGTCCGTTCCGGCGACCCGGATCCCTTCGTCGATGTGGTGCTGGAAGAGGTGGGCCTTTCGCTTGCCCATAACCGGCCGCACAAGCCACGTACGCTGGAAGAAATCGAGGATGATTTCTTCGACCTGATCGTGACGCTGGCGCCCGAGGCCCATCACGTGGCGCTGGAACTGACCCGTTCCAGTCCGGTCGACGTGGTCTACTGGCCGACCATGGACCCGACCGTGGTGACCGGCACGCGCGACCAGCGGCTCGATGCCTATCGCGAGGTCCGTGACCATTTGTGGAAGCTGATCGACAAGCGGATGAAGCCCATCCGGCGGCCGCCACCGGCCAGCGGTTGACGGCTGAAAAGACCGGCATTTGAGGCTCGAAAAGAATAGATGTGAAGCGAGGTTCACAAAGCGGACACGATTGTGTAGTTTCCGCCCAATTTTGCGGCGCCGGTCTTTCAAAACCTGACCGCGCCTGCGACCAACCACAGAAAGAACACCAGTAAATGGCTAAAGAAGAAGTCCTCGAATTTCCGGGCGTCGTCACGGAACTGCTGCCGAATGCGACCTTCCGGGTGAAGCTCGAAAACGACCACGAAATCATTGCCCATACCGCGGGCCGCATGCGCAAGAACCGTATCCGCGTTCTGGCCGGCGACAAGGTTCTTGTCGAAATGACGCCCTATGACCTGACCAAGGGCCGCATCACCTATCGCTTCAAGTAAGCGACAGGCAGGGGCAAGAGCTGATGGCGCTCGAGCAAAAGCTGATACTGGCATCCGGTTCGCCGCGCCGCCTCGACCTCCTGAACCAGGTTGGCATCGAGCCTGCGCGGCTGATGCCGATGGATATAGACGAGACGCCGAAGCGGGCAGAACATCCGCGCTCGCTGGCACGGCGCCTTTCCACAGAGAAGGCGGAAGCCAGCTATCGGGCGATCAAGGACGACCCGGCCTGGCGACACAGCTATATCCTGTCTGCCGATACCGTCGTCGCCGTCGGGCGGCGCATCCTTGAAAAGACCGAATATACGGAAGAGGCATCGGCTGCGCTGCACCTCCTCTCCGGCCGCGGCCACTGGGTCTATACCGGCATCTGCCTCGTCACCCCCGGCGGCCAGTTCCGCCAGAAGGTGGTGGAAACGAAAGTGCGCTTCAAGCGGCTATCCACCCGCGAGATCGAGACCTACATCTCATCCGGCCAATGGCGCGGCAAGGCGGGTGCCTATGCGATCCAGGGCATTGCCGGCGCCTTCGTGCAGAAGCTCGTCGGTTCCTACAGCAACGTCGTCGGCCTGCCGCTGTATGACGTGACGACCCTGCTTGCCGGCGAAGGTTTCGACGTGGCGCAGGGCTGGCCGGAAGCCTGAGCCCCTATCCCATGCCCTGATCCTGCTTCGGCCAGACTGCCGTAGCGCCCCATATCCATCCGGCAAGAGGAGCATCTCCCATGGCATCAGAACCGATCAAGACGGGCGGCAAGGTCGAGCCTCTGAGAAAAGCCCGCCCCTGCCCCGAATGCGGCAAGCCTTCCTCACGCGAGGACTATCCGTTCTGTTCCGAGCGCTGCCGCACGCTCGACCTGTCGCGCTGGCTCAAAGGTTCCTATGCCATTCCTGTCGCCGACGACGAAAGCAAGGCAGACGACCCGGACGGACGTGACTGAGGGCTGAAGGCGGCCACGCTTGAGACTTTCCACAGGCACCGGCGCTTCAATTGCGATCGAGGTCGTCTATTTTGCGATTGTTTTTGCTTGTGAATTTACGAATTTCGCAAACCTGTCAAAAAAGTCGCGCAGGGTGCTGGACATGGCCGAACAAGATGTTATAACCCCGCTCGCTTCCGGGGGAGACGCCCCCGCCGGTTTTGACCGGAAGGCTTGAAGCCTTGGATGCCCGGATAGCTCAGTTGGTAGAGCAGCGGATTGAAAATCCGCGTGTCGGTGGTTCAAATCCGCCTCCGGGCACCATTCTAAGCCCTTGCTGTGTATAGCATTTTTCACGTTTTATAATCTCCAATTTTTGCGAGTTTGACAGTTTCAAACTGCTGGTTTGACAACTTTCGTTTTTCGTTTGTTCAATTCTGCCTCGAAATCGCTGACCGCCGCCGACGCTCGTGTCGTCATATCCGCCCGTCGCGAATAGTGTTTTGCCATAGCTTCGGTGGCGTGGCCTAGCACCAGCGCGATGGTGCCGTTGTCCTTGCCCATTTCGGCTAGAATGGTTGCGACGGTGTGCCGAAGGCCTTTCAAGGTCAGGCCGGGCTGGATCGCCCCTTCGGTCTCCATTTTGCCCTTCACTTTCGCCCAGCTCGTACTGAAACCATTGTAGGTCCACGGACGGCCCCAGCTGTTAGCACAGAGCGTTACGGCATCGTGTTTCGGAGCGCGCTCCATCGCCGCTTCCACCGGCTCAAACAGCGGCAGGTAAATCGGGCGGCCCGTTTTGTTGCGCCGTGTATCCAAACCTTTCTCCGTTATAGCTGTCCTTGGTAGCGCCAGCGCGTCCTGCGGATCCAGCGCGTAGAACATCATGAGAGCGATCGGCAGCTCCATGTGGGTCGGAAGTGCTGCCAGCACGGTATCGCGCTCGGCGTCCGTCCATGGCCGATTTGCATCGGGCAGAGTTTTAGGGCGGCGGGCGGGTTTTACCTTGGCTGCTGGGTTGTCTTTCGTGTAGCCATATTCGATGCCCCAGTCGAAAATAACGGACAGCACAGAGCGAACGTAGTTTGCGAATCGGAACCTGTGCTTCTCTAGCGCCTTGTCGCGGATCTTGGCGATGAGCGGTGGGTTGAAGCGGTCTAACGGCGTGTCTTCGATCGCCTGGAGGTAGTCGAAGCATTTCTGATAGTCTGACCGAGTTCGTGGCGCCAGCTCGTTGCGAAACCTTGTGCTCTCGCGGTACTTGGTGATCAGCATGCCGAGCGTGCCTGGTCTGGTCTGCTTTTCACCCACCAATCCGTTGATGCGATGGATCTCCATGTCGAAGGCCAGCGAGTACGGTTCGAATTTCTGGCAGTCGATTTTCTCGCGGGTTTTGCGGTGATAGCAGCGCCATTCACCGTCATGGTCCCTGAATATCTGCCATCCCTTGTACTTATTGGGACGTCTGGCTCGCACTTTTGTCATCCGAGTCGCTCCAGGATCTCCGCGTCGGTGTCCGCGTTTCCAGCTTTGATCTGATCGAGCCATCGGTCGAGGTCTCGAATGTCATAGCGCTCTTCGCTCTCCGGCAACGCGACCGGCCGAACAGTGCAGATGCGTGGAAACCGTCGCATCGGCAGGCCGACATAGTCTGCCGCCTGCTTCATCGACATCATCCGCGGCTGAACAATCCTAATATTCAACATCGCATTCGCCATTGTTTCGCCTCCGCTGCTGACCTTGATTACTTCACTGGACAAGACGACGAAGCGGTTCGAGTGATCGAGCGTAAGCAGAGGACGATCGCCTCCACGTTTGACAGCTCCCTCAATAACGAACGACGGTTTGCCGCAGCCTTCCGAATGTTTTCATGTGGTTCATTGAACTACGATTCCTCAGGAGTATGGAATTGCAGAATTCTACAATGAACGAACGGCGAACAAATTGTATGACCTGAATTAGCTCGACCTTGTGGGCGCCGGAATGGTGCGAGCGGGAAACCAAGGTTGGAGTGGACGCCTTGTGATTTTGGCGGGAGACCACTTATCATCTGAATCTGGAAGCACGGTGCGGGCCCTGTCTTCTAAAATCACGTTTTCATGAAGATTTATGTGGCTGAAACGAGTTCTGTTGCTGGAGACATCTTCGGAGAGAAGCTTTATCAGGAGCGAGCTAGGCGAGCGCTTCCTATCCTGGTACGTCAAGCCCTATCGGGGAAGCCAATTACCTATGAGGGGCTAGCCTGGGAGCTGGGCATGCCCAACCCACGGGATTTGAATTGGGTGTTAGGCAGCGTTGGCCACAGTCTCGACGAGCTCTCCCGTAAAAGCGGATGGAAGAAGCGAGCGCCTCCCCACATTCAGTCACTTGTTATCAACAAGGGAACCCAGATGCCTGGGCCTGGTTTCGATAGCTTTCTTGCCGGTAGAGATGTCGACTATGGGGAGCTCGATCGGCAGCAAAAAAGACTATACCTCAACGGCTACTGGGCGGACGTTTTTGCGTACCCATATTGGCGGGAGTTGTTGAGCGAATTCGATCTCGTCATGAGTGAAGATGATCGGTCACAGGTAATTGCGAAAGCGAAGATGCGAAAGCGAAGACGGGTCGTGGCAATGGTGGCGGAGAAGGCCCTCAGCACAAAGCCCTCAAGGATCTAATCATTCGCGATCCGAGTTTGGTTGGAATAATCAGTGCTGCAATAGGGGCTTCCGAGCAACCATTGCCGTCCGGTGATAAGCCAGACGTCCTCTTTATTTCGGGAGCAGATAAATTCGCTGTCGAGGTAAAGTCATCCATTTCGAACGATGCTGACATTGCGCGGGGTCTCTTCCAGTGCGTGAAATACAAAGCGGTGATGGAGGCTGAGCGTGGCTTCTTGTCCGAAACATACCTTGTTGATGTCCGCTCGGTTTTGGGTAGGCGGTTTCCTTCTGCGCTTGTTCCGCTTCGAAACAGCTTGGGTATTACAGTGATTTCAGTAGCAGGGTAACGGCTGTACCCATCAACGATAATTGGCACCTGCCATCAGGAAGAGCATGCGTCAAGATTGACGCACGTTAACGATCTTGCATTGTGACGCGACAGAAAGCGTGTTAACGCATGTTAAAGCATTATGATGCGGTGAACTGCTTCATCACGAAATAGGAGGTCGGAAATGCCTGTCATCACGGTGGCCAATCCTAAAGGTGGCGCGGGAAAGTCGACATGTACGTTGGTTCTTGCGACGTCTCTGGCTGAACAGGGAGCGAGCGTGATAATTCTCGATTGCGATCCGAACCGGGCCATCAAAGGATGGAGGGCGGGAGCTTCTAGAAATCCGGTGATCGTCGACGGTGATGTCAACGAGAGCACTATCACTTCAAAACTCGACGAGTACCGTAGAAAGTTTCAATTCGTATTCGTTGACCTCGAAGGCACTGCAAGCCGTCTTATGTCGCGAGCACTGGCAAGAGCTCAATTGGTTGTCATTCCCATTCAAGCTAGCCCAACGGATGCAGAGCTGGCCGCACGCGCCATTAACCTCATTCACGAAGAGGAGCAGGCTTTCGAGAAGACCATTCCCTACAAAATTCTGTTCACTCGAACCTCACCTGCAATCGCCACGAAGCTTGAGAGGCAGATCACCTCGCAACTCACTGCAAGCGATGTTCCAATTTTTAGAAACCACTTGAACGAACGGTCAGCATATAAGGCAATGTTCTTTTACCAGCAGGACCTGACCGAACTTGACGGTCGTGAGGTCAATGGTCTCCCTGCAGCGCGAGATAACGCTTTTCGTCTCGCTGAGGAACTTGTAAATTTGGTGATCGACGCGAAGGTGGCGGCATGAGCGGAAAAAACCTCGGCTTTGGCGGCAAGCTCGCCAACATCACGCCTGATAAGGATGAAGCTGTCAAAATTTCAGATTCAAAGGTAGACGCGATCGGTGAGCGCCATGGATTTGTTGCTCGGGAACCCGTTCAGAAGCTGACTCGCCGCAAACCATCAGAGCCATCCGCCAACTTGAATATTCGGCCGCCGGTGACGACTTTCAATCGATTCCTGCTGTTCTGCGAACAGAACAGAATGTCCTATCCTGAGGCACTGAAGGAGCTCATGGACAGGGCGGGAGTGTAACTAGCGAAGCACGACGGCTTTCCGCACTCCATAGAACGCATCTATGCTGCGTCAAAATGCGTCAACGTCAACGCGCGTTATTCTTATTTACCCAGATTGCTTTGCGTCGAATCCGGTCGCCAAGTTGATCGAGGTACCTTTTGGGCCTTGTGAGCGGACAATGGACAACGCGCCCCTCAGTCCCGAGGACACTCTTCATCTTCGGGCAGTTCCGGAATATAGCCGAGCATCTTGACCAACAGGTTGACCGTTTCCGCTTGAGTGAACATTTCGAGTTCAGCCTCGACATAGGCGAGACGCTGTTCGCCGCCTCGAGATTCTCCGGTCTGGTATTCTTCGGGCAGACCCTGAAAGAGGTCTTCGGCCTGTTTCATCAGGCGCCGATGTGTCTGGATAGCTCTCACCGTCAGGGTTTCCGCCGGATGAGAGCTGTCTGGCTGACAACATCAGGTCCGAGACATCTTCGAGGTGACGCATCGTTCTACTCTCACGCAAATAGGCGACTAAATCGCATATTGGCGCTTGCCGGTACTCGATAGCAAGGCTTGGGGCAGGTTTTCAGGGTGTGGGCGATCGCGTAACCTCTATGAGGTCGAGCAACATTTGCCGCAAATTGCGCCATGGTGCGTCAGCGAGTTTGTTGTCGGGGTCCTGCATGGTCAGCAGGCAGTGCATTTTTGCGGTAACTTCAATCGTCGTCTTGGGTTTTGATAAAGACAGTAAGCGCGATAGCAGTTGTTCTCGCTCAGCTAGATTGTGCTCGAAGGCCATCGCAGGGTTGTAACCAAGCTTTCTGTCGGCAGCATTCCAATTCTCCCGGCGCTTCCTCATCAGTGATCGTACGGCTGCCAACTTTTCTGGGGGAACGCGAGATTTCAGTCGGTTGATTTCGGCAAGCGAATAGACGGTCACATCCGGCTCGTCGGCAGATATCTCGATCCGCACCACCGGGAATGCCCCCGCCATCGCGCGAACCTTCGCCTCGACCTTCTGCCGATACTTGGTAATGCGGACGCGTCGCTGATGAGCCTCATACCAGTTCAGCCAAAGGCGTGCCGTTGACGTCGGACCCGGCACGTTTCTCTCGGGCGCTTTCTCCAGCTCGGTGGTAAGCGCCAGCAGCACCTTTGCAGTGGCTCCTAGAAGGTTTTGACGATTTATCCGCGATGGAAGCTGGGTCTCGCGCCCGTCAGGAGTTTTGTTTTTTGTGCGGGTATCTGCAGGCAAAGTTCTGCTAGTGTCAGAATCAGCCATGATCCGAGCTCCTGTAAGCTTGGTTGTGGTCAGGCTGGATGACGTGTTGGAGCACGTCATTCGGCCGATAGCGAACCGACAATAAACGTCCCCGTTTATTGCGTCAACGCCATATTGTGAAGCCGAATAACAACGGATATTGACTGTCAAACATGGGACGTCCGCCGCTCAACGTCGAAGAAACCAAGGTGCGCCTCTCGCCGGAAACACGTGCAAGAATAAAGGCGCTGGTTGGCAATTATCAGGTCGCGGCATTTATCCGTGAAGCAATAGAGAATGAGCTCCAGCGCAGAGAGGTGAGCAAAGGCGATTCCGGCAGCTCTGCTGAATAGGGAGAGAGATGGATCGGAATTGCCGGGCTAGAGCGATCCTTTAAACTCCGCATCCTCGAAATACCGCAATTTCTTCGCCCAAACCGGCCGTTGCCCTTGCCGCAGCAATATCATCCTGTCCCCCGGCAACCTCATGATTTCATCTGGATTGATCAGATCCCGCGCCGATATGTGCTGCGACGTCGAGGTTTTGCCATCTCCCCATGACTGCGTCGAGTAAACCGCATCGGTCTTGCCGATCGCCTTGCCGACAAGCTCTGCCGTTTCCACGTCATTGACCCCGAACACTTGGCACACGGCGGCGTTCGACAGAAATGTGCCGGCGCGTTTTCCGTAGGCCGCGCGCAGCTGGTGAATGTCCTGCAGGATGGGCCATAGCTGCACGCCATAACCGGCCATCAAGCCCATGGCCCGCTCGACAGGTGCCAGATGACCGAGAGCCGCGAATTCATCGAGGAGGTACAGCACCGGCTGGTGGGGCGTGGTCGCGTCGCGCGCCATGTCGGTCAGGCTCTGGGTGATCAGCAGCCGCAGCCATCTTGAATAAGTCGACAGGCGATCCGGCGGCAGCACAAGAAACACCGTGGCATTCCTTCGTTTAAGGTCCGCGAATGCAAAATCCGATCGCGCCATCACCGCCGTCATGCGCGGGCTGTCAAGGAAATGCGTATGCCTTTGTGCCGCCGACAGAACGCCGGAAGCTTCTCGATCGGACTTGCCGAGATGGCGGTTGGCAGCACGCGCGATTAACCCGTTGCAGTCCGACATGATCTGCATGTCTGCGAGTAGCGACGAGAACGTTTGCGACGCCAGCGTCAGATGTTTCCTGAGCGTGCCGAGATGTCTCTGGCCGGGTGGCTCGGCAGCAACGATATGAAGAAGCAGGCCGGCAATGAGTGCCCTGGCCTCCTCGTTCCAATGCGCCTCTCCGGACATGCCGGGATCATCGACCACAAGGGCATCGGCGAGCGTGCCGACATCTTCCGCGATATCCATCCCGTCGGCTTTCAGGCCATCGAGCGGATTGAATGCCGATCCGGGGCGCCCGATAACCTCGAACGGATCGAGGTAGAAGACGGGTCCGAACATCTGCCGCGCGCGCCCGGTGACCCTGGCATTCTCGCCCTTCGGATCGATGCAGATCACCGAGCGATTGGCCGTCAGCAGATTGGGAATGATGGTGCCGACGCCCTTGCCGGTTCTGGTCGGCGCCATGGTTAGCAAATGCGCCGGCCCATCATAGCGCAAGAGATCACCCGATTGTGGATCGCGGCCGATCAGTAGGCCGTCGCTCCCGGCCGTGAGTTGCTTTTTCTCCTTCTTGTCTGCCCAGCGTGCCGTCCCGAACACGGCAGGGATTGGACCGTCGATCATGAAAGCGGAGAGCGCGCCAAGAATGCCCAGCACGATCGGAAAATACCGGGCGGCAATCTCGGCCGCTTCGCTGATCCGTCCAGGTGCAAAATCACCGATGACCAGAATGGCAAAATTGATCAGCAGGATCAGCGCCGAAAACACCGTTCCGATGATGATGCAGAGGAGCGCGAAGAACGGCGCGGCAAACAGCGACTTGAGGATATGGGAAAAGCTCATCGACTTTCCTCCCGATCGTGGCTCGGCTCAGCTTGCGCAGGCCCGATAATGTCCTCGAACAGCTCGCTGTCACCATCCCTTGTCAGAAAACCGGGAAGCTCGGCACGCAGCCAGTCACGCAAGCGCGTCGAAAACGCCGGATCCCTGGCACTCTCCAGCCTATGGAGGACGAGCGCACCGATGAGGATCTTTCGCCGTGTGTCGCGGGCGCGCTCCTGCTTGCTCAGGCGCGTTATCAGCACCCGTCTGCGCTCCTCAAGTTCGGCAATCCTTTGCGTGATCGGTTTACGTACCATGATTGTCTCCCTGTGAAGGGGCCGACGCTAGGCTGCAGGCTCGAAGCCTCAATAGGGTAAATTCTGCAATGGCCGCATCCGCTGGGGTCCCATAACGATGAGAGCGAAGCGAAAAGAGTTCCAAGGGCGCACTTACGAGTTGCTGCGCAACTCAGCGCTCGAAAACGCTCTTTCCTCGTCCGGAGGCGGTCATGGCAATTTATCATTGCAGCATGAAGCCGGTGGCGCGCAGCGGCGGCCGCAGCGCCGTGGCAGCGGTGGCCTACCGT
Source organism: Neorhizobium sp. NCHU2750 (assembly GCF_003597675.1). Taxonomy (NCBI): domain Bacteria; kingdom Pseudomonadati; phylum Pseudomonadota; class Alphaproteobacteria; order Hyphomicrobiales; family Rhizobiaceae; genus Neorhizobium; species Neorhizobium sp. NCHU2750. The sequence goes on along the minus strand of NZ_CP030827.1, from coordinate 224,051 downwards.
ACCGCCAGCCGCCTTTTGAACGAACGCGACGGCCTTGTGCATGACTTTACCGCCAAGCGCGGCGTCGAGCATTGCGAAATCGTGCTGCCGGAAGGGGTGGAGGCGGAATGGGCAAGTGACCGTGCGGCGTTGTGGAATGCGGTGGAGCGTGCGGAGAAACGCAAAGATTCCCGCGTGGCTCGCGAATTCGAATTGGCACTGCCGCATGAACTGTCGCGAGAACGGCAGATTGCGCTGACTCGGGCATTCGCACAGGATCTCGCCGATCGGTATGGCGCCGCCGTCGATTTTGCCATTCACCGTCCGACCGGCGATACCGACATCCGCAATATGCATGCGCATGTGATGATGACGACGCGGGAGGTGACGGCCGAGGGCCTCGGCGACAAGACCCTGATCGAGCGCGAGAACAAATGGCTGCTCAACAACAATCAGCCGACCTCACACATGCAGTTGCGCGATATCCGCCAGGCTTGGGAGAACCACGCCAACCGCGAACTGGCGCGGGCCGGCCTCGATATCCGCGTCGATCATCGCTCGCACCAGGAGCGCGGCCTCGAGATCGAGCCGACCGAGCATATGGGCGTTCATGCCTCGCAGATGGACCGGCGCGGGCTTGGTGTGTCGCGTGTCCGCAACGAGACGGAGGCGGCGAAGAAGAATGCGGCGCTGATCCGGGAAAAACCGGAGCAGGCGCTGATACTGATCACCGGCGAAAAGAGCGTATTCGATCGTCACGACGTGGCGCGTACGCTGCATCGCTACATCGACGATGGTCAGGAATTCCAGAATGCCTTTGCCGCCGTCATGGCGTCGCCGGCACTGGTTGAGCTGCGACTGGGCCAGGATGGAGAACTGGCGCGCTATTCGACGAAGGAGATAGTGGAGATCGAACAGACCATGGCGTTGCGCGCATCCGAGATGCGGGGGGTACCACGCCATGGCGTCAACGTCGAAAACGTCGCGGCCGCTCTGGACGTGCAGGATGATGCAATCAAGGCGGGTGTCGCCGCATCACTTCAACGGAGCGTGAATGATGGACGCTTGTCCGAACAGGATCGCGACCGCCACATCGCCAACGCCGGCTTGAGCCAGGAGCAGCGTGCTGCCGTCGAGCATATCACAGGGCCGGAGCAGATCGCGGCTGTCCTTGGCTTTGCTGGCGCCGGCAAATCGACCATCCTGGCGGCGGCGCGAGATGCCTGGGAGCGGCAGGGATATCGCGTCCACGGTGCCGCACTTGCCGGCAAGGCGGCCGAGGGGCTTGAGGAATCGTCCGGCATAGCTTCACGGACATTGGCCTCATGGGATTATGGCTGGCAGCGGGGCAGAGCCGAGCTTGGCCAGCAGGATATCTTTGTCATCGATGAAGCTGGCATGGTCAGCAGCCGGCAGTTGGCGATGTTTGTCGGCGAGGTGCAGGCGAAGGGCGCCAAGCTGGTCCTGGTCGGCGATCACGAACAACTGCAGGCGATCGGCGCCGGCTCGCCATTCCGGGCGATCGTCGAGCAGGTTGGCGCCGTCGAGCTTTCAGAAATCCGTCGGCAGAAACAAGAATGGCAGCGGGAGGCATCTACCGCCTTTGCCACCCATCGGACGAAGGAGGGGCTCGAAAAGTATGCTGAGCGCGGCGACGTGCGTTTCCTTGCTGATCGGGATGCGGCGCGCGCGGAACTCGTTGCGGACTATCTTGCCGACCTCGATCAGCATCCGGCTGGTTCACGCATCGCACTGGCGCATCGTCGCGTTGATGTCAGAGCCATCAATGCCGACATTCGCGAAGCACTGCAGGAGAATGGCCAGCTGGCGCGAGGCGAGGGCGAGCAGCTGAGGCAGGATAACAAGCTGGGGGCAGAACGCATTTACCAGACCAATGACGGTAAGCGTTCATTCGCGCCTGGTGACCGCATCGTTCTGCTCGAGAACAATCGCGATCTCGGTGTGAAGAATGGTATGCTGGGAACGGTACTGGCCGTCGAGCCCGACGCAATACAGATACAGCTCGACGGTAACGGGCTGAACAGGACCCGTGACGTCACCCTACCGATCAAAAGTTACCAGGCCTTTGACCATGGTTACGCAACCACCATCCACAAATCCCAAGGGGCGACAGTCGACAGGGCTTTCGTGATGGCATCGGCGACCATGGATCGGCACCTCACCTATGTCGCAATGACCCGTCATCGAGACGAAGTCCGGCTTTATGTGGGGCAGGACGAGCTGAAGGACATAAAGGCGCTCGGTGCCACTCTTGGCCGATCCAGGGCCAAGGAAACGACGCTGGATTACACCAAGGCGTTTGCCGACCGGCGCGGGCTCTTCGAAAACATCAACCGCAGCCAGATCCATGTCCGGCTAGATCCGTCACAGGATCACGAGGCAACGCCGAGCGTTGCAAAGGTCGAGCCGCTGGTGCCGGCCGTCACCCACTATGCCAGGACGGTCGAGGAGGTCGCCCGGGCCAAGGCCGTGCCATATCTGGAGCAGGAGGTCGAAAACTTGAGGCAGATGGCCGGCAACGTCTACGCTCATCCGTCCGGTGTTGCTGCTGTCCTGAAGTCGATGATCATCGGGCAGAAGGTGGATATCAAACTGCTCGGTCGCGCCGCCGCGGATGTGCCGGAGCAGTTTGGCCCGCTCCTCGGCAAGACCGGCATGTTCGGTGACAACCGCCAGCGTAAGGCAGCCCGCCGTGCGGCCCGTGCGCTGGGCGCTCATGTCGGCCATGCCGTCGAGGCCTGGGAACGGCAGCTCGATCGGGAACGGCGCCGCGAGGCCTGGAAACGGGAAAAACAGAATATGATCGAGGTACCGGGGCTGACGCCTCGAAGCGAGCGCATCCTCAGTGAGCTTGATGCGAAGCCGTATGAAGAAAAGAATGCGTTCCTTGCGAAGCTTGCCGAGGCGCCAGAGGGGAAGCAGGCTCTGGACGAAGCGGAGATCATCGTATCGGCGCTGCGGAAGCGGTTTGGCACTTCCGATCGGCTGGATCTGCTCAAGAACCCGGAGCAGTTGGATCAGGAGCTTGCCGGCCGTATCGATCGGGTTGCCGAAGTGGTTCGTATTGCCGATCAAGCGCGTCGGCAGGAGTTGTCTCGGCAGTATGAGTTGGCGCAGACCCTCAGCAAAGGTTTGACGCCAGGGCTTTAATCAACATCTGCTTCAGGCTTTGAGGAAAAGCTGCCTCTGGCAGCCAGACGATGACGTTATACCCGATCGCAGGCTCAAAGCTCTCCGACTAGTCTTGCATCGGCAAAGGCGGGGTCGGGTTTGAACGCATTAAGACGGCAAGCTGTTTCCTCTGATCGCCGCGGCCGGAAGGGACGCCTTTTATCGCCGCGCTGGGTTTATTGCTGCCATATGGCCAGCGACCATCGGTTACAGCACGCGCAGCTCCGCTGGCCACACGCATCGAGAGGAAGCAGCCATGATGTATTACGCCGGAATGGATGTATCTTTGGAAAAAGCATCGATTTGTATCGTCGACGAGACGGGCCGGATCGTGAAGGAGATGCGGGCGATCAGTGAGCCTCCGGCGCTGGTCACAGCACTCGAGAAGTTCGGTTTGCCGATGGAGCGCATCCGCCTTGAAGCTTGCTCTCTGGCGGCTTGGCTGCATGACGGGTTGCGGAGCGCAGGACTGGCAGCCGTCTGCATCGAGACGCGCCAGGCCAATGCGGCGATGAAGACGATGCCGAACAAGACCGATCGCAATGATGCGCGTGCACTGGCGCAGATCATGCGTGCGGGCTGGTTCCGGCAGGTGCATGTCAAAAGCCGCCAATGCCGACTATGGCGATCGCTTTTGGTGGCGCGGCGGACAGTGATGAACGAGATACGCTCAATCGAGAATGTCGTGCGGGCTATTTTGCGGGAAGGCGGCATCAAGCTTGGGACACTGAGCCGTGCGGACTTCGTGGGCAAGGTGCGAGATATCATGGCCGGGGAGAAGTTGTCGATCGCTCTGATGGAGCCGCTGTTGGCGGTGCTTGCCACGATGCTCGAGGAGTGCGCTCGTCTCACGAAATAGGTGCTCGGCGTTGCCAAGTATGAGACGACATGCCGCCAACTGATAAGCGTACCGGGCGTCGGGCCGATCACCGCGCTGGCGTTCCGTGCTACCATCGACCGACCCGATCGCTTTCGTCGATCGCGCGATGTCGGTGCCCATCTTGGTTTGACGCCGTCCCGCTATCAATCCGGCGAGACCGACATCCAGGGCAAGATCAGCCGATGTGGTGACGAGATCGCACGAACCGCGCTTTACGAAGCAGCCCATTCGCTGCTCACTCGGTCGAAGAGATGGTCCAGCCGGGCATGGGGCATGGGCATCGCCAGGCGTCGGAGAATGCGCGAGCACGCGTTGCAGGGGCCCGTAAAATAGCAGTAATCCTGCATCGGATGTGATGCGACGGCTCTGAATTCCGTTTCGGAGAGCAGATCGACCTCGCAGCAGCCTGATAATGGACAATCTGTGAGATAACATACAAACAGCAGGTTCTGCCTGAAAAGGCTAATCGGATCGTTCCCGCGGGCACGATGGCCAAGGTGATCTAGTTTCGTGTCCTGAAGCTGGGGCGAACCCTTAAGGTAGTGAAACAGATTGAGACACTGTGCCTACCTGATCCCATCATGCGGCAGCCATGCGCCGACCGCGAAGAGAAGCGAGTGGCCCGCGGGGCGGTATGATCCGAAATTCAAATCGGAGCAGCTCTTCAACGACCCCAATCAGGGAAGACTCTAAGACACCGGACTTAACGATCCAGCACAAATGCAGGTTTGAACCCGTTACAACCAATTCGGCCTTCCGTCTATTTCACTTATCTGTCATATCGCTGCGATACTTTAATCGCCTAAACGCTGCCTTAATTTTCGTGATGGGCGCAGCTCTAGAAAGTTTTGCGATTAGGTTACAAAGCTACATTGGTATTGAGTTGATGACCCCCAGTACGCCTGAAGCTCCAGAGAAGTCGGCTCATCCATCGGGAATGACCACGCGACTACTGCTCTACGCTCGAAAAGTGCTCCGGCCGAAAAAGCCGCCACTATACGTATTTGGTTTCAGCAGTTGGAAAACCTTCATAACCGATTGGTTTCCTGATTATACAGTCATATTAGCACCAACTAAACTAAAGCCTGGCCAATTTGATCGGCATTGGAAAAAGAAGCTCGTGCTCGACGAGCGAAGCATCGTTTTGAGTTGGCAATACAAGGGGCCGCAACAACTTAAAGATTTTTGCGAGGCAAACAGCATCCCATTCTACTATGTAGAGGACGGTTTTATCCGCTCGCTAAAGCTCGGCGCACTGCGCACCCCACCGATGTCCCTGACATTCGATCGTCAAGATATGTATTTTCGTTCCGACAAGCCTACAGATCTTGAGAATATTCTTAGCAACTACGATTTTGACAATGACAAGCAACTGATTTATCGCGCAAGGAACGCGATATCATACATGCTTAACAATGGGATAAGTAAATATAACTCTGGGTCATCTTTCAATATAGAATCCGTGTATGGACAAAAATCTCAAAAACGTGTTTTAGTGATTGGTCAGGTAGAGAGTGATGCCTCGATTGCTTACGGATGCAACAGGCCGTTCACGAACAATGACCTTGTACGACTTGCACGACGAGAGAACCCTGAAGCAGACCTAATATACAAGCCGCATCCAGAGGTTCTCAGCGGGTTAGCATCAAAGTTATCTGACCCTAATGATGTTCGACCAATCGCCAAAATATTGGATGACGATGTAGCTCTTTCTGATTCTTTTCAGTCCATCGATCATGTGTACACGATTACCTCGTTATCTGGCTTTGAGGCACTATTACGAGGAATCAAGGTCACAACAATAGGATGCCCTTTTTACTCGGGCTGGGGCTTAACTGACGACAGGCAACCAAACCTACGCCGGAACCGAACGCTTTCGGTGGAGGAGGTTTTTGCATGTGCCTATATTCTTTACCCTCGTTACTTTGACCCGCAAAAGAAAAAATACATCGAAATCGAGGATGCCCTCGCGATCATCGATAAAATGCGGGCTAAAGCAAAATCTTAAAATCATTATCCGCGCAAAACCTCTTTAACGGGGTTCGACAATAGAATTCACGCGGCCATTTTCAGTTTCTGAGCGGGTGTGATGCCGCCAATGCCCGTGTTGGGCCGTTCGTGGTTATACGTCCAAAGCCATTCCGTGGCGAGCGAGGACCGTCCTCATGAGCAGTGATGGCTTTGGAACTGTAGCCATCATGGAGGAAACTGGCAAATCCAAAACCTGCGTCTGGCGCTGGCAAGAACGGTTTATGTCCGAAGGTGTCGATGGCCTCCTGCGTGACAAAAGCAGGCCTCCTGCCATAGCTCCACTCGATGATGAATCAGTCGAGAAGTTCGTTGCCCTCACTTTGGAGCCACTACAGCGGGAGTGGAGTGCTCCCCGTTTCACCGGACAGGTCGGCTAGATTGATTTAGCCCTAATGACCTGCCGAGGGGAAGCCATCTTGAGCGCGGAATGGGGATGGATTTCGTTATAGTCCTCGATCCATCCGTCAATGAGCCGGAGCGCCGTTTCGGCGTCCGGTAGTGCCGAGATGCGGATGTAATCCCGCTTCAGGGTTTTGACGAATGCTTCGGACATTCCGTTCGACTGCGGACTGGCCACCGGCGTGACGCAGGGCGTCAGATTGAGCGCCTGGGCAAATAGCCTGGTCTCCAGTGCTGTATAAGCCGAACCGTTGTCCGAGAGATGCTCGATAGCGTGCGGGGCTCGGGTTGCATGGAAGCGTTTCTCGACCGCCTCCAGCATCATGTCGCGGACATCCGAGCCAGATATTCCGGCATTGGCGACCGCTGTCCAGGCGATGATCTCGCGGTCGAAGGCGTCAATGATGAAAGCGAGGCGAACGACCTCCCCATTCCAGCAGGTGAACTCCAGACCATCGGAGCACCAGCGCAGGTTGGAGCGCATGACCATGACCTTGCCGTCGTGGAGGCGGCCCTTGCGAACGGCCGTGTGCTTCTCCAGCAGCATGGCGTGGTTGCCCATGATGCGATGAACCCGTTTGGCGTTGACGACAGGCTTATCGGCGGCTCGCCTTTCGCGATTGAGGAGCGCGGCGATCCGCCGATAGCCATAGGTTGGCCTTTGATCCACCAGCCTGCGGATGGCGGGCAGAAGCTCTGCATCCCCAACCTTGTGGCATGCCCCACGCGGCTTCGATCTGCCTTTCAGCCGCCCGGCGAGATTGGAACGGGAGACACCCAGCGTGTCTGCGACGGTCTTCATCGCGAACCGTCCTTCGGCAACAAGATCGGCCGCGATATCCGTTTTTTTGAGTCCGCTTTGGAAAGGGCTTCGCGGAGGATTTCGACCTCCATCGTCTTACGGCCGAGCATGCGCTCCAACTCGCGGACGCGATCCTCCAGCTTCTTTACTTCCGAATTGCCGACAACCGGCTCGTCAGAACCCACGGCTGCAGCACCTCCCTCGCTCAAGAGCCTGCGCCACCGATAAAGCAGATTGGGCGCAACGCCATGGCGGCGAGCGGCCGACGATACCGTCTCGCCTGGTTCGAAACTCTGCTCGATGATCGTCAGCTTTTGCTCGGGTGTCCACCGTCTGCGGCGAACATCACCCGTCAGCAATTCAGCGTGTCGATTCTCGTTAGACATAAGCCTGTCCTCAAGCCTGTGCTGGAGCCTTTCTGCTTATGCCGACTGTCCGGTCGAAATGGGGGGCAGTTCAAGGAGGTGACACATTGGACAGTACGGGCCATGGCAAAAACGGTAGGGATCGCGGCGTCTTCCGTCGTTAAAATCTGGCATGAGCATGGTTTGGCTCCGCATCGTTGGCGTAGCTTTAAACTGTCGAATGACAAAGCCTTTGCCGAGAAGCTGCACGATGTTGTCGGCCTCTATGTCTCGCCCCCAGCCCACGCCATCGTTCTTTCCGTCGATGAGAAGAGCCAGATTCAGGCGTTTGATCGGACACAGCCCGGTCTCCCGCTTAAGAAGGGGCGCGGCGGCACGATGACCCATGATTACAAACGGCACGGCACGACGACGCTATTTGTCGCCCTCAATATTCCTCGATGGGTCGGTGTTCGGCAAAAATATGCAGCGACACCGCCATCAGGAATTCATTCGCTTCCTCAATGCAGTCGAAGCGACCCTGCCCAAGGATAAAGCCGTCCACGTCATTCTCGACAACTACGCGACACACAAGCAGCCGAAAGTACGCGCTTGGCTGGACAGGCATCCTCGATGGACCTTCCACTTCGTGCCGACATCCTGTTCCTGGTTGAATGCCGTCGAAGAGTTCTTCGCAAAGCTTACGCGGCGTCGCCTTAAGCACGGCGTCTTTCCTGGTCGACCTTCAAGCCGCCATCGACCGCTTTGTCAGAGAGCACAATGCCGAGCCAAAGCCGTTCGTGTGGAAGGCAGACCTCGACGAGATAATCGCGGCTGTTAAACGCGGGCACCAAACGTTGGAATCAATCTAGTCGATATAAAGATCGCCCTGATTCTGCTGGTTCACCCAGTGCTGGGCATTGTTGGCGCCATTATAAGAGGCGGTTATGCGTGTCATCAAGGCATTCTCGCCCCAAACGCTTTCTCCAGGCATGAGCCTTATATCGCTGCGGGGTGGCGCCCCGATGCAATCTTCGAGAACCCTTCCGCCGGTGATTTCGAAAACCGGCGCTGTCTTTCGGCCCTCAACGTTGAGGCATGCCCTGTCCAGGCAATCCCGGAAAAAGGCATGCCCTCGCGGTCCGATAAGGAAGCCGTTGAAATAGGAAAGGTTGCCCTTTTGCGCCACTTGTATATCGTCGGGATACCCGATCACTACGGGATAGTGGTCCGTCGCCAATGTGTCGAGAAACGGCCGGCGCGGGCTATTCTTGAGATCGGAATAGATGCCCCCTTCGGAGGCCATGATGAGCAGCCGAGCAATATCCGACTTCATGGCAAACAGGCGGCAGGCGGATATGCATGACGCGGCCCGGTCGAGACCGTGCCTTGCGGCCAAAGCCAAGATATCAGCAAGGCCCCATATGCGCTGTTCAAAATTGGGGTGCAAGCTCCGCCACCGATCGAGATTGGAAGAAATGTCTGCCGGAAGAGAGATACTGTCCGTCGGCGAAACCCAGATAAAATGGATGGTTTTCTCCATATCCTTTACTTCTCTCCGTCGTTATAGCCCACCACCGACTGCATGACACGGAGCCGGCGGTTGTCTTTATGTCGATGCGTTTCCGAGCCCGAGTTCGAAAGAAATAATTGGGTTTGGACAGAGGTCTAGGGGCTATTCCGAGAAACTCGCAAGTTATCTGCCCCGCGTCCGGATGACGCAGGTCGTAGACGAAGTGGTGCCCGCGCTCTTTGAAGAAAATATTTATATCGTGGTAATGTTCGTTGAAGATCTCCCTCATTTCGGTATCATCGATTCACCAAAGATGCATCGGGCGATGATGACCGGAGATAACGCTACTAAGGCGTTCGTTCGGACGCATCGAGAGCCCTGTCGTTCAGAATATTTTTCCGCACCGACTTAGTCCAGTCCCGTGGGTATTGCCAAGTTGGCGGTCTCTGCGGTTGGTGTTGCATTACAGCCCGATCGCGATGCTGCCGAAAAAATGCGATGTATATACACTATCATATGTTTGGATGACGATTTCGCCGATTTCCAAAATGCCTGATGATTCCGCTCGATTTTTCCTCTATGAGCATGCCTGCTCGCAAGGTTATGGCGCCGACTTAACTCCTTATCACTTGGCTGCCACCTCAGCCGCGACGACTCGCGAAGGGAAGACTAGGAATAGGTAATTGGCGTGAAAATTGTAATTGACCTTGACGATACGATAACCCAGCCCCGGCCTGGGGAGAGCTACGAAAATCTTTCCCATAATCCGGAGGTCGTGGCCAAGCTCGTTGAATATCGCAACCTAGGCTTCACGATTGCGATTCATACCGCACGCAACATGCGAACCTATGCCGGAAATCTCGGAAAGATAAATGCCAATACCTTGCCGGTGATCATTCAGTGGCTGAACGAACATGGCGTGCCCTATGACGAGATTCACATCGGCAAGCCCTGGTGTGAGAATGGTGGCTTTTACGTCGATGACAAAGCAATCAGGCCCGACGAATTTGCGCGGCTGAGCCTCGACGAGATCTATGCGCTTATTGGAACGGGAGCCAAGCAGTGACAATCGCCCTTATTGCGTCAAGCGCATATGTCTCCCAAGGTCTAGAAGCAGAATTCGGACGGCTTCCGCCCTCGTTTCTGCCGCTTGGCAGCCAGCGGCTCTTCATTCGTCAGATCGAGGACATGAGTGCTCTGGCGAGCCATGTTTATCTCTCGCTCCCGGACGACTTCGAAATCCCGCCGATCGATGTGGAACGCATAGAGCGGCTCGGCGCCACGATTATCCGCTCGGATCCGATGTTCAGCATTGGCGAATCGATTGCCAATTGCATCAACGCGATCGGCGAATACCAGCAACCGCTCTTGATCCTTTACGGCGATACGCTCGTCACCGGTATTGAACTTGAGGACAACTTCTATTCCGCGCATCTGGCTTCGGACGCCCAAAACTGGGCGCCAGCCCCCATTGGCGGCCAGCCGGCAGAGAAGCAGGAAGGCGGCCGTTTCGTCGTTTCGGGTCTTTTTTCCCTCAACAACGTGCCGGCGCTGCTGCAGGCCATTGCCCTCAGCCGCGGCAATTTCATCAGTGCGCTGGAGCGCTATGCCGAGAAGACGCCTCTTTCCATGGTGACGGACGGCAACTGGTACGATTTCGGCCACGTCCAGACATATTTCGCCTCCTGCGGCTTGATAACCACGGAACGGTCATTCAACTCGCTCCGGATAACGCCAACAGCAGTGGACAAGACCAGCGCTGACCTAGCCAAGCTTGACGGCGAGGCAAGCTGGTTCGAGAGCCTCCCCGATTCTATGCGCATTTATGTCCCGGCCTATCTGGGACGTATCAGGGAGAATGGCGAGTTCGGGTACCGGACTGCGAATACCTACCTGACGACGCTCGCCAATCTGGCCGTATACGGCAGGCTGAATCGCCATGTTTGGCAACGTATATTCCGGGCCTGCCAAACCTTCCTCAACGATAGCAGAGCAATCAGGCCGCCCATAGATCTGGGCGTGAATTTTAGTAATTATTACGGGGCGAAAACCGAAAAGCGGCTCGCAGATTTTTCAAAACAGAGTGGCTTCGACATCACAACCGGCTTTTCATACGGCGGGCAATCCATGCCGTCGCCACTAGAAATGTCGCGCCGCGCCGACAAAATCATTGACACTCACGGCACACCCGAAGCCAGCCTGCTGCACGGCGACTTCGGTTTTTCGAACATTTTCTACGATTTCAGAAGCCAGTCCGTGAAAGTTATAGATCCAAGAGGCTTGCTTCCGAACGGATCGAAATCAATCTATGGCGACCCCCGTTACGATGTAGCAAAACTCGCGCACTCGGTGATCGGCGGATATGATCTTATCATTTCGGGATATATTTCCGGCAGGCTGGACGGCCGCAATGTCGATCTTAACATGACCGAGTTCAACAATGGCAACTGGCCGACGCTGATCGCCGCCTTCCGCGAAGCAGGAATCCTGAACGCCCCGTTCGATGAACGGCTGGTCTCAGCCATTCTCGTGCACTTGTTTCTGTCGATGATACCTCTTCACGCCGACCGGCCAGACAGGCAGGTTTGCTTTCTTGGCAATGCAGCACGCCTTTTTCAACAGATGGAATCGCTTTGATGTACGTCTTTCCCATGGCCGGCCTCAGCAGACGGTTTACTGAAGCGGGCTTCACCGTCCCGAAATTCATGTTGCCGGCGGGTTCGATGAACCTGTTCCAGCATTCGGTCTACGGCTTCCGCGACGCCTTCGCCGACGAGAAATTTCTGTTTGTCTATCTCGGTGCGACCTGCTCAGAGGAATTCATTCTGGAAAGTTCCGACGCGATCGGACTTCGTGCCGAAAACGTCAAGCTTGCGCGTCTCGACAACCCGACAGACGGCCAGGCGACAACGGTCGCGCGGGGGCTGGAGGTCGGCGGGGTCTCGCCTGACGAACCGATCACGATCTTCAATATCGACACGATCTATTCCGGTTTCGAGCAACCCGATTTGTCGAAATTCGCCAATGTCGCCGGATATCTCGACGTTTTTGTCGGCGACGGCGACCACTGGTCCTTCGTGCGCCCCAAGCATACGGACGAGAATATAGGGGAAGCCCTGGAAGTAACGGAAAAGGTTCGAATCTCGAACCTCTGCAGTTCCGGCCTTTACCAATTCGCCAGTGCCGCAACTTTCATGAATGAATTCGACGCGATCCGTAACCGGCCGGTCGCCGAGCTGCAGGGCCACGAACGCTACATTGCGCCGCTTTATAACGCCATGATCCAGAAGGGCAAAACCGTTGTCTACCGGGTGATGGATGCCGACAATATCAAGTTCAGCGGTACTCCTGCGGAGTACCGCCACTTTCTGACGCAGATAGCCTGACCTTATTGGTATTTCCAAGTTGTTCGAGCGTTACGGGTCCGGTGCTCCTGGCGATGACATTGCCGAGCGCCTTTCCCCGTTAGACGGGTTTTCGTTTTCCGCGTAATTTTGTCGCTTCTGCGGTTTGAGTCTCCCACCGCTTTGCCTTGAGCACATCCGATGTGGAAGATCTGCTAGCTGAGCGCGGGGGCCGCCATTTCACACCGTCATGCACGGGCCGATGCATTCGCCCTGCGGGCCGACTACACCGAGGAAATGACCGGCTGACTTCTGCACATCAGAAACCCTAACAACCAAGCTAAAGCAACGCGGCAATACCTACGGGAAACAGCGACGATCTCGCTAAGTACGTCTGATATCCTAAAAGCTTGCGGCACTTTTGGTGCCGCAGTCTTATATCTGCTGCCGCCTCATCTGGTAATGAACGGCAGCCATGCAAATAGCCAGTTCCGGAGTCGACGCGACTATAAACGGTCCATCAGCTATTTTCGCGGTTGCCTGACTTTTCTCCCAACTGAAGCTAATCGTAGTCGATTCGCCCAAGACTGTACGCAGGCTGCATACGGCGTCCAATGATGTAGTGAAGTGGGGTAGCTCTACAAAATCGCCGCCCGACGGGGCAACCCAGTTCTTCTTCGCGCCAGCATCGATCGCCATTTGGTCCTTTCGATATCCTAAGGCTTCCGCCACTGCAGCGCTGAGCGCGCTGCTTCCACGCGAGGCTGACCTCAATTGTGACAATGCCATCAAATTGCTATTCATAAATCCCTCCCTGCCACTGCCGCAAAACTGTCATCTTCAACTTAAAACCGTTGTCCAGCCTCTGGATTACCAGTCACAAAAGTGACATATAAATGTCAGACAGAGATGGTGGCAACAGTACGGCGGCGGTAGACAATGCTTTTCAAATTTCGCAGGCACCCTCGATTAGTGCTCGAAAAAGAAGCTCCGTCTTTTATCCGAAAGCCCGTCGTAGCGCTATACAATGCGATTGATCGTAACGGCTGGCTTTCCGACCTTATCGCTGATCCACAGTTGATGTACGAAGACCGATTGCTCTACAAGAGGTTTCGCCGGAGAGTGTCATCTGTACCAAGCGTCAGTGTGATCATTGCTACCCACAACGATCGATCCACCCTGCGCCAGTCTGTGATGTCGATACTCAATCAGTCAATTTCGAATGTCGAGATTGTTATCGTTGATGATTGTAGTACGGACGGGGCTGCAACACTGATTGCTGATCTTGCATCGAAGCACAATCAGATTCGTGTAGTTACCAATGAACGGCGTCTGGGGACTGGTGCAAGCCGGAATGCCGGCATGCTCGCTGCAACGGGCGATTACGTAACATTCCAGGACGGAGACGACACTAGCTCGCCTTATCGGTTGGAGCATCAACTGTTCGCACTGACTGCCAACCCTCGCAAAAAGCTCGCGACGTGCAATTACGTGCGTGTCGATCAGGGCGGTCGGCGCCTGGAGATTAATGACAAGAGAGTAATGAAGTGCATCATTTCGATGATGTTTCCTCGCGAAGAGGTGTTAAACGAGGTCGGCTTCTTCATCGGAGAAAACGTCAGTGAGGACGCTGATTTCTACGAGCGGATAAAAATCGTTTTCGGCCCCTCTTGCCAAGTGCACGTTTTTCGGACCTTGTATTTTGCCCTATTCCGTGAGGTCTCGTCATTTTTTACTAGTTGCGAATCTATTGCTGTACGGGATCGCCGTGTGATTTTCACTCGTAGCCAGCAGACGCTCGCGGAGTGGGATGCCCTAAGGAAGCGGCACGAGGATATGAGGCTGGGTCTGCTTAGCCCCTACCATAACCCGGCGATCTCAGCTTGAGGCTGATAAGGGAAATCAGGTGATGCTAAATCAACGACTATCGAAGATAGTCAGTAAATACGCCATCCTTGCTCGAAATTATCTTAACGAAAGATATCCCGTCACCCATTTAATGCTTCCGGCTAAACAAGCCGAGAAATGGTCCACATTGTTCGAGCAGACTGTAAGCGGTCAGGCTCCAACGTCCGTTGCCGAAGTTTTGCGGCGACTAGACCTAGGCATTACTCGTCCGTATTCTGATAACCCGCACGAAGTAGATCTATCGGCATTTTCGATCCCGTTCGTTATGTCGTCCTTGGCGAACGTTGCTGACAGCACTGGCGCGCGCATCTTCGCTATGTCCAAAGAGGGAGCGTGGCGAAAGGTCGAGTCTCGGCGCTTCAAGGCGTCGGTACTGAACCCTACGAAGAACGGCCGCATCGAGCTTGCCGTAATTGGCAGCCAGAACGCTCTCCTGAGCCGCCATTCTATTACTCCTTGGAAAGAGCAGCGCGGAGTAGCACTTGCGCCAGGTGAACACGCCCCTGTAAAGCGGATGCTTTTCGGTAGCAAAAGGACCGAATTGAGCACGGTGGTGACTCCGTTCTCGTCTCCGGAGCCAACTGATGCGGTCTACACTTGGGTAGACAGCACGGCACCATCATGGAGAGAGTTGATCAAGCCTTACAAGGACCCTGGCGCTATTGATCCTGATCGGTTTAGCCATAATGACGAGCTACGTCACTCCATCCGATCACTAGCAATGTACGCGCCTTGGATTAGAACGGTTTACATCTTCTCCAATTGCCCGGCTCCAGATTGGTTTGTGTCATCGGATCGATATAGATGGGTCATGCACGACGAGGTGATGCCGCAGGAAGTTCTGCCCACGTTTAATTCTCACGTTATTGAAACCTATCTGCACCTCCTGCCGGGCTTGAGCGAGAACTTCATTTATTTGAATGATGACTTCTTCCTGTCCAGCAATCTGAACAAGAACGATTTCTTTACTGCGTACGGCCAGAGCGTGGCTCGGCTCGAGCCTTATGGCGTTATTCCCTACCTTCGCCAGCTCTGCAAACAAGACCGCGCGGAAGAATGGCAGCACGCGGCGGTTAACGGCGCCAATCTCCTACAGTCAGTCACTGGTATGCTACCAGTGCAGATGCACAGGCACGCACCATATGCGTTTAACAAAACGCTCTTTCAAAGCTTACTCGACGAGTTCAGCGGCGCAGCGGCAGTGACCCGTGCTGCGCGTTTCAGAACGAAGGACGACGTATCTTTCGCATCCTTCTTGTACCACCATTATGCCTTGAGCAAAGGTAAATGCGTCGAGAGCAACGAGAATTCGATGATTGTGCGCCACACAAACTATCGAATGTTTGATAAAAGGTCTGGCCATCTTGCTTTAAGGTTCTTCTGCCTGAATGACGGAGGCGGTAGCTCCTCTCACGCCGAGTTCGGAAAATTCAAGAAGTCGTTCCTGCCTAAGCTATACCCATTCAAGTCCGAAGCTGAGAAATCATGACCCAGAACAGTGCCGCGTTCTCCTACGACGATGTGATCAAGCTTCATCAGCGATGGAGCACATCTGGCGGAAAGATCAAGACGAAGGATGAGGCTCGTGTCGCCTACGCACTGACCGGGCAACATGAATTCTCGGACCATGCAGTAAAGATGTTTTACGCGGACCGAAATGAGTTCAAGTCTTTTCGAGACGTGATTGGACCGTTTCTACAAGAGATGGAAGCGAGCGGCTTTGCGCCTTCCGACAACCACGTGATGGCCGCCCTTATATGCTCGACAAAAGACAGCGTGAAGAAATTCAAGCGTTGGTTCACCGACCGCATTTTCGCTATTCCGGTCGACCGTGTTCGTTTCGCTTGCCGGGTAATGAAGCGCGAGCGATCAATGGGCACATTGATTGAGTTAATGATAGATAATTTGGACGCTCCAGGCGTTAAACCTTCACATGTTTTCATGCTGGACCAATACCTCTGCGGGTTTCTACCAGAAGATAGGCTGGAACAGAGGGCTAAGGTCGATGCGCGGCTTGACCAGTTTATCGCTGATGAGTCTAGCCTTGATCGCAGAGAGAAGGAGGTGATCGAGAAGCTACAGCGCCGCCGACGCCTTCGGTCACAGAAGCCGGATCTTTCCGCTATTGCTGTAGTATCGATTTTGCGTAAGAAGCCTTCAATAGCGCTCTGCATGAGCGGCCAGATGCGTGGGTTCCAACGCGCCCACGAAATCATGAAGCCCCTCTTCGACGAGTTCAAAGTTGATCGTTTCGTGCACGCCTGGAGTGACGTTGGCCGCGGAATGCTGGTGCCAGATCGTGCCGACAGGTGGTTCGAAGGGCGTGTCCTGAATGAATTTCGTGCACTCTGCTTGGAGAACAAGATCACGGGCCGGTCATTTCTGGAAGCCCATCCCCGCTTCTTGGACCAGGGGACGAAGGTTACCTCGGAGCAATTGATTGAATATTACTCGGCTGTTGACGCGGTCGTAGAAGATGACATCGATGTGCCTACCAATCACCACCGAATGTTCTATAAGATTTGGGCCTGTCATGAGCTGATGATGAGTTCAGGCAAAGACTACGACGTAGTCATCCGTATCCGTCCGGATTTGACCTTTGAGGCAAATCCATCGGAATGGGGCTCAATCCTACATCGTGTGCAAAACGAGAAGCTAGTTTTTGTCGAAACGGAGTTCGGCATTAATCGCAAAAATGGCTGGGTCGGTGATCAGTTCGCAATTGGTAGTATGGAAGCAATGACAAGATATGCGTCCGTATATCCGTTGTCGACTATGGTAGCCGCGGCGGAATTGTCATCGCCAATCGTGCATGCTCACGAAACACTGGCCTACCATATGTGGAGCGGTGGATATACTATGCCCAGAGCGCCCATTGATAACGCTAACCTTGTCGATATTTCGCTTATCAAAGCAGCTGCGTTTCTTGAAAAGATGCAAAGCGCAGACAAGCGGGACGAGGCAGCGCGCCGTTTGATTGCTGCTGCGCAGGCAGACGTCGCGCAGCTGGGCAGGATTCCAGTCTAGCTTGAAGTATGTTTCCTTTGCCCGTGGAAGGAGATGCACCATTGGGCAAGCCGCATCCGATCGAGTTGCATGAGGGTGTCGTTGCGTTTGTGAATGAGGGGGCCAAGGTTTGGTCCCAGAGCAAAGAAACCAAAGCCTCTCCAAAATCCCGGAGGAAAGTTGGGGCTCAGGTCAAAAGGTTTGCGGGTGAGGACCTTTACTATCTCAATATTTCTCATGCCGTTTTATTCGTATCCATCCGGCGTAGGCCGCACCGCTTATGATTTTGGCTGGTCTGCTATGATGCGCTCAATCTTTTCTTGGTCGCATTGCTCGTCGGCAAGGAACTGGCGAACGCCGCTGACCTGCCACTGAGAATTTCCTCCAGAATGGATTAGAGTCCGGCCCATTGAGGACGGACGCATGAAGAAGCAGAGATTTACAGAAGAGCAGATCATTTCGGTGCTGAAGGAGCAGGAGACAGGTGCGAAAGCGGCTGATCTCTGCCGCAAGCACGGGATTTCCGAGGCGACGTTTTACAACTGGAAGGCCAAATACGGCGGCATGGAAGTGTCCGAGGCGAAGCGTCTGAAGGCGCTGGAGGAGGAGAATGCCAAGCTGAAGAAGCTGCTCGCCGAACAGATGCTGGATACGGCCGCCCTTCGTGAGCTTCTTTCAAAAAAATGGTAGGGCCTGCCGCCAAGCGTGACGCCGTCGCGCACCTGAAGGCCGTCATGGGCCTTTCGGAACGGCGGGCCTGCCAGATCATAGTAACCGTTGCGAGGACCCCACATTTCCAGAGGGTTTCGGCTCGCGCATAGTTCGGCTCTGACATGATTGTGGGAGACGGAACTATGGATTTCGGACCAGTCGATTTCGACGAGAAGGCGTCACCGCATAGTGCTGATGACAATCATCAGCACTATGCTACGAGCGAAGTTGTCGATGATAGGCGGGCACCTCGCCGTGTCGAGGTTTTGCTCGGCAAAGAACGCCGGCGCCGTTGGAGCGCTGATGAGAAGGCGGAAATCACGGCGGCCAGCTTCGTGCCTGGTGCAAATATCTCTGCCGTTGCGCGCCAATATGGCGTGAGCCAGGGGCTGCTGCACTATTGGCGGCGCTGCGCGCGAGAGCACATGTCGGATGACGAGGAAATGCGCTTTGTGCCGGTTGTCAGGGCCGATGAAGGCTTGGGCGGCCCGGCCGCGGTGACGGCGCTGATGATCCGTGTCGAAATCAACGGCGCCTGTGCCGTGATCGAGGGTGGCATCGATGAGCAGGCACTGTGCATGGTGTTCAAAGCGCTCAGGGCCTCGGCGTGATCTCACTTGGATCGGATTTGCGGATCATGATTGCTTCAAAACCGGTGGACTTCAGGAAGGGCATCAATGGGCTGGCGGCGCTGGTATCGACTGCGCTCGGCGCCAACCCATACTCAGGCGACATCTATGTCTTCCGCAGCAAGCGGAACGATCGTCTGAAGATGGTTGTCTGGGATGGCAGCGGCATGGTGCTGTTGACCAAGGTTTTGGAGGATCGGCGATTTACCTGGCCGGCTGTTCACGATGGAGCGGTTCGTCTCGGCGCCAGCGAATTGGCGCTTTTGCTCGATGGCCTGGACTGGACACGCGTGGAGAAGAAGCCGGTCAAACGGCCTGCAAAGATAGCGTGATCTCATTGGAATTGATCGACAATTCCGTGACGATATGCTAGATTTTGGCATGCTCGATCGTGGCCAACATCTGCCGCGGGATCCTGACATTCTGGTCGGCATGATCCTGGAAAGAGACGCTGAAATCGAGCGTCTCAAGGTGCTGTTGAAGTCGGCCCATGCAAAGCCCTTTGGCCAACGATCCGAACAGTTAGCCCATGTGGTCGAAGGTCAGATCCGTCTCGATCTGGGAGACGTGGCCGTTGAGTCTGAGGTGGCTTCGGAAAGCGAAGGTACAGGCCTCCCGAAAATGCCGCGCCCGGCAAGGAACCATTCTCAGCCTCGTCGCAACATCGGCGCTTTGCCGGAGCATCTTGAGCGAGTTGTCGAGGTCATCGAGCCATCCTCGTTGGAATGTGCCTGCTGCCAGGGAAAGCTCCATCGTATCGGAGAAGACCAGAGCGAGGTCCTGGCGTCACGGCCGGCAACGCTCTATGTCCTGCGCACGGTGCGCCCGAAATATGCCTGCCGGGCCTGCGAGGCCGGCATCGTTCAAGCGAAGGCGAAGCCTCGGCTGTTCGACGGAGGGCTGGCCACGACGTCCATGATCAGCAATGTCGTGGTATGGCGATATGCTTGGTATCTGCCGCTCAACCGCCAGGTTCAGATGTTGAAGGGTCAGGGTGTCCGGCTCGATACGTCAACGCTTTGCGGTTGGGTGAAACGCTCCGCCTGGTGGCTGAAATCGCTCTACGACAAGCTATTAGCCTATATCCATAGTCATTCTCGGGTCTTTGTCGATGAAACCCGAATGCCGGTACTCAAGCGAGACCGAACACGAACCAAGATTTGTCAGTTCTGGGCTCACGCCGTGGACGATCGGCCCTGGAATGGTCCAGCCTATCCGGCTGTCGCCTATGTCTTTGCGCAAGGTCGGGGAAAGACGGAGATCCAGTCGCAGTTGGTCCGCTATAGCGGGATTTTGCAGGTTGATGCGTACAAGGCCTACAAGAGCCTGACCCGACCGGATCGCCGGGCCGGCAGCATTGCGCTTGCCTACTGCCTGGCCCATGCGCGTCGCAAGTTTGTCGATGTCTTCAAGAAGTACAAATCCGAGCTGGCCAAGGTGGTGATCGAACGCCTGGCTGAGGTCTATGCGATCGAGGCCTCAATCCGCGCAACGAGCGCCGAACACCGGCTCGGTGTCCGGCAAGCAAAGAGCAAGGTCCTGATGGCTGATCTGAAAGTGCTCCTGATGGACGCGCTCAAAGATATATCCGCCAAGGACCCAGTCGCTTCCGCCATCAAATACACGCTTGGCCATTGGGCTGGCCTGACCCTCTTCCTTGAGGATGGAAGACTTGAAGTCGATTCCAACACCGTCGAGCGTAATATGCGCAGCGTCGCACTCGGGCGCGTCAACAGCCTGTTCGCCGGCAGTGATGGCGGTGCCGAGACCTGGGCCATATTAGGCTCTTTGCTGACCACGGCCAAATTGAACGGGCTCGATCCCTATACCTGGCTCAATGACGTTCTTGAACGCATCGTGTCCGGGGAGATAAAGTCTACCTCGCTTTGGCGTTGCCTGCCGTGGCATTGGAAACAGGAACATGCGGATATGAACATGGCGGTAGCAGCGTGAAGGCTCCCAAGCGTGCAAAGCTTCTGACGCTTGATCAGTTGGAGGCGTGGTTCGACAAGGCAGAGCCGGCGCCACCATGCCGGGGCGTGTCAACGCTCAATGGGTTCCTGACGGGATTGGCCGCAGGTCCGGTCTTCCTGCTTCCCAATGACTGGATGTTCCATGTCATTGGGAAGCACGAGGAAAAGGCCTTCGTCGGAAACAAGACCTACGCCGTGATCGAAACGATCGTCGATCACTACAACCTCATCGCTCACCAACTGACGGCGCCCGGCCGGTATGCACCGATGTTCATGCGCACGGATGATGAGGAAGTCCTGCCTGGCGATTGGGCCG
Organism: Neorhizobium sp. NCHU2750; assembly: GCF_003597675.1. Taxonomy (NCBI): domain Bacteria; kingdom Pseudomonadati; phylum Pseudomonadota; class Alphaproteobacteria; order Hyphomicrobiales; family Rhizobiaceae; genus Neorhizobium; species Neorhizobium sp. NCHU2750. The sequence goes on along the minus strand of NZ_CP030827.1, from coordinate 203,024 downwards.
ATGGGTTCTATGGCGCCATCAAACTGAACCTGGCAGCCTGGGCGCCTCTCATGGCCGAGAAACAGACCGGCGAACCCATCATGGCCATATTGATGCAAGCCACCGAGGCAGATCTCCTCGAAATGGTCTCAGCAGTGTACCCGAGGCCGCCCGAGGCCCTCCTTAAAGACGCATGGCGTGCCATCCCAACCGCCGTCGAAACCATCTACGCGCACTGCAAACCAATGCGCTTCAATCCCGGCGCTCCAGCAAACGATATCTCGTAGGAAAGATCCCCCAGAGGCACCTCGTCAAGCGTCAAGCTAAATCCGTGTGGGGCGCTCGCAACGGATACAGATCATATCCGCCGACCGCAAGACGATCCGCTATCGATCCTGCCGACCGCCGGAGGTCGAACTGCGGACGAAGCTGCGCGATCTCGCCAACGAGCGACGACGCTTCGGCTATCGGCGGCTGTTCATCCTACTTCGGCGGGAGGGAGAGCCGTCCGGCGTCAACCGCATCTACCGGCTTTATCGCGAGGAAGGCCTTTCGGTCCGCAAGCGTAAAGCGAGGCGGCGTGCCGTGGGCACCCGTGCGCCGATCCTGGTGGAGGCGACGGCCAATGCGCGATGGTCACTGGATTTCGTTCATGACCAGTTCGCCTGTGGCAGGCGCTTCCGCGTGCTCAATGTCGTGGACGACGTCACACGCGAGTGCCTGGCTGCGGTCCCGGACACATCGATCTCTGGACGTCGCGTTGCTCGCGAACTGACGACGTTGATCGAACGACGAGGCAAGCCCGGCATGATCGTTTCCGACCACGGCACGGAGTTCACGTCGAACGCGATCCTGGCCTGGGCGAAAGATAACAAGGTCGACTGGCACTATATTGCGCCGGGAAAGCCGATGCAGAACGGCTACGTCGAATCTTTCAACGGGCGTATGCGCGATGAGTTTTTGAACGAAAGCCTGTTCTTCGGCCTCAATCATGCTCGCAGCGCCATCGCCGAATGGGTCAACGACTACAACCATTTCCGGCCGCACTCATCGCTCGGATACCAGACCCCGGCGGACTATGCCGGGATCATCGCCGCAACCGGCTCCAACGCTGCGCAAGGTGGAAGCTTCGCGTTTCCGCCGGTTGCTCAAACCGCGCTATTTGGCTTATCAAAAAGCGCCGAGGCTCTAATCCCAGCCGGATGAAACTTCAGTGGCAGGTCACCGCCCTCCCAAGTGCGGATGTCGGCGAGGAATTCCTTCAGGCTCTCGACGCCCCGGTCGGTGAATGTCGTGATGCCCTCTTCGCTGCCGTCATGGGCATGGATCATCTCGCCATAGTCGATATTGTCGGAGTTGCTGGCGATTTCCTGGATGAGTTCGAGGTTTTCGCCGATCAGCACAGCGACGTAGCCGATCGTGTAGACATGCGTCTGGCCGCCCATCAGGCGGCCATCTGTCGGCCGCTGCCATCGGCAGACCAGTTCCAAGGCAGCAACTCCGGCAGCCGTGATACCGGCATGTTGGGCATGCGGGTGAGCACGTCGGCCAACCAGGCCTGCGGATCGATATCGTTCATCTTTGCCGTGACGATTAGGGAATACATGAAGGCAGCACGCTCGCCACCGCGCTGGGAGCCTGCGAATAGCCATGCCTTTCTTCCCAGAGCGATTCCGCGCAGGGCCCGCTCTGCCGCATTGTTCGACATGCAGAGCCTGCCGTCATCGAGGAACCGGGTGAAGGCTTTCCAGCGCCCGTCCTTCTCGAACATGTAGTTGATCGCCTTGGCGACGGGATTGTGCTTCGACATCTGGGAACGCTGGGCCATGAGCCAGTCGTGCAGGTCTTCGACAAGCGGACGAGTATGCTGTTGTCGGGCAGCTAATCGTTCCTCTGCGGACTTCCCGTTTATACCGCGCTCGATCTCGAAGAGCGCGTCGATACGGGCCACGGCCTCAAGCGCGACAGGCGATATCTCGTGGGCAGGTTTGCCCTTACGCACGTTGCCGGCGATGTCGGCCAGCTCGAAGAATTTGCGTCGCGCATGGCTCCAGCAGAGCGCGCTGATCACCGCCGCGGGGCTGCGGTCGGCGCGATAAAGATCGTTGTAGCCGCCATAGGCATCGGCCTGCAGTGTGCCGTGCCACCCAGCAAGATGTTGATTGGGATGGATCTTCTCCCGATCGGGAGAGAAGTAGAAGAGCGCCGCGGGAGGTGCGCCGCCGGCAAAAGGACGATCATCGCGAACGTAGGTCCATAACCTTTCCTGCTTCGTTGCGCCCCTGGCCAGAAGCGGCACGGTGGTGTCGTCGCCATGCAGCCGCCCTGCGGCAAGGACATGAGCGCGGATCAGATCATGAATCGGCTGCAGCGCAGCCGCACATGCCCCAACCTGATCGGCCAGCGTGGACAGGCTGAGATCGACGCCCTCCCTGGTGTAGCGCTCAGCCTGGCGGTTCAATGGCTGATGCTGGCCGAACTTCTCGAACAGGATCGTCGCCAGCAGGTTCGGTCCTGCCCATCCGCGTGGTGTCGCATGGAAAGGTGCCGGTGGCTGGCTGATCTTCTCGCAGTCCCGGCAGGTGAACTTCTCACGCACCGTCTAGATCACCTTCCATTGGCGCGGGATCACCTCCAGCGTCTCGGTGACGTCCTCTCCCATCTTGACGATGCGGGGCGAGCCGCAGCAGGTGCAGGTCGAGGGTGCTTCAATGACCTGGCGCTCGCGCGGCAGGTGCTCGGGAAACGGCTTACGGACCGGCCGGCGTCGTTCAAAGATTGGGACCTGCGCAACCTCCGCCGCCACACGCCCCGCCGCGATCTCGTCCTCGGTAGCGTCGGCCTCAAGCTCTTCGAGCTGCAATTCCATCTGGTCGATCAGCCGTGCGCGTCGTTCCGAACTCTGACCATATTGCTCGCGACGCAACTTGGCGATCTCGAGCTTGAGGTGCCGGATCATCGCCTCGGACGTCGTCACGACGGCTCGCACCTGCGCGAGATCAGCCTCGGCCGAGGCGGCACGCGCCTCCGATGCCGCAAGCGCGGCCCGTAAACTGGCTATCTCCGAAGCAGCATCGTCCATGGCCGAAAGCTACCATGTCGTATGCCGAAAGCCCAACAAAAACAGAAGAATGGTAGCAATCAGCCGGCCGTCGCAGGCCGTTGCGTCCAGCGGGGATTGCGCCAGTCGATCCCTTCCAGGAGATAGCTCAACTGCGCCGCCGACACGGGCACCGCCGAGCCATTCTGACTAACCGGCCAGATGAACTTGCCGGCCTCCAGCCGCTTCAGGTAAAGCGACATGCCGACGCCGTCATGCCACAGGACCTTGATCAGATCCCCCTTGCGCCCCCGGAAGCAGAAAACCTCGCCGCCATGAGGATCGCGGCCAAGTCCTTCCTGCACCGTCAGCGCCAGGCTATTCATGCCGCAACGCATGTCCGTCACACCACCCGCGATCCATACCTTTACCCCAGCCGGAAAGGCGATCATGACGCATCCAGGATCGGCAGCAGACGAGCGAGGATGATCGGATCAAGCGAGGCCGGGATCGTCAGGCGACGACCGTTCGGCAGCCCGATCTCGATCGTTCTGTCGTCTTCAAACTGAAGCGGAGCGCTCATCTCGGGGGATGCCGCCGCCGGCGGCGAGATCGAAAGCGGCACGAAGCCCGTTGACGCGGAACCGGTCAAAAGGCCGCCCCGGTATTCCCGACGCCAGCGGGTCAACAATGACCGTGACAATCCATATCGCCGTGCCGTCACCGAGCCCTGCCGAAAGCCCTGCAGACTTTCCTCAACAATCCGGACTTTCTCTTCGTCCGACCAATCCCGGCGACGACCAAGATCATCGGCGGAGAACACCTCAATGGGGGAAATCACTGTAGCGCATGACATAAGCCATGGACTTAGAGCTAATCACCAACTCAAGACAGACGGCCTTCGCCGCAGGCATACTTTTATTCTTCAGTGTCTTCGGGAGATGGACCTTGGCTAACTAGCGAAGCATTGCCGGAGTATATGGCGTTCAAAACGCCGGCAAGGCGCAAGCCTGCAAGTTTCAAGCGCTTCTCAACGGTTGGCCAATGGCGCTCAGCATAGTCTGCTGGAAGGACAGTAGCGCCGTTCTGTGTTGGGAGGCCTTGTAGCTCAGGATAAATCTCGTCCCGCGCTATGTCTCGACTCTCGTATGCCCAATGAATAGGATCTAGGTCGACGGTGGAGTCTGGGATTTGCAGGTCGACCATCCCCGCCAGCTTACGGTTTCCAATCTTCAGCGATCGCGTTATGCCGCCATCCCATACTTGATGCAATGACAGTTGCTCGCCCGCGAACAGTACCTTGCGCTGTCCAGTATCCTTGCTAGCGTGAAGAGGTTGATGGATATCGCCCGTGAGATGAACCAAATACTTCAGCGCTGTGATTTTCGCCTCTGAAGTGGCCTTGGCATCGGCTAAACAGTTAATGGCAGCTTGTATCGCCCATGTCGCACACATGTTGTTGCCGCAGTCACGCTTCCGATCGTAGGGCGAACCGTCAAGCGGGAGCCGCAGCGCATGTGATGGTTGTTGTGGTACCTTCAGCGATCGCATTGCATCTGCCCAGTTTGCCACCTGCTCAATTGAGTTGAGGTTTTCCTCTTTAAGTAGATCCTGCACCCCCCGTCGAGCCTGAGCTGACAGGTGACTTTCGGCTATGTAGGCAATTATCGAATGGCCTCCGCCACTCCAGGCTGCGGACAGGCTCGGCCAAAGAGATATCAGCATGATAGCGGCAAACCGCGTCATTTTGTTTTTGGAGAACGCAGTCATCCCGTATCAGACCTTCCTCATTGCTTCTTGATAAGCCGAAAGCGCAGCCAAACAAATGGCTACCGCTCCGACGCGGGAGCGTACCCGCTCACCGCCTTCAGCGATGGCCTCGATTTCATCACCAAACGTGACGGCCACAGCGTTATTCGGCAGCAGCTGATCTGCAAACTGCTTGGCGGCATCTAGACTGGACGTATATTTTGGGACCTTGTCTGGTTCATCACTTCCAGGGACGATCCACAAGTCCTTGCGCTTCCCGCCGTCGCCGGGCACAGACAAGACTTTCCAGCCAACTACGCGAGCTAGGCTGAAGTCAACTGCCCGATCAGGGCTGCGAGTTCTCTCCAGTCTCGTGATTATGTCGTCGAGGCTAATTTTCATAATGCAGACCGACCTCCCGTTGTGTTTAGAGCGTCGCTCATTGCTGCGCAGCGATGCACGGACTGTCATTTAACTGTCATAATCCGAACAAGCAACTGAAGAGGACATAGGTGCAGCGATCGCAGCGTAAACGTGTTGATTGCCACTGAGAACTGGCTCTGACGCACATTTGCTGATGTTCCACTCCTACGATGCGCCGATCAGTCTTGCTTGCAGCAAATCGAGCTTTGCTCTTCCGTACATCTGGCGCTTGATGAGCTTCATGCGTGTGATCTGACCTTCCGTTTGCCCATTTGACCACGGTGATATGATCGCATTCCTGACGGCGTTGAGGTCTTTTTCGACTCCGCCAGCAAACGATCCGACCAGGCTGTCCTTAGCGGCTTCCAACCACTCGTCGAGCTTCCGCGCTGTCTTCGAGCGGATCATGGACTGGAAGTCACCAATGGCCGTACGAGCGACCACAAGCTCCGGGACGTTAGCTTCGATCGCGGCCACCAGGATCGCTTCGGACTTTGCAAGGTCGTCGCGCGCGGTGGTCATGAGCCGAGCGGACGGCGTTCTGGCGAGCCCGCTCTGATTGGCCTTTTCCGCAAGACGTCGGCGTTGCGCCCATTGCGAGACGACGCCGCTCTGCTCCGCAAAACCCTTCGTCTTCATCTCACGCCAGAGTGCCGAAGCGTTCCGCGCCCCTTCCTCCCAGCGGCTGTTAAGCCAGGGCAGCCAGCTATCCAGAGAGCTGGGTCGCGTTCGGAATACGTCGAGACGCTGGCCCCTTAAAACGTCGCGAACGAGCTTCCGGCTATGGCCGGTTTGCCGCACGATCTGTCGAATCGATGTTCCCTTCTTCGATAGTTCTCGGACCGCCTCGTTCGTTTCCTGACGGCGTAGATATCCCTCATACTGCAGCTTCTCAGCGTATGTCAGAAGCTTAGGATCAACGACATTGCTGCCGACCGCCTGTCTGATCTGCCGCATCGACTTGCCGACGGCATCGAGGAAGGCCCGGCTGGAATTCTCCATTAGGTGCCATCGATCGGCGACCTGCGCAGCATCGGGCAAGGCCTTCGCTATGGCCTCACCATAGCCACCGCCCGATCACGAGCGACAATCGATATCGACGGATGCTCTGCAAGCCATGTTCGAGACGTATCCAGCGCGCGATCCGGCAATAGGGTAACGGGTCTGCGCCGTTCGAGGTCACAGACAATCGTTCCGTAGGTTTGCCCTCGCCTGAAGGCAAAGTCATCAATGCCTATAACATTGAGGTCTTCGTTCCGATCACCGATACGGCGGCGAACCACTCGCAATAACGTGTCGTTACTTACCGGCACCATCAGGCGTTCGGCAAATGCTGCGGCAGGTCTACCGCCAAGCGCCAAGCCGAGGTGGTGAACAATCGTCTCCAACCTCTGGGTGCGTCGACCATAGCGAACCAGCACGTTGTCACCGAATTGTTCGCAGAAGATACGCCGGCCGCACAGTACGGCATCGCACCAGAACCGACGCGTCATGACTTGTCAAGCGAAGTGAAGATTTGACCCCGTAGGCGAAACGAAGAACTGACCCCCTTCATTGATTTGCTGTTTCGTTTGCCTCGAGCGCCGTTCCGGCCTTCTGCAGAAGGCCGGAACGGCGCTTTTCGCGAAGCCTCTAGCTATCCCCTCGGATGGTGATAACTGCCGAGTGGTGCAAAAGGCGGTCCAGTATCGCGGTGGCGACAACAGGGTCTCCGAAGACGCTCCCCCACTCACCGACTGATCGATTTGAGGTGATCAGGATCGATCCTTTCTCGTAGCGGCGAGAGACCAGCTGGAAGAAAAGGTGAGCCGCGTTCGCTTCGAAGGGCAAATATCCGAGCTCATCGATAATGAGCAGTTTCGGCCGTGACAGGATCGTCAGTTGCTTGTCTAGGGTTCCGTCGCTGTGGGCCTTGGCCAACATGGCGACAAGCGTGGCTAACCGTATCGCCGTGAGCAATCCAACGACAGGTCGCCAACTCTCTGAGCTGGATCGTGTCCCAGGACGTGGTGTAGCTGAGGGGTGGTCACCAGTGTTTTTCCGGTAGGGTCGGGTTGCTTATGACCAACCTGAGGGACACCACCGATGACCGACGACATGATGAACCTGCGCTCACTCGTTGAGAAGAGTGCTGATACCGATTTGCTGCGGGAGATGATCGGCTTTGCCGCCGCGAAGCTGATGGCGCTGGAGGTCAGCACGAAGACCGGCGCGGGCTATGGCGAGAAGAATGGCTTTCGACTGGCCCAGCGCAACGGCTATCGCGACCGAGACTGGGAGACGCGTGCAGGAACCGTGGAGTTGCGCATTCCCAAACTTCGCACAGGCAGCTACTTCCCGAGTTTCCTGGAGCCACGTCGCATGGCCGAGAAGGCTCTGACGGCGGTCATTCAGGAAGCCTATATCCAGGGCGTTTCGACCCGATCCGTCGATGATCTCGTCAAGGCCATGGGCATGAGCGGCATCTCCAAAAGCCAGGTATCCCGGCTCTGCGAAGAGATCGACGAGAAGGTGAAGGCCTTCCTCGACAGGCCCATCGAAGGAGAATGGCCTTACCTTTGGATCGATGCCACCTACCTGAAGGTCCGGCGCGGCGGGCGCATCGTTTCCGTCGCTGTCATCATTGCCGTCGGCGTCAACACCGACGGCCGACGCGAGGTGCTCGGCATGGAAATCGGCACGTCCGAGGCCGAGGCGATCTGGACCGAGTTTCTGCGCAAGCTGACCAGGCGTGGGTTACGCGGCGTGAAGCTCGTCGTCGCCGATGCACATGAGGGTATCAAGGCAGCCATCTCCAAGGTGCTTTCCGCGACCTGGCAGCGCTGCAGGGTCCATTCATGCGCAATGCGCTTGCCCATGCCGGGAAGAGCGGCCGGCGCGTGGTCTCCGCCTTCATTGCCACGGCCTTCGCCCAGGACACACCGGAGGCCGCAAGCGCCCAGTGGCGCAATGTCGCCGACCAGATCAGGCCAAAGGTGCCGAAACTCGCCACTCTCATGGACACTGCCGAGCAGGACGTGCTCGCCTACATGACCTTTCCCAAGCAGCACTGGGCGAAACTTCACTCGACAAACCCGATCGAACGACTCAATGGCGAGATCAAGCGGCGCACCGATGTCGTCGGCATCTTCCCCAACGACGAAGCCATCATCCGCCTCGTCGGCGCGCTCCTGCTCGAACAGAACGACGAATGGGCCGTCCAACGGTCCCGCTATATGACACTGGAAACCATCGCCACGATGAGCGATGATCCGCTCATCAGCCTGCCCGCTGCGGCAAGCTGATCAATTCCCGGCTTTGTCCGGAAGGCACCGCGATTGCCGAAGCTACACCACTCCTCGGGACACGATCCTGAGCTGTCCGCGATCCACCGATGGCTGTGCCTCAAAGTCAAAGCCGTCGAGTTCACGCACGAACGGAAACTGCGCCAGTTTGCTCGACATGGAGATGCGCCGCTCGTCGCGCCGTGTAATCTCGCGTGACACCAGGAACGCCAGTGCCTCGCGCAAGGTCATTTTCGAGCGAGCGGCCTCGTCTAGCAGGCTGTCGAGTTGATCGCGGATTGCTGTCAGCTTCACGCCAGGCTTCCGCGCCGACGAAGGCCTGCTTCGTACTCTGACCAGTTCGTCACGAATTTCATGTTGCTGATATGATGGCGGTGGGAGGATTTGTGCTTGAACGGCATCGTGGTGGAAACCAGATATCGGGCTGGCTCAGCATCAAAGACACCGCACTTAACGATCCGCGCACCAACCCTCATCGTGGTATGGAAATATCATTGAAAATGTTGGTTTTTTGGGAGAAATGGCGGACAAGGTGGGATTCGAACCCACGGTACGCTTTCACGTACACACGCGTTCCAGGCGTGCGCCTTAAACCACTCGGCCACCTGTCCTTCAGGATGTATTGAGTCGCTTCGGACCCAACGACGTTGGAACGGCCGCGATATATACCGCCGATTCTGCAGGATCAACCGATATTTCTAGAAATGTTCAAGATCGCCTCCATTTCCTCAGAAAAGATTGGAGAGCGTCGTATTCTCTTCAATTTTGGCTGGATTGGAATTTCGCGTTCGTCGGGTCGATCCGATCGACCTCCCTCAGAGCCCAGTTTGCCCATTGCCTCACTCTGTGGTCAACGACGAATGAATTCGTATCGCAACGGTCCACCACCGCGAAGATGTATGCGCGGATTTCTTCAGCCTGCCGAAACGCCTTGGCCTCGGCAATAAGCTTGTCCAATTGCTTTGCTTCAGCATCGCGGCGATCTTCGTCGACTGAACGAACGTTTTGGAGGCAATAGTTTTCCCATTGCAGCATCAGCATCCTTCGCTGTTCGAGCAAATCTGTCCTGTGATAGGCGGCCTCAACGGCGCTTCTTAGGCTATGGGCAAGTGTGCGATCTGCGAGTTCGCCGGAGTGACCGTTTTCCGAAGCCCAGTCGCGAAAGCTTGACCGGAACCCGTGAGTAGTCGCAAATCTGGCTTTAGTATCGCTTGCGACGCGGCTTGCGCGAAGGATCTTAGTTAAAGCCATATCCGTGACAGCTGCGCCTGTCCTAGACTTAAACACCAAGCCTTGGCGAAGGGCGGATTTATTCCGCTCGTTTTCTAATATCTGCAGCACTCGTGGTGTCAGCGGAACGCGATGCGCGACCTTAGCTTTCATACGCGACGCCGGAATTGTGAACGTCCGCTCGTGAAAGTCGATTTCGTCCCACTGCATCCTGCGGATTTCACCAGAGCGGCAGGCCGTTAGAATGACCAATTCCAGCATGTTTTGATGTATATCGTCACCACCCGAACGTAGCGTACCCCCAATGAATCCGGGTATTGCTCTCCAAGGCAGTGCAGGAAAATGGCAAACTCGCTCTCGCCTTGTCGGCTGCCTCGGTAGCAATGCCTTGACGTTAGCGATCGGATCGCTCGTCAAGTATTGGTGTGCCAGCGCCCAACGGATAACCGCCGCGCATCGCTCCTTCACTCTGCGCGCCGTTTCCGGCTTAGCAAGCCAGATCGGCTTCAGGCACGACGCGAATTTCGCCGGCGTTAACGTGGCGAGGTTCTCTTTTCCGATAATCGGGAAAACGTATTTTTCCAGCGTGTAAATCCACTGATCATTGTGCTTTTGGCTTCTGAACCCGGCTGAGATCTGACTATGATACTGACGGGCCACAACTTCGAATGTGGGGATGCGCCCCATCTGTGCAGAATAGGACCCTTTCTGCTTTTTGACCTCAAGTGGATCCAGCCTTCGACGAAGGCATTCACGAGCCACTTCTGCCTTTTTTCTTGCAGCATCGATTGATACAGAGGGAAACCCTCCAAACCCCATTTCTCTGCGTTTTCCCGTTTGCGGGGACTTATATCGGAATATCCACTTCCCTGCTCCCTCCTTGGCGGAGGCGAAAAGGTAAAGGCCCAAAACCGTGCCATCAGAAATCGGCTTATCGCCGGGCTTCATGCGCAGGGCTTGCAGATCGCTGAGCGGGTAGTTGCGATGCATGACGTCACCCCTGAAAAGGCACGTTTCAAGACCGTTGTTTAATGTACGTTGCCAATTCAGTCACAGTGTCATTCCCATAGTCTTAGTCAAGACACATCCGTTGCGTGGAGGCTTCGCATCAACACATTCCACGCTCCACATTGCCTGGCTCGCCCCACTTCTTCTTCTATTTCAACTTTTTCCAGTATTTTCGCCAGAGAGAGCATTTCGCGCAGCTTATAGTCCAACTTGTGAGCTAGAAAACGTTCCACTTTTGTTGTCACACACGCTTGCGATCGGTCGGTTATCTCCTAGCGCCAACTTGACCGTGAAGAACGCCTCGTGCGATCGGAGCGTGCACCTGGTCACTGCAGAGGGGCCCTTCTCCGCGGCAATATTCCCTGTCACACGGCTTGCCGTATGACAGGGGTCGCCTTGCTCCCTTCCACTCGCTCCCTTCCACTCGCCGGCCGTCATGACGCCCTCCGAAGGTCGGCCTGTCGGTCGGGTTCATCGGCAATATGGTCTCGACGGCAGCTGAAGAAGGCGACCCATTCCAGCGCCCTCGGGCTTGCCTCATCCGGTGGCCAGTAGCCCGGCAGAGCATAACCTGGCTGACCGGTTTTCACCGTCCGAATGCCGAGAGCTTCAAGCGACGGAAAGCCATGGCGACGGAGCCAGGCGCACCACTGCTCGACCTGCTTCGTCTTGGTCTCGGCCACGAAAACGAGCGGGACGGCTCGCCGCGTCTCGACGCGCGGCGGAGCGTCCTCGCGCGGGTTAGGTTTATATATTTTTTCTTTCTCTGGGTTTGGTGGACATATCTGTCCCCCTTCGCCGGACACATCTGACCGCCTTGCCGGACGATTTTGACCGCCTTCGCCTGGGTAAAGGGTGACAACTTTGTCCGTCTTTTCGCGGGCGTCCGATGCGCGTAAAATCGATACCGCAGAGGGGCAATATTCCGTGTTGTGCCTGATGCCATTTCCGCGCCGGATCTCGAACCAGCCACTGGTCTCAAGCTCACGGATGACGCGCTGAATGGTCTTGACGCTCTTGCCGGTCGCGTCGGCAATCGTTTGATAGGACGGCCACGCCTTCTCGGTGTGGCCGTTCAAATGCGTGGTGACGATATAGAGCGCCACGGACCGCGCGTTGTCGCTCAGATCCTTGTCGCAGCTCAATTGCTGAAGCCATTGCAGCTTCACATCCCGAAATGGCCGCACCCCGCTCATGCACGCCTCCCAGGACCAGAATCCGACAATCTGACGAGTAGACGTTGTTCCGCAAATGACGGCCGCTTGAACAGTTCCAGAAGTCGCTCAAAGGGGTTTGACAAACATGCGATAAGTGATTGATTTGTTACTAGGCACTTGACACTTTTTCGCTCGCAACCCACTGCAAGCCTAAAGTTGCGACCGGATTGAAAATCCGCGTGTCGGTGGTTCAAATCCGCCTCCGGGCACCATTTATTCCCTTGAAATGGTTGATCTTTTGCGATCGCTTCTTAACGCTCGGCGGCTTGATTTTCGACATTCTTATCGCCGATCGCTGCTTTGATACCGGAGCTTGGGCAATAGGGAAATTCGCCGAAATATCACCGTGATTTTTTCGACACTTCCGTGCCGTCGATTACCTGATCCCCGAACATGCAGCGGTGAGCAGTACCCCGGGAAATCTGCTACAGCAGGGACAAGGAGAATTTCCACCTAGCTTCGGCTTAGATGCCGTGACAAAACCGCGCCGCCGGCCCCATTGCCCGGCTTTCAAGGCAGAGGTCGCACTCGCCGCGATTAGAGGCAAGCAGGCGGCGATGGATTTGTCCCGGCAGCTCGACATGCACGCCAACCAAATCAAACAGTGGAAAGGCCGACTTCTTGCGCGGCGACAAACGTCTTCGACGATGAGGCGAAGACGGAATCGACTGAGCCGATCAACAGCAGCTACATTGAGAGTTTCAATGGCAAGTTTCGGCCACATAGGGCAATCGGCAACAAAGTGCCGATTTCGCTTATGACCGATTAATCGGCATCCTCGCCGATCTGAGTTCTAACCCCGGAAAATTCCAGCGAACGCTGGGCCAAATTCATGTAGCGCCTCAAAAGCAGCTGGAGGACACCCAAAGCTGCATAAAATCTGAAGGCAAGGCCAGCGTGACTTATCTCTCGGAGGTTGATCTGACCAGAGAATGAGAAATTTCGAACGAAACAAGATTGTCCAGGACTCATAGCCGTAAGCCGCCGAAATTCCTTAAAATAATGGCGGACAAGGTGGATTCGAACCCACGGTACGCTTTCACGTACACACGCGTTCCAGGCGTGCGCCTTAAACCACTCGGCCACCTGTCCTTCAGGATGTCTTGAGTCGCTGCGGACCCAAGGACGTTGGAACGGCCGCGATATATACTGACGAATTTGCAGGATCAACCGATATTTATGGAAATGTTCAAGATTGCTGCCCTTTCCTCAAGAAAGTGGAGGAAAGTCATGCGTTACTCAATTTTGTGCGATCGGAATTTGGTGTTCGCCGGGTCGCTCAGAACCTTGTCGCAGCTGAGCTGCTGAAGCCGTTGCAGCTGCACTTCGGGAAATGGTCGCGCCCCGCTCGTGCGCACGTCCTGCGGCCGCTGGCCAGCGGCGCTGCCGATTTGGCTTGCATCATCTGGTGAAGCCGGCTGTCGAAAGCGTGCTCGCGTCCTCCCGACGTCAGATTCGGTTCATGTCTGCATGACAAAGGAGAGCCAAGTGATTGATTTGAGCCGCATGGCTTGACGCGGGTCCTGCTTTAGGGCGCAACGCCTTCACCATTTGACCCGGACTGAAAGTCCGCCTTCAGGCACCATTCCCCTATCCAGTTCGTCATTACCAGCGTTGATGACGAAATCATTCCGGTATTGTTCTCGGCACCAGGCCACAGGCCATCGGTCGCCGCCTACCTCATCGCGGCTTTATATTTCCGATGGCGCGCAATCACGCTCCGATTGAGGACGCGCCCCGATGCACGGGAAATAAATGGTTAACATATGGTAGCTAGCTTCCCTTGAGCACTTACCAGGACACGACGAGGGGAACCAGAATGCGCCTTTCCAACTCGCCCTATCTGCTGGCCATGGCGTCAGTCATATTGCTGACAGCCTGCCAAAGCGATCTCGCTCCTCTGACGTCCGACTTGCAACAAAGTCTTTTTCAGCCAGGTTACGGTACGGGCAGAGCCGGGGCTTTGCCTGCTCAATCGCCAGTCCGGCAACCTCCGGCTCAGGCGACAGCAGCACCAGTATCCAAACCGGCGCCGGTCGCATCGACCTCTCCAGCTGACACCTGCTCGAGCGATATCGTCCAGCAGCTTCTGACACCCGCCTCATCCGACCCCTCCCCCGTCAAGCTGGCCTGCAGCACCAAGCTGCCGGCCCGGTCGGTGGTGACGCGCCAGGTTGTCTTCGAAGGAAGCGCGTCAAGCGGCAGCAGCCTCGATTGCAACGGCGGGCGGCTTGAGGGAACCGCATCCAAAGGTGACAAGGATTCCGTGGTCGTTCGCTCGCGCAATGCCGGCGGCACCTGGAGCAGGCCGGTCGGCGTGACGGTGAGAAACTGCCAGATCGCCAATGGCGTGCGGATCTACGGTCTCGGCCGCAACGGCGAGGCGCAGCCTGTCAAGCAGTCTTCACTCAATGCAGATCATACGGCCTTCGCACAGACTTCTGCGCCAAGCGGCATCACCTTTGACAATATCCGCTTCGCCGGTTCGGGCGGAGTGCCGTTTTACGTCAGCCCCGGAGTTACCAACGTCACCCTGTCGAACTCGCGGTTTACGGGGACGAGCTCCAGCGTGGCCGTCTACCTCGATGCGGAATCGGCTGGCGCCAACATCACCGACAATACGTTCGACCTCAGCACCAATGGCCGCGAACAAATTGCCATTGATGGCTCCGCCCACAATACAATCACCGGCAATACATTCGAGAGGGCATCGAATGGCGGCATATTCGTATATCGCAACTGCGGCGAGGGCGGCACGATCCGCCATCAGGCGCCCCAGTTCAACCGGATCGAAGGCAATACATTCGTCATGAACGGCAGCCAGGATCCGGCCGTGTGGCTCAATTCGCGCAATGGCAACAGGTCCTACTGCTTTACCGATCCGAGCCATCCCTTCGGCAGCGCCCTGACTTCGCTGGACATGGCGCAGAACAACACCGTGGACGATAACAGGGCCGTCGGCGGCGGCCGCGATGCGTTCCGCAACAGCGATCCGACCAATCGGCTGGCCAATAATCATGGATGATCTTGCCTTTTCAACATCCGCAGCAACCCGAGGCATCCGAAGATTGGGCCCGCGTGCCCGTGCCATCTGGCCCTATATGATGTGCAAAGCTTCTGTATCGGCCTGAATATCAGGCAGACTGTATTGCCTCCATAGGTTAGAGACGTGGTACATCATGTCGACAAGTGGGAGCCAGCATGACAGATCCAGAAACCAACCAGATTGCGGAGCGCAAGCGCGGGTCCGGCGTGCGGCTGGTCTATGACCTCCTGCGGGACGAGATCCTCGATCTGAAGCTTGCACCGGGAAGCGCGATCGATGAGGTACAGCTTGCGGCACGGTTCGGCATGTCGCGCACGCCGATCCGCGAGGCGCTCGTGCGGCTTGCCGGCGAAGGGTTGATCGAGACGCTGCCTAACCGCTCGACCATGGTGTCGAATATCGATTTCCTCGGCATGCCCGCCTATTTCGACGCACTGGTGTTGATGTACCGCGTCACGACAAGACTTGCCGCACAGCATCACCGCGAGGAGGATCTCGCGATCATCTGGGAACATCATGAGGCGTTTGCCGAGGCCGTCAGGGCGCAGGACGCGCTTGCCATGATCGCCACAAATGCCGCCCTGCATTCCGCGATCGCAGCCGCCGGGCGCAACAACTACTACAACACATTCTTCGACCGCCTGCTCGGTGAAGGCCGGCGCATGCTGCGCCTCTATTACCAATCCTACAATGATCGCCTTCCACCGCGTTTCGTCGAGGAACACGAGGAGATCATCGCTGCCGTCAAAGCCCGCGACGTGGCCGCCGCAGACCGTCTCGGCAAGGCGCATGGCGAGCAGATCGTCGAGCAGATCGGCCGGCTTCTGACACGCAACGATCGCGTCGATATTGATCTTTGATATCTTGTATTTTTTTTGTCGACAAAGAAAATTGAAGGAGTATGCTCCGTTTCCAGAAGCCGGGATCGTCTCTGCCGGCCGTTCGGATATCAAGGAAGCATACTATGAAAGCCAATATTTTCTCCGGCGTCATGCCGGCGCTGATGACCCCCTGCAAGGCTGATCGCACGCCTGATTTCGACGCTCTGGTCGCCAAGGGCAAGGAACTGATCGCTGCCGGCATGTCCGCCGTCATCTACTGCGGCTCGATGGGCGACTGGCCGCTTTTGACGGATGCTGAGCGCATGGAAGGCGTCGAGCGCCTGGTCAAGGCCGGCATTCCGGTCATCGTCGGCACCGGCGCGATCAACTCCGCTTCCGCCGTGGCACTTGCCGCGCATGCCCAAAAGGTTGGCGCAAGCGGCCTGATGGTCATTCCGCGCGTCCTTTCCCGCGGTTCGGTGATCTCCGCCCAGAAGGCGCATTTCAAGGCGATCCTGTCTGCTGCCCCAAACCTTCCGGCAGTCATCTACAACAGCCCCTATTACGGCTTTGCCACCCGCGCCGACCTTTTCTTCGCGCTGCGCGCCGAACATCTGAACCTCGTCGGCTTCAAGGAATTCGGCGGCCCGGCCGACATGCGCTATGCGGCGGAAAACATCACCAGCCGTGATGACGACGTGACGCTGATGATCGGCGTCGATACGGCGGTCTTCCACGGCTATGTCAATTGCGGCGCCACCGGCGCCATCACCGGCATCGGCAATGTGCTGCCGAAGGAAGTGCTGCATCTTTGCAATCTCGCAGAGGCTGCCGCCAAGGGCGATGCCGATGCCCGTGCCCGCGCGCTCGAACTCGAAGCGGCACTCGGCGTACTCTCCTCCTTCGACGAAGGCCCGGACCTGGTTCTCTACTTCAAGCACATGATGGTGCTGAAGGGGAACAAGGAGTTCACGCTCAATTTCATCGAGACCGACGTGCTCTCCGACAGCCAGCGCGGCTATGTCGAAGCCCAGCTCGCTCTGTTCGACAAATGGTATGCCGACTGGAGCAAGCTCCCCGGCGCGGTCCAGACCTACAAGGCCTAACGCCTCCAGATACAGGAAGCCCTCCACCCGGAGGGCTTCCTTCTTCGTTTTGACAACAACTCCAACAGATCCAGCAAGGTGGCATGCCGTTCCAGGCCTGCCGGAAAGCAGCGAGAAAATGAGCAGGTCGGATGTCATCGTCATCGGGGCGGGGGTGGTCGGCCTCTCCGTCGCCATTGCCGCGCAGATGCGGGGTTTGAGCGTGACCGTGGTGGACCGCGAGGGACCTGCCGCCGGCGCATCGGCCGGCAATGCCGGCGCCTTTGCCTTTACCGACATCCTGCCGCTTGCCTCGCCCGGCATCCTGAAGAAGGCACCGAAATGGCTGCTTGATCCACTCGGCCCGCTATCGCTGCCGCCCGCCTATGCGCTGCAGATCATGCCCTGGATGTTCCGCTTCTGGCGCGCCTGCCAGGCGTCGCGCGTTGCCCATTCGGCAGCGGCCCAGACGTCGCTGATGGATTTCTCCAAGGCCGAGCTCGAACCCTTCCTGCAGGCCACCGAAACGCTTTCGATGCTGCGCAAGGAAGGCAATCTGCAGGTCTATGAAAGCGACGCGGAATTCCGCGCCTCGCTGCCGGGATGGGACGCCCGCGAACAGCACGGGATCGAATTCCAGCACATGAATGCCGCCGAGATGAGCCGCATCCAGCCGGGCATTGCGCCCCGCTTCATCCGTGGCACATTCACGCCGGGCTGGTTCTCGATCGCCGATCCGAAGCTCTACACGCTGGCGCTCGCCGAGAATTTTCGCGCCCGCGGCGGCACCATTGCGGTCAGCGACGTGAAGGCCTTGCGGCCGTCGACCGGCGGTGTCGAGATCGTCAGCGCAACCGGCACCGTCTGCGAAGCGGGCAAGGTGGTGGTGGCGGCGGGAGCCTTTTCGCATCACATCGCCCGCACGCTCGGCGAAAACATCCCGCTGGAAACAGAGCGCGGATACAATACGACACTGCCATCCGGCTCGCTCGACCTGCGCACCCAGGTGACTTTCGGCGGCCATGGCTTCGTCGTGACGAGACTGACGAGCGGCATCCGGGTCGGCGGCGCCGTCGAACTCGGCGGGCTGAAACTGCCGCCTAACTACGCACGTTCTGAGGCGATGCTGAAAAAGGCGAAAACCTTCCTGCCGGGGCTGAAGACCGAAGGCGGCACGCAATGGATGGGCTTTCGCCCGTCACTGCCCGACAGCCTGCCGGCGATTGCCCGCGCCAAGGCCACGCCGAATGTCGTTTATGCCTTCGGCCACGGCCATCTGGGCCTTACCCAGTCCGCCGGCACTGCCCGCCTTGTCAGCGATCTTCTCTGCGGCCAGACGCCGGCAATCGATATTTCCCCGTTCTCGCCATCCCGCTTCGGCTGAAGAGGGCATAGGCTGCGCAGCAGGTCGGCGATCAGTCCGACGGATGTAAGGCGCTGCACCAAACACAGGCGAAGGTTGCCACCCTTGCCGACCGCGGTCGGCCGCCCGGCGTCGCCCCATAAACAGCGGCGGTGGTCACCACGTGCGCCCGCTGTCCCCATGAACATTCGCCGGCCCGTCTCCGGTGGCGGCGCAAGCTGGTGGAGAGGCGGGCGGAGTGTTGCCCTCGTGGCCTGATAAGGCGCCCATGCGCGCAACATCCCTCTTCAAAGTCAAATGGGCCCCCCTATATCTCTGGGGGAGGAGGGAAGCGAAACATCGACCTGCGCCAGCCCGCGGCGAGACCCACGATGTCGTGATCATCCGCTTTAGCAAGAATTACGTTCAATCATATAACATTATGATTACCTTTTATCTTGCATCATCTGCCCAATAAATTTTCCTCATGTAGAATTTAAGGAAGAATTATCGAATGACGGGGGGATACGGTCATCTGCAGCAAGAAATACTTGATATGCTTGCTCACGGCTGCTCGCTTGAAGAGGCCGGCAATTACATATGCGCGCACGCGGAAAGACTTGCCACGGGCGTGCTTTGCTCGCTTGTGACGGTCGATCGTGCCGGATTGCTGCACCCACTTGCAGGGCCGAGCATTTCCCGCGAATATTCCCGGGCTCTTGATGGAATTGCCATCGGGCCGGGCGTCGGCTCCTGCGGTACGGCGGCCTTTCTCGGCAAGCCGATCGCGGTCGACAATATCTTCACCAATCCCTACTGGGCACCCTACAGAGCGCTTGCCGACATCCTGCTCCAGGAACATGACGTCAAGGCCTGCTGGTCCAGCCCGATCCTGCAAAGCGACGGCCGCGTGCTCGGTGCATTCGGCTTCTATTACACGGAAAATCGCGGCCCGACGGAAGAGGAGCGCCGGATCGTCGAAGAATGCCTACACTTGTGCTCGCTCGTTCTCGAACGTGAGGAAGTAAAGGCGGAAAACCAGCGGCTTGCCCATTTCGACATTCTGACAGGGCTTGGCAATCGTGCCAATTTCATCCGCACCGTCGAAAAGAGAGCCGACACCTCTTCGGCACCTTTCGGCATCCTGTTGATCGACATCGACCATCTCGGCAGGATCAATGAAGTGTTCGGCCATACCGCAGGCGACAGGATGATCCTCGAGGCCGCCGCTGCGGTGACCCGTATCGTCGGCCCGCAGAATAGTTTTCGCGTCGATGCGGACGAATTTGCGGTCATCGTCGAGGGAAATCCGCCCGATATCGCCGCAACCAGCAGAAAGATACTCAAGGCGCTGAAGGAATGTTCGCTACAGGAGAACGACCACACGCTGCGCCTGACCGCAAGTTGCGGAGGGGAAATATGCAGGCCATCGCCGGAGCCGGACGTCCCGGCATGCCTGCAGCATGCCAATCTGGCACTTCACCATGCCAAGCGGACCGCCCGAGGTGGTTTCGTTCTCTATAATGACGAGCTCGGCCAGGCCGGCATGGCGCGTTTCCGCATGCTGCAGATGGTGACGAGCGCGCTGGCCGAGGACCGTATCGAGGCGCATTACCAGCCGATCGTGCGGCTCGACAGCCAGGAGATTGTCGGGCTGGAGGCGCTCTGCCGCGTACGTGGCACGGATGGGCAAATCATCCCGGCGGGTGCGTTTGCCGAGGCCCTGCAGGATGCCTCGCTCGGCCATGCGCTGACCGACCGCATGCTTGAAAAGGTCGCGCTTGACCTACACACATGGCGCGACAGCGGCGCTCCTCTCCACTATGTCAGCGTCAACGTGTCGATGGCGGATTTCGACCTTGGCAATCTTCGCCAGCGAATCCGAGAGGCATTTTCTCCCTACCAGATCCCGCCTGAGCAGGTCGTCATCGAGGTCACCGAAACGGTCTATATGGATGAGCGCGACCGCAAGGTGGCAAAGACGATAGAAGGCATGCGAATCGACGGATTGCGGGTGGCACTGGACGATTTCGGCACCGGTTATGCCTCGCTGACCCATCTCCTCGACTTCCCGGTGGATATCGTCAAGATCGACAAGACTTTTGTCGACCGCATGTCCGACGACCGCGGCGAGGTGATCATCCGCACGCTTCTGAACATGGTCTCCGGCCTCGGGGTGGCGATGGTGGCGGAAGGCGTCGAGACGCAGGACCAGGCGCTCCGTCTGCAGCGGCTCGGCTGCTC
This sequence comes from Neorhizobium sp. NCHU2750, assembly GCF_003597675.1. Classification (NCBI taxonomy): domain Bacteria; kingdom Pseudomonadati; phylum Pseudomonadota; class Alphaproteobacteria; order Hyphomicrobiales; family Rhizobiaceae; genus Neorhizobium; species Neorhizobium sp. NCHU2750. The sequence goes on along the minus strand of NZ_CP030827.1, from coordinate 182,556 downwards.
CTACGCCCAGGGATACCTGTTCGGGCGCCCCGCAGACCGCGAGACGACCACCCAGGCCCTGATGGCCGGCCCCGCCAAGGCATCGGCTTGTTGTGGCGGCATGTGACCACGACTTGCCAATATCTTCGCGGGTGAAGCAACAAGACCGGCCTATTTGGGAAAGTCTGCCGATAGGCTGGCATCCTTCCACGCCTCGATCTCGGCCCGCCTTTCGGCGAGCTTGGCGGTGATGGCGTTATAGGCCAATTCGCCGAGCACGAGATGGCGCGGCGGGTTGGCCGCCTCCACGGCGCGGATCATCGCCTCTCCCGCACGGACCGGATCGCCCGGCTGCTTGCCGCTGTATCCCGCCGTCGTCGTCATGCGGATGCCGGCCGTATCCTGATAGTCGGCGATCTTCACCGGCGTCTGCTTGAGCGAGCGGCCGGCCCAATCGGTGCGGAACGGCCCCGGTGCCACGCAGGTGACCTTGATGCCGATCGGTGCGCCCTCTGCAGCGAGCGCATCCGAGAAACCTTCCACGGCATGTTTCGTGGCAGCGTAATAGCCGGAACCCGGAAAGCCGACGAAACCGGCCTGCGAGGTGAGGTTGAGGATGTGGCCTTTGCGACGGGCGCGCATGCCCGGCAGAACGGCCCGCGTCAGCGCGAAGAGGCCGAAGACGTTGGCATCGAACATGGCGCGGATCTCGGCTTCATCGCCCTCCTCGATCGAGGCCTGGTAGCCGTAGCCGGCGTTGTTGACGAGAACGTCGATGCGGCCGAACTTCTCTTCAGCCGCGTTTACCGCAGCCTCGACCTGGCCTTGATCGGTGACATCCAGATCAACGGCGAGCGCATTGTCGTGGCCCTGCACCAGATCCGCCAGCCGGCCCTTGTCGCGGGCGGTGACGACCGTTTGAAAGCCGCGGGCGATTGCCAGCTTTGCCAGTTCGTGGCCAAAGCCGGTTGAACATCCGGTGATGAACCAGACGGGGGAGGACATATCGGTCATGAAAAAATCTCCGTTTAAAGCCGGATCACGAATATGAGGCGGGAGAGATGCGGGATGCCTTCCAGACATAGGCATGTAAAAAAGGACGGCAAGGGTTTTCCCTGCCGTCCTTTCGATGCTGTGGCTTCAAAAGGTTCGCGCGTCCGGTATGCGTCCATATGGACGCACGGCGCGCTAAATCACGTTGCGATCTTTCAGATTCGCTTGCCGTGATTTAGCTCTTTGTTTTTGCGCATGTCTTCACCTCGAAACCGGTGACCACTTTCGGGAGACATGCTGCAGTGGCGACGATCAGTCGCTGACGCGTTCAACGACAGCGCCGCATCGGGTGAGCTTTTCTTCAAGCCGTTCGAAGCCGCGATCGAGATGATAGACGCGGCTCACCATGGTTTCGCCCTCGGCGGCCAGGCCGGCAATGACGAGCGAGACGGAAGCGCGAAGATCGGTTGCCATGACCGGCGCACCTTTCAGCCGCGGCACGCCTTCGATGCGGGCCATCTGGCCGGAGAGCGAGATCCTGGCGCCGAGGCGGGCAAGTTCCTGCACGTGCATGAAGCGGTTTTCGAAGATGGTTTCGGTCACATGCGAGACACCGGACGAGCGGGTCATCAGTGCCATGAACTGCGCCTGCAGGTCGGTCGGGAAGCCCGGGAAGGGTTCGGTGACGATATCGACCGGCTGGATGCCATTGCCGTTCCGCACCACGCGCAGGCCGCTTTCGGTCTCGGTGATCTCGGCGCCGGCAAGGCGCAGGGTTTCAAGCGCGTTGTCGAGAAGCGAGGCGCGGGTGCCGGTCAGCGTGACGTCACCGCCGGTCATGGCGACCGCCATGGCATAGGTGCCGGTCTCGATGCGATCGGGAAGAACGCGATGGCGGGCGCCATGGAGGGACGACACACCTTCAACGGTGATCGTCCTGGTGCCGGCGCCTTCGATCTTGGCGCCCATGGCGATCAGGCACTCGGCGAGATCGACGATTTCCGGCTCGCGAGCGGCATTGTCGATGACTGTCGTGCCCTTAGCGAGCGTTGCGGCCATCATCAGCACATGGGTGGCGCCGACGGAAACCTTGGGGAAGGTATAGTGCGCGCCGACAAAGCCGCCCGCAGGGGCCGACACGTTGACGTAACCGCCGTCGATCTCGATCTCGGCGCCGAGCGCTGCAAGGCTGTCGAGGAAAAGATCGACCGGGCGTGTGCCGATGGCGCAACCGCCCGGCAGCGAAACACGGGCCCGGCCCTCACGCGCCAGAAGCGGGCCGATGACCCAGAAGGAGGCGCGCATCTTGGAGACCAGCTCGTAAGGGGCGGTCGTATCGACGATGGTGCGGCAGGTGAAATGGATGGTGCGGGCGTAGCTCTCGCTCTGGCTTTCGCGGCGGCCATTGACCGACACGTCGACCCCGTGATTGCCGAGGATGCGCAGAAGCTGCTCGACATCCGCCAGATGCGGCACGTTTTCGAGCGTCAGCGTATCGCTCGTCAAAAGCGAGGCGATCATCAGCGGCAGTGCCGCATTCTTCGCGCCGGAAATCGGAATGGTGCCGGTGAGCTTGTTACCGCCTAAAATGCGTATGCGATCCATGGCTGAAAAACTTTCCCTCTCAAGCGCAAGGCAGCGTCCTTAGACGAAAAGCCCTCTCGCTTCAATGTTTGGTGAAATCTCGTGATCGTCCCTTTGAGGACATAAGTCAGGATGATTCGTCCGATTTTGCGGCAGTGGATGCGGCACCACCGGTTCCTGCTGCGGGCAGGCCCTGCGTTTCATCCGCATCGCCGGCGCGGCGGGCACGGGACTGGCTCTTGCGACGCATCAGGTTTTCCCTGAGCTTGGCGGCGGCCTTGTCTTTCCGATCCGCTTCACGGGCCGCCTGCGCCTTGCGGGCACGGTCGCCGCGGCTTTCGCCCCGCGCCTGCATGTCGAGCTGGTTATCGGAATTCTGCACGTCATCATTTTCGTCCATGGCCTTCCATAGCCAAAAAGCCCGGCAAACAAAAGCAGAGACGCGGTTTTCCCCATGCTCGATGAAATAACTTGGAAATTGCCGCTTGCACTCACCAAGAACCTATGGCAATAGGCCCTCGCCGAAGACGCGGAAGACATTCCGCACCGGTTCTAAGCTGCTATAGCTCAGGGGTAGAGCACTCCCTTGGTAAGGGAGAGGCCGAGAGTTCAAATCTCTCTAGCAGCACCATTTTCCCCTTAGTAAATTCTGTCTTTTGCTTTGAAAGCAATTGCCTTCCGGCTCCGTTCGAGGAGCCGAGTCGCAAGGGCAGTCGGCAACGGGCGCTCGGTATTACGTCGATATAGCTCCGCCCGGAATGCCCGCAGCGCGTTTATTTAGATTCCCTAATGCAATCTTATATTATCTTTTACTTACATACGAGAAGATCGCCTCACCCAATAGCGTGAGGTGCAGGGATGCTTCGCAGGATTGAGCTTGACCGTCTGTTGCGGAGCCGGGACGGTAATTTCGGCATGATGAGCGCGCTTTTGATGCCGCTGCTCCTCTACACGGCAGGCGGTGCGGTCGATGTCTATTCCGCCTATGCCGAAAAAGAGAACATGCAGGGCATTGCCGACAGTGCCGCACTTGCGGGAGGCGCCGTCTATAACGGGACAAATTCCGCTGCAGCGATTGCCCAGGCGGAGAGTTTCCTGAAGGGTTACAAGAGCAAGCTCCTGGACGGTGCGACCTATACGGTCACCATGGATGAGGCGAAACTCGGGGTCCTCATCCAGGCAAAGTCGAAGAACAATTTCTTGCCTCTCATGGGTCTCAACGCCATCGATGTCGGCGTGTTTGCCCAATCACTGGCACCGGAAAAGCCGAGCAAGGTCGAGTTTACCCCCACAAAAGCGCAGGGCTTTTACTACAAGAAGGTCACGATCAGGGTCATCAGGCCGGGCAGCACGAAGGAAGAGATCGTCGGCACGGTAACCTATCAACCGGCCACGACCGACGACCAGGGGCAAGGCACGATGACCGTGTCTCCGTCGACCAGCATCGATCTTGGAAAATATTCGTCTCTCATCCTGCAGATGGAGATCAAGAAGGATGGCTGCCCCACCGGGCAAATGGGCTTTGTCCTGGCCAGCAAGATCGTCTGCCTGGCAAACTCCACCGCTGCCTATTCGAAATACGACCTGACACTGCGCACCGACAATCCCAATACCAGCTACTACCTGTTCGTGGATGGCGTTCAACTGGCCAAGGGCGTAACGAGCCCGCTCAGCAGCATTCTCGTCTGCGGCAAGACATCCAGTCACGCCTGGGAAGACGGAGGCGGCTGGGACCGACAGGACTTTTTCTACACGGCGAAGACGACCTGTGCTCCGAGCGGCCAGAATGTGGTTCTGACCAAGTGACCCCCGCGGCGGGCAAAGACTAAAAACAAGACGGCTCCTGAAAAGCCAAGCCGGGCATCCTGCGTCCTACAGCATGTCTCCCGAAAGTGGTCACCGGTTTCGGGACAAAGACATGCGCAAAAACAGACAGCTAAAGCGCGGTAAGCGAATCTGAAAGATAGCGGCCTGCTTTAGCCAATGCTTGGCCTCCACCCGCAGTTCTCGCGGGTGGAGGCGGTTTTCGGGGATCGTTCCACGGATGCAGCCGAAGACCTCGCTGCAGAGAGGCTCATCCATGACAGTCCGGAATTTTCTCAGAACTCCTCCCAGTTATCCCGACTGACAGCCGCATTTCCATTGAACGCGCCGGCGATCTTGCGGCCCAGCGCGCGGACGGGAGAGGCTGCCGGCCGGTCCGATCCGGTTGCCACCCGCACGGGAGCGGAAGCCTGGCGAGCCGTGCCCGACAGCTTGAACAGGTTGAGCAATTCGTTGAGCGAGGAGACTTCGCGCGACAGGCTGTGGGTGGCCGCCGTGGTTTCTTCCACCATGGCCGCGTTCTTCTGGGTGTCCTGGTCCATGGTGTTGACGGCCGTGTTGATCTGCTGGAGACCCGAGGATTGCTCCTGCGCCGCCTCGACGATCGCCACAACATGGCGATTGATCTCCTGCACCTCGGCGACGATGGTTTCGAGCGCACGACCCGTATCACCGACGAGCTGGACACCGTCGCGAACCTGGTCGCCGGACGTGCCGATCAGCGCCTTGATCTCCTTGGCGGCATTGGCGGAGCGCTGCGCCAATTCGCGGACTTCCTGGGCGACGACGGCAAAGCCCTTGCCGGCTTCGCCTGCACGAGCCGCCTCGACACCCGCATTCAGGGCCAGAAGGTTGGTCTGGAAGGCGATCTCGTCGATCACGCCGATAATGTTGCTGATCTCGCCGGACGACTTCTCGATCTGTTCCATGGCGGAGACGGCGCGGCGGACGATCTCGCCCGACTTCTCAGCGCCGGCCCGCGTGCGGCTGACGAGCTGGCCGGCTTCCTGGGCGCGGCTAGTCGAATCCCTGACCGTCGTGGTGATCTGTTCGAGGGCTGCTGCCGTTTCCTCGACAGCGGCTGCCTGCTGTTCGGTGCGCTTGGCGAGGTCGTTTGCGGCCTGCTTGATCTCGTTGGCGCCCGCCTCGATGCCACGAGCATTCTGTGCCACCTGCGTCAGGGCCGATTCCAGCTTCTCGGCGGAATTGTTGAAATCCTGGCGCACGGCATCGAGCGTGTCGGCGAACGGCTGGCCGATGCGGTAGGAGACATCGCCATCCGAAAGCGACGAGAGGCCTTTGGCGAGATTGTCGACGGCGAATTTCACATTGGCCGCGTCCCTGGCTTCCTGTTCCTGACGGGCGATGCGCTCCTTCTCGGACAGGCTGCGATTGGCTTCGGCCTGCGCTTCCAGACGGATACGTTCAAGCGCATTGTCGCGGAATACGGCAACAGCCGAGGCCATCTGGCCCACTTCGTCCTTGCGCGCGATACCGCCGATTTCGGCCGCGGTCTCACCGCCGGCCAGACTGATCATCCGTGCGCGCAGGCGATCGATCGGCCCGGTAATCCCGCGGGCGATGATGAACAGCGCCGCGATGATGCCGATCGCAAACAGCGCGGCCAGCACGGTGAGCGATGTGACGATCGTGCTGTTGGTCTGGCCCTTCAGCTTGCCGCTCTCGGTGGCGATATCCTTCGTCCGCTGGGTGATGAAGCCACTGAGGTCCTTCGACAAGGTGACCACCAGCGTGTCGGCGCTTTCAAGCTGTGCCTTTGCTTCCGCATCTTGATTACTGGAGGCAAATTCGACCACCTTGTCGGTTATCGCAATGATCTGCTGAGCCCTGCCGATATAGCCGTCCATCTGGTCGGCAAATTTCGGCAGATTGCCCTTGGCGCTATCGAGGCGTGACAGCAGGGCCTTGGCGCTGTTGCGATAGAAGTCGTTCGCCGCCTTGAACTTGGGCGTTCCCGCATCATAGGCGATCGTCTGATAGGTGCCTGCCGACACTGCGTTCAGATTGCGGTCGGCGCGCGCCAGATCGAGGGCAGCGCTATTGTCCGTGGAGATGAAATTCGAATAGGCCGTATCGGCCTTCTTATAATTGTTGGCGACGAATGCCACGCCGCCGATGCCGACAAGGCAGACCGGAACCAGCACGGAAAGGATTTTCGTTCGTATCGCCGCATTCTGAAGAAAGGACATAAGGACCCCATCGCTTGGATGACGCGCCTTGGCTTCCCCGTGTCGGAAGGCATCGGAACGTCGAAAGTGCGGACATTCACGGTGAGCGCTCACTCATCGAGCGATGATGAAGGGGACATCCCTTCCGGCGCCTGTCCTGCATCGTCCTCCCGACGGATGCTGCCCGGCGCTTGATGCGGCATGTAATCGTCAGCATCATGCTGCGGCGAGCTATCGCTGGCGGACCAAAATATCGTCGAGATTTCCAGTCCGCGGAACCGAGTGTGCGGCTGGCTATTTTCTAATGTACAGTGGTTAATGTTTCCTGCGGAAACGTGGCGTTTCGAGGCATCTGCGAGCGCTGCTCAGCATTCTTTTTGCATTCCGCACTGGGTTGATACGGGATCGAAGCACCCAGGAGTTGAGCGCCGGCGGTCACTCCCACCCAGGGCCGAGGAAGCCGGCGGACGAACAATCCATCACGCCATGGCTGAGGTCATTCCTCGCGAAACGTATGCGCCATCTGGTCGGTGAAGGGCTTGGCGAGATAGGAGATCACGGTGCGGTCGGCGACGCGGATGAAGACCTCCGCCGGCATGCCGGGATAGAGCGCGAGCTTTTCCAGCTTGGCGAGGCTCTGCGGCTGAGGCCTGATGCGGACCGGATAGTAGCTGAGGCCGCTGCGCTGGTCGACCACGACGTCGGGAGACATGGAAATGACGGTGCCGGTCACTTCCGGCGTGGTGCGCTGGTCGAAGGCACTGAAACGGATGTCGACCGCCTGACCGGGCCGGACCTGGTCGATGTTGCGCGAGGCAATCCTGGCTTCCACGGTCAATTCGCGCTGGTCGGGGGCAAGCAGCATCAGCGGCTCGCCGGGATTGACCACCCCGCCGATCGTGTGAACGGTGAGCTGGTAGATGCGCCCGGCAAGCGGTGCACGGACATCGAGCCTCTGAAGCTGGTCGCGGGCGGAGATGCGGCGTTCCTCGAGCTCAGAGATCTTTGCCTCGACATCCGTCAGGTCCTTAGCATTCTCCGCCCTGCGGTCCTCGTCGAGCTGCAATATCTGCAGGTTGATCTCGCTGATACGGCCTTCGGCCTGCGCCCTCGCGGCAATCCGCTCGCCCTTGTTGCCATCAAGCTCGACACGCTGGCGCTTCAGCGCGTTGACCCTTTGAAGGGTGACGAGCTGCTGCCTGTAGAGGCTGTCGATCGCCCGGTATTCCTCATCGATCAATGTGATGGAATCGTCGATCGCCCTGATCTGCAGGTCATTTCCGGCAATCTGTTCCTTGAGCTGGCTCTTGCGTTCATCAAGCTGCTTCTTCATGCCGGCAAGCGACGACCTGCGCATCTGGAAAAGCTGGATCTCACCATCGACCAGCTTGCGGTTGGCAGCAATATCCATGCCGCTCTCGGCTAGAGCCGCCTCGCTGAACGTGCCGTCCTGCAGCGTCTCGGCCTCAAGCCGGATGCGCTTGGCATAGAGCTGTGCGAGCCCGCTCTCGACGATCGCCAGGCTTGCCCGCAGCGAGGTGCCGTCAAGCTTCACAAGGACATCGCCAGCCTCGACATGGCTTCCTTCCCTCACGAGAAGTTCCGATACGACGCCGCCGCTCAGGTGCTGTATCTTCTTCACATTGTCATCGATGATGACCGTCCCCTCGCCGACGACCGCATTGGAGAGCGTGGCCATTGCCGCCCATCCGCCGATGCCGCCAACAAGTGCAAGGCCGAGCACCGCGACGACGATGACATGGCGGCGAAGCGAGCGCTGCGAGGATGAGGTGGCGATCGTCTCACTCATCTCTTCACTCCTGCACTTCCGAGACGATCTTGAGCGAGGCCGGCCGATGATCCGGGCCAGAGGCTTCGCGACGCAGGACCTTTGCCAGAACCTCGTCGCGCGGACCAAAGGCTGCCATCTGCCCCTCGTTCATCATCAGCACCAGATTGACGCCGGACAGCGCGCTCGGCCGGTGGGCAATGATGATGGCGATGCCGCCGCGGTTGCGGACATTGACGATGGCCTTCGCAAGGGCGCCCTCGCCTTCCACATCGAGGTTGGAATTCGGCTCGTCGAGAATGATCAGGAAGGGGTTTGCATAAAGCGCACGGGCGAGCGCGATGCGCTGGCGCTGGCCGGCCGACAGCATCGAGCCGGAGGGACCGACTTCGGTGGCATAGCCGTTCGGCAGCTTGAGGATCAGTTCATGCACGCCAGCCGCCTTGGCCGCCTCGACGATCGCCTCATCCTGCGCATCGGCACGGAAGCGGGCAATGTTCTCGCCGACCGTCCCCGAGAACAGCTCGATATCCTGCGGCAGGTAACCGACCAGCCGGCCGCGATCCTCGTCGCTCCACTGGTCGAGGGTCGCGCCGTCGAGACGCACCGAGCCGCGATGGTTCGGCCATATGCCGGTGAGCGCACGGGCAAGCGACGACTTTCCCGACGCACTCGGCCCGATCACGCCGATCGCATCGCCCGCCTCGGCGGCGAAGGCGATGTTGGAGACGATGATGTCCCGCCGGCCGGGCGGCCCGCTGGCAAGGCCCTCGACCCGCAGCGTCCTTTGCGGCTGGGCGAGCTTGAGCGGCAGGGGCGCATCCGCCAGTGCATCGAGGTTCTGGCGCAGGCGGCGCCAGGACTGTTGCGCCGAGACGAAGCCGCGCCAGTTTGCAATCGCCTGCTCGACCGGCGCCAAGGCACGCGACGTCAGGATCGAGGCTGCGATGATGATGCCGGCGGATGCCTGGTTTTCGATGACGAGAACGGCGCCTGCGGCAAGTACGCCAGATTGCAGGGCGATGCGAAAAATCTTCGAAAGAGTGGAATAGCCGTTCGAGACATCCGAGTTCTGCAGATGCGAGCGGCGATAGCGATCGTTCAATTGCGACCACGAGCGCGAGAGATCGCGCGCCATGCCCATCGCCTCCACCACTTCGGCATTGCGATGCACCGCTTCCAGAAGGGCGCCACGCCGGCCGCCGGCCTCGTGGACCTCTCTCGATATCGTCTGGGTGGCGCGGTTGGTCAGATAGGTGAGAATGGTGAGGATGACAGCACCGCCGATGGCGATGAAGCCGATCACCGGGTGGAACAGAAAGCAGATGAGGACATAGAAGGGCAGCCAGGGAAGATCGAAGAAAGCGGGCGGTCCGGCACTCGACAGGAACGACCTCACCTGATCGAAATCCCGCATCGCCCCCATACCGTCCGTCGGGCCGCCGCCCCTGACCGGCATCCTCACTGCCGTCCTGAAGACGCGATCTCCCAGCTCCTCGTCGAAGACGCCGGCTATGCGGGCAAGCATCCGGCTCCTGGCCAGTTCGAATGCGCCCTGGAACAGGTAGAGAAGCAGGGCCAGAAGCCCGAGCGCCACGAGCGTCGGAATGCTGCGGCTCGGGATGACCCGGTCATAGACCTGCAGCATGAAGAAGGAACTGGTGAGATAGAGGATATTGATGAGCGCGCTCGCCACGCCGACGGTCAGCAACCCCACGCGGCAGCGGGCGAAGACTTTGGATGCAGACGTGTTGCTTTCATGCCTGGCCTGCATTCCCGACCTTTCGCCATCGGCGGAACGTTGCGATCACAACCGTTTCCCCCATCTCTCCATCCGAAAATCCCATTCCTGCATCAGATAATACTTATATTGCGCAGATCTGAACAGGCGCATCCTCCTAAGGCTGTATGCGGTTAGCCGATGCCACATCAGCCAAAACGGGTGCCGGCAATGTCGACGCCCGTCTTCTCCGGGATATGCGTTTCAGTACAGAAAGAAATCCGCCGAGGTCAGTTTCAGGCCATCGTCGACGACCGCGAACTTGACCGCGGCCCCGGCACCGTTGCCATCGGCGTCGTAGAAGACATCGCCGGTCTTGCTGTTATAGGTGATCCGGTCGTCGGCATCATGGGCCTTGCCATTGGTCGAGGCATAGAACTGCCCGCTGGTCATGACGCCGGTGCCGGCGATCTTGGTGAAAATTGCCTTGGCCAGATAGACAGTGTCATCGGCAACGCTGAAATCGAGAATGTGATCGACATTGCTGCTGCCGTTGAGCTTGGTGTCGAAATAGAAGGCATCCTTGCCGCCGCCGCCGGTCAGGTCGTCGTTTCCGAGCTTGCCGTAAAGCTGGTCCTTGCCGCCATCGCCGCGCAGCGTGTTGTGCACGGTGCTGCCGATCAGCTTGTCGGCAAAGTCCGTGCCGCGCACGCCCTCGATGCTGACCAGCGTGTCCTTGTTGCCGAAACCATCGGTCGCCGTGCCCTTCTGCAGGTCGACGGTCACGCCATACGTGCCGCCGCGCTTGACGTCGCGATGGTAACGGACCTCATCGAAGCCGCCGCCGCCATTGATCGTATCGGCACCGGCGAGGCCCATGAACTGCTCGTCTGCACTGGAACCCTTGAACGTGTCGGCGAGTTTCGTACCGCGAAAGCTCTCGATGCTGGAGAAGGTTTCGGCATTGCCGTAAGCGTCGGTCGCCTTGTGGTTGACGGCATCGACGGTGACGCCCTTCTTGACGGCATTGCCATCGTCGAAGCTCAGCTGGTCCCAGCCGGAGCCGCCGTCATAGCTGTCCTTGCCGGCGCCGCCGACGAGGAAATCGTCACCGGCGCCGCCCTTGAGGACGTCGTTGCCGGCGTGGCCATAGAGATCATCGCCACCCGCGCCGCCGGTCAGCGTGTCATTGCCGCGCAACAGCCATTCCTGCATGTGCCAGGAATCGTCGAGTACGGTCTGGAAGGTGGTCGCTGCCACGTCGAAGCCGGAGATCTTCTCGATCAGCTTGCCGTCCTTGGTGAGAACCTGAACCTCGGTGACGCGGCCTGCCGTGGCGTCGCCGTCCTTGTTGAATTTCAGTCCGCTGCCGATGATCTTGCCCTGGATACCGTTCCCGAACTTGAAGAGAACCTGGGTCGATGACGATGTTCTCGACACCACCGCATCGAAATCGAGCAGGTCGGCCATCGACGGCATGTAGTCGAGGCCCACGATTGGCGGATTGTAGTGGTCCGGGTTTACGTTCCCCGGAAAATATCTCTGCAGCGTGACCATGGTTTCCTCCCTCATGACGCGCCTTCACACGCGCTCTTGTCACGGAAACGTTATCACCGCTGCTTTTTCTGGCGTCACCCGTTTGGGTTAGGCCGGATCAAGATGCTGGAAGTCTTTCGTCATACCACGCGCCCCGCATGCTAACCGAGGCGCCCGCTCTCTCAGAACAGGCCGGGACGGGCGGCCGTGGTGTCGTAGTCGCCGTCGGTCGCGACGTCGGAGAGGCGGACGAACTCGACGCCACGAGCCTTGAGCTTGAGGATGGCGCTTGCCACGCCCTCGCCGGCGGCATGGGTCGGCTGGTTGATGTGGGAGATCACCACATCGCCGTCCCTGGCAGCGGCGATGCGCTTGTCGGCGGCAGCGGTGCCCAGAAGCGAACCTTCGTCGCCATTCAGCGAGTATCCGGCGATGCGATAGCCCATCTTGCGGATTTCATCGATCGAGGAGGCGTCGTATTTGGCGGTTGCGCCGCGGAACCAGCGGGGTGCCGGCAGTCCGGCAGCGATCATCGCCTCGGCGCCCTTGCCGACCTCGCGCGCCACCGCTTCGGGTGAACCTGCCGAGGGAATACCATAGACGGGTACGGCAACATCGATGGCCGGGATATGGTTCTCGCCATGGTTCTCGATTTCGAAGAGATCGGGATTGGCGAGGAACAGCGCCACGCTCGGCTGATTCTTGCGCAGCCAGCGGGCGGTGACGAAGATGGTCGCCGGCACGCGCTCCTTGACCAGCGTCTGGAGGATGCGCTCATCGACCGCGCCCATGCAGGCATCGAAGGTCAGCGCCACGCGCGGCTTGGCCCGGCCGATCTCCGCCTTGGCGAGATGCAGATGCGGCTCGACCAGCTTGACCTTCTGTTCGCGATGCGTCGGCTCCACCGGCACCCAGGCCTTGGCGGCATCGGTTGCGTGAGCGGGTAGAGCGGCCATGCCGCCTGCAATGAGAAGAAGACCGGCTTTCAAAAAGGGGCGCATCATATCCGTCGATCCGATTGGCTCGTCCTGCCCATACTCCCCAAGCGATCGCTTATCCATGCTTCTTTTGGCATGGCATGCCTGTCCGGTGAACATTTTGGCGTGAACGACGGGGCAATCAGAAGGCGGCGGCAGCCAGTCTCTGATGCAAGGCGCGCAGATCCACCACCCTGCGGCTGGCCAGCTGGCCCTCCCAGGCGATCGCGGTGTCGACGATCAGGTCGAGATCGTCATGGCGCGGCTGCCATTCCAGAAGCCTGCGGGCGAGCGTCGAATTGGCGACGACACTTGCCGCATCGCCCGGACGGCGCGGCCCGTAACGGACCTCGAAGGACTGGCCGCTGACGCGCTTGACCGCATTCAGCACTTCGAGCACCGAATAGCCGCGGCCATAGCCGCAATTGGCAATCAGCGGCTCGCCACCGCGGCGCAGATAGCTCAATGCCTTCAGGTGCGCCGCCACCAGATCCGTCACATGGATATAGTCGCGCACGCCGGTTCCATCCGGCGTCGGATAATCGGTGCCGTAGACATCGACACCCAGGCGCTCGCCCAGCGCCGCTTCGCAGGCGAGCTTGATCAGATGGGTCGCACCGACGGTCGAAAGGCCCGTGCGGCCGAGCGGATCAGCACCGGCGACATTGAAATAGCGCAGGGCGACGTAGCGGAAATCATGGGCGGCGGCGGCATCTCGCAGCATCAGTTCCGACATCAGCTTCGACTGGCCATAGGGGTTCTTCGGCAGCGTCGGAGCGCTTTCCAGAACCGGGCTATCGCCTTGCTGGTCGCCATAGACGGCGGCGGTGGAGGAAAACACGAAATGGCGGATGCCGGCATCAACGGCGGCGGCGGCAAGCAGCCGCGTCTTGCCGGTATTGTTCTCGTAATAGTCCAGCGGATTGGCGACCGACTGCGGCACGACGATCGAGCCGGCGAAATGCATGATGGCGTCGATATGGTTTTCGGCAAAGACCTGTGCCAGAAGCGCCTTGTCGCCGACGTCGCCGAGGTAAAAACGGGCGGCATCCGGCACGGCCCAGCGGAAGCCTGTCGACAGACGGTCGAGTACGACCACATTTTCCCCGGCATCCAGCAATGCCCAGGCCATGTGACTGCCGATATATCCCGCTCCGCCCGTAACCAGGACCGCCATTGCGAATTTCCCTGCCTTTGTTGCAGGCAGGAAAACATCGCGGAGCTTGATCACCGGTTACTTATGGAGGCGCCGGACAACTATATCGGGCGACATGACTAAGAGATACTTTCCAGTATCGTCCGATTTTTAGCGATACGGGTTCGGACCGGTATCAGAGTGCCGTTATATAGGCGGCCAGCCGTTCTGCGGCCTCTTCGACATGTTTCGGATTGCGCAGGAAGCAGGCGCGCAGGAAATTCTCGCCGCCCTTGCCGAAGGCCGATCCGGGCGCCAGCGCGACGCCGATCCGATCGACGATATCGAGCGCTGCCTTGCGACTGTCGGTAATGCCATCGACCTTGAGGAAGGCGTAAAGCGCACCTTCGGGCTTCAGCGTCTGGACACGGTTGGTGGCGATCAGCCTATCGCAGAGGATGTCGCGCGAGATGCGGGCACGCTCGATATTTTCCTCGACGAAGGCATCGCCCTCGTTCAGCGCCACGACTGCGCCGCGCTGCATGAACTGGGCCACGCCGGAATTGGAATATTGCACGAGGTTCTCGATCACCTGGCCAAGTTCCGGCGGTGCCACCAGCCAGCCGACGCGCCAGCCCGTCATCGACCAGTTCTTGGAGAAGGAATTGGCATAAATGATGCGATCATCCGCCTCGGAAACATCGAGGAAGGACGGTGCCCGCACCGCGCCGCCATAATAGTAGCGGGCATAGATCTCGTCGGCGATGATCCACAGGCCGTGTTTGCGCGAGAGCGCCAATATCGCAGCGAGATCCTCCTTCGTCGCCGTCCAGCCGGTCGGATTGGACGGCGTGTTGATGAACAGGCCCCTGGTCTTCGGGGTGATCATCGCTTCGAGCTTTTCAAGATCGAGCGCCCAGCTGCCGCCGGTGAATTCAAGCGGCAGGCCAGTGGCGACCGCACCGGAAATCTCGATCGCCGAGACGATGTTCGGCCAGGTGGGCGACAGGTAGATCATCTCGTCGCCCGGACCGCAGATCGCCTGCACCGCCATCATGATGGCGTGCATACCGGAGCCGGTGACATAAAAATACTCGATCGGCAGGTTCACCGAGAAATGGCGAGCGTAATAATCCGACAGGGCCTGGCGCAGTTCGGGAATGCCGCGCTGCCAGGTGTAGAAAGTCTCGCCGCCCAAAAGCGCGTCGGATGCGGCGCGATTGATGAAATCGGGGCTCGGCAGATCGCCTTCACCAGCCCAGAGCGGGATCAGATCATCACGACCGCCAAGGCGGGCATGGTTGATGATCTCCACGATACCGCTTTCGGGGGCGGCAAGAGCGCGGGGGCTGAGAGAGCTGAGCAGAGACATACGGATTTCCTGTTTTTCGTCTGTCTCTCATATCCCAGAAGACACAGGAAATCCCATGACAATCGGTGAGCCTGCAATTCATTGTTCTGATGAATTGCAGGCCACGGATCCGGTTTTAGCGGGTCTTGAGAAGATCCCTGATTTCCGAGAGGAGCTGGATATCGGCCGGCGGCGGAGCCGGCGTATCGTCGGCCGGCTTCTTCTTGTCTTCCATTGCTCTCAGCTTGTTCACGCCCTTGACCATGAGGAAGATGATGAAGGCGAGGATGAGGAAGTTGATGAGCACGGTGATGAAGCTGCCATAGGCGAAAACTGCACCCTGCTTGCGTGCCTCGGCCAGAGACGGCGCCGTGACGGCGCTCGACAGCGCCAGGAAGTAATTGGAGAAATCGAAACCGCCGCCGGTGACCGCACCAACGATCGGCATGACGATGTCGTTGACCAATGAATTGACGATACCGGTGAAGGCTCCGCCGATGATGATACCGACCGCGAGGTCGATGACGTTGCCCTTGGCAATGAATGAACGAAATTCGCTGATAACTGACATGACTTGACCCCTCTTTCGGTTGCCGTCGTGCTTAACATAGCGTTTCCTGAAATGCTGAAAAGATGCAAAAGATCAAACGCAGTAAGATGATACCCAATCATCAAACTCAACGATGCATTGAACTTTTTGCCGAGGCGGCGCCGATTTCCAAGCTTTGGCATTTCCCTTAATGTCATGTCCGAAGCCGCATTCTTTGCGGGGAGGAAACATGCTTGCAGGCTGGGCCGTTCTTGTCTCGGCATTCGCCTATATCCTGCTGCTTTTTGCGGTGGCGAGCTATGGCGACAGAAAAAGCCGCCGTTCCGGCGTGCCCAAGGGCGGACGCCCGCTCGTCTATGCGCTGAGCCTTGCCGTCTACTGCACCACCTGGACCTATTTCGGCGGGGTTGGCCTTGCCTCGCAGCGCGGGCTGGAATTTGCGGCGATCTATGTCGGGCCGATCCTCGCCTTCACGCTCGGGATGCCGGTCATCCGCCGTATCGTCGAACTTGCCAAGGCGGAAAAGCTAACCTCGATCGCCGATTTCATCGCCGCCCGCTACGGAAAGAATGCCACTGTGGCGGCAATCGTCGCCGTGCTCGCGCTGGTCGGCACCGTTCCCTATATCGCCCTGCAGCTGAAAGCTGTATCGAGTTCCGTCAGCGTGATGGTCAATCCGTCCGATTTCGGGCTTGGTGGCGGCAATCTGCATTTCGTCGATCTGGCGTTGATCGTCACCCTGCTGATGGCCTGCTTTGCCGTCATGTTCGGCACCCGCCATACGGATGCGACCGAGCATCAGGACGGGCTGATCCTGGCGGTTGCGATGGAATCGCTGGTCAAGCTCGTCGCCTTCGCGACTGTCGGCATCGCGGTCGTCTTCTTCGTCTTCGACGGCTGGTCGGATCTTGCCGCCAAGGCCTCGGCCAATCTTCTGGTGGAGACTGCGGCTGCCTATGAGACCCCGCTCAGCCGATGGGTGCTGGTGATTTTGCTTTCGGCCTTTGCGATCGTCATCCTGCCGCGGCAGTTCCATGTGACGGTGGTGGAAAACCGCACGCCGCGGGAGCGCCGCGCCGCGGGCTTCCTGCTGCCGGTCTATCTCATCGCCATCAATATCTTCGTCCTGCCGGTCGCAGCCGCCGGGTTGATCACCTTCGGCGGCAGCGGCGATCCCGATCTTTACGTGCTGACGCTGCCGCTGCAGGCCGGCTTGCCGCTGGTGACGCTGATGACCTTCATCGGCGGATTTTCGGCGGCGACTGCCATGGTGATCGTGGAATCCGTCGCGCTGTCGATCATGATCTCCAACGATATCGTCATCCCGCTGTTTTTGAGGCGCAAGCTGACCTCGACACCGGCCGGGCAGAAGGATTTCACCCGCACGCTTCTCAACATCCGGCGGGCCTCGATCTTTGCCGTGATGCTGCTTGGCTACGGCTATTACCGGATGGCCGACAGCCAGTCGGGACTGGCCTCGATCGGCCTGCTCGCCTTTGCGGCCATCGCCCAGATCGCCCCTGCCCTGCTCGGCGGCCTCGTCTGGCGCCGGGCGAATGCACGCGGTGCCATTCTGGGCCTGTCCTTCGGCTTTCTCTCCTGGGCCTATCTACTGTTCCTTCCAAGCCTCGGCGGACCGGACAATTCGAATGTCGCCGCCGTCGTGCTGAATTTCCTCATTCCCGGCACAGCGATCTTTTCCGGACCACAGATCGACCCCTTCGTGACGACGACGATCTTCAGCCTTTCGCTCAATACGCTCGCCTTCATCCTCGGCTCGCTGTCGCGCAATCCGCGCCCGGTCGAACGCCTGCAGGCCGGCATCTTCGTCAAGCGCCACCTTCGTGCCCAGTTTGCCACGCGCGGCTGGAAGACCCGGATCAGCGTCGGGGACCTGAAGACGGTGATCGCGCGCTATCTCGGCGAGGAGCGGATGCTCAGGTCCTTCGCCAATTACGAAAAGACCGCCGGGCGGCGTTTTCGCGACGACCAGCCTTCCGACATGGCGATGATCCATTTCTCCGAACAGCTGCTCGGCAGTGCCATCGGCTCGTCCTCGGCACGGCTCGTGCTGTCCCTGGTATTACAGAAGGTGGAGGACACCAATGCGGATACCGCCTGGCTGCTCGATCAGGCCAGCGAGGCGCTGCAATACAATCAGGACATGATGCAGACGGCGCTTTCCCAGATGGACCAGGGGATTGCCGTGTTCGACAGTTCCGACCGGCTGACCGTGTGGAACCGGCGCTTCCGGCAATTGCTCGACCTTCCCGAACAGGCCGGACAGGTGGGGTTCCTGCTCAAGGACGTGATCACCCTGCTTGTCGAGCGGGGCGACATTGCGGATGCTGAACGTGACGCGGTCATCGCCCGGTTCCGGACGCTCGGCACATCCTTTCCGCTGATGGTGCAGGGCGGTCGGCGGATCATCGAGGTGCGCACCAACCCGATGCCGGATGCCGGGCTGGTAGCGACCTTCACCGACATTTCCGAGCGGGTGGCAGCCGACCAGGCATTGAAACAGGCAAACGAGACGCTGGAACAACGGGTCGGCGAGCGCACGGCGGAACTGACGCGGGTGGCCCGCGAGCTCGGCGAGGCGCGCACGGCCGCGGACGACGCCAATCTCAGCAAAACGCGCTTTTTCGCTGCCGCCGGGCACGATATCCTGCAGCCGCTCAATGCCGCCCGGCTCTATTCCGCGGCACTTGTCGAGCGGCTGGGCGGGGCCGACAAGAATGCCGCTCTGGCCCGCAATATCGACAGTTCGCTGGAATCGGTGGAGACCATTCTCGGTGCCGTGCTGGACATATCAAGGCTCGATACCGGGGCGATGAAGCCGCGCTTCGGTCCGGTCGATCTGGACGATCTGCTAAAGCGGATCGAGACCGATTTTTCCCCGATGGCACGGGAGAAGAACCTCAAATTCGTCGTCATGCCGAGTTCGCTCAAGGTGATGTCGGACGGCAATCTTTTGCGCCGGCTGGTGCAGAATCTCGTTTCCAACGCGATCAAATACACGATCAGCGGCAAGGTGATCGTCGGGGCACGGCGGCGCGGCGACAAGGTGGTGATCGACGTGCTCGATTCGGGCATCGGCATCCCGCAATCGAAATTCCGCACCGTGTTCAAGGAATTCGCCCGGCTGGAAGACGGCGCCAGAACCGCAAGCGGTCTGGGGCTCGGGCTTTCGATCGTCGACCGGCTGTCGCGCATGCTGTCGCATCCGGTGCATCTCTCATCGACGCCGGGGCGCGGTACCGTGTTCCGCGTCGAGATCGCGCGCGATCTTGCCGGATCGCAGGCCGCCACGGCGAAGAGCCGGCGCGAGCGGCCGAAGCCCGCCAATCCGCTCGGCGGCCTTCGCATATTGTGCATCGACAACGAGCCGAAGATCCTCGAGGGCATGGCTTTGCTGATCACCGGCTGGGGCTGCACTGTCGGGCAGGCAACATCGGCAGACGATGTCGCGGCGATTACCGCAAGACGCGAACCGGCGCCGGACGTGGTGATTGCCGACTACCATCTCGACGACACGACCGGCATCGAGGCGATCCTGTCGCTCAGGGCGCATTACAATGCCGATATTCCGGCACTGATGATCACGGCGGATCGCACGCCGGAGGTTCGAGCCGAGGCCGAGCGGCACGGGATTGCCGTGCAGCACAAGCCGGTGAAGCCTGCCGCGATCCGCGCCTTCCTCACCCAGGCCGCAGGGCTTCGCAGGATCGCCGCCGAGTAGGTCCTGCCTTTTTCTCGACTCAACTCTCGTTCATGTGACAGTCATCACGGACTGTTTACGGTTGAAATGTCTGAACGTCGGGTAAAACCGATTCACGCTGGAACTCTCCAGCTTCCCGCGACGTTTAGGCGCGTGACTTCCCGGCCCGCAGAGGCCTTACGGACCGAGGGACCAGTGCCACCGGACCCCGCAAAGACGGAGACCGCGACCGATGAAGCGCTTTGAAATCATTGACGGGATGCGAGGGTATTTCCTCGTTTTCATGATCTTGAACCACATGGTCTTCGCCGGTGGGTATTTCCTCGTCAAGATCAATCACAACCAGCTTGCCTTCGTCGAAGACGCGCAGGGCTTCGTCTTTCTGTCCGGCCTGATGATCGGCATGGTCTATGCCCGCAAGATGATGAAGGCGGGCTATGCGGCCGGGCGCACCGCGATCTACACCCGTGCCTTCGAGCTCTATCGCTATGCGATGGGCATCATCATCGCCGTGATGGCGGCACAGATGGTGCTGCCGGGCGCCTATTCGATCTGGTTCAACTGGCTGGGCTACACGACCTTTGACGACCCACTGCGTCTCGCATCGATCGCGACCTTCCTCTACCAGCCGACCTTCATGGATATCCTGCCCCAGTACATCATCTACATGCTGTTCTCGCCGATGCTGATCAAGCTGGTGCTGGAGGACAAGTGGCACTATGTCGTGGCGGCCTCGCTGATGCTGTGGATGGCCGGTCAGCTCGGCCTGCAGCAGATCTTCACCATTCCGCTCAACGAGCTGATCAAGGGCGCCGACGACCAGGGGCTGCGCGTCTCGTTCAACCTGTTCGGCTGGCAGATCGTGTTCTTCTCGGGCCTTGTGCTCGGCGCGCTGACCTCGTCGGGCAAGATCGACTGGGGCCGCGTGCTGTCGCCAGACAACATGTTCATTCCGAAGGCGGCACTGGTGCTGGTCCTGTTCTTCCTGCCGCTGCGGCTGATCACGGCCAATGAAATGATGCCGGCGCATATGATCGCCAAGTTCGCCTCGATGGAAATCCGCGCCGATTTCGGTCCGGTCTATCTGTTGAACTTCGCCGCCGTCGGCCTGCTGATCACCTGGCTGATCGTTGCCGGCCCGAAGCACAAGGCCGCCTGGGTGCGCTCGGTCGCCTCGGCGCTGACCTGGGTGTTCACCCTGCGTTACCTGCGCCTGCTCGGCCGCCACTCGCTCTATGTCTATGTCTGGCATGTGGCGATCGTCTACTTCGTCTATTATTTCGACGGTCGCACGCCGGAGCTCAACGAGTGGACCAAGACGGCGATCGCGCTGACCTCGGTGGCGCTGCTCTGCATTCCAGCACTATGGCGCGAGCGAGACAAGCTGCTTGGCACCGCACCCGACGCGACACCGGCCAAGGGCCGCGACCAGAAACCTGCGACGGCCAATGCAGGCCCGCAGCAGATGATCATCCGCTGAGGCGGACATCCTATCACAGACATGAGAAAGGGCGGCTTTCAGGGCCGCCCTTTTTTGTTTGTCCGCAGGATCTGGAAAAGATCAGACGGTCTGGCTGAGCTTCGCCTTGTCTTCCTCATCCAGGCGACCGGAGAAGAAGTTGGCAAGCAGCGCGCCGGAAATGTTGTGCCAGACGGAGAAGATCGCGCTCGGCACCGCGGCGAGCGGCGAAAAATAGGCCGTGGCGAGAGCCGCACCGAGACCGGAATTCTGCATGCCCACCTCGATTGCGATCGCCTTGCGCTTGGCAAGCGACAGGCCGGATGCCTTGGCGGCGAAGAAGCCGAGCGTATAGCCGAGGCCGTTATGCAGCACGACGACGGCAAAGATCAGAAGGCCCGACTGGGCGATCGCGCCCTTCGAGGCGGCAACCACGGCCGAGACGATCAGCACGATGCCGATGACGCTGACGAGCGGCAGGACCGGAACCGCGGCCTTGACCACCGAAGGCACGAGCTTCTGCAGCGCGGCGCCGAGCGCCAAAGGCACGAGCACGACCTTGACGATCGACAGGAACATCGCCCAGCCATCGACCGGCAGGAACTGGCTGGCAAACATCCAGACGAGGAAAGGCGTCACGATGGGTGCGACCAGCGTGGTGACGGAGGTGCAGGCCACCGACAGGGCCACGTCGCCCTTGGACAGGTAGGTCATGACGTTGGACGAGGTGCCGCCCGGGCAGCAGCCGACGAGGATGACGCCCGCCGCCACTTCCGGCGACATGGGGATGATCTTAGTCAGAAGCACAGCCAGAAGCGGCATGATGATGAACTGGCCGAGCACGCCGATCGTGACGTCGAAGGGACGCTTGACGACTTCGCGGAAGTCATCGATCGACAGCGTCAGGCCCATGCCGAACATGATGATCGACAGAAGCGTGACGATCCATGGCGCCACCTGCTTGAACGTATCTGGAAAGAAGAAGCCGAGGACGGCAAACAGGATCACCCAGAGGGCGAAAGTCTTGCCGACGAAAGCGGAGAAGGATGCCAAGGATTTCAAGATCTCACTCCCGAACGAAATAATGTGTCGCGCGGTCTAATTATTAAGATTTCCTTGTCAAGGCCGGTTTGACCGATAACCGTTCGATTTCGTTCCTGATTGGCTTGAGGGCGCCTCGCAACCGGCGTTTGCACCCCATTTCGATTGTCGATCAGCCGCCCTGTGCCGCGCTGATGGAGGAGACGAAGCGGCGGGTGCGCTCTTCGACCGGGGCGCCGAAGATACGGTCGGCCGGGCCCTGCTCGACGATCTTGCCGGCTTCGAGAAAGACGGCGTGATCGGCGACGCGCGACGCGAGGCGCAGGTCGTGGGTGGCAATCACCATGGTCGTCCCCTCGCCCGCAAGCCTGCTCAAGACCTCGACGACTTCGGTCGCCAGTTCGGGATCGAGCGCGGATGTGGGCTCGTCGCAGAGCAGCACGCGCGGCGACATGGCAAGCGCGCGGGCGATCGCCACGCGCTGCTGCTGGCCACCCGAGAGCGTCGAGGGCCAGACATCGGCCTTATGCGCCATGCCGACCTTGGCAAGCAGGTCGCGGGCATGGCTTTCAGCCTTTTCCCGCGGCCATTTCAGCACCGTGACGAGGCCTTCCATGACATTTTCAAGTGCCGTGCGATGGGGGAAGAGCTGAAAATTCTGGAAGACCATGCCGGTCTGGCGGCGGATCTTCTGGATCGCGTCCCAGCCGATCTTCTTGCCCGGCGCGAAGTCTATCGACGCATCGCCGAGGCGGATCGTTCCCGACGTCGGGATTTCCAGAAGGTTGATGCAGCGCAGAAGCGTGCTCTTGCCGCCGCCCGAGGGGCCGACAAGTGCTGTGACGCTGCCTTCGGCCACCTTGAGACTGACATCGTCGATGACCTGAAGGTCGCCGAAATTCTTCCGGATATAGGAGAGTTCGATCATCGGTTGGCCTCCAGCATGCCGCCATATCTCGAAAAGCGTTTTTCCAGGCGATCCTGCAGCGCTGACAGGACGGAACTGAGAACCAGATAGAGAAGCGCCGCCTCGATATAGAGGATCAGCGGCTCATAGGTGGTGGCGACGATGCGCTGGGCCGCCTGGAAAAGCTCCGGCACGGTGATGGCGGCGGCAAGCGAGGTATCCTTGACCAGCGAGATGAAAGTGTTGGACAGAGGCGGCACGGCGACGCGGGCCGCCTGCGGCAGCACAGTGCGCGCCATGGTCTGGCGCCAGTTCATGCCGATGGAATAAGCGGCTTCCCACTGGCCCTTCGGCACCGAGGCGATGACGGCCCGGATGATTTCCGAGGAATAGGCGCCGATATTGAGGGTGAAGCCGATCAGCGCCGCCGGGAAGGCATCGAGCAGGATGCCGACGCTCGGCAGGCCGTAGAAGATGACGAAAAGCTGGACGAGCAGCGGCGTGCCACGAATGACCCAGACGTAAAACCGGGCGACAAGCACCAGCGGCTTCGGCCCGAACAGGCGGGTGACGGCGGTGGCAAGGCCGAGCGCCAGACCGAGGACAAAGGACAGAAGCGTCAGCGGCACGGTGAATTTGACGCCAGCCCATAAGAGGGTCGGCAGGGAATCCAGCATCAATTGAAGCCAATGCGGCACGGGCGAAGTCCTTTTACTCTGAAACAATACGGGTAACGAACGCGAAAACGCCCGACCGGGGCCGGACGTTCTGGCTCAATCCCTGGTCGATCCTAGCACGCATCCATGATGCGGGGGTCGGACCGATCCATTTACCTGGAGACGTCTTGTTACTTGGAGACGTCCTGGCCGAAATAGGTGTCGGAGATCTTCTTGTAGGTGCCGTCGGCCTTGATATCGGCCAGCGCCTTGTTGACCGCGGCCACCAGATCGTCATCGCCCTTGGGCAGAAGGATGCCGGAATAGCTCGCTTCCGGCTGTTCGGCGACGATCTTGACCGGCGCATCGGGCTTCTGCTTCTTGAAATCGAGGAAGGAGAGGCTGTCGTTCAGCGTGGCATCGGCGCGGCGCGTCAGAACCAGCTGGATCGACTGGTCGAAACCATCGGTGCCGACGAGCTCGGCGCCGGCGGCTTCGGCCATCTTGCCGTAGTTGCTGGTCAGCGACTGGGCTGCCTTCTTGCCCTTCAGGTCGTCAAAACCCTTGATGGCGTCATTGTCGGAGCGGACGATCAGCACCGCCTTGGAGGCGATATAGGGATCGGAAAAGGCATATTTCTGCTTGCGGGCATCGGTGATGCCGACCTCGTTGATGACCGTGTCATAGCGATCGGCATCGAGGCCGGCAATCAGCCCGTCCCACTTGCCTTCGATGAATTCAGGCTTGACGCCGAGCTTTGCCGCCACCGCCTCGCCGATCTCGACATCGAAGCCGACGAGCTTGTTTGAGGCATCATGGAAGGTGAAAGGCGCATAGGTGCCTTCGGTGCCGATGCGGATGACGCCCGCCTTCTTGATCTGGTCGAGCTTTTCGCCGGCAAAGCTGGGCGCGGCGAACGCGGCCTGAACGAGCAGGGCTGCGGCAACGGCCTTGAGGGAGGTTTTGAAGAAGGTCATTCCGGTATTCTCCAATGCATGAGTTGGCATGGTGATCGCAGAAAATAGGCGGCTTGGGAGGAAAGAAAACTGGCGTCGAAAGCGGCAAATGCGAATATTTTTTGCGTGGCGGCGGGAAAGAGGGTGATGGGGCCGATTTGTCGCGGGGGATCAGGTGGGCTAAGGTCTTGGACAGAGCGTACGCGATAGTACGATATGAGTGGTCGGCGACCCCTTATTTTGTTCGCCTACGTTTGCGAGGCTTTCTTCCGGACTTCGGCCAATTCTCCCACCAAGCGACCGGGAAAGAAGCTTTGTGATGGCTAAACAGCCGTGTGGAAAATGGCGTAAGTTGGAATCGGGTACCGAATTCATAAGGTGATAAAATTTTTGTTTTTAGGTTTGCGACTACTGGGTGTTTGCGGCGTGAATTAAGATTTCGAATGAGCTTAAAATCCATAGTGAGAAAGCAATACGTGTTATTTTTCTCAGCGAAGGCTATGTGGTAGCAGTCCTGACTGCTTTTCTCTCCCAATGCATCAACTAAACCAAGAAATATGGGATCTACGTTTTGCGATATCGACATCCTGCTTTTCCGTTGGTCGACCAACGACGGAAACCCCATTGATGATGGCCCCATCATCATAAAGTAATTGCGATCTTTAACCGTTTCTATTTCAACTCCCGAAAACAAACTATAATCGTATATTTCATACCCTTGATAACGCCCGGAAGGTTGCGTCCATGTTTCATCGCGCAACTCACTAGACGAATAGAGCTTGACTATCTTTTTGCGCGCTAGTGCAGTTATCGCTGGCAAGAATCTTACTGACTTCGCCACATCAGATTGGTCATCATCATGATACACTGGGATTCTCGCAGCGTACCCTGTGTCAATCTCTGTATCGCCCCACATTTTTTACCGGTGTTTATCCATCCGGTTTCTTGAACAATGCCATATCCGATAACAGAGTTGTCGATCATTATGCGAGTTGCACCTTCTTTCTCAATTTTCCTGGCGCTCGGGAAAATCGAAAGGCGGATTAGGAAATCCACAAATTCGGGGAAGTATCGATACCGCCAATGCTCTTTCCTCACTTCCCACAAATATAGAAGCCGTCTGATCATCAATTTCTCGCAGCGAAACTTCGTACATACATTATAGGACCGAACACCGTAGGACATCATCCCTACTTTTGGCCGTATCTCAAATCCTCTGAGCTCATCGTCCACCTCCTCATATTGCGTCCCCACGCCTCCGGTGCCATTACCAAGCCCATGCAAAATCCCGCGATCAGACTGAAAGCCGCCGGGCTGAAATTCCAATCGGTTGGGCCGATCGACCTTGAGGTTGCGGCGGGGCGGTGTCTGGCGGTCAGCGGGCCTTCGGGGGCGGGCAAGAGCCTGACCTTGAAGATGATTGCCGATCTGGTGCCGCATGAGGGCGACTGCCTTGTCGACGGGGTTTCGGCCATGTCGATCTCCGGCCCCGCATGGCGGCGGCAGGTGCGGTATGTTTCTTCCGAACCCGGCTGGTGGGCGCCGACGGTTGGCGGCCATTTTGCCGATGCCGCCGCACAGGGCGATAACCTGCAGCGGCTTTTTCTCGATCCGTCGCTGCTCGACGCGGCACCCGACCGGCTTTCCACCGGCGAGCGGCAGCGCATGGCTTTCCTGCGCGCCATTGAGGACCGGCCGAAGGTGCTTCTGCTCGACGAGCCGACCTCGGCACTCGACCCGGTATCAGCGAAAGCCCTGGAGGCGCTGGTGAAGGAGCGGATGGCGCAGGGTTGCGTCGTGGTTTTGACCTCGCATGATCCCGAACAGGTGGAACGGCTGGCAGACAGCGTGATGACGCTTGCGAGGCCCACATGAACGGTCTCGTCTTCGGCCCTTTCGAGCTTTCGCTTGCCGCCGCACTGGTGCTCGTCAATGCCGCGCTTTCGGCGGCCTTCAGCCTCGGCATCCATCGCTCGATCCTGATTGCGGCACTGCGCATGGTGGTGCAGCTGCTGCTCGTCGGCTTCGTGCTCGGCTTCATCTTCACCAATGCCGATCACCGGCTGAGCCTCGTCGTGCTGGTTGCCATGCTTCTCGCCGCAACCTTCGAGGTGGGGTCGCGGCAGAAGAGCAAGCTTGCCGGCTTCTGGCATTACGGGCTTTCGGGGATTGCGGTCGGCGGCGGCACGATGCTGGTCGCGGCATTTGCGCTCCTGACCGTCGCCCACAGCGAGGACTGGACGGCGCCGCGCATCGTCATCCCGATCTTCGGCATCATTCTAGGCTCGGCGATGAGCGCCAGCAGCGTTGCACTCAACAATTTCTTTGAGGCGGTGTCGTCGCAGCGGGCGGCAATCGAGGCGCAGCTGGCACTCGGAAAAACCCGCCGCCAGGCGATGACGGCGCTGATGCAGCGGGCCGTCTATGCCGGCACGCTGCCCGTCTTGAACCAGATGGCGGGCGCCGGCGTGATCACCCTTCCCGGCATCATGAGCGGCCAGATATTGGCCGGCGCGAACCCGATCGTCGCGGCGCAGTCGCAGATCTTTCTGATGCTGCTTCTCTGCGCCGCCTCGACAGCCAGCGTCGTCATCGCCGTCTGGCTTGCGGCCAAAAGCCTGAGCGACGAGCGCGACAGGCTGAGGCTGGACCGGTTTCGGGTGAAATAAAGCCTTTGCGATCCGGTCAAGACACTTCATGTGAATTGAAGAGTCTTTCCAGCCCAATGACTTGGGCTGGCTGGATTCCTGTGACAAGCGCAGGAATGAGGAGAGAGGCCCTACGCCGCCTTGCCGATCTCCCCATAAGGATCGAAGCGGCCATAGAATGTCTCGCCCTTCGCCGCCATGTCCTTCAACAGCGGGGTCGGGGCGAAGTGGGTGCCGTAGGTGGCTGCGAGCTTTTCGGCCAGCGCGACGAAGGTCTTCACGCCCATGCCATCGATATAGCTGAGCGTGCCGCCGGTATAGGGAGCGAAGCCGAAGCCCAGGATGGAGCCGACATCGGCTTCCCGAGGGTCGGTGACGATGCCCTCTTCCACCGTTCGGGCCGCCTCCAGCGCGATCGTGACGAGGAAGCGCTGTTTCAGCACCTCGACGTCGATTTCGGAGGCCGGTTTCTGCGGGTAGAGGTCCTTCAGGCCGGGCCAGAGCGACTTCTTGGCCGGCTTTGGCGGGTAGTCGTAAAAGCCCTGGCCGTTCTTGCGGCCGCGGCGGTCGAACTCGTTGATCATTTTGTCGATCAGCGCCATGTGGCCGGGCTTGACGGAGGCTTCTCCCAGATCGGCGATCGAGGCCTTCATGATCTTCTGGGAAAGATCGACGGCAACCTCGTCGTTTAGCGACAGCGGGCCGACCGGCATGCCGGCCATCTTGGCGGCATTTTCGATCATCGCGGCCGGCACGCCCTCAGTGAGCATGTCATAGGCCTCGTTGATATAGCGGAAGACGCAGCGGTTGACGAAGAAGCCACGGGTGTCGTTGACGACGATCGGGGTTTTCCTGATTTTCGCGACGAAATCCAGTGCGACGGCCAACGCCCTGTCGCCGGTCTTCTTGCCGAGAATGACTTCAGTCAGCATCATCTTTTCCACCGGCGAGAAGAAATGCACGCCGATGAACTGGTCCGGACGCTTCGAGTTCTCGGCGAGGCCGGTAATCGGCAGGGTCGAGGTGTTGGAGGCGAAGATGGTCGCCTCCGGAATGACGGCCTCGATCTTCTCGATGACGGCCTTTTTCACCGCGCGGTCCTCGAACACGGCTTCGATGACGAGGTCGGCATCGGACAGCACCGTGTAATCGGGCGTCGGGGTGACGAGGGAGAGCAGCTTTTCGCCCTCTTCCCTGGTCATGCGGCCCTTGGAAATGCTGTCGGCCACCAGTTTTTCCGAAACCGCCTTGCCCTTGTCTGCGGCTTCCTGGGTCTGGTCGATGAGGACGACCGGGATGCCGGCTGCTGCCGTGACATAGGCGATCGAGGCGCCCATGAAGCCGGCGCCGACGACGCCGACCTTGTTGAACTCGCTCTTCGGCACACCTGCCGGGCGGCGGGCGCCCTTGCCCAGTTCCTGCATCGAGATGAACAGCGAGCGGATCATCGAGAAGGCTTCGGTCGTCTGCATGATCTCGGTGAAATAGCGCTGCTCGACTTTCAGTGCGGTATCGAAGGGAAGCTGCAGACCTTCATAGACGCATTTCAGGATCGCCAGCGCGGCGGGATAATTGCCGGCGGTTTCGCGGCGCAGGATAGCCGGCGCTGCCGGGAAAAGTTGTGCGGCAGCGGGTGTCCAGACACCGCCACCGGGGACCTTGAAGCCCTTTTCATCCCATGGTGCGACCGGTTTCAAGCCATCCCGGATCATCTGCCTTGCCGCCGTGACGAGTTGATCGGGTTCGACCACCTGATGCACCAAGCCCATTGCCTTGGCGCGCTGCGGGGTGAGCGACTGGCCGGTCGTCATCATCTGCAGGGCCGACTGGGCGTCGGTCAGGCGCGCGACGCGCTGGGTGCCGCCGGCGCCGGGGAAGATGCCGATCTTGACTTCCGGCAGCGCCAGCTTGACCGACTTGGCATTGGAGACGACACGGCCATGGCAGGCGAGCGACAGTTCCAGTGCGCCGCCCATGCAGGTGCCGTTGATGGCCGAGACCCAGGGCTTGCCGCAGGTCTCGATGGCACGGTAGAGCCCGGTCATGCGGCCTACGACATCGAAGAGTTTTTGCGCGGCATTGGCCGGATCCCTGGCACGCTCATCCTGAAGCAGCGCGAACATGGCGCGGATCATGGAGAGATCGGCACCGCCGGAGAAGGTGGATTTGCCGGAGGTGAAGACGACGCCCTTGACGGCTGAATCCTCCACCGTCCGCTTCAGGATCGCCTCGAGTTCATCCATCACCTCGAGGGTGAAGACGTTCATCGATTTGTCCGGCATGTCCCAGGTGACGAGCGCGATGCCATCCGCGTCGGTTTCGACGGAAAAATTTTTGTAGGTGGTCATGATGGGATTTCCTCTTCCCTGAAATCTCAATGTACAGGCGTTGACGCCAGAATGCCGCTTCCTCAACCCTCATTCCTGTGCTTGTCACAGGAATCCAGCAGCGTCGCGTCTGCGACGCGATAGACCTTTTTTCAGCCCAAGGACTTGGGCTGGCTGGATCCCTGTGACAAGCACAGGGATGAGGGAGGAAACGTCCCCCCCTCAAACCCGTTCGATCACGGTTGCCGTGCCCATGCCGGCGCCGATGCACAGCGTGACGAGCGCGGTGTTCAGATCGCGGCGTTCGAGTTCATCCAGGACGGTGCCCAGGATCATCGCGCCGGTGGCGCCGAGCGGGTGGCCCATGGCGATGGCGCCGCCGTTGACGTTGATGATGTCGTGGGAAATATCGAAGGCCTGCATGTAGCGGAGAACCACGGCGGCGAAGGCTTCGTTCAGCTCGAAGAGGTCGATGTCGGAAATCTTCATCCCCGTGCGGGCGAGCAGCTTTTCCGTCACATCGACCGGGCCGGTCAGCATCAAGGCCGGGTCGGAGCCGATATTGGCGAAAGCCTTGATACGCGCACGGGGCTTGATGCCCATCGTTTCGCCGCCTGCCTTCGAGCCGATCAGAACTGCTGCGGCACCATCGACGATGCCCGACGAATTGCCGGCATGGTGGACATAGTTGATCTTTTCGATTTCCGGATGGGCCTGGATGGCGACGGCTTCGAATCCACCCATTTCGCCCGGCATCTGGAAGGAGGCGTTGAGCGAGGCCAGCGCCTGCATGTCGGTCGTCGGACGCATATGCTCGTCGCGATCGAGGATGACGAGGCCGTTCTGGTCCTTCACCGGAATGACGGAATTCCTGAAATAGCCGGCATCCCAGGCTTTTCCGGCGCGCTTCTGGCTCTCGACCGCATAGGCATCGACGTCATCGCGGGAGAAGCCGTATTTGGTGGCGATCAGATCGGCCGAAACGCCCTGCGGCATGAAATAGGCTGGGAAATTGACGGAAGGATCCATGTACCAGGCGCCGCCGGACATGCCCATGCCGACGCGCGACATCGATTCGATGCCGCCGGCGATGACGATGTCGTCGGAACCGGCCGCGATCTTGCCGGCGCCGAAATTGATGGCGTCGAGGCCCGAGGCGCAGAAACGGGAGATCTGCATGCCGGGAGCCTTGGTCGAATAGCCGGCCTCGAAGGCAGCGGCCTTGGGGATGACGGCGCCACTGTCCATCACCGGATCGACGCAGCCCATGATGATGTCGTCGACGGTCGACGTGTCGAGGTTGTTGCGGTCACGGATCGCTTCCAGCGTCTTGGCAGCAAGGCGAACGGACGGGACCTCGTGCAGGCTACCATCCTTCTTGCCGCGGCCGCGCGGGGTGCGCACATGGTCGTAAATGAAGACTTCAGTCATGGTGTCGTCTCTCTCCCTAGGCGGCAAGCCGCCTTGCCTTATCATCAACACGGGAGAGAAGACCCCTCCCAACCCTCCCCACAAGGGGGAGGGCTTAACCCCGCTGCACCGCCAATGCCGGATCGAAGCCGGGCGGTTTCCTCGTGTCTTCTCCCCCCTTGTGGGGGAGATGGCCGGCAGGCCAGAGGGGGTATCTCAAATCAAAACGCCCCGGCCGCCAATTCCATCACGCTGTCGGCGCCGGCTTCGATACGCACCTTGCGCAATGCCGTTTCCGGCATGACCTTCTCCATGAAGAACTTGGCCGTCACCAGTTTGTTGTTCAGATAATCCTCGCGGGCATCGCCGCTGCCAAGCCTCTCCTGCGCGGTCTTCGCCATCTTCGCCCACATGTAGCCCAAGGTCACGAGGCCGAAGAGGTGCATGTAGTCGGTGGAGCCGGCACCGGCATTGTCGGGCTTGGCCATGGCGTTCTGCATGAACCACATGGTGGCGGCCTGCAGGTCGTTGAGGCCTTTCTTCAAAGCCTTGGTGAAGGGCGCCATCGCCTCGTCGGACCGGTTTTCCTCGCAGAAATCGCCGATTTCCTTGAACATGGTCATCACAGCGCGACCGCCGTTCAGCGCCAGTTTACGGCCGACGAGATCGAGCGCCTGGATGCCGTTCGCCCCTTCATAGATCATGGTGATGCGGGCATCGCGGACATACTGGCTCATGCCGTGTTCCTCGATATAACCGTGGCCACCGAAAACCTGCTGGGCCATGACGGCGTGGTCGAAACCCTTGTCGGTCAGCACGCCTTTGAGGATCGGCGTGGCGAGGCCCAGAAGATCGTCGGCATTCTGGCGCTCCTTCTCGTCCTGCGAACGATGGGCGATGTCGGATTTCAGCGCCGTCCACAGCAGGAAGGCGCGGCCGGCCTCGTTGAAGGCCCTGATGGTCATCAGCGTGCGACGGATATCCGGATGGACGATGATCGGGTCGGCCTTGGCGCCAGGATTCTTGACGCCCGAGAGAGAGCGGCCCTGAATGCGCTCGTTGGCATAGGCCACGGCATTCTGGTAGGCGGTCTCGGCAATCGACAGGCCCTGCAGGCCGACGCCCAAACGGGCCTCGTTCATCATCACGAACATGGCGGCCAAGCCCTTGTTTTCCGCGCCGATGAGATAGCCCGTGGCCTCATCGTAGTTCATCACACAGGTGGCATTGCCGTGAATGCCCATCTTCTCCTCGATCGCTCCGCAGGTAACGGTGTTGCGGGCGCCGGGCGAACCATCCTCGCCGACGATGAATTTCGGCACGATGAACAGCGATATGCCCTTGGTGCCTTCCGGGGCGCCTTCGATGCGGGCGAGAACCAGATGGATGATGTTGTCGGTCATGCCGTGTTCGCCGGCGGAGATGAAGATTTTCTGGCCGGAAATTTTGTAAGACCCATCGGCCTGGGGCACGGCCTTGGTGCGGAGCAGGCCGAGATCGGTGCCGCAATGGGGTTCGGTCAGGTTCATGGTGCCGGACCATGTGCCTTCGACCATTTTCGGCAGATAGGTGGTCTTCTGCTCATCCGAACCATGAACGAGGATGGCCGCAATCGCGCCTTGGGTGAGGCCCGGATACATCATCAGCGACATATTGGCGGACGACATGTATTCGCCGACGGCCGCATGCAGCGTGTAGGGAAGCCCCTGCCCGCCGAATTCTTCCGGCACGGCGAGACCGATCCAGCCGCCCTGGCAATATTGATCGTAAGCCTGCTTGAAGCCCTTCGGCACCGAGACGGTACCATCGTCATGACGGGTGCAGCCTTCCCGGTCGCCGGAAAGGTTGAGCGGAAACAGGGTGGCTTCGGCCAGACGTCCGGCTTCGCCGACAATCGCTTCGATCATATCCGGCGAGGCATCGGCAAAACCCGGCAGGTTGCCATAGCGCTCGAGGCCCAGAACATCGTTCAGGATGAAAAGCGTATCGGCGGTGGGCGCCTTGTAGACTGGCATCGATGAACATCCTCCCTGTCATCACCGCTCGCAGGCGCCACTCCCCGGCACTTGCGAACTCTTGTATTGGTCATTTAATTGACGTGCGCGTAAACGTCAATCACTGACGGTCATCAATTCCGCGGCAAGATGCCGGGATATAGGGCCGTCGCGGAGGAAAGCAGCCGGCGGCGCGCATATTAGATTGTTATGAAATGGTTAAAGCGCCACACATTCTTAACGGCTTATTTACCATGTTTTTGCACATAGTGGGCGATATGGCGGCGCAAAGCATTTACGCGAAAAGGCTTCACGCCGTCACCATGGCAAGCCTTGCGTAAGGTTCACCTAATATTCGAATTTACTTATGGAGGAATGCCTCCGGGGGATGTTCGGAGTGAACCGGCAGGATCAACGTCGAAGCGAGCGAGCACATGAACGGATCACGATCGGCCCCCCCTCGTCATGGAGACCGAGACCGCTCGTCCCTGGATGCACTGAACCGCACCATCGAGGGGCTTGAAGCACGTATCCAGGGCCTGATGGCCGGCGCCGGCCGGCCGGCGGTGGCGGCGCGCGGCGTCGATGACGAGCGCCTGCGAGCGCCGCAGCACACGCCGGTGCAACAGCCGGCACCGCCGCGCCAGATCCCGAAACGAGAGCCGCTTCCGCGCGATCCGCTTGCCGAGATCCGCGAACGCCAGCGCATGCTGGAGCAGGCGAGCCAGCGCCCGCCGCGCAGCGAAGCGGCACCCGCAGCCGACAATTCCCGATATGCCGAGCCCCGCTACGCCGAGACGCGAAGCGAGGTCCGCGTGGCGACGCCGACGCGCCGGGAAGACCTCAGGCAGCCGGCTGTTGCCACCCGCGTGGCCGAGGCCAACCAGCGCCGCACGGACCTGCGCGAATTCACCGATGCGCTGACCAATCTCAGGCAGGAGCTGAAGCGCGACATTTCCGACGGGCTTACCCGCGAGATGCAGGCGCTTCGAGACGAAGTGCGCTCGATCAAGGCGGATGCGCAGGATCAGCGCTTTGCAGAGAACGTGCATGCCGATCTCGCCCGGTTGGCCGAAAGCATCGACCATCTGACCATGATGCAAGCGACGCCGGATGCAGCCAAGCTGCAAGCCGATTTCGAAGACCTGCGCACGGTCATGGACGGGCTTGCCCGCGAAGATTCGCTCCGGCAGATGCAGAGCCAGTGGGTGGGTCTGGAAGAACGCATCCAGGAAACCGACACGGTTGCCGCCATGCGCGAGGAACTGGTGACGCTGGCCTACCGGATCGACGACATCCGCAACCAGCTCGGCCTGATGGCCGACAGCCCGGTCATCCGCGCGCTGGAGCAGAAGCTGCTTTCCGTTGCCGGGATGATGGAACAGCTCGGTTCGCGGATGAAGCCTTCCGACGCGGCATTCAACGAGCATTTCGGCCAGCTCGACCAGCGTCTCGACGAAATCAGCCGGGCGATCGCCGCCAATGCGCGTTCATCCTCCAGCGCGCAGGACGAACTCGCCATGCAGCGGCTGGAAGGCGGACTTTCGGCGCTGATGGAGCATGTCGAAACGATCGGCCGCTTCACCGCCGACCGCAGCGCCACCGACGGGCTATCGCACCGGATCGAGCTGCTTACCGGCAGGATCGAGGATCTGGCCGAGGAACAGGCCACGGCCAAGCTGGAAGAGCGGATCGAGCAGCTTTCCGCGCTCGTTCTCGAACTGCAACCTTCCGGCCAGCAGGACGAGTTTGCCGGATATCTTTCCGACCTTTCCCGCAAGATCGACGCGCTGGACAGCAATTTCACCGCCGAAGGCCTCGGCGGTCGGCTGGACTTTCTTGCCCAGCGCATCGAAGAGATGGAACAGCAGCCGCGGGTGCAGGATCCCGCCGACGAGGCGGCCTTCGTGCGCATCGAGGACAGGCTGAGGGACATTGCGGCGCGGCTCGACGAAGCAGCCAGCACGCCGCGTGGCGACGATGACGCCCTGCGCGGGCTGGAAGCCCAGATCGCCCACCTCTCGACGCTGATTTCAGAACCCAGCAGCCCTGCGCCGGCCGTCTGGCCGCCGGAATTCGACAATCGCATGGCCGCGATCGAAGGCTATATGGCGACCAGCGACGAATATATCGTCGAGGCGGCACGCCAGGCCGCCGAGGCGGTCGTCGAGGCCTATTCGCGCAATCTGAGCGCCGGCAGCAACGTTTCCGGTACCGACATGGCGGCGCTGGCGGCCCTGGCCGAAGACCTCAAGCATCTGGAAGACCTGACGCGCGGTTCCGAAAGCCGCACGCACCAGACATTCGAAGCGCTGCACGGCACGCTGGTGCAGATCGCCGAACGGCTGGACCAGCTGGAAGGCCAGTTCGCCACGGCGGCGGCAGCGCCCTATCGCAGCGAAGAGCCGGTGCGCCAGCCGATGTTTGCAACGGCTGCGACACACCGCGACGTCCCGGCCATGCAGGAACCGATGGCGCGTGAGGCGGCTCCGGCGGCCATGCCGGCGCTTTCCGCACATGTGGCAGCGGAACTTGCCAGCATCGACATGCCGCGCACGGAAAACCGCCTGCGCGAGACGAGCGCGATCGGCTCGACCATGGGCGATCATATCCCGGCCATGCTGCAGCCTGCCGAAGAAGACGAGGATTTTGACGCCGACGAAAAGCCGGCAAGCAAGAGCCTGATCGTCAATCTGGCGCGACGCCTGAAGCCCCGCTCGAAGAAGAAGGAAGCGACCGTCGCGCGGACCTATGTGGAGCCGACGCCTTCGATCGATCCTTCGGCCGAACCTGATGACGTACTTTCGCCGGAAATCGAGAACGAGTTGCTGGAGCCGGGCTCGGGCGCTCCCGACGTCAAGAAGATCCTCGAAAGGGTCAGGGCAAGCCAGGCTGCCGGCGATTTCAGTGGTGACAGGACCGGTGACCGGGCCGACTATATTGCTGCCGCACGCCGGGCCGCCAAGGCCGCGGCGCAGGAAGCCGACCCGTCGCAGATGGGATCGATGCCGAAGGGCAAGCTCAAGGCCGGCAAGGCAAAGCCCGCCAAGGCCGCCGATATCCGGGATACCAAGGACGGCAGCAGCGTTTCGGCATTTTCGCGCCATCGCCGGCCGATCCTGATGGCCGTCGGCGCCGTTCTCTTGGTGTTGATGGCGATGCCGCTGATCAAGAACGTCACGGGCGGCCACAGCGCCCCGGCCCCGACCGCCGCAGTCGAACGGCCCGTTGCGCCGAGCGCTCCCATGGCCGCCGACACTTCGGCAAGCCCGGCCGTTCCCGCTACGCCGCAGGCCGTCACGCCGCCACCGGCTGCTGCACCGGTCACGCCGGATGCCGCCAACAGCCCGCCGGCCCTGCCCGCTGCTCCGTCCAATGGTGCGATCACCAGCGAACCGCTTGGCCAGGTTGCCCAGGACGGCGATACGGGCGCGGTGGCCGAAGCCCCGGCGCCGGCCGGAAACGCGGCCGCTCCCACCGTTTCGGCTGAACCGGCCCAGGCCCAGCCGGCGACCGATATCGCCGTTCCGGCCGGCATCGAACCCAAATCGCTTGCCGATGCAGCAGCATCGGGTGACGCCAATGCGCTCTACGAAATCGGCTCCCGCTACAGCGAGGGACGCGGTGTGACCGCCGACCCGGCTGAAGCGGCCAAATGGTACAAGCTTGCCGCCGATCGCGGCCTGCCGCCGGCCGAATACCGGATGGGCAACGTTCTGGAAAAGGGAACCGGCGTCGAGCGCAACCTGCCCGAGGCGGTCAGCTATTACCAGAAGGCTGCCGAGGCGGGGAATGCAAGCTCGATGCACAATCTCGCCGTGCTCTATGCTTCGGGTGCCGTCGGGCAGCCTGACTATGCCAAGGCCGTCGACTGGTTCCGCAAGGCAGCCGAACTCGGCGTTGCCGACAGCCAGTTCAACCTCGCCATTCTCTATGCCCGCGGCAACGGGATAAAGCAGGATCTCGAGGAGAGCTACAAGTGGTTCGGCGTTGCCGCCAAGGGCGGCGATACGGATGCCGCTGCCAAGCGCGACGAGGTGGCCAAGGCGATGCGCAAGGAACAGCTGGACAGCGCCAAGGCCAAGCTCGACGCCTGGACTGCCAAGCCGCTCGATTCGCGTGCCAACATCGTCAACCTTCCCGACGAATGGGCCAACGGCAAGAAGCTGACGACCTCGTCGATCGACATGACGAAAGCCATCCGCAACATCCAGGCGATCCTCAACAAGAACGGTTTCGATGCGGGCGTGCCGGACGGCAAGATGGGCGCCAAGACGATCTCCGCGATCAAGGCCTTCCAGAGCAAGATCGGCCAGGAACCGACCGGCAAGGTGGATGATGCCATGGTGCGCGAACTTCTGGCCCGCAACGGCTGACGACAATCAGAGCTCCAGTCGCTGAACCGGATGCCTTTCCCATGGCTGTGTCCCGGTTCAGCTTTTTTCTTTCCGGCGGCCTTTCATTCGCAGGGGCTGCCGAGGACCTCTAATCACGACTAAATCGACCGGGTTTACGGTGACGAGGCATATTCGCCACGCTGCGAAGAAAACGGTCAAATCAAGGGCTTGCGGTCCGTTTTAGCGCGCTACTGCGGTTTGACTTCGAAGGCGGTGCGGGAGCATGAGGAAACATCTTCATGCCTTGTTCACCCGGCATGTGAGAGACTTTTCCACCACCACGCCAGACAAGCCCTAGAACGCGGTCTGACGGGGGTCGTCCTGTTTCACCGTGCGGGGTCAACCGTGACTATCTACCTGCCCATAGCAGAGCTGTCGGTGAATATATTCATCATCCTCGGCATGGGTGCGGCCGTCGGCTTCCTGTCCGGCATGTTCGGCGTGGGCGGCGGGTTCCTGATCACGCCTCTTCTGATTTTCTACAACATCCCCCCCGTCGTGGCGGTGGCGACCGGTGCCAACCAGGTGGTGGCCTCTTCCGTTTCCGGCGCGATCACCCATTTCCGCCGCGGTTCGCTGGATATCAAGCTCGGTACGGTGCTGCTTGTCGGCGGTCTTGCCGGGGCGACCGTCGGCGTGTGGATCTTCTCCTGGCTCCGCAGCATCGGCCAACTCGACCTGTTCATCTCGCTGCTCTACGTCATCCTGCTGTCGACGATCGGGCTCCTGATGCTGCAGGAGAGCCTGCGGGCGATGCGCAAGGCCAAGCTCAACCAGCCGCTTCCATTGAAGAGGCCGGGCCAGCACAACTGGGTGCACCGGCTGCCCTTGAAGATGCGGTTCAAGAAATCGAAGATCTATCTTTCCGCCATTCCCGTCGTCATGCTCGGCTTTGCGATCGGCATCCTGACCTCGATCATGGGTGTCGGCGGCGGCTTCATCATGGTGCCGGCGATGATCTATCTGTTGCGCATCCCGACCAACGTGGTCGTCGGAACTTCGCTGTTCCAGATCATCTTCGTCACCGCCTATACGACGATCGTGCAGGCGGCGACCAACTATTCGGTCGATATCGTGCTGGCCTTCATCCTGATGGTGGCGGGCGTGATCGGGGCGCAATACGGCGTGCGCGTCGGCCAGAAGCTGCGTGGCGAACAGTTGCGCGCGCTTTTGGCTCTGCTCGTTCTGGCCGTCGGCATCCGCCTCGCCGTCGGCCTGTTCATCCGTCCGCAGGATCTCTACTCGGTCATCGTCGGGGGAGGATCGTAATGCTTCCTGCCCGCCTTTGCCGCGCCCTTGTGCTGCTTTTGCCGCTCTTCGTCCTGCCTGCCGGAAAAAGCCTGGCGCAGATCCCGATCGGCGAGGCCTCGACGGTGAAGGAAGGGCTCGATATCGGCGTTTCGACCAGCGAAATCGCCATTACTTCTGATTTCCGCGGTGCCGATCTCACCGTGTTCGGCGCGATCACCAATCCCGACGACCTGCTTCTGGCGATCGGCAATTACGACATCATCGTCACGCTCGAGGGCCCGCGCGACTATGCCACCGTGCGCAAGAAGGAGCGCATTTTCGGCGTCTGGGTGAATACCGATTCGATGACATTCGAGCAGGTGCCGGAAAGCTATTCGATCGCCAGCACCCGGCAGCTCGACGATCCGGCGCAGCTGCCGCCGATCGACACTGCCGGTGTCGGTATCGAGCACCTGCCGCTCAACCCGACGGGCTATATCCGCGATGTCGGCGAGCTTTCCGATTTCCGTGAGGCCTATCGCCGACTGAAGCTTTCAAGCGGGCTCTACCAGAAGGAGGCAAGCGGCGTGCGTTTCGTTTCCTCCAGCCTGTTTCGCGCCTCGCTCAGACTACCGGCCAATGTGCCGGATGGCGTTCATATCGTGCGCGCCTATCTGTATAAGGGCGGCACGCTGATCACCCAGAGAGAAATCCCGCTGCGCGTGGTCAAGACCGGCCTCGAACAGGCGATTACCGATACGGCCCACGACCGGCCGCTCCTGTACGGCGTGTTCAGCGTGCTGATCGCGCTTCTGACCGGCTGGGGCGCCAGTATCGCCTTCCGCAAGGAGTAGCCTTTCCGCTTCCCCAGCTCCAACCCAAGGGCCCAAGACCTGCCCTCACTCTGCCAGACCCATTGCCGCCATGCTGAAACATATCGCCGACCGACTGCCTGATCTCCGCCACCTGCTGCATCCGACGCAGTTGCGCGTGCTGATAAGGCGCAGCGAATTCGGCCTGATCGTGGTGGCGGCGGTGGTCGGCGTGCTTGCCGGCCTTGCCGTGTCTGCGATGAGCTTTGCCGCCCATGAACTGCAGATCCTGATCTTCCACATCGAGCCCGGCGAGAGACTGAGTGCGGCGGCGGATCTGGAACCGATGGTAACGCTCTGGGCGCCGGTCGTCGGGGGCGTGATTATGGGCGTGCTGTTCATGATCCTCAGAAAATGGCGCAAGAAGCCGATGGTCGACCCGATCGAGGCGAATGCGCTGCATGGCGGACGGCTGCACCTGACCGACAGTATCATCGTCGCGGTGCAGAACATCATTTCCAACGGTTTCGGTGCCTCGATCGGGCTGGAGGCCGGTTACACGCAGCTTTCCTCGGGCATCGCCTCCAAGCTCGGCCTGCTCCTGCAGCTGCGCCGGCAGGATCTGCGGATCCTCGTCGGCTGCGGCGCGGCCGGCGCCATCGCCTCAGCCTTTCATGCGCCGCTGACCGGCGCCTTCTACGCCTTCGAGCTGATCATCGGCACCTATACGGCCGTCAGCCTGGCGCCTGTCGTCGTCTCGGCGCTGGCTGCGACCTTCGTCACCCGGATCTTCATCGGCGATGCGTTCCTCATCGATATAGACAGCATCGGTACCGTGGTGCCGGCAGATTATCCGCCTGCCGTGGCACTCGGCATCATCTGCGCCGGTGGCGGCATACTCCTGATGAACGGCGTGAGCTATGTGGAGGAACTTGCCCGCAAGAGCTCGATCTCGCCGATCTATCGGCCGGCGCTCGGCGGCATCGTCGTCGGGCTTCTGGCGCTCATTGATACGCGCGTGCTTTCCGCCGGCCATGGGGCGCTGCATGAAAGCCTCAACCAGCACATGGCGATCGGTGCGGTGATCGGCCTGCTGCTGATCAAGTCGCTTGCCTCGGCGATCAGCATCGGCGCAGGGTTCCGCGGCGGCCTGTTCTTCGCCTCGCTTTTCCTCGGTGCGCTGATCGGCAAGCTGTTTGCCTATGCGACGCCCTTCCTGTTTGCCAATGCGACGCTTGCGCCGGCCACCTATGCGATCGTCGGCATGAGTGCCTTGTCGGTTGCGGTGATCGGCGGGCCGCTGACGATGACCTTCCTGGCGCTGGAAGTGACCGGCGACTTTCCGATCACCACACTGGCGCTTGCCGCCGTCATCGCATCCTCGGTCGTGGTGCGCACCACGTTCGGCTACTCGTTTGCCACGTGGCGTTTCCATCTGCGCGGCGAAAGCATTCGCAGCGCCCACGATATCGGCTGGATCCGCAACCTGACGGTCGACAAGCTGATGCGTGCCGATGTGAAGACGGCAAAAGCTGGCATGACGCTCGAAGACTTCCGCAAGGAGTTCCCGCTCGGTTCGACGCAGCGGGTCATCGTGATCGACGAAACCGACAAATATGTCGGCATCATCCTGACCCCGGAAATCTATGCCGCGCCGACCAATAGCGACGAAGAAGCGCCGGATCTGTCTTCGTTCATACGCTTCAAGAACGACGTTTTGCTGCGCAGCATGAATGCCAAGCAGGCGGCCGCGATGTTCGACCGGACCGAGGCGGAAGCACTTGCCGTGGTCAACAACCAGATCGAGCGCAAGGTCGTCGGCCAGCTTTCCGAAAGCCATACGCTGCGGCGCTACACGGAAGAACTGGACCGCAGGCGGCGGGAAGTTTCCGGCGAGCTCTGAGGAGCGGTTTGTTGCACGTAACATTCTGATCTTGCGGCAGATCAATGTGCGGCAAGATGGCCATGCGAAGATGACCTCGACCAAGGGAGGTCACCCAAGGAGGCCATAAAAATGTTCAAACACATCCTCATTCCGACCGACGGTTCGCCGCTTTCCACCGAAGCGATGGAAAAAGCGCTCGGCTTTGCCCGCGAAAGCAATGCGCAGGTAACGATCCTCGCGGTGATCGAACCGCTGCAGGTCTTCACCGTCTATCCGGTCGGCATGGATATCGCCTATGCCGAATACGAGCAGCGGGCCAATGAACAGGCCGACGGCATTCTGGCGGAGGCCAAGGCTGCGGCCGCGCAGCAGAGTGTCGAATGCAACATCGTCAAGAAGCAGAGCGTCGATCCCGCCGGCTGCATCGTCAAGACGGCGGAGGAGAAAGGCTGCGACGCGATCATCATGGCTTCGCATGGCCGCTCCGGCTTCAAGGCCTTCATGCTCGGCAGCGTGACGATGAAGGTTCTGGCCGGGTCGAAGCTGCCGGTGCTGGTCTATCGATAGAGCCGAAAAGGTCAGCCCAGCAAACTGCCATAGCGCACCGAATAGATGCGATCACGGCCGAGCAGATGCGCAACCAGCGTTTCCTGTCGAAACAGGCCTTGGATCGCCCGGTGACGGAGATCGAGACCGCCGGTCAGCACACCGAAGGCGGGCATGACGAGGCGGTGGCCATCACTGGCAAAGCAGGGACGGCGGACGGATTTCTCCCGGCGGCGGACGGTGGCCGCCGGATGAAGATGGCCGGCGATCTCGCCCTTCGACGAGATGAGGCTCGGCTCGTGGCGGAAGGTGAGGCCGCCATAGACGAGTTCGTCGCTCGACAGGCCCGGCAGGTCCGTCGTGCCATCGGGATCATGATTGCCGTTGATCCAGATCCAGTCGCGGCCGCGCGCCATGTCCGCGATCATGGCGCGAAATTCCGCCGGCAGATGTTCTGAACCCCGGCGGTCATGGAAGTTGTCGCCGAGCGAGACGACGACGCCCGGATCATAGCGGGCGATGACGGCAGAGAGGATGTTGAGCGTCGCCAGCGTATCATAGGGCGGCAGCATCATGCCGCGGCGGGCAAAGGCTGCGCCCTTTTCGAGATGCAGGTCGGAGACGACGAGCATCCGCGTTTCCGGCAGATAGAGCCCACCCAGCGGATCGCACACGGCGGCGACCCCGTGGACGAGGATGTCCTGGCTCCCAGGGCTCCCCCGGCTGCCTCCCGGCGCTCCGGCGGCCTGACCCGTCATCATTGTGCGGGGAAAAGTCCCCAGGCGATGCATCACTGTCGTTCGTCTTTCCAATTCAATCGAAGGTAGCCCTCATTCGCACTGCCGGCAATCCAGCATTTCGGCACGGTTATCGCGGATAGGGAGTCCCCCTCTGGTCTGCCGACCATCTCCCCCACAAGGGGGGAGAAGACCTGAGGAGACCGCCTGCCTCACCGACGGCATAACGGTTAGGCCAGGTTAAGCCCTCCCCCTTGTGGGGAGGGTTGGGAGGGGTCTTTTCCATCAACCATCCGCCCCCGCTACAATCCCGCTTCCGCAATCAACTCGTCTGCCGCCTCCTGCAGGACGGCGTCATGGGCCTCGCCGGGCACGGTCTCCTTGCCGATCTCCAGCATGATCGGCACCGCCAGAGGCGAAACGCGGTCGAGATCCCGGTGGGTTATATGCCCCTTTATCCGAGACAACATATCGGCGAGCCGGCCGATATCCAAAAGGCCGGACGCCGCATCGCGCCGCGTCGCTTCCAAGAGGATATGATCCGGTTCGTGGCTACGCAGCACGTCATAGATCAAGTCGGTCGAGACGGTGACCTGACGGCCGGTCTTTTCCTTGCCCGGATGACGGCGTTCGATCAATCCGGAAATCACGGCGCAATTGCGGAAGGTGCGCTTCAGCATATAGCTTTCATCGAGCCAGGCTTCGAGATCATCGCCCAGCATGTCCTCGTCGAACAGGTCGGACAGGCTCAAGGCGCCCTCGGCGATCATCGCGCCGAGATCGTTCAAGCCCCAGATGGCGAGCGAATAATCGGTGGCGACGAAGCCGAGCGGGCGGGCGCCGAGCCGTTCCAACCGGCGGGTGAGCAGCATGCCGAGCGTCTGGTGCGCCAGCCGGCCCTCGAAACAATAGGCGACCATGAAGAAGCGCTTGCCGCGCGGGAAGGTTTCGATCAGCAGCTCGTCCTTTTTCGGCAGCATGGAGCGTTCGAGCTGGATGTTCAGCCAGTCGCGCACCTGATCGGGCAGTTTTGTGCGGCGCTCGGGCTCGGCCAGCATGGCGCGGACCTGGTCGGCAAGGTAAGTGGTCAGCGGGAATTTTCCCCCGGCATAGGCGGGGATTTTCGGATCGAGCGAGAATGCGTTGGAGACGAGGCATTCGTTTTCGCGGATACCTTCGAAGCGCAGCACCTTGCCGGCGAAGAGGAAAGTATCGCCCTGGACGAGCTGTTCGAGAAAATATTCCTCGACCTTGCCGAGCGACATGCCTCCACGGCCAACCGTCCCCACGGCATTGCGTTTGACGAGACGGACATTGAGTTCGGTGGCCTCGACTATCGTGCCGAGGTTGAGCCGGTATTGCTGGGCGATCTGTGGATTGGAGACGCGCCAGCGGCCTTCCTTCGTCTTCCTGATCTTGGCGTAACGTTCATAGGAGCGCAGCGCATAGCCGCCGGTGGCGACGAAATCGACGATGCGCTCGAACATTTCCCATGACAGGCCGGCATAGGGCGAGGCGGAGATGATCTCGTCATAGAGCTCGAGCGGATCGAAAGGCTCGGCGCAGGCCATGCCGAGGACATGTTGGGCCAAGACATCGAGCGCGCCCTCGCCCACCGGCGGCGTATCCTGTGCGCCGAGATAATTGGCATCGAGGGCTGCCTGGCATTCCATAACCTCGAAGCGGTTGGCGGGCACGAGGATCGCCTTGGATGGCTCATCCATGCGGTGATTGGCGCGGCCGATGCGCTGGGCAAGCCGCGAGGCGCCCTTCGGCGCGC
The DNA here is from genome assembly GCF_003597675.1 of Neorhizobium sp. NCHU2750. Classification (NCBI taxonomy): domain Bacteria; kingdom Pseudomonadati; phylum Pseudomonadota; class Alphaproteobacteria; order Hyphomicrobiales; family Rhizobiaceae; genus Neorhizobium; species Neorhizobium sp. NCHU2750. Next base: position 138,423 of record NZ_CP030827.1, on the reverse strand, counting down.
CGACATGGACGACGAGATCGATATCGCCCCAGTCTATCCCCATGTCGAGGGTCGAGGTGGCGACGACGGCGCGCAGCCGATTATCGGCCATGGCCGCCTCCACCTTGCGCCGCTGGCTGGCATCGAGCGAGCCGTGATGGAGGGCAATGGCTAAATTGTCCTCGTTGATCGTCCAGAGCGACTGGAACAGGAGTTCCGCCTGGAAGCGGGTGTTGACGAAGATCAGCGTGGTCTTGTGGCGCCTGATCTCCTCGTAGACCTCGGGGATGGCATAGGTGGAGACGTGGCCGGACCAGGGGATGCGCGTTTCGGTGCCCAAGATGGTGATGTCAGGAGCGGCACCGCCGGTCACATGGACGAGACCGGCGGGAGGTGCCGGCGTTTCGGCCTGCGGGGCGTTCTGCGGGGTGTTCTGCGGCACCAGCCAACGCTGCAGGTCCATCGGGTCGGCGACGGTGGCGGAAAGGCCGATCGTCTGCATGTTCGGCGCATGCCTGCGCAAGCGCGCGAGGCCAAGCGAGAGAAGATGGCCACGCTTGGAGGTGACGAGAGAATGGAGTTCGTCGAGCACGACATATTTCAGGTCCTTGAAGAAGCGCTCCGCCTCCTTGTTGGCGAGAAGCAGGGCAAGCTGTTCGGGTGTCGTCAGCAGGATATCCGGCGGGTTGAGCTTCTGGCGCTGGCGCTTGGATTGCGGCGTATCGCCGGTGCGGTTTTCGACGGTGACCGCAAGGCTCATCTCGGTGACCGGCTTCATCAGGTTGCGCTCGATATCAACGGTGAGCGCCTTCAAGGGCGAGATGTAGAGTGTGTGGATGCCGGTGAAGGGTGAGCCGGGCGGGATCTTTCCGCGCGACACGAGATCGGTGAGCGAGGGCAGGAAGCCGGCGAGCGTCTTGCCGGCACCCGTCGGGGCGATCAGGAGCATGTTCTCGCCGCCTTGAGCGCGGGCGAGCAGTTCCAGCTGATGGGCACGCGGCTGCCAGCCCTTTTCGGCGAACCATTTGAGGAACGGCCGGGGCAGCGTTACGGCATGAGTGCCGGCGGGTTTTGTTTCGACGAGATCCACGAGATGAAAGATAGGTTTTCACCGGCGGAAATGAAGGCCGCTACCGCACGATGTAGCGATCGGTGCGGTGATTGATGGCGAGCGTCAGGTTGAGGGTGAGTGCTGCGGCGACCGAGCAGGCGATGACGAAGGGGCCAGCGACAAAGAAGGACAGGATGAGCACGAGGCAGTCCAGCCCGAGCTGCACGAAGCCGGCCCGCCAGCCGAACTTGTCCTGCAGGTAGAGCGCCAATATGCCGAAACCGCCGAGCGAGGCGCGGTGGCGGAAGAGAACCAGCATGCCGCAACCGATCAGCAGGCCGCCGAAGAGTGCGGCGATGATCGGCTCGATCGTGCCGAAGGCGATGAGCCTGGGCAGGACGCCGGTCAGAACCGAGGTGAGTGCCACGGCAGCGAAAGTCTTCACCGTGAAGACGAGGCCGAGGCGCTTGTAGGCCAGCCAGTAAAAAGGCAGATTCATGGTGAAGAAGGCGGTGCCGAAGCTGACGCCGGTGGAATAGCGCAGGAGGAAGCCGAGGCCGGCGGTGCCGCCGATCAAAAGATGGGCAGCCTGCAGCATGATGACGCCGAGGGCTGCCAGCATCGAGCCGGCGATGACGCCCTGCACATCCTCGACGACCGAATGCCTTTCCGTAGAGGAGGCCCAGAAGCCGATCGGGCTTTTCTTCTTCTCCGCTACATCCGCCATGCCGCCCCCCGTTTCAAGCTCAGCGCACCGCGATATAGCGGTCGGAGCGATGGTTGATGGTGAGAAGCAGGTTGAGCACGACGGCGCTCAACAGCGACCACAGGACGGTGATCGGGCTGACGACGAGGAAGGCTGTCGCCATGACGCAGAGATCGAAGGCGAGCTGGACGAGGCCGGCGGGGATCTTGAACCGGTCCTGGATATAGATCGCCAGAATGCCGAGGCCGCCGAGCGACGAGCGGTGGCGATAGAGCCCGAGCAGGCCGAAGCCCAGAAGGATGCCTCCGAGAAGGGCCGCCCAGAAGGGATCGAGATGGCTGATGGAGATGAAGCGGTGTTCCAGGTCGGCAAGAACGGAGACGAGAGCGATCGCCACGAATGTCTTGAAGGAGAAGCCGATGCCAAGCCGGCGGAAAGACAAATAGTAGAAGGGCAGATTGAGAATGAAGAACAGAAGGCCGAAGGACCAGCCGAAGGCATAGTGAAACAGGAAGGCGACACCGGCGATACCGCTGGTCAGAAGCCCGACCTGGTTGAGCATGTAGAGCCCGAGCGCTGCCACCATGGCGCTGATGAAAATGCCCTGGGCATCCTCAAGCGGTGTGTGACGGGCCGGATCCTGACTGTAGAAGCCCAAACGGCTCTTTGCCGTGCCCTGTTCGTCAGCCACGCATTTCCCCTTGTTTCATGTTGTTTTGCGGCGATTTTGCACGGCAACACGAGGTTCAGCAAGCGGGAAGGCGGCGCGCCATCACGCCCGTGTGAAAACGCAAGAAAGCGTGTGGTCAGCCCATTTTTCGCGACAGAAACAGAATGCCGCTGACCGGCTTTCCGGCATCCATGCGAATGGTGGTGCGCTCCAGCTGCAGCAGTTCGAGCCGGTGATGGGCAAGAAGCAGCCGGATATGGGCTTCCGAATGGGCGTAGCGGAGGCTGTCGCGCAGCACGAAGCCTTGCGCCTGACCCTGGCCATGCCCCTGCCCGGCACCCTGCTCCTCCTGCGCCACTTCCTCGACCGAAAAGGCGAACAGGCCACCTGCGGCAAGAAGATCGATCACCAGCGGGAAGACGGTTTCGAGCGAGCCGAGATACATCAAGACATCGGCGGCTGAGACGAGGTCGGCGCGGTGATGCGGCAGGTGCGGGCCGAAAAGCCCGCTTTCTTCCGCGCTAAGGCTGAGATCGGACTGGGCAAGGTGATCGTAAAGACCTTTTTCCTCTGCCTTGGCCAGCATGTTCTGGGAGAGATCGAAACCTTCCAGCCGCTCGGTCCGGTCGCGGATCTCGGCGCCGAACAGGCCGGTACCGCAGCCGAGATCGACGGTCAGCACGAATGGCGCATGCGGCACGACCAGAGCGGCAAGTTTGCCGGGAACGGAGTAATCGAGCTTTTCGACAAGCGCGGTATCGAAGCGGTCGGCATAATCGTCGAACAGGCTTTCGACATAGCGGCTCGGCGGCTGGTCGGGCGCCTCCTCGGCACCGATCACGGCCAGCTTCAACCGCGCACCGAACACGTCGTCCGGTTCCAGTTCGAGTGCCCGGCGATAGGCCTCTTCGGCGGTTTCAAGCCCCGCCTTCTCACGGTATTCGCCAAGCCGGAACCAGCCGGCGGCCCAAGCGGGCGCCAGTTCCAGCGCCTGTTCCATCAGTTCGGCGGCGGCGGCAAAATCGCGGCCCTCGGCCAGCATGCGGGCATAATCGGCACGGCGGTCGGCGATCACGTCGCCGGAAGAGAACTGGCTCATCGTTTACTGTCCTGAAACACTGCCGCTCATTGCCGAAGCCACAAAAAAACTCAAGTTCTATTTGAGGAGCGCTGAAGAGTGCCTATCTCACGGTTGCCGGGCAAGCCCTGCACGGCTATGGCATATGGATAGAACGGAGACGATCAAGAATGGCGGATGGCGTGAACAAGTTCCTCGGCGATTCGATCGGCCGGACGATCGTCAAGCTGATCGTGGTCTGCCTAATTGTCGGTTTCGTGCTCGCCTTCTTCGGCTTCACGCCTCACAATATCGTTGACAGCGTTCGCTATTATTTCCTCGATCTCTGGTATAACGGTTTCCGCGCACTCGGACGCGTGGGCGACTATCTGCTGCTCGGCGCGATCGTGGTGATCCCGATCTTTATCGTATTGCGCCTGATGAGCTACCGTCGCTGACATGACCTTTATGACTGCTTCTTCCCGGCGGGGTTTCCTCGCCATTTCCGGCCTTGCCATGGCAGGAACCGCGCTGACCCTGGCCGGCTGTTCCACCACCAACACGGCCCTTGCCCCGACCACGGGTGCGCAGGACGATACCGTTGCGGCGCTGCCGATGGTCAACAAGCTCAGGGCAAGCAAGGGCCTTTCCGCACTGACGCTCGATGCCCCGGCACGAACGGCCGCGTCGATCCAGGCCGTTCGCATGGCGAAGGCAGAGGAGATGCAGCACCTGATCGGCATCGGCGACGATTTCGGAAAGCGGATGAAGCGCAGTGACGTGAAGCTGCCGGCGGCGGAAAATATCGCCAGCGGCCAGCATTCCGTCGAAGCCGCGGTCCAGGCCTGGATCAATTCTCCCAAGCATCTGGAGAACATGCTCGGCAATTATCGCGGCCTCGGCGTTGCCATGGCAACGGGGGCGGATGGCCGCTCCTACTGGTCGATGGTGCTTTCCAGCGGGTCTTAAGACGGTTCGGGCGGGGGCCCTTCAGGACGATGGGGCGGCAACAGGCAATCGGCGACGACCTTTCCGGTCATGACCGTTCCAATCCAGCGACGGCGGTCCATCCGTTCACCGTGACGCATCGAGGCGTGCTGTCGATCGCCCTGCCGATGACGCTCGGCTACCTGACGACGCCGCTTCTGGGACTGACCGCCACCGGCGTCGTCGGCCGGCTCGGCGATCCGGCAGCGCTTGGCGGGCTTGCGATCGGCGCCATCCTGTTCGACCTGATCTTCGGCAGCCTCAGTTTCTTCCGCACCTCGACCACGGGTTTGACGGCGCAGGCTTTCGGCCGTGGCGACGGACGCGAGGAGCAGGCGGTGTTCTGGCGGGCGCTGATCAGCGCCATCGGGCTGGGGCTCGCCATGCTTCTGCTGACGCCGCTGATCCTTGCCTATGCGCCCGAGCTGATGAGCGACGACAAGGCCGTGGCAGATGTGACGCGCCACTATTTCGGCATTCGGGCACTGAGCAGCCCGGCCACCTTCATCAATTTCGCCATTCTCGGTTATGTTTTGGGGCGCGGACAGGGGATGACAGGCCTGTTGCTGCAGATCGTCATCAACGGCAGCAATATCGTGCTGTCGGTCACGATCGGGCTCACGCTCGGTCACGGTGTGGAGGGTGTCGCCTGGGGTACGGCGCTTGCCGAGGTGATCGGCGCCGTCGTCGGGCTGATCATCGTCTTGCGCCAATTCCATGGCATGCGGGCAGAGCGGCCGGCGCTCGGAGAAATTCTCGATCGCAGCAAGCTGAAGGCGCTGTTTGAGCTCAATGCCGATATCCTGATCCGCTCGCTGGTGCTGAACTGCGCCTATGCGATCATGACGCGGGTCGGATCGAGCTTCGGCGCCATCACGCTTGCCGCCAATGCAGTGCTGATGAATGTCTTCATGCTCTGTTCGTTCTTCCTCGACGGGCTGGCAGGGGCTGCCGAGCAGCTGGCCGGACGGGCGATCGGTGCCCGCTTCCGGCCGGCCTTCGACCAGGCGCTGAAGCTGACGGCCTTCTGGTCGTTCTTCATGGCGGCGCTTCTGGCACTGTTCTTTCTCGTCTTCGGATCTCAGATCATTGCGCTCCTGACGACATCGGAACCAGTGCAAGTGGAAGCGCAGGCGCATCTCTTCTGGGCAGCGCTGACCGGCATGACCGGTGCGCTCGCCTTCCAGCTCGACGGCGTGTTCATCGGGGCGACATGGTCGAAGGCGATGCGCAACATGATGCTCATTTCGCTTCTCGGCTTCGGCATCAGCCTGGCGATCCTCGTGCCGGCTTTTGCCAATCACGGCCTGTGGCTGTCGCTCAACCTGTTTCTCGGCATGCGCGGGCTTTTCCTTGCCGCCATGCTGCCATCCAAGGCGCGCGAGAGTTTTTGAGGCTCTCGCGGCGATAGAAGTTAGAGTGTCTGCGAGGCCCAGTGGTCGACGCGGGTATCGCGCAAGTCGCGGATCGATTTTGCACCCTGCCGGTCGAGCAGCTTCGACAGGCCGCGGTTGATCGAACCGGGCAGGCCCGGCCCCTCATAGACCATGCAGGAATAGACCTGGACGAGATCGGCGCCGGCGCGGATCTTTTCCAGCGCATCTTCGGCGCTGCCTACGCCGCCGACGCCGATGATCGGCAGGTCGGGGCCGACGCGCTTGCGCATGCGGGCCAGAACGGCAGTGGCGCGGGCAAAGAGCGGCGCGCCGGACATGCCGCCCGTCTCCCTCGCATGGACCTGATCCTTCAGGCCTTCGCGCGAAAGCGTGGTGTTGGAGACGATCAGGCCATCGAGATCATGGGCCAGCACTTCGGCGGCGATATCGTCCAGCCCCTCCTCGGTCAGATCGGGCGCGATCTTCAGGAAGACCGGCAGTTTTCGGCCGAGCCTGTCCGCCTCTTCGTTGCGGGCGGCAAGTGTTGCGGAAAGAAGGGCGGCAAGGCTTTCGCGCGCCTGCAGGTCGCGCAGGCCCGGCGTGTTGGGCGAGGAAATGTTGGCGGTGAAATAGGAGGCGACGGAGGCGAAACGACGGATGCCGGCGACGTAATCGGCAATGCGGTCGGTGCTTTCCTTGTTGGCGCCGATATTGACGCCGACAAGACCGGAATGACCGCTGCGGCGGAAATTCGACAACCGCGCGAAGACCGGTTCATGCCCTTCGCTGTTGAAGCCGAAACGGTTGATGACCGCGCGGTCCTCGACAAGGCGGAACAGGCGCGGCTTGGGATTGCCGGGCTGCGGCTTCGGCGTGACCGTGCCGATCTCGACATGGCCGAAACCGAGTTTCAGCAGCGCCTGCGGCACTTCGGCATTCTTGTCGTAGCCAGCGGCAAGGCCGATCGGGTTTTCAAACCGGATGCCGGCGATCGTCCGGGCCAGACGCGGGTCCGCCTTTGGCGCGCAGACCGGGGTTATTCCGGTCTTCAGCGCCGCAATCGACAGGCCATGGGCGGTTTCGGGATCGAAGACGAAAAGGCTGCGGGAGGCAATCCCCGCGAGACGGCCGATCATGGCATTTTCTCCGGAAAGGCATGCTGTCCGTCAACGCCGATCAGGAGCGGCATTTCCCACAGGACAGCGGACAGCGGCAGGGTGCCGTAAAGATGCGGAAAGAGATCGCCACCACGGGAAGGCTCGAACCTGAGCGCCTCGCCAAGGGCCAAAACATTGACGGCGACCAGCATGAGCCCGGCGACACCTGAAAAATGCAGCCGCGCCGTCTCGCGCGCCTGGGCGCCGGTGGAAAAATGGATATAGCCGTCGCGATGGTCGATCTCGGCCCCTTCGAACACGCCCGCCGCCTTGGCGTCACGCCAGATGCTGTCGGGGACGATCTTGTAAACGGTATCCGTCATCACACATCTCCCGTAGGATCCGGGCTTCGCATCATGCCCGATGAAACCGCGGCCTTTTCGCCACCCTGACAGAACCCCGGGCCGGAAAAGCCGTTAACACCGACATGCGGTGGCTGCGGACCGTTTGCCGCAAAGGCGGCCAAATGTCCATCACTATCGGAGGAGACAAATATGCGCAGATTGGCAACCATCACGGCCGGGCTCGCCCTTGCTGCCGGCGGCGCTGAGGCGGAACCGAGGTTCACGATGCAGTGCACCGATCAGGGGATCGTCAGGCTCGATACCGAGACCGGCGCGATCACCACCTGCCGGGAGGAAAGCGGAGAACTCGCCTGCCGGATGGCTCCCGACGAACGGGCGGCCTATGACAAGGAGCTGGATCTCTTGCAAAAGCGGGTGACCGCCCTGGAGGAGCGATTGAGCCAGACGCCGCCCGACAGACTTCAGAACCAGTTGCCGAGCGACGCGGAGGTCGACCGGTCGCTGTCGATCATGGAACGGTTCATGCGCAGCTTCATGGGTATCGTGCGCGAATTCACTGAAGAGAAGCCGGGAGAGGCGCAGCCGGACCGCACCTGAGCTCTCGGGCGGGCTATCGACGGGCGCAGATGCCGCGGCGGCATTGTCGCAAAATCGCGACAGATCGAGGAGAATAAGGATGCCACCGGATTGTCTTCCACAGACGGCACCGGAACGGCGCCCTTGTTTCGACGCGGCAAGAAGGCTACAAATTTAAGTAAGGCCTTGAGGAGGGCCGCGGGATAGTCATCCCGGCACAACTATGCCTTTGGGAGGAGGCGTGGGAATGCAGACACTCACTATCATTATCGCAGACGATCATCCGCTGTTTCGCGGCGCGCTGGTTCAGGCCCTCAAGGCCATGAGCGAGGATGTCACGATCATCGAATGCGGCGAATTTTCCGCCGCTCTCAGGGCCGGCGAGGAACACCCCGATGCCGACCTGATGCTGCTCGACCTCGCCATGCCGGGGGTCAGCGGCTTTTCCGGGCTGATGACATTGAGGGCGCAGTTTTCCGCGCTACCGATCGTCATCGTTTCGGCCACCGACGACTGTGCCACCGTGCGCCGGTCGATCGAGCTCGGCGCGTCGGGCTTCATTCCCAAATCATCGGGTCTCGACGACATTCGCGGGGCGATCCGCACCGTGCTCGACGGCGGCATCTTCACCCCCGGCGGCGATCAGGGCCTCGGCGACGACGATCCGGCACTGAACGAGATCTTCGACAGGCTGAAGACGCTGACACCGCAGCAGAACCGCGTGCTGACCATGCTGGCCGAGGGCCTGCTCAACAAGCAGATCGCCTATGAGCTCGGCGTCTCGGAGGCGACGATCAAGGCGCATGTCTCGGCCATCCTGTTGAAGCTCAATGTCGACAGCCGCACGCAGGCGGTGATCAAGCTCGGCAAGATCAACATGGCGATGGTGGCGTAAGGTAGAGCGAGAGGATTTTATTCCTCTCCTCCCTTTACGCGAGAGGGCTGCTCGGCTAAAATCGCGATCGCCTGGGACGATCGTCTCCACCCGATTGTGTGGATCTGATTGTCTTGATCTGATCGTCATGGGCACCAATGCAGGCCGGGCCAAGCAAACCCGGCTGTTTCACCTTCGGCCGACGACTTCGCCCAGAGTGTTCCGATCGATGCGATCCATGCCGATCGACCGGTGACGACAGGAGGGCCAAGGGCAAGGAGCCGGAAAACGACCGGGGCCAGGCCACGATGCTGTCACATGAAGCCATATGGAACGCGATCGACAGGCTGGCCGAAGGCCATCAGCTAACGCCATCAGGCCTTGCCAGACGGGCGGGCCTCGACCCGACATCGTTCAACCGCTCGAAACGGCTCGGGCCTGACGGGCGACTCAGATGGCCGTCGACGGAATCGCTGTCGAAGGTGCTCGATGCGACCGGGGCGACGATCGATCAGTTCATGAGCTACCTGCCGCCGAGCAACCGCAACCAGATACCGGACGGCAATTTTCCACCGCAATCGGGCACGATCCCGCTGCTCGGCTTTGCGCAGGCCGGTGCCGGCGGCTTTTTCGACGATGGCGGCTTTCCCGCCGGCCAGGGCTGGGATGTCGTCGAATTCCCGGTCGATCCGTCCCGCAAGGCCGGCGTCTACGCGCTCGAAGTGCAGGGCGAATCGATGATGCCGCTCTATCGCGACGGCGACGTGCTGATCGTCGAGCCGGGCGCGCAGGTGCGCCGCGGCGACCGGGTGGTGCTGAAGACCCGCGAGGGCGAGGTGATGGCCAAGGTTCTCGCCCGCCAGAGCCCGCGCACGGTCGAGGTGATGTCGCTCAATCCCGACCATCCGAACCGGGTCTTCGATCTTTCCGACGTGGAATGGATGGCACGGATCATCTGGGCAAGCCAGTAAGGCCAGCCGCGCTGCCGGCAAAGTCGTACGGCATGAGGCCGACACGATCGGCTCAGGAACAAATTCCCAGGATCAATAGAGACCGTTGGGGAAATAGCGCAGGTAGAGATCCTGCAGCCTGCCATTGCGCGACAGTTCCGCCAGCGCCTGATCGAAGGCTGCGACGAGAAGCGGATCGCTCTTGCGGACCATGATCGACAGGCCCTCGCCGAGAAATTTCTCCGAGACGTAGGGACCGTCGAAAAGCGTGCAGCACCTATCCGATGCATCGCTTGCGACCCAGAAAGACAGGCGAAGCCCATCCGAAAAGACCAGATCGACAGCGCCGGATTTCAGCGCCGCCATCATCTCCGCTTCGCTCGCATAGGGGACTGCCGTTGCCGCCGGGAAGAAGGCCTTGAACATCACCTCATGGGCACTGTCCTTCACCACGCCAACCCGCTGGGTGGATAGTGCTGCAGCCGTGTCGCCCGGCAGGCTCGCCGCGCGTCTTTTGGCAAAGCGGGCGGGAATGCCGATATAGGGGCGCGAGAACAGGAAGCGCTGGCGCAGTTCAGGCGTCATGGCGATGCCGGCCATCACCGCCTCGCCGCCATTGGCTTCCAGCGTCTTTTCCAGATCGGCGAAGGGGAGTGCCTGTATCTGGCATTTTGCCTCGAGATCGAGTTCGGCGCAGATCTCGCGGGCGAGATCGACATTGAAGCCCGACAGCCGGCCGCTCTGGTCGGCGAAATTGAAGGGCGGAAAGTCGGCCGTCGTCAGGATGCGGATGCGCACGACGGCTGACAGATCCGGCCGCGCCAACCGCTCGTGGCTGTCGAACATCAAGGGGAGCGTGGCCGCGGCGCTTTGCGTTCTGGTTTCGGCTGCATTCGCCTCGGCCAAGATGAACAATGACGCGGTGGCGACCACAATTCCAGCGACCACACGGCGGAACCCTTTGCTGGCATCGCTGCGCCCCCAATCGAATGCCCAGCGGAATGCCAAGTCGAAAGCCCCCTGGCAAACTGGGGATGTAATCATCCGGAGCCCCTTTATTATGCGACGTGGGATAGGGTCGGGCATGCCTTGCGGAGTGCCATCGGGAACGGTGTAACAGAACCATGCGCATCGGGGAATATCCGCCGCAGGGAGCGGTGGCGTGCGATGATCGGCCGGCAACAGAGGGCCATAAGGCACAACAGAGGCCGGATGAGGCAGCCGATCCGGGCTTTGCCGGTGCGGAAGCGGCCGCACTGGCGGCACTCGGCTTTTCCAAGCCGATGATCGCGGCGCTCGGCGAACGCGCATTTGTGAACGGCACGTCACTGGAGGCGGAACTCATCGCCTCCGGTGAGGTGGACGAAGAAGCCTATTACGGCGCGATGGCACGGCTTCTGCGTCTGCCGTTGCTGTCCGAGATCGATGCCGGGCTTGTCGTCGATGCGGAGACGATCGACAGTCAGCTTCTGCGTCCTACCATGCTGCGGCTTGCCCATCGCAACCGGGCACCGGAAACGGCGATCGTTCCCTCGGCCGGCCGCCTCGCAGACCTTGCCGCGACGTTTGCGGCGATGCCGCTCCTCGGGCGTGACCTTGCCATTACCACGCCCTCGGCAATCCGCCGCGCCGTCTGGGCGGCCGGGGCCGTTCGGCGCGGACGGCAAGCAAGCCAGGCACTGTTTGAAAGGAGGCCATTGTTCTCCGCGCGAGTGGTGCTTTCGGGCGCCCAGGGGTTCATCGCCGGGATGGTTGCTGCGACGATGATGGCGGCCTTGCTGATTGCGACGGGAGAGACGCTGCTTTTCCTGCATGTGCTCCTGTCGCTGACCTATCTCGCTTCGCTCATGCTGCGGCTGACGGCACTGGCCGCGAAAATATTCCGGCCGGCGACAACGAGCGCGGCGCAGACGGCGCCCGCCCCCCTGCCCCGCTACACCGTCATGGTGGCGCTCTATCGGGAGGCACCCGTGGCAAGCCAGCTGGTGGCGAGCCTGTCACGCCTCGACTGGCCGCCGGCCCTCCTCGATATAAAACTCGTCTGCGAGGAGGACGACAGCGAGACCATTCAGGCATTGGAAGCTCTTGTCCTCGGCCCGCAATTCGAGATCGTCAGGGTTCCGGCGATCGGGCCGCGGACGAAACCGAAGGCGCTCACCTATGCCCTGACCGCTGCGCGCGGCGAGTATTTGGCGATCTACGATGCCGAAGACCGACCGCATCCGGGGCAATTGCGCGAGGCCTATGCGCGTTTTCGCGCGGGCCCACCGGAGCTTGCCTGCCTGCAGGCGCCGCTGATCATCGCAAATCCGCGACAGTCGTTCATCAGCGCCATGTTCTCGCTTGAATATTCGGCGCTGTTTCGCGGCCTTCTGCCGCTTCTGGCCACAGCGCGGATGCCCCTGCCGCTCGGCGGCACGTCCAACCATTTCAGGACGCAGATCCTGCACGAGGTAGGCGGCTGGGATCCGTTCAACGTGACCGAGGATGCCGATCTCGGGCTGCGCCTCCATCGGCTGGGCTATCGCTGCGACGTGATGACCCGGCAGACGCTGGAGGATGCGCCCGTCGAGATCAGTGTATGGATGGCGCAGCGCGCCCGCTGGTTCAAGGGATGGGCACAGACCTGGCTGGTTTTGATGCGCGAGCCCTTGCGGCTGTTTGGCGAATTAGGCCCGGCAGCCTTCGCAACCTTTCACCTCATGGTCGGCGGAATGCTGGTTTCGGCGCTGCTGCATCCGCTGATCTTCGTCTTCCTCTGGCTTGGCGCATCGGCCCTGCTCGATGCCCCGAAGGACGACCTGCCGCTTGGCGCCGTATCGCTCTTCGCCATGGACTTCGTCAATATTCTCGGCAGCTATCTGATCTTTCTCGGGCTCGGGGTGGGCTCGATGATCGATCACGAGAAAAGGCTTATCGGCTGGCGCTGGGCACTCGTTCCACTTTATTGGCTGATGATTTCCGTCGCCAGCTGGAGAGCGCTGATCGAACTCAGGACCAGGCCCTTCCACTGGAACAAGACACCGCACAGTCCGGCTGCCAAGGCCTGAGACTGCGGAGACGCCAATCACGGCCCGGACAGCAGGATCTTCATGCGGGGATCGTCGGGGGTCTTGCCAGTGAAATCCTGGACATCGGGGCCACCCGGATCGATCGAATACCAGAAACCCTGGTCGGGCGTGTTGTAGCCTTGCTGGCCGGCATAGACACCGAACCACGTGTAACCCGTCCAGACATCCTTGTTCCTGCCCATATAGGCCAGCATGTCACCGAGTTCGCGATAGCAGGCCTCGTTGCGGCCGACGGCGAACTCTCCGAGGAAAAGCCGCTGCTTGTTGGCACGCGCCCATTTGGTGGAATCGACCAGGATCGATGTGCCGGTGCCGCGATTGCAGGTCTCCTTCTGGCCGGCACTGTAGTCATCGAAATACCGATGAACGTCGATGACCATGTTGTTGCCGGGATCGCGGACGATCGCGCCAAGCGGCGTGCCCCGTTTTTCACTGGTCCAGGACAGGTCGTAGGCGAAGCCCAATCCATCGAGAAGGATGGCGTTGGTGGCGCCGGTGGAGCGAATGTCGCGAAGCACCGTATTGTATGTGGCACCCAGCGTCGGCCCGTCGACATCATGCGGCTCGTTCATGATGCCGAACATGACCTTCGGGTTCGATTTGAATTTTTGGGCAATTTTCACCCACAGATCGGCGAATTGGGTCGCCGGGACGGCCGGATCCTCACCGATAACGACCTGCTTTTCCGGCACAGGCCGGCTCGGGCGCTTGTCGAAATTGAGGTCGCGACGCATAAAGTTATGAATGTCGATGATCACCGTAGCGCCGGCACCGGTGAGGAAATCGGTCTCCTTCTGCAGGGCGGCGACAACCGTCGGGTCAAGCTCACCACCCAGTTTGGGCTGTATCCACTCCCATGCCACGACGATGCGGAACACCCGCATTCCCTTGCCGAGATAGTAGTTCATCCCGGCAGGCGTCGCCCAAGTGGTGGAACCGGAATAAAAGCCGTGATTGCCGACGAGGTTGACGCCGCGACCATACTGGAAATCCGTTGCTTCTGCGACCGGCCCTGCCGAACCGGCCAGAACCGCAATTGCAGCCAGCAGGTATTTCCTCATCTTGCATCCCTCAAACGTGCAGCACCGGCCGAAAGACTGCCATGCGGGTACTGCAACCGCGGCCGGCTCGTGCGCCACCTTATTGCGCCGCCACTAAAGCGCAAGTCCAAGTCGTCTCTCTTCATGCTCGACGGCACAGGGGCGGACAGGAATATACAATCACTCAAGCTTACACCCGCCACCGCCAGAAGAAATACAACAAGATCCCTAGAATGTTACTTCCCGCATGTCTCTACATGCAATCGTGATGCGGGGTGATGTGAGCCTCCACGCGCAAGCAAACTTCCGATATTGACTCGAGGCATGTCGCGAATATCCTCCCGGTCGAAGAGATGACGGTAGACGGGATGGTGAAATATGCTCATCCATCTGAAATCGAAGCTTATCGATCAGGTCGAGTATGACGTACCCTCCTCGCGCATGCGGTTGTTCATGGCGAATGGGGAGATGCGGGAATTCTGTGACGTGCCTGCCTATGTCATCGAGGATCTGCGCCGGACCAGTTCACCGGGTAACTATTACATGAAGCTGATCCGCAACCGCTATCGCACGCCTGGGGCAGATGCCTGATGACGGCATCGCCGGCTAGTGCCGATGAGCGGCGGCAGTGCCGTTAGTCACGTTTCCATCGTGAAGGCCGGCCTCTAGTGACCGATCACCATCCTCATGATATTGGCTGACGATCAGGGCGCGAACGGAAAGTCCTCATGACCACGACTCAAGTTATGCGAGAGCCACTTGAAGAACTCGAGTTTGCCATCCACCGCGTGTGCGCCCACGCAATTCTTCTGATCGACCTCCTGTTTGCATCGCGTCTCTACCGGGTGGTGGGGGATTTCACCCAACCGCTTCTGCTTGGCGGGGCAGCTGCCATCATCCTGTTTTACTGCGGCTATGCGGTGCTGCGCGGTCGGATCATGCTGCCGATCCTTGCGATCTGTTTCATCGCGCTGATCATGAATCAGATCGCGCTGTTCGCGGGCAGGCTTCACATACCGGTTCAGCCCAACGTGTTCTTCCAGTTCATGTGGCTCTTGAGCTTTCTGCCTTTCTGTTTCATGGCAGTCACGCTCGGCACCAACTACCTGATGAAGTGGGTGATCACCTATTCGACAGCCTATTGCATCATCTATGCCGCCATGTCGGTCCTGCAGATGGGAGGCGCTATGCCAGGAAGCCTTCTGGCAGCGATCACCTCGTCGGATGCTGAGCGCGGAGCCCGGATTTTCCTGTATCTAGCCGTGGCCTGCCTCGCCTATTTCTATTGGCTGACACAATTGTTCGAGAGGATAACCTATTGGCGGTTACTCTTCTTCCTAAGTTCTGCCGCCGCCTCGGTGCTGTCGCTGTCCCGCGTCTATCTGCTGATCATCTTCCTGATCACGGTCCTGTTCCTTTTCTCGCAACGGCCAGCGCTGATCACCGGCGCGGCGCGGCTGGGCATGATCGCTGGGTCCGCTTATGTCATGTCGGGCCTGCTCTACCATTCCTTCAATCCGTTCGAGCAATTTGCAAACGACTCGTCCGGCTCCTACCGGGCGATGGAATACGAGGTTGTCCGGCAGCGGATCTTCATGGATCCGCTCTGGGGCTTCGGCGTGACACCCAGTGTCGACATGACCAAGAGCTTCCTTGGCGAAATGCAGATCTTCTCGAGTGACCTTGGCCCCATGGGGGTCTGGTTCGACCTCGGCCTGCTTGGTCTCGCCCTCTATTTCTTTGTCCTGTGGAAATGTGCCGAACCGCTGCGTGCCTTGGCGCCGAACTATGGCTGGCCACTGTTGATGACCGGGGCCATGCTGACGGCCTATGGATGCATATCGCCATTGGCCATGTCGGCCCCGGGAGGCACCACCGTTACTGGCCTCATTATCGGACTTAGCCTGGGAACACGAAAATCACCGTTTCGGCAAGGCAGACGGCCCCGCGCGGCACTATCGTGACGGGCAATCCATGACCTGATCGGCGCGTCGCCGGGCCGCTTGGCGGCAGCGAACGCGCTAGGCAATTCAGCCTCGGCTTGCTCAATTGGGTTAAACTAGATAAAACTTCTCAAATTATCGTGACGTCCCCTGCTCTTAGAGCGTGGAGGCGGTGACGAGGAACTTGCGGGTTTCCTCTGCGCGCATATCCGACGCTTGTTCGTTGAAGTGGATTGGCAATTGAACTTCTGGCACTCGATGGTCTGGAAAACCAACGGCATACAGGTCGTGTCGCCGGTGAAGTGGCGTTGCCTGGACGGTCTGGTGAGCGTGCTCTGGGAAGCGGAAAGTCAGGCAGGAGCAAGCGGCTACTATCTTGCCGAAGACCCGCGGATCATGGTGTTCTTCAACGATGTGTCGTCGCGGGTGAGAATTTCCAACGAGAATGGCGAATTCTCGCGCAATTACCGGCCGATGACGCGCGCGATCTATATCCCTGCCGGCATGCCGATGTGGACGACGAGCAAGAGCCTGCACCGGTTTTCCCATCTCAACCTGCATATGCACAAGGACCGGCTGATGCGGTTCCTGGCTCCGTCGATCGGAAGCTCGGCCGCCATGGCCGCGCTCAAGCGGCCGGTCGAGATCCAGGATCTCGGGCCGATCGAGGCGCTGTCGGGGCTACTGGTCGACGAGATATCTTCGCCTTCGCGCCATGCCGTTTATGCCGAAAGCCTGGCAGGCAGCATCGCGACGGCTCTGCTCGACATTCCCCATGGCGAAAAACCAACCTCGAACGGCCGGCTGACCAAGGGACAGATGAACAAGCTCATCGCGCGGATGGACGCCTGCAGCAATGGCCGGCTGACGATTGCGGAAATGGCCGAGACGGTCGGCCTGTCGGAAAGCTGGTTTGCCAATGTGTTCAAGCAGACGACGGGGAAGAGCCCGCTGCAATGGCAGCTCGCCAAGCGCGTGGAGCTTGCCAAGACGCTGCTGCTTCAGCGGGACCTCGCGGTGGCGGAAATCGCCGCCCAGCTTGGCTTTACCGACCAGGCGCACCTGACCAAGACGTTCAGGCAGGTCGTGGGCGATACACCCGCCGCATGGCGGCGGATGCATGAGGCTGACTGAGGCCCTAACCCGGCGTTCCAAGCCGAACCTTCACGCCGACAAAGCTTGGCCCGCCCGTTTTGCTCCGGGCGGGCTTTTTCATGATTACCAGGTCTGGCGGAGCGTCGCGTAGATCGTCCGGCCCTGATTGTAGTAGACGCCGCCACCGTCCTGATTGGTGATGTGCTTGTCGTCAAAGACGTTGTTGACGTTCAGCTGGAAGGTCGTGTTCTTGACGATGTTATAGGTGAAGGATGCGTCGAACACGACGGCAGTTTCGGATTTATTACTGTTGGCAAGGTCATAATAATAGGAGCCGATATAGCGGGCGCCTGCACCGAAGGTCATGTCGCCACGCCTACCCTGGCCTTCCAACTTGTAGGTGCCCCACAGCGACGCCATGTTCTTGGGAACACGCATCAGGCGATTGCCATTGTCATCCTCGCCGGGGTCGTCGATCTTGGAATCGATGTAGTTGTAGGCCGCGATCAGGTTGATATCCTTGGTGACCTCAGCCTTGGCTTCAAGCTCCAGACCGCGATGGCGTACCTTGTTGACGGTGAAAGGTATGTAGCTGATACCATCATCGACCGTGATGTTGCCCTTGGTCAGATCGTAGAGCGAGGCGGTGAAGAGCGCCGGGAAGGCGTCCGGCCGATACTTGATGCCGACCTCATACTGCTTGCCTGTGGTCGGATCGGTGCCGACGCCGGGAGGTGCAGCGGATTCGGCGTAGCTGATATAGGGGGCCAGTTCATCCGTGATCTTGTAGCTGACACCGATGCGCTTGGTGAACTTGCTGTTGCTGTCTGACTCTGTGCCGCCCCCGAACAGGTCGGTCTCCGTTAGGTCGAACCAGTCGTTGCGCATGCCGACGCTCACCGTCAGGCGGTCGTCAAAGGTGAAGTCCTGCTGCAGGTAGATCGCCTTCGTCTTCTGCTTGTCGCGGGTGCCGTAATTCGGGTCCGCCGAAGCCGGACCACCGGAATAGACCGGGTCTACCCAATTGATCGGCGGAGCAGAGGGGTCATAGAGGCCGTAATTCTGCGACTGGAAGTGATTGTATTCCAAACCACCGAGCGTGCGGCTGTCGACGTTGCCGAAATTCGTCTCGTAGACAAGGTTGGCATCGGTGACGAACTGCTCGTTGTTCGTGTCACTGCCGAAGTAATAGCGGTCGGCGAGGTCCGAACCGTCGGTGCGCGTGTAGGACAGATAGGCGCTGCCGAAGTTGTTGCGACCCTTGGTATAGCGCGAATTGGAACTGAAACTCAGGCCGTTGCCGAAGTCGTGGTCGAACTTCACGCTGTAAGTGTTGCGATTGGTGTTCATGAAATAATAGTCGGGCTCGCCGAAGAAGTCGCTCCGGTCGAAATCGGAGCCGATCGGCTGGCCGCCCGAGCCGGGCACGCCTTCCTTGCTGAGATGATCGAAGACGAAGGAGAGGCTCGTCACATCGGTCGGACGCCAGGTCAGGCCGCCCATGATGAACTTCTCGTTGTCGCGCGAGTAGTCATACTCAGCGTCGGCATTCTGCATCTTCGTGGTCAAACGATAGGAGAGCGTATCGTCCTTGGTGATGTTGTCACCGAAGTCCAGGCCGGCTTCCTTGTGATTGTAGGATCCGCCGGTCACATAGGCCTCACCGAAACGCTCCGTCTTCGGCAGTTTCGTCACATAGTTGATGGAGCCACCCGGTTCCGCCGCGCCGAAGCCGGCAGAGCTCGTGCCCTTCAATACCTCGACGCGGTCGAAGGCATAGGGCTCCTCCTTGGTGTTCGCGACCGTCCGACCGATCGCAAGGCCATCGCGATAGGTGTAGGGCTCGAAACCGCGGATGTTGATATAGTCGTAACGGTCGTCGCCGCCATAATAGCCTGTCGTGACGCCGGCCGTATAACGCACGGCCTCGACGATGCTGGTGGCGCGACGTTCCTCGAGTTCCTTGGAGGTAATGACCGAGACGGTTGCCGGTGCGGTCAGGATATCCGTCGGCAGCTTGCCCGCACCCGTTGTTTCCGTCGCAACGATCGTCTTGGAGTCGTTGCTCGTATCGAGCACGGTGCGCGACCCCTTGATCACGATCGGTGCAAGCGCCGTTCCCGAGCCCGCGTTGGCGGTGGTGGCGTCTGCTTCCTGGGCAAAGACAAAGGTCGGAGCCAATGCAACGAGCGCCGTACATCCGAGCAGCAGGGTGCCCCTGTAGCGCTTGGAGGCTCGCTTCGCATTGTCACTCGTGCGTACTATATTCATATCCATCTTCCAACGTTGATCCGACAGTCGGGCACTCCGGGATAAGAGTGCCGCGGCCCATATCTGGCGGGGAGAAGATTGGCTCGCGTCCGGACATTCCGCTCCATCGAGAACAGGTCTCGACCTCGCCGGCCGCTTAAGCCCCCATATTAAGTCCCCATTAACGCACTAACTTGAGTAGCGTAATCCAGTATTGTAGGTTTTTCGAGTTTTGTAGAATTCAACGGAAATTTAACGAAAGTTCCGGACCGGATGCCGTATCGGCGTTGACGCCGCCTGTTGAACCTGAAACTGAAAGTCCACTTATCCCGAGACAGACGCGGAGGCTGCGCCATGCTGCCATTGATCATTTCAGTCGCGCGGGCAGTGGCTTTTTCCTGCATGCTGTTCGTTACCGCCGGATCGGCATTGGCCGAAGACGGACCGACCTATCCGATCACCATCACTCACGCATTCGGCAAGACGGTGATTGCCAAGAAGCCGGTGCGCGTCGCCACGGTGGACTGGGCAAATTACGAGGTGCCGCTGGCGCTGGGTATCGTTCCCGTGGGCATGACAAAGGCCAATTTCGGCGATGATGACGGCGATGGCTTGCTGCCCTGGGTCAAGCAAAGGCTGACGGAACTCAACGCCCCGACGCCGGTCCTGTTCGACGAAGGCGATGGGATCGATTTCGAGGCCGTTGCGGCGACGCATCCGGATGTCATCCTTGCCGCCTATTCCGGCATCAGCAAGTCGGACTACGACACACTGAGCCAGATTGCACCGGTTATCGCCTATCCGTCGTCGCCCTGGTCTACCGACTGGCGCACGATGATCCGGATGGATAGTCTCGGCCTCGGCATGCCCGCCGAAGGTGAGGCGCTGATCAAGAAGCTCGAGGGAGAAATCGCCGACGCGGTGGCCGGTCACCCGGAACTCAAGGGCAAGACGGCGATGTTCATCACCCATCTCAACGCATCGGATCTGAGCACCATCAACTTCTACACGACGAACGATACGCGGGTGAAATATTTCGACGATCTGGGTCTCGCCTCGCCGAAAAGCGTGCTGCAGGCTTCCAAGCCGGGCAAGTTCGCGGGCTCGGTGAGCGCCGAACAGATCGACGAATTCAACGATGTCGACATCGTCGTGACCTATGGCGACGACAAACTGCTGCATGCGCTTCTGGCCAACCCGCTGACATCGAAAATGCCGGCGATCCAGCGCGGCGCGCTGGTGACCCTTCCCAACAGCACGCTGGGCACGGCCGCCAACCCGACGCCGCTTTCCATATCCTGGGTATTGAAGGACTACGTGACGTTGCTGTCCAACGCCGCCAAGAAAGCGAAATGACCACCCGCGGACTGTCATCGACGGCGAGACCAGCCATCGCTTCGGGTCGTGCACAACGCGGTCTCTGGCTGATCGCGCTTTGCGGGCTGCTGCTTGTCCTTTGCACCCTCTCCGTGACCGTGGGGACGCGGGATGTCGGCTGGGGCGACATCAGGCTGGCGCTTGATGGTCATGTCGACACGATCGGCCAGTCGGCCGTATCCCTGCGCATACCGCGCACGCTGCTGGCGCTGCTTGCAGGAGCGGCACTCGGGCTCGCCGGTGCCGTGATGCAGGGTGTGACACGCAATCCGCTTGCCGATCCGGGTATTCTCGGCGTCAACATGGGAGCGTCGCTTGCCGTCGTCGTCGGTGTGGCGTGGTACAACATGGCTTCGGCTTCCGCCTATATCTGGACGGCGATTGCCGGTGCGGCGCTGGCAGCGATCTTCGTCTACACGGTCGGCTCGCTCGGACGCGGCGGGGCGACGCCGCTGAAGCTTGCGCTTGCGGGTGCTGCCACCTCGGTTGCCTTTTCCTCGCTGGTGATCGCCATCGTGCTGCCGCGCGCAGATATTGCCGGCGGCATCCGCTCATGGCAGATCGGCGGCGTGGGTGGCGCGACATTCGAGCGGATCGATCCCGTCCTGCCGTTTCTCGCGGTCGGCTTCGCCATCAGCCTGCTTTCTGCCCGCAAGCTGAATTCGCTGGCGCTCGGAGACGAGCTCGCGGCCGGTCTCGGCGAGCGGGTGGCGTTTGCGCGTGGCTTCGCCTCGCTCGGCGCCATCCTGCTCTGTGGCGCCACGACAGCGGTCTGCGGCCCGATCGGCTTCCTCGGCCTCGTCGTGCCGCATGTCTGCCGGCTGCTTACCGGGGTCGATCACCGCTGGCTCCTGCCATTCTCGGCACTCGGCGGTGCAGCACTTCTTCTCGCCGCCGATATCGTCGGCCGTATCGTGGCGCGGCCGGCCGAGATCAATGTCGGCATTATTACGGCACTCATCGGCGCACCGTTCTTCATCTGGATCGTCCGGCGCCAGAGGGTACGCGACCTGTGACCGGTATGTCCTCCACACCAATTTCACCCTCTATTTCCCCGGCCGCTGATCCTGGCCCTGCCCCAGCGAACACGCTTGGCATCATCATCGCCAATCGGCATAGGCGGCGGCGGAAATACCGGGCGATCCTCGCGATACTTGCGATGCTGATCGTCGCCGTCTTTGCGCTGACGCTTTGCCTCGGGCAGTCGTTCACGCCGCCCGGCGAGGTCCTGCGCGTGCTGATGGGCGAGACCGTGCCGGGCGCAAGCTTCACCGTCGGCCAGCTTCGGCTGCCGCGCGCCGTGCTCTGCGTGCTGGCGGGGCTGAGCTTCGGGCTGGGTGGCGTGGCATTCCAGACCATGCTGCGCAATCCGCTGGCGAGCCCCGACATTGTCGGCATCAGCTCCGGTGCCAGTGCCGCAGCTGTGTTTGCCATCGTCGTCCTGTCGCTGAAGGGGCCGATCGTCTCGGTTCTGGCCGTCTCGGCCGGACTTGGCGTGGCGCTCGCGGTCTATGGGCTTTCGTTCCGCAATGGCGTGGCCGGAACGCGCCTCATCCTTGTCGGTATCGGCGTGTCGGCCATGCTGGAAAGCGTGGTCTCCTATATCCTGTCGCAGGCGCCCGCCTGGAGCCTGCAGGAAGCGATGCGCTGGCTGACCGGAAGCGTCAACGGTGCGCAGCTTGGGCAGTCCATCACGCTTGCTCTCGCACTTGCCGTGTTCGGCGGTCTGCTGATCGCCCGCGGGCGCGATATCGAGGCACTGAGGCTCGGCGACGACATGGCGGCCGCGCTTGGCGTCAGGGTATCGGCCACGCGCGCGATGGTCATCCTCGCCACCGTCGGGCTGATCGCCTGCTCGACAGCGGTAACCGGACCGATCGCCTTTGTCGCCTTTCTCTCCGGACCAATCGCGGCCCGGGTCGTCGGCGATAGCGGGCCGTTGCTTTTGCCGGCGGCGCTGGTCGGGGCGCTTCTGGTTCTGGCGGGAGACTATGCGGGTCAGTTCCTGTTGTTCAGCCGCTATCCCGTCGGGGTCGTCACCGGCGCACTCGGTGCGCCCTACCTGATCTATCTCATCATTCGCGTAAACCGGGCCGGAGGCTCGCTATGACCGGTCATACTCTGCCCACCAATACTCGGCCCACACATACTCTGGACGCCATCAAGCTTTCCGCCGGTTATGGCGATAGCGACATCCTGAGCGACCTCGACATCGCCGTGCCACCGGGCAGGATCACGGTCATCGTCGGCGCAAATGCCTGCGGCAAGTCCACGCTTCTAAGATCGATGTCGCGGCTTTTGGCGCCACGCGGCGGCCAGGTTCTGCTGGACGGAAAATCAGTGCACCGGATGCCGCCGCGCGACCTTGCCCGTGTTCTCGGCCTGCTGCCGCAATCGCCGATCGCGCCGGAGGGGATCACGGTCGCCGATCTCGTCGGCCGAGGGCGCCATCCGCATCAGGGGCTTTTTTCCCGCTGGACACGGAAGGACGACGAGGCGGTGCAAGCGGCGCTCGACGCGACCAAGACCGCCGATCTGGCCGACAGGCCGGTGGACGAGCTTTCCGGCGGCCAGCGGCAAAGGGTGTGGATCGCCATGGCGCTGGCGCAGGAGACGGATATCCTGCTTCTCGACGAGCCGACGACCTTTCTTGACATCAACCACCAGATCGAGGTGCTCGACCTTCTGACCGATCTCAACCGGGCACGCGGCACGACGATCGTGATGGTGCTGCACGACCTCAACCTTGCGGCCCGCTATGCCGATCATCTGGTGGCGATGGCGCAAGGCCGCATCCATGATGCGGGCACTCCCGAAGCCGTGCTGACGGAAGACAATGTCAGGGAAGTCTTCGGGCTTCAGAGCCGCGTGATCACCGACCCGACCTGCGGCCGACCGATGATGCTGCCGCTCGGGCGGCACCACACGATAACCGCGGCCTGAACGGGGCCGATATCAGCGCCAGTGATCCGCGACCCACTTTGTCGGCAGGATGTAGTGACGCAAATACTGGAAGAAGCCCTTCTTGCGGCGCTTCTCCTTGTTGAACACACCGGCAACATGCTGCAGCGGCGTTTGCGCAGGAGCGCTGGAGCCGTATCGCCCCTCGATCGCATGCTGGGGCAAGAGCCCGCGCGGGAAGATCACAACGCGGGCGCTCGACGGCAGCCGGGGTGCGAGGAAATAGTTGAGCGGAAACGGCCAGCGGCAATCCTGTCGGAAATGCAGCACCCATTTACGCGGGAAGAGCTTGATGCCGCCCGGTGCGCAGCGGCTGACATAGCGCTGCTCGAACCGGTAGGTATCGGCCACCCATTGCGGGTTTTCCTTGAACTTCTCCTGCAGCGGCACGAGCTTGCCGACCGGGAAGCGGAACAGCGAGGTCTGACCGAGCCGCTCGAACGGTGTCGTCTGGTTCTTCGCCAGAACGACGTCATCGGGACCGCCGAGCTCGAAGAAGGGATCGAGCGAGGAAACGATCACCAAATCCAGGTCGAGGAACAGGACGGCGCCCTTGAGCGAGCCGAGTTCGGGGCCCCAGAGGCGCGATTTCGGCCAGATGCCGCGGGTGTTGACCGGCATCTCGACGCCGATCGGCGGCAGGTCCTCGCAGAGAATGCCGGGATGCAGGCCCTCGCGGTTATCGGTGAAGCAGGTGAAGGTGAAGGGCGGCGTGATGTTACGCTCGACCATGTTGTAGAGGCGGTTGATGAAGGGGGCGCCGTATTTCGTGCCCCAGCTGATGCAGATGACCTGCTTGACGCCACCACTTGCTGCCAGAATTGCAGAACTCATTGTCGAACTCTCTGCTGAACTCATGCACGCACACCCATCTTCCGGTTGATACCAGGCCCATGCGCGAGGCTGCTTCGCAGACCCCGCAGCACAATGCTTTCCTGCGCCGATACGAAGACCGCGCTGCCGGCTGCATCGCTTGTCTTCCTTCGTGGGGGGCTGTATTCGACTGGCGTTGGAAATACAAGCGCGCTCGCCTCGTCCGAGCGCCGAGGGGCCCATGCGATTTTTCGGATTCAAGCGTCCGCGCCACGTCACCAGAGAGATCGGCATCACGCCGCCGAAGCCGCAGGCGGACAGGCATGGCATTGCGATCGTCTGCTGGATCAAGAACGAGGCAAACTACATCGTCGAATGGCTGCGCTTCCACAGGGCTGTGGGCGTGCGCCACTTCTTTCTCTATAATGACGGCTCTTCGGACGGAACGTTCGATCTCGTCCGACAGACGCTGTCGGAAGACGAGGTGACCATCATCCCGTGGTCGATGCGCATGCGCGACGAGGCCACCGAGGAAATCATCAATGCCCAGACGGTCGCCTATGCGCATGCGATCGTGAATTTCGGCGGCCAGTTCGAATGGATGGCCTTCATCGATGCCGATGAATTCCTGCTGCCGAAAACCGGACTGACGCTTGAGGAGGCTCTGACTGGAGCCGGCGGCTTCCCGAATATCTCGCTGCCGTGGCACATGTTCGGCCATGGCGGCCATGAAACGCGGCCCGCCCTGCCCGTCACGCAGGCCTATACGATGCGGGCCAGGGATCCGATGTATCGCCATCCGCATGCGCTCAACTTCAAATGCATCGTCGATCCGACCGAAGTGACGCATGTTTCCGTGCATCATTTCCAGACGAGGACCTTCGGCAACAAGACCTCGAATGACGCAGGCAAGATTTTCGACCGACGGAGCCGCAAGGAAGCAGGCTTCTATTCCTCCAGCTTCATCCAGCTCAATCACTATTACGGCCGCTCGCGCGAGGAATTTTCCCGAAAGATCAACCGCGGCATTTCCTACGATGCCTCGACCGAGGCCTACCGGGCCAAATCCCTGTCGATCATCGACCACCTGGAAACGGATCCGGTCGCGGATGATGCGATGAAGGATTTTGTCGAACGGGCGACGATCAAGCTAGACTGAGGGGCGCAGAGGCCAAAGAAGGCTGGAGCGGGTGAAGGGAATCGAACCCTCGTATTCAGCTTGGGAAGCTGCTGCTCTACCATTGAGCTACACCCGCTTGCAGATGTGAGGTTTCCAACAAGCCGCCGGCTCTGTCAAGGCCGCTTCGATGGGCGGCAGGTCGAAGAATGAATTGCTGCGGCATCACGGCAAGGCTGCCACGGATGTGGTGATCAGCCGCGGAAATGCTTGGAAAGCTTGAGGCCCTGCGCCTGATAATTCGAGCCAAGGCCGGTGCCGTAGAGGCCCTGAGGCTTTTCCAGCATGTGCTCGTAGACGAGCCGCCCGACGATCTGGCCGTCTTCCAGGATGAAGGGCACTTCGTGGCTGCGCACTTCCAGCACGGCGCGGCTGCCGCGGCCGCCTGCGGCTTCATGTCCGAAGCCGGGATCGAAGAAGCCGGCATAATGAACGCGGAACTCGCCGACCAGCGGATCGAAGGGGGTCATTTCGGCCGCGTAAAGCGGCGGCACATGCACGGCTTCGCGGGAAACGAGGATGTAGAACTCATCCGGATCGAGGATCAGTTCGTTGCGGCCGCGGCTATAGAGAGGCTCCCAGAAATCGAAGACATCGTGCTCGCCCTTCTTGTCGACATCGACGACGGCGGTGTGATGCTTGCCGCGATAGCCGATCAGGCCGTTGGCATCGCCCTTCAGATCGATCGACAGGGCAATGCCGCCACCCGACACGTTCGGCCTGGTCGATGCGACCAGCGTTTCGGTTTCATGCAGGTGAAGGACTTCCGGTTCAGACAGGAGCGCATTGCCGATGCGGAAGCGGATCTGCGACAGGCGCGAACCCTGGCGGGCAACGATCGGGAAGGTGCGCGGAGAGATTTCGAGATAGAGCGGGCCGCGATAGCCGGCCGGGATCTTGTCGAATTCCTGTGCGTGA
Organism: Neorhizobium sp. NCHU2750; assembly: GCF_003597675.1. NCBI lineage: Bacteria > Pseudomonadati > Pseudomonadota > Alphaproteobacteria > Hyphomicrobiales > Rhizobiaceae > Neorhizobium > Neorhizobium sp. NCHU2750. The sequence goes on along the minus strand of NZ_CP030827.1, from coordinate 112,090 downwards.
TCGGTGATGACGCGGGTGAAGATATCGAGGCGGCCGGTGGAGGATTTCGGATTGGCCGAAGCCGACATGGTGGCCGGCAGGTCGAGGCTTTCCATCAACGGCACGATATAGACGCAGCCGGTTTCCAGAACCGCGCCATGCGACAGGTCGACGACATGCAGGCTCAGCCGGTCGAGCTTGTCGGCCACGAGACTGTTGGGGCCCGGCATGAAGGAGGCGCGGACGCGGAAAGCCTTGGCGCCGAGACGCAGGTCAAGGCTTGCCGGCTGGATCTGATCGCGGTCCAGTTCGCGTTCGGAAACCAGCCGTCCCGTTTCAAATAGGTCCGCAATTGCGCGGTCCGCCAGAATTCCCGTGTCGCGAGCCATCATGTCACTTCCAAATTTGTGGCGGTGACAAAACCAAATGCGAGCCATTGACGCAAGCAGATGCGAGGCGTAAGGCAGCTTTATCCCGTGGTGATTTGCCGGTCGGCTTGCAGCCACGTTAAACAAGTGGCTAAAAAGACCGGGTTTTTAAAACCGGTCTGCTTTCGCGGCCGGTTTTTTTTGTTTTGGAATGAGGACTGACATGACAAACAAATTTCGCCCGGCGACCACACTCGTTCACGGCGGCACGCTGCGCTCGCAATATGGCGAGATGTCGGAAGCGATTTATCTGACGCAGGGCTTTGCATACGACAATTCGGAAGCGGCTGAAGCCCGCTTCAAGGGCGAGACCGAGGGCTATATCTATGCCCGCTACGGCAGCCCGACCAATGACATGTTCGAAAAGCGCATGTGCGCGCTCGAAGGTGCAGAAGAAGCCCGCGCCACGGCATCCGGCATGGCCGCCGTTTCGGCAGCCCTGCTCTGCCAGCTGAAAGCCGGCGATCATATCGTCGCAGCCCGCGCGCTGTTCGGTTCCTGCCGCTGGGTGGTCGAGACGCTCGCTCCCCGCTACGGTATCGAATGCACGCTGGTCGACGGGCGTGATCTCGCCAATTGGGAAAAGGCGATCCAGAAGAACACCAAGGTATTCTTCCTCGAAAGCCCGACCAACCCGACACTCGAGATCGTCGACATTGCCGGCGTTGCCAAGCTTGCCAACCAGATCGGCGCCAAGGTCGTGGTCGACAACGTGTTCGCCACGCCGCTCTTCCAGAAACCGCTGGAACTCGGTGCACATATCGTCGTCTATTCGGCCACCAAGCATATCGACGGCCAGGGACGCAGCCTTGCCGGCGTCATACTCTCCGACAAGGAATGGGTTACCGAGCACCTGCAGGACTATTATCGCCATACCGGCCCGGCCATGTCGCCGTTCACCGCCTGGACGCTGATCAAGGGCCTGGAAACCCTGCCGCTGCGCGTCAAGCAGCAAACGGAAAACGCCTCGAAGATAGCTGACTTCCTCGCTGACAGCAGCAAGGTCGCGAAGGTGATCTATCCGGGCCGCAAGGACCATCCGCAGGCCGATATCATTGCCAAGCAGATGTCGGGCGGATCGACGCTGGTCTGCTTCGAATTGAAGGGCGGTAAGGAAGCGGCCTTCAAGCTGCAGAACGCGCTGGAAGTGGTGACCATTTCCAACAATCTCGGCGATACGCGCAGCCTGATCACCCATCCCGCAACGACGACGCACAAGAACCTGACGGACGAGGCCCGCGCCGAACTCGGCATCTCGCCGGGAACCGTGCGCTTCTCCGCCGGCATCGAGGACAATCAGGACCTTCTGGACGATTTCGCCAGGGCGCTCGCCTCGATCTAAGGGCCCCGACAAACCGGATATGGTGAATTCGCCTCAGGCGGATTCACCATATCAGTTATCCCTAATCTCAAGAAGTCATCACAGTTTCTCGCGTAAACCGCGAGTTTTCTTGACCTTCGTGCCGGCCTGTACGATATCCGATTCACTAGAGTTGAGGTATTTGTCGATGTATCGCGCCCGGACGAGAGATATAGAAGTGGCTGTCGAGCCCTACTATCTCGAAGAACAGTCCAGCCCGGAAGAAAGCCGCTATGTCTGGGGCTATCGTATCGTGATCGAGAACCATTCGATCCATACGGTCAAGCTTGTGCATCGCTATTGGCACATCACGGACCAGAATGGACTGGTGGACGAAGTCGATGGTCTCGGCGTCGTCGGCGAACAACCGCGTCTGCAGCCGGGCGATAGCTACGAATACTCTTCCGGCTGCCCGCTCGACACGCCGTCGGGCATGATGTTCGGCCATTATGACATGCAGACCGAGGAAGGCGAGGTGTTCAAAGTCGACATCCCCGCCTTCTCGCTGGATTCACCCGGGCAGACCCGCGTGCTGAACTGAGCCCGAAAAGCCCCGCTCAGGCCGCAGCAAACTCAGCCACTTCATACCGATAGGTCGTCGAGCAGAATTCGCAGGTGACGGAGATCGCGTCATCTTCCTGGCTCGCCTCGATCTCTTCTGCCGTAAAGCCTGCCAGAACGCCCTTGATCTTGTCGCGCGAGCAGCTGCAACGGTCGACTACGGAGTGAGGCTCATAGACCCTCACGCCCCGCTCATGGAAAAGCCGGAAGAGCAGCCGCTCGATCGCGACCTGCGGATCGGTAAGCTCGTCCGTATCGATCGTCTCAACCAGCGAGCGCGCCTCGTTCCAGGCATCGTCGGCCACATCGGTCTCGCGCTCGTCGCCATCGCCGCCGTGGAGATCGGGATGGCGCATGCGCTCCGGTGCCTGCGGCAGAAACTGGGCGATGAGGCCACCGGCCCGCCAGTTATGGCGCGGCTTGCCGTCGGCATCGCGGTCGTAGAGCTCGGCCACACCAAGGCGCACCCGCGTCGGGATCTGTTCCGACTGGCGGAAATAGACGCCGGCGATCTCTTCGAGCGAGGAACCGTCGAGCGGCACGATGCCCTGATAGGGCTGCATGCCCTTGCCCTGATCGATGGTGAAGGCAAGCACGCCCTCGCCAAGCAGTTCGGGCGGGGAGACCTTGCCGTCCTTGATCGCGGCAGCGAGCGCATCCTCGTCGTAACGGGCGTAGGCGCGCAGTGCATCCGGCGTCGAAAAATCGGCGACCAGAAGATCGACAGGGCCGTTGCCCTTAGTCTGGATCGTGAACTTGCCATCGAACTTGAGGGAGGTTCCGAGCAGGGCCGTCAGCACGATCGCCTCGGCCAGCAAGCGCGCCACCGGTGCCGGATAGGCATGGCGGGCGAGGATGGCATTCAGCATCGGCCCCATCTGCACCGCACGGCCACGCACGTCGAGCCCTTCCACCTGGAAAGGCACGACCCTGTCATCTCCCGCAAAACGGAGATCGTTCAGCTCGACAGTTGCTTCCGCCATCATTTACTCCTTCGCGCCGATAGCACGACCTTTACACAAACGGGGCGCCAAGCGGAACCGCTGGCCGCCGGAAAGGTATCGGCAATGGGTGTTGAAGCGCCGGAGGCCGCCCGAGGCAGGCGTCCAGCGCGTTGGAAAACCGACAGATGGTGTGGCCTTCCGTCCAGTTCAAGATCCAGTGAAACGGGCTCAGACGGCGCCGAAGCACCAGGCGAGGATCGACTTCTGCGCGTGCAGGCGGTTTTCCGCCTCGTCGAAGACGACCGACTGGGGACCGTCGATCACCGCGTCCGTCACTTCCTCGCCGCGATGGGCCGGCAGGCAGTGCATGAACAGCGCATCATCCTTGGCGTGCTTCATCAGGGCATCGTTGACCTGATAGGGCTGGAAGATGTTGTGGCCGCGTGCCTTGTGTTCCTGGTTCATCGATACCCAGGTATCGGTAACGACGACGTCTGCACCATTCACGGCCCGTTCGGCATCGTGGCAGAGCATGATGTTGCCGCCGTTGTTGCGCGCCCAGTTGAGGATCTTGTCGTCGGGCTCCGAGCCCATCGGCACCGCCATGTTCATGCGATAGCCGAAGCGCGCCGCCCCTTCGACCAGCGAATGGAGCACGTTGTTGCCGTCGCCGGTCCAGGCGATCGTCTTGCCGGCAACCGGGCCGCGATGTTCCTCATAGGTCATCAGATCGGCCATGATCTGGCAGGGATGGGTAAGGTCGGTCAGCGCGTTGATGACCGGAACGGTCGCATGTTCGGCCATTTCCATCAGCCGAGCATGGTCTGTCGTGCGGATCATGATCGCATCGACGTAGCGCGACAGAACCTTGGCCGTGTCGCCGATCGTCTCGGCGCGGCCAAGCTGCATTTCGGTGCCGGAGAGAAATAGCGTCTCGCCGCCGAGCTGGCGCATGCCGACATCGAAGGAGACGCGGGTACGAGTGGACGGCTTTTCGAAGATCATCGCCAGCATCTTGCCGGCGAGCGGCTTGTCTGCCGTGCCGGCCTTGGTCGCCTGCTTGCGGGTCTTCGCGTCATCGAGGATGGTGCGCAGATCGGCCGAGGAGACGGCGGAGAGATCGAGAAAATGCTTTGGTGATGCCATGACTGGTTCCCTGAACGAGGGAACCAGAAAAGGCGCCCTCTCCCTTGATCCTTAAGCGGATTTTTTCAGCTGTTCTGCGGAAAGCGCTTCCGCGGCCCGCTCTATGCGGGCCAAGCCCTCGCGTGCCTCTTCGGCGGTGACGACGAGCGGCGGCAGAAGACGCACGACGTTGTCGCCGGCCGGCACGGCCAGCAGATGTTCGTTGCGCAGGCCGGTCACGAGATCGCCGGCCGGTATCTTGGCCTTGACGCCGAGAAGCAGGCCCTCGCCGCGGATATCCTCGATCACCGTCGGGAAGCGGTCTTTCAGAGCGGCAAGGCCCTGACGGAAGACAAGTGCGACATCACGGACGTTTTCGAGGAAGCCGTCGGCCAGCACGATATCGAGGACCGCATTGCCGCAGGCCATGGCCAGCGGATTGCCGCCATAGGTGGTGCCATGAATGCCGGGCTTCATGCCGGATGCGGCTTCGGCCGTGGCAAGGCAGGCGCCGAACGGGAAGCCGCCGCCGATGCCCTTGGCGATCGCCATGATATCGGGTGTAACGCCTGCCCATTCGTGGGCAAACAGCTTGCCGGTACGGCCGACGCCGGTCTGTACCTCGTCGAGAATGAGCAGCAGGCCCTTTTCGTCGCAGATACGGCGCAGTTCCCGCATGAATTCCTTCGGAACCGGGCGAACACCGCCTTCGCCCTGGATCGGCTCGATCAGCAGGGCGCCGGTGTTCTCGTTGATCGCCGCATTCAGCGCATCGAGGTCGCCGAAAGGCACCTGATCGAAGCCTTCGGCCTTCGGGCCGAAACCTTCCATGTATTTTTCCTGGCCGCCGGCGGCGATCGTCGCGATGGTCCGGCCGTGGAAGGCACCTTCGAAGGTGATGATGTGGAACTTTTCCGGATGGCCCTTGGAGAAATGATAGCGACGGGCCGTCTTGATGGCGCATTCCAGCGCTTCGGCGCCCGAATTGGTGAAGAAGACCTTGTCGGCGAAGGTGGCTTCCGTCAGCCTGCGGGCAAGACGCTCCTGCTCGGGGATTTCGTAGAGGTTCGACAGATGCCAGACCTTCTCGGCCTGCGACTTCAGCGCGGCGACGAGGTGAGGGTTGGCATGGCCGCAGGAGGTGACCGCAACGCCGGCGCCGAAATCGAGATATCGCTCGCCGCTTTCCGTCACCAGCCATACACCCTCGCCGCGCTCGAAGCGCAGGGGGGCCCGGGCAAACGTGTCGAAAAGCGCAGATTCAGCCATGGCGACAATCACTCCTAAGGCGTCCAGCAATGGACATTCCAGAAAATCAAAATGCCGCCCACGGGGCGGCGGCGGCACTATCACCATTCACCTGGGGAAAGTCAACAAAAGTCATGAAAACACGGCAATTTGAGTGCCATTTCAGCCGAAATTTCGGTCGGCCGAAGCTGTGACAAAAATGACTCTCTCAGAAAGCAAGTTGGGGAAAACCCGGAAAACGATTCGCGGCGATTCCGGGGACTCTTGTCACGGAGTCCGCCGACCTCTAGGTTAATGATCAATTACTAGACTGCATGCGGCGGAACTAGTCACCAAAAGCATAGATGTAGTGCGTGTTGCGGAATGTCTTCCGCGGCAATGGTGAGGGATTCTGCATGCCACCAACGTTCAAAGGCGGAGAACGGGCATGAACTGGACGGACGAGCGCGTCGAGAAACTCAAGAGGCTATGGGCCGAAGGCCTGAGCGCCAGCCAGATCGCGGCGCAGCTTGGTGGCGTCAGCCGCAATGCCGTCATCGGCAAGGTCCACCGCCTCAACCTGCCGGGTCGCGCAAAGGCCGGCGGCACCGTTCCGACCAACCGCGCTCCCAAGCGCCCTGCAGCTGCCGCTCCCCGGGCTCCGAGCTTTGCTGGTCGCGCGCCCACCCGCACGATTGCTCGCCCGGTCGGTGCTACGGCACTCAAGGAAGAGGTCGAGTTCGAGGCATCGCAGGAACTGGTCTATCGCCCGGCTTCCAACGTCGTCGTTCCGATCTCCCGCAAGCTTGCCCTGACCGAACTGACCGAACGCACCTGCAAGTGGCCGGTCGGCGATCCGCTGACCGACGAATTCCACTTCTGCGGCTGCGAGTCCCCGGACTCCTCGCCCTATTGCAACTATCATGCAAAGCTCGCCTATCAGCCGGTCCACGACCGCCGCAAGGCTGCAACACGCTCCTGATCCAAGGCTGGATCTTCTGGAAAAAGCGGGCTCGAAGCCCGCTTTTTTGTTTGCCGCAATCGGGCGAGCGACCTGCGACACCGCGGCGCCAGAGAAAACTTGCGGACAGGCTTTCAAACCACTATCTGATGTGCCGTGAGGACGGCCTCCCCCAGAACGGGTATCAATCGCCGGGACGACCCGGCAGAGCCCATGGGGTTTGCAGACATGCGCAGCACAAGCGATCATATTCGCCACGCCATCAGTTTCGAAATCATCGGACTTGCGATCTTCACGCCGCTGGCGGCATTCGTGTTCGGCCTGCCGGTCAGCCATATTGGTGTCGTCGGCATCGTCTCGGCCACGGTGGCGACGGGCTGGAACTATCTCTACAATCTCGGCTTCGACCAGTTGATGCAGAAATTTCGCGGCGGCACGCAGAAAAGCGTGTGGCTGCGGGTCGCGCATTCGGTGCTGTTCGAGCTTGGCCTGCTGATCGTGCTGATGCCGTTCATCGCCTGGTATCTCGGCGTCGGCCTCCTCCAGGCACTGGTGATGGATATATCTTTCGCGCTGTTTTACCTGGTCTATGCCTTCTTCTTCAATCTGGCCTATGACAGGCTATTCCCCCTGCCCGAATGGCGAGAGCAGGCCAGAGCCTGAAGGTTACGACAGAAACGAAAACAGCCCGAGGTGAGTGATCACGCTCGGGCCGGGATTTCACACGTTGCGATCGACGTCCGATCAAGACTCCATCGAATAGCCCGCGCCGCGAACGGTGCGGATGACATCCTGCATGTTGGAAAAGTTGAGCGCCTTGCGCAGGCGGCCGACATGGACGTCGACGGTGCGTTCGTCGACGTAGATGTCATGGCCCCAGACGCCATCGAGAAGCTGCGAGCGGGAAAAGACGCGGCCGGGCGAAGTCATCAGGAATTCCAGAAGGCGGAATTCCGTCGGCCCGAGACGGACTTCACGGCTCTTGCGATGAACGCGGTGCGTTTCGCGATCGAGCTCAATGTCTCCGCAGCGCAAGACGCTGGAGAGAACTTCGGGCTTGGCGCGGCGCAGCATCGCCTTGACGCGAGCCATCAGCTCCGGCGTCGAGAATGGCTTGACGACGTAATCGTCGGCACCGGTGGCCAATCCGCGAACACGTTCGCTCTCCTCGCCGCGTGCCGTCAGCATGATGACGGGAAGGCGCTCGGTTTCGGGCCGCATGCGTAGACGCCGGCAAAGCTCGATACCCGACACGCCGGGAAGCATCCAGTCGAGGATAAGAAGGTCAGGCGCACGTTCCTGCAGCCTGATCTCGGCTTCATCCCCTCTCAAGATCGTCTCGACCTCGTAGCCCTCGGCTTCGAGATTATAGCGGAGGAGGACGCTCAGCGCTTCCTCGTCTTCCACGACAGCAATTCTTGGCTGCATGCTCAATTCGCTCCGTCACATCAGCCCACCGAGCCCAAAGGGCTCAGTTGGCGAGAGCACCGACCGTGTTCGACGTATCGTCCTTCGGACGTTCGCCTTCCGGCTGGGCACCAGTCGTAATGTAGTAGATGGTTTCTGCGATATTGGTCGCGTGGTCCCCGATGCGCTCGATGTTCTTGGCGCAGAACAGCAGATGCGTGCAGGTGGTGATGTTGCGCGGATCTTCCATCATGTAGGTCAGAAGCTCGCGGAACAGCGACGTGTACATTGCGTCGATCTCTTCGTCGCGCAGGCGGATGGCTTCGGCCTTCTCCGCCGAACGGCTGGCATAGACGTCCAGCACTTCCTTGAGCTGGACGAGCGCCAGATCGGACAGATGCTCGATGCCGCGGGCGAGCTTGCGCGGTACGCCGGTGCCCTGCACCGCGATGACGCGCTTGGCGGTGTTCTTGCCGAGATCGCCGACGCGCTCCAGATCGGCTGCGATGCGCAGTGTGCCGACGATTTCGCGCAGGTCTGCCGCAACCGGCTGGCGGCGGGCAATGGTGCTGATCGCCTTGTCCTGGATCTCGCGTTCGCCGTGGTCGAGGATCACGTCGTCGGAGATTACCTTCTGCGCCAGCGAAGAGTCCGAATTGACCAGGGCACGCACGGCATCGCCGCACATCTGCTCGGCCAGGCCGCCCATTTCGGAGATGCGGCGGGTCAGGTATTGCAGTTCTTCATCGAAAGCCGATAGCGTGTGGGTCGAAGCCATCTTCGGGTCCTTCCGGAAACAATATTCACGAAAATCGTGCGACTGGGTCGCAGGGTTTTGGGCCTGAAACGAAACCGATCAGCCGAAGCGGCCGGTGACGTAATCCTGGGTGCGCTTCTCACGCGGAGAGGTGAAGATCTTCGCCGTCTCGTCGAATTCGATCAGCTCGCCGAGATACATGAAGGCGGTCTGGCGCGAGACGCGGGCAGCCTGCTGCATGTTGTGGGTGACGATGACGATCGTGTATTCGGCGCGCAGTTCGTCGATCAGTTCCTCGATCTTTGCGGTCGAGAGCGGGTCGAGAGCCGATGCCGGCTCGTCGAGCAGGATGATCTCCGGCTTGACGGCAACGGTACGGGCGATGCAGAGGCGCTGCTGCTGACCACCGGAAAGGCTTGTGCCGCTGGCATTCAGCTTGTCCTTGACTTCATTCCACAGGGCCGCACGGCGCAGTGCCGCCTCGACGCGCTCGTCCATCTCTGCCTTGGAGACCTGTTCATAGAGACGGACGCCGAAGGCGATGTTCTCGTAGATCGACATGGGGAACGGCGTCGGCTTCTGGAACACCATACCAACCTTGGTGCGCAGCAGGTTGAGGTCCTGGTTGCGGTCGAGAATGTTCTTGCCGTCGACCAGAACTTCGCCGTCGGCGCGCTGCTTCGGGTAAAGTTCGTAGATGCGGTTCAACACACGCAGCAGGGTCGACTTGCCACAGCCCGACGGACCGATGAAGGCGGTGACGCTGCGCTCGGGCAGGACCATCGAGATGTCCTTCAGGGCCTTCGATTCACCGTAGTAGAAGTTGAGATTCTTGATCTCGATCTTGGCGCGGTCGGAGACATTCTGCGGAGCAACTTTTTCCAAGGAAACCATTTCGGTCATTATCCTTCTTTACGTCCGGTGAGGCTGCGGGCGATGATGCTCAGCGACAGAACCGTGAGGGTGATGATGAGGGCACCGGTCCAGGCAAGCTGCTGCCATTCGGCATAGGGGCTCAGCGCGAACTGGAAGATAGTAACCGGCAGGCTGGCGATCGGCGCATTGAGATTGCTGCTCCAGAACTGATTGTTCAGAGCCGTGAAGAGAAGCGGTGCCGTCTCGCCCGAAATGCGGGCGATGGCCAGGAGCACACCCGTCACGATGCCCGACATCGCAGCGCGATAACCGACCGAGCGGATGACGATCCAGCGCGGCGCACCGATCGCGGTCCCGGCTTCGCGCAGGGCGTTGGGCACGAGGTTCAGCATGTCTTCGGTGGTGCGGACGACAACCGGGACAACCAGGATCGCGAGCGCCACGGAGCCGGCAATGCCCGAGAAATGCCCCATCGGACGGACCAGCAATTCGTAGACGAACAGGCCAATGATGATCGACGGCGCCGAGAGAAGGATATCGTTGATGAAGCGCACGATCATGGTCAGCTTGCTGAAGCGTCCGTATTCAGCCATGTAGGTGCCGGCAAGGATGCCGATCGGCGTGCCGATGATCATGGCGATGATCGAGACGATCACGCTGCCATAGATGGCATTGAGCAGACCGCCGGCGGAACCCGGAGGCGGGGTCATTTCGGTGAAGACGGCGAGATTGACGCCAGCCAGCCCCTTGTAGAGCAGCGCCCCGAGGATGAGTGCCAGCCAGGCGAGGCCGATTGCGGCAGCGGCGACGCAGAGACCCATCATCAATCCGTTGGTGGCCTTTCGGCGTGCATAGATCGTGCTCATGAGATCAAGCTCCTGCCTGGCGACCCATCCGCAGCAGCATGTAGCGGGCGGCTGCCAGAATGAGGAAGGTGATGAAGAAGAGGATGAGGCCGAGCGACATCAGCGACGATACGTAGAGATCGCCGTCAGCCTCGGTGAATTCGTTAGCGATCGTTGCCGAAATCGTCGTACCGGGCGCGATGATCGATGCGCTCAGGCGGTGCGAGTTGCCGATCACGAAGGTGACGGCCATGGTTTCACCGAGTGCGCGGCCGAGAGCCAGCATGACGCCGCCCATGATGCCGACCCGCGTATGCGGGATGACGATGCGGCGGATGACTTCCCAGGTGGTGCAGCCGATGCCGTAGGCAGATTCCTTCAGAACGCCCGGAACCGTATCGAACACGTCCCTGGTGATCGAGGCGATGAACGGCAGGATCATGATGGCCAGGATCAGCGACGAGGTCAAAACACCGATACCATAGGGCGGTCCGGCAAAAATGTCGGAGAGGACAGGCACATCGGCGAAGAGATTGATGAGGAAGGGCTGGACGGTCGCCTGCAGGAAGGGTGCAAAGACGAACAGGCCCCAGATACCGTAGATGATCGACGGAATACCGGCGAGAAGCTCGACGGCAATGGCGATTGGGCGACGCAGCGGGCGCGGGCAGAGTTCGGTCAGGAAGACGGCGATGCCGATGCCGACCGGAACGGCGATGACGATGGCGATGGCGGCGGTGACGAGCGTGCCGTAGATCGGCGCAAGCGCACCGAAGGTCTCGGCCACGGGGCTCCAGCGCTCTGTCGTCAGGAAAGCGGGACCGAAGGTCGTAAGCGCCGTCCAGGAACCGGTGACCAGCGACACGAAGACGCCGCCGAGGATCACAAGGACGATGATGGCAGCCAGGCGGCAGGCCCAATGGAAGATGGTATCGGTCAGGGCGAAATGCCGAACCACTTTTTCGCGTCTGCTATCGACGCGCTCCGCGATTGCCAAAGTCATGCTCCAGTCCTTGAAGTTTGGCCGGTTGAGGAGGGAAAGGGGGCGCGACGAACGCGCCCCCATCCAGTCACATTACTTTGCAGCGACGTCTTTTGCCCACATGGCTTCAACGCTCTTGACGACCTTTTCCGGCATCGGGATGTAGTCGAGTTCGTCAGCAAGCTTGGTGCCCTTTTCGTAGGACCAGGCGAAGAACTTCAGAGCTTCGGCGGTAGCAGCCTTGTCGTCCGGGGTCTTGTAGAGAACAACCCAGGTCGATGCGGTCATCGGCCAGGAGTCGGCACCCGGCTGGTTGGCGAGAATGACGCCGTAGCCCGGCTGGGAGTTCCAGTCGGCGTTGGCAGCAGCAGCAGCGAAGGTCTTGGAGGTCGGCTCGACCTTCTTGCCGTCCTTGTTGATCATGTCGGTGAAGATCAGCTTGTTCTGCTTGGCATAGGCGTATTCGACGTAACCGATCGAACCTGCCGTCTGACCGACGTTGGCAGCAACGCCTTCGTTGCCCTTGGCGCCGATACCGACCGGCCATTCGAGAGCCGTGTTGACGCCAACCTTATCCTTCCAGTCAGCCGAAACGTCGGCCAGATAGGTGGAGAAGTTGAAGGTGGTGCCCGAACCGTCAGAACGGTGAACGACAGCGATAGCCTGCGACGGCAGCTTGACGTTCGGGTTCAGCTTCTTGATGGCAGCATCGTCCCACTTGGTGATCGTGCCCTGGAAGATGTCAGCAAGGGTCTTGCCGTCGAGAACCATTTCGCCCGGCTTTACGCCTTCGATATTCACAACGGGAACGATACCCCCCATGATCATCGGGAACTGTGCAAGGCCGGTCGAGGTGAGGTCTTCGCCCTTGAGCGGAGCGTCGGTGGCACCGAAGGTGACCGTCTTTGCCTTGATCTGCTTGATGCCGCCGCCGGAACCGATCGACTGATAGTTCAGGCCGTTGCCGGTTTCCTTCTTGTAGGCGTCCGCCCACTTGGCGAGAACCGGGTAGATGAAGGTCGAGCCTGCACCGGTGATGTCGGCAGCATTTGCTGCGGTGGAAACAAAGCCACCGGCTACAGCGACAACAGCCGCAAGTGCCATTGGGCGGAAGAAGTTATTCATGAGGAGCTCCTCTTCGGATATTCGGCATCGACGCACCGCGCCGACAAAAGCGCCCTTCAAACAAGGGCAAGGACAATAGTTCGATCACGCGGCCCTAACCCGGAGCGCCGTGGAAACCATGAATTCCCTGTCGGCCTGCCCTGCGTTTCGTCGCCACACGAGACCAGGAAACCGGCGCTCGCAAGCATCTCTCTAGCTGCTCTAGCCACACCCTTTTATGTCACTTCGATGAAACATTTGTGACAGATTATCTATCTGATACTTATAGACAAACCCATTGCACAGCATTGCAATACTGGCTTTTTATGTCAAAATCTGACGGTAAAATCCGTCCCCTCGCCGATCTCGGACTTCACCACCAGGCGGGCGCGGTGGCGGGTGAGGATATGCTTGACGATGGCAAGGCCTAATCCGGTCCCCTTCTTGGACCGACTGTCGGCGACGCTGACGCGATAAAAGCGCTCAGTGAGCCGCGGCACATGCTCGGCGGGAATGCCCGGACCACGGTCGACAACACTGACTTCGACCGGCTGCGACGGGGCATTGCGCAGGAAGACGTCCACCACCTTGCCTTCCTGGCCATATTTGCAGGCGTTCTCGATGAGGTTCTCAAAAACCTCGACCAGTTCGTCGCGATCACCCAGAACCTCCACCTTTTCATCCGGCATATGGAGCCGGATCTCGACGCCCAGATCCTCAGCAAGCGGCAACAAGGCGTCGCGGACATGGCCGATGACGGGCCTCAGGTCGATGGTCTGGTCAGGTGCGATATGCGACTTCAACTCAAGGCGGGACAGGGAGAGAAGGTCATCGACCAGACGGCTCATGCGGGTCGCCTGATCGAACATGATCGCCAGAAAGCGCTCATGGGCGGCCAGATCGGACTTTGCCGGGCCCTGCAACGTCTCAATGAAGCCGCGCAGCGAGGCCAGCGGCGTGCGCAGCTCATGGCTGGCATTGGCGACGAAATCCGACCGCATACGATCGAGGCGGCGCAGTTCGGAAATATCGCGGAAGGACAACAGGAAAAGCTCGCCGGCGCGCGCCTCGTCATCCGAGGCCGGCACGATCAGAGACACGCGCAGGAGGAAGACGCGCTCGGAAGGAAGCCGCTCGGAATATTCGATCTGGTTGGGCTCGCCGGTAGCGATCGTCTCGTTGACCATATCGAGGATCCCCGGCGAACGAAGCCGGGCGGACAGATGCGAGCCTATGGGCAAAAGGCCGAGCGCCTTTTCCGCCGCCTTGTTTTCCCAGAGAACCACCGCCTCGGCGTCGAGAACGAGGACAGGCATGTCGAGAGCCGACAGCGTGGCAGCAATGGGCGGCAGCGGATCGGCAGGCGTGTCATCGTCGATAGACTGCCTTTGTATTTCGACGGTTTCCACCACCGGACGTCTGGACAATACGGCAACCACCAGCACCAGCCATGCCGGCAGGACCGCAAACCAGAGAATTCCGGCAACGGCGGCGAGGATTGCAACGAGCGTCAGCAGTAAAAGAAGAAGCCATTCACGCGCCACTGCCGCGACGACACCCCGACCTGCCTGCTCTGCACTCGACGCCATGAGACCCTCAACTGAGGCCCGGCCGAAAACGCCGGTGCCCTCCCGATAAACATGTGGTGATATAAGCTTTCCATGACACTTGTGCATCAAGCCCTCTGGAAAACCTATCCCGCAGTGCCACCTTCGGATAGCGTGGCGGCGACGCCGATTGCGATATCGTTGCAGAGATCACAGGCCAAGAGGAGAGCATGCATGTCAACAGGCGAAAGCAGGACGGTCGATCTGAAGATCGGGGGTAAGAAGCGCCAGTTCGACATCGACAATCCGACCCTGCCGGACTGGGTGGAGGACAATGCGCTGGCTTCGGGCGGCTATCCCTATGAAGACAAGCTGAACCGCGACAAATACGAGAAACAGCTGGAGAAGCTGCAGATCGAGCTCGTCAAGATGCAGTTCTGGCTGCAGGCGACGGGCAAGCGACTGATGGCGCTGTTCGAAGGGCGGGATGCCGCCGGCAAGGGCGGAACGATCTTTTCCATCCGGTCCTATCTCAACCCGCGTACCGCACGCGTGGTGGCGCTGACCAAGCCGACCGAGACAGAGGCAGGCCAGTGGTATTATCAGCGCTATGCAGATCATTTTCCGACCAAGGGCGAAATCGTTCTCTATGACCGGTCCTGGTATAACCGCGCGGTCGTGGAGCCGGTGATGGGGTTCTGCACGCCGGCCCAATATGACAGCTTCATGAAAGTGACGCCGAAGTTCGAAAAGCTGCTCGTCGAAGACGGTATCCATTTCTTCAAGTTCTGGCTCGATATCGGCCAGGAAATGCAGCTGAAGCGCTTCCACGACCGGCGCCACGACCCGCTGAAGATCTGGAAGCTCTCCCCGATGGACATCGCCGCCCTGACGAAATGGGACCAGTACACGGAGAAGCGCAACCGGATGCTGGAGGAAACCCATACTAAGGACGCGCCCTGGGCAGTCCTGCTTGCCAATGACAAGCGCCGCTCGCGGCTCAACGCGATCCGCCACATCCTTCTGTCGCTCGACTATGAGGGCAAGGACAAGGAGGCTATCGGCGAGATCGACGACAAGATCCTCGGCTTCGGCCACAAGTTCGCCAAGTAATCGACGGCAAGAACGGCATGTGGCGCATGTCACGATGCGCCACAAGGTCCCCGTTCCAATTCTAATTGAGGCACAGGTGCGGCAGGGCTGATCTTATTCGCCGGGCAATGCCCGGATCGAATAGATGAAGACCGAATTGCCGGTGCCGCCCATGCCGGTGTTGATCAGCAGGCGGCCGGGCGCGTTCGGTGCAGCCGTGCCGCTGAAATCCACCTTGAGCAAGGCGTCCTGCCTTTCCTGCGTGGCGGTAAACCTATGCCGCGAGCAGGAACCCAGGCTGCCGAAATCGCAGCTTACAGCAAACTGCGAAAGTTGGTTGCCGGCCGACTGAATGGTGATGGCAAATGTCGCGCTCTTGCCGGCAAGCTGGCGCAGTACGTCGACTGGCACAGTAATCGCCACGTCGCCGGCCTCGTTCGGGCTTGACGAGGTGATCTTGAGCGCCGGACCTTCGGAACCCGTGCCGATCTCAGCCTGCGCCTGGGCTTCGGCCTTGAAGGCTGACGTGTCCTTCGGCTCGAAAATATCGGCCCACTCGTCCGTAAATCCGCCGCGGGACGACAGCGCCGATGGCCCCTGTCCCGAAGCCTGCACGCCGGCGAGGCGGCTTGCGCTGCGCGTTGCGTCATCGATGACCGACTGGACCATGCCGGACTGATAGAAGATGTAGCAACCGACGGCGACAACCGCCAGGGTGATGATCCAGGTGATCAGACGGGAGAGAAGGCTGCGCTTGCGGCGGCCTCTTCTGCTGCGCCTTGCCGGCGCTTCGGCGGCAGCCTTGGCCTTTTTCTTCTTCTCCGCCTTGCGACCGGCCTTGCCGGACGGCATGTCGGCTTGCGGGACTTCGGGAAGCGGTGTCGAGACCGGCGCATCCCGATAGGCAGCGGGCACTTCGTCCGGCATGACGGATGGACCTGCACCACGATCAGCCTCCACGGAGGTGGAACGGGTGACACCACCGATCGCAGATGACCCGGCAGAGGAAGGAGAAACGGCCGCGCGCGGCGCGGCGGCCGGCATTTCTATTTCCGGTGGCTGCTCGCTTCTGCCGGAGGCTGCTGGGCTATCGCTGCGCATCACCGGATCGAGCAGGAAAGGATCGATCTGTTGCTCGCTTCGCGCCGGTTCCGCCACGCGCGCCATGCGATCGATTTCCTCGTCCTCGATCTCACGGATCTTCTCTTCCAGGCGCTTGCGCTGCTGCAGGATGACGAGATTGTCGGTCACGCCCTGCTTGCGCAGGCCGGCATCCAGCGCCTGTCGCGCCGACTGATAGATACGGGCGCGAACTTGACCATCACCTCGTTCGGCACGATCCAACGCATTACGTATGGCTGTTTCCAGGCCGCTCACTGCCGGTCCTTCCGGTTCATTTCACTTTCGGCGCGCACCTATCGAGCACCCCGCGTCTTAACTTCTCGGTAACGTCTCCGCCGCCGAACTGCAAGAAGGCGTCAGGCCTCGTCCCCTATCGATGGCTTCCAATATGCGTTGCTGCACCGCTTTCGCAGGCGCCAAACGGCCGGAACATGGTGGCAAATCCATGACAGGCGGTTCTTTTCGGCGAAAGACCGATGACTTCCCCCCGGCAAATTCATCTGATACACCATCTTACGTAAAGGTAATTCGGGAGGTTTCCTACATGCTTCCAGCGGTCCTTAAGGACAGGCTGCGCCTGCCGGTCGTGGCGTCGCCGCTCTTCATCATCTCGCATCCGGAATTGACGCTGGCGCAATGCAAGGCTGGAATCATCGGGTCTTTTCCAGCCCTGAATGCCCGGCCGGAGAGCCAACTGGACGAATGGCTGGCGCAGATCACCGAAGAGCTTTCCGCCCATGACGCCGCGCATCCGGACCGTCCCTCAGCACCTTTCGCCGTCAACCAGATCGTCCACATGTCGAACAAGCGGCTGGAACACGACCTGATGATGTGCGTGAAATACAAGGTGCCGATCGTGATCTCGTCGCTCGGCGCCGTGCCGGAAGTGAATGCCGCGATCCATTCCTATGGCGGCATCGTGCTGCATGACGTGATCAACAACCGGCATGCCAATTCGGCGATCCGCAAGGGTGCCGACGGCCTGATTGCGGTGGCGGCCGGCGCCGGCGGGCATGCGGGCACGCTCTCCCCCTTCGCGCTGGTACAGGAAATCCGTCAATGGTTCGACGGGCCGCTCCTGCTTGCCGGCGCAATCGCCACCGGTGGAGGCATTCTGGCGGCACAGGCGATGGGGGCAGACATGGCCTATATCGGTTCCCCCTTCATCGCGACCACGGAGGCACGCGCATCCGACGGCTACAAGGAGATGATCGTCGCCTCCAATGCCGCCGACATCGTCTATTCCAACTATTTTACCGGCATCCGCGGCAACTATCTGAGAGGCTCGATCACAGCGATGGGCCTTGATCCGGACGCGCTGCCCATCGCCGACCCGTCGAAGATGGATTTCGACAAGGCGACGACCGGGGCGAAGGCCTGGAAGGAGATCTGGGGCGCCGGCCAGGGGGTGGGAGCAGTCAAGGCCATCGAGCCGGTTACGGCGCTCGTCGACCGATTAGAAAGTGAATACCGCATGGCGCGCCAGAGGCTCGCCCTTTGAACGTGGACCGATGCGTTGAGCGGGAAAACCAAAGCGGAAAGAAAATCCCGGCTTGAAATTCTGATCCGATGCCTGTATCAGCGCCTCACCGTAGCGAGCCGACCGGTTCGCTGATGCCGCTTTAGCTCAGTCGGTAGAGCACATCATTCGTAATGATGGGGTCACGTGTTCGAGTCACGTAAGCGGCACCATTTTCCTTTCCCACAATATATAAAACAATGCGCGTGATGCATTTCTGATGCCGACTCGTGCAGATAAATGCCGATCATCATCGCAAGACCGGGGCATGTTCGCACGGCGTCTAGCCGCTGATGACCTATTATGCGGTCAGTTGCCAGACTTCGTCGGCAATTGCCATGGACGAGGTCAGGCCTGGAGACTCGATGCCGTAGAGAGCCACATAAGCGGGATGGCCCGTCGCCTGCGGCCCCTGGATGACGAAATCGCCGCCACCGCCGCCTTCCCGCCCGACCGTTTTCGGCCGCACACCGGCATAGGCGGGCTGCAGGGCACCGTCCTTCAGATGCGGCCAGTACTTGCGGATTGCGGCATAGAATTTTTCCGAACGGGCGGGATCGACATCGTAATTCGGTGCATCGACCCATTCGACATCCGGGCCGAAGCGGGCCTGACCGCCGAGATCGAGCGTCAGGTGGGTGCCGAGACCGCCCGGCTCCGGCACCGGATAGATCAACCGGCTGGCCGGCGCCTTGCCGGCAAGGGTGAAATAATTGCCCTTGGCATAGGCGCGGGTGGGAATGGTCGCCGGATCGAGCCCGCGCATGTTCTGCGAGACCGCCCAAGCTTCGAGCCCGGCGGAATTGACCACCAGCCGCGCCGTCGCCTCGAAAGGATCGGCACCGCCGACCGAAAGAAGCGCCCCTTCTTTCGTCAATTCGCCGGACAGGACCGGGGAATTGACGACGACCGAGCCGCCATGGGCCTCGATATCGGTGATATAGGCATCCATCAGACCGTGGCTGTCGATGATGCCGGTGGAAGGTGAGACTAGCGCGGCGTGGCCGTGGATCTCGGGTTCAAGGGCGTGGAGCGCTGCTGCATCGATCAGGTAGCAGTCATCGACGCCGTTGGCGGCGGCCTGTTTCAACAGTTTTTCAAGATAGGTGACTTCGTCCTCATTGGAGGCGACGACCAGCTTGCCGCATTGGCGATGGGGCACATGGCGTTCGCGGCAATAGGCATAGAGCGCCTGCCTGCCCTTGACGCAAAGCTCGGCCTTGCGGCTTCCGGCAGCGTAATAGAGGCCGGCATGGATCACCTCGCTGTTGCGCGAGGAGGTGATGCTGCCGGTCAGCGGCTCGCTTTCGAGAACGACAACCTCCCTGCCGGCGATCGCCAACCGGCGGGCAATCGCCAGGCCGACCACACCGCCACCGATCACGACACAGTCGAGCTCGAGAATTTCCCCCATGCAACTCCCCTTGCGCTCCGTTTGGCGAACTCTCCGGCGCGTTCTTTGGCTTTCGCCACGATCCGAATGATGTAGGACTGTATTCCTCAGGCAGGCGTGCAGCGAAAGCAAGCCGGAACTAATTTTGGGGAGGTTGAAATGACGAAGATTGTTTTTCTCGATCGCGATACGATCGGTCCGGCTGTGACGATTACCCGGCCGGACTTTCCCCATGAATGGGTCGAGTATGGCAAGACGGCGGAAATCGACGTGGCCGAGCGTATTCACGATGCCGATATCGTCATCACCAACAAGGCGCCGGTCAGGGACGCTTCGATTGCCGGCGCTGCGAAGCTGAAGATGATCACGGTGGCGGCGACGGGTTACGACGTCATCGATCTCGCATCGGCCAAGGCGCGCGGCATCGTCGTGTCGAATGTCCGCGGCTATGCGGTCAACACCGTGCCGGAACACACATTTGCGCTGATCTTTGCCCTGCGCCGCTCGATCATAGGTTTTCGCGAGGACGTGATCGGCGGCGAATGGCAGCGGGCCAACCAATTTTGCTTCTTCAACCATCCGATCCGCGATCTTGCCGGCTCGACGATCGGCATTCTCGGTGGCGGCACATTGGGCAAGTCTGTCGCGCGGATTGCCGAGGCGCTCGGCATGACGGTGCTGTTTGCCGGCCGCAAGGGGGCAAGTGAGGTGGCCGAGGGCTATACGCCGTTCGAAACCGTGCTCGAGACAGCAGATATCATCACGCTGCACATGCCGCTGAAGCCCGAGACGCGCGACCTGATCGGGATTGCGGAATTCCGCAAGATGAAGAAGCATCCGCTGATCATCAATACGGCACGCGGCGGGCTGGTGAACGAGGCGGATCTGGTCACGGCCATAAACGAGGGGCTGATTGCAGGTGCAGGCTTCGACGTGCTGACCAAAGAACCGCCGGCGGCCGACAATCCGCTGCTTTCAATCATCAGCCGACCGAACGTGATCCTGACGCCGCATGTGGCCTGGGCAAGCGACGAGGCGATGCAGGGCCTGTGGTCGCAGGTGATCGGGCATATCGAGAATTTCGAGAAGGGCACGCCGTCGAATGTTCTATGAGGACTGCGGCAATGTCCTTTCTTCCGTTTGCGTATATTCGGGAATAATCCGAAGTGGAAAACAAGATTTAGCGAAAGATTCAGCTCTTTCGGGCAGTTTCATTACATGGATAATCGTGGCCCCGCGTCCAGAACTCTCATGAGTTGAATTCGCATGACCGGCCGCTCTTTGGGGAAGGCCTTGGCTCATGATCGACCGTTTCAACGCTCCCGTGCGGGAATTCATTGCGGAAAACTTTCTGTTTCGCGCTGACGCCGAACTCGACGACGACCAGTCGCTGCTCGATAGCGGTGTGATCGATTCCACCGGTGTTCTGGAGGTGATCGCCTTTCTGGAACAGACATTCGGGATTTCGATCGCCGATGACGAGATCATCCCCGACAATCTCGACAGCATCAACAACATGACCCGCTATCTGGCGACCAAGCTGCCGGCGGCAGCCTGAGCTGCGCGAGGCGGCGCCCATGCGTATCGAGGATCACCTTCGTCAAAGCGCCGGCCGTCAAGGATCGAAGATCGCGCTGATCGCCGGGGAGACCTGGCTGAGCTATGCGGATCTCGACGGCCTGTCCGATCGCCTGGCCGCAGCACTGGTGGCGAGGGGTCTTGGCGCGGGCGATCGGCTGCTGATCCTTTCCGATAATTGTGCAGAGGCCGTCGTTGCCTTCTTTGCCAGCTGGAAGGCGGGGGCCGTGCCCTGCCCGCTCTCGGCCACGATGAAGCCGGACAAGCTGCGCGGCATCATCGACGCGACCGAACCATTTGCGATTGTTG
The DNA here is from genome assembly GCF_003597675.1 of Neorhizobium sp. NCHU2750. NCBI lineage: Bacteria > Pseudomonadati > Pseudomonadota > Alphaproteobacteria > Hyphomicrobiales > Rhizobiaceae > Neorhizobium > Neorhizobium sp. NCHU2750. The sequence goes on along the minus strand of NZ_CP030827.1, from coordinate 90,974 downwards.
CGCAGGCACGCCTTGCGCCGGTGGTGGATGCGGCCCTGGCGGGTGCTGCTTCAGCACCCCTGCCGATTTCGATTGGTTCGGCACCCGCGCAGGCGGCCGGCAAATGGCTGGCCTATGACGCCATGATTGCTGAAGACGGAGGCATGCCGGCGAGGCCGCCGGCCGGCCCCGAGGCGCTGGCAATGCTCATCCATACATCGGGCTCCACCGGGGCGCCGAAGGGCGTGATGCACAGCCATGCCAGCCTGCTCTTTGCCTGCGGCTCGATTGTCGAATATCTGCAGAATTCATCCGACGACATTGTCCTGAGCGTGCTGCCGATCTCCTTCGGCTACGGGATCACCCAGATCCTGACCATGGTGATGGTGGGCGGCACCTTGGTGCTGGAGAAGAGCTTTGCCTTTCCGCGCAAAACCCTGCAGCGGCTGCACGAGGCGAAGGCGACCGGCTTTCCGCTGGTGCCACCAATGGCCGCGCTGATTGCCGGCATGCAGGACCTTGAGCCGGGTTTCCTGCCTGCATTGCGCTACATCACCAGTGCGGCTGCCGCCATGCCGCCTGCGACCAGCGGGCGATTGCGCATGCTCCTGCCGGATGCAAAGCTTTTGCTGATGTATGGCCAGACGGAATGCATTCGCGCCACCTATCTGCCGGCGGAGGATGTCGACCGTCGTCCCTTATCGGTCGGCAGGGCCATTCCGGGTACGCGGGCTTTCGTGATCGGCGAGGATGGCCACGAAGCGCCAGCCGGTGCGATCGGCGAACTCATCGTCGAAGGGCCGCATGTGATGACCGGCTATTGGGGCGACGCGCTTGCCTCGACAACCAAGGTGGCGATGGCGACCGATGGCAGACGGCTTCATACGGGCGACCTGTTCAAGGCCGATGACGAGGGGTTTCTCTATTTCGTCAGCCGGCGCGACGACATCATCAAGACGCGCGGCGAAAAAGTGAGCCCGCAGGAAGTCGAGCGGGTGCTTTATGCGCTTGCCGGCATTCGCGAGGCGGCGGTGGCGGGCATCGACGATCCGGTCTTCGGGAAATTGATCCGTGCTTATGTGGCGCTGGAGCCGGGTGTCACGCTGTCCGAGAAAGAGATATTGCGCCACTGCACGGCTCATCTCGAAGATTACATGGTACCGAAAAGCGTCGAATTCCGCGATGCGCTGCCGAAGACGAGTACCGGCAAGATAAGGCTTAGCGCCGAAGCAATCCCTTCTTCTCCATTTGGCCCCGAAATCGAGGACAATGTCGCATGACCAACAGCCCTGCCCTTTCGAAAGGGACTGCCGCCTTTTCTGCCGAAAGCCTCGTGCTTGATGCGGAAGCCGAGATCGAGCGCATCTGCGACTGGCTGCGTCTCACCGTGCTCAAGGACCTGCGCAAGCGGGGTGTCGTGCTCGGGCTTTCCGGCGGCATCGATTCCAGCGTGACGGCGGCGCTCTGTGCGCGCGCGCTCGGCAAGGGCAAGGTAACCGGCGTGTTCATGCCCGAGCATGACAGCGACCCGGACAGTCTGCGGCTCGGCACGGCGCTGGCGGAAGCCGTCGGCATCGACACGGTGCTGGAAGATATCGGGCCATCGCTCGCCGCCCAGGGCTGCTATGCCCGCCGCGACGGCTTCATCCGCCAGATCGTGCCGGAATTTTCCGATGGCTGGGGCTGCAAGGTAGTGCTGGAGGATGCATTGACCGGGCGTGGCTACAATATTTCCTGGCTGGTGGTTGCCAACCCGCAAGGCGAGCAGAGCCGGCACCGGATGCCGCTCGACGTCTATCTCGGCATGATCGCAGCGGCGAACATGAAACAGCGGACCCGCAAGCAGATCGAATATTACCATGCCGACCGGCTGAACTTTGCCGTGGCCGGCACGCCGAACCGGCTGGAATACGATCAGGGCTTCTTCGTCAAGAACGGCGACGGGGCTGCCGATTTCAAGCCGATCGCGCATCTCTACAAGACACAGGTCTATCAGCTGGCCGAAGCTCTGGGCGTGCCGGAAGAAATCCGCCGCCGCCCGCCGACGACGGATACATGGTCGCTACCGCAGGGGCAGGACGAGTATTATTTCTCGCTTCCCTATGACCGGATGGATCTTTGCCTCTATGCGCTCGACCGGGGCATTTCGCGTGAGGAAACGGCCGAGGCGGCTTCACTGACGCCGGATCAGGTGGATGCCGTCTGGCGCAATATCGCCTCGAAACGCAAGGTGGCGGACTATCTGCATGCACGGCCGGTGACCATGCTCGACTGACCGAGCTCAGTCGAAATCGTCGCCGATCAGCCTTGTCCAGTTTTCACCGGCAAGGCCGCTGATCAAGGCTTCTCCCGCCTTGATTGGCTGAAGCAGGCTCTTGTCTTTGGCATGGGCGACGAAGAAGGCCCGGCCGTAAAACAGCGTCTTGCGGCTGATCAGTTCCGGCGTCAGCCAGGGATGGCCGGCACCGCGGACCGCCACACAGCCGGCTGCATCGGCCTGGGCAAACAGGTCGTCCACCAATTCGCCCGCCACGTTCGGGGCGCAAAGCGCCTGTAGCAGCCAGCCGATACCGCCGGGACGACCATAATAGACATAGCATCCGACCAGATCGCCGCTGCGATTTTCGGCAATGCGCCACGAGGGCTTGCCGAACTGGCGCTTGGCCTCGGCCTGATCCATGAACCATTGCAGCGAGGCTCGATCCCATTGCGGGCGCAGCGGAAACCGCTCGGCGAGTTTCAGCATGGCGTTGGAAAATTCTTCGCGGGAGGCATCCCAGAAATTCGTGCGGCCTATCCCCTGCATCGGCGGCACGCGAAAGCCCTTGAGGCCGGCACGCTCGATGATACCGTCAGTGAGCGAGGCGACGGGACGAAGGAAACGCGCCGCCTTCATGCCGCGTTCGGCGATCTGTATCGCCGTGCCGGCCGGGCGCAATACGCGCAGCCAGTTGAGGCTGTAGGCGATATCGAGCGGAAGCGCGAGTTTCTGCCACATGCCAAGCGCCACCGCATTGGCCGTTTCGGTCAGCGAAATATCCTGGGGGCCGGAAAGGAAGGCGCGCAACAGGCGCGCACCGGCAAGCGGGTTCTGCTCGTGGCGATCCACCATCATCGAACCGGCGAAAGCTGCACGCAGGAGGCGCCCCTCCAGTTCAAGGCGGGAGGGAAAAACGCCGATGAAACCTCCGATATTGCCGTCCGGATTGACGAAGACCTTGGAGCGGATCTCTTCGTCATACCACGGATGGTCGAACAGGGTTTCGCTTAGGTAGCTGACCATCGACGGGCGAGCCGGCTCGGACCGGCGAAAGGTCTTCTGAAACAGGGCTGCGACGGCGGGAAGATCTTCCCGTTCCAGATCACGTACGCCGCCCGCTTTTTCGACCATATCGCTCATCCCGTCGGCTCGCATCGCCGTGGCGGGACCCTGCCAGAAGAGACTTAAACAAACGAAAAGAGGCCCCTTGCGGAGCCTCTCTCGGGAATAACTGGGGCTGGCTTACATCCAGTAAGGCGGCACGCCGTAATAATCATAGATCGTTCGGTCCTTGGCGCGATACCAGCTCTCGTCTTCGAGGTCGTGATATCGGGGCGCGCCGGTGATCTGGTCCTTGGTCAGGTCGATGCGGTAACCGTCGAGCTGTTCGTCATAGCGCAGCTTTTCCCATGGCAGCGGGTAATAATCATCGCCGATGCCGAGGAAGCCGCCGAAGCTCAACACGGCATAACCGACGCGACCACCGCGCTTTTCAAGAAGAATGCGTTCGATCGAGCCGATCCTCTTGCCATCGGCGCCATAGACCGCCGTGCCTTCCACCTTGTCGCTGGCGATCAGCGACGGGGTATCCTTCACATAGGGATCCTGTCCCGGACGGGGTTCATGATGCAGCATGACATACCTCCTTGGGGTCGTTTTGCCTGTCACGATGATAGAACTATCGAGGGCAGCGATCGTTCCCACGACATGCGACAATTGACGCTTACGTTAAAGTCAGATAGCTGTCCGAGAATGGGGTGGTCTTTCCGATCGCCTGCGAATGACCTAATATAGGTTGCGGGGAAGTGGAGGACTTTTCCGCCGCCTTGAAACAATGCCAACGAGCATGGAGGATGCTCTCATGAACGAACAGGCGGCAAGAGCCCCGACCAATCCGCACAAGATTTGGCTCGCATCCTATCCGCCCGGCGTGCCGGAGGAGATACCCCCGCTGGCGCATCGTTCTCTCGGAGACCTGTTCGAGGAAAGCTGCTCGCGTTATGCCGACCGCCCGGCGTTTACCAGCATGGGCAAGACGCTGACCTTCCGTCAGCTGGAAGCCGAGAGTAGCAAGATCACCGCCTGGCTGCTCAGCCGCGGATTGCAAAAGGGTGACCGTGTTGCGGTGATGCTGCCGAACGTGCTGCAGAACCCGGTTATCGTCTATGGTATCCTTCGCGCCGGGCTCGTGGTGGTCAATGTCAATCCGCTCTATACGCCGCGCGAACTCGAATACCAGCTGAAGGATTCGGGCGCCAAGGCGCTTTTCATTTTGGAAAATTTCGCGGCGAACGCCGAGAAGGTGCTGCCGGCCACCGAGGTCAGACACGTGGTCGTGGCGACGATGGGCGACATGCTCGGCGCCAAGGGGCATATCGTCAATCTGGTCGTCCGCAAGGTCAAGAAGCTGGTGCCCCAATGGTCGCTGCCGGGGCATCTAAGTTTCAAGCAGGCGCTTGCGCAGGGAGCGCAGGCGGCAGCGACGGCGCCGCAACCGTTTGATGTCGGCCCTCACGACATTGCCTTCCTGCAATATACGGGCGGCACGACGGGCGTCTCGAAGGGCGCGATCCTTACCCATGCCAATCTGCTGGCCAACAGGGAGCAGATGGGGACATGGCTCGAGACCGCGTTCCTGACCAAGCCGCGACCGCATCAATTGCAGTTTCTCTGCGCGCTGCCGCTCTATCACATCTTCGCGCTGACGGTGAATTCGCTGATGGGGGTGGCGACAGGCAGTCATAACCTGTTGATCGCCAACCCGCGGGATATCCCTGCCTTCGTCAAGGAATTGCAGAGATATCCGGTGCATGTCTTTCCTGGCCTCAACACGCTGTTCAACGCACTGATGAACAATGCCGACTTCCAGAAACTCGACCATTCCTCGCTGATCCTCGTGTTCGGCGGCGGCATGTCGGTACAGCGGCCGGTGGCGGAGCGGTGGCTCGCCATGACCGGATCTCCGATCACCGAGGGTTACGGGCTGTCGGAGACATCGCCGGTCGCCACGGCCAATCGACTGGATACGACGGAATTTTCCGGCATGATCGGCCTGCCTGTCTCCTCGACCGAGATTTCGATCCGCGACGACGATGGCCACGAGGTGGAACTCGGCAATGTCGGCGAGATCTGCATTCGCGGGCCGCAGGTGATGGCAGGCTACTGGAACCGCCCGGACGAGACTGCCAAGGTGATGACGCCGGATGCCTTCTTCCGCACCGGCGACATGGGCTATATGGATGCCCGCGGCTATACCAAGATCGTCGACCGCAAGAAGGACATGATCCTCGTCTCCGGCTTCAACGTCTATCCGAACGAGGTCGAGGAAGTGGCAGCGATGCATCCAGGTGTCCTGGAATGCGCGGCAATCGGCATACCCGACCAGCATTCCGGCGAGGCGGTGAAGCTGTTCGTGGTGAAGAAGGACCCGGCGCTGACCGAAGCGGACGTGAAGGCCCATTGCGCCGCCAACCTGACCAATTACAAGCGGCCGCGCTTCATCGAATTCCGCGACCAGTTACCAAAGTCGAATGTGGGCAAGATCCTGCGGCGGGAATTGCGGTAGAGGTGCAACCGTTGCCCGGAGGCGACAGGCAGCGAAACATCGGTTTGCGAGCAACTGTAATATTCCGATTAACGGTAGACGGTAAGACAAAGCTTGGTTAGCGCTTCTGACGGAGCCGGGGAATGCTGTTGGAGTTCGCTTGCAAGACCGTGCCGGATTTTCGTTTCGCCTGATCGCCGTCGCCACCATTCTCGCCGCCCTTTCGGGCTGTGCGGGACGACCTCAGGGCGTGCTCATCCCCAGCACCGCGGCCGAGCCCGCCGGAGCCACCAAGGTCGACGTTCTGGTGGCGACCACCCGGCGGCCCAGCACCGTTCCCGGTGTCCTGTTTTCGGGAGAGCGCGGGAGCGAACCTGCAGTCACGGAGATCTCGGTTTCCATACCGCCGGACAAGAACCGCAAGGTGGGCCAGGTGGAATGGCCCCGCAAGCTTCCTGCAGATCCGAGCAAGGAATTTGCCACGCTGTCGGTCACGCCGATGAAGATGGATGACGCGAGGAGTTGGCTGCACGGCCATCTGACCAAGAGCCGGCGGGTGATGGTGTTCGTGCACGGCTTCAACAACCGCTACGAAGATGCCGTCTACCGGTTCGCCCAGATCGTCCACGATTCCAAGACGGATGCGACCCCTGTCCTGTTCACCTGGCCGTCGCGCGGCAGCATCTTCGCCTATAATTACGACAAGGAAAGCACCAACTATTCCCGTGACGCGCTGGAGAGCATGCTCAGGCGCCTCGCCACCGATCCGACGGTTGGCGAAGTCACGGTCATGGCTCATTCGATGGGATCGTGGCTGACGGTCGAGGCCTTGCGCCAGATGGCAATCCGCGACGGCCGTGTAGCGCCGAAGATCACCAATGTTATCCTTGCCTCACCCGATCTCGATGTCGACGTGTTCAGCCGGCAGTTTGCCGAGCTCGGCCCCAAGCATCCGCATTTCACCCTGTTCGTCTCTCAGGACGACCGGGCGCTCGGCCTGTCGCGCCGGATCTCCGGCAATATCGATCGGCTGGGCCAGGTCGACCCGACCGTCGAACCCTATCGCACCGAATTCGAGAAGGCGGGTATCGTCGTGCTCGACCTCACCAAGCTTCGCGGTGGCGACAGCCTGAACCATGGCAAGTTCGCCGAAAGTCCCGAAGTGGTAAAACTGATCGGCAATCGCCTGATCGACGGCCAGACGGTGACCGACAGCGATGTCGGGCTCGGTGAGCGGCTGGGGGCAGTCGCGCTCGGCACGGCACAGACCGTCGGCGGTGCTGCAAGCGTTGCCGTCAGCGCGCCGATCGCGGTGTTCGACCCGACGACGCGGCGTAATTACGACGAGCAGGTCAGCCGTTTTGGCCAGGCGGTGGGTAACACAGTAGAGACGGCGGTCGGACAGTAGGCAGACAATTGGCTGGCGGGTCACGCAAAAGACGCACCACCAGCGCTTGATTTGGACAAGAAAGCGAATAGGTTCCCGTACATCATTCTGCAGAATGCGAGGAAATCATGCAGACCATCGTCCAACAGCTCAAGGCAACCGCAGACGCTACCAAGGCGACGGACATTCGTGCCGCCTTCGCCAAGGATGCAGGCCGCTTCGAAAAATTCAGCGCCCGCTTCGACGACCTTACTATGGATTATTCGAAGACTGCGGTGAACGAGGAGATCCTCGCGCTGTTTGAAAAGCTTGCAGAGGCAGGCGGTGTGGCGAAGAAGCGCGAGGAGATGTTCTCCGGTGTCGCCATCAATTTCACCGAGGATCGCGCGGTGCTGCACACGGCGCTGCGCAACCGCTCCAACACCCCGGTTCTGGTCGACGGCCATGACGTGATGCCGGATGTCAACGCCGTGCTTGCCGCCATGGGCAAGTTTGCCGATGGCATCCGCTCCGGTGCGCTAAAGGGCGCCACCGGCAAGAAGATTACCGATGTCGTCAACATCGGGATCGGCGGCTCCGATCTCGGCCCGGTGATGACGACGCTGGCACTCGCCCCCTTCCATGACGGCCCGCGAGCCCATTTCGTCTCCAACGTCGACGGCGCCCATATCGCCGATACGCTGAAGCTGCTCGATGCCGAAACGACGCTGTTCATCATCGCATCGAAGACGTTCACGACGATCGAGACGATGACCAATGCCGCTTCGGCGCGCAAATTCATTGCCGACAAGCTGGGCGATGCGGCCGTGCAGCATCATTTCTGCGCCGTCTCCACCGCGCTCGACAAGGTGGCCGCCTTCGGTATCGATGCTCAACGGGTGTTCGGCTTCTGGGATTGGGTCGGCGGACGCTACTCGATCTGGTCGGCGATCGGCCTGCCGCTTATGATCGCCGTCGGACCGGAAAACTTCGGTCACTTCCTCGACGGCGCCCATGCGATGGACAACCATTTCCGGTCCGCACCGGTGCGCGAAAACCTGCCGATGCTGCTCGGCCTGATCGGCTTCTACCATCGCAACGTGCTGGGATACCCGACACGCGCAATCCTGCCCTATGACCAGCGCCTCCTGCGCTTCCCGGCCTATCTGCAGCAGCTCGACATGGAATCGAACGGCAAGGGTGTCACGATCGACGGCACACCGGTCGAGGGCAATTCCGGTCCGGTCGTCTGGGGTGAGCCCGGCACCAACGGCCAACACGCCTTCTATCAGCTGATCCACCAGGGCACGAGCATCATACCGGCCGAGTTCATGATTGCGGCAAACGGTTTCGAGCCGGAGCTGCGCCACCAGCATGACCTCCTGATCGCCAATTGCCTGGCGCAGTCGGAAGCGCTGATGAAGGGACGTACCTTCGAGGAAGCGAAAGCCCAGCTGACCTCCAAGGGCATGGACGACAAGAAGGCCGATTTCATCGCGCCGCATCGCGTGTTTACCGGCAATCGGCCGTCGATCACATTCGTGCATGACAAGCTGACGCCGTTCGCCTTCGGTCGTCTCGTGGCGCTTTACGAACACCGCGTCTTCGTCGAGGGCGTCCTGTTCCGCATCAACTCCTTCGACCAGTGGGGCGTGGAGCTTGGCAAGGAACTGGCAACCGGCCTGCTTCCTGTCGTCGAAGGCAAGGAAAGTGCTGCCGGCCATGACTCATCGACGCAAGGGTTGGTGAAGACCCTGGCCGGGTTGAAGAAGTAAGCAAGACAATCGCAACCAATAGAAAGCCCTCCGGAATCGCCTTTCCGGAGGGCTTTTTTGTTCGGATAGGATGTAGTGGTTACAATCCGATCTCGTGCGCGAAAGGTGGGTTTGCCCCTGCTCGCGAGACCGTGACGGCAGCGGCCTTGGCGCCGAGCGACAGCGCCTTGGCGATCTGGCCTTCGGTGAGGCTTGCAACCTGCGCCTTGGTGAGCAGGTTCTGCATCTTGAGAGAGGCCAGAATGCCGGCATCGAACGTGTCACCGGCGCCGACTGTGTCGACCACCGTCACCTTTTGGCTCGGCACCGTGACCTTGTGGCTTGCGGTGTAGCCAACGGCGCCTTCTGCACCGCGGGTGACCACGACGAGTTTTGCACCGTGATGCAGCCAGTGGCGGGCGAGCGTCTCCTCGTCGCCTTCAAGGCCGAACCAGGCCAGATCCTCATCCGAGAACTTCACGATATCCGACATCGCCGCCATGCGGCGGATACGGGCGAGATGGGACGCCTTGTCCTTGATGAAGCCGGGACGGATATTCGGATCGAGCGAGATGACTCGCTTTTCATGCTCCCGGACCATCAACGCCTCGTAGGTCGAGCCACAAGGTTCCGGGATGAGGCTGATCGCACCGAAATGCAGCGCCTCGCAATCGTCGCCGAGCGCCGGCAGATCGGCTTCGGTGATCATCCGGCCAGCGGTGTTTTCGTCGTAGAAGGCGTAGGAAGCGTGGCCGTCGACGAGCTTGACGAAGGCAATCGTCGTGGGTCGCGAAAGCGTGGCGCAATAGGAAAAGTCGACATGGCTCTGGCGCAGAGTATCGCGCAGGATGTCGCCCATCATGTCGTCGGACAGGCCGGTGAAGAAAGCTGCCGGGACGCCAAGGCGCCCCAACGCAATCGCAGTATTGAAGACGGCGCCACCGGCATAGGGCGAAAAGCCCCGCTCGCCCAGCGTCGTCTCACGCGGAAGCATGTCAATCAGGGCTTCGCCGCAGCACAGGATCATCGATTTCCTCCCGAAATCATTGTTTCACCCATCGATACCTGAGCTTTTATATCAATACTAGAGCGAAAGCTCAGTTACGCCGCCGTGGCGACCCGACCATGCCAGCGGCGCGTCGAGGAAGGATTCGACTTCCGACAGCGTCTTTTCGTCGAAGAGCTTCTGCTGACGGGCAACGGCCAGCACATTGCGCCAGGTGGCGATGTGGTGGAACTGAACCTTGCCATTGGCAAAGCGCTCGGCAACCTGCGGATACATGTCGTAGAAGAACAGCGACATGCCATGATCGACAACGCCACCGGCGGCACGGATCGCATCGATGAAGGTGAACATGCCGCCGCCGACCGTCACCAGATCCTCGATGACGAGGACGCGGGCGCCTTCCGGCAGATGCCCCTCGATCTGCGAGGCGCGGCCATGACCCTTGGGCTTCTTGCGGACATAGATCATCGGCAGGCCGAGGCGTTCGGACAGAAGCGCGGCAAACGGGATGCCGGCGGTTTCACCACCCGCGATACAGTCGAATTTCTCGAAACCGGCTTCGCGCAAAGCCGTCGCTGCGGCGAAATCCATGATGGTCGAGCGAACGCGCGGGAAGGAAAGCAGCTTGCGGCAATCGATATAGACCGGGCTCATCATGCCGGAGGAAAGCGTGTAGGGCTTGTCCGCACTGAAGTGCACGGCCCCGATTTCCCAAAGCATCTTGGCCATCAGTTCGGCCATTACATTCCGGTTGATAAATGTGGTCTGGATCATGCGCCCGCTCCTTGCCTGACTTTCCGCTTTTCGATGCAAGTCCGTACACGAAACCGCGTTCGCACTCTTGCCGGACATTGCTCAGAACCACGCGCCGCAATAGCAGCATGGTGAGGGGTTAGCCAGAGAAACAGCGCGAACGCCAAAAGTTTTAAGCAGGATCACGCGGAGGTGCGGCTATCGGCGACCGGCGCGATGGGAATGGACCGGAGGTAAGGAGCAAGCTCGACGCGGTCGCGACCGGCATTCTTGGCTTCGTAGAGCGCCGCGTCAGCGAGATTGAGAACGGTTTCGAACGGCTGGCCCTCGGGCAGGCCGACGGCGGCGCCGGCGCTGACGGTGCAGCGCAGCACATGACCGCCGACAACAATGTCGCGCGCAGCAAAGCGTCTGCGGATATCGTTGGCAATCCGCTCGGCACGGCCGGGCATGACCTCGCCGACGACCAGGGCAAACTCCTCGCCACCAAGCCTTGCGACACTGGCAGAGGGGATCAGTTCAGCCAGCAGATCCTGTGCAAAAATCCGCAGGACTTCGTCGCCGGCAGAGTGCCCGTAGCGATCGTTGATCGCCTTGAATCGATCAAGATCGAAGACGATCACGGCGGTCGAGACATTGAAGCTGCGGCCGCCATAGCGATCGAACAGGGCGCGGCGGTTCAGCAGGCCGGTCAGTGAATCGGTCATTGCCTCATGGCGATGAAGAGCTGCCATACGCCATTGGTGAAGAGCGAGCGACAGGGCACCGATACCCGTCATGCCGGCAATGCAGATGCCTACGTTCAGATTTTCAGCCCAGTTCTGCGGCGCATGACCGATACTGAGGCTGCCATCGTAAATCAGGACGGCGGCACATAGCGCAAAGGAAATTCCGCTGACGATGTAGAGGATGACCATGCCGCCAAGAGGTCCGGGAGCCTCCCGCCGCGCGGCCCAGTATTGAAGGCCGGTACCGATCAAGAGAAGTGCGGTCAGGACATTCATCATGATGATGCCAAGCCCATCCAGTCCCGTCAGGAACAATGGCAAGCCCAACGCCATGCTGACCAAGGAAACGTTTGCGGCCAGACGCCAGGGGCGCGCGGCAGTGCGGAACTGCACCGCCGCGGCATAGATCGTCGAGAAACCGCACATCAGAAGGCCGTAGGCAAGAGCGGCTGGGACGATGCCGGAGCTCTCCGTATAGGAACTATAGGCGACTATACCCGACACGACCAGGCACAGGGAAACAACAAGTGTCAGAAGAAAGGAATCCGTGCGGCGAGAAAACCATGTGCCGAGCAACGTAATCATCAGACATGCGGCCGATACACCGAGCGCAAGCAGAAGAGACTGATAATCGAGCATCATGCTGAATTTCTCTTCGAAGATTTATTCAATATCCGAGCGGAAGCTAAAGCCGGATTCTCTCCAAAGAGTTACCGCCGCACGTACAATCAGAATAATTGCAGGGCCTTTTCAGGCAACTTCAAATTTTAACCCGTAACATTCCAGAATAGCGGAAAGCCCGGATCAAAGACCGTGATCAGGCCCGCAGCCGTATCCCGCTTGCTCGGGAAGCTGACCTGAGTTTCCTGTTTCGTCAGCGTCATGGTCTGCTCGTTGGCCGCGAGGCCGTACCATGCGGGGCCATTCAATGACGCGAAGGCTTCCAGCTTGTTCAACGCGCCCTCATCCTCGAACACATGCGCGAGGCAGCTCATCGTATTGACCGAGGTGTAGATCCCGGCGCAGCCACAGGCGCATTCCTTTAGCGGATCGAGATGCGGGGCGGAATCGGTTCCAAGGAAGAAGCGGCTATCGCCGGAAGTGGCGGCCGCGCGCAGGGCAAGGCGATGGCTTTCGCGTTTGGCCACCGGCAGGCAGTAATAATGAGGCTTGATGCCGCCGACGAGAATGTCGTTGCGGTTGATGATCAGATGATGGGTGGTGATGGAGCCGGCAAGATTGGCCTTGGACGACTTGATGTAGTTAACGCCATCGGATGTGGTGACATGCTCCATCGTTACCTTCAGTTCGGGCAGGCGCTTGCGCAGCGGTTCCAGAACGGTTTCGATGAAGACGGCCTCGCGGTCGAAAATATCGACTTCGGGCGTTGTGACTTCTCCGTGAACGCAAAGGGGAAGGCCGATCTTCGCCATGCGTTCCAGAACCGGCATGACCTTTTCCAGGTTACGCACGCCACCATGGGAATTGGTGGTGGCGCCGGCGGGATAAAGCTTCACGGCGTGGATCAGGCCGCTCTTCTTGCCCGCCTCGACATCATCGGGGTTCGTATGCTCCGTCAGATAGAGCGTCATCAGCGGTTCGAACCTATGCCCGCTTGGCAGGGCTGCCATGATGCGCTCACGGTATGCTGCAGCGTCAGATGTGGTGACGACCGGCGGCACAAGGTTCGGCATGATGATCGCGCGGGCGAAATGAGCGCTCGTATCGGCGATGACGCCCTTGAGGACCTCACCATCACGCAGATGCAGGTGCCAATCGTCCGGGCGGCGAATAGTGAGCGTTTTCATCAGGCTGTTCCGTTGAGATTTTTTCCTCGCTTAGCATCAAAGCGGGAGGGAAGACAATCTCGGTCAGTCCCCGTTTCAGTCACGGGACGGGATCGGAACGTCCAATCAAGGAGAACCGGGCCGGATTATCGTTCACGAGATCGTGCTGGTTGCAGATGCGCCGAAAGGCACTTCATCGATGAGATGACGGAACAAGCGACGCTGTGCCGCGTTCGTTAAGCAATCAGAATTTGATTCGAAGTCGGAGCAAAGAATGAAATCCCGGGCCCTGAAAGTCAACAAGGGTTTTGCGATTACCACCGGCGCCGCAGTCGCGCTTATGGCGCTGACCGTTTCACCCGACGCCGCTGAGCGCAACACCCTCATCCTGGCATCCGCGCAGCAGAATGATTGCGATCGTCTGGCCGGCAGCCCCTACGACCAGCAGCGCAACGGAGCATTCGCGCCGGTCAATATCGCCGATATCGGTAGTGAAGCCGTTGAATCCTGCCGCACGGCTTTCGATGCCACCGGGAACCCCCGCTTTGCCTATCAGCTCGGCCGCGCGTTCAACCGCGCCGACGAGCCCGACAAGGCGATGAACGCCTATAACGTCGCGGCGAAGGACGGTTATGCGGCAGCGATGGTCAATTACGGCATGCTGATGGGGCGCCTCGGCGACGACAAGGCGGAGATCAGCTACTATCAGAAGGCAGCCGACAACGGCAACGTATTGGCAGCCTACAATCTCGGCGTCGCTTATCGCGATGGCCTCGGAACAACGGCCAATGTGAAGACGGCGCTCGACTGGTTCGAGAAGGCTGCGGCCGCAGGCGACGACACGGCCGCGTTCAACATCGGCTCGATCTATGATGAGGGCAAGCTTGTGCCCGCCGACGACCAGACGGCCATCGCATGGTACGATCTGGCAGCCCAACGCGGCAATGTCGATGCAATGATCAACCTTGCCATCATGTACGAGACCGGCGAGGGCATTACGGCGAACATGCAAAAGGCTGCCGACCTCTATCGCCAGGCGGCAGAAAAGGGCGACATGTTCGGCGCCAGCAAGTACATACAGCTCCAGGAACTCGGCATCGTTCCGGCACCCTCGCAGGAGGACGTGGAAGGTGTGAGCTCGCTGGTTCTGAAGCAGGGTGATGTCGAAACACCGGCCAAGGCCGACAGCGAGATCTAATAGGTCCCGCTGTCGCGATTTATGGCAAAGCCGTTCTCAGATGTCGCCCGCCGAAGGACCCCAGACATCGGTCATGGCAAAGCCGTCGGCCAGCGGATCGAACGGGTCGAGCGCCACCTGGTGAAGCCCGAAGGTGAAACCGCGGCCGGCAATCGTCGGGATGATCGCGGGCTTGCCGGCGACGACAGTCTCTCCAGCCAAACCGACTTCAAACTGTGTCCCGATGATTGAGCGCGACAGGAAGGTGTCGCCGACCTTTACCTTGCCTCGCGCATGGAGCGTGGCCAAGTTGGAGGAATTTCCGGTACCGCAGGGAGAGCGATCTGCCCTGCCCGGCCACATGGTCGTGCAGGTGCGCACGGTGCCGTCAGCCTCCGTATCGCGGAACATGATATAGGCAACGCCGGAGATTGCCGGGATTTCCGGATGAACGACCGGGATCTGGCGATTGACCAGATCCTTGAGGATCATGCCGGCCTGCACGAGTGCCGCTGCATTCTTCTTTTCAATGGTCAGCCCGATCTGGGAAACATCGACAAGCCCGTAGAAGATACCGCCATAGGCGATGTCGAGGGTGATCTCGCCCCATTCGGGCGTCTGCAGCTTCACGTCCAGTTCATGGACGAAAGACGGCACCATGGTGAGCTTGACCTTCTCGCAACGCCCGTCGCGGCAGGTGGCAACGGCGCGGACGAGGCCGGCCGCTGTTTCCAGCGTGACGATCGTCTCCGGCTCCTTCATCTCGACGATACCCGCCTCAAGAAGAGCGGTGGTTGCGCAGATGGAGTTCGATCCCGAACTCGCATGCGCCTGATCCGGCTGGAGAATGACAAAGGCCGCATCGGCATCGGGGTGCTTGGGAGGAAGAAGTAGGTTGACAGAGCCGATCGGCGTGCCCCGCGGCTCAAGGCAGAGAAAGCGGCGCAGTTCCTGGCCCTTCGGATCGGAATTCAGCCAGGCCAGCTGGTCGGCGACAGTGTTGCCGGGAATCTTGGGGACACCGCCGATAGCGACACGGCCAATCTCACCCTCCGCGTGAACATCCAGCAACTGGATCGTACGCTTCCATCTCATTAATGCTTACTCCAAAAGATCCTCTCGCGGCCGCCTGAAGCAATCGACCGACGTGTCTGACCATGCGGTTACGGATAGCGCAATGCGTATCCCCTGGCCGTCGGCGGAGCAACATGTTTCAGTTCAACAGAAGGATATGCGTTCGATTCGCCATTCAGGCTTCACGCCGCGAAATCAGCGGGGAAAATTCAGACTGGGCCTACGGCGCCAATCTAATTTCATCCGGAATGAGAAGGAAGAAAGAATGGCGCACCCGAAGAGATTCGAACTCCTGACCCCCAGATTCGTAGTCTGGTGCTCTATCCAGCTGAGCTACGGGTGCGTCTGTCAGCGGTGTGTTCCGCTGGCGTGGCGATCCTCTAAAGGCTGCCGCAGAAGATTGCAAGCGGTTTTGCGGAGAATAATGTCATTTTGCCGTCACGAATTTAACAAGCCTTTGTTTATTAAAGTAAATTCATAGCGCGCGGGCGCGATAGTCATCAAGCGATACCGGCCGGTCTGGAATTTCGATGCGGAACTGCGTGCCCGGACCGGGCTTTTCGACCAGCGCGATCGTGCCGCCATGGGCAAGCACCAGTTCGCGGGCGATGACCAGGCCAAGGCCGGTACCGCCCGAGCGGGCAGAACCGCGAAATGCCGAGAAGAGGTTCTCCCTCGCCTTGCGCGGCATGCCGGGTCCGGTGTCGTCGATCGTGATACCTACGACACTTCCCAGGCGATGCGCCGAGATCGTCACGCGGCGTTGCGCCTTCGGATCAGCCATGTCATGCGTCAACAGCGCCTGGACGGCGTTACGCGAGATGTTGTGAATGACGCGGAATATCTGTTCGCTGTCACAATCTATCTCCAGATCGGAAGAGATCTGCTCGACAAACTCGATGCGCGAATCGGGATCTATCGCCAGCATGTCACGGACCTCCTGGCAGAGGTCGGACAGGTTGACCCGGCGGCGGCGCGGCGCCCCCTCGGAAGCCTGCCCATAGGCGAGGACCTCGTTGGTATAGCCCACAGCCCGGTCGATGGTACGCAGGAGCTTCGGCGCGAAGCTTCTGACCATGGGATCCTCGACATCCGTCAGGCGGTCCGACATCAGCTGGGCCGATGCCAGAATGTTGCGCATGTCGTGGTTGATCTTCGATACGGCGAGACCGAGGTCGGCCAGGTTCTTCTGCTGTCGGAGGGTTCGCTGAAGCTGCACCTGCATGGCTGTCAGGTGGCGTCCTGCCACCGCGAGTTCGCCACGCGATCGATCACCGGCAAAGACGCGGTACGGATCCTCGGGCTGCTCGGAGAAGAGCTGCATGCTGTGGGTCAGCCGCCGGATCGGAGAAATCATCATCCGGTTGATCGCAAGGAAGATCAGCACCGACGTGATCAGCGAAATCAGCAGTGAGATGAAGAACATCTTCTTGGCGTATTTCAGCATGTCGGTGCGCAACGCCTTGTCGGTCATGACCAGTTCAATGATCATGTCGCTGTCGCCGATCGGGCCGAAGACGCGCATGACGCGGTCGCCGCCGAAGGCCAGCGTATCGAGTGCGTCGCGCATCGAGCCTAGGAAGGATGTGTGGGCGAGATCGTATTGCGCATCGATCTCCGGCGGCACTTCCGTTGCGGCCAAGAGGCGCGACGTGCCATCCTTACGCAACGCCAGGACCTTGGTGCCGGTGGCAAGGAGAGTATCGTTCTGCACCGCACGGGGAAGTTCTGCCGGCTGCAGACCGTCGATCACGATGCCGGCCGCCGCAGCGGTATCAAGGCGATCACGCAGCCAGTTCATCCGCATGCCGGCCATGGACGGCATGAAGATCAGAATTTCGGCGAGCATTACGAAAATGATCGTCAGCCACAGCAACCGCCCAGAAAGACCACGCAAAACAGTCGGCATCGGGCCTGGCCCGGCGCCTTCCGGCGATGCTTCCTTACGGTCCGAGGTGTGAACCCCGCTGTCCATATGGATCTCCAATTCCAGGCAAGGTGTCTCGACTGCCTGCAGATGCGACCATTTTACCGCGTCACCAAAATTTGAACAGCCCCGGGGGCGTCGCTCACGGTTCCGTTGGTGCGTGCCAGGTGACGAAACACGCTGGACCGGATAGCGGGTGCTTGTGCCTCCAGCGTCAGACGAGGACTCGCCGGCCATACCATCCAGCGCATTCGAGACGCTAGACCGCTGGATTGCTGCGGCGCACAAGATTATGAAAACGCAAGACAAATATGACGGATCGCCCGAAGGGCCCGGTCAATATTTCATCCGTTCTCCATGTCTCACTCATACCTGAGGCAACGATCCGACGGCATCGGAAAATACAAAAGCGGGGACACGATGACCCCCGCCTTAAATTTCGGTAATGTTTGTTTTTTCGCTCAGAATTCTTCCCAATCGGTTGCAACGCTGGCCGTCGTGGCAACCGCAGCCCCTCCTCCAAAAGCTCGAGACAGTGCACCGGTCATTGCCCTGACGGGTGATTTACGGGGCGTATGGCCGGCGACGGCCTGAGCAAGAGCAGGACGCGCCGGCGTACCCATCCTCGGTGCGGCATTCGAGCCCGCCGCAATCTTGAACTGCGACACCAGCCGATAGAGGGCATCCGCCTCGGAAGAGAGCTTGCTGGTCGCAGCCGAGCTTTCCTCGACCATGGCAGCATTCTGCTGGGTGACCTGATCCATCTGGTTTACCGCCGTATTGACCTCGGCAAGACCGGTCGACTGTTCGCGCGATGCAACGGCGATCGACTGGATGTGATCGTTGATGCGGGCGACGCGAACTTCTATCTCCGACAGAGCCTCGCCCGTCTGCTGCACAAGCTTCACGCCGCCGGCAACCTCTTCTCCCGATTTGGCGATCAAAGCCTTGATATCTTTTGCGGCGCTTGCCGAGCGCTGGGCAAGCTCGCGGACTTCCTGGGCGACGACGGCAAAGCCCTTGCCGGCCTCACCGGCGCGTGCTGCCTCGACGCCTGCATTCAGCGCCAGGAGATTGGTCTGGAAGGCAATCTCGTCGATGACATTGGTGATCTGGGCGATCTCGCCCGAGGCCTGCTCGATCCGCCCCATGGCGGCAACCGCGTTGCGGACCACCGCGCCGGACTGTGCGGCACTTTCCTTGGCTTCGCCGACCATGATGGTAGCCTCGTTGGCGCGCTCGGTCGACGTCTTGACGACAGAGGTTATCTCATCGAGCGCCGCAGAGGTCTGTTCGAGCGCTGCAGCCTGCTGCTCGGTGCGCCGTGAAAGATCGTTGGAGGCACTGCTGATCTCTGCCGATCCGTTGTTCATGGCGCCTGATGCATCGAGCACCTTGCCGATGGTGGATTGCAGCGTCTCCATCGTGGCGTTGACGTTATGCTGCAGTTCCGCGAATGCGCCCTTGAACTCGCCCCGCATGCTGTCCGTCAGATCGCCGTCCGACAGGCTTCGAACGACACGGCGGGTCTCGGATACACCCGCGTCCACGCTTGCGATCAACTGGTCGATATTCCGGCCGACACGGTCGAGGCTTTCGACGCCCCACTGCTTGTCGATGCGCCGCGTAAAGTCGCCTTCAGCCGCGGCGGAGACAACACTTGCCATGCGCGCCTGAAGATCATCATTCTTGGCCTTCATGCCCGCTTCGGCGCTTGTCATGCGGGCGACTTCAAGGCCATTGGTCTTGAACACCTCGACCGCAGCGGCCATGTCGCCGATCTCATCCTTGCGGCCGGAGAAGGGCACGGCTGCGTCATAATCGCCTTCGGCCAGGCGCCCCATGGCGGAGGTGAGGCGCAAAATCGGCTGACTGACCTGGCGGCCGAGATAAAGACCGAAAGCGAGGCCACCGCCAACACCGACAATCGCAACGATCAACACGGAATAGAAGATCAGGTTACCGAAGGCACTCATTTGCGCACTTAGTGTAGCGAGATCAGCGAGATCGGATGCCACCACCTTGTCGATGTCCGCCTGATAGGCCGTGCGGTTGGCCCGATTGACGCTATTATTCCCTTGGGTATTTGCGGCTTCCGGTCCCTGTTGCGCACCAATGCGCACCGTCTCGCTGCGGATGGCCTTGAAATCCTTGAACCCCGCAACCAGCTTGTCGAACTCCGACTTTTGCGCCGGGGGAACGACCGCCGCCCAATCGGCAATCAGCTTTTCCATGTTCCCGAGGCTCTTGATGACATTGTCACCATAGGGCTTGGTCGCTTCGATCGTGTCCGC
The DNA here is from genome assembly GCF_003597675.1 of Neorhizobium sp. NCHU2750. NCBI lineage: Bacteria > Pseudomonadati > Pseudomonadota > Alphaproteobacteria > Hyphomicrobiales > Rhizobiaceae > Neorhizobium > Neorhizobium sp. NCHU2750. The sequence continues at coordinate 71,325 of NZ_CP030827.1, read as the reverse complement.
GGCATAAATACCGCGCGCATCCATGACAACAGCCGTCACCAGGCGATTGAGGCGCTCGCCCTTGTAGACCCGGTCGGCAATATCGGCATAGGCCTGCTGCTTGTTGTGATATTCAGTCACGGCAAAGATGGACAGGCCGGCAATAATACACGCGACCAGGCTCATCAGCCCGACAAGAAGATTGATCTTTGCTGCAACTCTCACGACTACCCCTCCAATAAGCCGCAGAGAATATCGGGGCCTTCCCGCTACTCCTGATGGGCCAGAAATAGCATCGAGTTGTTAATAAGCCCTGAGTGCAACCAAAACCGCGAAAACAGCCACCAAGAGGAAAATCAATACGCGGCGGAATACAATCTCAGGAAGAAGTTTTCGTCCTGAGGCTCCGTGGAGATGACATTTGCAAAATTCGACCAGAAATTCGCAACCATAGCGGATCATTCAAATAACTTAATTATTAATAATTGAATTTTATTTTCCTTATATTATGACCCTTGTCTCGAGGCCTCTGCGGCTTTCCGCCGGTGGCAATTGACTTTCAGTCCCAACCTGACCTATATGCCCGCGCGCTCAAACGGCGGGCTGCCACGGCAATTCCGCCCATTGCGCATTTTCCGAAACGCTTTTGCTTCCTTGAGAAGCAATACCCAAGAAGGGCCGCACACCGCGGTATTAAATAAATGAAGCGTACCTACCAACCGTCCAAGCTTGTTCGCAAGCGTCGTCACGGTTTTCGTGCCCGCATGGCTACCAAGGGTGGCCGTAAGGTTCTTTCTGCCCGTCGCGCACGCGGCCGCGCTCGTCTGTCGGCCTAACGGCCGACTTGCCCGGACCGGGCAGTGACGACGTCTGATGATACGAAAAGCACTGTCGGGCGGCTGAAAAGCCGGCCGCAGTTTCTTGCTGTTCGCGGGGGCGAGGCCCGGCGCGGCAGAACCTTTCTCCTCGAAGTTCTCGACCGGAAACAATCCGGCGAGCCGCCACGTGTCGGCTTCACCGTTACCAAGAAGCATGGCAATGCCGTCGAGCGCAACAGAATGCGCCGTCGCCTCCGTGAGGCCGTGCGCACCGGCGCCGGGTTTGCAATGCAAAGCGGACACGACTATGTGATTGTCGCGCGCAGAGATGTTCTGAGCATTCCCTTTTCAGAACTGACAGAACAGCTTGTCGCGCGCGTAGAAGGCAGGCAGAAACCAAAGCCGGCCGCAGGGGTCCCGTCCAGGAAAGCATGATGGAAAACAAGAGAAATTACTTCATCGCGATCGCACTTTCGGTGGTGATCGTCATTGCCTGGCAGTTCCTCTATATGAATCCGCGCATGGAAGCCCAGCGGAAGGCCGAAGAAGCTCAGCAGGCACAGCAGGCTGCGCAGAACGCCGCCAAGACCACGACTGCCGGGAGTGCAACAGCGACGACGGGCAACCTTCCCAATGCCGGCCCTGCCCAGGCTACGGCCACCAGAGAACAGGCACTGGCGAAATCCGAGCGCGTGCAGATCGACACGCCGGCGATTTCCGGTTCGATCAACCTCACAGGCGCACGCTTCGACGACCTGAAGCTTCGCGACTATCATGAGACCGTCGACAACTCGAGCCCGATCATCACGCTGTTTTCGCCCGCCGATACGGCGGAAGGATATTACAGCGAACTGGGCTATGTCGGCAGCGACAACAGCGGTGCCACCCCCGGCCCGACCACCAAGTGGACGGTCGCCAGCGGCGACAAGCTGACCGCCACCACTCCGGTCACGCTCAGCTATACCAACGACAATGGCGTGGTCTTTACCCGCACGATTTCGGTCGATGAGCATTACATGCTGACCGTCGACGACAAGATCCAGAATCCGGGCAGCGCACCGGTTACGCTGTCCGCCTATGGTCGCGTGACGCGCAACAACAAGCCTTCGACGCCGTCCGTGTGGGTCATCCATGAGGGCTTCCTCGGCTATATCGGCGCCGACGGCAGCCTGAGCGAGCACACCTACGCCAATGTCGAGAAGGAAGCCGTCACGAACGCGAAGGCGACGGGTGGCTGGCTCGGGATTACCGACAAGTACTGGGCCGCGACGATCATCCCGCCTCAGTCGATGGCTTACGACAGCCGCTTCACGCACTTTACCGATGGCCAGCCGCGCTACCAGGCCGACTACAAGGGTGATGCCGTCACCATTCAGCCAGGCCAGACGACCGAACTGAAGAACATGGTCTTCGCCGGCGCCAAGGAAGTGCCGCTGATCGATCAGTATCGCGATCAGGGCGTTCCGCATTTCGATCTCGTCATCGACTGGGGCTGGTTCTACTTCATCACCAAGCCGATGTTCATGCTGATGGACTTCTTCTTCCGTCATGTCGGAAACTTCGGCGTCGCCATCCTACTGACGACCGTGGTGGTGAAGCTGCTGTTCTTCCCGCTGGCCAGCAAGCAGTATGCTTCGATGGCCAACATGAAGCGCATGCAGCCGAAAATGGAAGAGCTGAAGGCCAAGCACGGCGACGACCGCATGGCGCTACAGCAGGCAACGATGGCACTCTACAAGGAAGAGAAGATCAACCCGATCGCCGGTTGCTGGCCGGTCGTGTTGCAGATCCCGATCTTCTTCTCGCTCTACAAGGTGATCTACACCACGATCGAGATGCGCCACGCGCCGTTCTTCGGCTGGATCCAGGACCTCTCGGCGCCGGACCCGACCTCGCTGTTCAACCTCTTCGGCGCACTGCCGTATGACGTACCGCATTTCCTGATGATCGGCGTATGGCCGATCGTGATGGGCATCACGATGTTCCTGCAGATGCGCATGAACCCGACGCCGCCGGATCCGACCCAGGCAATGCTGTTCACCTGGATGCCGCTCGTCTTCACCTATATGCTGGCCTCGTTCCCCTCGGGTCTCGTGATCTATTGGGCCTGGAACAACACTCTGTCGGTGACCCAGCAGGCGGTGATCATGAAGCGCCATGGCGCCAAGATCGAGCTGTTCGACAATCTGAAGACGCTGTTCAAGCGAAAGCCGGCGCCAACGAAATAAAGCCTCGAAAACCCCGGCATCGTCCGGGGTTTTCTTTTGGTTGCGAGACAAAGCATTCCTTGATTGCAGCCCGATCTAGGCAGAAGCCTTGACATTGCCGGCCAAAACCCGGAATCCAGCCGCTCACCACAAGAAGGACGAGACAACCGATGGCAGACGACACGACAAACGGCGAGCGCCCGCTTTTCGGCCGTCCCTGGATCTTCATCCGCGGCGTGCCGTCGATGAAATTCCTGCCGCCGGAAGGCCCGTTCGAGGTGGCCTTTGCCGGCCGCTCGAATGTCGGCAAATCATCGCTGATCAATGCGCTGGTCGGCCAGAAGGGACTGGCGCGGACATCCAACACGCCGGGCCGCACGCAGGAACTCAACTATTTCGTGCCGGACGGCTATTCCGGTGAAGCCGGTGACCTGCCGCCGATGGCGCTGGTCGACATGCCGGGCTATGGCTATGCGCAGGCGCCGAAGGAACATGTCGATGCCTGGACGAAGCTCGTCTTCGACTATCTGCGCGGTCGCGCCACGCTGAAGCGCGTCTATGTGCTGATCGACAGCCGCCACGGCCTGAAGAAGAACGATGACGAAGTACTGGATCTGCTCGACAAGTCGGCCGTCTCCTACCAGATCGTGCTGACCAAGACCGACAAGATCAAGGAACCGGCGGTTCCCAAGCTGATTGCCGAGACGCTGGAAAAGATCCGCAAACGCCCCGCCGCCTACCCGGAAGTGCTTTCCACCTCATCGGAAAAGGGCAAGGGCGTGGACGAGCTGCGCGAGGCAATCGTCGAAGCGGTGACACCGAAGATCTAGGGCAATCCCTGCGCTTATCGGGAGAACAGAAATCCGGCCGCCCTCAGGAAGAACGGCCGGATCGCGATGCAAGCTGCAGGTTCGGGCGAACGGCGCTTACATCTTGGGAAGAAGAACCTTGTCGATGACATGAATGACGCCGTTCGACTGCTTGACGTCGGCGATCGTCACATGTGCGACGCCACCGGTTTCGTCGGTCAGGGTGATCTTGCCCATGCTTTCCTTGGCCTTCAGGATGCAGCCGCCGACGGTCTTGACGTCATGCGTACCCTTGTCGTCCTTGATCATCTTCTCGATCGTCTTCGACATGGCGTCGGCCGCGACGACATGGCAGGTCAGGACCTTGACCAGTTGCGCCTTGTTTTCCGGTTTCAGCAGGTTGTCGACCGTGCCTTTCGGCAGGGCTGCGAAGGCTTCGTTGGTCGGGGCGAAAACGGTGAACGGCCCCTTGCCTTCGAGCGTCCCGACCAGGCCGGCGGCCTTGACGGCGGCGACCAGCGTGGTGTGGTCCTTGGAGTTCATCGCGTTCTCGACGATATTCTTGTTCTCGTACATTGCAGCGCCGCCGACCTTGGGGTTGGCAGCCTCGGCGCCGACAGCGAGTGCGGAGATTGCGGTTGCAATCGCGAATGTGCGGAATGTGGACCTGAACATGACTTCCTCTTCCTCCCGAAGGATCTGTCGCCCCGGCGCGGATGCGCGCCTTCCAAGGCTTGCCGTCCCGACTTCAGCGGAGACACAGCAAGAGACGAAAGGCCGGCGAAAAGAGTTTCAGAGGCCATGAAAAAAGCGGCCTGAAATTTTCAAGCCGCTGATTCCGATACCTTATTTCTAAGTCAGATACCCTGCGCCTTGCCGGAGGCGACCACCGGCCCCGTGGGTTGCCCGGTCGGAGACCCACCGACAGGCTCGACACTGACGGCCAAGGTGACGCCATTCTTCAGGCGCGGGCGCAAGCCGACGGGGATACGGACAGAGCTTTCACCCGTCTGAGGCAGGACGCCGAGCGATACCGGCGCACCACCATTGTCCGGCACCAGCCAGAGCTGCAGCGAATGCGCATCGGCGGCCCGCGCGGCCACCGGCAACAATTGGAGCTGGCCATTGCCGCTGTCGTAGCGCGCCATCATGCCGACCGGGTTGGCTGCGTCACCGCTCAACTGTGCCACCAGTGTCTGCGAGGACGGCAATTCGCCAATCCAGCCTGACTGGAACGACGCGTAGACCGCCAGCAGTGCCAGGGATGCAAGTGTCAGGCCGCGCCACAGGGCAAGAGAGTTCCACATTCTGCCCGGCAGGCGCACCGGCTGCCGAGCCGCCTTGGCAGAAAACAATCGCGCCTCGATGCGGGAAAACGCCTTGGACGGCGGCATTTCTTCGCCGTAGTCGCCATCGAAGGAAGAGAGATTTTCCTGCCAGTTGGCGACCATGGCGGCAAACTGCCGATCCTCCCGCATGCGCGCTTCGACATTGCGTCTTTCGGCGTGCGGCAGGACGCCTAAAACATACTCTCCGGCCAGAAGCTGGTCGCGTGAGCGATCTCCTTCGCTTTGTTCCGGCTTGCTCATCGATCGAGACACTCTCTCAGTTTCATCAGGCTGCGGCGCAGCCATGTACGCATCGTATTGATCGGCACGCCGTGAAGGTCGGCCAGTTCCTGATAGGTCAGACCTTCAACATAGGCGCTGCGCACCGCTCCGGCACGATCAGGATCCAACTCCGCCATGCACCTGTCAATGCGCTTGCCTTCCCATTTCGTCATCGCCGCCTGTTCGGGGCCCGGAGCCGGATCGGCGATCTGCCAATCGTCATCCGGGCTCTCGCCCGCCGGGCGACGAGCCCTCAACACATCAATAGAATGGTTTCTCGCGATCGTCACGAGCCATGCCATCACACTATGGCCTGCCGCGGCAAAACGCCCGGCTCTCTGCCAGATTTTGACGAAGACTTCCTGCAGCGCATCTTCGGCCTCGCCACGATCCTTGAGGATACGAAGGCAGACGGAAAAAAGTTTCGGTGCGACATGCGAATAAAGTTCGGCAAAAGCTGCCCTGTCGCGCAATGCCACGCGACCGACGAGGGCGGCGATGTCATTTTCCGATGCCAAATCAACCTCCCGAGCCGATGGCGGGCCGCAGGCGCCCACTCTTCACCTGCTACGATCGAAACTTGCCACCAGATTGTTTCATCTGTCAAAAAGATGCGCTAAAAGCGCCCCACCTTTGATGTGAGGGATTTTCATGACGACGTCCGACAGCGAACTCCAGGCCAAGCTCCTCGCCCAGGCTCTGCCCTATATGCAGCGCTATGAGAACAAGACGATCGTGGTCAAATACGGTGGCCACGCGATGGGTGACACCGAGCTCGGCAAGGCCTTTGCCGCCGATATCGCGCTTCTGAAGCAGTCCGGCGTCAACCCGATCGTCGTGCATGGCGGCGGCCCGCAGATCGGCGCGATGCTCAACAAGATGGGCATCGAATCGAAGTTCGAAGGCGGCCTTCGTGTCACCGATGCCAAGACCGTCGAGATCGTCGAGATGGTGCTTGCCGGTTCGATCAACAAGGAAATCGTTGCGCTGATCAACCAGACCGGCGAATGGGCGATCGGCCTTTGCGGCAAGGACGGCAACATGGTCTTCGCCGAAAAGGCAAAGAAGACCGTCGTCGATCCGGACAGCAACATAGAGCGCGTGCTCGATCTCGGTTTTGTCGGCGAAGTGGTCGAAGTCGACCGCACGCTGCTCGATCTTCTCGCCAAGTCGGAAATGATCCCGGTCATCGCGCCGGTCGCACCGGGTCGTGACGGCGCCACCTACAACATCAATGCCGACACGTTTGCCGGTGCCATCGCCGGTGCGCTGCATGCGACCCGCCTGCTGTTCCTCACCGACGTTCCGGGCGTACTCGACAAGAACAAGAACCTGATCAAGGAACTGACCGTTGCCGAGGCTCAGGCTCTGATCAAGGACGGCACGATTTCCGGCGGCATGATCCCGAAGGTCGAGACCTGCATCGATGCGATCCGCGCCGGCGTACAGGGCGTCGTCATCCTGAACGGCAAGACGGCCCATTCGGTGCTGCTCGAAATCTTTACCGAGCGCGGTGCCGGCACGCTGATCGTGCCCTGAGCCGCTCGCCAGATATTCCCGAACCGAAATAAGGCGCCGCGAGGCGCCTTTTTTTGATGTCAGCGGAAGAGCAGGCCGACAATGCCGGCGACGATGAACAGGCAACCGAGGATTTCCATACGGTTGACCCGTTCGTGGAAGAGAAAATAGGAAGCCGTGAAGGTGAAGACGAGCTCGATCTGGCCGAGCGCGCGAACATAGGCCACCTGCTGCAGGGTCATGGCGGTAAACCAGCAGGCGGAGCCGCAGACACTGGCAAGACCGACCAGAGACGAGGAACGCCAGGTCCTGATGACCGTGACGATCTCGCCCTTGTCCTTCCACAGCATCCAGACGAGCATGAAAAGCGTCTGGAAGGTGGTGACGCAGGCAAGCGTCATTGCCGCCTGCATGATCGAATTCGGCCCGTCGAGTGCCAGCGAGGCGCTGCGATAGGCGACGGCGGAAATGCCGAAGACGGCGCCCGATGCGATGCCGATCAGCGCCGTCCTGCTTGCCAGTGCGGCCAGCATGTTTTTCCACGAGAGCGGCATGCGCGCCATCGAGATGATCATCACGCCGATGACCCCGACGATGATCGCGCCGACGGCGCCCGCGGTGAGTTTCTCGCCGAGAAGGATAAAGCCGAAGATGGCGGCCTGGACCGGCTCGGTCTTCGAATAGGCAGTGCCGACTGCGAAGTTTCTGAGCGAGAAGAGATGCACCAGCATGATGGTGGCGAAGATCTGCGCCAGACCTCCGACGATCGCCCATATGGCGAAATCCAGATTGAGATGCGGAAAGGAATATCCGGCGATCAGATGGAGCAGGACGACATAGAGGATCGCCACGGGAAAACCGTAGCCGAAGCGGACGAAGCTCGCACCGCGCGTGCCGAGCTTGCCCTGAAGATGCTTCTGCAATGCCGACCGCAGGTTCTGCAAGAAGGCGGCGGCAATGGTGATGGGGATCCAGAGTTCCATGCTTTCGCCGGTATCATGCCGGCAGACAGATCGCCAAGGTCGCCGAAGGGCAAAACCGGTCGCCTTTTGGCGTTTTCTTTAAGAGCGCATCAGTGCATAAGCGAAACATGGAAAACAAACCCAAGACCGCTCCCGACGCTGCCGATTTCGCCCATATCCGTGACTGGGTCTTCGATCTCGACAACACGCTCTATCCCCACCACGTTAATCTCTTCGCCCAGATAGATGTCAACATGACTGCCTATGTGCAGGAATTGCTGCAGCTGGAGCGGGACGAGGCGCGCGCATTGCAGAAGCGCTATTACCATGAGCATGGCACCACGCTTCAGGGACTGATGCTGCATTACGGCATCGACCCAGACGGTTTCCTCGAACGGGCGCATGCGATCGACTATTCGGCGCTGATGCCGAACCCCGAGCTTGGGGCGGCGATCAATGCCCTGCCCGGCCGCAAGTTCATCTTCACCAATGGCAGCGTGCCGCATGCGGAAGCCGCCGCCCGCGCGCTCGGCATTCTCGACAATTTCGACGACATTTTCGACATCGTCGCGGCCGGCTATGTGCCGAAGCCAGCCGGTGCAACCTATGACAAGTTCGCCAGCCTTCACCGGGTCGACACGACGAAGGCGGCGATGTTCGAAGACCTGCCGCGCAATCTGACAGTTCCCAAGGCGCTTGGGATGCGCACCGTGCTGCTCGTTCCCCGCAATCTCGACGAAGTGCTGATGGAGCGCTGGGAAGTGCTGTCCGAGGAAGACGATCACATCGACTATGTGACCGACGATCTCGCAGGTTTCCTCAAGGGCCTGCCGGCCGGCTGACGGCGGGAAATCGCTGCGCCAATTACTACCGTGCATTACAAAGAGTTCATGCACATTACGACAGTTTAAGTGGTCGCCAGGGCTTGGCGGCCCTAACTTGAGGTCATCGGAATAAAGGGAAAGGAACCCATCGATGACCGCAAAGAAGATCGTTTTGGCGACCCTCGGAGCCGTGCTGGTCGCAGGAGCCGCGATCCCGGCCTTCGCCGCACCGGAACGGCCCGCTCACGGCCATGCTGGACCTCACCACATGCGGCCCATGGGCCACCCGATGGGCCATGGCATGATGAAGGACATGCTCTTCATCCGCCTCCTCAAGAATGCCGACACCAACAAGGACGGTAAGATCTCCAAGGAGGAAATGACCGCCTACGAAGATACTCTCTTCACGGCAATCGATGCGAACAAGGACGGCGCCATTACCCGCGGCGAGTTGCTCGACTACAAGATCGCCCAGATGGAAGCGTTCCGGAAGGCCCATCCGCGTCCTGAAAAGGCCGACGACAAGGATCATCCGGACGGCCCGCGCGCCGACCACAAGGGTCCTGATGGCAAGGGCGGTCCGCACGGCGATTTCCGTCACGCCCGCTGGCAGCATCGTGGTCCGGGCATGGGTGGCGACCGCTTGTTCCGCATGATCGACGAAAACCACGACAACAAGATCACCAAGGCCGAAGCCACCGCAGCCGGCGACAAGCTGTTTGCGATGATGGACACCAACAAGGACGGCGTAATTTCCATCGACGACCTGCCGGACCGCCCCCTCTAGTTCCTTGCCCCCCAATTACGGAACTAGCCGGCAACCGTCGTACAAGGGCCCGCCTCTCCATCGAGGGGCGGGCTCTTATCATTTGCAGGGCCTATTTTGCGTAGAAGTCGCGGACCACTTTCCAGGCCTGGTCCGCAGTCTCGACGAAGTTTATGAGTTCGATGTCTTCGGGCGCGATCGTGCCGAATTCCGCCAGTGCTTCGAAATTGATGATGCTGCGCCAGAATTTCTCGGCAAACAGGATGAGCGGTATGCGCTTCATACGTCCGGTCTGGATCAGCGTCAGCGCCTCGAACATCTCGTCCAGCGTGCCGAACCCGCCCGGAAATACCGCAACCGCCCTTGCCCGCATCATGAAATGCATCTTGCGGATGGCGAAATAGTGGAAGTTGAACGCCAGTTCCGGCGTGACATAGGGGTTTGGTGCCTGTTCATGCGGCAGCATGATGTTGAGGCCGATCGTCGGCGCACCTGCTTCAGACGCTCCACGGTTTCCCGCTTCCATCACGCCCGGACCGCCGCCGGTGACGACGACGAATTCCTTATAGTCGAATTTGGCCGAATGGGCAGAGCACAGCGCGGCAAATTTACGCGCTTCCTCGTAATAAACAGAGGCCGCCTGGAGGTTGTTGTGCTGGATCTCGTTGCGGGCGGCCCAGGGCTTCTGGCCGGGAGCCGGAATACGGGCACCACCGAACAGCACGACGGTCGAGGCGATGCCTTTCTCGGCTAGAACCATCTCAGCCTTCAGGAGTTCGAGCTGCAGCCGGAGCGGCCGCAATTCCTTGCTGCAGAGGAAATCCTCATCGGTAAAGGCAAGGCGATAGGAGGGGGACTCCGTCTGCGGCGTCCTCGGCTGGGCTGCCGCCGCGTGCTTGTCTGCCCTGCTATCCTTCAGCGGGTCCCAGACATCCTTGTCTGCAACCTGATCCGTCGACTTCACTTTTGCCATAAAACTCGTTCCTTCCCGCGCACGACCAGGGTCGGCGCCAATTCGCATTGACGCTTGAGTGGCGGTCGCTTAGAGCAAATGGGACCAAATGACCACCTTTCCAGCCATCACGATACCGCGTGACGTTTAAGGATCTTCCATGAGCAGCTTTGACTTCGCCGCCCTCGAAAAGACCATCGAGACCGCTTTCGACAACCGCGACAGCATCAATGTCTCGACCAAAGGCGAAGTGCGGGACGCCGTGGAGGAATCGCTGAACCTGCTCGATAGCGGCAAGGCGCGCGTGGCGGTTCGCGGCGAAGACGGTGCCTGGACCGTCAACCAGTGGCTCAAGAAGGCCGTTCTCCTGTCCTTCCGCCTCAACGACATGGAAGTCGTCAAGGGCGGTCCGGGCAATTCCACCTGGTGGGACAAGGTTCCGTCCAAGTTCGAGGGCTGGGGCGACAACCAGTTCCGCTCGGCCGGTTTCCGCGCCGTGCCGAACACCGTCGTGCGCCGCTCGGCCTATATTGCCAAGAACGTCGTGCTGATGCCGTCCTTCGTCAATCTCGGCGCCTATGTCGATGAAGGCACGATGGTCGACACCTGGGCAACGGTCGGCTCCTGCGCCCAAATCGGGAAGCATGTGCATCTGTCCGGCGGCGTCGGCATCGGCGGCGTGCTGGAGCCGATGCAGGCCGGCCCGACGATCATCGAGGACAATTGCTTCATCGGCGCCCGTTCGGAAGTCGTCGAAGGCTGCATCATCCGCGAGGGCTCGGTTCTCGGCATGGGTGTCTACATCGGCAAGTCGACCAAGATCGTCAATCGCGCCACCGGCGAAGTCAGCTACGGCGAAGTACCGCCCTATTCCGTCGTCGTTGCCGGCTCGATGCCGTCCGGCAATGCGACCATGCCGAACGGCCTGGCTGCCCCGAACCTCTATTGCGCCGTGATCGTCAAGACGGTCGATGAGAAGACCCGTTCGAAGACGGGTATCAACGAACTGCTGCGCGACTGAGCGAGGCCTGCTCCGATGTCTGCTGTCGATCCGATTGCAAACCTGCAAACGCTGATCCGTTGCCCTTCCGTCACTCCGGCGGAAGGTGGCGCGCTCACGGCCCTTGAGGCCATGCTCACGCCGCTCGGCTTTACGGTCGAGCGGATGGTGGCAAAAGAACCCGGCATGCCGGACATCGAAAACCTTTATGCGCGGCTCGGCACCGACGGGCCGCACCTGATGTTTGCCGGCCATACGGACGTGGTGCCGGTCGGCGACGAGGCCTCCTGGAGCCACCCGCCATTTTCCGCCGAAATTGACGGCGGAGAGATGTTCGGACGCGGTGCCGTCGACATGAAGGGCGGCATTGCCTGTTTCGTGGCAGCCGTCGCCCGCCATATCGAAAAGCATGGCGCACCCGATGGCTCGATCTCTTTCCTGATCACCGGCGACGAGGAAGGCCCGGCCATCAACGGCACGGAAAAGCTGTTGAAATGGGCGGCCGAAAGGGGCGAGCGCTGGGACGCCTGTCTCGTCGGCGAACCGACCAATCCGGACGTTCTCGGCGACATGATCAAGATCGGCCGCCGCGGTTCGGTTTCCGGGCGGGTGACGGTATTCGGCGTGCAGGGCCATGCCGCCTATCCGCATCTCGCCGACAACGCCGTACGCGGGCTTCTGCCGCTCGCCTCGGCGCTGATGGATCCGCCCTTCGACGGCGGTACACCGGAATTTCCGGCTTCCAACCTTGAAGTGACGACGGTCGATGTGGGCAACCCGGCAACCAATGTCGTGCCGGCCAAGGCGACATTCGCCTTCAACATCCGCTTCAACGACACCTGGACCGCCGATACGGTGAAGGCCGAGATCATTCGCAGGCTCGATGCCGCGGCGGGTGACGCCGTGCTTCGCCCGGGCCGCGATCCGATCCGCTACGAGATCATCTGGGCCGAACGCCCGAGCCATGTATTCCTGACCCGCAACAACGCGCTGATCGGATCGCTTTCGGCGGCCGTCGAGGCGGTGACCGGGCGCCAGCCGCAGCTTTCCACCACCGGCGGAACCTCGGATGCGCGATTCATCAAGGACTATTGCCCGGTGGTCGAGTTCGGGCTTGTCGGCCAGACCATGCATATGGTCGATGAACGCGTGGCACTTGCCGATCTCGAAACGCTGACCCAGATTTACGGAACATTCCTCTCCCGCTGGTTCGGCGATGCCATCCTTTCCTGAAGTCAGACACTATATCACCGGCCTCTGGATGGTCTTCAAAGGCGACAGGCATGGCCTGAAGCATCTCGACCTGACCGATCGCGGCATGATGCGGTCCTTCTGGGCCTTCGTCTGGTGTCTGCCGGCGATGTTCATCTACTGGAACGGGGTGAGATACGCTTTCCTGCAGGCCGGGCCACAGGGTGCCACGGCGGGCCTTCCCTTCTTCCTGCGCCTGTTCATGATCGAGGCACTGAACTGGGTCCTGCCGCTCGTGCTTCTGGGCGCGCTTTGCCTGTTCCTAAGGACGGAGCGGAAGTTCCCGCCGATCGTCGCCGCCACCAACTGGCTCTCGGTACCGGTCTCCTACGCCTATGCGGCGCTGACGCTGATGCTGTTCATCGCACCGCGCGTGGCGGGGCTGATCGCCGTCCTGCAGCTTGCGCTTCTCGCCACCACGATCTTCGCCATTTCACGGGTCGTGCGGCAGATCTGCGGTCCGCAGCCGCTGGTGATCGCCGCCATGCTGGTGGTGCTGCTGGTGCCGAGCCTGATCATTTCCGACCTGCTGCAATCCTATCTCGGCGTTTCGCCCTTTTGAGCATCGCCGGGATAATCGACCTTCAGGAAGTACAGGCCCTCGGGCGGTGCCACGGGTCCGCATTCCTTGCGATCGCGGGCTTCGAGCGCCCGGCGCACGTCCTCCGGCGTCATTTTGCCATCGCCGGCAAGCTTCAGCGTGCCGGCGAATGAACGGATCTGATTGTGCAGAAAGCTCTGGGCGCTGGCGCGGATTTCGATCAGGTTGCCGTTGCGGGTCACATCCAGCCGGTCGAGCGTGCGGACCGGGCTTGCCGCCTGGCAATGGGCCGAGCGGAAGGTGGTGAAGTCGTGATGCCCGACCAGCATCTGGGCGGCGGCATGCATGGCCTCGTGGTCGAGATCCTTGGGCACCCACCACGCCCTGCCCGCCTCTACCGCCAGCGGCGACGGGCGATTGATGATGCGGTAGAGATAATGCCGCTTGACCGCCGAAAAGCGCGCATCGAAGCTCTCGTCCACCTCGGCCACGTCGATGACAGACACCTTTTCGCCTGCCATCATCAGATGGGCGTTCAGGGCGTTGCGCAGCTTGAAGGGCGCCCAGGCCCGCGACAGGTCCGCATGGATGACCTGACCGAAGGCGTGCACGCCCGAATCCGTCCGGCCAGCCCCGCGGATGGAGACCGTCTCGCCGGTCAGCGACAGGATGCCGTTCTGCAGGGCGGCCTGGACCGAGTGGCCGTTTTCCTGCATCTGCCAGCCGACATAGGAGGTGCCGTCATATTCGACGATCATGCGAAAGCGCGGCATCAGGCGGTACCCACGGGAGCCACCAGGATCGCGCCGGCAGCGATCGGCGTACCACGCAGGAAGACGTCTGCATCCATCGGCTTTCCACCAGCCTTCTGCAATCTGGTCAAGCTCACGGCGCCCTCTGAGCACGCGACAAGCAGGCGCCCCGAAAGAACCGCGATGACCGCATGCTCGATAACTTCGCCGGGCCTGCCCTCACCCTCGCTCACTTCCGAATTCAGCACCTTGATGCGCTCCGGCTTGCCGTTGATTTCGGCCTCGAACCAGGCGCCGGGGAAGGGCGAGAGGCCGCGAATGTGATTGTGAACCTCGGAAGCGGTCTTTGAGAAATCGATACGCGTCTCCGCCTTGTCGATCTTGGCAGCGTAGAGCACGCCCTCCTCCGGCTGCGGCGTCAGCGGCAGGTCGCTGGCCTCGAGCCTGGCCATCGCCTCGACCATGGCGCGGGCGCCAACCATCATGAGCTTGTCGTGCAGTTCGCCGGCTGTCATCTGAGCGCCGATCTTGACTTCGCTGGTGAGTGCCATCGGGCCGGTATCGAGACCCTTTTCCATCTTCATCACGATCATGCCGGTCTTTTGGTCGCCCGCCATGATTGCCCGCTGGATGGGAGCCGCGCCGCGCCAGCGCGGCAGAAGCGAGGCGTGGCCGTTATAGCAGCCAAGCCGCGTGCCCTCGAGGATCGCCACCGGCAAGAGCAGACCATAGGCCACGACGACCGCAACATCGGCCTTGAACGCACGAAAAGCCTCGCGATCCTCTTCCGCCTTGAAGTTCAACGGCGTGAGGACCGGAATGCCGAGAACTTCCGCTGCCTGATGCACCGGCGACTTGGTGAGATCGAGCCCGCGGCGGCCGGCCGGACGCGGCGGCTGGCTATAGACCGCGACGATCTCATGACCGGCCTCTTTCAGGCCCTGCAGCGTCGGCACGGAGAAATCCGGCGTGCCCATGAAGATGATGCGAAGAGACATGGTGCCTTTCGCGCCTCTCAAAGACGCGCCTTTCGTTTCTTGAGCCGCAGCAGGCCTCAGATAGCCTTGCCCTTGGCGGCCTTGGTGAACTTCTTGATCACCATCTCCCGCTTCAGACGCGAGATATGGTCGATGAAGAGGACGCCGTTCAGGTGGTCGATCTCGTGCTGCAGGCAGGTGGCGAGAAGGCCATCGGCCTCCGCAATATGTTCCTTGCCGTCGCGCCCGACATATTTCACGCCGATCGTCGCCGGCCGCTCGACCTCGGCGTAATATTCCGGGATCGACAGGCAGCCTTCCTCATAGACGGAACGCTCATCCGAGGATTTGACGATTTCTGGATTGATGAAGACCTGCGGCCGCTTTTCCTCGTCATCGCGCGATACGTCGATGACGAGCATGCGGCGGGGTACGCCGATCTGGATCGCGGCAAGGCCGATGCCCGGCGCATCATACATCGTCTCCAGCATGTCGTCGGCAAGCTTGAGCAATTCGGTATCGACGGTCTCGATCGGCGCGGAAACCTGACGGAGCAGCGGATCGGGGAGAATGATAAGAGGCTTGATGGTCATGCGGACGCCATAGCGCATCTTTTGCCCTGAGGGAACAGGGCATTACGCGAAGCCGCCCGCAAATGTTCACGTTTTGATCTTTCAAAGTCGCAATGATCTGCTAGTGTGCCCCCATGAAAACTGATCTGGCCCAATTTCTCTCCGCTGAAACAGGCGCGATGCCAATCCTGCTGGTCGGGGCTGCGCTCGTTATTCTGGTCGCTGTCGTGCTCATGCTCCGCTCCGGCAGACATCGCGAAGAGATGGCCCAGAGAACGGCGGATGCCGAAGCGCGGCTGGCGGAACTGGTCCGCATGCAGGGCGAGATGCATGGCCGTGTCGCAGCGATGGCGGAGACGATCAGCACCCGCCAGGCCGAGCTCAATCATTCCGTCAACCAGCGGCTCGACGGAATGAGCCACCGGCTGGGCTCGACGATTACCGAACAGACCAAATCGACGCATGAGAACCTGCGCAAGCTGCAGGAACGGCTGGCGGTGATCGATGCGGCGCAGAACAATATCCAGACACTCGCCAAGGATGTCGTCGGGCTGCAGGCGATATTGTCGAACAAGCAGACGCGCGGCGCCTTCGGCCAGGGCCGCATGGAGACGATCGTCGCGGATGGATTGCCACAGGGTGCCTATTCCTTCCAGTCGCCGCTTTCCAACGGGACGCGGCCGGATTGCGTGATCCGGATGCCGAATGGTGCGCCGCCGCTTATCATTGATGCCAAGTTCCCGCTGGAGGCCTGGACGGCGTTTCGCGAGGCAGCCTCGCCGGATGCGCGGCGCGCTGCAGGCCAGCAGTTCCGCCGGGACATGGAGGTCCATATCAAGGATGTGGCGGAGAAATATCTGATCGCCGGCGAAACGCAGGATACGGTTCTGCTGTTCGTGCCGTCGGAATCGATCTTTGCCGAAATCCACGAGCATTTCGATGCCGTGGTGCAGAGGGCCCAGCGGGCGCGCGTGGTGATCGTTTCGCCATCGCTGCTGCTTCTGTCGATCCAGGTGATCCAGGCGGTATTGCGCGACCAGCGGATGCGCGAACAGGCGCATCTGATCCAGGGCGAAGTGGGGTTACTGATGGAAGATCTCGGGCGGCTGGAAGACCGGACCCGGAAGCTGCAGTCGCATTTCCTCGCCGCCGAGAAGGATGTGGAGCAGATCCTCACCTCGACGGACAAACTGACCCGCCGGGGCAACCGGATCACGTCGCTGGAGCTGGAAACACCTGCCACCGCTGAAAGCTCGGCCGAGGTTGCGGCACAGAAATCGGTTGAAAGCCGCACCGGCCTGCTGCGACTGAGGGTAGTTGACGAGGAGTGATCTCCTCGGGCAGTGTCGCCGGCACTTCAGTCATCAGCGGCAGGCATAGCATGATCACCGTCTTCGGCTCCATCAACATGGATCTCATCGCCAACACGGCCGAACTGCCGAGGCCCGGCGAGACGGTCGCAGGCTCGAGCTTTGCCACGGCGGCAGGCGGAAAAGGGGCAAACCAGGCGCTTGCCGCGCGTCGCGCCGGAAGTGCCGTCAGAATGGCGGGCGCAGTCGGCAATGATACATTTGCCGCCCCGGCATTGGACTTGCTTGAGGGGGCGGGAGCCGATCTCACGTCCGTACTGAAGGCCAGCGAGCCGACCGGTACCGCACTGGTATTGGTGGGCGGCAATGGCGAGAACATGATCGCCGTTGTACCGGGCGCAAACGGCACGCTGACACCGGACGAGGCGGTGAAGACGGTGACGGCCATGGCAGCCGGCGATATTCTGATGCTGCAGCTCGAAATTCCCGCTCCGGCGGTGGAAGCGGCTTTCAAGGCTGCACGGGAAAAGGGCGTGATGAGCATCTTCAACACGGCACCCTTCACGGCCGATGCCGCCCGGCTTTCCGCGCTCGCGGATATCGTCGTTGCCAACGAGACGGAATTCGATGCACTGGCGAAAGGCAAGGCGGCAACCACGGCGGAGCGCGAGGCGGCACTGAGGTCCCTGCATGCGGCGAGCGGGCAGACTTTCGTGGTCACGCTCGGCGGCGAAGGCGTCATCGCCATCCGAAAGGGAGAAATCCTTTCGGCAAAGGGTCTCACGATCGAACCGGTCGATACGGTCGGCGCCGGCGATACGTTCTGCGGCTATCTTGCGGCAAGCCTCGACCAGGGCCTCGATTTCGCCGAGGCCCTGCGCCGTGCGGCGGTCGCCGGCTCACTCGCCTGCCTCAAGCCCGGCGCCCAGCCATCCATCCCGCTGGCAGAAGAGGTTGACGCGCGCATCTGAACATTTTCGGGCGGATGAGATGCGTTTGATTTTGCTAAAACTTCAATCAAACTTAACAGATGCGAAGTAGCGTCGCGGCGGCATCTCCCTTATGGCGCGTAATTTTCGCGCCATGCATGGCCCGATGAGCGGGCTTCAACTTGCCATGTCAGCGATCTTCCCCCTGATCCATGAGGCAAGTCATGTCCCGCCTGCACCTGAACTCGCTTTCGAGCAAGCTCATCGTCGTCACCAGTGCCGCAATCGCGCTGCTGCTCATCCTGTCCAACCTGTTTCTGATCTCCAAGACGAGCGACCGCGTGACCTCGCTGACGCTCGAACAGGCCAGTACCGAGGCACGCGCCATCGGCAACGAGGTGGCCACCGAGATCGGTCAGCTGGCGGGTGCGGCCCGTTCGATGGCAGGCGTGATCGGCCGCGGACAGGCTGGCGGGTATCTTGACCGCAAGGCCGTCGTCGATACGCTGAAGGCCAATCTCGAGCAGAATGCCTTCGCCTATGGCAGCTGGTTTGCCGAAGTCCCCGGTCAGTTCGACGGCCGCAATGCGGAGTTTGCCGGCAACAAGGCATCAGGCGCCAATGCCAAGGGCGAGCTTGCCCCCTACTGGACGAAGAACAAGGCCGGCGACATCGCGTTCAGCACATTCGACATCGATACCCAGGCGGAATGGTATGCCCTGCCGGCAACGACGAAAAAGGGCGCGCTGACCCAGCCCTATATCGAGAGCTCAACCGGCGACAAGACCGCCATGAGTTCCATCGCCTATCCGGTCCTGTCCGGCTCCAAGCTGATCGGCATCGCCGGCGTCGACGTGTCGCTTGCCACGCTGTCGAAGAAGCTCCAGTCCATGCATCCCTTCGGCGCCGGCAGGGTTCTGCTCGTATCGCAGGGCGGCAAGTGGATCGTGCCGGATAGCGCAGACAACCTGATGAAGGCCGTCGAGGGACAGGCAAGCGAGACGCTGCTCGCCACCCTGAAGAGCGGCAAGCCGGCAACGATCGAGAACATGGCCGGAAGCGACGGCGAGGCGTTCGAACGCGTCGTCTATCCCTTTGCGGTGCCGGATCTCAACACGACCTGGGCGGTCGTCGTCGACGTGCCGATGAGCGTCATCACTGCGCCGGTGGAGGAACAGACCTGGATGATGATCGCCAGCGGCGTCGTGTTGCTGGGTGCCGTGATCGTGGCGCTCTACTTTGCCAGCGGCTCGCTGCTTCGCCGCCCGCTGAAGGCGCTTCTCGGCAATGTCGGCCAGCTTGGCGAGGGTCGTTACGATCAGGAGGTCCTAGGCCAGGACCGCAATGACGAAATCGGCGCGCTGGCAAGATCGCTTGAAGGTTTCCGGCATTCGCTGGCAGACGGCCGGAAGATGGCATCGGAGGCTGAGGTTCAGCGCAACGAGGCCGAGGGCCTGCGCCACCGTTCCGCCGCCGAGCGTGAAGCGGCAGCGCGTGAACAGGCGCATGTGGTCGCTTCGCTGGCTGCCGGACTGGCCGAGCTTTCCAACGGCAACCTGCAGCACCGTCTCAGCGGCGAGTTCCCCGGCGAATATGCCAAGCTGAAGCATGACTTCAACAATGCGGTCGACAGTATCGAGGACACGGTGATCGCCGTTACCTCATCGATCCGCAATATCGGCAGCGGCACGCGCGAGATCAGCGCCAGCACCGGCGACCTGTCGCACCGGACCGAGCAGCAGGCGGCAAGCCTGGAAGAGACCGCAGCAGCGCTCAACGAGCTGACGGAACAGGTCAATTCCAGCGCCGAAAACGCCGGAACGGCTGCCTCGACCGTCAACCTTGCCTGCGACGACGCCGAGAAGTCGGGTGAAGTCGTACAGAAGGCCGTCGCGTCCATGCAGGCCATTGCCCATTCCTCGCAGGAAATCTCCCGCATCATCGGCGTGATCGACGAGATTGCCTTCCAGACCAACCTCTTGGCGCTCAATGCCGGGGTAGAAGCCGCCCGTGCAGGTGAGGCCGGCAAGGGTTTTGCCGTCGTCGCTCAGGAAGTGCGCGAGCTCGCCCAGCGTTCGGCGACCGCCGCCAAGGAAATCAAGGCGCTGATCACCGCATCGTCGACGCAGGTTCACGAGGGTGTCGACCTTGTCGGCAAGGCCGGCGATGCCTTGCAGAAGATTGCCGTGCAGGTGATGCAGATCAACGGGCTTATCCGCGAGATCTCGTCTTCCGCCGGCGAGCAGGCGGTGGGGCTCAAGGAGATCAATTCCGCCGTCAACCAGATGGACCAGGTTACGCAGCAGAATGCGGCCATGGTGGAGGAGACGACCGCCGCCAGCGCAGTGTTGAACGGCGAAGCGGAGACATTGCGCGAACTCGTCCAGCGGTTCCGCACATCCGCAGCTGCAGATGCTCCCGCCGCTTCCGGGCGGGATCTTTCGCGGAAGCCCCAGGCGGAGCGATCCGCGGCGCGGACCGACAGAAAGGCGGCGACATCCGCTCCCCGCAGGATAGCCGGCATCTCCCATGGATCGGCCGCGGTTGCCGAAAGCTGGGAAGAGTTCTGAGAGACGGAACTATGAACGGATGGGCGGCGGCGCAAAAAGCGACGCCGCCTGTTGATCACAGGCGGGCGACACGCTCCGTCAGAAGTTCGAAGAAGCCGTCTGCATCGACATTGCGCATGAATGTGGCGTTGCGCTGGCGGTCGGTGACGTGCCACCAGTCGACCACGGTCATGCCCGCCGTCAGCGGCGACTGAACCTCGATCTCGACATTGCAGTGGCGGCCGGAAAACAGTTCCGGCTTCAGGAGGTAGGCAATCACCGTCGGATCATGCAGCGGGCCGCCATCGGAGCCGTATTTTTCGATGTCGAAGCGCTCGAAGAAGGCCAACCATTCGACCAGAACCTGCGCCGGGCGCGAGCCGATCGCGGCAATCTTTGCTACGCGTGCCTTGGTGGTCAGCAATTGATGGGTGACATCCAGCGGCAGGATGACGGTCGGGATGCCGGCATCGAACACGATCTTTGCCGCTTCCGGATCGACATAGATGTTGAATTCCGCAGCCGGCGTGATGTTGCCGCCCTCGAAGCAGCCGCCTCCCATCATCACCAGCTCCTGGATACGGCCGGCGATCTTCGGTTCCTTCTGCAGCGCCATTGCGAGATTGGTCAGCGGGCCAAGCGTGCAGATGGTGACGGTTCCAGACGGTTCGCGCATCAGGGTGTCGATGATGAAGTCGATCGCATTCTGAGCCTGCGGCAACATTGTCGGTTCGGGCAGATCGGCACCGTCGAGACCGGTCTTACCATGGACATGCTCTGCCGTCACCTGCGGGCGGTTCAACGGCTTCAGCGCCCCCTCGTATACCTTGGCTTCCGGATGGCCGCAGAGCTCGCAGACGATGCGCAGGTTACGGCTGGTATAGGAGAGCGGCACATTGCCGGCGACGGCACAGAGGCCGAGGATTTCGATCTCGTCCGGGCTGGCGAAGGCCAGCATGAGCGCGGCCGCATCGTCCTGGCCCGGATCGGTATCGATGATGATCTTTCTTGGCGACATGTCTTGCTCCCCGGTTTGCGGCGATTGGTGGCGGCAGGCACAGGGTTTGTCAAGCGTACAGTCGGCGGGTGCCATCCCACAGCTTCCGGTTCCTGCCGGCTTGCGGTCAGCGAGGCGGCAACCCATATAAGATACTCTCCCGGCGTGCCTTTCGGGCGCCGGCATGGTCGCTTGATGCAAGGACTGAACGATGAGCAGAATGACGCCCTTCGCGAGCCCGCTCCTTCTGGGCTTCGACGCGATGGAGAAGACGCTGGAGCGCCTTGCCAAGGCCAATGAAGGATATCCGCCCTATAATATCGAGCGTGTCGCATCCCGGTCCGCCGACGGCCATGAGATGCTGCGCATCACACTTGCCGTCGCCGGATTTTCTGAGGCGGAGCTGGATGTGACGACCGAGGAAAACCAGCTCGTCATCCGCGGCCGGCAGGTCGAGCAGTTGGAACGCGACTATCTCTATCGCGGCATTGCAGCGCGGCAGTTCCAGAGGGTCTTCATGCTGGCCGACGGAATGGAAGTGTCGACGGCGGTGCTGAAGAACGGCCTGCTGTCGGTCGACCTCATTCGTCCCGAACCGCAACGCGTGGTGAGAAAAATTAACATTTCCGTCTCAGACTAGGGCATCGGCATCAAAGCCGATTGCCCTCAAGTCCGGAGGCCGGAATGCTCTTGAAAGAAGCGACTACGCGTTTGTCTCAATCCGAACTTGCCGTTCTCGGCGCAGGTGAGGTTGGTTATATTCGCAAGATGGGTTCAGAAGAGGTTTCCCGCTGCTTTCCCGAAGCTCCAGATATCGATCCAAGCCTCGATCTATGGGCCTTGTTCGGCGCAGACGGCACTCCGATCCTTCTGACGGACAACCGCTCCAGCACCTTCTTCAAGGCCGCTGAAGACGACCTGAAGACGGTCAGCCTGCACTGAACCGTCTGCCGTATATCCCTCAGGCCTTCAGGAAAGTCAGATAGGCGGAAGAGCGCCCTTCGCGGCGCGCCTTGTTCTCATAGCGCGTGCCCGGCCATCCCGCATAGGGCGTCAGCCAATCCGACGACTGTTCTGCCTGCCATGCGAAGCCGCCATGGTCGCGGCAATGCATCAATGTGTGGTTGATATAGGTATCAATGTCGGACGCGAAGCAGAACACACCACCGGGTTTCAGCACGCGATGGAACCGAGCCAGGTTGACCTGCGAGACGAAGCGGCGTTTCCAGTGCTTTCGCTTCGGCCACGGATCTGCATAGAGAAGGTCGATATGATCGATCGATGCGTCCGGCAGCCAGTCGAGAACCTGGGTGGCATCGTCGTCATAGACGCGGATATTCTTCAGGCCCGACGCTTCGATCTCGCCCAGCAGCTTGGCCATGGAATTGACGAAAGGCTCGACGCCGATGAAGCCAGTGCTAGGGTTTTCTTTGGCGCGATGGGCAAGATGTTCACCACCGCCGAAGCCGATTTCCAGACGTATCCGCTCCGCGGGGACCGGAAAGAGCGAGGCCAGACTTTCCGGCGCCGGGGTAGCAAGATCGAGCTTCAGCACCGGCAACAGCGTCGCCATGCCCTCCGCCTGACGCTCCCTGAGCGCCTTGCCCTTGCGGCGACCATAGAAGGCCTCCGTCGCGCGTGTCGGGTGCTGCTGATCGTCACTCATGAGAAGTCTTCCAAAAACAAAGAAGCGGGTGCCCGCAGAAGGCACCCGCTTTAACGTGTGATCACCTAATCGGTAAAGACCCGATCGGAAAAGCCTTACTCGGCAGCCGCCAGAAGATCTTCCTTCATGGCGTCCTTGAGCGGCTTTACCAGATCCGTCTTCTCCCAGGAGAAGGAGCCGTCGCGACCGGACTTGCGGCCGAAATGGCCGTAGGCCGAAGTCTTGGCGTAGATCGGCTTGTTCAGATCGAGGTGACGGCGGATGCCGGTCGGCGACAGGTCCATGACCTTGCGGATGGCGTTTTCGACCTGGTCTTCGGTGACGTTCTTGCCGGTCTGGTGCAGATCGACATAGATCGACAGCGGCTGGGCGATACCGATCGCGTAGGAGATCTGGATCGTGCAGCGGTCGGCGAAGCCGGCAGCGACGACGTTCTTCGCCAGATAGCGCGCGGCATAGGCTGCCGAACGGTCGACCTTGGTCGTGTCCTTGCCGGAGAAGGCGCCGCCGCCATGCGGTGCGGCACCGCCATAGGTGTCGACGATGATCTTGCGGCCGGTCAGGCCCGCATCACCATCCGGTCCGCCGATGACGAACTTGCCGGTCGGGTTGATGTACCACTTGCAGTCGGCCGCGATCGGCAGGTCGCCGAGCGCTTCGCGGATATAGGGTTCGACAACCTGGCGAACCTTCTTCGAATCCCAGCTTGCGTCGATATGCTGGGTGGAGAGAACGATCGAGTCGACTTCGGTCGGCTTGCCGTTTTCGTAACGTACCGTCACCTGGCTCTTGGCGTCAGGGCCGAGCTTGGCGGCTTCACCCTCGCCCTTCTTGCGGGCGGTGGCGAGCAGCTGCAGGATCCTGTGGGAATAGTAGATCGGCGCCGGCATGAGATCCGGGGTTTCCTTGCAAGCGTAACCGAACATGATGCCCTGGTCGCCAGCACCCTCGTCACCCTGCTTGTCAGCGGCGCTATCAACGCCCTGGGCGATGTCGGCGGACTGCGAATGCAGCAGCACGTCGATCTTCGCCGTCTTCCAGTGGAAGCCGTCCTGTTCGTAGCCGATGTCGCGGATGGCCTTGCGTGCCGCGGACTTGAACTTGGATGGATTAATGACGTCGTTGCCGTTCTTGTCCTTCTTCATCAGGCTTGGCGGCAGACGAACTTCGCCGGCAATGACGACGCGGTTGGTCGTGGCCAGCGTTTCGCAGGCGATGCGAACCGACCACGGATCGATGCCGGTCTTGGCGGCTTCGCGATAGACGAGATCGACGATTTCATCGGAAATACGGTCACAGACCTTGTCCGGGTGGCCCTCTGCCACGGACTCGCTAGTGAACAGGTAATTGGCGTGCATGCGGGGAACCCCTCAAAGAATGGACAGCAAATGTTTAGTGACTTCGACTGACAAAGACAAGAACACAACGACATAAATATATCTTTATACGTAGAACCGATTACTTTTGCGGCTTGCGCAGGCAAAAAAAAAGCGGCTCAAAAAGCCGCTTCTCCTCCCCGCCTCGTGAGCGTCTTATTCCTCGGCTTCGGCTGCCAGCGCCTTGACGAGATCGACCAGCCGGCGGCGAACCTTTGGATCCGCGATCTTCACGAAAGCGCGGTTAAGCTGCAGGCCTTCCGACGACGACAGGAAGTCGACGACGTAGTTGGAGCTCGATGCTTCGGCCATGCCGGTTGCACCGCCAGAGCTTTCGCCCGGCGCATCCTCGAAGAAGAAGGACACCGGCACGTTGAGAATGCTCGAAATGTTCTGCAAACGGCTTGCGCCGACGCGGTTCGTGCCCTTCTCGTATTTCTGAATCTGCTGAAAGGTAATGCCAAGGCTTTCGCCCAGCTTTTCCTGGCTCATGCCAAGCATAGTTCTGCGCAGTCTAATCCGGCTCCCGACGTGGATATCAATCGGGTTCGGCTTTTTCTTGTTTTCAATCATAATGGGGGGTCCTGGTGAAGTTGTAGTTACGATTCAACCCGGTCCGCGTATGGAGGCTACACTTCTTAAGCTTGAGACGACAGAACCAAGCTCGGAAGCATATGGCGAGACGGTAGGCGTTCTCACTATGCAATTTTGGGGGTTTTTGGTCAATTCATGCGAGATTTAAAACCTAGACGCGAGACGGCTGCAATTAGAAACATCAACGCCACAACCAACCAGAAGTAC
Organism: Neorhizobium sp. NCHU2750; assembly: GCF_003597675.1. Taxonomy (NCBI): domain Bacteria; kingdom Pseudomonadati; phylum Pseudomonadota; class Alphaproteobacteria; order Hyphomicrobiales; family Rhizobiaceae; genus Neorhizobium; species Neorhizobium sp. NCHU2750. The sequence continues at coordinate 46,159 of NZ_CP030827.1, read as the reverse complement.
CATTGACGCGCATTATTACTCCAGCTGGCAACCTTGATGCAATCTATAGTGGCATCAATCACACCCTTTTGATTGTATGTGAGCCCCCGTATTACTCGTCCAAATGGGTCTATCACGGCTGAAATTCCGGTATTGGCACCGCGAATCAGGAACAATCCGGTCTCTACCGCTCTCAAGCGGGCCTGCTGAAAATGCTGATAGGGTCCCGGGGTTGCACCGAACCAGCCATCGTTGGTGACATTCAGCAGTGCAGATGCACGAGACACATCGTCGCCGATCTCAGTCGGGAAGATCGCCTCATAGCAGATCAGCGGATAGAGCAGGGCTCCGCCCGGCAAGGTGAGAAGCGAGCGCGACGACGCGGCGGTAAACCCACCAGGCATCGCGATCGCGTCCGTGACCCCGAGCGACGCGAGCAGGCTCTCATAAGGAACATATTCACCGAAGGGAACGAGGTGAACCTTGTCCGAGGCCGATATAATTTGCCCATCGCTATCAATGACATAGATCGAATTATAGTAGCGGGGCGGAATGCCGGGAGCGGCATTTTCGGAGCGTACCGCACCAGTGATCAGGATCTGGCCATCTTTCAAAACATCCGCGATCCGAGCCAGCGCGTCCGGATTTTCGGTCAGGATAAAGGGAACGGACGTCTCGGGCCAGACAATGATATCTGGCTGCTTGTCACCCTTTTCCGGCGGCAAGGCGGTAAGACGAAGATGCTCCTCGAAGATCTCGACGCGGTTGGTATCATCCAGTTTCGCTGCCTGATCGATCATCGGCTGAACGATACGTATGGTTGTATTTTTGCCGCCTGCGACAGCCAGTTTTTTATCTGCGTCATAAAGTCGCGCCGCACCAAAGCCGATATGCGCGACGGCAAGAAGCGCCGCCATGGTCAGGCCAAGCCCCCTGCCCTTCACGGTGCCTAGCAGGGCAGGCGCGGAAAAAACGAAAACGGCGAGCGTGCTGACGCCGAATATGCCGAGGACGGCATCCGACTGCATCATCAGCGGCACCGGCATCGCACCATAGCCGATGGCATTCCAGGGGAAGCCGGTCAATGCTGAGCCACGAAGCCATTCCGCGACGCCGAATGCTCCGGCAAGTGCTGCGATGCGGCCGAGGCCATCGGACCAGAAAATGCGCGCGACAGCCGTGGCGAGGCCGTAAAAGATCGCAAGATAGGCGGGCAGGCCGAGGACGGCGAGCGGCAATGCCCAGGCAAACTCATCCGCGTCGATCAGCAGCGCATGACCAAGCCACCAGAGGCCGGCGACAAAATAGCCGAAGCCAAAGAGCCAGCCGATGACGAAGGCCGAGCGCAACCGACTGAACACGCTGCCTTGCAGATTGCCGGTCGATCCGTCGAGCAGCCATACGAGCACGGTGAAGGAAATGAAAAGGACGGCGAAGACATTGAAGGGAGGCACCGCCAGTGCCCCGATCGCTCCTGCCAGAAATGCCAGCGCAGCGCGGGGAAGCCCCGAAAGTAGCATGACCCGGTTTGCCAGCCGCTCCATGGGCATTCCTTTTCTCGCGAATCAACAGCCGCAGTCTTTCAAAAAAACTGCGCGCTGTCGCGGGTAGCGGCTTGGGAAGGCGTCAGGCTTCCGGGCGCTGAGAGCCGGTCTCAGCCGGAGGAGCGAGCAGCGCCGGTGTTGCCGGAGCGGGAAGTGCAACCTCGCCTTCTCCCTTTGCCTGACGGCGGCGGACAAGGGCGCGCTTGCGCAGGATCTTGACCCGCTTGATACGGCGAGGATCGGCCTCGAGGATCTGGAACTCGAAACCGGGCACGGCCTGAACGACCTCGCCTCGCACGGGGATACGTCCCAGAGCCGAGAAAATCAGGCCGCCGAGCGTGTCGACATCCTCGATACGGTCGCGCACGTCGAAATCCGGGCCGATCGCCTCGGCGATCTCCTCGAGCTCGATACGGGCATCGGCGACGAATACGTCGTCGGCAGTGCGGGAGAACATGACTTCCTGATCGTCATGCTCGTCCTCTACGTCACCGATGACCATCTCGACGATGTCTTCGTGAGATACGAGACCGTCGGTACCGCCATATTCGTCGATGACCAGCGCCATCTGGGTGCGCGCCGCCTGCATGGAGCGCAAGAGGTCGGAGGCGAGCATGGACGGCGGCACGAAGAGCAGCTTGCGAATGAGGCCGGCTTCGGCAACCGTCTGCTCGAGGTTGACGCGGCCAAGGTCGAATGCGGGTCGTGGCGTGCGGGTCGGCTTCTCCGTGCCGTTTGCAGCCGTGGACGCGTGGGCCGCGGAGGTCTTGGCGCTGACACGCCGCTTGTTGCGCGCCTGCTTGGCGAGATAGGACAAGAGGTCGCGGATATGGACGAAGCCGCGGGCGTCGTCGAGATTGTCGCTATAGACCGGCATGCGCGAGCGACCGGTTTCCTCGAAATGGATCATCAGCTCGCCGATGGTCATGTTCATGTCCACCGCCTCGATATCGGCGCGGGGAACCATGATGTCCTCGACGCGCACCTCGCGGAAGCGGAGGATGTTGTGAAGCATGGCGCGCTCATCCGGGGAGAAGGCGCTGCTGACATTGGTATCGGTCATCAGGGCGTCGGCGAGATCTTCCCGCAACTGTTCGCCCTGCGATGGCCGGAGCAGGCGCACGGCCCGCGACCAAAAGGAATGGTGGGATTTGGGATGATGTTCGGACCTTGCCGAACTACTGCCCTCGTCCGACGAGGGTGAGTCCGAACTGTCCTTGCCCTCGCGGGCGACATTGCTCGAATAATCGTTCATTGTTCCAAACTACACTATCGGGTCCTGGCCCGCATAGGGGTCAGATAGGCCGAGACCAGCCAAAATACGAGTCTCAAGTGCTTCCATTTCCTCCGCCTCGTCCTTTTCCATATGGTCGTAACCGAACAGATGGAGGAATCCATGGACGAGCAGATGGGTCAAATGATCGTCGAAAGTCTTGTCGAGATCAACCGCTTCTCGCTCAACAGTTTCCCGCGCGACGACAATATCGCCCAGCATGGGACCCGGCATGATGCCAGGTGTCAGCGGAAAAGCAGGGAATGACAAGACGTTAGTCGGTTTGTCCTGATCGCGCCATTCGGCGTTGATTTCCTGGATGGAAACGTCATTGGTGAAGACCAGCGACAGTTCCGTCGCCATTTCGGGGAAGGGCTGGTCTTCTTCACGGGCAAGATATTCGGCGGCGGCACCGAGAACGCGACCGCTCAAGGAGGCGAGAACCTCCTCAGCCGGCCAGCCACCGTCTTCCACGCTGATCTGTATGTCTAGTTCGGACATCACTTAACGGCGCCCGACCGGCATTACCGGTCGAGGGCTTCCTCGCTTTCCTCGTGGACCGCATATTGCGCGTCATAGGCCTTGACGATGCGGCCCACCAGCGGATGGCGAACGACGTCGGTATCCTTGAAGCGGACGACCGAAAGTCCTTCGACACCCTTCAGGATCTGAAGGGCCTCGACCAGGCCCGACTTCACGCCACGCGGAAGGTCGACCTGGCTCGGATCGCCGGTGATGATCATCCGGCCGTTTTCGCCCAGACGCGTCAGGAACATCTTCATCTGCATCGATGTGGTGTTCTGCGCTTCATCGAGAATGATTGCAGCATTGGACAGCGTGCGGCCGCGCATGAAAGCGAGCGGCGCGATCTCGATGACGCCGGCGGTGATCGCGCGGTCGACCTTGTCGGCCGGGATCATGTCGTAGAGCGCGTCATAAAGCGGGCGGAGGTAGGGATCGACCTTTTCCTTCATGTCGCCGGGCAGGAAGCCCAGGCGCTCGCCGGCCTCGACAGCCGGACGGGTCAGGATGATCTTGTCAACGGCGCCGCGCTCCAGAAGCTGAGCTGCGTGAGCACAGGCGAGATAGGTCTTGCCGGTACCGGCCGGACCGACGCCGAAGACGAGTTCTGCGCGTTCGAGTGCCCGCATATAGGCGTCCTGCGTCGGCGTGCGGGCCTGGATGGTCTTCTTGCGGGTGGAGATCTGCGCCATGGAAAGCTTTGCCTTGCGCTCCAGCGTCGGAAGCGTCAGCTGGTCGTCGGCGGCCTGAGCCATGCGGATTGCACCTTCGACATCGGAAGCTTCCACGGAACCGCCTTTCTGCAGACGTTCATAGAGGAAATCGAGAGCCCGGCGGGCCTGATTGGTGGCGACGACATCGCCGGAGATGGAAACAGAGTTTCCACGCGGAAGGGCATCGACGTTGAGGCGCTGTTCGAGGAGTTTGAGGTTCTGGTCGAACTGACCAAAGAGCTCGCTGGCTAACCTGTTGTTCTCAAACGTCAGGACGAAGTGGTTGGCGTCGGTCGCTGCGGATCGGGGTTGGCGCGCTGTCGAAGAAACCAATTCTGATGCGTTCAAGTAAGCAAGCTCCTCAACTTGATTCAGACCCCGATTAAACTCTCTGCCGGCTCGGCAAACAAGCTGTTCGGGCCAGTTCCGATGATTCGTACACGGATAATCTCACCGATTTGCGATGTTTTTGCATCAACATTCACAGACTGCAGCCAGGGCGAGCGTCCAATCACCTGACCCGGCATGCGGCCCGGCTTTTCCAGGAGCAGATCGATCGTCTTTCCAACGCAGGATGTGGCGAAGTCGGCCTGCTGTTTCAAGAGCAGGGCCTGAAGCCGCTCGAGCCGCTCCGTCTTGACGTCCTCGTCCACATGGTTCGGCAGATCGGCGCCGGGCGTACCCGGACGGCTCGAATATTTGAACGAGAAGGCCGAGGCGTAATTCACGTCCTCGACAATCTTCAGCGTGTCCTCGAAATCCTGATCCGTCTCACCGGGGAAGCCGACGATGAAATCGCCCGACATGGCGATATCCGGCCGCGCCTCACGGATGCGCTCGATCAGGCGCAGATACTCGGCACCGGTATGGCGACGGTTCATCGCCTTCAGGATGCGATCGGAACCGGCCTGCACCGGCAGATGCAGGTAGGGCATGAGATTGCGCAGGTCGCGATGCGCCTCGATCAGCCGATCATCCATGTCACGCGGATGGCTGGTCGTGTAGCGCAGGCGGGCGAGACCCGGAATATCGGCGAGCCGATACAAGAGATCGGCAAGGCCGAGTTCGGCGCCGGTTTCGCTCTTCGAACGCCAGGCATTGACGTTCTGGCCGAGCAGGGTGATTTCGCGGACGCCGGCATCGACCAGCCGCTTTGCCTCATCGATGATCTGGCCGACCGGACGAGAGACTTCCGAACCACGGGTATAGGGCACGACGCAGAAGGTGCAGAACTTGTCGCAGCCTTCCTGCACGGTGAGGAAGGACGTGACGCCGCGCGAGCGGATGACCTTCTTCTCGGTTGCCGGCAGATGCTCGAACTTGTCCTCGACGGCATATTCGGTATCAACGACCCGCTCGCCGCCGCGGGCCTTTCTCAAGGCCTCCGGCAGGCGGTGATAGGTCTGCGGGCCGATGACGACATCGACGGCGGGCGCGCGGCGAATGATCTCCTCGCCTTCCGCCTGGGCGACGCAACCGGCAACGCCGATCATCATCTCCTTGCCTTCGGCGGCACGGGCCTTCTTCATGTCGCGCAGGCGGCCAAGGGCGGAATAGACCTTTTCTGCCGCCTTCTCACGGATATGACAGGTATTGAGCAGGACGAGATCGGCCTCGTCCATGTTTTCCGTCGTCACATATCCTTCACCCGCCAGCGCATCGCCCATGCGGGTGGAATCATAGACGTTCATCTGACAGCCATAGGTCTTGATGAAGACCTTGCGGCTGTTGGGACGGGCGTCCGGACAGTTGACCGGCTCTTCTGCCGGCGCGGAAAGGGAGACGTGTTCGTTCATGGCTGGCTCATACAGCAAGAAGGGCAGGAAATGAAGCGTTTCATGCGGGGCGGCATGCGGGCAAGCGAGCAGCCGGGATCAACTGGCTCGGACGCTTTCAGCCTTCAGCCGCCAGCTTTTTCTTGCGCAAACGCCGCCAGATGACGAAGGCCAGACTTTCCACCACCATCAGGACGATCATCACTTCCAGCGCCAGTTCCGAGACATTGCCGTTGAAGGAAAGGCGCGCGCAGACATAACCGATGAAAAAGAACAGCGAGTTCCACACCGCAACACCAAGGCCTGCCGCCACCGCGAACGGGCCTGGATTGACCTTCAGGAGACCGGCAATTGCCGGGGCAACCAGCCTGACGGTCGGCACAAGCTGTGCGGTGAACGACAGCGCCGCCTGATTGGTGCGGAAATAGCTGATCATCTTCTGAACTTTTTCGGACGAGGTGCCGAACAGCAGTGCAAACCGCGTCAGGAAGCGGAAGGAACGCTCTTCCGAGACGCTTGCGGCGCAGAGATAGTAGATCGAGCCGCCGACATAGCTGCCGGCGATGGCAGCGATCAGCGCAGCCAGAACCGACCACGCGCCCGATTCTGCAGCAATGCCGACAGCGACCAGTATGGCATAGGACGGAAAGATCGGGATGACCCGTTCCGAAAAGACGACAAGGAAAACCCCGAGAAGCCCGTATTCCGCCGACCAGTTTATCAGCTGTCCAAGTGGATCCATCATCACGTCCAGATATTATCGATGCTTCTCATAGGCACAGGTGGATTTGAAGACCAAGCCCATAAGCTCTCAAAAAGACAGCCCAACTGCAAATGGATGGCTTCCGCCCGCCACGCAATGAAGGGCTAGTTCACGCTCTCGTCATCAAGCGCCTTGCCGATCGCATCGTAATCACGGCCCCGCAGATGGCGGATCAGCATGCGGCGAAGCTGGCCGGTGACGTTCTGGCTCAGGTGCTTGCGATTGTCGCCGGTGCGAAAATCGACCGTGTCTCCGAACGCGACATCGACATCCAGTGCGCCCTGTTTCAGCACGCCCATCAGATGCGGCATCAGCGTGATATCCCCCGGCCAGGCGGCGATCGGCCGATGATAGCGGCCCATCGCCATGCCATGGACGCGGGTATAGGCGATTGCTACCGGCTGCACATGCACGACACCCTGTGGCGTGTGCGGCACGGCAGCGGCGGCAGCGCCGAAGAGCGAGGACTTGATCTCCAGAAGACGGTTGCCGTCGGACGTCGTGCCTTCGGGAAACAGCACGACGATCTCGCCCGCCGTCATCCGCTCGGCAATCTCGTTGACCTGATCGCCGGTGCGACGGCGCTCTTCGCGAACGATGAAGATGCTCTTCTGCAATTTGGCGAGCGTGCCGAAGACCGGCCAGTCCGCCACCTCGGCCTTGGCGATATAGACGACATCCGCCACCGCGCCGAGGACGAGAATGTCCTTCCAGGACACGTGATTTGCGGCAAGCATCAGCGGTCGCTGGCGCTCCAGACGTCCATGGACATGGATGCGGATACCAATCAGAAAACAGGCAGCCCTGTGCCAGAGCCTTGGAATGGTGCGGCGGATCTTCCAGTCGAAGGCAAGGCCGAGAAGCTGGAACGGCAGGAGAACCAGCGTCACGATCACGAGACAGATGATGACGAGGCCGATCCGGATGGAGGTGATCAATGCTTTTCCCTATCGGTTCCGCTCACTTGCCGTCCTTGTCGAGCGGTATGCCGTAAAGCTCCAGCCGATGCCCGACCAGCCTGAAACCGAGTTCACGGGCGATACGCTCCTGCAACGCCTCGATCTCTGCCGACTGGAATTCGATCACGTGGCCGGTCTTCAGGTCGATCATGTGATCGTGATGCTCTTCCGGCACGGTTTCATAGCGGGAGCGGCCATCGCGGAAATCATGGCGCTCGATTATGCCCTCATCCTCGAACAGCTTGACGGTGCGGTAGACCGTCGAGATGGAGATGCGCGGATCGACCCTGGAGGAGCGGCGATAGAGCTCCTCGACATCCGGATGATCGTCGGATTCCTGCAATATCCGGGCAATGACCCGACGCTGGTCGGTCATGCGCATGCCCTTCTCGGCACACAGCTCTTCCAGTGTCTTGGAAAGGTCCGTCATGACGTTCTGGCCTTCGAAATATTCACGTATTATTTGGGACTAGCGAAGAACGCGGCTCATGACAAGCGCGGCAGTCCGCCGTCCGTCGGCACCGAGGTAATAAGCCGGCCTCTCCGCCACTTTGGCAAAGCCGAGTTTGCCGTAGAGACCGACCGCCGGGCGGTTATCCGCCTCGACCTCGAGGAACATGCTGTCGGCACCCCTCGATATCGCCTCGCGCAGCGCGGCCTGCATAAGACGCCAGCCAAGGCCCTGACGGGCGAATTTTTCCGATGTGGCGACAGTGAGAATTTCAGCCTCTCCCCCTGCCTCGCGGCTCAGCACGAAGCCGCCGAGCGGTCTGGAGAAGAACGCGTTGGTCTGGCGGGCGATGAAACCGAAAACGTTGCGCTCAAGAATGAGGTTCTGAAACTCGCCGTCGCTCCACTGACGCGGGAAGCGCAGACCGTGCAGGTCCGAGATCTCGGCGCAATCGTCGACTTCCATCGGCACGATTTCGAAAAACGGCTTCCAGCTCAGATATTCGTCGAACATGTCGCCTACACTCTTGCCAGTGCGAAGCCCGTCTGCGGCTTGGCATCGGGGCCGCGCAGATAAAGCGGCTTCGGGCGGCTGCCATCGGCCTTCCTGGCCGCACCGAGACGCGCAACGATACCGATATCGAAGCGATCCTGGGATTTCGTCACCCACGAACCGAACAGGTCGGCTGATGCGGAGACAGCCAGACGCTCGACATCCTCTGCCGAGAGCGCTGCCGGTTCACCCAGCGAACTGCCATCTGCGGCAAAGGCCTGAGCATAGATCTCTTCCCGCTTGGCATCCATGGCGATGACGACCGGTTTCGCATCACCCGACACCGCATGATGCATGGCAGCCAGGGTTTCCAGCGTCGATACGCCGACACACTCGGTGCCGAGAGAGAGGGCGAAACCGCGGGCCGCCGCGACGCCGACGCGGATGCCGGTAAAAGAGCCCGGACCGATGACGACGGCGATCTTCCCGACCTGGTCGAGCGCAACCTCGGCTTCGTCGAGAGCCTGGTCGATGACGGCCATCAGCCGTTCCGCATGGCCCTTGCCGATTTCCTCGGAGACGGCAGACAGAAGCTTGCCGGCGGCACTGTCAAATACCGCCGCAGAACAATCGATGCTCGCAGTGTCGATAGCCAATACAATCATGAACAGGTCTTACGGAGTATCAGAGGGCCTCAACCGCCTGCACTTCGGGAACGAAGTGCTTGAGCAGGTTTTGGACACCGTGCTTCAGCGTGGCCGTCGACGATGGGCAACCGGAGCAGGCACCCTTCATGTTGAGATAGACGGTACCGTCCTTGTAACCCTTGAATGTGATGTCGCCACCATCCTGGGCAACGGCCGGACGGACCCGGGTTTCGAGCAGTTCCTTGATGGTCTCGACGATGGTTTCGTCTTCATCGTCGAAGAACTCGCCTTCTTCATCGAGAGCCTCGGCCATGGCCGAACCGCCGCCCATGATCGGCTGACCGGACATGAAATGTTCCATGATCGTGCCGAGGATGGCAGGCTTCAGGTGCTGCCACTCGGCATCCGACTTCGTGACGGTGATGAAATCGTAACCGAAATAGACACCGGTTACACCCGGTACGGCAAACAGACGGAGCGCCAGCGGAGATGCGGCCGCTTCATCGCCATTGCGGAATTCGGCCGTGCCTTTTTCCAGAACCACCTTGCCGGGAAGGAACTTCAGGGTCGCCGGGTTCGGCGTGGCTTCCGTCTGGATGAACATGGGCTTGCTCCTGGCCGGCGAGCGGCGCTCAATTTAGAATTCTTCCAAAGAAGATAGGCATTGCCATCTTTGGGTTCAAGTGCGCCTTTGGTCGCCCCCGGTCAAGCGGTTTATGCGAGCGCCTCGATTTCCTCTTCCGACAGCGTATCGGGCAACACCGTAACCGGTATCGGGAAAGCGGTGCCGCGCCCGGCAATGGCGGAGACGAGAGGCCCCGGCCCTTCCTTGGCAGAACCCGCAGCCAGCACGAGAATGGCGATGTCTCGGTCTTCCTCGACAAGGCTGTTGATCTGCTCGGGCGCATTGCCCTCGCGGATGACGATTTCGGGATCTATGCCGATTGTCTCGCGCACCCGGTGGGCAGCCTTGGCCATCACGGCCTCCGCTTCTTCCATCGCTTCGGCACGCATAATCTGCTCGACGCCCAGCCATTGCTGGAAGTCGCCCTCGGCAATGATGTAAAGCAGAACAAGACCGCCATTGGAATTCTTGGCGCGGCGACCGGCATAATGGACGGCCTTTTCGCATTCCGGCGTGCCATCGATGACCGCCATGAACTTGCGCCTGTGGCCTTCCAGCCGCGAAAGTCTCTTGGAAACCATAGCGCCCCCTTACCCTGGATCAGCTACCGAAACAGTCGTGCCGCGGACCTTATACCAACCCGCGAAAATGAAAACCCGCCGCTGGCGGCGGCGGGTCGAAGCACATGTTGGTTTGAGAAATCAGCGCAGGAAGCCGACGATGTCGAAGACTTCGCCCATGACCTTCTCGGCGCGGGCACCGGCGCGTTCGCCGCCATCCCTGAGGATCGCGTCGATATGCGAGGTGTCGTCGAGAAGACGGCGCATCTCGGCGCTGATCGGCGCCAGAACCTCAACGGCGAGATCGGCGAGCGCCGGCTTGAACACCGAGAACTGCTGGCCGCCATATTCCTTCAGCACGTCAGCCTTGGTGCGGTCCGCAAGGGCTGCATAGATGCCGACGAGATTGTCCGCCTCCGGACGACCGGCAAGGCCGTCGACTTCGCTCGGCAAACCTTCCGGATCGGTCTTGGCCTTGCGGATCTTTTTGGCGATCTCGTCTGCATCATCCATCAGGTTGATGCGCGACAGGTCCGACGGATCCGACTTCGACATCTTCTTGGTGCCGTCACGCAGCGACATGACGCGCGGAGCGGGCCCATCGATCAGCGGTTCGACCAGCGGGAAATAACCATGGATCGGCTCTTCGCCGACCACCATGTCGACGCCGGTGCCAGTGGTGCGGATCTTTGCCTGGAAGTCGATGTTGAACTTCTGGGCGATGTCGCGAGCCAATTCGAGATGCTGCTTCTGGTCGTCGCCGACCGGCACATGGGTGGCGCGGTAGACGAGAATGTCGGCCGCCATCAGGCTCGGATAGGCGAGCAGGCCGAGCGAGGCGTTTTCACGGTCCTTTCCGGCCTTGTCCTTGAACTGCGTCATGCGGTTCATCCAGCCGATACGGGCAACACAGTTGAACACCCAGGCAAGTTCGGCATGCTGCGGCACGGCCGACTGGTTGAAGACGATATGCTTCACCGGATCGATGCCGGAGGCGATGAAGGCAGCGGCGATCGAACGGATCTGGCCACGCAGGTCGTCATGCACGAGCTGGGCGGTGATCGCATGCAGATCGACGACGCAATAGATGCAGTCGTTGTTTTCCTGCAGCGCTACGAACTTGCGGATCGCGCCGAGATAATTGCCGAGATGGAGATTGCCGGTCGGCTGAACGCCGGAGAAAACGAGCGGCTTGAAGGTGTTCATGATGTCCTCGAACAGGCGGTTGGAAGGCCTCAGGCCGAAAGGTTGCGCGCTGCCGGAAGGTTTGAACGCCTCCGGTAATCGTGCCCCGCGGGCCATGTAGCTAACGACGCGCTCTAAGCATGGCTGGCGGGCCAGCATCAAGGGGTGCGCAACCTTTATTTCGCAGCGCAGCGCGATTTCACGCCGAATTCAACATCTCACCCCTGGATTTTTTGGGGGTTTTGGCAGTGGCACGCGATGCCAGTCCCGCAGTCATGCTCAAATCACCTATGTAACAGTTATATAACGGAGATTTTCGCCCTTCCCCTCAAATACAACGGCAATCAAAACTAGGTTTAGTTAATGGATATTAAGATTTACGGCCCATTAATCTCAATTGAGAGTAAATCTCACCTTATTCGCGCCTCTTTTCGGAAAGAAATACCCCGCCACGACGAAGCCGACCGTCATGACGACAGGTCTTTTCCTAGGGGACACCCATGCGCATTTTTTCTCGCGTCGCGCTGGCCTGCCTTTTGGCCTTCAGCCTGAACGCCAACGCCGAAGCAGCAGGCAAGAACGACAAACGCCGCGGCACAACGATCCAGCACGATTACTCGGCCTTCTACACGGTCCAGCGGGTCAGTGTCCAAACCGGCTGTTTTCCCGAAAAGCTCGAAGCAATACTTGCCCATATTGCCAAGGAGACCGGCCACAAGCCGGTCGTGACATCCGGCCATCGTCCGCATTCAGGCAAATCCCAGCATAGCCGCTGTTTTGCCGCCGATATCCGCGTGCCGGGTGTCTCGGAAAAACGCATTCTTGCAGCTGTCGCCAGCGCGCCGGGGATTGGCGGCATCGGCCGCTACTGCAACGGCATCATACATGTCGATATCGGACCGAAACGGCACTGGGCCTATTGCGGGCGCAACAAGCATGGAGGGAGCCTCGCCAGCCTGAAGCGCAAGGCCGGCGACGGAGACAGCTGACAAGAGCAATAGCGGCTTAGCCTTCAGCCCGTAGTCTTTGAACCGCGCTTGATATTGCGGCGGATCATGCCGAGATCGGCTCCGCCGATCAGGAAAGCGACGCCGAAATAGACGACCATGGCAATGCCGATCAGCACGCCGAGGGCCGCCACCTTCTCCACCAGATGCGCGCCGGGTGCCAGCCAGGGTGCAGCGTGGGGCAAGGCGTAGACGAGAACGGCGGCCATGACTGCGGTCGACACCAGAAGAAGCGCCGCCCGCTTGGCCAGCTGCCATTCCCAGATGAGATCGCCACGCCAGGTGAGCGTCGTGAACAGCAGGATGGTGTTGATCCAGCCCGCCGTCGCCTCCGCCGTGGCGATGCCACGCTCGGCCAGAACCGGGAAGAGCGAAATTGCCAGCCCGGAATTGACGACGACCGACAGCATGGTGAAACGCATCGGGGTTTTCGTGTCCTCGCGGGCGTAGAAGCCCGGCTGCAGCGCTTTGATCAGCACGAAGCCCGGCAGGCCGAGGCCGTAGATCGCCAGAATGCCGCCGACCACGGCCGTGTTGTCGGCCGTAAAGGCGCCGCGCTCATAGAGAACCCGAATGATCGCATCCGACAGGATCCATAGGCCGGCAGCCGCGGGAAGCGTCAGGAACAGGACGAATTCGATCGAGCGGTTCTGGATATTCTTGGCTTCCCTCACCTGCCCGCCCTTCAGGGCACGAGAAAGCTCCGGCAGAAGCACGACACCGACCGCGACGCCGACGACGCCGAGCGGCAGCTGATAGATGCGGTCGGCATATTGGAGGGCGGCGATCGCACCTTCCTTGCCGGACGCGATTGCCTGACCGATGATCTGGTTGATCTGGGTAATGCCGCCCGTCACGGCGGCGGGGACAGCCAGAACCAGCAGGCGTTTGACATTGGGCGTCATGCGCGGGCGCCTGAAGCCGATATTGATGCCGGCATAGCGCACGCCGGCATAGACGACCGCCATCTGCAGCAGGCCGGCGACCAGCACGCTCCAGGACAGATACCAGGCGATGACGCGCGGGTCGGCGTGGATATAGAGGCCGTAGAACAGCGCTCCGATCATCACGACGTTGAGAAAGACGGGGGCGACAGCGGCGGCGAAGAAGTGATGCAGCGAATTGAGCATGCCCGACAGCATCGCCGTCAGCGACATGCACATGAGATAGGGGAACATGACCGCCGCCATGCGGATGGTCAGCGAGGTCTTTTCCGCGTCATCGGCAAAGCCCGGCGCAATGATCCACTCGACCAGCCAGGGCATCATCAGTTCCATGACGATGGTGATGATCAGCAGAGCCGAAAACAGCACCCCGAAGACTTCCTCCGAGAAGCGCTTGGCCCCATCCACACCGTTTGCCTCGATTTCCTTGGAAAACAGCGGCACGAAGGCGGCATTGAAGGCGCCCTCGGCAAACAGGCGGCGAAACAAGTTCGGAAAGCGGAAGGCGGCATAGAAGACGTCGGCCATCGGCCCGGTGCCGAGCGCCGCCGCCATGAAGGTTTCGCGGGCAAAGCCGAATATGCGGCTGCCGAGCGTTGCGCCGCCGACAGTTGCGAATTTCTTCACGAGGCTCATATGCAGTCATCCATTGCGGCGGTTACGCGCTTGCCTTGGTCTTGCGCGCCGGCTGTTCAGGCGTGGCAAGCGGCGACGCCTTGACCTTGGCCTCGTCGTCCTGATCCGTCATGACCTGCTTCAACCGATCGACAATGCCGTTCTGGCGGTTCTCATTGGTCACCTTGTGGCCGACGAGATCGGTCACATAGAAGGTGTCGATCACCTTTTCACCGAAAGTGGTGATGCGCGCCGACTGGATGTCGAGCGACAGATCGGCGAGGCAGGCGGTGATATCGGCCAGAAGGCCGGTGCGGTCGAGGCATTCCACCTCGATCACGGTAAACTTGTTGGAGAGCCCGTTCGACAACGTGACCGATGGCGGGATGTGGAATGCCTTGGTCTTCTTGCGGGTCCTGGCGCGCGTAGCGATGACTTCCGGCAGGTGCCGCTTGCCCGAGAGCACGTCCTCGATCATCCGTCCGATCGTGCCGGCGCGACGCAGTTCATCCTCGTCGACATTAAATTCGCGATTGATCAGGATCGTGTCGAGAGCCCGGCCATCACCGGTGGTGAAGATCTGAGCATCGACGATATTGGCTCCGGCTGCCGCGCAGGCACCGGCGATGATCGACAGAAGACGCGGATGGTCGGGGGCAAGCACCGTGATCTCGGTGATCGCCCTGAAGGCATCGGTGCGCACCATGGTGGCCAGCGCATGACCGGCGTGATCGGCATCGCGAATGAAGGCCGCGTGCCGCAGCTGATCGTCGAGCGACACGGCCAGCAGATAGGGCTGGTAGTGCAGGCGCGAATAGGTCTTGCGGTCCTTCTCGCTCCAGTCGGACAGCGCCTTGTAGAGCGCTTCTTCCGCCACCTGGGCGCGCTCGCGGCGCGGGGTTTCGGAGAAGCCGCCGGACAGGAGAAGCTCCGTCTCGTAATAGAGGGTGCGCAGCAACTGTCCCTTCCAGCCGTTCCAGACCCCTGGACCGACCGCACGGGTATCGCAGATCGTCAGGATCAGCAGCAGCTTCAGCCGGTCCATCGACTGGACGACTTCGGCAAAGTCGGTGATCGTCTTACGGTCGTGAAGATCGCGGGTCTGCGATGTCATCGACATGACGAGATGTTTTTCGATCAGCCAGACGACGATTTCCGTCTGCTTCGGGTTCAGTCCGAGTCTCGGGCAGAGCTTGCGGGCGATGCGGGCACCGGCGATCGAATGATCCTCCTGGCGCCCCTTGGCGATATCGTGGATCAGCACGGCAACATAAAGCGCCTCGCGCTCCTCGATGCCCGGCATGATCTTGGTGGCGAGCGGGTGGATATCCTCGACCTCACCCTTGTCGATCTCCGACAGGCCTTCGACTGAGCGGATCAGGTGCTCGTCGACGGTGTAGTGGTGATACATGTTGAATTGCATCATCGCCACGACCTTGCCGAACTCGGGAATGAAGCGGCCGAGAACACCGGCCTCGTTCATCCGGCGCAGCATCAGGGCAGGCTCGCGGCGGGAGGTGAGGATCGAGAGGAACAGCCGGTTAGCCTCCTCGTTTTCCCTGACACTGTGGTCGATGAGGGACAACGATCGCGTCATCTTTTTCAACGCATCCGGATGCAGTTCCAGCTGGTTGATATCGGCAACATGGAAAAAGCGGATGATATTGATCGGATCGCGGCTGAAGACATCCGGAGATGCAAGCGTGATGCGACCACGGTCGGTGACGAAATCCGTTGTACCGGGGATCTTGTGCAGCCGCTTGGTGAAGCGGGACATGACGCGGGTGGCAAGGCCGGGGGCAGCCTTGGCCTGCTGCTCCTCAAGCGCCGAGCAGAAGATGCGTGTCAGGTCACCGACATCCTTGGCAACGAGGAAATAGTGTTTCATGAAGCGCTCGACCGAGGACAGGCCGGGGCGCTCGTGATAGCCGAGCGCGGCTGCGATATCACGCTGGATATCGAAGGACAGGCGTTCTTCCGCTTTGCCGGTCAAGAAATGCATGTGGCAGCGAACCGCCCAGAGGAAATCGTCGGCCTTTTCGAACAGGCGGATTTCGGAGCGGGAAAAGACGCCGAGCTTGACCAGTTCGGCCGTATCCTTGACCCGGTAATAATATTTGGCGATCCAGAACAGCGTGTGCAGGTCGCGCAGGCCGCCCTTGCCTTCCTTGACATTGGGTTCGACCAGATAACGCGTGTCACCGGACTTCTGGTGCCGCTGGTCGCGCTCGGCGAGCTTGGCGCTGACGAATTCAGCACCCGTATCGGCAACGACTTCCCTGTCGAAGCGGTTTTCCAGATCGGCAAAGAGGATCTCGCAGCCGCAGATCAGCCGAGCCTCCAGGATGGCAGTACGGATCGTCATGTCCGTTTTCGACAGGCGGATGCATTCCTCGACGGTGCGCGTGGCATGGCCAACCTTGAAGCCCATGTCCCAGAGGATATAGAGCAGGAACTCGACGGCCTTGCGCATCTCGTCGGAATTCTTCGGCGGCAGCAGGAACAGAAGATCGATATCCGATCCCGGCGCAAGCGTCGCACGGCCGTAGCCGCCGACGGCCGCAACAGTGATTTCCTTACCTTCGGGATGGACGGCGGTGGCGACCACGTCGTGAAGCACGCGGATGATCTGGTCCTGTATCCAGGAGATGCGCCGGGCGCAGTTGAGGCCGCTGCCATCCGCATTCAGGAGATCACGCGCCTTGTTGCGGCCCTCGTTGCTGGCACGCCGCATGATCGGCAGAAGGGCGGCCCTCAGTTCGAGATGCGGGCGCACCTTCTTCATCACCGCGCGGCACTCGGCCCTCAGCGCGTCAACGTCAAGCAGTTCGGTAAAATCGATATCGTGTCTGGCCATGTCATCCTGCCGGTGCCAGTTTTGCCGGGCGGGCTTTAGCTAATTTGCGGCACCTTGACCACCGATTATGGCAATAGGTCGTTTCAAAGTTGTTGCCTTGCCTCGCCAAGTTCAAGAGTTGGCGCTTTTCGCTCCTCTTTCCTTGCGGATCTTTGCCCGCCACTGGCGCGGGCTCATGCCGGTGACCCGGCGAAACTCACGATTGAAATTGGACTTCGTCGAAAAGCCGGCCTCCAGCATGATGGAGGTCGCCGATTTGCCGGTCTCCTCCAGCAGGCGGCATGCCTCGGCGATGCGCCGGTTGTTGACGAATTGCGAGACGTTGAGCCCCGCCGAACGGTTGATCGCAGAAGACAGATCGCGGGCGGGAATGCCGGCCTTGCGGGCAATCCTTGCCAGGCTGAGGTTCTCGTCCCTGTAGAGATTGCCGTCCTCCAGAGCGGCAAGAACCCGACCGACAATCGCCTCGTCCTGAGGATTGGAGGCGGCAGCTCGCTTGCCGATCGTCCGGGATGCATCGGGCACAACCGGAGCCATGGAAAAGAGCAGACTGGCCGCGAGCGCCAAAAGGTTGATGATTGCCACCACCGAGGGGACGATCGCCGTGCCCCGGAAGACGGCATAGATGGCAATGCCTGCGTCGCTTGCGGCAAATAGAAACATCAGCGCCGCCGTCAGCCGGGCGGCACGAAAGGCCGGGCGCATGCGCTGAAGGCTCGCCTGCGTCATCATTTCCTCGCCGTCGGTCCGTGTAAGACGCCAAAGGGCGACGCCATAGGCCAGGAAGATCACCAGCAACAGGGGATCGATCAGCACCGGCAACAGGAATATGGCCAGAATCATCAGCACGGGCGGCCAGAAATGGTGCCAGGGTTTCGGCACGTCCACATCCGTCAGGCCGCGAAAGGCGAGATAGGCAAGCGGCGGCATGATGGAGGCGGTCACCGGCTGAACCGGCGCCAGGGCCGCAACGCCATAGCCGAAGTGAATGCCGACGATCATCCCCTGCAGAGCGTAGAGAACGAGGAAGGCCAGGAAATACCGGCGGCTGCCCCGCGCCTCGACACCTTTCAGGCTGTGATGGATTACCAGCACGAAGACCAGTCCGGCGATGAAGGGCAAGGGTATGGAGAGCAAGGACTTACCCGGTATAGGCGGCAGATGGCCTGAATCATGTTCTGCAAAGGACCATATCATGTTCGAGGTCGAAAGGCAGGGCATTTGCCGGTTTCGATCACGCCGTTCACAACCGAACGGAGATCCTTATGTTCTACCCTTTCCCGTTATCCCTGCTCTCGCCCATTGCTGCACTCGTCGCCATGGGCCTTTCACTGATCGCTGCGCCGGCTTTTTCCTTCGAAGCCGGAACGAAGTGGATTTCGATCACCTCGCCGCATCGAAGCGAGCCCGAGCGGGTGCTGATCACCTATCCCGCCAAGGCGGATGGCGATGCCTATACGCTTGGCGCCGACCAGTTGTGGACCGGCGTACCGGCGCGGCGCAATGCAACACCGATTGCGGAAAAATTTCCGCTGGTCATCCTCAGCCATGGTTCGGGAGGCAATGCGGCCGGGCTCGGCTGGCTGTCGACAGAGCTTGCCCGCAACGGCTTCATCGTCGCGGCTCCCAATCACATACACTCGACATCGGGCGATTCCATTCCCGTCGAGAGCTTCAAGTTCTGGGAACGGGCTCAGGACATCTCTGCCCTGATCGACGCGCTGACGACCGATCCTGCCTGGAGCGCACTCATCGATCCGGCGCGGATTGGCGGCATCGGCTTTTCGCTCGGAGGTACGACGATGATGCTTTCGGCTGGCGGACGGACTTCACTGCAGGCGCTGGAGGACTATTGTGCCAAGGCCAGGGAAGACGATGCCGGGTGCAGCTGGTTCCTGCATGGCGGGGTGGATTTTTCCAAGGTGGACAGACAAGCTTTCGAGGGCGATTACAAGGACCCTCGCCTATCGGCGATGGTTGCCGTCGATCCCGGCTTTACGACGGCCTATCAGCAGGACAGCATTGCTGCCATCGCCATGCCGACGCTATTCGTCAATCTCGGAGAAGGCGACGCCATCATGCCCGGCGTGCGCGCCGCAGAACTTTCGCGGCAGATTGAAGGGGCGAACTATGCCACCATCCCCGGCGCGGTGCATTTCTCGTTTCTCGGGATCTGCAATCCGGGCGGGCCAGAACTGTTGAAGCGCTATGGCGAGGATCCCGTCTGCAATGACGGTGGCGATATCCAGCGCGACGACCTGCACAAGCAGATCTTCTTCAAGATTGCCGTCTTTCTGCGCAGGACACTGCTCGAACGATAAGGCGTTTCAGCCCGGTTGCCGCCACATCAATTGGCGGCAGCCGCTTCGGCCAGTGCTTCATTCACCGCGATCTCGGCCATCGCAAGGGCTGCCTCGCGGCTGGTCGCCGCTGCGATGAAGCGGCCATTGTGGCAGAAGGTGGCGCCTTTGATGCCGGAGGCCGCCTCAAGCGCGCCATTGGTCAGGCCCGCCCAAGATTTCGGCAGGTCGGCGCGCAGTTCGAACCCGTCATCGGCGCGACGGATGCCGGTGACACACCAATCCTTGCCATCACGCGGATGGACGACGAAGAGGAGATGATCGGCGCCGGCCTTGATGATAGCCGGACGGAAGGGCATGCCCATCGGCAGTTCGAGAATGCGGCCTTCGCCGGTCTTCTCGATTGCTTGAAGAACGAGCGTCTCGGCGCGCAGCTTGGCCGCGCGCTTGCCGATACCCGCCTCGACAAAAGAGCGAGCGATGCCGAGAGCCACGTGAAAGGCGCGGTCATCGGCACCGGGTTCATTCTCATCGAAGGAAGGTTTCAGGGTTTCCAAAAGGCTCGACAGGGTGAGACCTGCAAGCGGCCCTGCAGTCGACGGGCTGAGCGCGCCGTTATCCATCAGGTCGATAGGCAGGACGAAGCTCTTGTCGAAGGAGGCATGCAGCGGCTCGACATGGGCGTCGGGAATATTCATCGCGGCGAGATAATCACGACCGTAATGGCTCCAGATCAGGCCAAATGAGCTGTAGGGCGCACCATCGTCGCGCAACGGCGCACCGCGCTGGTGGTGGTCGAAGATCCGTGCCTCGGCATCGAAGGCGCCGCCGACATCATAGATGATGCGATCGGAACCGGGCGTGATCCATTCCGGCGCGCGGCTGCGGACGATCTTTGCCCCGGGAAAAAGCCTGGTCAGGATGACGCTGGACAGGAGTTCGTCGGCATGGAAGCCCCCGGAATGGGTGACGAGATAGTCGGGTTTCATGCCAGGATGCGCCTCTGTTTTCTTGGGAGAGAACCAGATAGCGGGAGACGCGGGCCTTCACAAGCGGGCCAGCCGAAGGACGGGCTAAGCTGATTACGAAATCGTGAGAATTTCGAGTTCTTGGTTACCAACGGAAACGACGTCGCCGATCGCCTTGCCGGTGAGCGCCCTTGCGACCGGCGACACATAGGAAATAGTGCCGGCCCTGGGGTCGGCCTCATCTTCCCCGACGATGCGATAGGTCTGTTCGCGCCCGTCGTCGCGGCTGTAGCTCACACGGCTGCCGAAAGCGACAACGTTATTCGACGGTGGTGCCAGCATAGGCTGGGCGGTGCGGAGCCGCTCGGAAAAGTAACGCAGATCGCGGGCCGGCCCGGCCGACTGGCGACGGCGCTCGTTGATATCCTCGATGGCACTTGCGGCCTCGAGAGCATCACGGGCGGAGCTGAACTGCAATTCAAGCGCCTTCAGCCCGGTCTCGGTGACGAAGTTCGGATGGGCTGAAATCGGTCGATCCGGCAGAACCGTCTCGGCTGCCGTCTCCGCACTTTCTTCCTTCATGAAGGCAACGCTCACGCGTGAACTCCTCTCTTAGCCCCGCTCAAATTCGGTTTTCCGAGCCGGATCAGACCTTTTCCGCCGCCTGCTTCTTGAGGGCATACAATGCCTCAAGCGCTTCGCGCGGGGTCATGTCGTCCGGATTTATCGCCTTCAACGCTTCGTCCACCTTGGAGGATCCACGTCTGGTCTCTTCCTTGCGGACAGCGACCTGGAACAGCGGCAGGTCGTCGATCAACTGGCTCGCCGGGTTCTTGCGATCGGAATCCTCAAGTTTGGTGAGCACATCGCGGGCGCGGGTGACCACCGAATCCGGCAGGCCGGCAAGGCGGGCGACCTGGATGCCGTAGGACCGATCGGCAGCGCCGGGGCCGACCTCATGCAGGAAGATCACCTCGCCATCCCATTCCTTCACCTTCATCGTGGCGTTGGAAAGCCGGCCCAGTTTTTCCGACAGGACGGTGAGTTCATGGAAATGGGTGGCGAACAGGCCGCGGCAGCGATTGCCTTCATGCAGATGCTCGACCGAAGCCCAGGCGATCGACAGGCCGTCGAACGTGGCGGTGCCACGGCCGATTTCGTCGAGGATGACCAGAGAGCGATCGGTTGCCTGGTTGAGGATCGCTGCCGTCTCGACCATCTCGACCATGAAAGTGGAGCGGCCGCGAGCGAGATCGTCGGAGGCGCCGACGCGGGAGAACAGCCGGTCGACAATGCCGATATGGGCGGAGGCCGCCGGCACGAAGGAGCCCATCTGGGCGAGAATGGCGATCAGCGCGTTCTGGCGCAGGAAGGTCGACTTACCACCCATGTTCGGGCCGGTCAGAAGCCAGAGAGCGCCGAAATCTCCATTGCCGTTCGGCGAGAGGTCGCAATCATTGGCGATGAACGGGCCGGAGGACTGGCGGCGCAGCGCCTGCTCGACCACCGGATGGCGGCCGCCCTCGATCGCAAACATGCGGCTGCCATCGACGACCGGACGGCGGTAGTCCCATTCCTCGGCCAACATGGCGAGGCCACCTGCGACATCGACGACGGAGAGCGCGCGGGCGCCAGCCTTGATCGCCTCGGCCTCCCCGGTCACGGCAGCGACCATCTTGTCGAAGGCTTCAAGCTCGATTGTCAGTGCCTTGTCAGCGGCGTTCGCAATACGGCTTTCGAGATCAGCCAATTCCGTCGTGGTGAAGCGCATGGCATTCGCCATGGTCTGGCGATGGATGAAGCGTGCCTTGGCCTCGGGCGTATCGGTCATCGGGCCGGCATTGCCGGCTGTCACCTCGATGAAATAGCCGAGCACGTTGTTGTGCTTGATCTTCAGCGACTTGATGCCGGTCTCCTCGGCATATTGCAGCTGCAGGCCGGCAATCACCTTGCGGGACTGATCACGCAGCGCCCGGACCTCATCGAGTTCCGCATGGGAGCCATCTGCAAGGAAGCCACCGTCGCGCTTCAGCAGCGGCAGGTCTTCAGCCAGCATGTTGCCGAGCAGGGATTCGACGGTGACCGGCAACGCCTTCAATTCAGCCAGCGCGTCAGAGAGTTCCACGGGCAGCATGGCGCCATCGAGGAAACCCGCAACGCCACGCGCCGCCTGAAGTCCGGCGAGGATCGCGCCGAGATCGCGAGGGCCACCGCGGTCCAGCGCCAGACGGGACAACGCGCGCGGCATATCCGGCACATGTTTGAGCGCAGATCGCAGGTCGGAGCAGAGCGACGGCTCATCCTTGAGGAACGAAATGGAATCCAGCCTGCGATTGATGCGGTCCGGGTCGGTCAGCGGCGACATCAGCCGCTCCGCCAGCAGACGGGCGCCGCCACCGGTAACGGTGCGGTCGATCGCCTTCAGAAGCGTGCCGTCGCGTTCGCCCGACAGCGTCTTGGTCAGTTCCAGATTGCCGCGAGTGGCCGGATCGATGAACAGGGTCGAGGCGCCGCTTTCGCGCTCCGGCCGGCCGAGCGGCGGGCGCTCGGAAATCTGGGTCTTCTCGACATAGGCGATGGCTGCCGCGGCAGCGGCAAGCTCGGCGCGGGAGAAGGTTCCGAAGCCATCCAGCGTGCCGACGCCGAAATAGCGGGCGATACGGCCTTCCGAGGTGGCGCTGTCGAACAGCACTGACGGCTGCGGCACGGCGACGCGGCCGAGCACGTCGAAGACAGGCTTCAGTTCCGGATCATGAAACATCGTGTCCGGCATGATCAGTTCGCGCGGCTCAATGCGCAGGATATCGGCGAGGAGACGCGTCGCTTCGGTTTCGGCCAGCCGAAATACGCCGGTGGAAATATCGATCCAGGCGAGCGCCATGGCCGGCTCGGCACCACCCTTGATGCGGGCGAGCGTCATCAGGTAGTTCGATTCAGACGCAACGAGCAGCTTTTCCTCGGTGATCGTGCCCGGCGTGACGAGGCGCACGACATCGCGCTTGACCACCGATTTTCCGCCGCGTTTCTTGGCTTCGGCCGGATCTTCCACCTGTTCGCAGACCGCGACGCGGAAGCCCAGCGCAATCAGCTTCTGCAGGTAGTCATCCGCCGCATGGACCGGCACGCCGCACATCGGGATATCCTGCCCCATGTGCTGGCCGCGTCTGGTCAGCGTGATACCGAGCGCACGCGACGCATCGATCGCATCCTGGAAGAACAGCTCGTAGAAGTCGCCCATGCGATAGAAGAGCAGAGATCCAGGGTTGTTGGCCTTGATCTCGATAAACTGCTCCATCATCGGGGTGGCCGTGGCACGGCTTTCCTCCGAGGCGAGCTGTTCGGCGGTCAGGGCGTCAATCGACAATCTTTCAAACTGGGTCACGGAACCGATTTTTTGTTGCGCATGGAAAGTGGCGACACTATCGGTGAAGCCCCTTGGAAGACAATATTTGCGGCGACCTTGAGGAAGGCTGCCCACAGGAAGCTGGAGAGGAAACACCCCGTGAACGAGAAGACAGGCAAGACACGCACATCGGTAACCGATCAGGAGGCGCTGGACTTTCACGCTGACGGACGCCCCGGCAAGCTGGAGATCACGCCCACCAAGCCGATGGCGACGCAGCGCGACCTGTCGCTTGCCTATTCTCCGGGTGTGGCCGTACCGGTAAAGGCGATCGCCGCCGATCCTGCCACTGCCTACGACTACACGACGCGCGGCAACATGGTGGCCGTCATCTCCAACGGGACCGCCATCCTTGGCCTCGGAAATCTCGGCGCGCTTGCCTCGAAGCCGGTGATGGAGGGCAAGTCGGTCCTGTTCAAGCGCTTTGCCGATGTCGATTCCATCGACCTTGAGGTCGATACGGAAAATGTCGATGAGTTCATCAATTGCGTGCGCTATCTCGGCCCCTCCTTCGGCGGCATCAACCTCGAAGACATCAAGGCGCCGGAATGTTTCATCATCGAGAGCCGCCTGCGCGAACTGATGGATATCCCGGTCTTCCACGACGACCAGCACGGTACGGCGATCATCGCGGCAGCAGGCCTGATCAACGCGCTGGAACTGACCGGGCGCGACCTCAAGACCACCAAGCTCGTCTGCAACGGCGCAGGTGCAGCAGCAATCGCCTGTATCGAGCTGATCAAGGCGATGGGCTTCAACCCAGCCAATATCATCCTCTGTGACACCAAGGGCGTGATCTATCAGGGTCGCACCGAGGGGATGAACCAGTGGAAGAGCGCGCATGCCGTGAAGACCGACACGCGCAGCCTCGAAGAAGCGATGAAAGGCGCCGACGTGGTATTCGGCCTTTCGCAGAAGGGCGCCTTCACCGCCGAGATGATCCGCTCGATGGCCGACAAGCCGATCATCTTCGCCATGGCCAACCCCGATCCGGAAATCACGCCGGAGGAAGTCGCCCGCATCCGCGACGACGCGATCATGGCAACCGGCCGTTCGGACTATCCGAACCAGGTCAACAACGTACTCGGCTTCCCCTACATCTTCCGCGGCGCGCTCGATGTTCGCGCCCGCCAGATCAACGACGCGATGAAGATCGCCGCAGCCCAGGCGCTGGCCGATCTTGCCCGCGAAGACGTGCCTGACGATGTGGCTGCCGCCTATCAGGGCAACCGGCCGCGTTTCGGCTCGCAGTATATCATCCCCGTTCCTTTCGATCCGCGCCTGATCTCGGCAATTCCGGTGGCGGTCGCGAAGGCTGCGATCGAAAGCGGCGTTGCGCGGCGGGAAATCACCGACCTTGCCGCCTATGGCCGCGAGCTTTCCGCTCGTCGCGACCCGATCGCGGCGACGACGCAAAGCATCTACGATCGCGTGCGCCGCTTCCCCAAGCGGGTCGTATTTGCCGAGGCGGAAGAAGAGCAGGTCATGCGTGCCGCGATCTCCTTCTGCAACCAGGAACTCGGCACCGCCATCCTGCTCGGACGTGACGACGTGATCCGGACGACGGCGGAGAAGGCCGGCATCGATCTCGACCGACCCGGCATCGAGATCGTCAATGCCCGTATCTCGACGCGGACCGAGGCCTATATCGACTATCTCTACGCACGCTTGCAGCGGGACGGTTTTCTGCTGCGCGACGTGCAGCGGCTGATCAACAACGACCGCAACCATTTTGCCGCCACGATGGTGGCTGTGGGCGACGCCGACGCAATGGTGACGGGTACGACGCGCAATTATGCGACCGCGCTTTCGGACGTCAGGCGCTGCATAGACGCCAAGCCGGGACATCGGGTGATCGGCGTGTCACTCGTCGTCGCTCGCGGACGGACGATCTTCGTTGCCGATACGGCCGTCCACGACAGGCCGGATGCCGAGGATCTTGCCGATATTGCGACGGAAGCAGCGCGGGTTGCCCGGCGCATGGGTTATGAACCGCGGGTGGCGATGCTCGCCTATTCCAATTTCGGCCAGCAGGTCGGCGACCGTTCGGAACAGGTGCGCGAAGCGGTAAAGATCCTCGACGGCCGGCGTGTCGATTTCGAATACGATGGCGAGATGTCCGCGGATGTGGCGCTCAATGCGGGCCGGATGGAGCAATATCCGTTCTGCCGGCTTTCAGGCACGGCCAATGTGCTGGTGATGCCGGCGATCCATTCGGCATCGATCGCCACGCGCATGCTGCAGGAAATCGGCGGCTCGACAATCATCGGCCCGCTTCTCGTCGGCTTCGACAAGTCGGTCCAGATCACCCAGATGGGTGCCAAGGATTCGGAAATCGTCAACATGGCAGCGATCGCGGCTTACAATGCCGGTTCGTAAGCACTGATTGGAAGCATCGGCCGGGTGGACTAAGTTCAGTGAACCAACTCCACCCGGAGCGCATCATGAAGACCATCAATATTCATGACGCCAAGACGCATCTGTCGCGCCTCGTCGAGGAAGCTGCAAATGGCGAAGGCTTCGTCATCGCCAAGGCAGGAAAGCCGATGGCGAAGGTCGTGCCGCTGGAAGAGGTGCAGCCGGAGAAGAAACGCCGCGCCGGCTTTCTCAAGGGATACGCTCAGATTCCGGATGACTTTGACACGATGTTCGCCAAGGAGATCGAAGAGATGTTTTATGGCGAGCGAAAATGAGAATACTTCCCGATTCTGATATACTCGCTTGGTTTGCGGAGGATGATCCCAAACTGAGTGATGAGATGCGGGATGTCCTCGAGAGCGTTGAAAACCAGCTTTTCTTCAGTTCGGCCAGCATCTGGGATGCTGATGATCAAGAGAGGTCTGAACCGCAGCGGCTTCAATATTGAACCGCGCATTTTGCAGCGAGCGCTTCTGGATAACGGCTTCAGCGAGTTGACGGTGAACTCGCGCCACGCCTTTGCCCTGGAGCTCATGCCGCCGATCCACAAGGACCCGTTTGATCGAATCCTGATCGCACAGGCAGCGGCGGAAGGCATGCTTCTGCTGACGTCGGACGAGATGATAGCACGCTATCCCGAGCCAATCAGGCTCGTGCAGTAAGCGTATCAGCTGACGAAGCGGCCACCGTCGACATCGAAATGGTTGATGTATCGGCCGGAAATCTCGGCGATCGGCAGGACGATCAGGACATCGGTGGTGTTGAACGCCTGGTCGACGACAGCACCATCACCGATCATCGCACCGAGCCGCAGATAGCCCTTCACGAGCGGCGGCATGGCCGAAAGCGCCTGGCGCGGATTGATGCTTTCGGCCGGGATCATATCCATCTTGCGATAGAGATCAGGCTTCGCCGACACCATCCATTGATCCTTCACAAGCGAATTGTGATGCAGGAAGGACAATGCCAGCGCGTGCTCTTCGGGAGAGACGCCGGGGAAGGATGCGCAGCCAAACATGGCGCCCATGCCGTGCCTCAGCGAATAGGTCCAGTTGCCCAGCCACAAAAGCTCGACCGTGCGCTTGGTGCGGTAGTCCGGGATGACACAGGAGCGGCCAAGCTCCATGAACTGCTTATCGGGATGACGGGCCAGAAGAGGCTCGATATCGAATTCGGAGGCCGAATAAAAACCACCATTCGCCATGGCAACTTCCTGCCGCAGAAGGCGGTAGGTGCCGACGATCTGATCCTCGATCTCGCCCTCGATGGCGTTGTCGACCACAAGAAGGTGGTCGCAAATATCGTCATAGCTGTCGAAGTCACGCTTGAGGCGCATCGCTTCAGGGCTCAGCGTCGCCTTCATCTCTTCGACGAAGACGCGGTAGCGCACAACCTGCGCAGCCTCAATTTCGCGGCTGCTGCGTGCAAGCCGCGTTTCGAGCGAGCCTATGCGGCCGAATACATCGCCATTGACAGTGGATGGCGGCGGAGTCGAAGGAATATCGAGTGTCAATTCGCGGTTCAGGAGTTCGATTGCCATGGTGATTTGCCCGTCCCGGTTGGATCACCGTCATAAATCACGTCTCTACGACAGGAACGTGACGTCAATTGTCACATTAGGATGGCATCCGGGATCCGTCAACGGCTTCCCTGGCGATCCACATCGCGGCCGAGAAGATTGCGGATTTCGTCCAGCAGCCTCTCCGGCTCGACAGGCTTCTGGAATACCCTGTCGGCGCCGGCGGCCATGGCATCCTGCAGCAACCCATCGCGACTATCCCCCGTCAGGACGACGACAGGCACAGCCGACAGCCGCAGCGTTTTTTCCTTTGTACGTAGATCCACCAGCACATCGAGCGGATCCCCGCCGGGCATGTTCATGTCGGTGATGATCAGGTCGGGCTGGGCATCGACCTGCCGGATGATATCGAAGAAACTCGGAACGTCAGCGACCCATCGCACCTTGTGCCCGCCCCGCAGCAAGGTCGCGCGCACCAGCGTGGCATTGATCGGATCGTCCTCGGCCAGCACGATATCGAGCTTTTCTCTCCGGGCCGGATCGGTGGCCACCTCGGATACCACCGGCGGGGCCATGATCGGCGCCGAGCCGGATGTTGAGGCAGGAGGGCGTGCGAAGCCGCGCATGCGGCCGCTCAGCACATCGATCAGCGACCGTTCGCGCAGCGGCCGGATCAGCCAGGCATCGAAGAGGTCCTGCGGCTGCGAGGCACGCTCTTCCGGATTGACGAGCAGGATGCGATGCAGTGGATGATGCTGCGGCTCGCAGGCATAGTCGGATGCGAGGCGATGATCGACGACGAGGTCCGTAAACGGCATGGCGCCCAGCGCGGCGCGATCGATCAGTACCGACACGTCGCTAGCACTGGCGACATGTCGGCAGCGACCGCCCAGCGCCTCAATGGTGGCAACTGTCGCCTGAGCCGTCGGCCCAGGCGGAGCAAGAAGCAGCACACGCGACCGTGACAGCATCCCGCTACGATCCGTATCGCCAGCCGCGACGTCTTCGGCCAGTCGCACGGGAAAGCGTATGGTGAAGGTGCTGCCATCACCCTTTTTGCTTCTGACCGAAAGAGAACCGCCGAATTCCGTCAGAATGCGCGATGCGATGCCGAGGCCGAGGCCGGTGCCGCCGCTTCGCGCTTCAGCCGATCCCGCCTGTTCGAACTCGCCGAAAATGGTTGCCTGTTCCGTCGGCGTCATACCCGGCCCGGTATCGTTGACAGCAATTTCGACATTGCCCGCGGCGATCTCGACACGGACGAGGACACCGCCGACACTGGTAAACTTGACCGCGTTGCCGATGACGTTGAACAGGACCTGGCGCAGCCGGGCGGGATCGAAATCGAGCAGGTCGGGCAGGTCGGCGGCGAATGTTGCCGCCACTTCGATCCGCTTTTCGTGGGCTCGAGGCGACAGCATCTCGACGACGCTTTCCAGCAGCTGCCGCAGGTTTTCGGCGCGCGTGTTGAGCCGGAAGCGGCCTGCCTCCATCGTCGACAGATCGAGGATGTCGTCGACGAGTTGCGCCAGAAGATGGCCGGACTGGCGAATGCCGCTCAGATAATTCTGCTGCTCCGCCGTCAGCTTGGTCTGGCTGAGCAGATGCGTCATGCCGAGAATGCCATTAAGCGGCGTGCGGATTTCATGAACGACGGTCGACAGGCGGCGGGATTTCGCTTCGCTGACGGCTTCCGATTGTTTGAGCCGTCCCGTCAGGGAACGGTTGCGGCTACTCGGCGACCAGGACTTCAATTGAGAGAAGAGGCTTTGCAACGTGCCCGCAGAGCCGCGCAAGGCGTTGGAGTGGCCATCGACGCCTTCCGAAGGCCGGACAACGATCTCCCGCAACGGCTTCGCGTGTTCCCCCGGAAAGGCTCTCGAGGAAAACGCCCGTGTGATGCGATCGTGCAGTTCGGCAATGGTGCGCATGCAGCAAGACTACACGGGCTTTCCTTCGCAATCCTTATGCCGTCGGACTAATAAAGGGTTAATCGCGTGTCTTCGAACCGATCAACTCATCGAGAATGACGAAGCCCGCGCCGATGGTGATGAAGCTGTCGGCGAGGTTGAAGACGGCAAACGACCAGGTCTGCGTGTGGAACAGGACGTAGTCGATGACGTGACCGTAAAGTACGCCATCAATGAGATTGCCGATCGCACCGGCGATGATCAAGGCGAAGCCCAAATGCGCGAAGGTGCGCGAGGCGGGGGTCCTGCGCCAGAGCCACAGAACCACGGCAACGATGACCAGCCGCATGCCGATGATGAATTCCCGCTCCATGCCGGAGAGGAGCGAGAAGGCAACGCCGAGATTATAGGTGCGAAACAGTGCCAGGAAAGGCAGGACCGGTACCGTTTCATGCATCGGCAGATAGGCTTCTACGGCAAGCTTAACCACCTGATCGAGGATGACGGCGATCACGATGACGATTGCGGCGATCAGCGGACGGGAGAGATAGGCTGCGCGCTCGTTCATTTTCTTTCTTCCAGGACAAGGAGATGGCGGCGTGCTTCAAACAGCATGACGGCGGTGGCAACGGCAAGGTTGAGACTGTCTGCCCTTCCCTGTTGCGGGATACGGACCGTGCGGTTTGCCGCGTTGGCAAGATTGTCCGGAAGCCCCGACTGCTCATTGCCCATGAGGATGACGACCGGCCTGGTCTTGTAGTCCGCCTTGCGATAGTCGATGGCACCGGCCAGATGGGTGGCCACCACTTCGACGCCGGCCCGCTTCTGCCAGGAGAGGAATTCTTCCGCCGAGCATTTCACCACGGGCAAAGCGAAGACCGAGCCCATGGTGGCGCGCACCGTTTCGAGCGAGAAGGGATCGGTGCAATCGCCCACGAGAATGACGGCAGAGGCGCCGGCAGCATCGGCGGTGCGGATGATCGTGCCAAGATTTCCCGGATCACGCACCCGATCGAGCGCGACGACAGTCTGATCCCGCGACGGGAGCAAGTCGTCCAGCCGCATCCAGCGCTGCTCGAAAATGCCGACCACCATCTGCGGATTGTCGCGCCGCGTGACCGAGGACAGGACTTTTTCAGAGACTTCAAGCACAAGTCCGCCATTGGCGACGGTGCGGGTCGCGGCCTGCTCGACCAGAGGCTTGCCCTTGGCCGCCTTGGCATAGATCAGCGTGCGGATTTCCCAGCCGAGTTCCAGCGCATCGATCACAAGCTTCAGGCCCTCGGCCATGAAGGTGCCGGCAGCCTCGCGATCCTTCTTGTTGGATAGCGCCTTGATGTCCTTGATGATCGGATTGGCGAGCGAAGTGACTTCCTTCACCTGGCCGACCTTGCGTGCGCCCGGCTTTCTGAAATCGTCTGTCATTTTGAAACCCAGCGGCTGAAAAGGGATGTGGAGAGCGCGCGGCCACGGTCATGACCATCAAGGCCGGTTTCGCGGATGACGAGCTCACCCGATTCCACCGTGCCGCCTGCGCCGCGCATGGTCTCACGCATCAGTTCATGGATGGAATAGAAGCTTGCCCTGATCGAGTAAGCCGTCAGCACGAGGCCGACCGCGTCCTTGGACAGAAGCTCGCGGCAGATATCGAGCATCACCGGGAGGTGCTCGAACAATTCCCAGACCTCGCCATTCGGCCCGCGGCCGAATTTCGGCGGGTCGGTCAGGATGATGTCGTAGGTGCTGCCGCGGCGTTCCTCGCGAAGGATGAACTTCATGGCATCCTCGCAGATCCAGCGGATCGGCGCCTTGTCGAGGCGGGAGAGAGCCTGATTGTCCCTCGCCCAGCCGATCGCCTTCTTCGAGGCGTCGACATGGGTGACTTCGGCACCGGCAGCGGCGGCAACGAGCGAGGCAACGCCTGTATAGCCGAAGAGGTTCAAGACCTTGAGCGTGCGTCCCCTGGCCTTCGCCTCCTCGACACGCTCCTTTACCCAGCCCCAATGGACGATCTGTTCGGGGAAGAAGCCCATATGACGGAAGGCGGTGAAACGTCCAAGGAAATCGATGTCGAGCAGCGACAGCGGCCATG
Source organism: Neorhizobium sp. NCHU2750 (assembly GCF_003597675.1). Taxonomy (NCBI): domain Bacteria; kingdom Pseudomonadati; phylum Pseudomonadota; class Alphaproteobacteria; order Hyphomicrobiales; family Rhizobiaceae; genus Neorhizobium; species Neorhizobium sp. NCHU2750. Next base: position 14,638 of record NZ_CP030827.1, on the reverse strand, counting down.
TTTCGCCGAGCGCCTGTCGCGGGAACTTCCAGCGCCCCATGCCGTCCTCGTCCGTATTGCCGGTGAAGACAGCATCTGCCCTGTCCCAGACGCTGCCCGGCAGGCACGGCTGCCAGAGTGCCTGTGCCTCCGGCCGGACGACGAAATAGGGACCGTATTTTTCGAGCTTCAGGCCACGGCCGCTATCGACAAGATGGAAATCACCGGCATTCTGCGATTCCAGAATGACAGGCACGTTTTCACGCGGCAGATCGCCCGAGCGATCGAGCAGAGCGCGGGCCGGCGTGGCAGCCTGGGCGGCAGATGCCGCGCTTGCCGCTTTTTCGCTGGCTCTTGCGTCCCTGGCACTACGCTCCCCGGACCGGGGTTCGGCAGATTTCTGGCGCATCGCGGAAGCCGGCGCCTTCGGCTTTGTGGTGGCACCATGACGTTCAGCGCCGCTCCCTCCTCGGGAAGCGCCTTTCGACGCACCGCCCGGCGCGCCTTTCGGCGGAGCCTTCTGCCCGCTGCGCTTGTCTCTGCTCTTCAAAGAATGATCCTTCGCTCTCATCCGCGTGCAGATAGCATCTGGAGAGCCTTCGGCAAAGCCCAGGTGACGACGATAGAATCAGGCCGCTTCTTGAGACAAGGCGACTGCCTTATCCCGATACGACGAAAGATTTCGGGAATTGCCAGAGCGTGCCTGGACCCGGAATGCCACGCAGAACTCGACTGATCAACGCCGAGCGATTGCCTTGTGCTCGTTCTGCCACTTCACCGCCGCCTTGGCTTCCGTGCGGGCAAGCTTGCGATAACGCCCCTGACGCCACCATGTCACCAAGGCGCCGATCGCCATGCCGACAAGCAGGGCCAGGAATACGAAGACAAAGAAGGGCGCCGAGACCGCCAATATGCTGTCCTGCGGCTGGAAGGGATTGAGCGCCAGAGTGACGGTCTGCCGATTGGCAACCGCCAGCACGATCAGGATGATGCCAATCGGCACAAAAACGACAAGCGAAAGGATCCGCTTCAGCTTTGTCATGACTTACTCCGGCAAATATCTCAATGACGGAAAACAGATCGGGCCGGATGCCGCAGTTTCAAGACCCTGCGGCGATTTCCGTCTCAATCGTCCTCGTCGGCCATGCCCGGATTGAGCCGCTCGCGCAGCTCCTTCCCGGTCTTGAAGAACGGAACCCATTTCTCCTCGACGAACACGCTTTCGCCCGTTCTCGGATTACGTCCCGAGCGCGACGGGCGGTTCTTTACCGAGAACGCGCCGAAGCCACGGAGTTCCACCCTGTTGCCGCCGGCAAGAGCATCCGTGATTTCATCGAGCACGGCATTGACGATGTTCTCGACGTCGCGATGGTAGAGATGCGGATTGCGTGCCGCAACGATCTGTACCAATTCAGACTTTATCACGGTTGCCCCCTGAAAAAATTAGATTTTCAACCATTCCCAACCTGCCAAACGGAGACAAGACCGTCAAGGAACAACTTGCTTGGCCCCCATCCCTCAAGCGCATCGGGTGCAATCGGCATGGTGATGCCCATGTAACGGAAAAGCCCGGCCAGCGCGTGGGCAAACCAGAAGGACGAGGAACTGTCGCTGTCCTTCCACTCGACGATCGGCAGATCGCGCGAAATGCCGCGGCTCGCCAAGTAATCGCGAATATCGTCATCACCGCCCAGCTTGTCGATAAGCTTGACGTTGAGGGCCTGCCGTCCGGTGAATATCGTGCCGTCGGCGAGTTTCAGAACCTCGTCGCGCGGAAGTTTCCGCCGCTCGGCCACAAGGTCGACGAACCAACCATAGCTATCCATGATCATGCTGCGGATCATCGCCTTGGCGTCATCGCTGGCCGGATGGAAGGGCGATGGCTCAGCTTTCAGCGGCGACGACTTGATCTCCTCAAGCGAGACGCCGATCTTCTTCATCACCTCGTCGACCTGCGGATACTGGAAGATGACGCCGATCGAACCGGTGATCGAGCTTTCGCCTGCAATGATCTCATCGCCTGCGGTGGCAATCATGTAGCCAGCCGAGGCCGCGAGTGTGCGAATGTCGGAAACGACGGGCTTCTTGGCCGCGACCTTGCGGATCGCCTGATACAGCCGCTCCCCGCCATAGGTCGTGCCGCCAGGAGACGAGATGGATACGATCAGCGCCTTGGCCTCATTGCTGTCGGCGATCTTCTCAAGCCGCTCGACCAGCTCACGGTCATCGGTGATCATGCCCGAAATGTTGACGCGGGCGACATGCGGTGCGGCCGCTCCCGTCTTGTCGCCGGCAAGCAGCCGGTAGGAAACGAAACCGATGACGACCAGGAGTAAAAGGGCTGCGATACGCCAGAAGCCGAGCTTGCGACGCAACTGGCGCCTATCTGCAATTGCCATGTGGTCCATAAAAAAGCCCTGCCTGCTTAATATTCTGGAAACCAAAAATTGGATCCGTTTCGTCCATCGCCGCCGCTCCTATCACGTTTTTATGTTCTTCGTTATTGTTTGTTGAAGGATAAAAACCATATTGGCGGTCGACGATCGTGGTGCGGACCCTAAAAGCCGACCCGAGCGAGTGCCGAAAAAGAACGAACGGACCCACATGCTGCAGCATCTGCGAAATTCGGGCAAGCCGATTGCCGCTTCCGAACAAGCGCCAGCGAGCCCTTATGATGCGGCAATCGCACATTCATCCCGCGTGAGCAGACTGCGGATCCTCCTGCCGATTGCCGCGGGCGTGATCTCGCTTCTTTTCGTCGGCGTTGCTGTTATCCGCACCTATATGCCGGAAAATCTTTCCATCGAGAGCGCGAAGATCGAAGACGGCAAGATCGTCATGGAACGACCCGCGATATCCGGTCGCAACGCGCAGGGCATCAGCTATTCGATGCTGGCGACCAAGGCATTGCAGGATATTCAGAACCCCAACATGATCACCTTGAAGGACGTCAAGGCGGCGGTACCGATCAACGAGGATATTATCGCCCGTGTAACGGCGACGAGCGCGGACTTCGATCGCGGAGCCGACGTTCTCGATCTCGCCACACCATTCGACGTCAATCTCAGCAACGGCGTGACCGCGCATTTCAAATCGGCCCATGTCGATATCCCCGGCGGTACGATGAACACCTCGGATATGGTGAATATCACGATGACCGAAGGCTCCATTGTTGCAGATTCGATGAAGATCACCGATAAGGGGCATACCCTCACGTTCACCGGCACAGTTCGGGTCCATCTCGATCCTGCAGCCACTCGCAACAAAGGCAAGTAGAGCCCGGCCGCCATGATGCATCATCGCTTATACTCCCGCATTCCTGCCGCGACCGCGGCGGCACTTCTCTGCTGTTTGGGCACATCCGCCTTTGCTCAGTCGACAACCAGCAATATGGGCGGCCTCAAGCTTTCCAATGACCAGCCGATCCAGATCCAGAGCGACCAGCTGGAGATCAAGGATCAGGAAAAGAAGGCCTATTTCACCGGCAACGTGAATGTCGTGCAGGGCACGACGACGCTGAAGGCCGGCAAGATGACCGTGCTTTACAAGGAAAAGGCCAATAGCGACGGCAAGACCAATGGCGACAGCAAAGCTGCCGCGACCTCGATCTCCAGCGGCAATGCGGATATCGACAAGATCTTCCTCGACGACACGGTCTATCTGAACTCCGGCACCCAGCAGGCGACTGCCGACAATGGGCAGTTCGACATGGCCAGCCAGACCTTCGTGTTGACCGGCAAGCAGGTCGTGCTTTCCGATGGCCCGAATGTCTTCCGAGGCTGCAAGCTGACGGTGCACATGCAGACCGGCGAGGCCAAGCTCGATGCCTGCGGCCAACGCGTTGAAATCATGCTCGACCCGAAGTCGCGCCCCAAGCAATAGACCCAACACGTGAAGCTTCCTTTCCTCTCCCGCTCACCGGCAAGTGCTACACCTTCGCCAGAACCATTCATGGCGCGTGACAAGACGCGCTATGAGGGCACTCTCGTTGCTCACGGCCTTTCCAAGACCTATGACACGCGGCGGGTGGTCAACGGGGTCTCCCTTGTTGTTCGCCGTGGCGAAGCCGTCGGACTTCTGGGACCGAATGGCGCAGGCAAAACGACCTGTTTTTACATGATCACGGGTCTCGTGCCGGTCGACGAAGGCATGATCGCCATCAACGGCAATGAAGTGACGCGCATGCCGATGTATCGCCGTGCGAGGCTGGGTGTCGGCTATCTTCCGCAGGAAGCGTCGATCTTCCGTGGGCTATCGGTGGAAAACAACATCCGCGCCGTGCTTGAGGCGCACGAACCCAATCGCGACAAGCGCGAGGCCAAGCTCGACGAGTTGCTGGAAGAATTCCATATCAGCCATCTGCGCAAGTCTGCAGCCGTCGCCCTTTCCGGCGGCGAGCGGCGGCGCCTGGAAATCGCGCGCGCGCTCGCGACGGACCCGTCCTTCATGCTGCTGGACGAGCCTTTTGCCGGCGTCGACCCGATCTCCGTCTCTGATATCCAGAATCTCGTTCGCCACTTGACCGCACGTGGTATTGGGGTACTGATAACCGATCACAACGTACGCGAAACCCTTGGCCTCATCGATCGAGCCTATATCATCCATGCCGGCGAAGTGCTGACGCATGGACGGGCTTCGGATATCGTGAATAACCAGGACGTGAGGCGGCTCTATCTCGGGGACAAGTTCAGCCTCTGAAATCGCAGCGAAATAATCTCTGCGCCGCTTGACCAAATCTCTCAAAAAAGCAATTCTTGTGCCAGATGCGCCTAAGGCGGCTGAGCAATGAATGCGCGGCCAAGGGATTTCGGGAGTTTAGCGTCCACCATGGGTTTAACCGCCAGCCTTTTCCTGCGACAGACCCAATCGCTTGTCATGACGCCGCAGCTGATGCAGTCCATCCAGCTGCTGCAAATGACCCATTTCGAGCTCAACCAGTTCATTGCCCAGGAGCTGGAAAAGAATCCGCTGCTCGAAATTGCGCCATCCGACGGAGAAAGTGGCGCGGAATTAGGCCATAGTGACGCAGCCGAGCACAGCACGAGCGACGGCGAGACGGATGCCGGAAACTGGCCGGATGACCAGGGTATCGTCATCAGCGAGACGTTTGGCGACGAGCTCGACGGCGGCGCCGAGAACGTGTTTCCCGACGACCAGCCGGAACGCCGGGCTGATGCACCGGAGCTGCTCGGCCAATGGAAATCCATGCCTGGCGGCGATGCGGGCGAAGACTATGATTTCGACGATTTCATCGCCGGTGAGGTCGGCCTACGTGAGCATATCAGCCAGCAGGTGCCATTGCTGCTGAGAGAACCGCAGGACCGGCTGATTGCGCAGCAACTGACCGACGAGCTCGACGATGCGGGTTACCTGCAATGCGATCTGGGGGACGTGGCCAGCCGGCTGGGAACGGACTTGCCGCATGTGGAGCGCGTTCTGGAGCGCCTTCAGACGCTTGATCCTTCGGGCATATTCGCTCGCTCGCTCGGAGAATGTCTGGCAATCCAGCTACGGAACAAGGACCGCCTTGACCCTGCGATGGCGGCACTGGTCCAGCATCTTGAACTTCTGGCCAAGCGGGATTTCACCACGCTTCGGAAACTCTGCGGCGTGGATGACGAGGACCTTCTCGACATGCTGTCGGAAATCCGCCAGCTCAACCCGAAACCCGGTGCGGATTTCGCTGGGCAGGTGGCCGATGTCATTTCCCCGGATATCGTCGTGCGGCCGGCAAATGGCGGCGGCTGGGCGGTGGAACTCAATCCGGACACGTTGCCGCGTGTGCTGGTCAACCAGATCTATTTCCAGCAGGTATCGAAAGGCTGCCCGAAGAACAGCGAAGACTATGTCTTCCTGTCGGACTGCCTGCAGAACGGCAACTGGCTGACGCGCAGCCTGGACCAGCGCGCCAAGACGATCATGAAGGTGGCGAGCGAGATCGTTCGGCAGCAGGATGCCTTCCTGATGCATGGCGTCGATCATCTGCGGCCACTCAATCTGAAGACCGTGGCGGAAGCGATCAAGATGCATGAATCGACCGTCAGCCGCGTCACGTCCAACAAGTACATGCTGACGCCGCGCGGCATGTTCGAGCTCAAATATTTCTTCACCGTCTCGATCGGATCGGCCGACGAAGGCGGCGACAGCCACTCTGCCGAAGCGGTGCGCCACAAGATCAGGGTTCTGATCAATCAGGAGGTGCCAGAAGCCGTGCTGTCCGATGACGATATCGTGACCAGTCTGAAACAGGCGGGCGTCGATCTCGCCCGGCGTACGGTCGCCAAGTACAGGGAAGCCATGAACATTCCCTCCTCCGTGCAGCGGCGCCGGGAAAAGCGCGCGTTGGCGCGGGCCGCAGCAGTGTAACCGCATTCACAGCACATCCACAGGTGGAGACGTTGACATCCCAACGCCCGGAGGCTAGAAGCCCCGCCGCAGCCGGGGGACGCCCTCTCCCAGCCCGCAGGCCGGGATGTCAGCGCTAATTTGCGACAATCGGTGCGAACGGCTTGGATGCAGGAGCGGCTTGGCGTAGACTGGAACACGCAAGTCACGACAAGAAGGAATAATTCCATGAGTGTGCGCGTATCCGGTAAACATATGGAAATCGGCGATTCTTTCCGCCAAAGGATCGAAGACCATATCGGGGAGGCAATAACGAAATACTTCGATGGCGGCTATTCAAGCCAGGTCATCGTCGAGAAGTCCGGACCGCGGTTCTCGGCAGACTGCAAGGTGCATCTCGATACCGGCATGGTCTTTCATGCAGCTGGCGAGGCAAACGATCCCCAGGGCAGCTTCGATGCCGCCGCAGAGCGGATCGAAAAGCGTTTGCGCCGTTACAAGCGCCGTCTGAAGGATCATCACGCAGGCGTCCAGGCGAACGGATTTGCCGAAGTGGCCTATACGGTCATGGACCGGGTGCCGGATGAGGACGAGGATGTTCCGGACGATTTCGCTCCGACGATCGTCGCCGAAAGCACGAAGCCGCTGCGGACGATGTCGGTCGCGACTGCCGTGATGGCGCTCGATATGACCGACGAACCTGTGCTTCTTTTCCGGAGCCCCGGTGACGAGAAGCTGAACATCGTTTACAGGCGCCAGGACGGCAATATTGGCTGGATCGATTCCACCAATATCAAGAACTAAAGAAACTCGGGAGGCGTCGGCAACGGCGCTTCCCACGCCCTCGCGGCACAAAGGATGAAAAGAATGGCATTGGCAGATCTGCTGCATCCAGATGCGATTATCCCTGCCTTGAAAGTGACCTCCAAGAAACAGCTCCTGCAGGAATTGGCTGTCAAGGCAGCCAAGCTCACAGGCGTTTCCGAGCGGGAAATCTTCGACGTCATCCTTCAGCGCGAACGGCTGGGATCGACCGGTGTCGGGCATGGCATCGCCATTCCGCATGGCAAGCTCGCCGGTATTTCGTCGATCAAGGGCATCTTCGCACGGCTTGAAAGCCCGGTCGATTTCGAAGCGCTGGACGACGAACCCGTCGACCTCGTCTTCCTTCTCCTGGCACCCGAAGGGGCCGGCGCAGATCATCTGAAAGCTCTGTCGCGCATTGCCCGCGTGCTGCGCGACCAGGAACTCGTCGGCAAGCTACGCCAGACGGAGTCAGCATCGGCCATCTATGCCTTCCTCAACGAAGAGCAGGCCAACAACGCCGCCTGAGCGCGGCCTTCCTTTTCCTGAAATGACGGCAGATCAGCAGGCGAGATCGGCAACGACCGCGTCGAGGATCAGCATGCCGCTCGGCGTGCAGCGCAGGCGCGAGTTTCCGAGCCGCTCGATGAAGCCGTATTCGAGCAGGCGCTCCTCACGCACGGGATCCGGGTCGCGGCCGGACAGTTCCTGCCAGCGAGCGAGATCGACACCCTCCTTGAGGCGCAGGCCCATCAGCAGCAGCTCGTCGGCCTGCTCCTCGTAGCCGAGGATTTCCTGCTCGATCATGCCGTGTCCCTGGGCTTCCACCTGCTCGAGCCATGTTTCCGGGCGGCGCTCGGTGGCGGTGGCGATCTTGTTGCGGCCGCGAGCGAGCCGACCGTGGGCTCCAGGCCCGATGCCGGCATAATCGCCGTAACGCCAATAGGTGAGATTGTGGCGGCTTTCCGCCCCCTGTCTCGCATGGTTGGATACTTCATAGGCCGGCATGCCGTGGCGCGCGGTGATTTCCTGCGTTGCCTCGTAGAGCGCTGCCGACTGGTCGCCGTCCGGAACGATGAGCTTGCCCGCCTTGTGCAGGCCGTAGAAAGGTGTCCCCTCCTCGATCGTCAGCTGGTAGAGTGACAGATGGTCGACGGCATAGGAGATCGCCTCCTTCAGCTCCGCCTCCCAGGCCTCCACCGTCTGTTTCGGCCGCGCATAGATGAGGTCGAAGGACATGCGCGGAAAGATTTCGCGCGCCAGGCGGATTGCCTTCAGGGCATCGGCCACATCATGCAGGCGGCCGAGGAATTTCAGATCGGCATCGTTGAGCGCCTGAACGCCCATGGAGACGCGGTTGATGCCGGCCGCGCGGTATCCGCGGAAGCGCTCCGCCTCGACGCTAGAAGGATTGGCCTCCATGGTGATCTCGATGCCATCCGGCACGCTCCAATGGCGGGCAATACCGTTGAGGATCGCCTCGACGGTCGAGGGGTCCATCAGTGATGGGGTACCACCGCCGAGGAAGATGCTGGTGACAACCTTCGGGCCACTCATCGCCCGCATCGTTTCCATCTCCTTCAGGAAGGCTGCGGTGAAACGGGCCTGATCCACCGGCTGGTGGCGAACATGGCTGTTGAAGTCACAGTAAGGACATTTGGCCGCGCAGAAGGGCCAATGGACATAGACGCCGAAGCCCGGCTCGCCCGTATCGGGCAGCAGCGTATCGGGAGTATTGAGGACGACGGCGTTCACGGAAAATCAGGCCTCCAGGCAGGTCTCGACGAAAATCTTGAAGGCACGGGCACGGTGCGAGAGCGCCGAAGCATCGCCCGGCTTCCAGCCGTGCTTTTCCTCGCTCGTCATCTCACCAAAGGTCGTCTCATAGCCTTGCGGCTGAAAGAGCGGATCGTAGCCGAAGCCGGCGGTGCCGCGCGGCGGCCAGGCGACCGTGCCTTCGACTTCACCGCGGAACATTTCGGTATGGCCATCCGGCCAGGCAAGGCAGAGTACGCTGACGAAGCGGCAGGTCCGCTTGTCCGGCGTCGTGGCGCCCTTATCCTGCAGCGCCTTCTCGACCTTCTCCATCGCCATCTGGAAATCGCGGCTGCCATCCTCGCGCTCGGCCCAGTTGGCGGTATAGACACCCGGAGCACCATCCAGCGCATCGATGACGATGCCGCTATCGTCTGACAGTGCCGGCAGGCCGGATGCCTTGGCGGAGGCGAGCGCCTTGATCGCGGCATTTTCTTCAAACGTGGTGCCGGTCTCGTCAGGCTCTTCGAATTTCAGTTCGGCTGCCGATTTTGCCGAGAAGCCGAAGGGGCCGATCAATTCGGCAATTTCCCGGATCTTGCCGGCATTGTGGCTGGCGACGACGATGGTCTTGGTGTCGAGCTTGCGCATGGGGTTCCATTTTTCGAAAAGAGAGGAGTGGGGGTGCCGTAACCAAGAGCCTTCCCCGGCGGGGGAAAGAATGGCGGCCGCCGTATGAGGGGCGGCCGCGCCTGATAGCAATCAGCCGATCGCCTGTTTCTGCAGGGCAACGAGTTCCTGCGTGCCGGCCTGGGCGAGTGCCAGAAGCTGAAGAAGCTCGTCCTGAGTAAACGGCTTGCCTTCGGCGGTGCCCTGGATCTCGACGATGCCGCCGGAACCGGTCATGACGAAATTGGCATCCGTCTCGGCCGCACTATCCTCCAGATAGTCGAGGTCGATGACGGCCTGATTTGCGAAGATACCGCAGGAGATTGCCGCGACATGATCCTTCAGGACCTTGTCGAGCTTGATCATCGAACGCGTTTCCATCCATTTCAGGCAATCGTGAAGCGCAATCCAGCCGCCGGTGACAGAAGCCGTGCGGGTGCCGCCATCCGCCTGGATGACATCGCAGTCGATGGTGATCTGCTTTTCGCCGAGCGCTTCGAGATCGACGACAGCGCGCAGCGAACGGCCGATCAGGCGCTGGATCTCCAGCGTGCGGCCGCCCTGCTTGCCCGAGGCCGCCTCGCGCTTCATGCGGTCGCCGGTGGCGCGCGGCAACATGCCGTATTCAGCGGTCACCCAGCCCTTGCCGGTGTTGCGCAGCCACGGCGGCGTCTTTTCCTCAAGGCTTGCCGTGCACAGCACATGCGTGTCGCCGAATTTCACCAGACAGGATCCCTCGGCGTGTTTGGAAACGTTGCGCTCGAAGGAAACCTTGCGCATCTGATTGACTGGTCTGCCTGAAGGCCGCATGCATCACTCCCTATAAGTATTTCCTGCCTTCTAAGATCGTCCGCCGCCATTTGCAAAGAAAAAGCCGCTGACGCAGCGCGCAGTGACAATCCGCGTCGTTTCAATCATTTCCCTTTTAAGCCGTCGCCTTCACCGACTATATTTACAAGACGACAAAATCGAGGTGACGGCAAAAGATGGAGTTTCCGACGGCTATGGGCTTGGATGCCGGTTCGATGCTTGACGATCGCTCGCGCGAAATCTTCCGCCGCATCGTCGAGGGCTATCTGGAAACGGGCGAACCGCTCGGCTCGCGAAATCTTTCCCGGCTGCTGCCGATGTCGCTCTCGCCGGCCTCGGTGCGTAATGTGATGAGCGACCTGGAACAGCTCGGTCTCATCTATTCGCCGCATGTCAGTGCCGGCCGGCTGCCGACCCAGAGCGGCTTGCGCTTCTTCGTCGACGCCTTCATGCAAACGGGCCATCTTTCCGACGAGGAGAGAGCCAGCATCGACCGGCAGATCAGGCCGGTGGAGCGAGACCAGACACTGGAAAACCTGATGGCGGATGCGAGCCTGATGTTATCCGGCGTGTCGCGCGGTGCCGGCATCGTTATCACCACCAAAAGCGATCCGGTGCTCAAGCACGTGGAATTCATCCGGCTGGAACCGACAAAGGCGCTTGCGGTCCTGGTCGGCGACCACAACCAGGTTGAAAACCGCATCATCGAATTGCCGGCGGGGGTCACCTCATCGCAGCTGACCGAAGCCGCCAATTTTCTCAACGCGCATCTGGCCGGGCAGACGCTGCCGGAATTCAGATCCCAGCTGAAGCGGCTGAAGAGCGAAGTGCAGACGGAAGTCGATGCGTTGGCGCAGGATCTGATCGAGCGAGGACTGGCCGTCTGGTCCGGCGATACCGAGGAAGGCAAGCCGACGCAACTCATCGTGCGCGGCCGCGCCAATCTTCTCGAAGGGCTTGGAGAAACGTCCGACCTCGACCGGCTGCGACTGCTGTTCGACGATCTGGAGAAGAAGGACAGCCTGATCGAGATCCTCGAACTGGCGGAAGCGGGACCGGGTGTCAGGATTTTCATCGGTTCGGAGAACAAGCTGTTTTCGCTTTCCGGTTCATCGCTGATCGTCGCCCCCTATCGCGACGGCGAGGACCGCATCGTCGGTGCCGTCGGCGTCATCGGTCCGACGCGGCTCAATTATTCCCGCGTCGTGCCGATGGTCGACTATACCGCCCAGCTGATTGCCCGTCTCTCGCGCGGCTCGATCTAAAGCACATCGCAATCGCGTCGGAGCCTTGATTTTTTCGCCGCAAACCTCGATATCCAGCGCAAAATTCAAGACACTGCAGTGCGGCAAGCAAAAATCGGCATGCCGAGATGCTGTAGCCTCATAGGACCCCGCGCATCGTCCTTGCCGAAGCCAATCCGGGCTTGCGGGCCGATGCGCCAAGTAATCGGAGAACGTCATGACCGACGAAACCAAGAAAACCGGACCTGACGCAGCGTTCGCAGACAATGCGGAAGCCACCGCAGCCGCTCTCGACGGCGCGGCCGATCAGAATGCCGCGGAAATCCCAGCGGCGGAGCCCGACCCGATCGATCTCTTGAAAGCTGAAAACTCCGACCTGCGTGATCGCTTCCTGCGGCTTGCCGCGGAAATGGACAATCTGCGCCGCCGCACCGAGCGCGACGTGAAGGACGCCAAGTCCTATTCCGTCGCAGGCTTTGCCCGCGACATGCTGGCTGTGTCGGACAATCTCCGTCGCGCCCTCGATGCCGTGCCGGCCGATCAGCGCGCCGCAGCCGACGCCACGCTGACGACCCTGCTCGAAGGTGTCGAAATGACCGAGCGCGCCATGCTTTCGGCACTCGAGCGGCATGGCGTGAAGAAGATCGACGCGGAGGGCGAGAAGTTCGACCCGAACTTCCACCAGGCAATGTTTGAGGTCCCGAACCCTGCGGTACCCAACAATACGGTCATCCAGGTGGTTCAGGCAGGCTTCACCATCGGCGATCGCGTGCTGAGACCCGCCATGGTCGGCGTCGCAAAGGGCGGACCCAAAACGGAGCCAGCGACGAGCGCCGCCAATAACGGCTGATCGAGCATGAAGAAACGTCCGCGACGTTTCTTCAGTGGGTCGTTTCGAGAGCCGAGCTTGCCAGCGAACGGATAAGCTCAAGCTCTTGCTGCAAATGCAGGCGGGTCCGTCGATCGGTATCCGCCAGCGAGCTGCCTTCATCGGCGGCCAGGGCAAATATCATGTCGAGCTCGTCGAGCAGGCCAGGGTCCTTGATCGCCAGCAGAGTGATGACTGCCTTCAACAGTTTGTCGTTAGCCGCGATCCGTGCGCGCGCTTCTTCATTCATGACCTTCCTCCAGGCAATCGATGAAACATGTGGCGCCTTTTTGCAAAGCAAAGGGGGAAGACCATTGTTCCTTGAAAAGAATTCTTTTTTGCTGCGATCGAGACACACGATTTGGGTCTGAGGCCCAGAGCGGCCTGCAATGATGCCATTTTACGGGTACGTGGTCGGCTGGCGGCGGCCAGAAGCGGCCTACTCATCAGCATTCCCAAGCCACAAGGCTCTCGCTTTGCTTCTGTTGCCGCACATAGCTGCACCGGATGCGCGGAATACCGCGTAAGCGCGCAAACAAAAGGGGACCGGCCCACGATGGGCCGATCCCCTTTTCTAACTAGAAACCCGAAAAGATCAGGCGTTGTTTTCGTTGATCAGGCGCTTCAACAGTTCGACTTCGTGGCCGAGCTTGGTATCCGCGCCGATCAGTTCCTCGATCTTGCGCACAGCATGGAGAACGGTGGTGTGATCGCGACCGCCGAAGCGGCGACCGATTTCCGGGAAGGACCGCGGCGTCATGGTCTTCGACAGATACATGGCGATCTGACGCGGCTTGACGATGACGCGGGTGCGACGGTTCGAGACCAGTTCCTGTCGCGAGACATTGTAATGGCGGGCAACGATGCGCTGGATGTCCTCGATGCGAACGCGCCTGGCTTCGCCGGCCCCGACCAGATGAGCGAGAAGCTCGTCAACGCGATCGATGGAGAGAGACGGTTCGAAGGAGCGGCGGAACAGGAGCTGGTTGAAGGCACCTTCCAGCTCGCGGCCGCTGCTGGCGACATTGCGTGCCACATGCGACAGAATTTCCGCCGGAATATCGAGCGACGGGTCGTCCTGCTTGGCAGACTGAAGACGTCCCTTGAGCATTTCAAGGCGCATTTCGTATTCGGGAGCCTCAAGCTCGATGGCGACACCGCCCTGGAGACGCGAGCGAACGCGCGTATCGAGCGATTCCAGTTCCCAAGGCGCCCGATCGGCGGCAACCACGACCTGCTTGGCGCTGTCGAGCAGCATGTTGAGCAGGTGGCAGAACTCGTTCTGGATCATCTTGCCCTGCAGGAACTGCATGTCGTCGATGATCAGAAGGTCGATATTGCGCAGGCTGTCCTTCAGCGTCAGGGCATCGTTGTCGCGGATCGCGGTGGCGAAACGCCACATGAAGTATTCAGCCGTGAGATAGACCACCCGCGGATTGCGGGCGCTGCCGACAGCCGCGTTGGCGATTGCCTGGAGAAGATGGGTCTTGCCGAGGCCGACATTGGAATGAATGAAGAGCGGATTGAAGCGCACCGCACCCGCACCGGCTTCGGCAATCGTCTTTGCCGCGGCCAGCGCGACGCGGTTCGAGGAACCTTCGATGAAGGTATCGAACGTGTAGCGGCTGTCGAGCGGAGAGCCGAACAGCGGGCCGGACTGCGGATTACGGGCAACCGGGGCCGCGGACGGCGCCGGAAATGCCGCGATCTTGCCGATTTCGCGCGGCTGAGAACTGCGTGTGACAGCCGCCGGGGCATTACCCTGCACAGGCTGCGGGCGCTCTTCAGCGACGCCGGCCGGCCGCGTGCTGCGGCTTGCGCTGCGCACGAGGATTTCCACCTTCAGAATTTCCTTGTCTTCCGCCTGAAAGATCGTGGTGATGAGGTCGAGATAACGGTTGTTGATCCAGGACTTCAGAAAAGTCGTCGGTACGGTGAGCCTGACAACGCTCTTCGAAACCGAATGGAGCTTGAGACGCGCAAACCAGCTCGCATAGACATCCTGGCCCACCTGTGCCTTCAACCGCGCACTGAACCGGTCGAAAAGAGCATCATGCTGCATTTCCGCTGTTTCCCCTGCCGCCTGCGGGCAAACTGAATCGAACCCCTGTCGTGCATGGTCCACATTGCCAAGTGCACGAGCCGATACGGTATTCATTTGCAT